>NZ_JBEPDF010000003.1:0-647594 GCF_040300125.1 Terrabacter sp. NPDC000476
GGGTGTCGTCGTCGCGGCCGCGCAGCAGGGCGCGGTCCTCGAGCTCGTCGAGGAGCGAGCGCAGCTCGCGCCTCGACCACGGCGAGGCGCGCGTCGACGCTCGGCTGCGGGCGGGCGTCGAGACGGGCGTCGAGGTCGACTTCCGGGCGGAGGGTGGCCTCGAGTGCCGTGAGGTGGCTCGCCGCGCGGTCGTGGGGCGAGGCCGGGACGAGGGCGCGCCTCACGAGCGTGCGAGCGAGGGTCGACGCACCGATGCCGAGCTCGTCCGCGCGGGACGAGAGCGCCGCGAACTCCTCCTGCGTCAGCCGCACGGAGAGGACCTTGGTGCGCTCGGGGGCGCCGGCGGCGGGTGGGTGCTGCTGGCTCACGAGTCCTCCTGCGTGTGACGACGTCATGCATTGTCAGTGGTCGACCCTGTCGTGGTCGTCATGAGCACCGCACCGCACGCCGAGGCCGAGCGCTCGGTCGCCGTGCTGGACGAGATGGTCCGCACGGTCCGGTCGCCGGCTCGCGGCTGCCCGACCTGGGCGCTGTCGGAGGGCGAGGTCTGCGCGCTCGTCGGGCGTGCGCAGGAGCTGCGCGAGCTGTGCCAGACGCTCACGGCCGTGCTGGCCCGCGAGGCGCACTCCCGCGGGCTCGGCACGGACGACGGGTTGTCGCTTGCCGACTGGCTGCGGGGTCAGGCCGACGGGCTCGGTGCCGCGCGCTTCGACGGGGCAGCAGCTGCCGCCGTGGCCAGGGTGGGCGCCGCCCTGCGCGACAGCCGGTGGGAGCGCCTGGCCGAGCGCGTGGAGGAGGGGGGTGGGCGTCGGGGCGGCCGCGGCGATCCTGCGGTTCCACGACGACGTGGCGCCGGTCGCCGACCCCGAGCACCTCGCCGGCATCGTCGACGCGATGGTCGAGGCCGCCGACGTACTGACCGCGCGCGAGCTCGCCCGGCTCGTCGCCCACGCGCGCGCCACGGTGAGGCCACCGGCCGAGCGCGACGCCGAGGAGGCCGGCCTGCGCGCCGGGCGTTCGCTGCGCCAGGTGCGCACGACCACGGCCGGGTTCACCGACCACCGGATGCGCCTCGACCCCGAGGGGGCGGCGATCGTCGAGGCGGCCATCGACCCGCTCTCCGGCCCCCGGCCCGACCTGTCGCCCGACGATGTCGACAGCCGGTCGGCGGCCACGCGCCGGGCCGACGCCCTGCTCGAGATCACCGGCCGGGGCGTCGCGGCGCCCGAGGGGGTGACCCGGTCGCCGCGCGCCACGCTCGTCGTCACGATGACCCTCGAGGCGCTGATGGACGCACTGCGCGGGGTCGGGGTGCTCGACACCGGCGGCGTCGTGTCACCCTCCACGGTCCGGAGGCTGGCGTGCGAGGCCGGCATCGTGCCCATGGTGCTCGGAGCCCCGTCCGAGGTGCTCGACCTCGGCTACACCAGGCGACTGTTCAGCCCGGCCCAGCGCCGGTTCCTCGCCGCCCGCGACCAGGGCTGCAGCTTCCCGGGCTGCACGGTGCCTCCGGCGTGGTGCGAGGCGTACCACATACGCTCTAAAAGTGGTTCCATTGAACTGCCGGGAGGAGCAGGGGGACATGACGCAGAAGCGGGCGGCCATCTACTGCCGCATCAGTGACGACCGACGCGGTACGGAGGCCGGTGTGACGCGGCAGCGCGAGGACTGCCTGGCACTGGTCGAGCGGGAGGGGTGGGAGCTGGTCGCCGACGGCGAAAGTGACACCTTCACCGACAACGACATCTCGGCATTCTCTGGACGCAAACGACCGGCCTACGAACGGTTGGTCGAGGCGGTGACCGCTGGTGAGGTCGACTACATCGTCACGTGGCACAACGATCGTCTACACCGACGTCTTGTGGAGCTCGAGGCGCTCATCACGCTGGTGGAGCGCACGCGCGCCAAGGTCGCAACCGTCAAGGCTGGAGATTTCGACCTGGCGACACGGCACGGGATCAGGCAGGCCCGGCTCGCCTTGACTCTGGCGAGCGACCAGTCGATGGCCACCCGTGAGCGGGTCCAGCGCGCCATGCTCCAGCGCGCCGAGCAGGGGAAGGTGCACGGGCGGCTGCGCACCTACGGCTACCGGGGGCGGCGCAACGGCGATGGCAGCCACACGCTGGAAGTCGTGCCCGAGGAGGCGGCGATCATCCGCGAGGCTGCGCGCCGAGCTCTCGCGGGCGAGTCCCTACTGAGCATCGTCAAGGACCTCAATGCTCGTTCCGTCCCGACGCTGTCGGGCGCGCTGTGGTCGCGCCCCACACTGCGCGGCATCTTGATCAGTGCCAGGGTGGCTGGTTGGCGCGAGCACACCCCCGGGCGGAGCAACCGGTCCGACGGATCGCTCTGGCGGGGTGGGGAGTTCGTAGCTCGCGCTGAATGGGAGGGAATCCTGACGCGACAGCAGGTCGAGCGGCTCCGGCGGCAGCTGACGGACCCAGCGAGAGCAGCTCGGGTGAACGGTCGGACCTACCTGCTAAGTGGCGGGCTGGTGACCTGTGGTCTTTGCGGGACGCCGATGCGCGGACGACCGACCAGGGCGGGAAGGCGCGAGTACCACTGCGCGCGTCAACCGGTGGGCAACGGCTGCGGGAGGACGAGCATCAAGGCGGAGGCGCTGGAGGCTTATGTCTTCGACCAAGCTCGGTATGCGGTGGCCGGAGGCGAGCTGGTGGCTCGGCTGAGCCAGGGCAACCAAGACGCAGCTGAGGCGGTGGCACTGGTGGCCGCTCTAGAAGCTGACCTCGCCGGGCTGGGCGAGGACTTCGGCAGCGGGCGGATCTCGCGCGCGGAGTGGATGGCTGCGCGAGAGCCGCTCATGGCGCGGCTGGAGGCTGCGCGGCGCGAGCGCGCCCGGCGCGAGGACGGCGAGGCTCTCGCCCTGGTCGCGGGTGGAGCATCGGCATGGGACCGACGATGGCGGGCGGCCGAGCGCGATGGGCTGCTGGACCGCCAGCGCGCCATGCTGCGCGCTGTGCTGGTGCGCATCGCCATCGGTCCTGGCATCCCTGGGCGCACGCGCTGGCGGGACGCTGACGGTCGAGTCCAGACGTTCGATGCGGACCGCGTCACGCTTGAGTGGAGGGCCTGACGCAAGGCCACTCTCACGCCGCGACCAGCTCGCGCGGCCGCGCTGCCTACGGTGCGGCCACGGGTCTCTGATGTGCCGGAAGACTCGCGAATGCACGAAAAGACCAAGTTTGTGAGGAGAGCACAAACGCGGGTCGCTCCTGGCCGCTCCTGGCCGCTCCTGGCGACCTATGTCGTCTCGGCCGAACCTTGGTTGGCGTCTGGCCACAGTTGGCGGACTTGAAGTGGCAGCCAATTGCTGCCAATTCCACTGTCCTGCAACGGTTTTCGCTTGACCCGCTGATCACCAAGCGCGACAGTTGGTCCCATGGGGACACGTAAGACTGGTGAGGTCTTGAACCCGGGTGATGCACTCAGTGGGCACCTCACGCTGCAGCAAGGTGCGGCCTACCTCAACTGCTCGGTGCAGACGTTGAAGCGCCGTATCGAGGACGGCAACCTGCCCTGCTACTGGTTGGACCAACGGACCCGACTCGTTAAGCGGGCTGACCTCGACACGCTCGTCATCCGCAGGATCGTTCGGCGTTGAAAGCCGCGCCGCATCCACATGACCGGCCCGGAGGGCCCGCGCACGGGCTGACCGCTGCCGAGGTCCAACAACGCTGTGTGGAATCCCGAGCGGCGCAAGGCCTTCCGCCGAAGGTGCAGGACTCGACCGTGCTCGATCGCCTCGTGGCGCTCCTGCATCTCGACCGAGAGGTATCGCGATGACTGACGACCTGCAAGCCAACCGCGACGCTCGTGAGGAGCGCCAGGGTTGGAAGCGTCCGCGCACCGAGCGGAGGCTCCCCATCCGTACTTCGTTGAGATCGATCGGCACCGGGTGGTCTGCCGCGAGTGCACATGGTTCTGGGAGCGTCTCGGCGCACCGTTCCTGGTCCTGAGAGCAGCGGGTCAACGACACCGTGACCGCATGCGCGAGCAGACACGCGCGGGTACGCCATGACCTGGACACGGATCTCGGACGACTTCACGGAACGCCCCCACGTGATGGTGCTGTCCGACGCGGCGTTCCGGTTGCACGTCGAGGCCCTCGTGTACGGCAACCGCAACGGCCTCGACGGGGCGTTGTCGCAGGCTGCTCTGGAACGACTCGGACAACGTGCGACCAAGCGCATAGTCGGCGAGCTTGTCGCCGCCGGCCTCTGGCACGTCACGGAGGGCGGCTGGCAGGTCGAATGGGTGGAGCAGGAGAGGGCGGCACAGGTCGAGGCGCGACGTGCGGACGACCGGGCGCGCACCCAACGATCACGCCTGCACGCCAAGGGCGACCACTCATTGTGTGACCCGAAGCGGTGCTGGGTTCTGATCGGACGTGATCGTGAGGTCACGCGTGACACCACGCGTGAGTCACATCCTGAATCACGCCCCTCCCAGTCCCTCTCCCACTCCCGTCAGGGGAGTGGGAGAGAGGAGAAGGGGCACGACGGGCTCGACGCTGACGCGTCACCCGACGCTCCCCAGGACCACGAGCTGACGGAAGAGCTTCCGAGCCCTTGGAGACCGGTCGGGGACTGTGAACACGTCGGCGGCGGTCGGACGTCGGACGGGTCTCGGGCAAGCCGAAGTGCCAGGAGTGCCGAGACGAAGAACGCGCGCGTCACATCGCGGCGGCGCGTTCGGGGGGTAAGCGAGGCAGCATGCTCGAGCTAATCGGAGGTGTACACGGTGAGCGATCGGACCGCGAGGGCGCAGCGCGTTGAGGTTCTGCGCCGGGCGCTGAGGGAAAACCTCGGAGAGGAAGACGATGGCGTGACCGTGCTCCTGGCGAGCGCTGACGCAGGCATAACCACGACGGATCTGACCGAGGATTACGTGCACGAATACCGGGCGACGTGGATGCCGCCTCCGCATGACGATGAGCCGATCGATGAGTGATCGCGACAATCGGTATCGCCACCAGCGCGACCGATACCGGGCGGTGCTCGTCGAGGTGGTCGCCGTAGCTGTCGTCGGCGGCACCACCGTCGCGCTCGACTTCGTCCCTCGGGAGCCACGCCTTCACGACGACATTCACCATCGCGCACGACAACTGCGCGCGTAACTGGATCGGCTGGTCCGACACCAGGCATGATGTTTCTAGGGCAGAGCTGACCGTAGCCACCCGGCCGGAGCCGCGAGCCGTCGAGCCGTGTGCATGGCGAATCTCATTCGCATGCAAAGGACTTCGACATGACTGACACCATTTCCCGCACCTCGCTCGCCGGCCGCGTCTACCCGCCGGAGGTCGCCGACTTCGTGGCAGACGCCATCGTCGGGGCGCGGCGTTCGCCAACTCGCTGACGCCGCGCCCGAGCCGGGGCAACCTCACGATCCCCGTCATCAACTCCATCCACGGCGCGTGGGTCGAGGAGGGGGCCGACATCCCCCGACGTGGACGTCACCACCGACGCCGAACTCGTCGTCGTGAAGAAGCTCGCGGGCATCCCGATGCTCACACGGGAAGCGTTCGAGGACGCCACCTTCCCCATCGCCGAAGAGGTGCAGCGTGTCGTGCGCGACGCCTTCAGCCACGACCTCGACCTGGGCCTCCTCTATGGCGATGGCACCGGAGCCAACCCGTTGGGCGTCGTAGCCCGAGCCATCGAGGCCACAGGCGCGACCCTCGTGGGTGCCATTGCGGCCGCGAAGGGCGAGATCGGCGACAGCGGCGGACAGGCCACCCACGTGGCGCTCTCCCCGTCGACGGCGGCCGCCGAGGAGGGCCGCGCGGGCAGCGACGGTCACCCGGTCTACCCGAACGGGCTCGGCAACCTCGGTGGCCTGGAGGTCGTCCGGGTGCCCGGCCTGACTGAGCCGCTGGTGTACGACGCCAGCCGCGTCTACCTCGTGAAGGCTCGCGACTGGCGGGTCGAGCAGTCGACGGACTACGCGCCAGCGTTCAAGGGCGACAAGGTGGCGCTGAAGGTCTCCGGCCGTTTCGGCGCAGGGCTGCCGGCTTCAGTCAAGACGATCCGACGACTGAACGTGATGGCAGCGTGACGCATTGAGCCGACCTGCCTTCAGGGGACGGGTCGACGCTGCTCGAAACTTTAAGGACTCGTGGCGCGCGCACTTGCACTGTCGGTGCCGACGTGGAAGATTCCTCTTAGCGGACTGACCCATCCTCGACGATGGCTTAGGCCCGCGCTCACCCCCCGTGCTACGGCGCGGGGGGTTTCACGTTGGCCAGACAACAACGCCCGGTTCAGCTGTGCGCGCGAGGACGCCGGTTGCAAGTTTGTTGGCGTCCGCAAAACGCGCATCTCCCAACTCCCCCCACATGGTCGGGGGGCAAACGGTGGCGCGCTTAGGGTTGGGTGGAAAGACCGTCCGGAACGCGGCGTACGCGCTCAGATCCGCCAACTGGATGAAGAAGGACTGACTGCTGTTCCGGGGCACCGGGTCGTCGAGTATGAGTCGTGCCGGAAGGCTCAGGTGACCGACGCCGAAGGCACTCCCGGGAGTATTCGCACGTCGCGCCTTTCGAGCCAGTCCTCTGATTGCATGGCTGTCCCCCTCGTCATGGATCACCATGATGGGTTCCCCTGATTTGGTGCTCATCCGCTCCAGTCGCTGGAGGAGGAAGCCCCAGGCGATATCGCGGGGGTTGCGCCAGACTTGGATCTTGGTCTTGTCGATGACTACGGCGAAGACCTGCAGCCCCAGTTTTGGTGCGAGCCTCATATGCATGCGGTAGATGTCATGCCGTATGCCCTCGCCAAACCCGAAGCGCTTGAGGTCGCCTCCGCCGCGCAGCAAGTAGTTCGCCTTGATTTCGTCACGCAGAAGGATGCCGAATCTGGCGCGTACGAACCGTCGGAACTGCAGGAAGTTGTCGAAGACGTCTGGCCATGCGGTGTCCCGAACGAGCACGCATCCGAGTGTGTACGTATTCGATCCGTTGGTCTGGCCAGAGTCTCCCGACTCGTCGATGTAGGCGAGTAGCACACGTTAGATAGTGCAGCATCATCGCCTTGTTCGCACGCGAGGCACCTACCCGGGTCGGCGCGGAGACCTCATTCTGCCCTGTCAGTCGGAAAAGCGCCCCAGCGTCCATCCGGAAATCTCCGCCAAACGAAGACGGAGGTAGCCAACGTTAAGGGGGGTGCCTCCACTCGTGATGACACGGGCGTCCCTCATGTGGACGTACAAAACAGGAGTGAGGTCGTCGTCGTCGTCCAAGGCTCCCATCTGAGGGGCGTAGATGTCCTTGAGCGCCTCGCGCACCGGTTCAGGCATGTTCCCGGACGTGATCCTGTTGGTCGTCTCCTGCAGCCACTCTCTGGCAGACATGATGTTGCCGTCGATGACCTGCCCTGACAGGACAAGCACGAGGGGAATGGTCGTGGTGGCGCTCTTCATGTTGGCGAGCGCCTGGAGCAGCCGCAGCGCGTGGTCGCCCCGGACAACCTCAGCGTCGACGGCCGGGTCCAGATCCGAGCCGATGCCGCCGTCGGGGGCGTCGTCAGGAGTCGTCGTGTTTTCATCCATAACAGGCGAGCTTAGAGGCGACGTACGACAGTCGAGCGTTGCCATGGATTTGAACGTCGTTCAGCGCCAGCAACAACTCGCGGCCATGTCGATTCGCTTGACCGGGGGTCCTGTCCAGGCGCGCTGGCTACGGGACCTCCCCACCCCCTGGGACGGCATACCGGTACGCGATCGCGGTGAGGTTGTCATCTTCGGGCGACCAAGGCGAGTGGATACACAGGGTGCCCCCGCTTGCGATAGGAACTGGCCCGGTTCTGTCGAGGTCGATGGTGGTGACGACCGCGAGCATCGTGTGGGGGTGGTTCTCCCTATGAAGCTCGACTTCATTTCGGGTCAACACCACCTCTTCGCCGAGGGAGGTGGTCCCCTTCACCTCGACATACAGGCGATCACCATTCCGCCTCGCATCCAGATCGAACGATGAGGTGGCTCCAACATCTTTCACGGTCCAGCCTTCGGATCGAAGGTGCTGGCTCACGACTGCTACGGCGCGGCGCTCGATAGCCGACTTCTCCTGGGCGGTGAGCCGAAAACCTTGCCCTCGGCCCCGGCGACCGGCCGCCTGGTTCGTGGCGCTGACGGCATCGGCAACTTCTGGGGAAAGTTCGCCAGGCAGGGTGGGGGAATGATCCGCTTCGAAGTAGAGGCGCGCGAGCGTGCGAACCATGTACTCGAGGTCGCTGGCTAGCTGACCCTCGTCGGGGATGTGGTCGATGTCGTAGGCGATCGCCTTCACAGTTCCGGGTCCGTAGCTCCGGCCGAGCCGCGTTGTGGCTTCGAGATCGATGTCGTCTACGGCGTCTGGTCGTTGAGCCAACTCGTGACCAACTCGCCCGCGCGCCCATTCCACGCGGGATCGGAGCATCGCCAAGGGCCTCGGGCGTAGTTCGCTGCCATCCAGCTCCGTCGTGCCTTGGCCCAGGGTGAGGTAGAGGCGATCGCCCTTCGCGCTGAACAGGTACACCACGTACCAGCCTTCAGTGGCCGACGGGGATCGGCTTTCTGAATACACACGAGCCCAAGGGATCTCGGTCTTGCGGCCCATGCCGTCCTTACCTTCTACGGCAAGGTCTCGGACCTGCGGGGGTAGGAAAGGCAGTAACGCGTCTACGCGATCGCGCATCCAAGAGGCGATCTCATGACGGACCAGCACCCCTCGCCGCTCCATGGAAGGCGTGTTGGCAGCACTCCACTCGGTTTGAAGGAGCAAGGTTTCTTCCAAGAGCTCTCGCACAATGCTGGAGCCTAGGACGTTCGGTGACTCCACGCCGTGAGCAACCCGTTGAGCACTCGCACCACCAGGCGCTCGGCGAGTCATCCGCCTGTCATGGCGCTGGTGTGGCACGGTCTGCCACCGTGTCCGAAACAGCAAGCAACATGGCAACCTTCTTCAACGCGCTGGGACCAACGCTCCTAGCACTGGGAGCTGGGATGCAGGCGAAGTTCGCTGCAGACCGCAGTAGAGGCCGGCATCGCGATCCGAAAAAGGGATGGGAGCGGTGGAAGATCACCCTCGGCTGGGGGCTGATTCTGACGGGTTCGCTCTTTGTGGCGGCCGCACCGGTCTGGACGGCCATACGGGCCGCCAGCGCCACGGCATAGGGGCTCCGACTGTGGGCTAGGGAGCTCTGACCTGCGCAAACTCGAACCAGTTTGCGGAAGTGTGTGTCACCACGTGCTGCACTGGCTGTACGGCGGGCGCACCGACGTGGGCAACGGGGCGCTGCTGTGCGGCCGGCGCCACACCGTCGTGCACCGACGACAGCTCACGGCCACGGTCACGGCGACGGGTGTCACCTGGCAACTCTGGCTGCCGCGCCCGGTTCCCGACGCCTCCGTCGATGCGAGGGCGGGAGCCGGCGGCGTGCCGTTGCGACGCCGGCAGGACCGGAGCCGGTGGCGCGCTGCACGTGGGCCCGCCACGCACGCCCGACGGGAACCGGAGCCGGAGTCGCGCTGCACGTGCGGCCACCACGCACGCCGCCCGCCTCCCCACGGGGGAGGCGGGCGGCATACGTCTTCGGGTGCGCGGTGAGGCGTCGGTCAGCCGGAGGCCATGCCGGTCTTGATGAGGTCCATCACCGAGCTGTCGGCGAGGGTCGTCACGTCGCCGACCTCGCGCCCCTCGGCGACGTCGCGCAGCAGGCGCCGCATGATCTTGCCGGAGCGCGTCTTGGGCAGCTCGCTGACGATCATGATCGAGCGGGGCTTGGCGATCGGGCCGATCTCCTTGGCCACGTGGTTGCGCAGCTCCTTGACGAGGTCACCGCCCTCGCCCGGCTCGTCGGCCTCCTCGACGAACTCCTGGCGCAGGATGACGAAGGCGCAGACGGCCTGCCCCGTCGTCTCGTCGTTGGCGCCGACGACGGCCGCCTCGGCGACCTTCGGGTGCGACACGAGGGCGGACTCGATCTCGGCCGTCGAGAGCCGGTGGCCCGAGACGTTCATGACGTCGTCGACGCGACCCAGCAGCCAGATGTTGCCGTCGGCGTCGTACTTCGCGCCGTCGCCGGCGAAGTAGTACTTCTCGCCGAACCGCGACCAGTAGGTCTCCTTGTAGCGCTCGGGGTCGCCCCAGATGCCGCGCAGCATCGACGGCCACGGCTTGGTCAGCACGAGGTAGCCGACCTGCTCGGGCGTCGTGAAGGGCTGGCCCTCGTCGTCGAGGATCTCGGCGCTGATGCCGGGGATCGGCTTCTGTGCCGAACCCGGCTCGAGCGTCGTGACTCCGGGCAGCGGGCTGATCATGATCGCGCCCGTCTCGGTCTGCCACCACGTGTCGACGATCGGGGCGCGGCCGCCGCCGATGTGCTTGTGGTACCAGAGCCAGGCCTCGGGGTTGATCGGCTCGCCGACCGAGCCGAGCAGCCGCAGCGAGCTCATGTCGAACTTCGCCGGGACGTCGGAGCCCCACTTCATGAAGGTGCGCACCGCGGTGGGGGCGGTGTAGAGGATCGTCACCTTGTAGTCCTGCACGATCTCCCACCAGCGACCCTGGTGCGGGGTGTCGGGCGTGCCCTCGTACATCACCTGCGTCACGCCGTTCGTGAGCGGCCCGTAGACGATGTAGGAGTGTCCGGTCACCCAGCCGATGTCGGCGGTGCACCAGTAGACGTCGGTGTCGCGGTGGACGTCGTGCACGACGGCGTTCGTGTAGGCGGCCTGCGTGAGGTAGCCGCCCGTGGTGTGGAAGATGCCCTTCGGCTTCCCCGTCGTGCCGGACGTGTAGAGGATGAAGAGCGGGTGCTCGGCCTCGAAGGCCTGCGCCTCGTGCGTCGGCGCCGCCTTCTCGAGGGCCTCGTGCCACCAGACGTCGCGGTCGTTCCACGCGGTGTCCTGACCCGTGCGGCGGACGACGAGCACGTGCTCGACCGACGTGTCGCCGTGGTCGAGCGCCGCGTCGACGGCCGGCTTGAGCGCCGAGGGCGCGCCGCGCCGGTAGCCGCCGTCGGAGGTGATGACGACCTTCGCCTGCGCGTCGTCGATGCGCGAGTGCAGGGCCTCGGCCGAGAAGCCGCCGAAGACGACGGAGTGCGGGGCGCCGAGGCGGGCGCAGGCGAGCATCGCGACGGCGGCCTCGGGGATCATCGGCAGGTAGATGGCGACCGTGTCGCCCTTGCCGACGCCGAGGTCGGCGAGGGCGTTCGCGGCGCGCTGCACCTCCGCGTGCAGGTCGGCGTACGTGATGTCGCGGGTGTCGCCCTCGGGCTCACCGACGAAGTGGATGGCGACCTTGTCGCCGCGGCCCGCCTCGACGTGCCGGTCGACGGCGTTGACGCACGCGTTGAGCTCGCCGTCGGCGAACCACTTCGCGAAGGGCGGGTTGCTCCAGTCGAGCGACTCGGTGAAGGGGGTGCTCCACGTGAGGTAGGTGCGGGCCTGCTCGGCCCAGAACCCCTCCGGGTCGGCTGCCGCCGCGTCGTAGAGGTCGGCCGTGCCGTTCGCCTGCGCGGCGAACTCGGGCGGCGGCGGGAAGGTCAGTCCCTCGTGGACGAGGTTCTCGAGCGGCTCTTCGCTCACGGTGTCACCCTTTCGCATCGACGATGGTGCGGTCGTGCCGTCCGCGCGTCAGGCAGTCAGGCGCGGCGGTCGCCACAACTCAAACGCAGGCTAGTTCGCGCTTCAAGGCCGGAGTGAGGCGGGTCTCATCCCTACCGGCCAGTAGCCCGTCCAACGGTCCCGCTCCGAGGACGAGCGGTCGGGTGCCCCGGTGACCGTCGCCGTATGCCGGACGCGCGGGCCGCGCTTGCGGCGACGCCCTCGCCCACGGCGGCCGCCTCCCATCCGTGGGCGGCGTCGTCGTCGAAGATGAGGTGTGACCGACCTGACGTACCGCCTCGTCGTCCGGGCAGCCCGGGGCCTCTTCCGGCTGCTCGGCCTGCGCATCGAGGTGCGGGGGGCCGAGCACCTGCCCACCCACGGCGGCGCGGTGCTCGCGAGCAACCACGTGAGCTTCCTCGACTTCCTCTTCGTCGGTCTCGTCGGCACCCGTCGCGGACGGCTCGTCCGGTTCCTCGCCAAGCAGTCGGTCTTCGCGCCCCCGCTCGTCGGCGCCGCGATGCGTGCCATGGGCCACATCCCCGTCGACCGGGCGCACGGCGAGATCGCCCTGCGCCGCGCGGTGGCCGCCGCCGGGTCGGGCGAGGTCGTCGGGCTGTTCCCCGAGGCGACGATCTCGCACGCCTGGACGCTGCGGCCCTACCGTCCCGGCGCCGCCGCGGTCGCCACCTGGTGCGGCGTCCCGCTCCTGCCCGTCGTCGTCTGGGGCGGCCAGCGCGTGCTGACGGTGGGTGGGCGCGTCGGCCTGCGGCGCGGCATCCCGGTGACCGTGCTCGTCGGCGAGCCGCTGCACCCCGCCCCGGACGCCGACCCCCGCGTGGTCAGCGAGCAGCTGCGCGAGGCGACCGCCGCGCTGCTCGAGCAGGCGATGGACGACTACCCGGGGCGCCCGCGGTCCGCGGCCGACCGCTGGTGGCTGCCGGCGTCACGCGGTGGCACGGCGCCGACCCCCGAGGAGGGAGCGCGCCTCGACGAGGAGGGCATGCGCCGGGCCGACCTCGCCGCGGCCGGGCGGGCCAGGCGGCGCGGTCAGTAGCTCATCCCCATCACCGCCCGCACGGTGGCGAGCGTGCGGTCGGCCACGGCCGCGGCCCGGGCGTTGCCCTCGTGCAGCACCGAGGTCACGTAGGCCGGGTCGCGAGCCAGGTCGGCCCGTCGCCTCCGGTGGTCGGCGAGCGACTCGTTGACCGCCTCGGTCACGAGCTCCTTGAGCGCCCGGGCGCCGCCGTCTCCCACCCGCTCGGCCAGCACCGCGGGGGGCTCGTCGAGGAACAGCCCCGCGATGGTGAGCAGGTTGGCGACGGCCGGTCGGCGCTCGGGCTCGAAGGTGATGCGGCGCTCGCCGTCCGTCACGGCCGCCCGGATGCGGGCCGCCGTCTCGTCGGCGGTGTCACGCAGGTTGACGACGTTGCCCCGGCTCTTGGACATCTTCGTGCCGTCGGTGCCGAGCAGCAGCGGCACCTCGCCCAGCAGGGCCTCGGGCTCGGCGAACACGCCCTCGCCGCCGGCATACCTCTGGTTGAAGCGGCGGGCGATCGCGCGGGTCAGCTCGAGGTGCGGCAGCTGGTCGCGCCCCACCGGGACGACGCGGCTGTGGCAGAAGAGGATGTCGGCCGCCTGGTGCACCGGGTAGGTGAGCAGCAGCCCCGACAGGGGGCGGCCACCCGAGAGCGCGAGCTCGTCCTTGACCGTCGGGTTGCGGCGCAGCTCGGCGTCGGTGACGAGCGACAGGAACGGCAGCATCAGCTGGTTGAGGGCCGGCACCGCGCTGTGCGTGAAGATCGTCGTGCGGGTGGGGTCGATGCCGGCCGCGAGGTAGTCGACGACGAGCCCGTGGACGTTGTCGCCGATCGCGCCGACGGCGTCCCGGTCGGTCACGACCTGGTAGTCGGCGATGACGACGAAGGTCTCGGCTCCCTTGTCCTGCAGGCGCACCCGGTTGCGCAGGCTCGCGAGGTGGTGGCCGATGTGCAGGGGGCCGGTGGGGCGGTCGCCGGTGAGCATCCGGAAGCGGGCGGGCTCCCGGGCGGCGTGCGCGTCGATGAGCTCGTCGAGCACGCGGCTGCGCTCGCGGGCCACGGCGTAGGTGGCGCTCGCCTCCGCCTCGGCCGCGTGGGGGACGTCGGGGACGGCAGCGGGGACCGCGGGCTCGGCGGGGGCAGTGGGCGCGTGGGACGAGGCGGGGACGGTGGTGGGCGTCGGGGTGTGGGACACGGGTCTCTCCTGTCGGGTTCGAGAGCCCACGGGAGGAGCCGGTGCCGGCCAGGGCACGCGCACGGAGCCGCCCGTGGGCGGCTCCGGTTGTCGGGTTGGTTCGATGGGCCGCCTCAGCTGGGCAGCCACCACGCTCCGATGAGGGCGGGTCGGGTCATCGAGCTCATGCCGTGAGTGTACTCACGCCCCGCGCGCCGCCCTGCGGTCCCGGAGGGCGGACCGGCGCTCCTAGGCTGGGTCGGTGCCCGAGCCCAGCCCCGCCCAGACCGCGCTCCTCGACCAGCTCGAGCTGCTGCTCGAGCTGCCCGACGTGCGGGCGCGCGCCGACGACGCCCGCGAGGCGTGCACCCGGCTGCGCTTCCACGAGGCGCTGCGGCGACGGATCCCCGAGGCCGCCGCCGAGTCGCGCGTGCGCGGGGCGCGGGCCAGCGCCGCCCTCGACGGTGCCGACTTCCCGGTCGAGCTGGTGCGGGAGCTGATGAGCGGCGCCCGGGACTGGCCGCTCGACCCCGACCCCGGCCTGCAGGTGCTCCGGGGGGCGATCGCGGCGACGGCCGAGAGCGAGCGCGTGGTCTCGCTCGTGCGCACGGCTCCGCTGCAGGCGCTCGCGCGGCTGCACGTCGCGGCCGCGGGGCCCGGCCTGTCGGCGGGGGTGCAGGACGCGGCGGCCCTCGGCCGGCCACGGGTCGGCGACGAGGGCTGCTCCGAGCTCGTCGACCTCGGGCCCGCCCCGGCCGCCGCGACGGTCGCGGCGCGACTGTCCGGCCTCGCCGAGCTCGTCGTCGCGACGGCCGGCAGCAGCCGCGTGCCTGCGGTCGTCGTGGCCGCGCTCGTGCACGCGGAGGTGGCCGCGATCCGCCCGTTCGTCCACGGCAACGGGCTGGTGGCCCGGGCGATGGAGCGCGCGGTCGTGCAGGCGTACGGGCTCGACCCGACGGGGGTGGCGGTGCCGGAGGCCGGGCACGTCGCCCACGGTGGTCCGGCCTACGTCGGCTCCCTGGCCGCCTACGCCTCCGGCGGCACCCGGGGGGTGGGTCTCTGGCTCGTGCAGGCGGGCGAGGCCGTGACGACGGCGGCGGGCGAGGGCGAGCGCGTCAGCGACGCCGTGCGCGCGGGCCGGCTGAGCTGACCCGACGATCCGTGCGGGGTGTCCACCACCATGGACAGTTTCTCGGCGCCGGACAGACCGGACAGCCCGTGGGGCTGTCGCCACGCCGACGGCGTGGAGTAGAACGGAACCAGGAACCACATCGCCGAGAGGCGTAGATCCGGATCCACGCAAGACAGAACGACACGAGAAGAACCCGCGTACCCACGCGAGAGCAGTTCCCTTGGAACCGTCCACCCCCGGGCGCACAACCGGGGCGACACTACGAGATTGCACGCCTGGTAGCACGGTCCTTCTCTGGAGGCCTCCCGACCTCGGTCGGGAGGCCTTCGCTCGGTTCGGACGACGGCCCCGTGAGCCGGATCTGCGGGGTCCATTCGGGCGTGGCGACAATTCCGAAGAAATCACCGCGTGTCGGGACATCTCGGTTTGCAATCTGTAGAGGGAGCGTCCACAGTTGATGGTGGTGCTCCCCGTGAGGGTCGAGCGCCGCGCGATCTGGCTCCTCCCCCCCGGTGCCAGTCTCGTGAGGTGGCCTCCGTCTTCCCCCGGACGGAGGCCACCGCCATGTCCGGATGCGCGCGCTCCACGTAGTTGTCCACACCCCATGGGCTCGACCGCGGGTTGTCCACCGGTGCAGGGCCGTGGCTGTCGCCGCGCGGGTGCCCCGCGCCACCGTGGGCGGCATGGGAAACGTCATGGCGTGCCTGCCCGCCTCCGGGGGTGTCGGCTCCACCACCCTCGCAGCCGCCGTCGCCGTGCGAGCCGCCGCAGCCGGGCTGGGGGTGGTGGCGCTCGATCTCGACCGGGCCGCCGGCGCCCTGGACGTCGTGCTCGGGGTGGAGCAGGACCCCGGCTGGCGGTGGGCCGACCTCGAGGGCGTCTCGGGCGTCGTCGACGGGGCCGCGCTCGCCCGCCGCCTCCCGACCAGCTGCGGCGTCGCAGTGCTGTCGGGCGCGCGTGCCGACGGGTGGCGGCCGCCCGCGGAGGATCCATGGCTCGACATCGTCCCCGACGTGGTGGCCGGGCTGTCCGAGAGCCACGACCTGGTCGTGGTCGACCTGGCGCGCGACGTCGCCGTGCTCGCGGCGATCGGGCTGCTGGTCGACGTGGCTGTGGTGGTGCTCGGCTCCGGCGTCTCCGAGCTGGCGGCGGGAGCGGCCGTCGTGCCGGGCGTCCGGCGGGTGCTCGCCACGGCCCGTGAGGCCGGCCGCCCGTGGGAGGAGCAGCCGCTGCTCCCGATCGAGCCGTGGGTCGTCATCCGTGGACAGCGGGTCGAGCCCGACCTCGAGGACCTCGTCACCGACGAGCTCGACGTGCCTGTCGTGGCGGTGGTCGGTGACGACCGGCGACTGCGGGACGAGCTGGCCCGCGGCCTGCCGCCCGGGGTCCGCGGTCGCGGCGCGGTCGTCCGCGCCGCCGACGAGCTCCTCCTGCGACTGACCGCCCAGCGGGCCGCGGCATGAGCCGGGGACGCGGCGGAATGGGCCGGGGGTGCGCGGTCATGAGCGGGAGCGCGGGGTCATGAGCGGGAGGCGTGGGTCGGACGAGGTGGTCGCGAGGACGGCGACCTCGCCCGGGTGGCGGGGGTGGTCGCGATGACGCTCACCCCGGCGATGTGGCAGCGGGTGCGCGACGGGGTCGGCCCCGACGGCACGGCCGTCGCCGGGGTGGCGGCCGAGGAGCTCGGCCCTCTGGGCGCCCAGCGGGTGGCGGCCTCGCGCGCCGCCCTGTCGTCGCGGGTGCTCGGTGCCGGTCCGCTCGAGCGCTGGCTCGTGGAGACCGCGGTGACCGACGTCGCCGTCAACGGCGACGGCCGGGTCTGGGTCGACCGGGGCCACGGCATGGAGTGGGTGGGCGACCGGCTGGCCCCCGACGAGGCGCGCACCCTCGCCGTGCGCCTCGCCGGCCTCGCCGGACGCCGACTCGACGAGTCGAGCCCCTGGGTCGACGGCCAGCTGCCCGACGGTGCGCGGCTGCACGCCGTGCTGCCCCCGCTCGTCGAGGGCGGGCCGCACATCACGATCAGGGTGCCTCCGCGCCGGCCCGTCGACCTGGCCGAGCTGCGGGCCCGCGGCATGCTCCCGCCCGAGATCGAGGTGGTGCTGCGGGCCGTCGTCCGCCGTCGACTCGCCTTCGTCGTGTCCGGTGGCACGGGCGCCGGCAAGACCACCCTGCTCGCGGCGCTCCTCGGCAGCAGCGACCCGTCGCAGCGGATCGTCGTCATCGAGGACGTCCGCGAGCTGAGCATCGACCACCCGCACCTCGTCCGGCTGGAGGCTCGGCCCCCGAACGTCGAGGGCGCGGGCGAGGTCACCCTGACCACCCTCGTGCGGCAGGCCCTGCGGATGCGCCCCGACCGCGTGGTGGTCGGCGAGGTGCGCGGGGCCGAGGTGCGCGAGCTGCTGGCGGCGCTCAACACCGGGCATGAGGGCGGCTGCGGCACCGTGCACGCCAACGCCCCCGGCGACGTGGTCGCGCGCTTCGAGGCGCTCGGCGCCCTCGCCGGCCTCGGCCCCGGCGCGGTCCGGTCGCAGCTCGGGGCGGCGATCGACCTCGTCGTGCACGTCACCCGGGCCGACGGTGGGCGACGGGTCGCCGCCGTGGCGGCGCTCTTCCGGCGCGAGGGCGAGCCGTGCGTCGTCCCGGCCCTGGAGTGGGACGGCCACGGCCGGTCCGTGCCGGGTGCCGCCTGGCCTGCCCTGGCGGCCCGGCTCGAGCTACCGACCGACCTCGCCCTGGTGCAGCAGGTTCCGGGCGAGGCCGTCTGGCGCGGCGAGGCCGTCGGGAGGGGTGAGGCCGTCGGGAGGGGTGAGGTCGGCGTGCAGGGCGAGGTGGAGGTGGTGCCGGCCGGGCGACGAGTGGGCGAGCCCGGGGTTGCGGATGCGCCGTGGGACTCGGGGTCGACGTCGTGAGGGCGGTCGAGATCGTGGCCGCTGCGCTGCTGGGCGGCTGCGTGCTGCTCTGGCCGTCGCGCCCGCGGCCGTGGCAGGCGGGTTCGCTCGGCTCGCCCGGACCCGTGGCACGGCAGGCGTCGGAGGAGACCCTCGGTGGCTGGCGTCGCATCTGGCACGAGGACCCGGTGGAGCTGTTTCGCCGATGGCGGCTGCGACGTCGCAGCGACGCCGTCACCGATGCCGTCGTCGAGCTGTTGCGTGGCATCGGCCCTGCGCTCGAGGCCGGACTGCCGCCCGCCCGGGCCTTGGCCCTCGCCGCGGAGGCGTTGCTCGGGCCGGGAGCCCTGGCCGGGCCGGGAGCCGTGGTCGGAGTGGTGGCCGGGCCGGGGGCGGGGGCTGGCCCGGAATCAGTAGCGGGGCTGGGAGCGGTGGCTGGACCGGGGGCGGTGGCCGGGCTGGGAGCCGTGGCCGGGCGCGGGGCTCGACCCGTGCCGGAGGCCGTGCCGATGGTCGAGGCCGGGCGAGGGGCGCCGGCGGGCGGCGAGCGAGTGGCGACGAGTCGCCCCGTGGAGGCATCGGTGCGTCTGCTCGTCTCCGAGCTCGTCGAGGCGACCGGTCGCGGTGAGTCGGTGGCCGCGGTGTGGAGCGCGTGGGCAGGCCGGACCTCGTCGCCCTCGCTCGCCCTGGTCGCCTCGGCGTGGCAGCTGACCGAGTCCACGGGGGCACCGCTCGCGCTGGCCGTCGAGCGGGCGACCCGTGGGCTGCTCGATGCCCGGTCCCGTCGTGGCCGTGTCGCCGTCGCCGTTGCCGGGCCGCGCGCGTCGGTCACGGTGCTCACGCTCCTGCCGCTCGCGGGACCGCTCGTCGGCCTCGCGTGCGGCATCGACCCCCGCACGCTCTACCTCGGGTCGCCGCTGACGCTCACCTGCCTCGGGCTCGGCCTCGCGCTGGTCGGCGCCGGCCGCGCATGGTGCACCCGGATGATCCGCACGGCGGTGCGAGCGTGAGCTGGTCCGTTGCTCCGGCTCCCGCGCCCTGGGCTGCGGCTGCGCTCGTCGGCCTGGCCGTGCTCGTGCTGCTCGGTGGCCCGGGCCCGCACGGGTGGCGCCGCGCACTCGGGAGGCAGGGCAGGCACGGCGCCGACGGCGCCGACGGCGCCGACGGGGCGGCGCGGCGGCAGCTGCGGGGCGCCCCGCGGTCGGGGCGCTCGGGAGCCCGGCCGATGACGGACGACGAGGTCGCGAGCGCCCTGGCCCTGCTCGCGCTCGCCTACCGGTCGGGCCTGCCGACATGGGACGTGCTGGACGCGGTGGCAGCGGCGTCGACCGGGCCCGCCCGGACCGACCTGCGCCAGGTCGCCACGGCGCTGCGCTGGGGAGCGACCGAGGCCGAGGCCTGGGACTCCGTCGGGCCGCTTTGGACTGCGGCGGCCCGGGCGCTGGCCGTCGCGCACTCGGCAGGGGTGCCGCCCGGCCCGCTGCTCCTCTCGGCCTCCGACGACCTCCGGGCAGCCGAGCTGGAGCGGGTCGAGGTTGCCGCGGCGCAGGTCGGCGTGCGGCTCGTGGCCCCGCTCGGACTCGTGCTGCTCCCGGCCTTCTGCCTGACCACCGTCGTGCCGCTCGTGCTGGCGCTCGCGGGCGACCTGCTCCGGCCATGACGACCACCGTTCCCGAGGCGACGGGCCCCGGGACAGAGAGGAGAGACCGATGAAGCACGGAATGGCTCGGCTCGAGGCGGCGCTGCGCCGCCTCGGGCGGCGCGATCGGACGGGGCTGCGGCGGCGCCGCGTCGGGTCCGGCGCTCGAGCAGGGCTCGGCGGCGGAGCAGGCCCAGCAGGACGAGGAGCTCGCGCGGGACGAAGAGGTCGCGCAGGACGAGGAGGTGGAGCACGACGGCCGTGGGAAGTGGGCATGACGACGGCCGAGTACGCGGTCGGGATCATGGCGGCCTGCACCTTCGCCCTCGTCCTGCTCGGCGTCGTCCGGTCCGACGCGGTGCGCAGCGCGCTGGCCGGGATCGTCCAGAGCGCGCTCCGGCTGGCCGGCTGAGGCGCGCGGTGGACCGGAGGGCGTCGGTGGCCGTTCGACCCGTCCGCGCCCGTGCCCGGCTCGGGGCGAGGCCGGGGCGCGTCAGGGCGGAGGTCCCGGTCCGGCGTCGCGATTGCGGGATGGTGACGGCCGAGCTGGCGGTCGCGATCCCGGCGGTCGTCCTCGTGCTGGCCCTGTGCCTCGTCGCGGTCGGGGCGGCGGTCGACCAGATCCGCTGCGTCGACGCGGCACGGCTCGCGGTCCGGGCGGCGGCCCGGGGCGACACCGTCGCCCACGTGCGGGCGCTCGCGGCCGAGGCGGCTCCAGCGGGCGCGACGGTCGCGGTCTCCGCCCGGGCGGGCACGGTCCGCGTGTCGGTCCGGGCGCGCACCCGCTCGTGGGCGGGCCTGCCCACGTGGCAGGTCGTCGCCGGCGCCGAGTCGCCCGTGGAGGACGCTGCGTCGGCCGTTGCCGCCGCGCCCGACCAAGGCGGCCGGGCGTGAGAGCGGGGGCGACGGCGGACGGCGCACGACCGTGGCCGGCGGTCGGGCCCAGCCGCGCGAGTCCGCCGCCGTGGCCGTGCGACCGCGGTGCCGCGACCGTGCTGGCCCTCGCCCTCGTGGCCGTCGTCATGGTGCTGGGCATCGGGTCCCTGGTCATCGCCTCGGCCGTGCTGGCGAGCGGCCGGGCTCGACTGGCCGCAGACGTGGCGGCACTGGCCGGTGCGCGGGCTGCCCGCGACGGGGCCGATGCCAGCCGGGCGTGCGCGCTCGCCGGTCAGGTGGCGCGCACCAACGACGCCACGCTCAGCGCCTGCTCGCTCGCGGGTGAGCGGCTCGAGGTCGCCGTCAGCGTGCAGCCGGCGTGGTGGCCGGCCGGCGCGATCGCCCGCTCCCGCGCCGGGCCTCCGAGCTGAGGCGTCTGCGACAGGCCAGCGGTCGTCCCGGGCGTCAGCGGCGTGTCTGGGCCGCTGGTGGTCCCAGAGAGCAGCGGTTTCCCTGGGGTCAGGAGTTCTGTCGGCGTCAGCGGTTGTCCCGGGGACAGCAATGGTCCCTGGGTCAGCCGTTCTGTGGGCGTCAGCGGTTCTGCCAGGCGTCGGGCGTCGTGAGCAGCTGGCGCACGCGGTCGGGCAGGGCTCCGGTGCGCAGGTCCTCGAGCGAGGTCTCGTCGAGCACCTCGCGCAGGCTGGCGCGCACCGCGACCCACAGGCTGGGCAGGTGCGCCGCGACGCCGTGGTACTCGGTCTCGTGCGGTCGCAGGCCCCGCACCTCGGCGAGCGGGCCGTCGACGGCCCGGAACACGTCGCCGACGCTGATCGCGCCGCGTTCCCGGCTCAGCACGTAGCCGCCGCGCGCTCCGCGGCGGCTGAGCACGAGATCGGCCCGGCGGAGGTCGGCGAAGATCGCCTCGAGGAACTTCCTCGGAAGGTCCTGTCGCGTCGCGAGAGCGTCGATGCTGATCGGGCCCGAGCCGTCCGCATCCGCATCGGCGAGGATGAGCATCGCGCGGACCGCGTAGTCGACTCGTGCCGAGATGTCCACGACTGCAGTGTGCCGTACCGCCGTACGCCCGCACGAACCGCCCGCCGACGCGTCGCGCCCCGTCAGATGGCGAGCGCGGCCGTCTCGACGACGCTCGAGCGCCCGATCGCCCGGGCCGCCACGACCTCTCCGGCGCGCAGCTGCAGGTCGGCCGCGTCGCGGCGCGAGACCTGGGCTGCGAAGTGGGCGCCGTCGTCGGTGCGCAGGTCGACCCGGACCTCGAAGCCGAGCGGCACGACGCGCTGGACGGTGGCCGTCACGACGCCCGGGGAGCCGGGCACGTCGGCGTCGAGCGCCAGCGCCGTCGCGAGGTCGCGCTCGATGACGATGTCGTGCGGACGCACGAGCTGGTCGCCGAGGCGCGAGACGGAGCCGAGGAAGCTCATGACGAAGTCGTTGGCGGGGCGTTCGTAGAGCGTCACCGGGTCCCCGACCTGCTGGATCCGTCCCTTGTCGAGCACCGCGATGCGGTCCGCGACGTCGAGCGCCTCCTCCTGGTCGTGCGTGACGAGCACCGTCGTGACGTGCACCTCGTCGTGCAGGCGGCGCAACCACTGGCGCAGGTCGGTGCGCACCTTGGCGTCGAGGGCACCGAACGGCTCGTCGAGGAGCAGCACCTGGGGGTCGACGGCGAGGGCCCGGGCGAGCGCCATGCGCTGGCGCTGCCCACCGGAGAGCTGCGCGGGGTAGCGGTTGCGGAAGCCCTCGAGCCCCACGATCTCGAGCAGGTCGTTCACCTTCGTGTCGATCTCGGCCTTGGGCCGCTTGCGGATCGAGAGGCCGAACGCGACGTTGTCGCGCACCGTCATGTGCTTGAAGGCGGCGTAGTGCTGGAAGACGAAGCCGATGCCGCGTCGCTGCGGCGGCTCGTTGGTGACGTCGCGGCCCTGGATGGTCACCGCACCGGAGTCGAGGGTCTCGAGGCCCGCGATCGAGCGCAGCAGCGTCGACTTGCCCGACCCGCTCGGCCCGAGCAGCGCGGTGAGCGACCCCTTGGGGATCTCGAGGCTGACGTCGTCGAGCGCGGCGAACGAGCCGTAGTTCTTGCGGGCGTGGGTGACGGTGATCATCGGTCGCTCCTCTTCCGGTCGAGCACGGTCATGAGCAGCAGCACGACGAGCGCGATGCCCATGAGCAGGGTGGCGGCGGCATACGCGCCGTAGGTGTTGTGGTCGTCGATGTAGCGCGAGTGCACGAGCAGCGTCAGCGTCTGCGAGATGCCGGCGAAGCCGGAGGAGACCATGATCACCGCGCCGAACTCGCCCAGCGCGCGGGCGACGGTGAGGACGACGCCGTAGGTCAGGCCCCAGCGGATCGCCGGGAGGGTGATGCGCCAGAAGGTCTGCCAGCCGTTGGCGCCGAGCGTCGAGGCGGCCTGCTCCTGGTCGATCCCGATCTCGTGCAGCACCGGCTCGACCTCGCGGACCACGAAGGGCAGCGTCACGAAGATCGTCGCGATGACCATGCCCGGCAGCCCGAAGATCACCTTGAAGCCGGCGTTGTCGAGGGCCCCGAACCAGCCGGCCGAGCCCCAGAGCATGATGAGCGCGACGCCGACGACGATCGGCGACACCGCGAACGGCAGGTCCACGACGGCCTGGAGCAGGCCCCGACCGCGGAACCGGCCGCGCACGAGGGCGAGCGCCGTGGCCACGCCGAAGACGACGTTGATCGGCACCGTGATCGCCACGATGAGCAGCGACAGGTTGAGGGCCGACTGGGCCGCCGGCGTCGACACCGACGTGAGGAAGGCGGGGATGCCGGGGGCGAAGGTGCGCCAGAGGATGACGGCGATCGGCACCCCCACGAGCACGAACAGGTAGCCGAGCGCGACGACGCGCAGGGAGAGACGGGTTCGCCGGGAGACCTTCATGCTGCACGCTCCTCACGTCGCTGGGTGCGGCTCGCGAAGGCCCGCAGGGCCAGCAGCGTCAGGAACGCGATGGCGAGCAGCGCCACCGACACCGCGGCCGCGGCCTGCGGGCGGTCGATCTCGATCTGCTGCTGGATGTACTGCGAGGCGACCTGCGTCTCGCGGGGGATGTTGCCGCCGATGAGCACGACGGAGCCGTACTCGCCGATGGCCCTCGCGAAGGCGAGGCCGGTGCCGCTGATGATGGCCGGCGCCAGGGCGGGGAGCACGATCCGGCGGAACGTCGTCCAGCCGGTCGCCCCGAGGGAGGCCGCCGCCTCCTCGACCTCGCGGTCGGTCTCGATGAGGACCGGCTGCACGGAGCGCACGACGAAGGGCAGTGTCACGAAGAGCAGCGCCACGACGAGCCCCCAGCGGGTGGCGTTGAGCTGCACCCCGATCGGGCTGTTCGGCCCGTAGAGCGAGAGCAGCACGATGCTCGCGACGATGGTGGGAAGGGCGAAGGGCAGGTCGATGAGGGCGTTGACGACGCGCTTGCCGCGGAAGTCGTCGCGCACGAGCACCCAGGCCACGAGCGTGCCGAGCACGGCGTTGACGAGGGCGACGAGCGCCGACACGAGCACGGTCACCCAGAGCGCGGCGAGCGCAGCCGGTGCGGTGATCGCCCGCCACAGGCCGGCGACCCCCTCGTCGAACGCGGCGACCGTGAGCGCCGCCAGGGGAAGCAGCACGATGACGCTGAGCCAGAGGGTGACGACCCCGACGCCGAGTGGCCGGGCCAGACCGAGACGCCTCCGTGGGCGGGACGTCGGTGGGACGTCCGGCCCGGCACCCGGTGCGGGGGTCGAGTCGTCGCGAGCGGGGCTCGCGGCGGGGGAGGCCGCGTCGTGCGACGCCGACGTCGCGACGGCGCTGCGCTCGTCGGTGTGTGCACTCATTGCGGTCTCCGTGTCGGTGTCGGGTTCAGTGCGCGGGGTTCAGTGCGCCGGGCAGGTCACTGGGTGGCCTGGTCGTAGATGACCGCGATGTCGCCGACGTCCTTCTTGAAGAGCGTGCTGTCGACGCTCTTCCAGCCACCGAGGTCCGCGATCGTCCAGAGCTTCGTCGGCGCCGGGAACTTCGACGCGTACTCGGCGGCGACCGTGGCGTCGACGGGCCGGAACCCGGCCTCGGCGACGAGCTTCTGCGCGGCGGGCGTGTAGAGGAACTCGTCGAAGGCGGTCGCGGCCGTGAGGTTCTTGCTGCCCTTGAGCACGGCGGCCGGGTTCTCGATCTTGAAGGTCTGCGGCGGGGTCACGTGCTGCACCGGGTCGCCGTTCTTCTCGATGAAGAGCGCCTCGTTCTCGTAGCTCAGCAGCACGTCGCCGCTTCCCTGGAGGAAGGCCTCCGTCGCCTCGCGGCCCGACTTCGGCTGGATCTTCACGTGCTGGCCGACGAGGGCCTTGATGTAGGCCAGCCCGGCGGCCTTGTTCGTGCCGCCCTCGCTCTTGGCGGCATACGGCGCGAGCAGGTTCCACTTGGCCGAGCCCGACGAGAACGGGTTGGGCGTCACGACCTCGACACCGGGCTTGAGCAGGTCGTCCCAGTCCTTGATGCCCTTGGGGTTGCCCTTGCGGGTCACGATCGTGACGACCGAGCCGAAGGGAATCCCCTTGTGCTCGTTGGAGTTCCACGACGAGTCGACAAGGCTTGCGTCGACGAGGCGCGTGACGTCGGGCTCGACGGAGAAGTTGACGAAGTCGGCCTCGGCGCCGGCGGCGACCTTGCGGCTCTGGTCGCCCGAGGCGCCGTAGCTCTGCTGGAACTGCACGCCCTTGCCGGCGGTCGTCTGCTGGAACGCCGGGATGAGCACGTCGAAGGCGACCTTCGGCACGGCGTACGCGTAGAGGTTGATGGTGCTCGTCGCGGCGGCGGCGGCGGTGGATCCGGGCTGGGCCGCGACGTCGCTCGCGCCACCGCCGGCGCAGGCCGTGAGGCTGAGCGTCCCGGTCACGGCGATCGCGGCGAGGAGAAGAGGTGAGCGTCGCATCGACGGGCTCCTGACGGGTGTGGACGGACGGGCGCGCACGGGGCGACTGGCCCTGGAGAGCGGCTGCTTTCCTACGGAGAGAGTAGGAGTGTTTCCTACTTTCCATATGGGATTTTGAGGAAATCCGTCCGCGGGATCCAGCCGGACCCGCCTGCGTCTCAGACTGTGGGCCCCGGGCCGGCGCAGCGCAGCGTCAGGTCGAGCAGCGCGATCGCGCCCTGCTTGTCGAGCGGCTCGTTGCCGTTGCCGCACTTGGGCGACTGGATGCACGAGGGGCAGCCGGTGGCGCACTCGCACGACGCGATGGCCTCCCGCGTGGCGCCCAGCCACGCGCGCACCCGGCGGTAGCCGCGCTCGGCGAACCCCGCCCCGCCCGGGTGCCCGTCGTAGATGAGGATCGTCGGCAGCCCGGTGTCCGGGTGGAGCGCGGTCGACACGCCCCCGATGTCCCACCGGTCGGCCGTCGCGAAGAGCGGGAGCATCCCGATCGCGGCGTGCTCGGCCGCGTGCGCCGCACCCGGTATGCCGTCCTCGGGCACCCCGACCGCGGCGAGCTCGTCGACGGGCATCGTCCACCACACCGCCTTGGTCGCGAGCGACCGCGGCGGGAGGTCGAGGGGGTGCTCGCCGAGCACCTCGCCGCCGGGCAGGCGGCGCAGGAACGAGGTCACCTGGTGGCGCACCGTCACGTGGCCGAAGGAGCAGCGCAGGGGGCCCCACGCCTCGTGCTCCACCTCGTGGACGATCTGGAAGTCGCTCACCGACTGCGCCTGCGTCGTCCAGCCGGGGTCGCCGCGCACGGCGAAGGCCGCGTGGTCGTCGAGGTCGAGCTCGGTGACGACCCACGTCTGCCCCTGGTGCAGGTGCACGGCGCCGGTGTGCACCTGGCTGTGGGCGGCCGCGTCGTCGACGGTGCCGACGACGCGCCCGGTCCGGGTCTCGACGATGCGGACCGGCTCGCCCGCCCCGCGGAGCGAGAGGTGGTCGGCCGGGCGGTCCTCCCGGCCCCAGAACCAGCCGCGCGGGCGCTTCTTCAGGATGCCGCGGGCCACGAGCACGTCGAGCAGCGCCCGCGTCTGAGGCCCGAAGACCTCGACGTCGGCCTCGGTGACGGGCAGCTCCGCGGCGGCGGCGGCCAGGTGCGGCGCGAGCACGTGCGGGTTGTCCGGGTCGACGACCGTGGCCTCGATGCCGCGGCCGAAGATCGCCTCGGGGTGGTGCACGACGAAGGTGTCGAGCGGGTCGTCGGCGGCCACGAGCACGGCGAGGGAGCGCTCGCCCGACCGTCCGGCGCGCCCGGCCTGCTGCCAGAGCGACGACAGGGTGCCCGGCCAGCCGGCGAGGAGCACCGCGTCGAGCCCGCTGACGTCGACGCCGAGCTCCAGGGCGTTCGTCGCGGCGAGGCCGAGCAGCTCCTTGGAGCGCAGCGACCGCTCGAGCTCGCGCCGCTCCTCGGGCAGGAAACCGCCCCGGTAGGCCGCCACGCGTCCCTCGTCGCTCGTCGCTACGCGCTCCCTGGCGATCCGCGCCACGACCTCGACGCCCGCCCGGGAGCGCGCGAAGGCCACCGTCTGCACCTGCTCGCGCACGCAGCCCGCGAGCAGCTCACCCGTCTCGGTGATGGTGCTGACCCGCTTCGGCTGGCCCGTCTCGTCGACGAGCAGCGGCGGCTCCCACAGGGCGAAGGTCATCGACGCCCGCGGCGAGCCGTCGACCGTGACGGGCGCGACCGGCATACCGAGCAGCCGTGAGGCGTGCTCCTCCGGGTCGGCGACGGTCGCCGAGGCGAAGACGAAGGTGGGCGTCGAGCGGTAGCGGGCGGCCACGCGCCTCAGCCGGCGCAGCACGGCGGCCAGGTGCGAGCCGAAGACGCCCTTGTAGACGTGGCACTCGTCGACGACGACGTAGCGCAGCGCGCGCAGGAACGAGCTCCAGCGCTCGTGCCCGGGCAGCAGCGAGTGGTGCAGCAGGTCGGGGTTGGTGAGCACGAGGTTGGCGTGGTCGCGGATCCAGCGGCGCTCGTCGGTCGGGGTGTCGCCGTCGTAGGTCGCGGGTCGCACCGCCGGGAGCGCGAGCGCGTCGATGCGGCTCAGCTGGTCGGCCGCGAGGGCCTTGGTGGGGGAGAGGTAGAGGGCGGTCGCCCCGCGGCCGTTCGGCGCGCTGGCCCCGGCGACGAGGTCGCTGAGGATCGGCAGGTGGTAGCCGAGGCTCTTGCCCGACGCGGTGCCGGTGCTGACGACGACGTGCCGCCCCGCGTGCGCGTGCTGGGCCACCTCGACCTGGTGCGACCACGGGTGCTCGATGCCGGAGGCGAGCAGGGAGCCGAGCAGGCTCGGGTCGACCCACTCCGGCCAGTCCGCGTGCACGGCCGCGCGCGCGGCGACCTCGTGGACGTGCACGAGGCGCTCCGGGTGGTCGCCCGCGAGGGCCTGCAGCAGGGCCTCGGGCGAGGTCCGGCCGGCCGGGGTGCGCGGGGCGCCGGCGGCTGGGGCGAACCGTCCGCCGTCGGGGCTCCCCGACGCGGTGCCTGTGGGCGTGGGCTCCCCGTTCATGTGGAGCAACCGTATGCCGTCGGGGTACGGTAACCGTTGAGTGGGGCATGTTACCGCTCGGTCAGTCAGGCGGGGGGATCGCGCCGGTCGGGGTTCGACCAGCCGTCGTTCGCGCGCACGGATGCAACCACGGACAGGAAGGGGCGCAGGTGGATCTCTCGATCACCCGGGCCGACCACGGCGACCAGACCGTGGTGCACCTCGGCGGTGAGATCGACGTCTACACCGCCCCCCTCGTGCGCGAGAAGCTCGACGAGCAGATCCAGGCCGGGCGCATCCAGCTCGTCGTCGACCTCACCGACGTGACCTTCCTCGACTCCACCGGGCTCGGCGTGCTTGTCGGGCGGCTCAAGCTGACGCGCACCCGCGGCGGGTCGATGCGCCTCGTCGGCACCGACGACCGCGTGCTCAAGGTCTTCTCCATCACCGGTCTCGACAAGGTCTTCGAGATCCACCCCGACCTCGAGCGCGCGCTCGCGGCGGGTGAGGACGCGTCCCAGACGGGCGCGGGCTCCTGAACGACACGCCCGTCGTCGACGCGGCACGCCTCGCGCTGCTGCGCGCCGACCTCTCCGCCGCCGCGTTCACGGTCGACGGGGTGGCCGAGCGGCTCGGCGCCGTGGCGTCGGCGGCGCTGCACCGCGAGCAGCCGCTGCCGGCCCTCCGCGTGACCGAGGGCGCGACCGACGCGTGCGCCGTGCTCGTGCGCCTCTTCACGCTCGGCCGTTCGGTGCCCGTCGCGGCGCTCGCAGCCGCCCTCCCCACGCTGGGGGTCGACGGGGCGGTGGCCCTCGGCCTCGTCGTCGTCGGTGCGGCCCTGCCCGACGCCGGGCCGACGGCTCGCACCCGAGGCGCTTCGGCTGGCGGCGCTGACGCCGAGGACGACCGCTGGGCGCCGCCCGGCGACGAGGTGCTCGCGACGTGCGACCTGCGGCCCTACGGCGACGACGCGCACGACTGGTGGGTCGCCTCGGACCTCTCCGAGCTCGCCGTCGGCGGGCCGCTGCGCCACGACCACGTGCTCGGCATCGGCGGCGCGTCGACGACGCTCGCCTCGTGGACCGTCCGCCGTCCGGTCGGGCGGGCGCTCGACCTCGGCACCGGGTGCGGCGTCCAGGCACTCCACCTCACCGCGCACGCGCAGACGATCGTCGCGACCGACATCTCCCGCCGGGCGCTCGCGTATGCCGCCTTCAACCTCGCGCTCGCCGCCCACGACGCGCATGGGGCGGGGCCGACGACCGACCTGCGCTCGGGCGACCTGCTGGAACCCGTGGCGCAGGAGCGCTTCTCCCTGGTGGTCAGCAACCCGCCCTTCGTCATCACGCCGCGGGGCCAGGGCCTGCCGCTCTACGAGTACCGCGACGGCGGGCGCGCCGGTGACACGCTCGTGCGGGCGCTCGTGCGTCAGGTCGGGTCGGTGCTCGAGCCCGGTGGCGTCGCGCAGTTCCTCGGCAACTGGGAGGTGCCGGCCGGCCGCTCCTGGCGCGAGGTCTGGGCCGAGTGGCTCGAGGAGCAGGCCCGTGACGGCGTGGCCCTCGACGCGTGGGTCGTGCAGCGCGAGTCGCAGGACCCCGCCGAGTACGCCGAGCTGTGGGCCCGCGACGGCGGTGCCCAGCCGGGCAGCGACGCCCACTCGCGCATGTATGCCGCCTGGCTCGACGACTTCGGGGCGCGCGGCGTCGAGCAGGTCGGCTTCGGCGTCGTCACGCTCCAGCGGCCGGCGACCGACCGGCCCGTGTGGCACGCCCTCGACGAGGTGCACGGTCCCGTGGCCGCGCCGATGGGCCCGGCGGTCGACGCCGGGCTCCGCGCGCGCACGTGGCTCGCCGAGCACTCGGACGACGAGCTGCTCGACGTGGCGTGGTCGTGCGCGCCGGACGTCACCGAGGAGCGCCACGGGCGCCCGGGAGCCGAGGACCCCACCGTCATCGTCGTGCGCCAGGGCGGCGGGCTGGGACGGGCCGTGCGCGCGGGCACCCTGCTCGCGGCATACCTCGGCGTGGCCGACGGCGAGCTGACCGCGCGCGTCGCGCTCGAGGCGGTCGCGACGGTGCTCGAGCTCAACCCGGCGGACGTGCTCGCGGAGGTCGTGCCCCAGCTGCGCGAGCTCGTCGCGGACGGCCTGCTCGTCTAGGACGGCCCCGGCGACCGGCGGGCTGCCAGACCGCGCGAAGTCCGCCAGGGCGCAGTTCGCGCCGGGATATGGGCTGCTGGACTACGCGAAGTCCGCCAGGGCGCAGTTCGCGCCGGAATACGGGCTGCTGGACCGCGCGAAGTCCGCCAAGGCGGGGTTCGCGCCGGCCTGCGGGCTGCTGGACCGCGCGAAGTCCGCCAAGGCGGGGTTCGCGCCGCGATATCGGCTGCTGGACCACGCGAAGTCCGCCAGGGCGTAGTTCGCGCCGCGATATCGGCTGCTGGACCACGCGAAGTCCGCCAGGGCGTAGTTCGCGTCGGGATATGGGCTGCTGGAACGACGCCAAGTGCGCCAGGGCAGGGTTCGCGTCAGGCGGGGACGACGGCGTCTCGGAAAAACGCTTGTGAGTGAGTGCTCACTCATTCACAATGGGCTGGTGGCAGAACGAGCGGGGCGCGCCGCCCCCATGCACCCTGACGACCGGCGGGAGGCGCTCATCGGCGTCTTCCTCGACCTCGCGCACCGCGAGGGTCGCCCGCCGACGACGAGCGAGATCGCGCGGGAGGCGGGCGTCGCCGAGGGCACGATCTTCCGGGCGTTCCCCACCAAGGACGCCCTGCAGGAGGAAGCCGTCCAGGTGGCCTTCTGCCCCGCACCGGTGCGCCGCTCCATCGCCGCCATCGGCACCGACCTCACGGTGCGCGACCGGCTCGTGGCGTTCACGACGATCATGCAGCGCCGGTTCCGCGAGGTCTTCGGCCTGATGGGCGCGCTCGGCCTCTCCGAGCCGCCCAACCGCGGGCCGCACCTCGCCTGCTACGCCGCCGGCCGGCACCTGCGCGGTGCGAGCGACGAGGGGGCCGAGGAGCTCGAGCCGCACCAGCCGCTCCTCGACACGGTGCACGAGCTGCTCGCCGACGCGGCCGAGGGCGACTTCGTCGTGCCGGCCCGGGACGTCGTGCACCGCATCCGGCTGCTCTGCTTCTCCGGCAGCCACCCCGGCATCGCCGACGGCCGCACGCTGACGCCGGAGGAGATCGTCGACACCGTGCTGTACGGCGTCCACGCCCGCGCCACCGACCCGCCCACCTCTTCCCGCTCGACCACGAACCGAAAGGCACCGACATGCTGATCCGGCTGCTCCGCAGTCACCTGCGCCCGTACTCGGGTCAGATCGGGCTCATCGTGCTGGCCCAGCTCGTCAGCACGATGGCCTCGCTCTACCTCCCGAGCCTCAACGGCGAGATCATCGACGACGGCGTCGCCAAGGGCGACACCGGCTTCATCGTCAGCCACGGCGGCCTCATGCTCGCCGTGAGCCTCGTGCAGATCGCGGCGTCGGTGAGCGCGACCTACCTCGCGGCCCGCGTCGCCATGGCGATGGGCCGCGACGTGCGCGGCCGGTTCTTCGGTCGCGTCGTCGAGTTCTCGGCGCAGGAGGTGACGCGCTTCGGCGCGCCCACGCTCATCTCGCGCAACACCAACGACGTGACCCAGGTGCAGATGGTCGTCTTCATGGCGTTCGCCCTGCTCGTGACGACGCCGATCATGATGGTCGGCGGCATCATCATGGCGCTGCGCGAGGACGTCGGCCTCTCCTGGCTCGTCGCGGTGGCCGTGCCCCTGCTCGGTCTCGTCGTCGGGCTCGTCATCTCCCGCATGGTGCCGTGGTTCGGGCGCATGCAGACCTCGCTCGACGGCGTGAACCGCGTCATGCGCGAGCAGATCACGGGCATCCGCGTCGTGCGCGCCTTCGTCCGCGAGGAGCACGAGGAGGCCCGGTTCGCCGACGCCAACGGGCTGCTCACCGATGCCGGCCTGCGGGTCGGGCGGCTCATGGCGCTCGTCTTCCCGATCGTCATGCTGATCTTCAACTTCTCCACCGTCGCGGTGATGTGGTTCGGTGCGCAGCGCATCGACTCCGGCGACATGATGATCGGCGAGCTGACGGCCTTCCTGTCCTACCTCGTCCAGATCCTCATGGCCGTCATGATGGCGACCTTCATGGCCACGATGATCCCGCGAGCGTCGGTGTCGGCCGGGCGCATCCAGGAGGTCCTCGACACCGAGTCGACCGTCGTCGAGTCGGTGCAGCCGCTGCCGCTCCGCTCGACGCCCGCCGGCCTCGAGCTCTCCGGCGTCGACTTCCACTACCCCGGCGCGGAGGTCGCGGTGCTGCACGACGTCACGTTCCGGGCCGAGCCGGGCCGCATGACCGCGGTCATCGGGTCGACGGGTGCCGGCAAGACGACCCTCCTCGGGCTCGTGCCGCGCCTCTTCGACGCCTCCGCCGGCACCGTGCGGGTCGGGGGGGTCGACGTGCGCGACCTCGCGCTCGACGACCTCTGGGCCCGCATCGGGCTCGTGCCGCAGAAGCCCTACCTCTTCACCGGCACCGTCGCGTCGAACCTGCGCTACGGCAACCCGGAGGCCACCGACGAGCAGCTGTGGGACGCCCTGCGCATCGCGCAGGCGGCCGACTTCGTCACGGCGATGGGCGGCCTCGACTCGGCCGTCGCCCAGGGCGGCACCAACGTCTCTGGCGGCCAGCGGCAGCGGCTCGCGATCGCCCGCGCGATCGTCAAGCGCCCGGACATCTACCTGTTCGACGACTCGTTCTCGGCCCTCGACCTGTCGACCGACGCGCGACTGCGCCGGGCGTTGCGGCCGGTCACGGCGCGCAGCACGGTCGTCGTCGTGGCCCAGCGCGTCTCGACGATCGTCGACGCCGACCACATCATCGTCCTCGACGACGGCCGGGTCGTCGGTCAGGGCACCCATGACGAGCTCGTCCGCTCCTGCGAGACCTACCAGGAGATCGTCGAGTCCCAGCGCAGCGCGGAGGAGGCGGCCTGATGGCCGAGGGAGTCAAGACCACGGAGGAGAAGGCGGCCGAGGCGCGCCGCGGTCCGGGTCGCCGGGGCGGTCCGCCCCACATGCAGATGGGGCAGCCGGGCGAGAAGTCGCTCGACTTCGGCCCGTCCGCCAAGCGGCTGCTCGGGCGGCTGCGCCCGCACCGCGCCAAGGTCGTGCTCGTGCTCGTGCTCGCCGTCGTCAGCGTCGTGCTGAGCTCGATCGGGCCGAAGATCCTCGGCCGGGCCACCGACCTCATCTTCGCCGGCATCATCGGCCGCCAGGTGGGGCAGTCCGCTCCTCCGGGCACGACGAAGGAGCAGGTCGTCGAGGGCCTGCGTGCCGCGGGTGAGTCGACGAAGGCCGACCTGCTCAGCAATGTCGCGTTCACGCCGGGCCAGGGCATCGACTTCGACGCCGTGCGCAACGTGCTGCTGCTCGTCCTCGCGCTCTTCGTCGTCTCGTCCCTGCTCATGTGGATCCAGGGCTGGATCCTGCAGGGTGTGCTCGCCCGCACGATGTTCGACCTGCGCCAGGAGGTCGAGGCCAAGCTCAACCGCCTGCCGCTGCCGTACTTCGACAACCAGCCGCGCGGCGAGCTGCTGAGCCGGGTCACCAACGACATCGACAACGTCGGGCAGTCGCTGCAGCAGACCCTCTCGCAGCTGCTCAACTCGCTCCTCACCGTGCTCGCGGTGCTCGGCATCATGTTCTGGATCTCGTGGCTGCTCGCGCTCATCGCGCTCGTCAGCATCCCGATCTCGATCGTCGTGACGAGCCTCATCGCCAAGCGCTCGCAGAAGCTGTTCGTCCAGCAGTGGCGCAACACGGGCGAGCTCAACGGCCTCGTCGAGGAGACCTTCACCGGTCACGGCCTCGTCAAGGTCTACGGCCGCCAGAAGGAGACGGAGCAGACCTTCCGCGACAAGAACGACGAGCTCTTCGAGGCCGCCTTCGGCGCGCAGTTCATCAGCGGCATCATCATGCCGGTCATGATGTTCGTCGGGAACCTCAACTACGTCGCCATCGCCGTGGTCGGCGGTCTGCGGGTGGCCTCGGGCACGATGAGCCTCGGCGACGTGCAGGCCTTCATCCAGTACTCCCGCCAGTTCACGCAGCCCCTCACGCAGGTGGCGTCGATGGCCAACGTGCTGCAGTCGGGGGTCGCGTCGGCCGAGCGCGTCTTCGAGGTGCTCGACGCCGACGAGCAGCAGCCGGATGCCGCCACGGCCGTGCAGATCGACGACCCGCGCGGCGCCGTCGCCTTCGAGGACGTCTCGTTCTCCTACGTGCCGGACAAGCCGCTCATCGAGGGCCTCGACCTGTCGGTCAGCCCGGGCCAGACCGTCGCCATCGTGGGCCCCACCGGGGCCGGCAAGACGACGCTCGTCAACCTCATCATGCGGTTCTACGAGCTCGACGGCGGTCGCATCACGCTCGACGGCGTCGACATCCGGGACCTGTCGCGCCACGGGCTGCGCTCGCGCATCGGCATGGTGCTGCAGGACACCTGGCTCTTCGGCGGCACGATCCGCGAGAACATCGCCTACGGCCGCCCCGGCGCCACCGACGAGGAGGTGCTCGCCGCCGCGCGGGCCACGTACGTCGACCGCTTCGTGCACTCGCTGCCCGAGGGCTACGACACGGTGCTCGACGACGAGGCCTCGAACATCTCGGCGGGCGAGAAGCAGCTGGTGACGATCGCGCGGGCGTTCCTCTCCGACCCGGCGCTGCTCATCCTCGACGAGGCGACGAGCTCGGTCGACACCCGCACCGAGCTGCTCGTCCAGCACGCCATGGCCGCGCTGCGCTCCGACCGCACGAGCTTCGTCATCGCGCACCGGCTCTCGACCATCCGCGACGCCGACCTCATCCTCGTCATGCAGGACGGACGGATCGTCGAGCAGGGCTCGCACACCGAGCTGCTCGCGGCTGACGGCGCCTACGCGACCCTGTATGCCGCCCAGTTCGCGGGTGCGGCAGCCGACCTCGACGAGGTGGCTGGCGGGGCCGCCGGCCCCGACGGCCCGGCTGCGCCGGGGACGCCCGGGGAGGCATCGGAGCTGGCCGGGGTGGGCGCGGCGTCGCCCGGCCCGGCGGGTGGCCCGGGCGTCCCCACCCCCGAGAGCGCCGTGCCGGCCGAGCGTCCCGGGAACGAGTGACCCGAGGCCGCCCACCAGCGACGACGACACCCGACCGGGTTCCCGGTCGGGTGTCGTCGTCGATCGCTCAGATGCTCGGCGGCGGACCGAACGGGCACGGGCCGTTCGTTCCCGGGGCGATGCGCATGCACCAGACGTTGTGGTCCCCGCCGGCGGCCGAGGCGGGCGCGGGCGACGCGACGACCGCGAGCGCGGCAGCGGCGGTCAGGGCGGCGAGGGAGCGGACGACGAGCTTCATGTGTGACCCCTGGGGTGAGCTGGTGTCGGGCGGGCGGGCGGGTCGTCGGTCGACCCGGGCGTTCCCCCCGAGACTAGGCGCCGACGCCTAACGATCGGCTAACAGCGACCGCCGGGTCCGGGTAGGGCGGGCTCGGCAGGCGCAGGGCCTCCGGACCGAGGCGCAGGTCGTGCAGGATCGCGCCGACCTCGCTCCAGGCGGCGTGGGGGCCGGCGTCGCCGCCCTCGGTCCCGTCCGCCGTCCGCGCCCCGACGGAGACCACCGAGGCGAGCCGGGCGAGGTCGGCGGCGAGGTCGAGGGGCACGTCGGCCCGACGCCTGCCGGCCACGAGGCGGGTCGCGAGGGGGGCGGCCCGGTCCCACGCCGCGCGGTGCACGGCCAGGTCGAGCTCGAGACGCAGCACCTCGAGGTCGGCCTCGTCGTCGGCACGCGGGTCGAGCTGCCTCCGTGCCGAGGCCAGCTCCTCGTCGGCCGTGCCCAGCGCCCCGCGGGCGGCGTGCACGCGGGCCAGCGCGAGCCGGCAGTGGGCCTCGCCCACCTCGTCGCGCAGGTCGAGGGCGATGGCGAGGGCCTCGTCGAGGAGCTCCTCCGCCTCGTCGGCGCGGCCGAGGTCGACCAGACCCTCGGCCCGGGTGACGAGCCAGATGCAGCAGTCGCGGCGGGAGCCGTCCCTGCGCGACAGCGCGACCATGGCCTCGAGCAGCGGGTCGCCCTCGGCGGCCCGCCCCACGTTGCGGAGCACGACCCCGCGCCGGGCCTCGGCGAGGGCCCGGCCCTGCACGTCGCCGCGGCGTTCGGCGAGGGTGGCCGTGCGGGCGAAGCCCTCGAGCGCCTCGTCGAAGCGGTGCAGCGCCATGGCCGCCCACGCCGACTGCGAGAGCGCGCGCTGCTCGGCGTCCGGGTCGTCGATGCGTCGGGCGACGGCGAGCGACTCGGCGGCCACGGCGGGCAGGTCGGCGGGGCGGCGCCGCTGGGCGGTCACCGCGAAGAGGGCGCCCAGCAGCTGCAGCCGGCGCGCGTCGTCGACGGTGCGGTCGGCGTCCGAGGCGGGCGACTCGAGAGCCGCGCGCAGCACGCGCTCGCGGTCGTCGTCGTAGGCCCGGACGGTGAGGAAGGGCCCCACGGCGAGCGCGACGCGCGCCGCGAGGAGCGGGTCGCCGAGCCGGGCAGCGGTGAGGGCCGCGCCGACGAGGTTCGTGCGCTCGGACTCGAACCATTCGGACGGGGCCGCAGCCGCGTCGAGGGCGCCGTCACCCTCCGGCTCCGGCACCGGCCGGCCGTCGCCCTCGAGGCGGGGCCCGGCCACCCGCGCGAGGTCGAGCCAGGCGCTGCTCAGGGAGTGCTCGAGCTCCCGGGCCTCGGCACCCGTCTCCTCGGCCTCGAGGTGCTCGGCCGCCAGCTCACCGACGAGGCTGTGCACCCGGTACCGCGGCTGGCCGGCCCCGTCGCGTCCCGTCGGTTCGACGAGGTGCCGGTCGACGAGCTCGTCGAGCGCGTGGTGGGCCTCGATCTCGCGTGACACCCCGTGGAGCAGGCGCCGCGCGACCCACGCCGGCCAGTCGGGGCCGGGGGCCACGCCGAGGCGGCGGAAGAGCACCCGGGCCGCGCGGGGGAGGTCCTGCACCGACGACTCGATGCTCGCGCGCACGTCGATGTCGCCGGCCGACAGCTCGTCGAGCCGAGCGTGCTGCTGCGTGAGCCGGTCACGCAGCTCGGGCAGCTCGAGCGTGGGGTTCGTCGCGAGCTTCGAGCCGGCCACGCACAGGGCGAGGGGCAGGTGGCCGCAGAGCGCCGAGATGTCGGTGAGGGCCCCGTCGGCGTCGGTACGCACGTCGCGCTCGGGCCCGGAGATCTCGGCGAGCAGCGCCAGGCTGTCCTCGGGCGTGAGCGGCTGCACCGTGTGGCGACGCACCCCGACGAGGCCCGCGAGCCGGCTGCGTGACGTGACGATGGCGCCCGAGCCGGGCGAGGTCGGCAGCAGCGGCCGCACCTGTGACTCGGTCGCCGCGCCGTCGATGACGGTGAGGAGGCGCCGGCCGGCGATCGTCGTGCGGTAGAGGGCGATCCGGTCCTCGCGACCCGCGGGGATCGAGGTGCCGTCGACGCCGAGGGCTCGGAGGAACCGGGCCGCCACGTCGTGCGGGTCGACGGCGCCGTCGCGCCCGCCGTCGAGCGAGGCATACAGCGTGCCGTCGGGGTAGGCGTCGGCGAGCGCGTGACCGGCGGTGACCGCGAGGGCGGTCTTGCCGACGCCGCCGACCCCGACGAGCACGACGAGCGCCGGGGGACGGGCCGCCTGGGCGGCAGCCGCGACGACGGAGCGCGAGCCCCTGCCGTCATCGGGAGCCCGCGGGGCGAGCCGGGTCAGCACGGCGCCGAGGAGCGCCTCGCGGCCGACGAGGGTCCACGTCGGTGCGGGCAGCTCGCGCGGCACGACCCGGTGCCGCGGGACGGGTGCGACGAGGGGGCCGCCCTCGAGGATGCGCGTGTTGAGCTCGGCGAGCGACCGGTTCGGCGGCACCCCGAGCTCGTCGATGAAGCGGCGGCGCAACCGTCGGTAGGCCTCGGCGGCCTCCGAGCGGCGACCGGTCGCGGCGAGCGCCCGCAGCCGGTGCTCGAGCAGGCGCTCGTTCCAGGGGTCGTGCTCGAGCTGGGCCCCGGCCACCGTCAGCACGTCGTCGTGGCGGCCGAGCCGGTCCAGGGCGTCGACGAGCAGGTCGACGGCGGCCACGCGCTCGTCGTGCAGCGCCTGCCGAAGCGTCTCGGTCGACGCGTCCGCAGCGGGCGCGACGTCGCCGAGGGCCGCGCCGCGCCACAGCGACACGGCGTGCTCGAGGTCGCGCGCGGCCTCCTCGGGCCGGTCGGCGGCGCGCGCGTCGGCGACGAGGCGCCGGAACTCGTCGAGGTCGAGCGTGTGCGGGCCCATCTGCAGCTCGTAGCCGAACGGGCGGGTCGCGACGAGGTCGGGGTCGTGCGGTGCGAGGCGCCGGCGCAGCGAGGCGATGAGGTTCTGCAGCTGCTGGCGGGCGGTCGGGGGCGGCTCGTCCCACAGCGCGTCGATGAGGCGCTCGGCCGGCACGAGGCGGTCGGCGGAGACGAGCAGGGCGGCGAGCACGTAGCGCTCGCGGGCGCTGCCGAGACGCACGAGGGCGCCGTCGTCGTCGACGACCTCGAGGGGGCCCAGCACGCGAAACTGCACAGGCCATTGATACCCGACGGCAGACGTGCGGGCCCAACGCGGCGTCCGGTCACCCGTCGCACCGGCGCCCCGGTGGGTGTGACCCCCCGGGTCCACGCCCCACTGCGGGGCGTGGACCCGGGGATTCAGGCACCCCTGCGACCTGGAGTCGTCCGCCGGTGGTCGCCCCCTGTCGCGGCCACCGTGCGGACGAGTCCACCGTGTCGTGACCGGCTAACAACCGGCTAACACGCGTCGTGCCGCAGGGGGACCGCCGTCACTTGTGCCAGTAGTACGCCTTGCCGCCCTTGCTCGCCGCGTGCGCGTCGGGGTCGTAGGCGTGCTCGCCGACCGTGTTGTGGCCGACCCAGTTCGAGTCGACGACACGGATCGTGGCCCCGGCGGGGTCGCCGGTGACGATGGCCGTGTGGATGCCGGTCGTGTGGGACGAGGTGTCGGTCTCCTGGATGACGTCGCCCGGCACGACGGCGCTCTTGGCCACGAGGTGGTAGCCGGCGTTGACGTAGGCCGTCCAGTAACCCGTGCCCAGGGAGTTGGCGTGCGTCTCGTTGTACATCCGCTGGACGAACTCCTTGCACGAGCCGCCCTGCTCGCCGATGTGGCTGCGGGCGTGCACGACGATCGCGGGAGCCGCGTCGGCCTGGCCGGCGGGCAGGAAGGCGAGCGCCGAGACGGTCGCGATCCCGGCGGCGGCGAGACGGCGGCGGGTGAGGGTGGTCAGCGTCATGGTGGGTCTCTTCTCTCGGGTGGGTGGTTCGCGTGGGTGGTTCGGGTGGGTGGTCCGGGTGGGTGCTCCGGTCGGCGGGCGGTCAGGCGCCGTACGCCGTGAAGCGGTTGAGCTTGTTCCAACGCACGATGTCGTCCTCGTCGCGCCACACGCCGTTGCGCGAGGAGGTCACCGGGTCGGCGATCTTGTACTCGCCCGCGCGGTAGCCGACGATCGCGATGTAGTGGCCGGAGGAGAAGACCGTGCCGTCGACCTGGTTCATGTTGATGACGACGGGGTAGCCGGCATCGATGCTGTGCACGACACGGCTGCGCAGCCGGGCCTTGAGCGTGCCGGCGGCCGGCTGGCGGAAGTAGTAGCGCGCGCTGCGGCCGCCGATGCCGAGGCGGCTGTTGAGCACCGACGCGATGAGCGTCGCGTCCTGCAGGCCGTGGCCGTCGCGCAGGCCGAGCGAGGCCGCGAGCGACGACTGCGAAGGCAGGTGGTCGCGGGCGCTGAGGGCGATGCGCGAGCTGGCGGCGGAGCACCAGGACTGCGTCTGCTGGACCTGGTAGGTGTAGCCGACCGTGGCGGCCGACGACGGCCGGGCGAGGGCGACGGTGACGCCGGTGCTGAGCCCGAGCGCGAGGAAGCCGCGCCGGGCGAGGGCCGGTGGTGTGGTGGTGCTCATGGGATGCCCCTGGTTCTGGTGGAGGTGGCTGGGGCGGGTCGTCGACCCGTCGCCCCCGACCGTCCTCAGGTGGTCTAACAAGCCGCTAACCCGGCGACGGCGGTGCCGGCTGTTAGTCGACGGTTAGGCGGACGCTCGACGGTCGAGGGGCTGCACGACGCAGCTCGCCGGAGTCGTCCTCCACCAGGGCCCGGCGACCACGAGAAGGAGAGACTGATGACCCGGATCCTGAGACGAGCCACCCTGCCGGTGCTGACCGCGGGCGTGCTGGCCGCCCTCACGGCCGTCCCGTCCGGTGGCGTGACCGGCGCCGCGGCGCCCGCACCGGTCGACGCCCCCGCGAGCACGCTCGTGGCTGTCGCGACGAACCCGTACGGCGCGAGCTCGGCGACGACGGGCTACACGGCGCGGGCGCGGTGGACGATCAACGTACTGAGGGACAACCGGCCGATGCTCACCTCCTGCGCCCACGGCAACGACGGGTCGCACTCGGGCCACACGTCCGACAGCTACCACTACAGCGGCAACGCCGGTGACTGCTACGCGGGCAACACCCCGGGGCAGTACCCCGGACCGATCGACAAGGACCAGCTCCAGCGGGCGGCGAACTTCGCCGTGGCCAACGCGGGGCCGCTCAAGGTCGAGCAGGTCATCTGGAACGGCAGGATCTGGACCTGGCCGCGTCGCAGCGAGGGCTGGCGCACCTACACCGGCGGCACCGGACCCGTCGGCGGCCACTACGACCACGTGCACGTCAGCATCGCGCGCCCCGGCGACGGCCGCTGACGTCGAGCGCGCGCACCGGACACGACGGTGCCCCGACTCCGGCAGGAGTCGGGGCACCGTCGTTCGTGCGCTCAGCGGCAGCGCAGGACCTGGGCACCGTAGAGGCACCAGCCCTCGCCGCCCGAGCCCGGCGAGCACGGCAGGTCGCGGGTGCACCAGAGCCGCGCCTCGGGCGGGGCGCTGGCGGCGGGCGAGGTGATCGCGAGCAGGGCGAGCAGGGCCATCGGCACGACGAGCACGCGGGCGCGGAGCGCCGACCTCACGCGGTCCACGTCAGTAGCACTTCACCGGGACGCCGCCACCCTTGACGCAGAGGCCGGTGCCACCGCCGCCACCGGGGCACGGCACGTCGCGGGTGCACCACAGCTGCGCCTGGGGTGCGGGGCGGCCCGGCTTGGGGGCCTGGTTGGCGCTGGCGGACGAGGCGCCGATCGAGGCCCAGAGGAAGACGAGGAGCGCGACGACGAGCATGGCGCCGGCGATGCCGGCGGTGCGCACCGTCGAGGGTCGCACAGCCGGGGCGCGCAGGGTGGTGGTGGTCATCTTCGTGAGTCCTTCCGATGTGGTTGTCACGGGCAGGACGGACTCTGCGCAGCAGCCCTAACAAGCGGCTAACGAGCCGCTTCCCGCCGTGGTCGACCGCCCGTCGAGCCCGTCACGGCTCGAGCAGCACAGCCCCCGGCCCGCGCTGCGCGAGCGTGTCGGCGGGGTTGTTGAGCGCGCACGACCGGAGGCTGAGGCAGCCGCACCCGATGCACGAGTCGAGCTCGTCGCGGAGTCGCTCGATGCGGGCGATCTGGTCGTCGAGCCGCTGGCGCCAGGTGCGCGAGAGGCGGGCCCAGTCGGCGGCCGTCGGGGTGCGCGCCTGCGGCAGCGTGGTGAGCGCGGCCGCGATCTCCTCGAGGGTGAGCCCGACCCGCTGCGCGGCCCGGATGAACGACACGCGTCGGATGGTGCTGCGGTCGTAGCGGCGCTGGTTGCCGGCGGTGCGCACGGAGGTCAGCAGGCCGAGCTCCTCCCAGTAGCGCAGCGCGGACGTCGCGACGCCGGTGCGGTGCGCCACCTGCCCGATCGTGAGGGCCGCCACGTCAGGCGATCCTCGCCTCGGGCAGCCGGGCGATGATCTCGTCGACGGTCTCGTCCGGCGTCTGCTGCGAGCTGTCGAGCCAGAGACCGATGTGCGGGGTCTCGGTGCGCACCTTGTGGTCGAAGTCGCGGATCGACCAGAGGTCGCCGTAGCCGACCTTGACGCGCTCGGACTCACGCTGCATCACCGTGCCGACGTCGGGCGCGAGCATGACGAGGCTGAGCGGTCGGGCCGTGATGCCGTCGAGGAACGGCTGGAGGCTCGCGCCGACGAAGAGGTCCTGCACCACGACGGTGAAGCCCGCCCCGGCATACGCGTTCGCGGTGTGCGCCGTGATCGCGTGGCGCAGCGCGAGCTGCCGTTCGGCCTCCGGGTCGCCCTGGGGCGTCATGTCGGCGCGACCGCGCACGACGACGCGGCGGAACTCGTCACCGCGCAGGTGCACGGCCCGCGAGAAGCGCTCGGCGAGCAGCTGCGACACCGTCGACTTGCCCGCCGCCATGACGCCGGTCACGACGACGACCTGGGGGATGTCGGTGACGGTGTCGCTCGTCGGGTCGGTCACAGCGACCACCCTAGGCCGCTCGTCGTCCCACGTCGCCGTGGTTCACGTGACGTTCAGGTTCGACCACCCGCGAACCCCGTTCGGGAGAAGGCCGTTCAGGCGTAGGCGTCGACCTCGTCCGGTGTCGCGCGACGGACGACGACGCGCGTCCACGCCCCGACGTAGAGCCGGTCGTCGTCGCCGAGCTCGGTGCGCGGCCCGACGGCGATCGGCTGCTCGGGGAGGGGGCCCGCGGCCGGGCCGACGAAGGTCCCGTTCGAGCTGCCGAGGTCCTCGACGAACCAGCGGCTGCCGTCGGTCGTCAGCTGGGCGTGGCGACGGCTCACCCCCGGGTCGGACGAGAGGTCGATCTCCGGGTGGGTGTTGCGGCTCGTCGAGACCCGGCCGAGCAGCACGCTGCGGTGGCGCAGCGGCATGATCGCCGGCAGTCCGGGCGACGGGCACGGGTCCTCGGCGTGCTGCGTCTGGTACCAGTCGGGGTCGACCCACACCTCGGCGAGCCAGTCGAAGGTCTCGGTCGCGCTGCCGGCCGCCGGTGCGGGGGCCCCGGCCGCGGGTGCCCCGCTCTCGGGCGCTCCGTTCTCGGGGGCGCCGTTCTCGGGTGCGCCGTCCGGCGCGCCCGCGGACGGGTCGTCCCCGGCGCCCCCGGACCCGTCCGGTCCGTCGCCCTCGCCGGCGCCGCCGGCCGCGTCGCGGGGCATCGCGCCGGTCGTGAAGTCGTAGCCGCAGGCCTCGCAGAAGAGCGCGCCGTCAGGGTTCTCGGTGCCGCAGTTCGGGCACTCGAGCGCCGTCGGGACCGTGCCGGGGGTCGACGGCGAAGACGGCGCGGACGCACCCGCGGCGGCGGACGGCATACCTGCTGGGTCGAGGTCGAGCGACGAACCTGCTTGCGGGGCAGGAGAACCCGACCCGGTGGCGGGGGCGGCGGCGAGTGGCTGGGCCGCGGCGTCGATGGGGGAGCCGCACGTGTCGCAGTAGTCGTCGGCCTGGGACGTGTGCCCGTTCGGGCAGACTGCGCTCACCGGCGCACCCGGCTCGTCTTCGTCGACGCCGTGTCGAGCGACATCTCGTCGATCTTCGACGCGCCCTTCTTGAGGCGCACCGTGCCCGTGTCGGCGTCGTCGATCTCGACCACCTTCTTCAGGCGCGTGGTCATCTCGTCGTTGCCCGTCGCGTCGGCGAGCTGCACGGCGCGGCCGAGCTTGGAGGTGGCGACGTCGTCCTGGCCGGCGGCCTTGGCGGCGAGGCCCTCCTGGATGACGGTGGCGAGCTCGGCCTGGCCGGTGTAGGCCGCGACGGCCGGGTCGATGCGGGTCGTCAGGGCGTCGTCGCTGCTCCACTTCGCCTTGACGAGCGCCTGCGCGACGGGGTCGGCGCCGAGGGAGACCTGCACGCGCGCGGCGAGCTGCTCCTGGCCGAGCGTGCGTGCGGGCAGCCGCACGGCGACGTGGTAGTCGCGGCTCTCGTCGGACCACGCACCGGTCGGGTAGGCGCCGGTGAGCGGGTTGACGACGGTGCGGCGGCCGGAGAGGTCCTCCAGCGTGGGCGAGACCTGCTTGACGAAGAGCAGCTCCGCGCCCTGCGGCACCCAGACCCGCAGCTCGACGTTGGCGACGCCGCGCGCCATCGACGCGCGCATCATCGCCTCGAACTCGGCCGCCATCTCCTCGGGTGCGGGGATGAGGTCGACGGTGCCGAGCAGGGCCGAGGCGATGCCGCGCACCTCCTCGACGCGCCACTGGTCGCCGACGCCGCGGCAGTCGCACTGGAAGGCGCCGACGCAGCTCTGCACGGCCGCCGCGAGCGAGGCCGGGGTCTCGCCCTCGTTGACGCCGTCGGTGAGCAGGATCGCGTGGCGCTTCGTCACGTGCGGCACGGTCTCGAAGATCTGGCGCGCCAGCGTCAGCCAGGTGCCCATGGCCGTGCCGCCGTTGGCGCGCAGGCCCTCGATGGCGCGGGTGGCCTCGCCCCGGGTGTGCGCCGACATCGGCACGAGCGCGCCCTGGTGGCTGTAGGGGTAGACGATCTGTGCGGTGCCGTTGCCCGCGACGATGGAGAAGAGCGTGCCGTCGACGATCTCGGCGAGGGCGGCCTTGGCGGCCTCGCCGGCGGCCGCGACACCGCGTCGGCCCATCGAGCCGGAGGTGTCGATGAGGATCACCTCGGCCGCCGAGCCCGGGTCGGTGAGGCCCACCGAGGCCGTCGCCGCGGAGGCTCCGGTCGAGCTCACCCGCACGATCGCGTGCACGTCGGTGCCGCCGTCGGGGAGGAACTCGTTCTGGAACACCTCTGCCGTGAAGTCAGCCATCGGCCTTGTCCCCTTCCACCGGCGCCGCCCCTGCGGCCGCCTCGTTCGTCGTGCTCGATCCTCGCCCAGCCAGTCTGGCGAGGGCAACCGTGATGTTGTCGCGTCCGCCCTGCTCGTTCGCGAAGTCGACGAGCGCCTGGGCGAGCGCCGTCGGGTCGGCGCCCGCCTCGCCGAGGCCGGCGGCCGAGCGGCGCAGCAGGTCGCGCAGCGCCTCCGCCTCGGAGCAGTAGTTCCACAGGCCGTCGGAGCAGACCATGAGCCAGCCGGGCGTGGTCGTCGTCGTGACCGTCGTCAGGTGCGGCGTCAGGTCGTCGGGCGCGTCGCGGCCGAGCCAGCGCGTGATCGAGTGCGCGTGCGGCCCGGTCTCGGCCTCGTGCCGCGGCACGCCGGCCGCCATCTGCTCCTGCGCGAACGAGTCGTCGCGCCCGAGCTGCAGCGCGGGCTCCCCGGAGGCGTCGGGCAGCCAGTAGGCGCGGCTGTCGCCCACGGTGCCGGCGACGACGACGCCGTCCTCGACGACGGCCGCGGCGAGGGTGCACGAGGGCGGGTTGGGCACGTCGTCGACGACGGAGGCGGCGACCGCCTCGTTGGCGGTCGTGACCGCGGTCGTGAGGGCCCGGCCAGCGCCCGCCGCCCAGGAGCCGGGCGTGCCGACCCCGCGGGGCAGCGGCTGGTCGAGCACCGCCCGCGCCGCCTGTGCGGCGGCGAGCGAGGCGATGTGCGAGTCGGTCGCCATCGAGACGCCGTCGCAGACGACGAGCACGGCGCGCGAGCCCGGGGCCGCGCCCGCGCTGAGCGCCATCGCGTCCTCGTTGCGGGCGTGCCGGCGCCCGATGTCGCAGACGCCGCCGACCCAGTCGGCCGGCGACTCGACGAAGTGGTCGCGAGGGTTCGGCGGCGGGGTGCCGCAGTGGTCGCAGTAGCCGTCGACGACGTGGCCCTGCCCGCAGGCGTGGCAGACGGGCTCCTCGACCGCGGCCGGGCCGGTGGGCACGGCCGCGGACGGCACCGCGCCGGTCCACCCGACGTCGAGCGGCGACTCCTCGCCGACCGGGGCGGTCTGGGGCGGGGCGTCGACGGCGGCGGCTGCCGCGAGCGGGGCGGACGGCACGAGGTCCGCGCCGCACGCCTCGCAGAAGCTCGCCTCGGCGGGGTTGGCGACGCCGCACGCCGCGCACGCGCGCTCGCCGCTGCCGGCGGGGGCGACAGGGGCGGGGACGGCCGCGGGTGCGGCAGGGCCGCTGGGTGCGGCAGGGCCGGCGGGTGCGCCGGTCGTCGGCAGGTCGGTCACCAGAGGCTCCAGGGTCGGACGGCGTTGGCCTCGTCGACGAGGGGGACGCGCTCGGACAGGTCGGGGGTGCGCCGGGCCAGCTCGCGCAGGGCTTCCTCGAGACCGAGGCGCATGCCGTGGGGCGTACCCTTCCACGGCCCCAGCCGGACGTCCGCCTTGTTGCCGCTCTTCTCCACGGTCACGAGCGCCTCACGGTAGATGAGCGTCGTCAGCTCGGCCCGGCGCCGCGCCGACATCGACGTGTCGTCGAGGGTGCGCAGGGCCTCGGCGAGGTCGGGCAGCCCGCGGTTGGCCCGCGCGAGCAGCTCGGCGAGCCCGGCGCGCGCCGTGCGGTAGGCGCTCGACTGCGGCGGCACGAGCCGGTATGCCGCCACCGCGCCGTCGATGTCCGAGCGGCCCGCGCGGATGCGGGCCAGGCCGAAGGCGGCCATCGGGACGTACGTCGCGTCGGTGCGTGCGCAGGCGATGTAGAGGTTCTCGGCCACGGGGCCGTCGCCGGCCTGCTCCGACGCCTGCGCGAGCGCGAGCTTCGGGGCGAGCTCGCCCGGGACCTGCCCGTAGACGGCGTTGAAGGCGGCCTGGGCGGCACGCGAGTCGCCGCGCTCGAGCGCGGCGAGGCCCTGGATCCACACGGCCCGCCACTCCCACGGGTCGGCGGCGAGCAGGGCCGTGGCCGTGGCCTCGGCGATGTCGCGCTTGCCGGCGTCGAGGGCCGTGCGGGCTCGCTCGAGCAGCACCTCGGTCGAGGTCTTCGGCGGGTTCATGAGCCGGTCGAGCCGCTCGTCCGGCGTGCCGCTCACCGTCTGCAGCCAGCCGACGAGCGCGTCGTGCGGGTCGCGGCGCAGGGTCGGCAGGTTGCGCCAGTCGTCGGGCTCGACGCCCGGCGTCGGCACGTCGAAGAGCAGCGAGCTGACCGTCGTCGTGGCCGCGCCCGATCCCCGGTCGAGCGCCACGACCTCGCGCAGCACGCCGACCATCTGCGACCGCAGCTCGTCGGCCGACACGAAGCGGTCGTCACGGTTCGGGGCGCAGGCCTTGGCGACGAGCCGGTAGAAGGAGTCGTAGCGCTGGAAGACCGGCACGGTGTCCTGCGCGGGCAGGGTGTTGAGGTAGGTCGTCTGGTAGCCGCGGAACTCCATCGTCAGCACGACGAGGGTGCGCCCGATCGTGTAGATGTCCGACCCGACCGAGACGCCGAGCTCGGCGACCTCCGGGGCCTGGTAGCCCACCGTGCCGAAGATCGCGGAGTCGTCGTCGTCGGCCCTGCGCACGCCGCCGAGGTCGATGAGCTTGACCTCGTCGCCGACCTGGATGATGTTGTCGGGCTTGAAGTCGCAGTAGACGAGGCCGAGGTCGTGGAGGTACTGGAACGACGGCAGGATCTCGAGGATGTAGGCGAGCGCCTGGTCGACGGGCAGCGGGTCGTAGCTACCGGCCGCCTGCAGGCGCTGCTTGAGGATCGACTTGAGCGAGGTGCCGCCGACGTACTCCATGACGATGTAGCCGGCGTCGTCGTGGGTCACGAAGTTGTAGATCTCGACGATGCTCGGGTGCGACACCTGGGCGAGGAAGCGCTGCTCGGCGATGGCCGCGGCGAGCGCGTCCGGGTCGGCCGAGTTGAGCAGGCCCTTGAGCACGACCCACCGGTCGGAGACGTTCTTGTCGCGCGCGAGGTAGATCCAGCCCAGGCCGCCGTGCGCGAGGCAGCCGGCGACCTCGTACTGCCCGGCGACGAGGTCGCCCGCGCGCAGCTTGGGGTCGAAGGAGAACGGGTGGCGGCACTTGGGGCAGAAGCCCGTCGTGCGCCCCGGCTTGCCGTCGCGACCGCGGCCGACCGGCTCGCCGCACTTGGGGCAGTAGCGCTTGCTCTCCGGCACCGAGGGGTCGGCGAGCAGCGCCTTCTCGGCGTCGATCTCGGGGGCGGGACGCACGGTCGTGATGCCGCCGCCGAGGCGCGCGGCGCGCAGGCGCTGGGAGCCACCGGTGCGCCGGGTCGCGACCGAGCCCGACTCGCGGGCACGCTTGGAGCCCAGGGCCGCCGAGGCGAGGTTGCTCGAGGCCGCGGAACGCGTGGAGATCTCGGGGCCGACGCCGCCGGTGGTGGCCTGGGTCGCGGCCGTGGCGCCGCCGTCGGCCGCCGAGCCGCCGGCCCCGGTGGGGTCGCCGGCAGCGCCGGGCGAGCCGTTCGTCCCCGGGCCGGCCGGCGCGTAGGCGGCCACGGCCTGCTGGTGGGCCGGCGTGCCGCACACGTCGCAGTAGCCGGCGTCGATGGTGCCCGTGCAGCCCGGCTGGCGGCACGCGCCGCCCTCGGGCACGGCCGTGGCGGAGCCGGACGGCGTGGGTGAGGGCGGAGCGGGACGCGACGGGGCAGCAGGGCCACCGGCCCCGCTCCCGGTGCCGCCGGCACCCGGGGACACGGCGGGGAAGGCAGGGACGGCGGTGGCGGCGTTCGTGGCGGCGTTCGTGCCGGCGACGGGTGGCGCCGAGCCGGCGGCCATGCCGCAGACGTCGCAGTAGCCGTCGACGATGGTGCCGGTGCAGCCCGGCTGCGTGCAGGTCATGAGGGGCGCCCCTGGGCGGTCGTCGGGACCGTGCGGGGGGAGCCGCCGGTGCGGGTCTGGGGTCGGGTGGCCGCGTCGACGTAGGCCGAGAACGCGGCCGCCAGCGCGCGGGCGCGGGTGAGTGGCAGCGGCCGCGCGGCGAGCGTCTCGTCGAGCCGCGCGCGCAGCTCGGCGACGTCGCCCGCGGCCTCCGGGGTGAGCGCGGTGGCGGCCGCCATCGCCGAGACGGCGCCGACGAGCCCGACGACCTCGTCGCGCTCGGCCAGCCCGGCCGCATACGTCTCGTGGGCGAGGTCGAGGGCGCGGGCCACGCGTTCGAGCCGGCCCCGGTACGCCGCGAGCTCGGCGGGTGCCTGCGGCACCGGTCCGAGGGCACGCACGTTGGGGACGGCGAGGTGCGGCGCGGGCGTGATCGCCTCGAGGCAGGCCCGCTCGAGCTTCCGGATCGCCGCCGCGCGCGCGTCGAGCTCCTCGATCTGCTGCTGCGTGCGCACCCGGCTGCGGGCGGCCGACGCACGCTCGGCGGCGGCGACGATGAGGTCGCGCTCGAGCACGGCCACGTCGATCTCGAGGGGCCCGATGACCCCGCCGACGTCGGCGCCGCGCCGGGCGCGCTCGACGAGGTCGGTCATCCGCCGGTCGAGGCGGGCCAGCTGCTCGCTCGCGGCGTCGCGCTGCACACCCGCGGGCACGAGCGCGAGCTGGTCGCGCGTGCGCTCGATGCCGGCGCGCACCACGGTGATCCGCTGGCTGGCCTCGGCCGCGCCGGGCGCGAGCGAGGCCCGGGCCTGGAGCGTGCGGGTCAGCGAGTCGAGCAGCCGGCAGGCCTCGGGCAGGCTGACCGCGAGCGAGCCCGACGACGGCAGCGAGAGGTGCTCGGTCGTGTTCGAGTCGAGCCGCCCGTGGATGAGCGTCGAGAGGCGCTCGGCCTCGACCGGGCCGACGCGGCCGCCGTCGAAGGTCGTCTCGAGGAGGGTGAGGCGGTCGCTGACGGCCTTCCAGAAGGTGAGCGCGACCGTGAGGTCGGTCGTGATCGCGACCTGCTCGGCCGGGGTCAGCCCGAGCACGGCCCGGTCGACCTCGCCGAGGTCGGCCCGGCGCTGCGCCACCCAGTCGCGGAGCAGGCCGAGGTAGGTCTGGGCCTCGTGCGCCTGGACGGGCACGCCGAGACGGCCCGGCGCCGTGGGGGCGACGGTGCCGGGCTCGGGGTGCGGCGCGGCGGCGGCGGTCATCGGCCGTAGACCGGGGTCGGCGGGGCGGGGGCGGGCCCGAGCGGGGTGGCCAGCCAGCGGTCGTAGATCGTCTTCCAGCGGCCGTCGGCCTCGAGGTCGGCGATGACCCGGTTGACGTAGCGGGCGAGGTAGACGTCGTCCTTGTTGAAGCCGATGCCGTAGGGCTCGGTCGTGATCGCCTTGGCGCTCGTGATGACGGTGTTCGGGTCCTGCGCGGCGAGGCCGGCGAGCACCGTGTCGTCGCCGGTGATGGCGTCGGCCTTGCCCTGCTGGAGCAGCACGAGGCAGCCCGTGTGGTTGGGCGCCGTGACGACGTCCGCGCTGCCGAGGACGCTCTGCAGCTTCGTCAGCGACGTCGTGCCGGTGGGGGCGCAGACCCGGCGTCCCTTGAGGCCGGCCAGGGTGAGCCCCGCCGCGTCCGGCACGTTCTTGCCGACGAGCACCTTCTGGCCGGAGCGGTAGTACTCCGCCGAGAAGGCGATCTTCGTCCACCGGTCGCACGTCATCGACATGTTGCGCACGACCATGTCGACCTGCTTGTCCTCGAGCAGCGGCAGCCGGTCGTTGGCGGTGATGACGCGGAAGGAGATCTTGCCGGGGTCGCCGAACATCGCCTGCGCCACGGCCCTCGCCATGTCGATGTCGAAGCCCTCGAGCTTGCCGGTGAACGGGTCGCGGGCGCCGAAGAGGTAGGTGTCGGCCGAGACGCCCACGGTGAGGTAGCCGCGCTCGACGATCCGGCGCATCGTCGCGTCGCTCGTGCTCGAGGCGTTCGTCAGGCGCGGCGCGCTGGGCAGCGGGTCGTAGGACTGCCGCGCGTTGTCGCACGCCGGCGCCGTCGTGGGCGAGGCCGGGCTCGTCGGCCGGGGTGTCGCCGCGACGGGCAGGGGTGTCTGCTCGTACGTGACGCTCGAGCAGCCGGCCACGAGGGCGAGCGCCGCGACCGAGACGAGGGCGCCGAGCCGGCGCGCGCTGGTGCGGGCGCCGGTGCCGCGGTCGGTGCCGTTGCCGTTGCCGTTGCCGGTGGTGGTGCCGGTGGTGCGTCTCATCGGTACTCCTCGATCCGCTGGCCGACTCCCCGGACGACGAGCCAGGCCGCGACGAGCGCGGCGAGCGCCACGAGCGCGGCCCAGACGCCGGCGCTGCCGGCCGTGCCCTCGAGCGTGCCGACGGCGGCCTTGCGGGCGGTGTCGCGGTCGCTCGCCACCCGGTCGTCGAAGGCCGCGTAGGCGCGGGCGGCGCCGTCGCTGCCGGTGCTCGTCGAGAGGGTGACGGCCTGGTCCCAGCTGCCGTTGTCGTCGAGCCGGCGCACCTGCGCGTGCACGTTCGCGTAGCGCGTCCAGAGGTCCGTCAGCGTGCTGCCCCGTCCGAGGTCGGCCAGGCGCTGGTCGACCCGCTCGCGGTCGACCTTCCAGGCCTTCTCGTTGTCGGCGCCGGAGCCGCGGCTGATGAGGGTGAGCGACTCGTTGGAGCGCGCGTCGTTGGCGGCCGTCGTGATGTCGGCGAGGGTGACGGCCCGCTGGTAGTCGCCGCGGCTCACGTCGCGCGTCGCGGTGGCGACCCCGCTGATCTGCGTGGCGGCCACGACGAGCGCCGCGAGCAGGACGACGACGGCGCCGGTGAGCGACGGGTTGAGGTAGCGGTGCGTGCGCCGCGCGAGCCAGACCGCCAGGGCGACCAGGCCGATCACGCAGACGACGCCGACGAGCAGCTGCAGGCTCGAGTTGCTCCGGTCGAACTCGGCCTGCGCGCGCTGCTCGTTGGCCGAGACGACCTGCTCGACGATCGGGATCGCGTCGGTGCGCAGGCCGGCGCTCGCCTGCTTGAGGTACTGCGCCCCGACCGGCAGCCCGAGCCGGTTGTTCGCGCGCGCCTGCTCGACGAGAGCGGCATACGTCTGCACGCGCTTGGCCAGCTCGCCGAGGGCGTTGCCGTCCGCGGGCTGCGCGGCGGCGGCCTCGGAGAGGCCCGACGCGACCCGGCCCAGGGCCTCGTCGTACGACGAGCGCGACTCGGCGGACTCGAGCCCGCCGACGAGGAACGCGTTCGTCGCGACGGCGTCGGCGCGCAGCAGGTCGACGTGGATCGACTGGGCGCGCACGACCTGGGCGGTGTTGTTGGCGGCGCGCTCGACGGCGGCCTGCGAGGCGAGGAGGGCGTTGGCGCTGACGCCACCGAGCAGCACCGCGGCCACGGCGCCGAGGAGCGCGAAGAGGCGCATCCGGCCGGGCGTGCCGTGGAGCAGGCGCCCGGCGATGCTCCGAGCGCCGGGGAGCGACCCCGCGATGGTGCGGGGCCCGGCCCCGCCCGGGCCGGCGGCGCCCACCCCTGTGCGGGCGCCCGACGACGAGCCCGCCGGGACGGCGACGGGGATGTTCGTCGTGGGTGTGCTCGTCATGCGGGGTCCTCGTGGTCGGTCACGCCGGTCGGCCGGTGCTCGTCCGAGACTGCCTCACCGGGGGCCGGGGAGCCATCAGGGTCTGCCCTGACCGGCACCGGACCCGCGGTCTGCGGGGGAGCGCCGGCGTCAGGGTCGCCCTCGGGCTCGTCCGGCCGGTCGATGACGTCGTCTGCGGTGAGTAGACGCAGCTCGTCGCGCGTGGGATCCGTCGCGTCGCGAAGTCGCCACGCGTGCCGGCCGACGGCGTGCTCGAAGAGGTTGCGCGAGAAGCGGCCGTTGCCGAAGGCGGGCGTGCGGGCCGTGGCCTCGAGCAGGTGCCTGACGCGGGTGCGCGCGTCAGCGGTCAGCTCGTAGTCGTTGCCCGCGGCGATGGCGTCGAGGATATCGAGCAGCTCGTCGTCGGAGTAGTCGTCGAACTCGATGGTCGTCGTGAAGCGGCTCGCCAGGCCGGGGTTCTGCGCGATGAACCCCACCATCGGCTCCGGGTAGCCGGCGACGATGACGACGAGGTCCTCGCGGTGGTCCTCCATCTCCTTGACGAGGGTGTTGACCGCCTCCTGGGCGTACTGGTCGCCCGTCAGGCCGTACGCCTCGTCGATGAAGAGCACGCCGCCGACGGCGCTCGCGACCACCTCGGCGGTCTTCATCGCCGTCTGCCCGACGTAGCCGGCCACGAGCTCGCTGCGGTCCACCTCGACGAGCTGGCCCTTCGGCAGCAGCCCGAGGGCGCGGTAGATGGCGCCCACGAGCCGCGCCACCGTCGTCTTGCCGGTGCCGGGGTTGCCGACGAAGACGAGGTGGCGGCTCATCGCGGCGGCCTTGAGGCCCGCCTCGGAGCGCATCTTCTCGACGGTGAGCAGGGCCACCTGGCGGTGGATCTCCTTCTTGACGCGCGCGAGCCCGATCATCGCGTCGAGCTCGGCCAGCAGCTCCTCGACCGACCGCTCCGGCTCGGCGGGCTCGGCGGGCGGGGCCGGCTCGGCGGGTGACGCCGCGTCACCCTGGGTCGCGCCGGGCGCACCCCGAGCAGGTATGCCGTCCGCACCCTCGGCGGGGCCCGCCGGCTCCGTGCCGGGCGAGGGGGAGAGGCCCCACGCCCGCAGCACGGCGTCGGTGCCGGGGCCCGGGGGGAGCGGCGGCAGCCCTCCGGGCCGGGCGGTCGGTCCGGCCGGGCTCGTCGGGCCGACCGGGCTGCTCGGGCCAGCCTGGCTCGTCGGGCCGACGGCCGCGAGGTAGGTGGCGGACGTCACCGATGCCCGCGCGATGGCGTCGATGGGCGCGGTGCCGAGCATGACGGCCGAGGAGGCGACCTCGGTCAGGGCCTCGGCGTACTCGCCGGCGAGCGAGTGGCGGGCCGCGATGAGGGCCCCGAGCAGGTCGGTCGGCGCGGCGCGCCACCGCCGGCCGCGGGACGCGGCGTCGAAGAAGGCCTCGTGGATCCGGGCGGTCTCGGTGAGGCCGGGGTGCGCCACGAGGGCCCAGCCGGCCGGGGCGCCGGGCACCGACTCCGCGAGGGCGGCCGCCACGCGCAGGCCCTCGTCGCGGGCGGCGGCCGGGTCGAGACCGGCCTCCGCGGCGACGTCGGTCAGCTGCTCGAGGCTCTCGGCGAGGCGGGACTCAGTGGCGCGGCTCATGCATCACTCCGGTGGGGCGAGCGGGTTGACCGACGGTGCAGGGGCGCCCGCGGCTCCCGGCGACCCGGGGGCGGGCGGTGGCGCGGCGACGGGGTCCGGGCCGAGCCCGAGCACCCCGCCCGCCGAGGCCTGGCCGAACTTCTCCTCGAGGAAGGCGCCGTGCACGATGATCGCCTCGGCGTCGGCGCGGTTCACGGCGTCGTAGACCTTGTCCATCGTCGTGCCGAGCAGGTCGAGCTGGTCGACGAGCAGCATGACCGAGCTCTTGCCGGCCGCGATGGGACGGGTGTCGGCCCAGTCACGGGGCAGGCGCAGGTAGTTGCCGATGGCGACCGGGAGGTAGTCGGTGACCGTCGCCATGACGCTGTAGCCCTGGCTGCTGCCGATCCCGAGGTTCGCGAGGCGGGGCAGCGTCTGGCGCACGATGCGCGTGACGCGCAGCAGCCGCGACAGCACGACACCGGGCACGTGGCCCTCCCGGGCCTGCGCCTCGATGGCGCCCAGCGCCTCGAGGAGCGCCTCGGTCGTCGGCGGCCCGGGGCGCGCGGGCTCGGGTGCCTCGGGCTTGTCCAACCCGAACCACGACCGGATTCCCACTGCGATGTCCCCTCTGGTGTCCCACGCGCCGACTGCTGGTCGATCACGTCCATCCTGCTGCACCGGCCGCGGACCAGTGTCGGCGGCTCGGGCGCCGCCCACCGGGACGACCCCCGACCGTCCTCCGGTCGGCCTGGGTCAGCGGCCCGAGCCGAGGTCGAGCAGCCCGGGTGCGACGTTCTCGGCCCGGCGCGCGTCCTGCTTCGACACCCGGTCGAGGTAGGAGCGCGACTTGGCCACCTCCGTCTCGAGGGTGCCGATCGAGGCGGCCATGTTGTCGAGCGCGCGCACCTTGAACTGGTCGATGGCATCCATCGTCTCGTAGATGTTCGCGAACGCCTTCTGCAGCGACTCGATGGAGAGGGTCGAGCTCGCCGACTGCTCCTGGATGCGCGCCGAGTTCTGCTTGAGGGCCTCGGACGTGCGCTCGATGATGCCCGAGGTCGTCGTGTTGAGGGCCGTGATCTGGTCGAGCACGAGCTGCTGGTTGTTGAGGGCCTGGGCGACGATGACGGCGGTGCGCAGGGCCGAGACCGTCGTCGTCGTGGCCCGGTCGACGCCCTTGATGAGCTCGATGTTGTTCTTGATGATGATGTCGATCGCGAGGTAGTTCTGGATCGACACGGCGAGCTGGGTCAGCAGGTCCTGGTGCTTCTGGCGGACGTAGAAGAGGACGTCCTCGCGCAGGGCCTTGGCCTTCTCGGGGTCAGTCGTCTCGAGCGTCGCCACCTGCGCGGCGAGCCGGGCGTCGAGGCGCTCCGCGACGTAGACGTACTGGTTGAGCCGGCCCATCGACTCCCAGAGGTTCTTCTTCTCGAGGTTGAGCGCGACGTTGTCCTTGACGAGCTCGTCCTGGCCGGACTGGAGCGAGTGCAGGATCCCGTTGAGGTGGCTCTGGGCCGACTGGTACTTGCGGAAGTAGTCGGTGACCTTGTCGCCGAAGGGGATCATGCCGAGGAACTTCTTCGCCCCGCTGGCCTGGCCGGGGTCGAGGTCCTCGACGGTGCGGCGCAGGTCGAGCAGGGTCTTGCCCACCTTGGAGTTGCCGGAGAGTCCGCCCTCGTTGAGCGCCTTGACCGGCATCTGGAGCATCCGGTTGCTCGACTCGGCGGCGAACTTCACCTCGTCGTTGCCCATGCTGCGCACGTCGGCGGCCTTGGTCTCCCACTCGGGCGAGCGGACCTCGGCCCTCGTGAGCGAGTCGAGGTAGGTGTCGACCTTGGCGTCGAGGCCGGGCAGCGCCGCCTCGGGCACGGCCGGCGCCATCTTCGGCGCGGCGGTCTCGGCGACCGCGGCCGTCGGCGCGGGCGCGGTGAGGACGAAGGCATCGCTGGGCGGCGCGAGCGGAGCGACCTGCGCGGCGGTGGGGGCCGGCTGGGCGGCGGGCTGGTCGGTCATCTGCGAAGGGTCCTTCCCCGTGCGTGCCGGTCACGTCGGCGACGCGACCGGAGTCCCTCGACCCGACGGTCGTGCACCCGGCCCGCGGTGGCGGTCGGCTGCACGGCACGCACCTGCGGCGCGGTCGTCGGGCGTACGGTCACTCTACGTGCCGTGCCGCTGCGACGGGATGGCCTTTCGGTGGGTTCCGTCGGGTTTCCGGGAGACGAACGACCACGGCCCGGAGCCAGGGGAAACTCCGTGCCGTGGCCGCGTCCGTGGTCGCCCACACCCGCCCAACGAGGCAGGGTGGCACGGGGTTCCCGCGCGCCGTCGCCGGCCCGGGCCCGCGGGTGCGTGGCGGCTCAGCCGAACTGCCAGGACCGCTTGGAGAGGCCGAACCAGAAGCCGTCGATGACGCTGCGGTTGTCGAGCCCGCCGGACTCGTAGGCGGCGCCGAGCGTCACGAAGAGCGGGGCGAAGTGCTCGGTGCGGGGATGCGCCTCGCGGGCGGCCGGCGCCTTGTCGAGGAAGTCGAGGAGGCTGTCGAGGTCCTGCGCCTGCACGGCCTCGCGGGCCCAGTGGTCGAACTCGGCACTGGCCTGGGGCGGGACCGCGTCGGACCCGGCCCGGGGGTCGAACCACCGCAGGTTGTGGGTCGTGAAGCCGGAGCCGACGATGAGGGTGCCCGCGTCGCGCAGCGGCGCGAGCCGCCGGCCGAGCTCGAAGAGCCCGCGCGGGTCGAGGGTCGGCATCGACATCTGCAACACCGGGACGTCGGCGTCGGGGAAGAGCTCCTTGAGCGGCACGTACGCGCCGTGGTCGAGGCCGCGCGCCTCGTCGCGGTGCACCGCGTGGCCCGGCCCGGTCAGCAGCCGGGTCACCTCGTCGGCGAGCGCCGGGGCGGGCGGGGCGTCGTAGGTGACGTCGTAGTAGCGCTGCGGGAAGCCCCAGAAGTCGTAGGTGAGCGGCGCCCCGGTCGTCGACCCGAGCGTCGTCGGCGCGTCCTCCCAGTGCGCCGACACGACGAGCACGTTCGTCGGCGTGGGCAGCTCCGTCGACCAGCCCGCCAGCTCGGTCGTCCAGCGGCGGTCGTCGGCGAGCGGCGGGGCACCATGGCTCAGGTAGAGCACGGGAGCTGGCATCGCGGAGCCTCACTGTCAAAAGTCGTTGAACTATAAATTACCAGACGGGGCGCGGGTCTGCGTCCATTCTCGCCGGACCCGCGTGCGCCCGGGGGTGCTTCACCGCAGCCGGTCGGTGCGGCGGATCGATGCGACTGCCCGGAGGTGGTGCTGTTACCGTCGGTCCGCGTCCACGTCCGGGCAGCGACGAATCCGCTGCACGTGAGATGCGGGAAGTCGAGGAACAGGCATGGCCGCAGGCAAGGGGCGCAAGCTCGTCATCGTGGAGTCGCCGGCCAAGGCGAAGACCATCGCCGGCTACCTCGGCGGTGAGTTCGAGGTCGAGGCGTCCGTGGGTCACATCCGGGACCTGCCGAACCCGTCCGAGCTGCCCGCCGACATGAAGAAGGGTCCCTACGGCAAGTTCGCCGTGGACGTCGAGAACGGCTTCGACCCCTACTACGTCGTCGACCCGGACAAGAAGAAGAAGGTCGCCGAGCTCAAGCGGCTGCTCAAGGACGCGAGCGAGCTCTACCTCGCCACCGATGAGGACCGCGAGGGCGAGGCCATCGCGTGGCACCTGCTCGAGGCGCTGAAGCCCCGGGTGCCCGTCAAGCGCATGGTGTTCCACGAGATCACCCGCGAGGCGATCCAGCGTGCCGTCAACGACACCCGCGAGATCGACACCGCGATGGTCGACGCCCAGGAGACCCGCCGCATCCTCGACCGCCTCTACGGCTACGAGGTCAGCCCCGTGCTCTGGCGCAAGGTCCGCCAGGGCCTGTCGGCCGGCCGCGTGCAGTCGGTCGCCACCCGCATGGTCGTCGAGCGCGAGCGCGAGCGCATGGCGTTCGTCCGCTCCTCCTACTGGGACGTCGAGGGCGACTTCACGCCCGACAGCGCGAGCCAGCAGTTCACCGCGCGCCTCTCCTCGGTCGACGGCGTGCGCGTCGCGACCGGCCGCGACTTCGCCGACGACGGCCGCCTGACCGGCAAGGGCGTCGTGCACCTCGACGAGGCGCTCGCCACCCGCATCGCCGAGGCGTGCCTTGCCGCCGGCGCCCGCGTCACGGACGTCCAGGAGAAGCCCTACACCCGCCGCCCGTCGGCGCCGTTCACGACCTCGACCCTCCAGCAGGAGGCCTCGCGCAAGCTGCGCCTGTCGTCGAAGAACGCGATGCGCGTCGCGCAGCGGCTCTACGAGAACGGCTACATCACCTACATGCGAACCGACAGCACGACGCTGTCGGACGCCGCCACCACCGCCGCCCGCAGCCAGGCCCGCGACCTCTACGGCGCCGAGTACGTGCCCGACAGCCCCCGCCGCTACGAGAAGAAGGTCAAGAACGCGCAGGAGGCCCACGAGGCCATCCGCCCCGCGGGTGACCGGTTCCGCTCGCCGGCGCAGGTCGCGGGTGCGCTGCGCGGCGAGGAGTACGCCCTCTACGAGCTGATCTGGAAGCGCACCGTCGCCTCGCAGATGGCCGACGCCCGCGGCTCGACGGCCACCGTCAAGCTCGCCGTCGACACGGTCGTCGAGGGTGCGCAGTCCGTCGAGTTCAGCGCGAGCGGCACCGTCATCACCTTCAAGGGCTTCCTCGCCGCCTACGAGGAGGGCCGCGACGACGAGGCCGCCGCCAAGGCCGACGCCGCCGCCGAGGAGCGCCGCCTGCCCAAGCTCTCCGCCGGCGTCGCGCTCGAGGTCGTGCGCGCCGAGGCCGACGGCCACGAGACGAGCCCGCCCGCGCGCTACACCGAGGCCACGCTCGTCAAGGCCATGGAGGAGCGCGGCATCGGCCGCCCGTCGACGTATGCCGCGACCATCGGCACGATCCAGGACCGCGGCTACGTCTTCACCAAGGGCCAGGCCCTCGTGCCGACGTGGCTCGCCTTCGCGGTGACGCGCCTGCTCGAGGAGCACTTCGGCAACCTCGTCGACTACGAGTTCACCGCCTCGATGGAGGAGGACCTCGACCGCATCGCCAACGGCGACGAGGGCCGGGTCGAGTGGCTCAAGCGCTTCTACTTCGGCGAGGAGGCGACCTCGGCCGAGGGGCTGCGCAGCCTCGTCGAGGACCTCGGTGAGATCGACGCCAAGGAGATCAGCACCATCCCGATCGGCGACGGCATCGTCGTGCGCGTCGGCCGCTACGGCCCCTACGTCGAGGAGGTCGTGCCGGCCGGTGTCGACCTCGCGACGGGTGAGGTGGCCGACGGCGCCGAGGTGCCGGCGACCCCGCGCCGCGCGACGATCACCGACGACGTCGCCCCCGACGAGATGACCCCGGAGAAGGCCCGCGAGCTGCTCGAGGTCGCGGCCGACGACGGCAAGGTGCTCGGCCAGGACCCCGCGACCGGCCGCGACATCGTCGCCAAGGCCGGCCGCTACGGCCCCTACGTCACCGAGGTCCTCGAGGACGACGACGCGGCCGCCGAGAAGCCGAAGGGCAAGAAGGCCGCCAAGGTCAAGCCCCGGACGGCCTCGCTCTTCAAGGACATGGAGCTGTCGACCCTGACGCTCGACGACGCGCTCCGGCTGCTCTCGCTGCCGCGCTTGGTCGGCGTCGACGCCGAGGGCGTCGAGATCACGGCGCAGAACGGCCGCTACGGCCCGTACCTCAAGAAGGGCACCGACTCGCGGTCGCTGACGACGGAGTCGCAGCTCTTCGACATCACCCTCGACGAGGCGCTGGCCATCTACGCGCAGCCGAAGCAGCGCGGCCGCGCCGCGGCGACCCCGCCGCTCAAGGAGCTCGGCGCCGACCCCGTCAGCGGCAAGCCGGTCGTCGTCAAGGACGGCCGCTTCGGCCCCTACGTCACCGACGGCGAGACGAACGCGACGCTGCGCAAGGACGACGACCCGGAGTCGATCACGGCGGAGCGCGGCTTCGAGCTGCTCGCCGAGAAGCGCGCCAAGGGCCCGACGACCCGCAAGCGGACCGTGAAGAAGACGGCGAAGAAGACCGCGAAGACGACGGCGAAGCGCACGACGAAGAAGGCCACGGCCAAGAAGGCCTGACCGCCCGTCGGCGCCGGGGGCGGCGGTGAGAGGGTGAGGCCATGGCAACCGTCGTCTTCGTCCACGCCCACCCCGACGACGAGGCCTCGCAGACCTCCGGGTCGATGGCGCGCGCCGTCGCCGAGGGGCACCGGGTCGTGCTCGTCGTCGCCACCAACGGCGACCACGGCGACGCGCCCGCCGACCTCGCCGACGGCGAGACCGTCGTGCACCGGCGGCGCGCGGAGGCCGAGGCCTCGAACGCCGTCATCGGCACGCACCGCGTCGAGTGGCTCGGCTACGCCGACTCCGGCATGACCGGCTGGGCGCAGAACGACCACGAGGAGAGCTTCGCCCGCGCCGACACCGAGGAGGCCGCGCAGCGGGTCGCGGCGGTGCTTCGCGACGAGCACGCGGACGTCGTCGTCGGCTACGACTGGCACGGCGGCTACGGGCACCCCGACCACGTCAAGGTGCACGCGGTGACGCGCCGCGCGGCCGAGCTCGCCGGCACGCCCCGCTACCTCGAGTCGTCGATGAACCGCAGCGCGATGGTCCGCGCCTTCGAGGCAATGGTGGCGGCCGGCCAGGACGTCGGTGAGGACTGGGACCCCCGGGCCCCCATGGACGACGGCAACCCGCTCGGCAGCCTCGAGGAGGAGCTGCACTGGGCGTGCGACGTCAGCGACTTCCTCGACGTCAAGCGGGCGGCGCTCACGGCGCACGCGAGCCAGTCGGACGCGCAGGGCATGCTCGAGATGCCGGGGGAGATGTTCGCCGCCGCCTTCGGCTGGGAGCACTTCATCGAGCCCGGCCGCCCCGACGGCATGGTGACCGGCTGGTTCCTCGCCCCCTGACGCCGCGCCCCGCCCCGCCCCGCCCTGCCTCGCAACACACCGAGAAAGCCACGACCCACCGGGATCGGATCCCGGTGGGTCGTGGCTTTCTCGGTGTGTTGCGCTGCGCTGCGGGGTGCCCCGGAGCGCGGGCCGCTCAGGCCAGGGCGTCGACGATCCCGTTGAAGGTCTTCGACGGACGCATCACCGCGGCCACCTTGTCGGCGTCGGGGCGGTAGTAGCCGCCGATGTCGACCGAGTGGCCCTGGGCGTCGACGAGCTCCTGCGAGATCGTGTCGATGCTCTCCTGCAGGTCGCGGGCGACGGGGCCGAAGATCTCCGCCAGGGCGGCGTCGTCGGTCTGCTTCGCCAGCTCCTGCGCCCAGTAGAGCGCCAGCCAGACGTGGCTGCCCCGGTTGTCGATCTGGCCGACCTTGCGGGCCGGGCCCTTGTTCTCGTCGAGCAGCGTGCCGGTCGCCCGGTCGAGCGTCTGGCCGAGCACGCGCGCCCGCGCGTTGTCGGTGACGTCGGCGAGGTGCTCGAAGCTGACCGCGAGGGCGAGGAACTCGCCGAGGCTGTCCCAGCGCAGGTAGTTCTCCTTGACGAGCTGCTGCACGTGCTTCGGGGCCGAGCCGCCCGCGCCGGTCTCGAAGAGGCCGCCGCCGTTGATGAGCGGGACGACCGAGAGCATCTTGGCCGACGTGCCGAGCTCGAGGATCGGGAAGAGGTCGGTGAGGTAGTCGCGCAGCACGTTGCCGGTGACCGAGATCGTGTCCTCGCCCTTTCGGATCCGCTCGAGGGAGAAGGCGATCGCGTCGGTCGGCTTCATGATCTCGATGGTGAGGCCCTCGGTGTCGTGCTCGCCGAGGTACTCCTCCACCTTCGTGATGAGGTTGGCGTCGTGCGCCCGGTCGGCGTCGAGCCAGAAGACGGCCGGGGTGCCGGTGGCGCGGGCGCGGGTGACCGCCAGCTTGACCCAGTCGCGGATCGGCACGTCCTTGGTCTGGCAGGCGCGCCAGATGTCGCCGGCCGAGACGGGGTGCTCGAGGAGCGTCGTGCCCGAGCCGTCGACGACGCGCACGGTGCCGTCGGCGGGGATCTCGAAGGTCTTGTCGTGGCTGCCGTACTCCTCGGCGGCCTGCGCCATGAGGCCGACGTTCGCGACCGACCCCATGGTGGCCGGGTCGTAGGCGCCGTGGGCGCGGCAGTCGTCGAGGACGACCTGGTAGATGCCGGCGTACGAGCTGTCGGGCAGCACGGCGAGCGTGTCCTGCTCGTCGCCGTCGCGGTTCCACATGTGGCCGGACGTGCGGATCATCGCCGGCATCGAGGCGTCGACGATGACGTCGCTCGGCACGTGCAGGTTCGTGATGCCCTTGTCGGAGTCGACCATGGCGATGGCCGGCCCGTCCTCGAAGCCCTTCGCGACGGCCGCCTCGACCTCGGCGCGCTCGTCGGCCGGCAGGCCCTCGACGGCCTTGAGCACCGCGCCGAGCCCGTCGTTGGGGGAGGCGCCCACGGAGGCCAGCGCGCCGGCATACGTCTCGAAGACGTCGGGGAAGAAGGCGCGCACGACGTGGCCGAAGATGATCGGGTCGGAGACCTTCATCATCGTCGCCTTGAGGTGCACGGAGAAGAGGACGCCCTCGGCCTTCGCGCGACGCACCTGCTCGGAGAGGAAGTCGCGCAGGGCGGCGACGTCCATCGACGTCGCGTCGACGACCTCGCCGGCCAGCACCGGGATCGACTCCTTGAGCACCGTCGTCGACCCGTCGGCGCCGACGAGCTCGACCCGGAGGGTGTCGTCGGACGCGATGACGACGGACTTCTCGTTGTGCCGGAAGTCGCCCGCGTCCATCGTCGCGACGTTCGTCCGCGAGTCCGCGGACCAGGCGCCCATCGAGTGCGGGTGCTTGCGCGCGTAGCTCTTGACCGACGCGGGGGCGCGGCGGTCCGAGTTGCCCTCGCGCAGGACGGGGTTCACGGCCGAGCCCTTCACCTTGTCGTATGCCGCCCGCGCCGCCTTCTCGTCGTCGGTCGACGGGTTGTCGGGGTAGTCGGGCAGCGCGTAGCCGGCCGCCTGGAGCTCGGCGATGGCCGCCTTGAGCTGGGGGATCGAGGCCGAGATGTTCGGCAGCTTGATGATGTTCGCCTCGGGCGTCTTCGCGAGCGCGCCGAGCTCGGCGAGCGCGTCGTCGACGCGCTGCTCGGGCGTCAGGACGTCGGGGAACGAGGCGATGATGCGCCCCGAGAGCGAGATGTCACGCGTCTCGACGTCGACGCCGGCCTGCTTGGCGAAGGCCGAGACGATGGGCAGCAGCGAGGCCGTGGCCAGGGCGGGTGCCTCGTCCGTGTGCGTGTAGATGATGGTCGAGTCCAACGCGGGTGCTCCGTTCGGGTTGCGGTTCCTGCCGGGTCCGGTTCGAGGGGATCCCGAATGAATCTTGATGTCAAGATATCCGATACGAGGCGGCGACGGGGCCGCCGTCCCATCCTGCCGGGGTGGTCTGCGCCACGCCAGCGCCCCCGACCTAGGGTGGAGCGGGTGGACATCGACCCGAGCACCGCCCGTTCCCTGCACCACACGCTCGCCGCGGAGCAGCGCCGAGGACGCGTGCCGTCGCTCGCCGCCGGCCTCGTGCGCGACGGCGCCCTGCTCTGGGCCGACGCCGTCGGCACGGTCGACGGTCGGGCCGGCGGTGTGCCGGCCGACCCGGACACGCAGTACCGGATGGGGTCGATCACCAAGACGTTCGTCGCCGTGGCCGTGCTGCGGTTGCGCGACGCCGGGCGGCTCGACCTCGACGACCGGTTCGAGCAGCACGTGCCCGGCACCCGGCTCGGCGGCGTGACGATCGCCCAGCTGCTCTCGCACGGGGGTGGGGTGCAGGCCGAGACCAACGGGCCGTGGTGGGAGCGCACGCCCGGTGGCGGCTGGGACGAGCTCGTCGGGTCGCCCGTGGCGCAGCGCTTCCGCGCAGGGCGGCGCTTCCACTACACGAACGTCGGCTTCGCCGCGCTCGGGCAGCTCGTCGCCCGGGCCCACGGCGTCGACTGGTTCGAGGTGGTCCGCCGTGACCTGCTCGACCCGCTCGGGATGACGCGCACGACGACGCGGCCCACCGGCCGTTCCGCGCCCGGGCTGGCGGTGCACCCCTTCGCGGACGTGCTGCTGCCCGAGCCCGAGCACGACGCGGGCGCCATGGCCCCCGCCGGCCAGCTGTGGACGACGGTCGGCGACCTCTCCCGGTGGGCCGCGTTCACGGCCGGAGACACCGCCGAGGTGCTCGCCGCCGACACGCTCGCCGAGATGGTGGAGCCCCACACGGTCGCCGACGAGCCGGGCCAGCCGTGGACGACCGCGCACGGGCTCGGCTTCCAGGTGTGGAACGTCGAGGGCCGGAGGTCTGCCGGTCACGGCGGCTCGATGCCCGGCTTCCTCGCGGGGCTGCGCGTCGACCTCGAGACCGGTGACGGCGCCGTCGTGCTCGTCAACGCGACGAGCGGGGTGGCCCCCGTCGCGCTCGCCGCCCGTCTGGTGGGCGAGCTCGCCGAGCAGGCGCCGAAGCCCGTGGAGCCCTGGCACGCGGCCGGTGACGCGTCGGTGCTCGACCTCGTCGGCACGTGGCACTGGGGCCCGACGGTGACGGTCGCCCGCGCGGTCGGCGAGCACCTCGTGCTCGGCGAGCCGGGGCAGGCCCGCGGGTCGCGCTTCGCCGCGGCCGGGCCCGACGCGTGGGTCGGGCTGGACGGCTACTACGCGGGGGAGCCCCTGCGGGTCGTCCGCCGGGCCGACGGGTCGCCGTCGCACCTCGACCTCGCGTCGTTCCGCTTCACCCGCACCCCCTACGATCCCGAGGCCGACGTGCCGGGCGGGGTCCACGACGAGGGGTGGCGGTAGTGCCCGTGCCGGGCGAGGTCGTCCCGCCGTGGCTGCGCGCGCGCCTCGAGGGACTCACCTGGCCGCGCCGCACCCACCGCCTGCGCCTGCGTCCGCTCCGCACCGACGACGTCGACGCCGTCCTGGCCTACCGGAGCCTGCCCGACGTGGTGGTCCACCTCTCCCACGACGTGCTCGACCGCCCTGCCGTCGAGGCCCGCGTCGCGGGGTGGGTGGCCCGGGGTCTGCCGGGCTCGACCGCGCCCCTGCTCGGTCTCGCCGTCGAGGAGCAGTCGAGCGGCCGGGTCGTCGGCGACGTCATGCTGCGGCTGGAGCCCAGCCACAGCATCTCGCGCACCCCGACGGCCGAGTGGGAGGGCACGATCGGCTATGCCCTCCACCCCGACGTGCACGGGCGCGGGTTCGCGGCCGAGGCCGCCACCGAGCTGCTCGCGCTCGGCTTCCGCGAGCTCGGTCTGCGCCGCATCACCGCCGACGCGTATGCCGCCAACATCGCGAGCAACCGCGTGCTGCGACGGATCGGGATGCGGCACGAGGCGACGGTCCGCGCGAAGTCGCTCGGCAAGGACGGCACGTGGCTCGACGACAACATCTGGGCCCTGCTGCGCGAGGAGTGGTCCGGCTAGGAGCCCCTGGGCTTTGAGTGGCCCTGAGAAGCCCTGGGGCGGGAGTGGCCGGGCGGGACGGCGGGGCGGCGGGCTCGCGGGACGGCGGGCTCGCGGGCGCGGGCACGTGCAGGTGTGGGCCGCGCACCGGAAGGGAGTCCGGTGCGCGGCCCACGGTCGGCCAACACCACCTCGGGAGGAAAGGGGCCTGGCCTGGAGGAAGGTCCTGGGGCGACGTCCAAGGTTTGTCCAAGGTTGCCCCCGATTCAAGAGGGCTGCCGCCCTCGTGTCAAGGGCGGGGGGCGTCCTGCGTCTCGCGGTCCCCGGCCGCAGCCTCCGCCGAGGCGGCGACGGGGCCTCGGGCGGGCGCCGGGTGCGGGCGCCGCGGCCACCAGAACCGGTCGCCGAGCACGATCGCGATGGCCGGCACGAGCAGGGTGCGCACGACGAGCGTGTCGAGCAGCACGCCGACGCAGATGATGACGCCGATCTGGGCGAGCACGACCAGGGGCAGCACCCCGAGCACCGCGAACACCGCCGCGAGCAGGATGCCCGCGCTCGTGATGACCCCGCCGGTCGCGGCGAGTCCGCGCAGCATGCCTTGTCGCGACCCGTGCTCGCGCGACTCCTCGCGGGCTCGGGTGACGAGGAAGATGTTGTAGTCGACGCCGAGCGCCACGAGGAAGACGAAGGCGAAGAGGGGTGCGTTGTCGTCGAGGGCCGAGAAGCCGAACACCTTCGTGAAGATCCACCACGACGCGCCGACGCTCGCGAGGTACGTCGCGACGACCGTCGCGACGAGCACGAGCGGGGCGACCACCGAGCGGAGCAGCAGGCCGAGGGCGACGAGCACGAGCGCGAGCACGATCGGGAAGATGACGAGCCGGTCCCGGGCCGAGGCCTCGGCCTGGTCGAGCGCGACGGCCTCGGTGCCGGCCACGTGCGTCTCGGGGAGGTCTGCGACGGCGGCGCGCAGCGCCCGCACCGTCTCGGTGGCCTCGTCCGAGCCGGGGGCGGCCTCGATGACCGCGTTCACCTCGGCGACGCCGCCGGCCTGCGCCACCGTGCGCGTCCCCGCGATGCCGGGCACCTGGCCGACGGCGGCGCCGACCGCCTTCGGGTCGGCCGTCGTGACGACGATGGCCGGGTCGGCGCTGCCGGCCGGGAACGACCTGGCCAGCCGCTCGCTCGCGGCGATGGCCTCGGGCTTCTTGAGGAACTGGTCGGACGACTTGAGGCCGGTGTCGATGGCGGCGATGCCCGCGGCCATGACCGCCAGCACGACGAGCGTGACGCTGATGATCCGGCGGGGGTGGGCGGCCACGCGGTCGCCGACCCGGCGCCACAGGGAGTGGCCGTCGGCGAGGGCCGCCTCGCCCTCGTGGGGCACGCGGGGCCAGAAGATCCACCGGTCGAAGATGACGAGGGCGGCGGGCAGGACGAGCAGCACGAAGGCCGCCGCCACGACGACGCCGACGGCGCAGGCGAGGCCGAGGCCGCGCGTGGCGGGGAAGAGCGACAGGAGCAGGGTCAGCAGGCCGATGACGACGGTGACGGCGCTCGAGAGCACGGCCTCGGCGGTGCGTCGCAGGGCCAGCGACATGGCCTCGCGGCGGTCGTGGTGGCGACGCAGCTCGTCGCGGTAGCGCGAGATGAGCAGCAGGGCGTAGTCGGTGCCGGCGCCGAAGACGAGCACCGAGAGGATGCCGATGGTCGACTCGTCCCACACGACCGAGAACGCGGCGAGCACGTGCGTGGCGAGGACGGCGGCGAGGCGGTCCGCCACGCCGACGACGACGAGCGGGAGGATCCACAGGATCGGGCTGCGATACGTCAGCACGAGCAGGAGGGCGACGACGGAGGCGGTGGCGATGAGCAGCCGGGTGTTCGCCCCCGCGAAGACCGCCGCGAGGTCGGCCTGGACGGCGGCGGGGCCGGTCACCTGCGCCGTCACCCCGTCGGGAAGGTCGGCCTTGACCGCGGCGCGCACGTCCTTGACGCGCTCGGCGACCGCCGTGGCGTCGGTCGCCTCGACGGGGATCACGGCCAGGGCGGCCGTGCCGTCCTCGCTGCGCTGGAGGGGCGTCCGGCCCGCGCCGGGAGCGTCGGCGAGCCGGGCCTCGATGGCCGAGACGTCGGCCGCGGAGAGGGAGCCCGACTCCCGGCTGAAGAGCACGACGGCCGCCGATCCCTCCGCCTCGGGGAGTCGGTCGCGCAGCTGCTGGGCTGCCGCGCTGTCGGATCCGATGGGCAGGGCGTCGGTCGAGGCGCTGGTCCGCGTCGCCTCGCCGAGCGTGCTCACCACCCCCATGGCCCCCGCAAGGGCCACAATGACGATCGCCACGGCCCACCATTTGCGCGTGATCCTGTCGGTCACCGAGCGCACGACACACCTCCCGTAGGATGAGTAATCAGCTTACTCAATAGATTACTAAGTTGGTGAGTGACATTAGCAGCAAGCACCCAGCCGGCCAACCGCCGACCCCTCCGACCCCGCGGCCGAGCACGGATGCCGGTGGTGGCGTCGCCGACGTCGCCGACGGCCGCCCGGACGTCGGGCTCGTGCCGGGCGTGCCCGCCTGGCGCACGACGGGCACCCTGGCCGCCCTGCAGGAGCTCGTCGAGGTCTCCGAGACGGTTCCGGCCGTCGTCGCCCGCCAGGCCGGCCTGAGCACCTCGGAGCTGCACTCGCTGCGCCACCTCATGCGCGGGCCGGTGGGACCCGTCGACCTCGCCCGCCTCCTCGGGGTCACGTCGGCGGCCTCGTCGGGGGTCGTCGACCGGCTCGTCTCGCGCGGTCACGCGGAGCGCCGGTCGCACCCGGGCGACGGGCGCCGTACGGAGGTGCGTATCACCGCCAGCGGCCGCGCCGAGGTGCTGGCCCGCATGACCCCGATGTTCGAGAGCCTCGCCGCGCTCGACGCGACGCTGCACGACGACGAGCGGGTGGTCGTCGAGCGCTACCTGCGCGGCGCCACGGCCGCGATGCGCAACCTCATGCAGTGACGGCAGCCGCCGGCGAGGCCCGACCGTCCGGCTGGCACCGGAGGTCTCAGGCGGGGAGCCGGCCGCGCAGCAGGCTGTCACCGGAGTGTGCCGGCTTGTCGTCGTAGAGCTCTCTCGAGATGTCGACGACGACGTAGCCCTGGTCGATGAGCGACTGCGAGATCGGGAAGGTGCCTGACTCGCCCTGCCCGAGCACGCCCACCGACACCATGCGCTTGCCGTCCGCGTTGAGAAGCCACACCTCGAGGTAGCCGTCGCCGGCGTCGAGTCGCCGGTCGGTCACGACGCGCAGGTCGAGCCCGTCGCGGGCGCGCAGCACGGTGGCCTCGCCCTCGCGGACGGCGGTGTCGAGGGTCGAGAGCGCCACCTGGCTGACGCGGCCTCCGTCGCCGCCACCCCAGATCGCCCGGCCCGTGAGGAGGCCCACGACGAGGCTCGCCGCGACGAGGGCGCCGGTGAGGGCGACGGTGCGTCGCCGGAGCCGGAGCCGGCGCGGGCCTCGCCCGCCGGCCCCCGGGTGCGCGGGCAGAGGGTGCACGGCCCCGGGGTGCGCGGGCAGGGCGTGCGTGGTGGTCGTCGGTGGGGTCGGGGTGGGCTCGGCCTCGGGTGCGGGCTTCGCGGGCGCGTCCAGCTCCGCCGCGATGCGCTCCCACACCTCGGGGCGAGGTGGCTGCCAGTCGACCGGCTCGGTCGACCATCCCGTGAGGACTCCGGCGCGGCGGAGCTGCTCGAGCGCCGCGGTGCAGCGGTCGCAGCCCGCGACGTGCGCACGCTGCGGCTCGCCCACGGGCTCGCCGATCGCGAGGTCGACGAGCTCGTCATCGCTCGGATGCGACACGTTCCACCTCCTGGAGTCGGTTCCTCAGCTCGATCAGTCCGCGCCGCACGTGGCTCTTGACCGTGCCGAGCGGCAGCTCGAGGGTGCGGGCGATGTCGTCGTGCGTGCGGTCCTCGATGAAAGCCATTCGGAGCACGGCGGCCCGCGGATCGCCCATCCGCTCGAGCTCGTGCACGAGGAGCAGGCGCTCGGCCCAGTCGGAGTCGTCGACGTCCGCCTCCGTGGCGGCCGCCGAGGCCACCGCCTGCAGGTTGCGCCGGGAGCGGTAGCGACCCGCCTGCGCGTCGGCCACGCGGTGCTTCGTGATCCCGACGAGCCAGGCCGCGGGCGAGCCCCGATCGAGCCGGAGCGAGGCCCGTCCCTGCCACGCCGCGACGAACACCTGCTGCACCACGTCCTCGGCGTCGTGCGGGTCGCCGAGGGACCGCAACGCGATGGTGTGCACGAGCGTGGACCACCGGCGGTACATCTCCGCGAGCGCGTCGCGGTCACCACCGGCGAGACGGGCGGCGAGCTCGGCGGACTCGACGTCAGGGTCGTCGTGCACGTGCACGGACCCACCCTAGCTGCGCCGCCCTCACGCCGTGGGCTCGGCAGTCACGACGACGTTCTCGTCGTAGCGTCGGGCCTCGCGGTCGAAGTCGCCCCCGCACGTGACGACGTGGAGCCGAGCCGGCCCGTCGCGGGCGAAGAGCGCGTCGAGGTCGAGGGCGGTCTTGCGGGTGCTCTCGACGGAGGTCACCGTGTAGCTGCGGACGGTCGGTCCCGACCGCACGGCGATGACGTCGCCGCGCCGCAGCGACCCGATGGCCGCGATCGGCCCGATGCCGTAGCCCGGCATGTCGAGGTGGGCCGCGACCACCGTCGCGCCCGATCGTTCACCGGGGCGCGGGCCGTAGGCGTACCAGCCGGCGAGCGCGGGGGTGGACGGCAGGGCCATCTCGCCGTCACGGGCCACCCCCACCGGCACGATGCGCATGTCGACGCCGAGGCGCCCGATGCGCAGCCGGTCGGGGGCCGGCGCCGCGGCGGGGGCCGGCGCGGCGGCGGCCGACCGTGCCGTCGCGGACCGCCGGGCCGCGGCGCGGTCCGACGCCGACCGCGCCGCTGAACCCGGAGCCACCGTGCCGGGAACCTCGACGTCGGTCGACGTCCCGATCTCCGGCGCCGTCGCGGGGGCCGGGTCCGTGGGGCGGGTCAGCCAGGCCGTGCCCGCCCCCGCGAGGAGGGCGGCGGCCACCGCGGCGGCCACCCTCCTGCGGGCGGACGACCCGGTGCTCCCCGGGGTCGGGGAGTCGTGGTCGGACGGGTCGGTCATGGTGATCGGTCCTGGTGATCGGTCCTGGTGATCGGTCCTGGTGAGCGGTCCTGGGCGGCGTCCGGCCGGGTCAGCGCGCGCCCGCGCCCCGCCGACGGGCGACGAGCACGAGGCCACCGGCGGCGGCAGCCGCACCGACGACGAGCGCGGAGCGGGCCGCGGCCGAGTCGGACCGCGCCTCCGCCGCCTGCCCACCGGCGCCGGCGGGCACGCCGCCGGGGGCCGAGTGCATGCCCGAGATCGTCTGGACCGCGAGCTCCAAGTTCTTGTCGGCGGCGCTGCCCCACGCGTACACGATGGTGTTGGTGCCCTCCTTGAGCGTGAGGTCGGCCGGGCCGATCGCGACGTCGGACGTGCCGGCGAGCACGACGTCCGCCTTGATCGTGCCGGCGTCGACGACAGCCTTGGCCTCGTTGGGGTTCGTCAGGCCCTTGAGCGCGACGGCCCCGTTGGCGCGCACGTCGACGGCCGGGGCGGCGGCCGTGTGCCGGACGGTGAGGCGCGCCTTGCCGGCCGGCACCTTCGAGGTGTCGTTGACGAACGGTGTCAGCACCGGCTTGCCGTCCGCGGAGAGGTGGGCGACGACGGTGACGTTGGCGCCGCCCGGCACCTGCACGTCGTTGGCCTCGATGACGGCCTTGCCGCCGGCGCCCGCACCGGCCGCCGTGACCTTGAGGTCGTAGGTGCCCTCGGGGAGCATGAGCGGGTCGGTCAGGGTGCCCGGCTTGAAGTTCGTCAGCAGGGCCTTGCCGTTCGCGTAGACGTCGACCGTCGCGCCCGGCACGCCGTGCAGGATCGAGACGGTCGCGTCAGCGGCGTGGGCGGGTGCCGCGAGGAACGCGGCGGGGGCCAGGGCGAGGGAGACGGCGGCGGCGATGCGGATGGTCTTCATGGGAGGTCCTTTCGAGGGTGAGCTGCTCGGGTGGGACTGCTGTGGAGGGGGACGGGGGTCGTGGGTGCGCCGGTCGGCGCAGGTGTCACTCGGGTCTCTGGCATCGGTGGCACCGGTGGCACGGCACGAGGGCCGTGCCGGGACCGGTCAGAGGTCGAGCGGGCGCAGGACGAGGACGATGCCGTGGGCGACCTGCCGGTTGCCCCGGTTGATGTCGAGCGCGCGCGGGTTGAGGAGCGGGTCGAGGTCGTCGCGGTCCTGGTCGACGAGGCGGACGAGCTTCAGCCACCGGGACAGCACGTCGACCTTGATCGTCGCGCCGGGCAGGGCGGTCGTCAGCCGCGCGCCGTCCGAGCGCAGGGCGGTCTGCGACGAGATGGGTGCGCCCGGCACGACGTGGTAGAGCAGCACCGACTCGATGGCGTCGACCCCGACGGCGCCGACGAGGGCCGAGAAGACCTGGGACTCCTTGCCGTACCAGCGGTGGGTGAGGTCGGCGGCGAGCACCTGGAAGGCGCGGTCGTTGGGGATGAACGCCGTGACCGGCCGGTCGCCCCGGGTGAGCACGCTGACGGGGCTGTTCGGCTTGGCCTTGAGCACCGCGAGCACGGCCTCGGTGACGATGTCGTAGTCGTACCAGTTGCGGTCGAACCGGTCGCCGTCGGCGGTCAGGACCGCCGCGAGGCTCCGGGTGCCCGAGGGCAGCGCCGACGACGCGGTCGGGGCCGGAGCGGCGGCGGTCGGTGCCGCCACGGCGGCAGGGACGGCGAGCGCGCTCGCCAGGGCGGCGACCACGGGGACGAGATGACGCTTCTGCACGGTCTGTCCTCTCTTCGGGTGCGACGGCGTCGGTGCCGTCTGCTCCCTACTTCCGAGGACGTGGCCCGTCCGGATGCACCCGGAGCGAACTTTTTTTCGGCAGGTCGCCCGGGTGTCGCGTCAGGCGGCCCGCAGCGCCGCGCGCCCCCGCCACCGGGCGGCGGCGGCGAGCACGACCACGGCGGCCACGGCGGCGGCGAGCCCGGTGGCGACCGAGCGGGGCTCGTCACCGAGGCGGCCCACGGCGATCCAGGCGAGGCCCCACGCCATCGCGGCGGCCACGGTCCACCGGCCGCCGAGCTGCTGCGCGAAGACGGCTCCGAGCACGGCGGCCACGGCGACGACGACGACGGCGGCGACCTGGTTGCCGACCGAGCCGAGGTCGACCCCCGAGTCCGCCAGTGCCGCAGTGACGTTCGCGCAGGTAGCGACGGCGACCCAGCCGAGGTAGAGGCCGAACGTCGCGTCGACGACGACGCGCTCGAGCGTCGACGACGCCGGCTCGGTCGTGAGGCGGCGCAGCAGCACCCCGAGGGTCAGCGCGAGGGCGACGATGACGACGACGCTCGCCCAGATCCAGCCCTGCTGCGTCACGAGCAGCCAGGCGGCGTTCAGCACCATCGACGCGGCGGCCAGCCACCCCGTGCGCCGCACCCGCTCGCGGACGGCGTTGGCGGGCAGGGCCTGCCACACGGCATACGCCAGGAGCCCGAGGTAGATGACGCTCCAGATGGAGAACGCCGGCCCGGCGGGCGCGACGAGGGTGGCGGTGGCGGCGAGCGCGCCGCCCGCGGCCTCCTCGACGCGGGTGCCGAGCACCCCGATGCCGAAGAGCGTGCCGACGACGCAGAAGATCTCGGCGGCGACGACGACGACCCGTCGGGCCTGGTCGGTCGTCGTCAGCGTGGCGTGGGCGGTGGGCGTGGCTGCGGTCATGTCGATCACCTCGGAGCGCGGGACGGGACAGGCGGGTCGCTCGGACGATTGCTCACCTGCTGAGCGACCCGATCGACCTGCTCCTACCCGATCACCCGCGCAGCCGGACCGAGAGGCACGTGACGCACCCCTCGAGCTTCTCGAACTCGGAGATGTCGACGGTCGTCACGTCGAGCCCGCGCGCCGACAGCAGCTGCGCCGTGCGGGGGGCGGCGGCCGACAGCAGCACCGACTGCCCGCCGAGGAGCACGACGTGCGACCCGGGCTCCTCCGGCACGGCGAGGAACTCGCTCCACGTCGATGGGTCGTCGACGAGCGGCGGGTAGCCGATGACCGTGCCGTCGGGCAGGGCCGTCACGGCCGACTTGAGGTGCAGCACGCGGCTCACCGGCACGGGCACGACGTCGACACGGTGGCCGTCGAGGGCCCGGCGCAGCTGCTCGGCGCCGGCGGCGTTGGTGCGACCGCCCACCCCGACCCAGACGTGGTGCCCGTGCTTGAGCACGTCGCCGCCGTCGAGCGTCGCCGGCTCGGTCATCTCGACGACGCGGTAGCCGAGCGGCTCGAGCACGCCGCGCAGGCCGACCACCTCGGGCCGCCGCGAGGCGGCGCCCGAGCGGCAGACCACGGCGACGTCGCCGTGCACCACGACGTTGTCCTCGACGAAGACGCCGTCCGGGCAGTCGTCGACGGGGGCTGCCTCGAGGACCTGCCAGCCGCGCCGGCGCAGCACGTCGACGTACTCCTGCCACTGCCGAAGGGCGAGGTCGGCGTCGACGTCGGATGAGCGCTCGAGGTGCGTCACGATGCCCTCCGCCAGCCGGGGGGAGGGGCGGCGGACGAGCGCGAGGCGGCGGTGCACGCGCCCACTCTAGGTGCGGCTCCGGGCCACACTTGACCCTGACGCGACGTGAGGCGCGAGGCTCGAGCCATGACCGGAAGGACGCAGGAGATGACCACCTGGACGGTGGGGCAGGTCGCCGAGCTCGTCGGCGTGACGGTGCGCACGCTGCACCACTACGACGAGATCGGCCTGGTCGTGCCCAGCGAGCGCTCGCGGGCCGGCTACCGGCTCTACACGGACGGGGACCTCGCGCGCCTCCAGCAGGTCGTGGTCTACCGGCGGCTCGAGATGCCGCTCGAGCAGATCGCGACCCTGCTCGGCGGCGGCGAGGACGCGGCCGACCACCTGCGCCGTCAACGCGCGACGGTCATGACCCGGCTGGACGAGCTGCGCGAGCTCGTCACGGCCATCGACCGAGCACTGGAGAGAGAGATGAACGACCAGCCCGCCACGCCCCAGGACCTCAAGGAGCTCTTCGGCGACGGTTTCGAGGACGAGTATCAGCAGGAGGCGCAGGAGCGCTGGGGCGAGACCGACGCCTGGAAGCAGTCGCAGTCGCGGACCCAGCGCTACACGAAGGCCGACTGGCAGCAGGTGAAGCAGGAGGCCGACGAGGTCAACGCGGCCTTCGTCGCGGCCCTGACCGCGGGTGAGCCGGCCACCGGTGAGGCGGCCATGGCCGCCGCCGAGGCGCACCGCCGGCACATCGACGACCGCTTCTACGACCTCGACCACGCCTTCCACCGCAACCTCGCCGACATGTACGTCGCCGACCCGCGGTTCACGAAGACGTACGAGGACCTCGCGCCCGGGCTCGCGGCATACGTCCGCGACGCGATCCACGCCAACGCCGACCGCCACGCGACCGGGGACTGAGCACGGGTCGGGCACGGCCCGCGCCTGACCGACAGGTGAACGCGGCGGGGGAGGGCGACCTTCCCCGCCGTACCCTTGTCGCCATGCGAGTCGGAGTCTTCGGTGCCACGGGTCAGGTCGGCGGGGTCATGCGCGCCCTTCTCGAGGAGCGCGACTTCCCGGTCACGCAGGTGCGCTTCTTCGCGTCCGCCCGGTCGGCCGGCACGACGCTGCCGTTCAAGGGTGAGGACGTCGTCGTCGAGGACTCCGCCACCGCCGACTTCTCCGGCATCGACATCGCGCTGTTCTCCAACGGTGGCGCAGCCTCCAGGGAGCTCGCACCCAAGGTCGCCGCGGCCGGTGCGACCGTCATCGACAACTCGAGCGCGTGGCGCAAGGACCCCGAGGTGCCGCTCGTCGTCTCGGAGGTCAACGCCGCCGACCTCGACGACATCCCCAAGGGCATCGTCGCCAACCCGAACTGCACGACGATGGCCGCGATGCCGGCGCTCAAGCCGCTGCACGACCGCGCCGGGCTGGTGCGCCTGCACGTCAGCAGCTACCAGGCCGTGAGCGGCTCCGGCGGGGCGGGCGTCCAGGAGCTCGACCGCCAGCTGACGGGAGCGTATGCCGCGGGCGACCCCACCGGGCTCGCGCTCGACGGGCGCGCGGTGGCCGTGCCGGACGCCAAGCTGTATGCCGTGCCGGTCGCCTTCAACGTCGTCCCCCTCGCCGGGTCGGTCGTCGACGACGGCTCCCTCGAGACCGACGAGGAGCAGAAGCTGCGCAACGAGTCGCGCAAGATCCTGCACGCCCCCGACCTGAGGGTCTCGGGCACGTGCGTGCGCGTCCCCGTCTTCACCGGCCACAGCCTCGCGATCCACGCCGAGTTCGCCGAGGACATCTCGCCGGACGAGGCGCTCGACCTGCTGAAGAACGCCCCGGGCGTCATCGTCACCGACGTGCCCAACCCGCTCGAGGCCGCCGGCCGCGACGAGGTCCTCGTCGGGCGGGTCCGCGCGGACCAGGCCGCGCCGGCCGGCAAGGGGCTCGTGCTCTTCGTCGTCGGCGACAACCTGCGCAAGGGCGCGGCGCTCAACGCCGTGCAGATCGCCGAGGAGCTGCTCGCCCGTCGCTGACGGCCTGCGCCGAGCTCGACCCCCAACACACCGAGCAGGTCACAACCCACCGCGATCCGATCGCGGTGGGTTGTGACCTGCTCGGTGTGTTGCCTTGTGGACGGGCGGGCGGGGCTGGCGGGCGGGTTGAGGCAGGGCAGGCGTGGGCCGCCTGACGGTGGGGTCGCATAGGGTCGGGGCGTGACGGAGAACCTCGCGGCCGCGACCCACCGGCAGGAGACCGCGCCCGGGCTCTTCGTGTGCTTCGAGGGCGGTGACGGCGCGGGCAAGTCCACGCAGGTGCGCCTGCTCGCCGAGGCCCTCGAGAGCCGCGGCAGCAGCGTCGTCGTGACGCGCCAGCCGGGTGGCACCCCGCTCGGCGCGCGCATCCGCGAGCTCGTGCTCCACGGCGACCACGTGTCGGCCCGGGCCGAGGCGCTGCTCTTCGCCGCCGACAAGGCCCACCACGTCGACGAGCTCATCCGCCCGGCCCTCGAGCGTGGGCAGGTCGTCGTCACGGACCGCTACGTCGACAGCGCCATCACCTACCAGGGAACCGGGCGCGAGCTCGGCCGCGACGAGATCACCGCCCTGCAGCACTGGGCCGTGGGCGGCCTGCTGCCCGACCTCACGATCGTGCTCGACGTGTCGCCCGAGGCCGGCCGCCGACGCCGCGGCGACGTGCACGACCGGCTCGAGTCGGAGGCCGACGACTTCCACGCCGCGGTGCGCCGCGGCTACCTCGAGCTGGCCGCGCGCGACCCCGAGCGCTACCTCGTGCTCGACGCCACCCTGTCCGTCGAGCACCTCCACGCCGCCGTGCTCGACGGCGTGACCCGCGCGCAGGACCGGCGATGAGCGTCTGGGACGACCTCGTCGGCCAGGAGCCGACGATCGGCACGCTGTCGCGGGCGGCCGGTGACGAAGCGGCGATGACGCACGCCTGGCTCTTCACCGGGCCGCCCGGCTCGGGGCGGTCGACGGCGGCGCGAGCCTTCGCGGCGGCGCTCCAGTGCCCCGAGGGTGGGTGCGGGCGGTGCCGCGAGTGCCGCACCGCGCTCGACGGCAGCCACGCCGACGTCAAGGTGGTGGCCACCGAGGGCCTGTCCATCAAGGTGGCGGAGGCCCGCGCCCTCGTGCAGGAGGCGGCCCTGCGCCCGTCGCTCGGGCGGTGGCGGATCATCATCATCGAGGACGCCGACCGGCTGACGGCCTACACCGACGCCCCCGCCGACGCCCTCCTCAAGGCCCTCGAGGAACCCACCCCCCGCACCGTCTGGATGCTCTGCGCGCCGAGCCTCGAGGACGTCATCGTCACCATCCGCTCCCGCTCGCGGCACGTGCGCCTGCGCACGCCGCCCGCCGCGGCCGTCGCCGAGCTGCTGACCCGCCGCGACGGCGTCGACCCCGCCATGGCCCTGTATGCCGCCCGTGCCGCGCAGTCGCACATCGGCCTCGCGCGCCGGCTGGCGCGCGACGAGCAGGCCCGCATCCGGCGCCGCGACGTCATCGCCATGGCGACGCGGATCAGCGGCGTCGGCGACGCGATCGGCGCCGCGGCCGACCTCGCCCAGATCGCCGACGAGGAGTCGTCGTCGGCGACCGCCGAGCGCGACGCCGCGGAGCGCTCCCGGCTGCTCGAGACGCTGGGCGCCGACCCCACCGCCCGCACCCAGCCGCCGCACATCCGCTCGCAGGTGGCCGCCCTCGAGCGGGAGCAGAAGACCCGGGCCACCCGGGCCGCCCGCGACGTCGTGGACCGCGCGCTCGTCGACCTCACCTCCGTCTACCGCGACGCGCTCGTGCTGCGGCTGCGCTCCGACGTCGACCTCGTCAACCCCGACGCCGTCGACAAGGTGCGTGCGCTGGCGGGCGTCTTCGGGCCCGAGCAGCTGCTCGCGGCCATGGACGCGATCGCCGAGGCCCGCGACCGCATCAACGCCAACGTCTCGCCCCTGCTCGCCCTCGAGGCGATGGCGCTGCAGCTGCGCGTCCCGCGCGACCTCGGGGTCTAGCCGTGCGCAGCGGCGCCGGACCCGGTCGTCGGCCGGCGTCTGACGACCTGCCGCGGACCGGCGACCCACGGGTGGCCGGGTTACGGTGTGCGCCATGACGACACGGCCCGCCGCGCCCGCCGCGCCCGCCGCGCCCGATCAGCCGCACGCCCGGCCGCACGCCCGCCGCCGCCCGGCGGCAGCGGCGCTCGCGGTGCTGCTCGGCGCGGTGGTCGCCCTCGGGGCGTGCTCGACGAGCGAGCCGCCGACCCCGCCCGCGGCCGGCACCGACGTGCCCCCGGCCACCGCCGCGCCGACGGCCGCCCTCGCCCGCTACTACGGCCAGAAGCTGGACTGGACGGCCTGCGGCGGACTCCAGTGCGCCGACCTCACCGTGCCGCTCGACCACGCGAACCCCGACCCCGCCGACGACCTCACCATCAAGGTCGTGCGGGTGCCGGCCCGCGACCAGGAGCACCGGCTCGGCTCGCTCCTCGTCAACCCCGGGGGTCCGGGCGCCTCCGGCAACGCCTACGTCCGCGCCGGCGCCGACAGCATCGGCGGACCCGAGGTGCGTCGCTACTACGACCTCGTGGGCTTCGACCCGCGGGGCGTGGCCGGCTCGGACCCGATCGACTGCCTCGGCGACGCGGCCCTCGACCGCTTCCTCGGCACCGACTCCACCCCGGACGACGCCGCGGAGGAGCAGGCGCTGCTGACGCAGGCCGAGGCGATGGCCGACGGCTGCGCCGCGCACGCCCCGAAGCTGGTCCGCCACCTCTCGACGGCCGACGCGGCGCGCGACCTCGACGTCCTGCGCGCGGCGCTCGGCGACCCCCAGCTGAACTACCTCGGCAAGTCCTACGGCACCTTCCTCGGGGCCACCTACGCCGACCTCTTCCCCAAGCGCGTCGGCCGCGTCGTGCTCGACGGGGTGCTGCCGCCCGACATCACGAGCGCCGAGCTCGGCGAGGGCCAGGCCAGAGGGTTCGAGATCGCGACGACGGCCTACCTGCAGGACTGCGTGACCGGTGACTGTCCGCTCGGCGACTCGGTCGACGCGGCGCGGCGCGGCCTCGACGACCTGTTCACCGCGATCGACCGCGAGCCCCTGCCGACCGGTGACCCCTCCGTGCCGCAGCTCACCGAGGCCTGGGCGCGCCTCGGCGTCGCCATCGCGCTCTACGACCAGGGCATGTGGGGCTTCCTCACCGACGCGATCCGCGAGGCCCGGGCGGGCAACGGCGCGAGCCTCATGCAGCTCGCCGACAGCTATGCGCACCGCCGGCCGGGCGGTGGCTACGACGGCAACCTCATGGAGGCGATCTTCGCCGTCAACTGCCTCGACCGGCCCGACAGCCCCGACCTCTCGGCCTACGCGCGCTACGCGAAGGACTTCTCGGCCAAGGCGCCGACGTGGGGCGCGACCCTCGCCTGGGGCGCGCTGCCCTGCGGCGTGTGGCCGGTGACGGGCGGCGTCGGGCCGCACCGCGTCACCGCCGCGGGCAGCAACCCGATCGTCGTCGTCGGCACGACCCGTGACCCCGCGACGATCTACGAGTGGTCGGTGCGGCTGCGCGACCAGCTCGACGACGCGGCCCTCGTGACCTTCGACGGCGACGGCCACACGGCCTACGGCCGGAGCAACTCGTGCGTCGACAGCGCCATCGACGCCTACTACGTGCAGGGGCGCGTGCCCCGGGACGGACTGCGATGCTGAACGACACCCCGCACCCCGACGACCTCCCCGAGGCGCCCAGCGCGTATGCCGCCCTCCCGCCCGACTACCCGCACGCTCCCTCGGGTGCGGGTGCGGGTGCGGGTGCCGGCCAGGCTGGGTCGTCGGGCGGGTCGTCGGTGGGCGGCGCCGGTGGTCCGGGCCGCTCGCCCCGGCTGCTCGTCGCGGCCGGCGTCGCGTTCGTGCTCGTCGTGGCCGTGGCGCTCGCCGTCTGGAAGGGCGGCGGCGCCGAGCCGGCCGCCGGCTCCACGGCGCTGCCGTCGGCGACGGGCAGCAGCAGCCCGACCGGCCCGACCAGCCCGAACCCGTCGACGCCCGCACCCTCGCCCGCCGCGCCCAGCGGCGTGCCGGCGGGGCTCGTCGGCTTCTACACCCAGCGCCTCGACTGGTCGCCGTGCTCCGACAACGCCAAGCACCGGTGCGCGACGATGGACGTGCCCGTCGACTACGCCAACCCCTCGGGCGACCGCTTCACGCTGGCGCTGCGCAAGGCGCCGGCCACCGACCCCGCCAAGCGTCTCGGCTCGCTCGTCATCAACCCCGGCGGGCCCGGCGGCTCGGGGGTGGAGTACGCCCAGTACGCGTCGTTCGTCTTCTCGCCGGCGGTGCGGGCGGCATACGACGTCGTGGGCTTCGACCCGCGCGGCATCGGCGCCTCCTCGCCCGTGCGGTGCCTGACGGACGGCGACATGGACCGGCTCTTCAGCTCGGACCCGACGCCCGACTCGGCGGCCGAGCGCTCGAAGCTGCTCGCCGAGGCCGACGACATCACCGCGCGATGCGCGGCCCGCGGCGGCGACCGCGCCCGTCACCTCAGCACGACCGAGGTGGCCCGCGACATGGACGTCATGCGGGCGCTGCTGGGCGACGAGAGGCTCAACTTCTTCGGCGGCTCCTACGGCACCTTCCTCGGGGCGATCTACGCCGACACCTTCCCGACGAAGCTCGGGCGCATGGTGCTCGACTCCGCGATGTCGCCGAACCAGACCGACGAGCAGGAGATGTCCTACGACATCCAGGGCTTCGAGTCCTCGATCGACGCGTTCATCGACTGGTGCGTGCCGCGCTCCGACTGCGCCCTCGGCAGCGACAAGGCGGGAGCACGGCAGAGGATCGTTCAGCTGCTCGACGACGTCGAGCGCGACGGTCTGACGACGACCACGCCGGGCCTGACCCGCATCGGCGAGGGCTGGGTCGGCTTCTCCATCTTCATGTGCCTCTACTCCGACACGTCGTGGCCGACCCTCAACCAGGGCCTCAAGGAGGCGTTCGCGGGCCGGGGCGACATCCTCCTCGAGAAGGGGATGTCGGTCGTCGAGCGCGACGGCTCGGGCGCCTACGCCCCGACCACCTACCTGCAGGCGATGATCCCGGTGCGGTGCGCCGACTGGCCGCGCTCGGCGAACGACCCGGCGCTCGCCGCGGCCCAGGCGAAGGCCAAGCGCGAGCACCCGCTGTGGGCCCGGATGACGGGGGAGCTCTACGACAACTGCCGCACCTGGCCGACGGCCGGGCGCACGCCCAAGGGCTCGACGCTCGCCGTGGGCGCCGCCCCGATCCTCGTCATCGGCAACGAACGCGACCCCGCGACGCCCATCGGCGGCACGAAGCAGCTCGCCGAGGACCTCGACTCGGGCATTCTTCTCACTTCCGACCACGACGGACACGGCACCTACTACGCTGGCAACTCGTGCGTGGACTCCGCCGTGGACGGCTATCTGCTGAGGGGAACGCCGCCGGCCGACGGCACGACCTGCTGAGCCGGCTGCGCGCGCCCCTCGTCTCCGCTGCCCTCCTCGGCGGGCTGCTGGCGCTCGCCGTCGCCCCGACCTCGGCGTCCTCGACCGGCACCCCGGGGACGGCTGGGACCCCCGGGTCCACGGGCTCCGGCGCCGTGACCGGTGCTGCCGCGGCCGAGCAGCCGGAGGAGCGTCCGGGCGGCGACCTGACGCCGTTCGCGTTCACCGGTCCGGTCGACCCGGAGCCGGAGGAGCTCGCGGCCTTCTACGGCAAGCGCGTGCGCTGGAGCCCGTGCGAGGACGGCGGCGGCTTCGACTGCGCGACCGTCACGGTGCCCGTCGACTACGCCCACCCGGAGGGTGCCACGACCGGGATCGCGCTCCGGCGCCTCCCGGCCGCCGGACCGGCGCCCCGCATCGGCTCGCTCTTCCTCAACCCGGGCGGCCCCGGCGGGTCCGGCATCGACTTCGCCGAGGCGGCGCCCGACGTCTTCGGCGACGCCGTGCTCGAGCGCTACGACGTCGTCGGCTTCGACCCGCGCGGCCTCGGTGAGTCCGACCCGGTCGACTGCCTCACCGACGCCGACCTCGACGAGGTGTTCGGTGCCGATCCCACGCCCGACACGGCCGCGGAACGGGCGGCTGCCGCCCGTGCCCCGGCCGCGCGGGCCCGTCGCTGCCTCGAACGCGGCGGCGCCCTCGCCGGCCGGATGGGCAGCGAGTTCGTGGCCCGCGACCTCGACGTCCTCAGGTCCGCGGTGGGCGACGAGCGGCTCAACTACTACGGCGTCAGCTACGGCACGATGATCGGCGCGCTCTACGCCGACTTCTTCCCCGCTCGGGTGGGGCACGTGGTGCTCGACTCCGCCGTGCGCACCGACGGGCTCGACCCGGGCACGCCGACGCAGCAGGAGATCGACGCCTATGCCCGCGGCTGGGCGTACGAGTTCGACGACGTCTTCGACGACTTCGTCACCGCGTGCGTCGACGAGGCCGACGACGCCGACGACGGCACCGGCTGCGCGCTGGGGTCCGACACGGCCGAGGCCTCCCGACGGATCGTCGGGCTGCTCGACCGGCTCGACCGCACGCCGCTGCCGACCGGGCTCGACTCGCTCCCGCAGCTCACCGAGGGCTGGGCTCGCACCGCGATCGGCTTCGGCCTGGGCGACCCCGACGCCTGGCCCGACCTCACCGCGGCCCTCGCGGCCGCGCTCGAGGACGACGACGGCGAGGGGCTCGCGTGGTTCGCCATGGACGAGGCCGAGCGCGACGACGACGGCAGCTACCCGGCCGCCTCGTTCGGTCGGGCCCAGCTGCTCGTCCGCTGCTCCGACTGGCCGTCGACCGCATGGGACGCCGCCGTGCCGAGCGCCGACGTGCTCGCCAACCACCCGCTGTGGGCCCGCGTCGAGCCGCCGGTCACCGACCCGTGCACCGGGTGGCAGGGCGTGCGGCGCACCACCCTGCTCGTCGGCGCCGACGTCGCCACGCCGGTGCTCGTCATCGGCAACGCGCACGACCGCACCACCCCGATCGAGGACACCGAGGCGATGGCCGCCTCGATCGTGCGCAGCCGCTTCGTCACGGTCGAGGCGGAGGGGCACGGCGCCTACGACAACGGCAACGAGTGCGCCGACGCGGTCGTCGACGGCTACCTGGCGCGCGACGAGGCACCCGAGGACGACTACGTCTGCGGCTCCTGACGCCGACCCGCGCCGGGGTCAGTCGGTCGAGACCTGCACGGTGATCTTGCCGGCCGTGTGACCCTCCTGGCTGAGCCGGAAGGCGTCGGCCAGCTCCTCGAGGGGGAAGGTGCGCGCGACCTGCACCGTCAGCTCGCCGTGCTCGACGAGCTCGGTGAGGCGCGAGAGCTCCGCGGCGTCGGGGCGCACCCAGATGTAGTGGCCGCCGGCCTCGGTGACCGACCCGTCGGCGATGGACGCGTGCCGCCCGCCCTCGGCGAGCACCGCGGTCGTCACGTCGAGCACGTCGCCGACGAAGTCCGCGACCACGTCGACGCCGTCGGGGGCGAGGGCGCGCACCCGCTCGACCACCCCGTCGCCGTACGCCACCGGCTCGGCCCCGAGCTCACGCAGCCGGTCGTGGTTGCGCTCCGAGGCGGTGCCGATGACGCGGGCGCCGAGGGCGCGGGCGATCTGCACGGCGAGCGAGCCGACGCCGCCCGCCGCCGCGTGCACGAGCACGGTGTCCTCCGGGCCGACCTCGAGGCGGGTGAGCAGGCGCAGGGCGGTCAGGCCGGCGAGCGGCAGCCCTGCGGCCTCGTCCCAGCTCATCGACGCCGGCTTCGCGGCGAGGGCGCGCACCGGCACGGTGACGAGCTCGGCGAACGTGCCGCCGTGCACGTAGTCCTTGCGCGCGTAGGCGAGCACCTCGTCACCGGGGGCGAACTCGGGGGTGTCGAACCCGACCTCCTCGACGACGCCGGCGACGTCCCAGCCGGGCACGACGGGGAAGCGTACGTCCATGACCGCGTCGAGGCCGCCCGACATGAGCTTCCAGTCGACCGGGTTGACCGAGGCGGACCGCACGCGCACGAGCGCCTCGCCGGGGCCGACCTTGGGGCGCGGCTGCTCGGTCAGGGCGAGCACCTCGGGGCCGCCGTAGGTGTCGTAGGTCATGGCGCGCATCGTGCTCATCGGGTGTCCTCCGGGGTTCGGGGCCGCCGTCGTCCGCGGCCGTCCCTCGGGTCAAGGACGGGCGGGTGGTGCGGCATTCCCGGGCGCCGTCGAGGCCAGCGGGATGCGTGGGGTGGCGGGCGGCGGGAGGAGCGCCGCGACGGGCTCTGGCGCGATTTTTGTCCGGGTCCGGGTCGTGCGTATACTCAACCTCCGTGTCCGGTCGCGCCTGTCGCGCCGAGCACGACCAGCCGCTTTAGCTCAGTCGGCCAGAGCGATTCACTCGTAATGAATAGGTCGTCGGTTCGATTCCGACAAGCGGCTCGGCCCGAGGCCCCGTTCCCTCCCTGGGAACGGGGCCTTCGCCGTGCCCGGGGCCGACCGGACCCGGGTCGACGGCGCGGGCGGGAACGACGAAGGAGCCCGCCTGCGGTGCAGGGGGCTCCTTCGGGGCTGGTGCGGATGGGGGGGGTGCGTTCCAGCCATGGGGGTTGTTACAGATGCGACATTAATCAGCCATTGCCCCAGTTGTGTGGGGTTTCGGGGATTTTTTCCTAAGAATTTTGCCGGCTGCTGCTCGGGAGGCCGCCGCGGGAGGGCGTCGTCGGGCCGTCGCACGACGGAATCCGTGGTCTGATCCAGGGGATCTTCGGGATGGTCCGGACCTACCACCGCAGACCCGGCACCGGGCTGGGTGAATTCAGGAGACGCGCCCGATGAGGGTGCCCATACTGAAGAGGCAGCCGGGGGGATGGCACTGGGGGGTACAGGGCATGGGCGCAGGTGTGTCGGGGCAGACGGCAACGCAGGCGGAGTCGATTCGGGTGCTCGTGGTGGACGACCACCGCACGGTGGCGGACGCCATGTCGTTCGCCCTTGCTTCGGAATCCGGCATCGAGTGCATCGGTGCCGTGCACAGCGCCCGGGAGGCCCGCGCGATGGCGCACCGCCTCGGGGCCGACGTCGTCGTGATGGACGTCCAGCTCGGCGACGGCGACGGGGTCGAGGTCGCCGCCGACCTGATGCATGCCGCGCCCGGGCTCAGGGTCGTCATCCTCACGGGCATCGTCGACCAGCCCCTGCTGCGCCGGGCCGCCGACGCCGGCGCCGTGGCGGTGCTGGCGAAGGACGGCACGCTGACCGAGCTGCTCGCCGCCATCCGGGGCTCGTCGTCCGAAGGTCTCGTCGTGCACCCCCGGGTGCTGCGCCGGCTGCTGGCCGCCGCGGCCCCGGGGGCGGGAGCCACGGTGCGCCTCACTGCCCGCGAGGGGGAGGTGCTGGCCCTGCTCGCCGAGGGCCTCGACGTCCACCGCATCGCGGCCCACCTCGGGATCACGGTGCTGACCTGCCGGGGCTACCTCAAGAACCTCATGGCCAAGCTCGACGCGCACACGCAGCTGGAGGCGGTCGTCACCGCCACGCGGCTCGGACTGGTCCGGGCCGCGCCACGTGGTTAGGCCCGGCGAGGCCGAGCAGATCGGGCTCCCGGTCCGCTCGGTCCGCAGCCAGGCCGTGCGCCGGTTCGTCTGGTGGAGCCTCGCCGCGTTTGTCATCTGCACGGTAGGGGGCGTCCTCGCGGTGCGTGCGGTGGCCTCGGAGATCGCCGCTCGCGACGCCGGCACGCGAGGCTCGTCGTTCGCGCGCAATGTCGCGGCCCCCCTCGTCAACGCCGCCGTCCGGCAGGGCGACGTCGAGCAGACCAGGCTGCTCGACACGGTGATGCGCAACCGCATGCGTGACGGCTCGATCGTCCGGATCAAGATCTGGTCGCCGGAGGGCAAGGTGATCTGGTCGGACGACCCCGTGGTGAACGGCGAGACCTTCACCCTCGAGGAGCAGGACGCGGCCCTGCTCGGCAGCGAGGGGGTCAACGCCTCCGTCTCCGACCTCGACAAGCCGGAGAACAGCCGCGAGCAGGGCTTCGACGAGCTGCTCGAGGTCTACGCCGGGGCGAGGGACGCCGACGGCCGGCCCCTCCTGGTCGAGTCGTACTGGAGCACCGACCGCATCCTGCGCGACGAGCTCGTCATCTCCACCCGCGTCGTGCCGCTCATCGTCGGCGTGCTCGTCATCTTCATGCTCGCCGTGCTCCCGCTCGCCTTCTCCCTCGCGCGCCGCGTCGACCGGGCGCAGGCCGACCGTGCCGCCATGCTGCGGCACGCCCTGGCGGCCTCGGACCGCGAGCGCCGGCGGATCTCCCGGGAACTGCACGACGGCCTCATCCAGGACCTCACGAGCCTCGGCTACGCGCTGCCCGCGGTGGCCAGGGAGCTGCCCCCGGGCGCCGACGCCGCGCGCGACCTGCTCGAGTCGGTCCACGTCGGGCTGCGTGACGACGTGACGTCGTTGCGCAGCGTCCTCACCGAGCTCTATCCCGACGACCTCGCGAGCGAGGGGCTCACCTCCGCCGTCGAGCAGCTCGTGGCGCCCCTGCGGAGCGGCGGGCTGACCGTCGAGGTGCACGTCGCCGACGCGGTCGCGTCGCTCTCGCCGGACGCCGTGCAGCTCGTCTACCGGGCCGTCCGGGAAGGGGTGCGCAACGTCGTCAAGCACGCGACGGCCCACTACGTCGTCGTCGAGGCCCGGCTGCAGGAGGGCGACGTCGTCGTCACCGTGACCGACGACGGTGTCGGACCGGGCGGCCGGGCGACGGAGGGGGCGCCCGACAGCGGCCACCTCGGCCTCCGCATGCTCCAGGACGACGCCGGCGACATCGGCGGCGTCGTGTCGTTGCGCGCTCTCGAGACCGGGGGCGCCTGCCTGACGGTGCGTTTCCCGAGCGAGTTCAAGTGGTCCTGGGGGGTCCCGAGCCCCTGAGCGGCGGCGTCCGACCCCCCACGTGGGGGGTCGCGTGCACCCCGACCGGGGGCTGCCCGCCGGGGTCCGGCCACGCGAGCATCGATGCGTGGACATGAGGGCCGGGGGGCCTGTGAGCCCAAGATCTCGAACGAGCACCGACGCCGTGCCGCCCACCCCAGGGGTGGCGGCCGGGACGTTTCAGGTGCGTCTGCGCGGAGAGCTGTCCGTGCGCCTGGGACCCGTCGTGCTGGGCCCGCGCCAGCTCGGCGGCGTCAAGCCGCGTCGGCTGCTGCTCGCGCTCCTGCTGGCGCGCGGTGCGCCGGTCTCCAAGGACCGTCTGGGCGAGCTGCTCTGGGACGGGCCGCGGCCCGTCACGGCGGCCGCCACCATCGAGGCGTACGTGTGCGTGCTGCGCAAGCGCCTGGAGCCGCAGGCGGGCCCCCGGGCCAGCCTCATCGAGACGCGCGCCGGCGGCTACCGCATCGAGCGCGCCCGCCTCGTCCTCGACGTCGACCGCGACGAGCGCCTGGCGTCCCGCGCCCTCCACCCGGCCACGCCTCCCGGGGACGCCGTCGGGCTGCTCCGCGAGGCCCTGTCCGAGGCGACGGCTCCGCTCGTGCCCGACGAGGGCTCCGCGGACTGGCTCGTGGCCGCCCGAGCGGCGCACGAGGCGCGCACGCGCGAGCTGCTCGTCGCCGCGGCCGAGAAGGTCGCCCTCGTCGCGCCCGACGACGCCACGCACTGGGCACAGCTCGCCCTGGACTCCGACCCGTTCGACGAGTCCGCCTGGCACGCCCTGATGCACACGAAGGAGCTGAGCGGCGACCACGCCGACGGCCTGCGCGCCTACGGCCGGTGCCGCACGCTCTTCGCCGACGAGCTCGGGTGCGCGCCGGGGCCCCGGCTCCAGGAGCTCTACGCCCGGCTCCTCGGCGGTGGCGGTCGCGCGACATCGGGCCCGCACGGCGGCGCCGGTGAGCTCGAGCAGCTCATCGAGGCCGTGGTCCGGCTGCACCACGACCTCTCCGACGGCCCGGCGTCCACCGCGGACGGGCCGGGGCGGGGAGCCGCACGCGGCATCTCCTCCGACCAGGCGCGGCGGGCCCTGACGGCGCTCGTGCAGCGCTCGGCACGCTCCCGCCCGCAGCTCGTGCGGACCGCGAGCGCGTGACGACGAGCGCGTGACAGCGAGCGCGTGACAGCGAGCGCGTGACGACGAACGGCTGAAGAGGGGCCGTCGCCAGGGGGCCCAGGGCCCCAAAGGTTTTTCGAAGGAGCCCACACCACCGTGGGCAGGACCAACTCCACTGATGAGGCAGGTGTGCAATGAATCGGTTCACCGGCATGTTGCCCCGGGGATCAACACCCGGGGCCCGCGACGGCGCCCGTCGGCCACGGGGCGCCGCCCCGTGGCGGCCGAGCCTGGCCGTCCGGTTCCGGCGGGTGGCGGCGGGCGTCGCCTTTGTCATCCCCATCGCGATGGTCATCCCCACCACCCCGACGCAGGCCGCCGTCGCCCCTGCGGGCAACGGGTTCGTCGTCACCGCCGGTGACCTCTCCTACATCCTCAAGCAGATCAAGATCGCCGAGCGCCACTCGGCGACGTGGACCGCCTCCAACCTGTGCGGCACGCTCGTCGGCCCCGGCCCCGACCAGGTGCCCGACCGGCTGACGTCCTACGGCCTGCGCACCGTCGACGGGTCGTGCAACAACCTCTTCTCCGGACGCGAGACCTTCGCCGCCGCCGACCAGCCGTTCCCGCGCCTGGCCGCGGCGACCTTCCGCGACGCCGAGGACAGCCCGCCCGACTTCTTCGGCCCCGGCAGCGGCACCGTCCCCTCCAACGGCGGCTACACGCAGAAGCTCGCCGGCAACGTCGTCTTCGACTCCCAGCCCCGCACCGTGAGCAACCTCGTCGTCGACCAGACGTCGACGAACCCCGCCGCCATCGCCGCGGCCGGGGCGCCGGTGCGCTCCCAGCGCAACCCGGGTCTCTTCCCCTGCACCGTCGACCCCGACCCGGTGAACAACGTCGACGCGTCACCGGCCGGCTGCGTGCCCTCGCACCAGACGCTCTTCATCCCCAACGTCACGACCGACGTCGGGCTCTCCCCGCCGTACAACTCGATGTTCACCTTCTTCGGCCAGTTCTTCGACCACGGTGTCGACCAGACGGTCAAGAGCAGCGGCACCGTCTTCGTGCCGCTCCGCGCCGACGACCCGCTGCGCACGCTCGGCGCCGACGGCAAGGCGAACACCGGTGACGAGGTGCCCGCGAGCCAGGCCTTCATGGTGCTGACCCGCGCACAGAACCAGCCGGGGCTCGACGGAGTGGTCGGCACGGCCGACGACGTCACCGACGCCACGAACACCGACTCGCCCTGGGTCGACCAGAGCCAGACGTACACCTCGCACTCCTCGCACCAGGTCTTCCTGCGCGAGTACACGCAGGTGTCGGGCAAGCCCGTGCCGACCGGCAGGCTGCTCGGTGGCCTGCCCGCGGGGCAGACGTATGCCGGCTCGCCCGACGGTCGTGACGGCATCTCGACGTGGGCCTCGACGAAGAAGCAGGCGCACGACCTGCTCGGCCTCCGGCTCGTCGACGCCGACGTGACGAACGTCCCGATGCTCGCCGCCGACCCGTACGGCAACTTCCTGCCCGGCCCGAACGGGCTGCCGCAGTACGTCCTCAAGGACGGCAGCACCGTCGAGGGCCGCCTCGACGACCCGGGCACCGCGGCCGACGAGACCGTGCCCGTGCCGGCAGACGTGCGCTACTTCGACACCCCGTTCCTCACGGACATCGCGCACAACGCCGACCCGTCGCCGCAGGACACCGACCACAACCCCGGCACGCCGCCGGTCGCGCCGTCGCCCGACGCCGACAGCACGCCGTCCGCCGACTTCGCGCACCAGCCGGCCGGGACCTACGACGACGAGATGCTCGACGCCCACTTCACCTGTGGTGACGGACGGTGCAACGAGAACATCGCCCTGTCGACGATCCACCAGGTGTTCCACTCGGAGCACGACCGGCTCGTCGCCGACATCACCGCCACGCTGAACAAGCCCGAGAACGCCGCGCTCCTGGCCGACTACCGGGCCGCTCACCCGTTCGCCGGTTCGGACGTCAGCTTCGGTTTCGGCGGCCGTCTCTTCCAGGCCGCGCGCTTCGTCACGGAGATGGAGTACCAGCACCTCGTCTTCGAGGAGTTCGGGCGCAAGATGGTGCCGGCGATCCGCCCGTTCCACGTCTACTCGCCCGACCTCGACCCGGCCATCGACGCCGAGTTCGCCCACGCCGTCTACCGGTTCGGTCACTCGATGCTCGACGACGACGTCGCCCGGGTGTCGACGAAGGCCGACGGCACGAAGGTGGACAACCACCTGAAGCTGCTCGATGCCTTCCTCAACCCGCCGGCGTTCTACGACAACGCCGTCGACCCGGCGCACCCGGTCTACACGCCGCAGGAGGCGGCCGGCGCCATCGTCATGGGTTCGTCGGACCAGGTGGGCAACGAGCTCGACGAGTTCGTCACCGAGACGCTGCGCAACAACCTGCTCGGGCTGCCGCTCGACCTCGCCTCGCTCAACATCACGCGGGCGCGCGACGCGGGGGTGCCACGGCTCAACGAGTTCCGCCGGGCGGTCTTCGCCGACACGAACGACGGGCAGCTCGCGCCCTACACGAGCTGGCAGGACTTCGGTCAGCACCTCAAGCACCCGGAGTCGCTCATCAACTTCGTGGCTGCCTACGGCCAGCACCCCAGCATCACGAGCCAGACGACGCTCAAGGGCCGGCGTGACGCCGCCCGGGCCATCGTCGACCCGCGGCCCGTCCAGCCCGGGCCGGACGCCGTGCTCGGCACGGCGGACGACATCCCGGCCGACGTGCAGCCGGCCGACGCCTCCGACTTCATGTTCGGCAACGCGGCCTGGGCCGACGCCGCCGGGCGGACGACGACGGGCGTCGACGACGTCGACCTCTGGGTCGGCGGCCTCGCCGAGGTGACGAACCTCTTCGGCGGCCTGCTCGGCTCGACCTTCAACTACGTCTTCCAGACGCAGATGGAGAAGCTGCAGGACGGTGACCGGTTCTACTACCTGGCCCGCACGCCCGGCATGAACCTGCGCACCCAGCTCGAGGGCAACAGCTTCTCGGAGATGATCCAGCGCAACACCGACGGCACGAACACGCTCAAGGCCGACGTCTTCGCGACGGCCGACTGCAAGTTCCAGCTCTCGGCCCTCAAGGGCACGGCCGCCGACTACACGGCGCTCGGCTCGACCGTCGCCGACGACCCGGCGACCGAGGACTGCAACGAGACCCTGCTGCTCGTCCGCTCGCCCGACGGCACCATCGCCTACCGGCAGCGCAACACCGTCGACCCGACCGGCATCAACGGCCAGGCCGTCTACAACGGCACGTCGCGGGTCGACCGCATCAAGGGCGGCAACGACAACGACACCTTCTGGGGTGGCGACGGCAACGACGTCATCGACGGCCAGGGTGGCGACGACGTCGCCCTGGGTGGCGACGGCAACGACATCCTGACCGACCTCGACGGCGCGGACGTGCCCAAGGGCGGCCCGGGGAACGACGCCATCGACGCCGGTCCCGGGGACGACATCCCGATGGGCAACGAGGGTCAGGACTTCATCAACGGCGGCGCCAACGACAACGAGACGTTCGCCGGGCCCGGCAACGACTTCGTCATCGCCGGCCAGGGCGCCGACGCCGTCTTCGGCGACGGTGGCGACGACTGGATCCAGGGTGGCTCGGGGCAGGACCTGCTCCAGGGCGACCACGGTGCACCGTTCTTCGACGACCCCGCGGAGTCGGCACCGGGCAACGACGTCTTCGTCGGTCAGGTCGGCGAGAACGACTACGACGCCGAGGGGGGCGACGACATCATGGCGCAGAACGCCGCCGTCGACCGCAACGCCGGTGCGGGCGGGTTCGACTGGGCGATCGGCCAGTACAACACCGTGGCCCAGAACGACGACATGATGGTCAACAACAACCTCGGCGGCCTGCCGATCCAGCTCGTCGTCAACCGCGACCGCTGGCAGGAGGTCGAGGCCGACTCCGGCACGCGGTTCAACGACACCATCAAGGGCACCGACGGCGTCCTCGCCACGCCACGCCTCATCGACGGCACGACCGGCGGCTTCACGGGGTGCAACGCCATCGACCAGGCCGGCATGGCCCGGATCAGCGGACTGTCGGCGATCCTGCCGCCCGTCGCGCAGTGGCAGGGCACGTCCGCCGCGGTGGCGGCGCTCTCCGCCTCCGGCGTCTGCCCGCTGAGCGGGCCGGTGTGGGGCGAGGGCGACATCCTCCTCGGCGGTGGCGGCAACGACACCTTCGAGGGGCGTGCGGGCGACGAGATCATCGACGGCGACCGCGCCCTGACCGTGCGGATCAGCGTCCGCACGAACCCGGCCGACCCCGCCACCGAGATCGGCAGCACCGACCTCATGGAGAACCGGGCGGTGACCGGCAACTTCGGGGCCGGCACGACGGGCATGACGCTCCAGCAGGCGGTCTTCGCCGGGCTCGTCGACCCGGGCAACCTCGTGGCCGTCCGTGAGATCGGCTCGACCGTCACGGCACCGGGCGACTGCGGGACGACCGCGCCGTTCACGGCGACGGCGACCTCCGTCAACTGCGACGTCGTCGTCTTCACCGGCCCGCGGGCGAACTACACGATCACCCCGGTCGCCGCGAGCGGCAGCACCGCTGCCGGCGTCGTGGTGAGCCAGACCGGCGCCAACGTCGTCGGCCAGCGCGCCAGCGACGGCACCGACACCGTGCGCAACGTCGAGGCGCTGAAGTTCAGCGACGCGACGGTGCAGGTCAAGGTGCCCGCCGCACCGACCATCGGCACCGCCACGGCCTCGGCCGCGGCCACCGCCACCGGGACGGCGACGGTGAGCTGGACCGGACCGGTCGCCAACGGCGGCCCGCCCGTCACCGGCTTCGAGATCGTGGCCACCCCGACGTCGGGCACCGCGCCCGTCGTGACCCGCACCGGCATCGCGCGCACCGCCCTCAGCGGGACCGTGACCGGACTGGTCAACGGCACGACCTACACCCTCCAGGTGCGCGCCGTGAACCTCTTCGGGGCGGGCCCGTTGTCGGCCGCGTCCAACGCGGTGACCCCTGCCGGACTGCCGGGCACGCCGACCGCGGTCGTCGCCCTCCGGGGCAACGCCTCGGCAGCCGTCAGCTGGACGGCTCCGGCGAGTGACGGTGGCTCGCCCATCACCGGCTACGTCGTGCAGGTGCGCGTCGCCGGAGTGGTCGTGCGCACGGACACCCTGACGGGTGCTGTCACGAGTGCGACGATCGGCGGCCTGACCAACGGCACGACCTACACCTTCCGGGTGCAGGCCCGCACGGCCGTCGGTCTGGGCGCCCTGTCCACCGCGTCGAACGTCGTCACCCCGGCGACGGTCCCGGGCGCCCCGGTGCTCGGTGCCGTCACGCAGGGTGCGGCAGGCGGCGCGCTCACCATCGCCGTGGCCTGGACGCCGCCGGCGAGCACGGGCGGCAGCGCCATCACCGCCTACACGGTGTCGGCCTACAACGCGGCGGGCACCGCCGTGCAGTCGGTCGTCGTCGGGTCGGCCACGCGCAACCGGACGTTCACGTTCACCAGCGTCGGACCGTTCACGTTCGACGTCACGGCGACGAACGCCGTCGGTGACGGAGCGGCCTCCAGCCGGTCCGCCGCGGTGAACGCGCGGTAGCCCGGGCGTCCGTGTGACGACCTCCCCGTGCCCCGGCCCCGTGAGGGTCGGGGCACGGGCGCGCCCGGCCCCGGGCGTGCGGCCCCGAGCGCCCGGCCCGGAGCGCCCGGCCCCGAGCGCCCGGCCACGGGGTCACGCGGTAGGCGGGGTCAGGCGGGCGTCGTCGACCCGGGCTCGAGGGCCCGGAGCTGGGCACGCTCGAGCATCCGGTGGAAGCCCCACGACACGAGCACCGCGGCCGCGCCGGCGCCGACCGTGACGGCATACGCCGGCGTGTGGCCACCCCAGTCGGCGAGGCGTCCGGCGAGCGCGGCCCCGACCGCGTAGCCGAGCCCGGTCGAGGCGGCGAGCACCGTCATGGCCGCACCGGTGCGCGAGGGCGGGGTGACGCGCTCGGCGAGCGTGAAGGTCGTGATCATGTAGGGCGCGACCGTGCACCCGAGCACGAGCAGCACCGGCACGAGCCCCGGCAGCGACCCGACGAGCAGCAGCGGTGCCGAGAGCACGAGCAGGCCGAGCGCGAACCAGCGCAGCCGCTGGGGGAGCGAGATCGTGGCGGGCAGCGCGGCGACCGCCAGGCCGGCGAGCACGCTGCCGATGCCGAGGAGCGCGTGGAAGTAGCCGGTGAGGCCGGGGGAGCCCGCGGCGGTCGCGAGCACCGACGTCCCGGTCTGCACCGACCCGAAGACGGTGCCGACGAGCAGCTGGGCCGCGCAGAGCACGACGAGCGCGGGCGTGAGCAGGCGGCCGACGACGCCGCGTCGACCCGCCGTCGCGGCATGGGTCGCGACGGCCGTCTCGTGCAGCGCGAACCACGTGCCGAAGACGGCGAGGGCGACCGCCGCGAGGGCGAGCGCGACCGACGGGTCGGCGACCGAGACGCCCAGCCCGACCAGCGCCGGGCCGAGCACGAAGGAGGCCTCGTCCGCGGCGCCCTCGTAGGAGAAGGCGGCGTCGACGAGCCGGTGCTGGCGCGCGCCCGTCTTCGAGGTGATCGGGCGCCAGCGCACGCGCGCGAGCGGGCCGATCTGCGGCAGCAGCAGACCCGCGACCGCGCTGACGAGCGCGGCCACGCCCCAAGGCAGCCCGGCACCGACGACGAGCAGGATGCCAAGGAGGCCGGCCGCCCCGGCGAGGGACTGGAAGGCGACGACGCGGCGCTGGCCGAGCCGGTCGGCGCGCGCGCCCCAGAAGGTGGCGCCCGCGGCGTTCGCCACGGCGAGCGCTCCCGCGCAGAAGCCCCCGGCGCCGTAGCTGCCGGTCGCCGACGAGACGAGCAGGAGGGTGCCGAGCTGGCTCATGGCGAGCGGCAGCCGGGCGAGGAAGGCCACGACGATGTAGGTGCGGCCGGTGAGGCCGAACAGGTGGCGGTACGAGTCGATGGGTGACACGGGGCGGCTCCGGATCTGGTCGCGGGGTACGCGACGTCGGGTGCGCGCCTACCCGCCCATCAGGCCACGCCGGATCCCTGTGCGCTCCCAGTGTACGGCGTGCGCGGGAGTGGGTCGCCCCGCCGCAGGTCAGTCGCGCACGTGGTGCGCGTCGCGGACCGACGGCGAGAGCCGGTAGATCCCCTCGACGACCGCCGCCCCGACGGCCCCCACGGCGAGCGACTGCCACACGAGCGCGAGCGGTGCGTCGAGGTTGAAGAACGTCCCCGCGAGGGGGAGCACGAAGGCGAGGACGGCGAGCCCGACCATCGCGGCCACGAGCGCCGCCTTCCAGGCACGGAACGGCCGGGCCAGCACGACGAGGATCCAGAAGAAGACGGTGAGCAGGGTGATCGTCGCGCCGCTGCCCGTCTGCCAGCACGCCACGTCGCTGACGGTCTTCGCGCCGGCCTCGACCGCGCACCGGTCCGCGAACTCGTCACGGGGGACGCCGTAGCTGCTGCCGGCCAGCAGGTAGGCGGTGATGACGGCGACCCCCGCCACCGCTCCCGAGGGCACGGCGAAGCGCAGGATGCGCCCGAGGAAGCCGGGCAGGTAGCGCCGCTGGTTCGGCCCGAGCGCGAGGAAGAAGGCGGGGATGCCGATGGTGACGGCCGACACGAGCGTCAGGTGGCGGGGGAGGAACGGGAACGGCACGGCGATGAGCGCGGCCGCGAGGATCGCGACGAGGCTCATCGCGTTCTTCGCCACGAAGAGGTTGGCGACGCGCTCGACGTTGCCGATGACGCGCCGGCCCTCGGCGAGCACGTCGGGCAGGTGCGAGAAGCGCCCGTCGAGCAGCACGAGCTCGGCCACGGCCTTGGTCGCCTGGGCGCCGTTGCCCATGGCGACGCCGATGTCGGCGTCCTTGAGGGCGAGAGCGTCGTTGACGCCGTCGCCCGTCATGGCGACGACGTGGCCGTCGGCCTGCAGCGCGTGCACGAAGGCGCGCTTCTGCTCCGGCGTGACGCGCCCGAAGACGGTGTGCGTGGCGAGTGCGACACGCAGCGCCTCCGGGTCGTCCGGGAGCGTCCGTGCGTCGACCGGCTCACCCACCTCGAGCCCGACGGTCCGTGCGACGGCGGCGACGGTGACGGGGTTGTCGCCCGAGACCACCTTGATCGCGACGTCCTGCTCGGCGAAGTAGGTGAGCGTCTCCTTGGCGTCGGGGCGCACCTGCTCGGTCAGCGTCACGAGGGCGGCCGGGGTGAGGTCGGGCGGGAGGGTGGCGTCGGTGAGGTGCTCCTCGCTGCGGGCGAGCAGCACGACGCGACGGCCGGAGTCGGCGAGCTCGGCCACCCGCGCGCGGATCCGGTCGAGGACCTCCGGCGGGGACGGTTGGGGATCGGCCGCGAGCAGCACCTCGGGCGCGCCGAGGACCCAGGTGGACCGGCCGGCGAAGCAGGCCGCGCTCCACTTGCGCGAGGAGTTGAACGGGATCGTCCGCGTGCGCTCCCAGCCGGGCGCCTCGACGACGCCGGCGACCGCGGTAAGCGTGCCGTTGGCGTTCGGGTCGTCGGCGAGCGCGCCCAGGGCGCAACGGATCTCGTCGGCGTCCTGTCCCTCCAGCGCGTGGGCGTCCTCGAAGGCGATCTCGCCGGCGGTCAGCGTGCCGGTCTTGTCGAGGCACACCACGTCGACCCGTGCGAGCCCCTCGACGGCGGGCAGCTGCTGCACGAGGACGTTGCGCCGGGTCAGCTGCACGGCCGACAGGAGGAAGGCGACGGACGTCAGCAGCACGAGCCCCTCCGGCACGAGCCCGACGACGCCGGCCGCCGAGCGGATGACCACCTCGCGCCAGCCCTGGTCGCCGACGGTGCGCCACTGCGACCAGATCGCGATCGGCAGGGCGCCGACGATGACCCACGTGATGTAGCGCAGCAGGGTATTGATCGACTCCTGGATCTCGGAGCGTGTGCGCGTGAACTTCCTTGCGTCGGCGGCGATCCGGTTGACGTAGGCGTCTGCCCCGACCTGCTGCGCGTGGTAGCGGCCCGACCCGGCGACGACGCTGGTGCCCGACATGATCTCGTCGCCCTCCGCGTGCGGCACCGGGTCGGACTCGCCGGTGAGGTTGGCCTCGTTGAGCTCCAGCCCGGCGCTCGCGATGAGGACGCCGTCGGCCGGCACCTCGTCACCGGTGCGCAGCTCGATGAGGTCGTCCTGCACGACGTCGGTGGTCGCGACGACGCGCACCTCGCCGTCACGCAGCACGCGCGTCGTCGGGGCGTTGAGCAGCGCGAGCCGGTCGAGCTTCCGCTTGGCGAGATACTCCTGGACGATGCCGATGGCGGAGTTGACGACGAGGACGATGCCGAAGAGGCCGTCGGCGAACGATCCCGTCACCATGACGAGCACGAAGAGCGCGCCGAGGATGGCGTTGAAGCGGGTCAGCACGTTGGCCCGCACGATCTCGCCGATGGAGCGCGACGTGCGCTCGCTCAGGCGGTTGACGGCGCCGCGGGCGACGCGCTCGGCCACCTCGGCGCTCGTGAGGCCCTCGGGGCGGGTCAGGGTCGCGTCGCCGGGTGTCGTCACTGGGCCATTGTCGTATGCCGGTCGCCGCGGCCGTGGCGGCACGCGCGGACCCGGGGCGCCGGGTCGGGTGCGGGACGGCACGCGCACGGCATACGGCGGTGGGAGGGAGGCGACGGACAAAGGTTACTGATCGGTCCGCGGACCATGTCGGGCGCGCTTCTCGGATCGTGGGACGATGGCCGACGTGACTGAGTCGATCCAACGTGCCCGCGCCACCACCGCCTCCTACTCGATCACGATGCGCATCCACACGGGGACCGATCCCGCCGTGATCGGGACCCTGGCGGTCAAGGTGGCCGAGAGCGGCGGCATCACGACCGCGCTCGACATCGTCGACTCGCACCCGGACCGCCTCGTCATCGACCTCACCTGCTCCGCGAGCAACGCCGAGCACTCGACCGAGATCGTCGCCGCCGTCGAGACGCTCGACGGCGTGCGCGTGCACAAGGTCTCCGACCGCGTCTTCCTGCTGCACCTCGGCGGCAAGATCAGCGTCGAGAGCAAGGTCAACCTGCGCAACCGCCAGGACCTCGCGATGGCCTACACGCCGGGCGTCGGCCGGGTGAGCCAGGCGCTCGCCGACCACCCCGAGGACGTGCCCAGGCTGACGATCAAGGGCAACTCGGTGGCCGTGGTCACCGACGGGTCCGCGGTGCTCGGCCTCGGCAACATCGGCCCGATGGCCGCGCTGCCCGTCATGGAGGGCAAGGCGGCGCTCTTCAAGCGCTTCGCCGACATCGACGCGTGGCCGATCTGCATCGACACCACCGACGTCGACGAGATCGTGCGCACCGTCGAGCTCATCGCCCCCGGCTTCGGCGGCATCAACCTCGAGGACATCGCCGCGCCGCGCTGCTTCGAGGTCGAGGCCAAGCTGCGCGAGCGCCTCTCGATCCCCGTCTTCCACGACGACCAGCACGGCACCGCCATCGTCGTGCTCGCCGCGCTGAAGAACGCGCTGCGCATCATCGACAAGCCCCTCCCGGAGGCGCGCATCGTCGTCTCCGGTGGCGGCGCGGCCGGCTCGGCCATCGTCCAGCTGCTCCTCGCGGCCGGGGCCCACGACGTCACGGTCAGCGACCGTCCCGGGCTGCTCAACCAGGCCGACGAGTCGCTCACCCCCGCGTGGCGCGAGCTCGCCGGCAAGACGAACCCGCGCGGCCTCACCGGCACGCTCCGCGACGGCCTCCAGGGTGCCGACGTCTTCATCGGCGTCAGCGCGCCGCGCATCCTGCACCCCGACTGGATCGACGAGATGGCCGAGAAGCGCATCGTCTTCGCGCTCGCCAACCCCGACCCCGAGGTCGACATCCACGAGGCCACGCAGCGGGCAACCGTCGTGGCCTCGGGCCGCAGCGACTACCCGAACCAGATCAACAACGTGCTGGCCTTCCCGGGTGTCTTCCGCGGCCTGCTCGACGCGCGCGCGACCGACGTCACGACCGAGATGCTCATCAAGGCCGCCGACGCCATCGCGTCGGTCGTCACCGACGAGCAGCTCAACCCGAACTACATCATCCCGAGCGTCTTCCAGCCCGACATGAGCAAGACCGTCGCCAAGGCGATCGTCGACTGCGTGCCCAAGGCGCCCGAGAAGAACATCCCGATGACCGGCGCCAACTGAAGGAGCCGGTCGACCGGATGACGAGCACGACCCCAGCCCGGCAGCGTCACGCGCTCGACGGCCGGCGCGCGTGGGCGGTGTGGGCGGCGGCAATCGCCGTCTACGTCCTCGCCGTCTTCCACCGCACCTCCCTCGGCGTCGCCGGCCTCGACGCCGCGGAGCGCTTCGGCATCAGCAGCTCGCAGCTGTCGACGTTCACCATCGTCCAGGTCTTCGTCTACGCGGCCATGCAGCTGCCGGTCGGGGCCCTGCTCGACCGCTACGGCTCGAAGAAGCTGCTCGGCGTGGGCCTGACGCTGCTCACGGTCGCGCAGTTCGGCTTCGCCTTCGTCGACTCGTTCCCGGCCGCGCTCGCGTGCCGGGTGCTGCTCGGCATGGGCGACGCCATGGTCTTCATCTCGGTGCTGCGCCTCGTCGCCCTGTGGTTCTCGCCGCGGCGCACGCCGATGGTGACGCAGCTGACGGGCGTGCTCGGCCAGCTCGGCGCCCTCGCCGCGGCCGGCCCGCTCGCGGCGGCGCTCGACCACTTCGGGTGGACGCCGTCGTATGCCGTGTCGGCCTCGGTCGGCGTGCTGACCGGCCTCGCGCTCGTGCTCGTCGTCAAGGACAGCCCGTACGCCGACCACCACCGCGACGAGCTGAGGCTGCGGGCCATCGCCCGCACGCTGCGCGCGGCCTGGCTCGTGCCCGGCACCCGGCTCGGCCTGTGGTCGCACTTCACGTCGCAGTTCGCGGCCAACATGTTCACGATGCTGTGGGGCTTCCCGTTCCTCGTCGCGGGGCAGGGCCTGGCGCCGTCCACGGCGAGCGTGCTGCTCATGGTCATGGTCTTCACGTCGGTGGTCTCGAGCCCGGTCATCGGCACGCTGACGATGCGCTACCCGTTCTCGCGCAGCACGCTCGTGCTGTGGATCGCCGGCGCGGCCATCGCGGCCTGGACCGTCGTGCTGCTCTGGCCGGGGCGGGCCCCGCTCTGGCTGCTCGTCGTCCTCGTCGTGCTCATCGCGGTGGGCGGGCCCGGCTCGATGATCGGCTTCGACCTCGCGCGCACCTTCAACCCGCCGACCCGCATCGGCAGCGCGTCGGGCATCGTCAACACGGGCGGCTTCATCGCCACCCTGACGGCCGTCGCCCTCGTCGGCGTCGTGCTCGACCGGGTGTCACCGGGCGGTCCGTCGACGTGGGACGTCGACTCGTTCCGGGCCGCCATGACGGTGCAGTACCCGGTGTGGGCGCTCGGCGTCGTCCAGGTGCTGCGCTACCGCCGCAAGGCGCGGCGGGCGGCCCTCGAGGCCGACCCCGAGGCGTACGCCGCCATGCAGGCCGGCCGCAGCGTCACCTTCCACTGACCCGACCGTCGAGACGCCCCCCCCGGGCAACACACCGTGAAAGGCACAACCCACCGGGATCGGATCCCGGTGGGTTGTGACCTGCTCGGTGTGTTGCGGGGGAGGGGTCAGGCGTCGCCGACCGTCAGCGCCTCGGCCTCGGTGCGCGAGGTGACCTCCTCGGCGCCGTGGCCCGGGGCCTCGTCGAGGGCGCCGATGATGCGGCGCGCCGTGAGCAGCACGAGGATCGCGAGCACGACCGCGCCGGAGCCCACCCAGAAGGGCAGGTGGATCGACCGCTCACCGAGGTTGCCGGCGAGCCACGGGGCGACGGCGCCGCCGCTGAAGCGGACGAAGGAGTAGGCCGCCGACGCGACGCCGCGCTCGACGGGCGCGACCTTCATGACCGTCTCGGTGATGAGGGTGTTGTTCACGCCGAGGAAGGCGCCGGCCAGGATGGTGCCGACGACGAGGACGGTCTTGTTCTCGGTGTAGCCCGCCATGACGGCGAGGATGACCGCGAAGCCGGCCAGGGCACCGACGATGCCGGCCATCGTGCCGAACCGGCGCTGCACCATCGGGGCCACGAACACGGAGGTGACGGCGAGCAGCACGCCCCAGCCGAAGAAGATGAAGCCGATCTCGTGGGCGCCCATGGCGAGCGGGAACGGGGTGAAGGCGAGCAGCGTGAAGAAGCCGAAGTTGTAGAGCAGGGCGGTGATGCCGACCGTGAGCAGGCCGCGGTGCCCGAGGGCCCGGATGGGCGCGGCGAGCGAGGTGGGGTTCTCGGCCGGCGGGGTCTTCGGCAGCGTCGTCAGGGTCGCGATGAAGGCGACGGCCATGAGCACCGCGACGCCGAAGAACGGCCAGCGCCACGAGATGCCGCCGAGCCACCCGCCGAGGAGCGGACCGGTCGCGATGCCGACGCCGAGCGCGGCCTCGTAGAGGATGATGGCCTGCTTGACCGACCCGGAGGCCGCGTTGACGATCGTCGCGAGCGCCGTCGCGATGAAGAGGGCGTTGCCGAGGCCCCACAGGGCGCGGAAGGCGACGATGCCGCCGACGGTGTCCTGGCTGCCGGCGAAGGCCGCCCCGACGATGATGAGGGCGAGGCCGAGCAGGAGGGTCCGCTTGGCGCCGACCCGGCTGCTGACGAAGCCGGTGCCGAGCATCGCGATGCCCATGACGGCGAGGTAGCTCGTGAAGAGCAGCGAGACCTGCGAGGGGCCGGCGCCGAGCTCGTCGGCGATCGGCTTGAGGATGGGGTCGACGAGGCCGATGCCCATGAAGGAGATCACGCAGGCGAAGGCGATCGACCATACGGTCTTGGGTTGGCGCCACATGGTGGTGGTCATCCGTCCTTTCGGGTGGGGTTCGGGAGGGGCGCGTCCGCCGCCGCGGCGAGCAGCTCGTCGAGCACGTCGACCGCGATGCGGACGCGATCGAGCGCAGGACCGTCGAGCCGGTCGAGGACGGGGGACAGGACGGCCAGTCGGGCCCGGCGCACGCTCTCGAGCGCGGCGTGACCCTCGTCGCTGAGGGAGACCACCGAGGCACGCGCGTCGTCCGGGTCGGACGCGCGGTGCACCCAGCCCGCCGCCTCGAGGCGCTGGAGCTGGTTGGTGGTCGTCGGCTGGCTGCTGTGATCGGCGGCCGCGAGGACGCTGACGCGGGACGGGCCCAGCTCGTCGAGGAGCGCGAGGAGGCGCGCCTGCGCGAAGGGGACGTCGAACGACGCGTGCCGGCTGGCCCAGCGCGAGAGGCGCGCGGCCGAGCGCAGCAGCTCGTTGCCCAGAGCGGTCGGTTCCATCACTCGCTCCAACTTACATAGACAACCTATGTAAATCAAGTCGAGGGCGCCCGGGCCGGCCCGGCCGGCGCCGGGTGGTCCGGGTTCAGAGGAGCTGGCGCAGCACCCCGTCGGCGATGTCGGCGAGGTGGTCGAGGTCGGCGAGGTCGAGGACCTGCAGGTAGATCCGCTCCGCCCCGACCGCCTCGAACGTCGCGATCTTCTCGACGACCTCGTCGGGTGATCCGGCGAGCCCGGACTCGCGCAGCTCGTCGAGGTCGCGCCCGATGGCGTCGGCGCGACGCCGCAGGGTGGCCTCGTCGCGCCCGACGCAGACGACCTGCGCGGCCGAGAGCGTCAGCGACGCCGGGTCGCGTCCCTCGCGCCGGGCCAGGCCGCGCACGCGCTCGAAGAGCACTCCCGAGGCCTCTGCCGACGAGAACGCGGCGTTGAACTCGGCGGCGTACCGGACCGCGAGCGCGGGCGTGCGGCGCCTGCCGCCGCCCCCGATGATGATCGGCACGCCGCCGTCCTGCACGGGCCTGGCGAGCGCGGGGGAGTCGGTGACGGGGTAGTGGGTCCCGTCGTGGCTGAACGTCGTTCCGGGCTCGGTCGACCAGAGTCCGGTGATGACGGCGAGCTGCTCCTCGAGCCGGTCGAAGCGTTCGCCGAGCGAGGGGAAGGGGATGCCGTATGCCGTGTGCTCGGCCTCGAACCAGCCGGCGCCCAGCCCCAGCTCGACGCGACCGCCGCTCATCTGGTCGACGCCCGCGACCTGGACGGCGAGCGGCCCGGGCAGGCGGAAGGTGGCGGACGTGACGAGCGTCCCGAGCCGGATCGTCGAGGTGTCACGCGCGAGGCCGGCGAGGGTCGTCCAGGCGTCGGTGGGGCCGACGCCGCCGTCGCCACCCATGTGGAGGTAGTGGTCGGAGCGGAAGAAGCCGCTGAACCCGAGCTCCTCGCCGGCTCGTGCGACGGCGAGGAGGTCGTCGTAGGTGGCGCCCTGTTGGGGCTCGGTGAAGATGCGCAGGTCGACGGTCATGCCCGTGCAACGACGGATCAGGCGCGGACAATCCCGTCGACGACGACCTCGAGCATCGGTCGCACGTCGAGGTCGGCGCGGCTCGTGTCGGCCACGCTCGCGACGCCGCTGACGAGGCGCATGACGTTGGCGGCGTCGACGCCGGGGCGCAGCTCGCCCGTCGCGTCGAGGTGGTCGATGACGCGGCGGTTGGCGTCGCCCATGACCCGGCACTTTCGGTACATCGGCGAGGCGGGGTCGTCCATGGCCGCGCAGATCTTGCTCGCTGCCCCGCGGTGGAGGGTGATGTGGTCGACGAAGTGCTCGAACCAGCCGAGCAGCATGTCGCGGGCGGGTGCCTCGGTGGCGATCGCGGTGTCGGCATCGGCGGCCACGCGATCGGTCCAGTCCTGCATGAGCGCGTCGACGAGCGCCTCGCGGGTGGGGAAGTGGCGGTAGAGGGTGCCGGCGCCCACGCCCGCGCGCTTGGCGATCTCGTCGAGGGAGGAGTCGGTGCCGCGCTCGGTGAAGACGATCCGGGCGGTGGCGAGGATCTTGTCGTAGTTGCGGCGGGCGTCGGCACGCATCGGCCGAGCGGATTTCCCGGTGCTCTCCAGGGCGGGTGCGTCGGCGCGATCCCCTTGGGTGCCAACGGATTCCGGCGACGGATCGAGCGTCGCCCCGCCGGTTGCGGCAGACGTCACGGGAAATTCCTCCTTGCAAAAGCGGAGAGTGTCTCCGTATTGTGGGTCAGGCAGAACCGGAGAGGTTCTCCGCTCATCGTAGCGCCGCCCGACGTCATTGAGGAGTCCGGCACCCATGACCATCACGATCCAGCCCACCCGAGCAGCCCGACGCGTGCACCTGTCGCACCTCGCGACCACCCACCGCGCCCCGCTCGTGCCCCGCGGTCCCCACGCCCACGGCGCCCGCGCCACGTCCTTCACCCCGATGGCCCGCGACCCGCTCACCGCCGAGACGCCGCGCCCCCAGTTCGAGCACCACGAAGCCTGAGGCAGACCATGTCGACCACCACCACCTCGCCCGCCACCCGACCCCCGGTCGCACCCACGGCGTCCGCGTCCGACCGCACCGCACGCCGCGGGGCCATCGGCCTCGGCGTCGTCCTCGTCGCCCAGCTCATGCTCGTGCTCGACGCCACCGTCGTGAACGTCGCGCTGCCGCACATCCAGACCGACCTCGGCTTCACGCCCGCCGGCCTGTCGTGGGTGCTCAACGCCTACACCCTGGCCTTCGGCGGCCTGCTGCTGCTCGGTGGCCGCCTCGGCGACGTGCTCGGACGGTTGCGCGCCTTCGAGATCGGCCTCGCGGTCTTCACCGTCGCGAGCCTCCTCGGCGGCCTCGCCACGTCACCCGCGTGGCTCATCGCCGCCCGCACCCTCCAGGGCGTCGGCGCCGCCCTGGCCGCCCCGAGCGTGCTCGCGCTCGTGACGACCAGCGCCCCGAACGAGGCCGCGCGCAACCGCGGCCTGGCGCTCTTCACGGCCGTCTCGTCCGCGGGCGCCTCGATCGGCCTGCTCCTCGGCGGCGCGCTCACCGACTTCGTCAGCTGGCACTGGACGCTCTTCGTCAACGTGCCGATCGGCGCCGTCGTCCTCGTGCTCGCCCGGCGCTTCGTCACGGAGACCCCGCGCGTGCGCGGCCGGTTCGACGTCGTCGGCGCGGTCACGGCGACGCTCGGGTCGGTGGCCGTGGTCCACGGCTTCATCAGTGCCGCCGACCGCGGCTGGACGGCGCCGCTGACGCTCGCGTCGTTCGTCGTCGGCCTGGGCCTGCTCGCGCTCTTCGTGCGCACCGAGAGCCGGGTCCCGGCGCCGCTGCTGCCGCTCGCGCTCGTGCGCGACCGCACCCGCGGTGGGGCTCTCGTGCTCATGGCGCTCGTCGTCGGGGCGCAGTTCTCGACGTTCTTCCTCGTGACGCAGTACCTCCAGCTCGTCCTCGGCTTCAGCCCGGTCGCGACGGGCGCCGCGTTCCTGCCCCTCAGCCTCGCGATCTTCGCGACGTCGCGGGTCAGCGCGCGCCTCGTCGCGAAGGTCGGCCCCCGCCCGATGCTCCTCGTCGGCACGCTGGGGCTCACCGCGAGCTTCGTGTGGCTGAGCAGCATCACGACGACGAGCACGTATGCCGGTCACCTCCTGGGTGCGCTCGTGCTCAACGGCGTCTCGGCCGCGCTCGTCTTCATGCCGGTCACCGTCGTCGTCCTCGGCGGCGTCGACCGGGCCCAGGCGGGCACCGTGTCGGGGCTGCTCCAGACGGCGCAGCAGCTGGGCGGCGCCGTCGGCCTCGCGGCCATCGTCAGCGTCTACGCCTCGAAGGCGGTGCCGGGGCAGTTCGTCCCCGGCGTCGAGCCGGCGTTCCTCACGTCGGCGAGCTTCACGCTCGTGGCCCTGCTCGTGGCGGCCCTCGTGCTGCGGCCCCGCCCGGCGCGGGCCGCAGCCGGGCCGGAGCCGACGCGCGAGACGGTCACCGTCGAGGCCGGCTGACCGACGGCAGGGTCACCTGGAGCTGCAGACGGTGCTGCGTCCGGTGGGGTGATCACCCCACCGGACGCAGCACCACGTGCGGACCCACGGCGCCGCGGCCTGGATCACCCGGTCGCGAGCAGCACCTGAGACCACACGACCCCCGCGGCCTGGGTGGGCTGCGGGGGTCGAGCGCACGGCATACGGCCCGTGTGGACTGCTCGCGCGGGCTCAGTGCCCCTGCGGCATGGCCCAGCGTGCCGTCGACGTGCCCTGCTCCTTGGCGCGCTCGAGGGCCTCGCCGATGATCTTCTCGGCGGCCTCGCGGTTGCCCCAGTCGGAGCCCTCGACGTGCTTTCCGGGCTCGAGGTCCTTGTAGCGCTCGAAGAAGTGCTGGATCTCCTTGAGCGTGAACTCGTTGACGTCGCCGATGTCCTGGACGTCGGCGTTGCGCGGGTCGACCGGCACGCAGAGCACCTTGTCGTCGCCGCCGGCCTCGTCGGTCATGTGGAAGACGCCGATCGGGCGCGCCTCGACGACGACGCCGGGGAAGAGCGGCTCGGGCAGCAGCACGAGCGCGTCCAGGGGGTCGCCGTCCTCGCCGAGCGAGTCCTCGATGTAGCCGTAGTCGGCGGGGTAGGCCATCGGCGTGAAGAGGTAGCGGTCGAGGCGGATCCGACCGGTCTCGTGGTCGACCTCGTACTTGTTGCGCTGTCCGCGCGGGATCTCGATGGTGACGTCGAACTCCACGTCTTCCCCTTCTTCACGGTCTTCGGGCGCTCGTCCGGGCGCGGTCGCTGCGCTCGGGTGCCGGGGCACGCGCCTGCGGCTGACAGAATCGTCCGCGACAGTGTGTCAGCAACGGCGGTCCTCGCGCGAAATCGCGGCGGACGGCGGACAGGGGTGGGAAGCGTGGAGCCAGCGGTGCGGCGACGTGCGGCACCCGCCCGGCGCCTCGTCGCGCTCGGCGCCGTCGGGTCCCTCGTGCTGGCGTATGCCGTGCTCGACGTCGTCGACGCGGTGCCCGGTGTGCTGACGACGCGACCGCTGCCCCCGCCCGCGCCCACCGAGACGGTCGCGCCCCGCACGGCGCCGAGCGTGGCGCAGCCGAGCCCGCCGACGTCGGCCCCGGCGCCGCTGCCGGCGCTGGCCGGCGAGGCCGAGGGCGCGTCGCCGGCCGGGGTGCAGCGGGCGCTCGCCGCGGTGCGCGACCTCCCCGCCCTCGGCGACGCCGCGCTCGTCGTGCGCGACGGCCAGAGCGGCCGGGTGCTGCTCGACCAGGGCGGCGACCAGCTGCGCATCCCCGCGTCGACGACGAAGCTGCTCTCGGCGGCGGCCATCGGCAAGGCGTTCGCGCCGGGCGACGTGCTGCGCACCGTGGTGCGCCAGGGCGCCGCGCCCGACCGGATCGTGCTCGTCGCCGGCGGCGACTCGCTGCTCGCGCCCGGCGCGGGCGACCCGGAGGCCGTCGCCGGCCACGCCGGGCTGCGCGACCTCGCCCGGCAGGTGGCCGCGAAGCTCGAGGGGGCCGGGGTGCGACGGGTCACGCTCGCCGTCGACGAGACGTACGCCCCGGGGCCGACGACGGCGCCCACGTGGTCCTCGTCGTTCCGCAGCACCGGCATCACCGGCGCGGTGGCGATGCTCGGCCTCTCGACCCAGCGGGCCCACGGCGGTTCGCCCGGTCCGGCCGACCCCGTCGCGTCGGTGCGCGGGGCCTTCGCCGGCCAGCTCGAGGCGCTCGGCGTCGCGGTGGAGACGGCGCCCCGCGACGAGAGCCCGACGGGGGGTGTGGCCGCGGCCGGTCCCGTGCTCGGCAGCGTCGAGTCGGCGCCGGTGCGCGACCAGCTGGCGCTCGCCCTCACCGACAGCGACAACGCGCTCACCGAGATCCTCGCCCGGCAGGCGGCCTTCCGCGCGGGCTCCGGCACCGACTTCGCCGCCGTGGGCGGCTGGATCGTCACCGAGGTGCGCGCCCTGGGGCTCGACACGACCGGGGTGCGGCTCGTCGACGCGAGCGGGCTCTCGCGGGAGAACCGGGTGCGTGCCTCGCTGCTCTCCGACGTGCTCGTGCTCGGCTACGACGGGTCGCACCCGGTGCTGCGCCGAGCCCTCGACGGCCTGCCGATCGGCGGGCTCACCGGCACCCTCGCCACCCGGTTCACCGGTGCGCAGCACGACGCCGCCGGCCGCGCACGGGCCAAGACCGGCACGCTGACGGGCGCCAACGCGCTCGCCGGGAGCGTCGTCGACGACGACGGTCGGCTGCTCGTCTTCGTGGGTATGGTCGCCGGGGCGGGAACCAACGACGCGCGGGCGGCGTTGGACCGTTTCGTAGCGGCGCTCGCCTCCTGCGGCTGTCGCTGACGGGCCGGTGGGCCGCTCGGGTGGCCGGCCTTCGCGACAGGGAGCGCCGTCGACCACGGCCGACCGACCGCACACCCACGACGTCGTCGTCGTCACGGCGCGGCACGGAAAGGGCTGGCATGACCGACACCACCGTCCCGATGCCTCAGTCGACGGACCGGGCGACGGACCGGACGACGGACCGGGCAGCTGCCGGCGGACCCCGTGGCCGGGCCGCCTACGTCGACTACGACTTCGCGAAGAAGACCGGCCGCACGGTCGTCAGCCCCGGCCCCCAGGTCACGGGTGACGAGGCGGCTGCCATCGTCGCCGACCTCCGGGCGGCCGCGGCCGCGGCCGTGGCACCCGTCGCGGAGACGAGCGCCCTCGTCGCGCCCGACGACGCCCCGGCGCCCCTCGTCGTCGACCGGCCGGGCTGGATCGACGCCAACGTCGACTCCTTCCGGGCGCTGCTCGACCCGGTCGTCGACAAGCTCAGCACCTCGAAGTCGACGCCCAGCGCGGCGGCCGCCGCCATCGGCGGCAAGGTGACCGGAGCGGAGATGGGCGGCCTGCTCGCGTTCCTCTCGAGCAAGGTGCTGGGGCAGTACGACCTCGCGCCCGGCGGCACGCCGCGCCTGCTCCTCGTCGCGCCGAACATCGTCGCGACCGAGCGTCGGCTCGCGGTCGACCCGACCGACTTCCGGCGGTGGGTCGCGATGCACGAGGAGACCCACCGCGTGCAGTTCACCGCCGTGCCCTGGCTGCGCGAGCACCTCGTCGAGCGCACGCAGTCGCTCGCCGTCGACCTCGCGCCGACCTCCGAGGACCTCGGCCGTCGCCTCGAGCAGCTGACCCGCAACCTGCCCGACGTCCTCTCCTCGGGCGAAGGCCTCGGCCAGCTCTTCGCGACGCCGGAGCAGAAGGCCCGGATCGCCGAGCTGACCGCGGTCATGTCGCTCCTCGAGGGCCACGCCGACGTCGTCATGGACGCCGTCGGCCCCCGCGTCATCCCGACGGTCGACGAGATCCGCCGCAAGTTCGACCAGCGGCGCACCGGCTCCGTCGGCGTCGACCGGCTGCTGCGCAAGCTGCTCGGGCTCGAGGCCAAGATGCGCCAGTACCGCGACGGGGCCGCCTTCGTCCGGGCCGTCACCGACGCGGTGGGTCGCGACGGCTTCAACGCCGTCTGGTCCTCGCCCGACCACCTGCCCCGAGCCGCCGAGATCGTCGACCCGGGCGCCTGGGTGCGCCGGGTCCACGGCTGAGCCGTGCGAGGTCCAGCAGACATGCCCGGTCCCGACCCCGCCGTCGCCGCCACCCGGCTCGCCGTGCGCGAGCACCTCGTCGACGTGCCGGAGGGCGGCGTCGTGCTCGTCGCGTGCTCGGGCGGCCCCGACTCCGTCGCGCTCGCGGCAGCCCTCGCCTTCGAGGCACCGCGGGCGGGCGTGCGCGCGGGCGCCGTCGTCGTCGACCACGGGCTGCAGGAGCGCTCCGCCGAGGTCGCCGAGGAGGCGGGTGCCCTCTGCCGCGAGATCGGCCTCGACCCCGTCGAGGTGGTGCGGGCCGACGTGCGCACGAGCGGCGCGGGTCTCGAGGCCGACGCCCGCACGGCGCGCTACGCCGCCATCGAGGAGGTCGCGGGCCGCGTGGGGGCCGCGCTGGTCCTCATCGGCCACACCCGAGACGACCAGGCCGAGCAGGTGCTGCTCGGCCTCTCGCGGGGGTCGGGAGCCCGCTCCCTCAGCGGTATGCCGGTGCGCCGCGACCGCTTCGTGCGCCCGCTCCTCGCCCTGCCGCGCGCCACGACGCTCGCCGCCTGCGCGGCCTACGGCATCGAGCCCTGGGTCGACCCGCACAACAGCGACGACTCGTTCCGGCGGGTGCGCGCGCGGCGGCTGCTCGCGACCCTCGAGTCCGACCTCGGACCGGGCTTCGGGGCCGCCCTCGCCCGCAGCGCCGACCTGCTGCGCGAGGACGCCGACTACCTCGAGACGCTCGCGGTCTCGGCCCGCGCGGGTCTCCCGCCCGGCCCGGACGGCGACGGCGTCGACCTCGGGGCGCTCGCGGACCTGCCCCGCGCCATCCGGACCCGGGTGTGGCGGCTGCTCGCCGCCGAGGCCGGCGCACCGCTCGCCGACGTCAGCGCGGCCCACGTCGAGTCGCTCGACGCGCTGCTGACCTCGTGGCACGGCCAGGGGCCGCTCCACGTGCCCGGCGGCATCGCCGTCGCGCGCACGCGGGGTGCGATCGTCTTCCGCCCGCTGCGCGAGAGCGCCATCGCCTGAGGGACTCCGTCGCCCGAGGACTCCCCGCCGGGGACGCCGTGACCGCGGGTGCGGTTGAATGGAGCCGCCCCGCACGACCCGCACAGCACGACACCGAGGAGCCTTCGTGGACCACGAGCACATGGGAGACGACCTGGCGCAGGTCCTCTACACCGAGGAGCAGATCCAGGCCCGGCTCGCCGAGCTCGCCGCCGACATCTGGAAGGACTACGAGGGCAAGGACTTCCTGCTCGTCGGGGTGCTCAAGGGTGCCGTCGTCGTCATGGCCGACCTCATGCGGGCGCTGCCCGGCACGGCCCCGATGGACTGGATGGCGGTCTCGTCCTACGGCTCCGGCACGAAGAGCTCGGGCGTCGTGCGCATCCTCAAGGACCTCGACACCGACATCAGCGGCCGCCACGTGCTCATCGTCGAGGACATCATCGACTCCGGCCTGACGCTCTCGTGGATCAAGTCCAACCTCGAGTCGCGCAACCCGGCCTCGGTCGAGATCTGCACGCTGCTGCGCAAGCCCGACGTCGTCAAGGTCGACATTCCCGTGCGGTACGTCGGCTTCGACATCCCCAACGAGTTCGTCGTCGGCTACGGCCTCGACTACGCCGAGAAGTACCGCAACCTGCGCTGCGTCGGCACCCTCGCGCCGCACGTCTACGCCTGACGGCCGAGGCGCTGCCGTGACCTTCTCCATCGTCGCGCGCCAGGGCGAGGCCTTCGGCGTCGCCGTCGCGAGCAAGTTCCTCGCGGTCGGTGCCGTCGTGCCCGACGCCCGCCTCGGCGTGGGCGCCGTCGCCACGCAGTCCTACGCCCGCGTCGCCTACCGCGACGAGCTGCTCGACCGGCTCGCCGCGGGGGAGGCCGCGGACCCTGCGCTCGTCGCGGCGACCGCGCTCGACGAGGGCCGCGAGACGCGCCAGGTCGGCGTCGTCGGTCCTGCCTCCGCAGCCACCTTCACCGGCTCGGAGTGCAACGCGTGGGCGGGGGGCGTCGCGCGCGACGACGGCGACACGGCATACGCCATCCAGGGCAACATCCTCACCGGGCCCGAGGTCGTCGAGGAGATGGAGCGTGCGTGGCACGCCTCGTCCGGGCGGCCCCTCGCGCAGCGGCTGCTCGCCGCCCTCGTCGCCGGCGACGCGGCGGGCGGCGACTCGCGGGGACGCCAGAGCGCCGCGATGTATGCCGTCGAGCCCGGGTCGGGCTACGACACGTGCGGGGTGCTCGCCGACCTCCGCGTCGACGACCACGCCGACCCGGTCACCGAGCTCGGCCGGCTCCTCGCCGAGTGGGAGATGTTCTTCGGCCGCCCCGAGGACGTCGCAGCCCTCACGGGCGAGCTCGCCGGGGAGGTGCGCGACCGCCTCGCCCGCCTCGGCTTCGAGGCCGACGACCTCTCCGTCGCCCTCGCCGACTGGGCCGGCAACGCCAACTACGAGGCGCGCCTCAGCCCGGACGGCATCGACGCGCGGGTGCTCGAGGCGCTGCGGGCGGCCACCGCCTGAGAGCGCGGGTCCGGGCGCCGGTCCGCCGAAGGTTCGACGGACTGGTTGGTCACCGGCGCGTCGCATGCGGAACACTGGTGAGCCACCGGACGTTGTGCCGGTGGATCAACTCACCGGACGAGCAGGAGGACCGGGGCCCGACAGGCCCCGCACGTACATGGACGCAAAGCGGATTCTGCGCACCCCACTGCTGTGGATCTTGGTCCTCATCAGCGCGCTCGTCTTCGGCATGATGTTCTCCGAGTCCGGCCCGCCCCGGATCGACACGTCCGAGGCGATGAAGCAGATCACCAACGGCAACGTCGAGTCGGCCAAGCTGCTCAACAACGAGCGCATGGAGCTGACCCTCAAGGCGCCCTACTCCTCGCCCGACGGCACGGTCAAGGACGCGAAGTCGGTCTACGCCTTCTACGTCGACGCCCGCGGCGGCCAGGTCGTCGACGCGCTCAACGCGAAGCCCCCGGCCCAGGGCGTCGACGACCAGATCGACGAGCCGAGCTGGTTCGGCTCGCTCCTCTTCTCGATCCTGCCGATCATCATCATCCTCGGCCTCTTCTGGTTCCTCATGGGCCAGATGCAGGGCGGCGGCAACCGCGTCATGCAGTTCGGCAAGTCGCGGGCCAAGCTCGCGACGAAGGACACCCCCAAGGTCACCTTCGCCGACGTCGCCGGCTGCGACGAGGCGATCGAGGAGCTGCAGGAGATCAAGGAGTTCCTCCAGGAGCCCGCGAAGTTCCTCGCCGTCGGCGCCAAAATCCCGAAGGGCGTGCTGCTCTACGGCCAGCCCGGAACGGGCAAGACGCTCCTCGCCCGCGCGGTCGCCGGCGAGGCGGGCGTGCCGTTCTACTCGATCTCCGGCTCCGACTTCGTCGAGATGTTCGTCGGCGTCGGTGCGAGCCGCGTGCGCGACCTCTTCGAGCAGGCCAAGGCCAACGCCCCGGCCATCGTCTTCGTCGACGAGATCGACGCCGTCGGCCGGCACCGCGGCGCCGGCATGGGCGGCGGCCACGACGAGCGCGAGCAGACGCTCAACCAGCTGCTCGTCGAGATGGACGGCTTCGACGTCAAGACGAACGTCATCCTCATCGCGGCGACGAACCGTCCCGACATCCTCGACCCGGCGCTGCTGCGCCCGGGCCGCTTCGACCGCCAGATCGCCGTCGACGCCCCAGACATGATCGGTCGCCACCGCATCCTCGAGGTGCACGCGCAGGGCAAGCCGATGGCGGGCGACGTCGACCTGCTCGCCGTGGCGCGCCGCACGCCCGGCTTCACGGGTGCCGACCTCGCCAACGTGCTCAACGAGGCCGCGCTGCTCACGGCCCGCAGCGACCGCAAGGTCATCGACAACGCCGCGCTCGACGAGGCCATCGACCGCGTCATCGCCGGCCCGCAGAAGCGCACCCGCATCATGTCGGCCAAGGAGCGCAAGATCACGGCCTACCACGAGGGTGGCCACGCCCTCGTCGCCGCGGCGCTCAACCACACCGACCCCGTCACCAAGGTGACGATCCTGCCCCGCGGTCGCGCCCTCGGCTACACGATGGTGATGCCCGTCGACGACAAGTACTCGACGACGCGCAACGAGATCCTCGACCAGCTCTCCTACGCGCTCGGTGGCCGGGTGGCGGAGGAGATCGTCTTCCACGAGCCGACGACCGGTGCGAGCAACGACATCGAGAAGGCCACCGGGATGGCCCGCAAGATGGTCACCGAGTTCGGCATGTCCGAGCGTATCGGTGCGATCAAGCTCGGCCAGAGCAACGGCGAGGTCTTCCTCGGCCGCGACATGGGCCACCAGCGCGACTACTCCGAGCAGATCGCGGGCGTCGTCGACGCCGAGGTGCGCAAGCTCATCGAGAACGCGCACGACGAGGCCTACGCCGCCATCAACGAGAACCGCGACGTGCTCGACCGTCTCGTGCTCGAGCTGCTCGAGCGTGAGACCCTCAATCAGCACGAGCTGGCCGAGATCTTCACCGACGTCGTCAAGACGCCCCAGCGCCCCACCTGGCTCTCGTCCGAGGCCCGCGTGCCCGGTGAACGTCCGCCGGTGCTGACCCCGGCCGAGATCGCCGCGCGCCAGAACGGCTCGAACGGCCAGAACGGCCACCTCCCGCCCCCGGCGCCCGCCGACAAGGCGATCGAGGACAAGATCGACCAGGCCGCCGCGGTCGGCGCCCACCCGCTCGCCGAGGAGCACCCGGTCGAGCAGGTCATCGAGGTGCCGGACGACCGTCCGGTCAACCCCGGCGAGAAGAGCTGACCCGTGCCGATCGACCAGCCACGGGCGGAGGCGGCCGTGCGGGAGCTGCTGCTCGCGATCGGGGAGGACCCCGACCGCGAGGGCCTGCTCGACACCCCCGCGCGGGTGGCCCGCTCCTTCGCCGAGATCTACGCCGGCCTCGACATGACGGCGGCCGACGTGCTCGGCACGACGTTCGAGATCGACCACCAGGAGCTCGTCATCGTGCGGGACATCGAGCTCTACAGCACGTGCGAGCACCACCTCGTGCCCTTCCACGGCGTCGCGCACGTCGGCTACATCCCGAGCCAGGACGGGCGCGTCACGGGGCTGTCCAAGCTCGCGCGGCTCGTCGAGGTCTACGCCCGGCGCCCGCAGGTGCAGGAGCGCCTGACGACGCAGATCGCCGACGCGCTCGTCGAGCACCTCGACGTGCAGGGCGTCATCGTCGTCGTCCAGGCCGAGCACCTGTGCATGTCGATGCGCGGCATCCGCAAGCCGGGTGCCAGCACGATCACCTCGGCCGTGCGCGGCCAGCTGCGCAACGCCGCCACTCGAGCGGAGGCCATGGCGCTCATGCTCGAGGGCAACAAGTGACGCGGGGCCGCACGGCGCCGCGACCGACCGCGACACAATGACGGCCATGACCACCCGCCGCAGCACCCCCGACGTGACGTCCCTGCTCCGGACCACCGACCGAACCCTCGTCATGGGCGTCGTCAACGTCACCCCCGACTCGTTCTCGGACGGCGGTGAGTGGTTCGAGCAGGAGGCCGCCGTCGCGCACGGCCTCGAGGTGCTCGCGGCCGGTGCCGACGTCGTCGACGTCGGTGGGGAGTCCACGCGGCCGGGGGCCGAGCGCCCGTCGGTCGAGGAGGAGCTGCGCCGCGTGCTGCCCGTCGTCACGGCGCTCGTGGCGGAGGGCGCCGTCGTCTCGATCGACACGATGCGCGCCGAGGTCGCGCGGGCCGCGGTCGACGCCGGCGCCGCCATCGTCAACGACGTGTCGGGCGGCCTCGCCGACCCCGGCATGGTGCCCTTCGTCGCGATGGAGCGGCTGCCGTTCGTGGCCATGCACTGGCGGGGCCACAGCACCGAGATGCAGTCCCGCGCCGTCTACGCCGACGTCGTCGCGGACGTCGTGCGCGAGCTGGCGCAGCGGCGCGACGCGCTCCTGGCCGCGGGGGTCGACGAGGACTCGCTCGTGCTCGACCCGGGACTCGGCTTCGCCAAGCACGCCGAGCACAACTGGGCGCTCATGGCCGCCCTGCCCGAGCTGCACGCGCTCGGCCACCCGATCCTGCTCGGGGCCTCCCGCAAGACCTTCCTCGGCCGGCTGGGCCGCGACGAGGGGTCGGCGCCCCGTCCGGCGGCCGAGCGCGACGTCGAGACGACCGCCACCTCGGTGATGGCCGCCATGGCCGGGCTGTGGTGCGTGCGCGTGCACGACGTCGCCTCAACCGTGCGCGCGCTCGCGGTCGTGCAGGCCGCCCTCGACCACGCCCCCGACGAGCCGACCGACACGGCGTGGGGAGACCTCGACCGATGAGCGACCGCATCGTGCTGCAGGGCGTCAGCGCCCGCGGCACCCACGGGGTGCTGGACTTCGAGAAGCGCGACGGGCAGACCTTCCTCGTCGACGTGACGATGGACTGCGACCTCTCGGCGGCCGGTCGCACCGACGACCTCGCCGCGACGGTCAACTACGCCGAGGTCGCCGACGACGTGGTCGCTCGCATCACCGGCCCGTCCTTCGACCTCATCGAGCGGCTCGCCGAGGTGGTGGCCGACGACGTGCTGCGCCACGACCTCGTCGACCGCGTCGAGGTCGTCGTGCACAAGCCGGAGGCGCCCGTCGGGCACCCGTTCACCGACGTGCAGGTCGCGGTGGTGCGCGACAACGCGGCCCGCGTCGTCGTCGCGCTGGGCTCGAACCTCGGCGACCGGGGCGAGACGCTGCACGCCGCGGTCGGTGCCCTCCGCGCCCTGCCCGGACTCACGGTCACGGCGGTGTCGGCCCTCGTCGAGACCGACCCCGTCGGCGGGCCGGAGCAGCCTCCCTACCTCAACGCGGTTCTCGTCGGACGCTCGACGCTGCCACCCGCCGAGCTCCTCGCCGCGTTGCACGCCGTCGAGGCCGACCACGGGCGCACCCGCGAGATCCGTTGGGGCGCGCGGACGCTCGACCTCGACCTCGTCCAGCACGGCGTGCCCGGTGGCCGTCGCGAGGTGACGAGCGAGGTCGCCGAGCTGACGCTCCCGCACCCGCGCGCGAGCGAGCGGGCCTTCGTGCTCGTGCCGTGGCTCGACGCCGACCCCCGGGCCACCCTGCGGGTCGGACCCGGACCGGACGGCATCCGGCGGGTGTCCGACCTGCTGGCCGACCTCGACCGCTCGGGCGTGCGCCCCGGTCCCCGATGGGAGCAGCCGTGAGACCACACGCCGGCATCCGCGTCACGACCCTCGTGCTCGCGGGCCTCGCCATGACCGTCGTCGCCTGGCTCGTGCTGCGCTGGGTCGCCGCGGGCGCCGCCGTGCCCGAGGCGGGCTGGGTGGGCGCCGCGGCCATGCTCTGCCTCGCCGCCGGCCTCGTCGTCGCGGGCCGCCAGGTGCGCACGGTGCGCGACGGCATCCCGAACCCGGCGGTCACCCCGCTGCGGGCGGCCCGCACCCTCGTGCTCGGCCAGGCGGGAGCCCTGACGGGCGCCGTGCTCGTCGGGTGGTACGTCGCGAACGTCCTCGTGCTGCTGCCCGACGCCGACGTCGAGTCGCAGCGCGGGCGGATCTGGCCCTTCGCGGCGCACGCCGTCGTGGCGGTCCTCCTGTCGGCCGCCGGGATGCTCGTCCAGCGGTGGTGCCGGCTGCGTCCCAGCGACGACGACGACGAGGAGTCCGGCCGCGCCTGAGCGTGGCGCAACGGTTTCGGTCCCTCGATCCGGCCTCGGTCCCGTGACAAGTCGCCCGACCGAAGCGCGTCCGCACGACTGAACACTCCTCGCGGGACTTGGCCCGGGCCCGGGCCCGCGCGCCGCGGGGCCGGGACACGGCTCAGGTGGTCGAGGTCACCGTCGAGGTGGGTGCCGCGGGCGGCTGGGGCGGGCCGTCGGGCGTCGTCGTCCGGGTCGGCCAGGGCGGCGGGATCGTGTCGACGGTGTCCTCGTCGGAGCAGGCCGCGGCGAGCGTCACCGTGGCCGTGACGAGCGCGACGGCAGCGGCGCGCAGGACGCTGGCGCGGGTGAACCGGGCGGACGGCATACGGCCCCTCACTTGTCGACGTCGCCGACGACGAAGAACATCGAGCCGAGGATCGCCACCATGTCGGCGATGAGCTGACCGGGCAGCATTTCGGCGAGCACGCTGACGTTGTTGAACGACGCCGAGCGCAGCTTGAGCCGCCACGGGGTCTTCTCCCCGCGCGAGACGAGGTAGTAGCCGTTGAAGCCGAGCGGGTTCTCCGTGGCGCTGTAGATCTCGCCCTCGGGCACCTTGAGCACCTTGGGCAGCTTGACGTTGATCGGGCCCTGCGGCAGCTGCCCGAGGCGGTCGAGGCAGGCGTCGACGAGGTCGAGCGAGACGTGCACCTGCTCGAGGAGCACCTCGAGGCGCGAGAGGCAGTCGCCCGCGGTGCGCGTGACGACCCGGCCCGGGCCGCCGGGCGCGAAGAGCTCGGCGTAGGCGAGGTAGGGCGCGTCGCGCCGCAGGTCGACGTCGAGGCCGCTCGCCCGCGCGATCGGGCCCGAGACGCCGTAGGCCTCGACGGTCGGCAGCGGCAGCACCCCGACGCCGCGCGTGCGGGCCTCGAGGATCTCGTTGCCCACGACGAGCCGCTCGAGGTCGGGCAGGCGCCGGCGCACGGCCGTGACGGCGTGCGCGACGCGCCCGAGCCAGCCGGACGGGAGGTCCTCCTTGAGGCCGCCGACCCGGTTGAACATGTAGTGCATCCGGCCGCCGGAGACCTCCTCCATGACGGCCTGCAGCTCCTCGCGCTCGCGGAACGCGTGGAAGACGGGGGTGATCGCGCCGAGCTCGAGCGGGTAGGACCCGAGGAACATCAGGTGGTTGAGCACCCGGTTCAGCTCGGCGAGCGCGGTGCGGGCCCAGACGGCGCGCTCGGGCACCTCCATGCCGAGCATCTGCTCGACACCGAGCACGACGCCCAGCTCGTTCGAGAAGGCGCTGAGCCAGTCGTGCCGGTTGGCCAGGACGATGATCTGCCGGTAGTCGCGCACCTCGAAGAGCTTCTCGGCGCCGCGGTGCATGTAGCCGACGATCGGCTCGGCGCTGACGATCCGCTCGCCGTCGACGACGATCCGCAGTCGCAGCACGCCGTGCGTGGCGGGGTGCTGCGGGCCGATGTTGAGCACCATGTCGGCGGTCGCGAGGCCCCCGGCGCCCACGCCGACGGTCAGGGAGCGGCCGCGCCCGTCCGCGGGCGCCGCGGTCCCGGGGTCGCTGCTCACGGGATCGACCCTACGTCGCTCATGCGCCGAGTATGCCGTGAGCCCCCGTTCGCGGGGGACGCGGCGTAGCGTGGTGCCGCCGTCGAGACGGGCGCCGACCTGTCCGGCGTCCGGGCGCGGCACCGTGTCGAGAGCGAGGAGCACTCGTGGGCGAGCTGACCCCGTACATCTGCGTGGCCGACGCCGCGGCGGCCGTCGAGTGGTACCGCGACCGCCTCGGAGCGGTGGTGACCTACGAGCCGATCGTCATGGACGACGGGCGCATCGGCCACTGTGAGCTCGCCGTCGACGGGGCCCGCTGGATGATGTCCGACGCCTTCGACTCCGCCGGGGTGGCCCCGCCCGACCCGGCCCGCGGCAACGCCGTCTCGCTCCACCTCACGGTCACCGACGTCGACGCCTTGGTCCGGAGCGTCACCGAGGGTGGCGGCACGCTCGACCGCGGCCCGGAGGACAACCCGCCGGTCGGGCGCGTCGCCGTCGTGCACGACCCCTTCGGCCACCGCTGGTTCCTCAACCAGCCGCTCGGGGGAGCGACGGAGGACGGGGCCGGCTCGACCGGATCCGACTGAGGCGCAGTCTGACCCGCCGGCCGACGGGCTGGTCAGCGGCGGTCGGCCTCGCGCCCGCGGAGCACGAGGTAGCCCCCCATCACGAGCAGCACGATGGTGCCGATGACGGTGAGCAGCACCGCGACGAGCGGGAAGTCCTGCGACGTCGAGGTCGTCGCCGGGGCGACGTGGACCGTCGCGCCGGCGGTGGCCGTCGACCCGTCGAGCCCCACCGTGGCGTGGAACGAGAACGTGCCGGTGACCGGATGGCCGTCGTCGGAGGTCACCCGGTACGAGACCGTGTAGTCGCCGCCGGGTGCGCTGGGCGCGAGCGCCTGCGTCACGTCGCGCCCGTCGATCACCGGCGACCCCGAGGAGACCGGGCCCGTGGGGCCGGTCACGACCACCTGCGTGCCGAGCGCGAGCGGCTCCTCCGAGAAGGTGAGCGTCACCGCGCCGGGCAGCCGGTCGACCGTCGTGCCGTTCGCGGGGGTCGTGCGCTCGAGCACGTCGTGCGCCCACGCGGTGCCCGGCACGGCCAGCGCCCCCAGCGCGAGCAGCACGGATCCCAGCAGCACGGAGGCACGACGACGCATGCCTCTCAGGCTACGACCCCGCCGGGACGGGCCGGCACGCTGCCCGCCCGTGCCCGCCCGAGCCCGCCCGTGCCGGCCCGTGCCGGCTCGTGCCGGCTCTTGCCGGTGCCGGTCGGCGTGGCGAGACTGGCCGGACGGTCCGGCACACACGTCGGCACGACGCATAGGGGATGTCATGCACGCACCGTTCCACCGTCACACCGCCACCCGGGCGTTCGCCGCAGCAGCGCTCGTCGCCGGCGGCCTCGTCGCCGCATCGGCCCAGCCGGCGGCTGCCGCCTCGGAGTGCAGCAACGTCGTCGCCGGCTCCGGCAAGGCGACGCCGCTGCGCGACTCCGCCGGACGCACGGTCGCGACGATCTGGTTCCACCAGCGCACGAGCTCGCCGCGCGGGTGCTACGTGCTGCAGGCCGGGCTCTACCGCGGCACGGCGCACTACATGTACCTGCGCATCTGCGACTCGGTGACGCCGCTGACCGGCTGCACCGGGTGGGACGCCGGCAACTACAAGTACTTCGCCGGGCCCATCAACACCGACCCGATCTGCAACAGCGCCGTCGTCAAGGTGCACGCCCCGAACGGCGCCGTCCTCTTCGACCGGAAGGTCAACGGGCTCAACGACATCTGCAACTGACCGCGACTGACGGCGACAACAGTCCGCGTCAGCCGCGTCTAGCCCACCCGTCCGGCACGCCCACCCGCCGGACGGCCCACCAGAACGCCCCGAACCCGCCCACGTCGAGCAGCCGGGCCTCGGCGCTCGCCCGCTCCAGGGCGGCGAGGTAGCCGAGCGGGTCCGTGGAGGCCAGCGCGTGCGGCGGCACCGTGCCGCGCAGCCCCAGCGCGCGCAGCGCGTCCCGCTGGGTGCGCACGGTGTCGGCCCCGAGCGTGTCGACGGCGACGTGGGCCGTCACGTCGCACGAGCCGTCCGGCACCGGGTGGGTCTGTCGTCCGCCGACGTATGCCGTCAGCGAGCCGCCGTCCGGACGCGCGGTCGCCGTGTGCCCGTAGTCCACCGCGACGAGGGTGCCCGAGCGCACCCGGGCGACGAGCCCAGCCCAGGCCCGGTCGCGCTCGAGCCCGACCTCGAGCCGGTCGCCGGGCGTCGTCGTGGGCCAGTGGGCCGCGCACCACTCGCGGTCGGGGCGGTCGAGGAGGTCGCCGAGCGTCTCCGCGCCGCTGACGGGGTCGACGAGCACCTCGCGCAGCTCGCCGTCGGGGTCGACCTGCGCCACCGTGCACGGCACGACGTCGAGCCACTCGTGGGCGATGACGAGCGCGTCCTCGAGGTCGCCCAGCTGCTCCGGGAGGGCGCTGCCGCCGGGGGAGCGGAGCCACTCGACGCGCTCGTCGAGGCCGGGCGGGCGCTCGACGACGTCGACCGCGACGACCCGCACCCCGTCGGGTCGAGGTGGTGCTGCGTGACCGGGCGCGGCGGCATACCTCGACCCAGTGGTGGCGTCATCGGGTCGAGGTGGTGCTGCGTGACCGGGCGCGGCGGCATACCTCGACCCGGGGGCGAGCGCCTCGACGAGGTGCGTGGCGAGCTCGCCGCGGCCGGCCCCGACGTCGACGACGACGCGCACGGGGTGCTCGGGCACCGCGAGCAGCGCCTCGGCCAGCAGGGCGCCGGTGGGGCCGTGCGTCGCCGTCGTGAAGTGCGCGGCCGGGCCCGCGCCCGCGACGTAGAAGCCGCGCCCGGCGGCATAGAGCGCGGTGTGCCACGCCTCACGCCAGGGAACGGGATCCACGACCACGGACTGTAGGCGATAGCGTGCCGTGGGTGAGCACCCCGCACGAGCGTCCCGCACGCTTCGACGTCGGCGTCGTGGGCGCCGGGCGGGTCGGAGCCGTGCTCGGTGCCGCCCTGGCGCGCGCCGGCCACGTCGTCACCGGCGTCTCGGCCGTCAGCGAGGCCAGCCTCGAGCGCGCGGCCGCGCTGCTGCCCGGCGTGCCCGTCAAGCCGATCCCCGACGTCGTGTCGGGAGCGCACCTCGTCGTGCTCGCCGTGCCCGACGACGCGCTCGCCGACCTCGTCGCGGGGCTCAGCACGACCGGCACGTTCACGCCGGGACAGCTCGTGCTCCACACGTCGGGGGCCCACGGGATCGCGGTGTTCGAGGCGGCGGCGGGCAGCGACATCATCCCGCTCGCGATCCACCCCGCGATGACGTTCACCGGCACCGAGGTCGACCTCGACCGCCTCGCCGACTGCTGCTTCGGCGTCACGACGGTCGACCTCGCCCGCCCGCTCGCCGAGGCCCTCGTCATCGAGATGGGCGGCGAGCCCGTCTGGATCGCCGAGGACGACCGGGTCACCTACCACGCGGCGCTGGCGCACGGCTCGAACCACCTCGTCACGCTCGTCGCCCAGTCGATGCAGCTGCTCGGCGAGGCCGGGGTCGACGACCCGGCCCGGATGCTCGAGCCGCTGCTCACGGCGGCGCTCGCGAACGCCCTGCAGCGCGGTGACGCCGCCCTCACCGGTCCGGTGGCCCGCGGCGATGCGGGTACCGTGGCCGGGCACGTCGCCGTGCTGCGTACGGTGGCGCCCGACATCCACCCGACCTACCTGGCGCTCGCGCGGGCGACGGCGCAGCGGGCCCTGCTGAGCGGTCGACTCCGTGCGGCGGCCGCGGACCCGCTGCTCGAGCTGCTCGCGCACGAGGAGGACCAACCATGACCGAACCGACCGTGACGGACACGCACGCCGTGCGCGCCGTCGACGCCGCAGGGGACGGCGCGTCCGGCGCGTCCGGCGCGTCCGGCGCGTCCGGCGCGTCCGGCGCGTCCGGCGCGTCCGGCGCGTCCGGCACCGTCCGGTCCGAGGTGCCCTCCGCGCCGGTCGTGCCCGTGGTCGCCCGCACCCGCGACGAGCTCGTCGAGGCGCGCTCGGCGCTCGGCGACGGTGACGTGGCTGTCGTCATGACGATGGGCGCGCTGCACGAGGGCCACGCCACGCTGATCCAGCAGGCCCGCCGCGCGCACCGCCACGTCGTCGTCACGATCTTCCTCAACCCGCTGCAGTTCGGGCCCAAGGAGGACCTCTCGCGCTACCCGCGCACGTTCGACGCGGACCTCGACATCTGCACGGCCGCGGGCGTCGACCTCGTCTTCGCGCCGACGCCCGACGTCGTCTACCCGGACGGCGACCCCGGGGTGCGCGTCTCGGCCGGGCCGCTCGGCGACGTGCTCGAGGGACAGTCGCGGCCGGGGCACTTCGACGGCATGCTCACCGTGGTCGGCAAGCTCATGCACCTGACCCGGTGCAGCGCGGCCTACTTCGGCCAGAAGGACGCCCAGCAGCTGCTCCTCATCCGCCGCATGTGCCGCGACCTCGACTTCCCGGTGCGCGTCGTCTCGGTGCCGACCGTGCGCGAGCCCGACGGCCTCGCGATGTCGAGCCGCAACACCTACCTCACCCCGTCCGACCGCGAGACGGCGCTGTGCCTCTCGGCCGCGCTGCGCGCCGGTGCGGAGGCCGCGCCGGAGGGGCCCTCCGCCGTGCGGCGCGCGGCCCGGGCCGTCCTCGTGCGCGAGCCCCTGGCCCTCGTCGACTACCTCGTGCTCGTGCACCCGGACACGCTCGAGGACGTGCCCGAGTGGTATCGCGGCGAGGCCCTCCTCGCGGTCGCCGGCCGGGTCGGCACGACGCGCCTCATCGACAACCTGCCGCTCCTCGTCGGCCCCGGGGGCGGCGCCCTCGAGACCTTCTCGCAAGACTGAGCACCCCTCTCCCTCGACGTCATCCAAGGACATCGCCGTGCAGCGCTTCATGCTCCACTCGAAGATCCACCGCGCCACCGTCACGCAGGCCGACCTGCACTACGTCGGTTCGCTCACCATCGACCGAGACCTCCTCGACGCGGCCGACCTCTGGCCGGGCCAGCAGGTCGACGTCGTCGACGTCGACAACGGCAACCGCCTCACGACCTACGCGATCGAGGGGGAGCGGGGCTCGGGCATCGTCTGCATCAACGGTGCGGCTGCCCGCCTCATCGCGCCCGGCGACACGGTCATCATCATCGCGTACGCCGCGATGGACGACGCCGAGGCGCGCACCTTCGAGCCGCAGGTCGTCTTCGTCGACGCGCACAACCGGATGGTCGAGGTGGGGCACGATGCGGGTGACGTCCCCGACGGCTTCGGCCTGCAGACCTCGGCCGTCACCGCGCGATCCCACGACCCGAAGCACTGAGAGGCCATCGCATGCCGCAGAGCGGGCTCCCCGACGTCACCGTCCCGCGACGGCTGCGCGCCCCGGCCCCGGGCTGGACGGCGACGGCAGACGTCATCGTCGTCGGCTCCGGCATCGCCGGCCTCACGACCGCCCTCCGACTGCGGCGGCGCGTCGACCGCGTGCTGCTCGTGACGAAGACGGTGCTCGACGAGGGCTCCACCGCGTGGGCGCAGGGCGGCATCGCCGCGGTCATGTCCCCCGAGGACAGCCCGGCCGAGCACGTCCACGACACCCTCGTGGCCGGCGTGGGGCTCTGCGACGTCGACGCCGTCGAGACCCTCGTCCGCGAGGGCACGGATGCCGTCTGGGACCTCATCGCGCTCGGTGCGGAGTTCGACCGTGGCGACGGCGGCAGCCTCTCCCTGACGCGCGAGGGCGGCCACCACCGCGACCGCATCCTGCACGCCGGCGGCGACGCGACGGGCCGGGAGATCAGCCGGGCGCTCATCGCGGCCCTCGACCGGGTGCGAGACGACCCGGGCATCGAGGTCATCGAGCACGCTCTCGTCGTCGACCTGCTCACCGACGCCGAGGCACGGGTCTGCGGCGTGACCCTCCACGTCATCGGGGAGGGCCAGGTCGACGGGGTCGGCGCGGCGCACGCCCGCGCCGTCGTGCTCGCGACCGGCGGTCTGGGACAGATCTACGCGTCGACGACGAACCCGTCCGTCGCGACCGGCGACGGCATGGCCGCAGCGCTCCGCGCCGGTGCCGTGCTCGCCGACCTCGAGTTCGTGCAGTTCCACCCCACCGTGCTGTGGTTGGGCGAGGGCTCGCGCGGCCAGCAGCCGCTCATCTCCGAGGCGGTCCGCGGTGAGGGCGCCTTCCTCGTCGACGCGTCCGGCGAGCGCTTCATGCAGGGGGAGCACCCGCTCGCCGACCTGGCGCCGCGCGACGTCGTGTCGCGCGCCATCATCCGCCGGATGCGCGAGACGGGCACCGACCACGTCTTCCTCGACTGCCGCCACCTCGGTGCGGAGTTCCTCGAGCAACGCTTCCCGTCCATCGTGCGGCGCTGTCGCGAGCTCGGTTTCGACCCGGCCACGCAGCTGCTCCCGGTCGCGCCCGCGCAGCACTACGCGAGCGGCGGCGTGCGCACCGACCTGCGGGGACGCACCTCGCTCGAGGGCCTCTACGCGTGCGGCGAGACCTCGTGCACGGGCGTGCACGGCGCCAACCGCCTCGCGAGCAACTCCCTCCTCGAGGGCCTCGTCTTCGCCCGGCGCATCGCCGACGACCTGACGGCCCGCCTCGCCGCCGGCGAGCTGCCCGAGACCGCTCCCGTCGCCCCGCAGGGCGAGCCCGGGCTCGTGCGCGGCAAGCGCCGCCTCGACGTGCAGCGGGCCATGACCGCGGGCTCCGGCACCGTGCGGTCGGCGACCTCGCTCGCGCGCACCCAGCAGGCCCTCGCCGAGCTCGCCGCACGAGCCGTCGCCGACGACGCCGACAAGCAGGGCGGGCCGAAGAGCTGGGAGACGACGAACCTGCTCCACCTCGGCCGCGCGCTGACGTATGCCGCGGCGCTGCGTGAGGAGACGCGCGGGGGTCACGTGCGCGAGGACTTCCCGGCGAGGGACGACGTCCGCTTCCTGCACCACGTCCACCTCGCGAGGGGGTCCGACGGGACGCTCGTGGCCGAGGTGGTGCCGGTGCCCCCGGCCAACCTCGACGGCCTGGACCTCGACAACACTGCAGCAGCGGAATCGACCGTTGCGCAGGATGATTCATGGATGGAAGGACGACGGTGAGCGTCGACGGACTGCACGGTTTCCCGCACGCCTGGGCGCAGGAGCTCGTCGCGACGGCCCTGCGCGAGGACCTCGGCCCCGACGGCGTCGACGTGACGACGCTGGCCACCATCCCCGCCGACCAGACCCGGACGGCCGAGATCGTCGCCCGGGCTCCCGGCGTCGTGGCCGGCGTGCCGGTCATCGGGCTCGTGCTCGCCGCCGTCGCGGAGCAGCTGGGTGCCGAGCCGCCCGCGGTCGAGGTCGTCAACGACGACGGCGCGCGGCTCGAGCGGGGCGACGTCATCGCTCGACTGCGGGGAACGACGCAGGTCGTGCTCGTCGCCGAGCGGACGATCCTCAACATCCTGAGCCGGCTCTCCGGGGTCGCGACGCACACCCGACGGTGGGCGGACGCGCTCGAGGGCACGACGACCATGGTGCTCGACACCCGCAAGACGACGCCCGGCATGCGCTGGCTCGAGAAGTACGCCGTGCGCTGCGGCGGGGGCACGAACAAGCGGATGGGCCTCTACGACGTCGCGATGATCAAGGACAACCACAAGCTGGCGGCGGGATCGGTGGCTGCGGCGTACGCGCTGGTGCGCGACCGCTTCCCGGACGTGGACGTGCAGGTCGAGGTGACGACGCCCGCCGAGGCCCGGGAGGCCTACGACGCGGGGGCGCGGTTCGTGATGTGCGACAACATGGACGTCGCGACGCTGCGCGAGACGGTCGCGCTGCTGCGGGCGGCGGGTGAGCCCGTCGAGATCGAGGCCACCGGTGGGCTGACGCTCGAGGTCGTGCGCGACTACGCCGGCACCGGGGTCGACTTCGTCTCCGTCGGCGGGCTCACGCACAGCTCGCCCATCGTCGACATCGCCCTCGACCTCACCGACTGACCCGTCGAAAGGCCAATTCCTGCGGGTCTTCAACCGTCGAGAGGCCAATCCGTGTGGGTCCCCAACCGTCGAGAGGCCGAACTCTGCGGGTCCCGAACCGTCGAGAGGCCGACGTTCGTTGCCGCTCGTGTATGCGCGAACGCAGGCCTTTCGACTTTGGGGGAGCCGCGCACGCTGGCCTTTCGATTTTGGGGGAGCCGCGAACGCTGGCCTTTCGACGGTGGGTGAGCCGCGAACTATGGCCTCTCGACGGTGGGGGACCCGCGAAAGGTGGCCTCTCGACGGTCAGAAGCGGCGGTGCCAGAGGTTGACGGCGTAGTCGACGCCGGTGGCGTCGGGGTGCTCGGCGAGGATGAGGTCGGCGTGCTCCGGCGCGAACTCGATGCCGACGACGGCCTCGAAGTCGGCGCGCGAGTCGAAGTCCCAGCGGATGTCGAGCCGCTCGCGCTCCCACCCCTGCCGCTGCCAGAAGCGCTCGACCGCGCGCGGGTCGTAGGAGGGCAGGGCGCGGCGGAACCACTGCCCGAACGTCGACCGCGTCGCGTCGTTGTCGATGACGAAGGCCGCGCCTCCCGGGCGCACGACGCGCTCGAGCTCGGCCAGCCCCGGCTCGCAGCCCGGCCCGAAGAAGTAGGCCCACCGGGCGTGCGCGACGTCGAACGACCCGTCGGGCACCCCGATCGCGGCTGCGCCCTCCTCACGGACCGAGACGGACGGCATACCCGAGACGCGTTGCGCGGCAAGGGCGGCGAGCGGCGGGTGCGGCTCGACGCCGACGACCGAAAGCGCGTCGCGGGCGAAGAAGGGCAGGTGGTAGCCGGTGCCGCACCCGATGTCGACGACGTCGCGACCGGACCAGTCGAGCACCGCGCGCATCGCGTGCTCGATGACGTGGTCGCGGTCGACGCCACGGTTCTCGGTCTCGTAGACGTCGGGCGTCTCCCAGATGTTGGGGGACGGGATGATCTCGCCGGAGTCGCTCATGCAGACCTCACTTCGCGCGCTGGGCCTCGATGGTCGCCGGGTGCACGAGCAGCGGGAGCAGCTTGCGCACGCCGCGCGCCCGGACCGCCTTGACCTGGGCGAGGTGCGCCTCGGCGCGGATGGCCAGCTCGGCGTAGGCGAGCGGCCCCATGAGCTCGGTCAGCTCGGGCGCGTTGGAACGGTAGACCGGCTCGCGGCCGACGTGCGCCTCGGAGTTGCCCGAGCAGTACCAGTCGAGGTCGTGGCCGCCGGGGCCCCAGCCGCGTCGGTCGTACTCGGTGATCGTCACCTCGAGGTAGCTCGTGTCGTCGGGCAGCTCGACGGTGCGGAAGGTGCGGCGGATCGGCAGCTGCCAGCAGACGTCGGGCTTGAGCGTGTGCGGCTCGACTCCGGTGAGGACGGCGTGCTGGTGGAGGGCGCACCCGGCGCCCGCCGGGAAGCCGGGGCGGTTGAGGAAGATGCAGGCGCCGTCGACGACCTTCGTCTTGCGCGCGCCGTCCTCCTTCTCGGTCCAGTCGTCCTTGCCGCCCGTGGCCCGACCGACGGAGTGGTACTCCCACTCGTCCTCGCCGAGCTCCGCGACGGCCTTCTCGACGCGCTTCCAGTCGTCCTTCTCGGTGAAGTGCGCACCGAGCGTGCAGCAGCCGTCGTCCGGTCGGCCGGCGTAGATGCCCTGGCACCCACTGCCGAAGATGCACGTCCAGCTGCTCGTGAGCCACGTCAGGTCGCAGCGGTAGCGCTGGTTCGCGTCGGCGGGATCGGTGAACTCGACCCAGACGCGGGGGAGGTCCAAGGGTGCTTCGGCCACCGGATCACCCTATGCCGTCCCGGTTTCGCCCGCGTGGGCACCACGCGCCGCGGGCGCGTCACCCGGCGTAGGCTGGCACCGGCGTCCAGGTCGCCCCCGGTGCGCGGGAAGGGGCTCAGCCTCCCTGGGAGCACGACGACACGCGGCCCGACCTCCTTTCGGCCCGACCCAGCGCACGCGGGCTGACGAGAGGAGGCCGCCATGGCCCTGTCCCTTCCCGGCAACCCCGACCTCGAGCACCTGCGGCGCGCGGCGCGGAACCTCCAGCGAGCCGTCCGCGAGGGCGAGGCCCGCGCGCTCGCGCTGGTGGCGCACCACCACCCGGCGGGGGTGCCCGACGAGCCGCGGCGCTTCACACTCGCCGCGGCGCAGCTCGTCGTGGCCCGGTCGCACGGCTTCGCCAGCTGGCCCCGTCTGGCGTCGCACCTCGCCGCGGCCGCGCGCCTCTCCCGCGACCCGGTGGTGCTCGACCCGGTCGGGTCGTCGGACGACCCCGCCGTCCTCGTGCCGGCGCTCGCCTGCCTGACCTACACCGACCGCGACGAGCCCGCGCGCTGGGCGCGTGCGGTCGAGCTGCTGGCCGCGCACCCGAACCTGCCCGGAGACGACGTCACGGTCGCGGCGACCGTGGGCGACGTCGTGGCGCTGCGGGCCCACGTGTCGGCCGACCGCGCCGCGGCGGTGCGCGAGGTCGGGCCGTTCCGGTGGGCGCCGCTGCTCTACGTCGTCTACTCGCGTGTGCCACAACAGGATCCGGTCGCTGCCGCGTCGCTGCTGCTCGACGCGGGGGCCGACCCCGACAGCGGCTACCTCTGGCAGGGCCTCGCCACCCCGTTCACCGCGCTGACGGGGGTTCTCGGCGAGGGCGAGGCCGGCCCCGGACGCCAGCCGCGTCACCCGCGCTGGCGGGAGCTGGCGGAGCTCCTGCTCGACCGCGGCGCCGACCCGAACGACCGGCAGGCGCTCTACAACCGGATGTTCGGGCGCGACGACTCCCACCTCGAGCTGCTCCTCGACCACGGCCTCGGCAGGCCCGCCTCCGAGGTGTGGGCGCAGCGCCTGACCACGCCGGGCGAGACCGTCGAGGAGATGCTCGACCGCCAGGTGCGCTGGGCGCGCGACCACGGGTTCGACGAGCGGCTGGCGCTCCTCGGGCGCCACGGCCTGGTGCCCGACGGGAGCACGCCGGGTCCGGCGGTGCCGACGATCCACCGGGCCCGCACCCCCGAGGCCGTGCGCGCCGCCGCTGACTCCGGCGCCGACCTCGACGCCCTCCACGAGGGTCGCACCGCGGCCCACCAGGCCGCCTTCCTCGGGGACGTCGCCCTGCTCGAGGCCCTGCTCGACGCCGGGGCCGACCTCGGCGCCGTCGACGCCGGGCACGGCACCACGCCGCTGTCGTGGGCGCGGTGGGCCCGCCAGGACGCCGCTGCAGCCTGGCTCGAGGTGCACGCGACCGGCGCGACCGGCGCGACCGACGCGGCCGACGCGGCCGACGCGGCCGACGCGCACGAGCAGGGTGCCGGGCGTCCCCACGGGCAGGGCTAGCGTGGCCCCATGACGTCACAGACCGCCGACGCGGCGTCGGCGCGAGGCCGCGGGCGGCGCCCCGGTGGCGTCGACACCCGAGCCGCGATCCTCGAGGCCGCCCGGAAGTCCTTTGCTGCCAAGGGTTACGACAAGTCGAGCCTGCGTGGGATCGCGCGTGAGGCCGGCGTCGACCCGGCTCTCGTGCACCACTACTTCGACGGCAAGGCCGCGCTCTTCGCCGAGACGATGGCCGTGCCCGTCAACCCGGCCGAGCTCATCGAGCGGGTGCTCGAGGGCGGCCACGAGCGGCTCGGCTGGCGGCTCGTCGAGACCTTCCTGTCGGTCTGGGAGCCGCCCGAGCGGCGCGAGTCCCTCGTCGCCCTCGTGCGCTCGGCGATGACGAGCGAGGAGGCGGCGCGGATGCTGCGCGAGTTCCTCGGGCGCGAGGTCTTCGGGCGCCTCGCGGCCTCGGCCGGCGCCGAGGACGCGCAGCTGCGCGGCGCCCTGGCCGCCTCGCAGATGATCGGCGTTGTCATGGCGCGCTACGTCGTGCGCGTGCCGGGTCTGGCGGACGCGACGCGCGCCGAGCTCGTCGAGCGGCTGGGCCCGGTGCTCCAGGGCTACCTGGTGGACGGGGCGACCCGACCGGAGTAGATTTCATCACATGATGAATAACCACGGTCCGGCCATCTCGGTCAGCGGGCTGCAGGTCGTGCGGGGCCGGCGGCGCGTCATCCCCGGTCTCGACCTCGAGGTGCCCGCCGGCGAGGTCGTCGGCCTGCTCGGGCCGTCGGGGTCGGGCAAGTCGACGCTGATGCGCTGCTTCGTCGGCGTCCAGGTCGTCGAGGCCGGCACCGTGACGGTGCTCGGCCACCCGGCCGGGTCGGCCGTGCTGCGCGCCGAGGTCGGCTACGTCACGCAGAGCCCCAGCGTCTACGCCGACCTCAGCGTGCGCGACAACGTCGCCTACTTCGGGCGCGCGGTGGGCCTGCGCGGCGCCGACCTGCGAGAGGCCGTCGATCGCACGCTCGAGGAGGTCGACCTCACCGGGTTCGCCTCCCAGCTCGTGCAGGACCTCTCCGGCGGGCAGGAGTCGCGCGTCTCGCTCGCGGCCGCCCTCGTCGGTCGGCCCACGCTGCTCGTCCTCGACGAGCCCACGGTGGGCCTCGACCCCGTGCTGCGCCGCGACCTCTGGGACCTCTTCCGGCAGCTGGCCGGGAGGGGGCACTCGCTCGTCGTCTCGAGCCACGTCATGGACGAGGCCGCCCGCTGCGACCGGCTCGTGCTGCTCCGGGAGGGGCGGGTGCTCGCCGACCTCACGCCCGACGAGCTGCTGAGCCGCACCGGAACGGCCGACGCGGACGCCGCCTTCCTCGCCCTCATCGACGCAGAGGTCGCGCAGTCGCACGAGCGGAGGGCGTCGTGAACGCGGGCCTCGCGACGGCCACCTCGGGCCGCGTCCTGCGCCAGGTGCGCACCGACCGCCGCACCATCGCGCTCATCCTCGTCGTGCCGTGCGTGCTGCTGGGACTGCTCGCCTGGATCTACGACGGCACGCCCGTCTTCGACACCATCGGGCCGGCCCTGCTCGGCGTCTTCCCGATGATCGTGATGTTCATCGTCACGTCGGTGGCGACCCTGCGCGAGCGGCAGTCGGGCACCCTCGAGCGCCTGCTGACCACGCCGATGGGCAAGGGCGACTTCATGATGGGGTATGCCGTCGCGTTCGGAGCGCTCTCGACGGTGCAGGCCCTGATCGCAACGGGATTCGCCGTGTGGGTCTGTGGCTTGGACGTCGCCGGGCCGCTGTGGCTCCTCGTCGTCGTCGCCGTGCTCGACGCCGTGCTCGGCACGGCGCTCGGGCTGCTCGCGAGCGGCTTCGCCCGCACCGAGTTCCAGGCGGTGCAGTTCATGCCGGCGTTCCTGCTGCCGCAGTTCCTGCTCTGCGGGCTGCTCGTGCCGCGCGACCAGCTGCCGACGGTGCTCGAGTGGGTGAGCAACGTGCTCCCGCTGTCGTACGCCGTCGACGCGATGAAGGTCATCGCCGCCGAGGTCGAACCGGTCACGACGGTGCTCGGTGACCTCGGCATCGTCGCCGCCTTCATCGCCGGCGCCCTCGCCCTCGCGTCGCTGACCCTGAGCAGGCGCTCCGCCTGACGGCATACGGCGGGTGGGGGCCACGGACGCGGCACTAGGGTGGGCGCATGCGCCTGGGCGTCATCGACATCGGGTCGAACACGGTCCACCTCCTCGTCGTCGACGCGCACGCCGGGGCGCAGCCGATCCCGGCCTTCTCGCACAAGACCGAGCTGCGGCTCTCGGAGAGCCTCGACCCCGACGGGCGCGTCAGCGACGCCACGGCAGACCGCCTCGTCGCGTTCCTGCGCGAGTGCCTCGTCGTCGCCGAGGACCAGGGCGTCAGCGACCTCTTCGCCTTCGCCACGTCGGCGCTGCGCGAGTCGCCGAACGGCGAGGCCGTCATCGCCCGGGTACGCGCCGAGACGGGCATCGAGCTCGACGCGCTGAGCGGGCCCGACGAGGCGCGCATGACCTTCCTCGCGGTGCGCCGCTGGTTCGGCTGGTCGAGCGGCCGGCTGCTCGTCGTCGACATCGGCGGCGGCTCGCTCGAGCTCGCGAGCGGCCTCGACGAGGAGCCCGACGTCGCCCTCAGCCTGCCGCTCGGGGCCGGGCGTCTGACGCGTGAACGCCTCCTCGGCGACCCGCCCGTCGAGGCCGAGGCGCGCGACCTGCGTGCCTACGTGCGGGCCTCCCTCGCCGAGCACGTGCGCCCCCTGCTCACGTCCGGCCAGCCCGACCGCGCCGTCGGCACCTCGAAGACGATGCGCTCGCTCGCGCGGATCGCCGGCGCCGCACCGCGCGCCGAGGGGCCGTTCGTGCCGCGCACGCTCTCCCGTGCCGACCTGCGCGCCGTGGTGGCCCGGCTCGCGGTGCTGGACTCGGCCACCCGCGCCACGCTGCCCGGCGTCTCCGAGGGGAGGGCCCGCCAGCTCTACGCCGGCGCGCTCGTCGCCGAGGCCGCCCTCGACCTGCTCCAGGTCGACCAGCTCGACATCTGCCCGTGGGCGCTGCGCGAGGGGCTCATCCTGCGCCGGCTCGACCACCTCGGCAGCTAGGGCCCGCACCCCGCCGCAGCCCGTGCCCGCGGTGGTGGCGCAGAATGGCGGCATGACGATCCGGGTCGGCCTCTCGACCTCCTCGTGCTACCCCGACACCGCGGCCACCGCGTTCGCGACGGCGGCCCGGCTCGGCTACGACGCGGTGGAGGTCATGGTCTGGACCGACCCCGTCACGCAGGAGGCCGGGGCGATCCGCGCCCTGTCGCGGCTGCACGGGCTGCCCGTCGTGTCGGTGCACGCGCCGACGCTGCTGCTCACCCAGCGTGTCTGGGGCACCGACCCGTGGGGCAAGGTCGACCGGTCCATCGAGCTCGCCCTCGACGTGGGCGCGCGCACCGTCGTGCTGCACCCGCCGTTCCGCTGGCAGCGGGAGTATGCCGCCGGCTTCGTCGAGGGGGTCGCCGAGCGCGAGCGCGCCTCCGGCATCCGGCTCGCGGTCGAGAACATGTATCCCTGGCGCACGGCGCGCCGCGAGGTGATGGCCTACCTGCCGCACTGGGACCCGGTCGGGCAGGCCTACGAGCACGTGACGCTCGACCTCTCGCACACGGCGACCGCGGGCTCGGACGCGCTGGGGATGACCCGGGCGCTGGGGTCGCGGCTCACGCACCTCCACCTCGCCGACGGCCTCGGCTCGTTCAAGGACGAGCACCTCGTGCCGGGGCGCGGCAGCCAGCCCTGCGCGGCCGTGCTCGAGCACCTCGCCGACTCCGGGTGGGACGGCGACGTCGTCGTCGAGGTGTCGACCCGCAAGGCCGGCCGCGACCAGCGCGAGGTCGACCTCGCGGCGGCGCTCGCCTTCGCCCGGCTCGCCCTCGTGCCCACCCGCGGAGCCAGCCGCATCTGACCCCCGAGACCGCGCAACACACCGAGCAGGTCGCAACCCACCGGCATCCGATCCCGGTGGGTCGTGTCTTTCTCGGTGTGTCGCGGTGGTGGCGGGGTCAGGGGCGCCAGCCGCGGGGGCGCACCGAGACCATGTCGATGCTCGCGTCGGGGCCGGCGTCGATCGCGAGCCGCGCCGCCCGCACCACCGAGTCGACCTCGAGGTAGGCGCCCGCGTCGTACTCCGCGCCCTCGAACTGCACGAGCTCGTGCTGCATGTCGGTGTCGACGCGGCCGGGATGCAGCGAGGTGACGCGCACGCCGTGCTCGCGCTCCTCCTGCCGCAGGGCGTCGCTCAGGGCGCGCAGCGCGAACTTCGAGGCGCAGTAGGCGCCCGACGCCGGCGTCGAGGTCAGCCCCGAGCCGGAGTTGACGGTGATCACGAGGCCGTGCGCCCGCCGCAGCGCCGGCAGCAGCGCCCGGGTGACGGCCGCGACCGCGACGACGTTGACGGTCATCGACACGGCCCAGTCGTCGACCTCCGACTCGGCGACCGTGCCGTTGCGCAGCACGCCGGCCGAGTGGACGAGCACGTCGACCCGGGGCAGCCGGGCCGCGAGCTCCTCGAGGGCCGCCTCGAGCGAGCCGCCGGCGGAGCAGTCGGCGAGGTCGGCCACGAGGCCCTCGGCGGAGGGCAGCGAGGCCACGACGGCGTCGACGGCCTCGCGGCTGCGCCCGCCGACGACGAGGTGGTGCGTGTCGGCGAGGTCGCGGGCGATCGCGAGGCCGATGCCGCGGGTGCCGCCGGTGACGACCGCCACCGGGCGCGGGGTGGACGGGACCGGGGAGGGGGAGCTCATGCGGTCACCCTACGAGCCCGGCGGCATACGGGACCGGGTGGCGGACGGGACCGGGCGGCGTGGGGCGCTCAGGCCAGGCCGAGCGCGTGCGCCTCCTCCCACAGGTCGTCACGGACACGGGGGTGCGCGCACTCCTCGATGATGTCGTGGCACTGGTCGCGCTCGCTGCGGCCCCAGAGGGGGGCGAGGCCGTGCTCGGTGACGATCGCGCTCTGCTGGAAGCTCGTCACGGGCTCGTCGAGCAGGGGCACGATCGTCGAGACGTCGGCCTTCGGGTGCCACGAGCGCAGCGCGATGAACGACTGCCCGCCGGGCGAGTGCAGGGCGCCCACGATGAAGTCGGTCTGGCCGCCGAAGCCGGAGTGGATGCGGGCGTTGATGCGTGAGGCGTTCGCCTGGCCGAAGAGGTCGACCTCGAGGGCCGTGTTGACCGAGGTCATCTGGCGCTGCTGGGCGATGAGGCCGGGGTCGTTCGTCTTCTCCGTGCGCATCATCCGCACGCGGGCGTTGCCGTCGAGCCAGCGGTAGAGCTCGGTCGAGCCGAAGCAGAACGACGTCACGAGCGGGTGGTCGGCGTCGAGGGCGCCCGCCTCGTCGAGGGCCAGCACGCCGTCGGAGAACATCTCCGTCCACATCCGGATGCCGCGGCGCGGGGTGAGCGCCGCCAGCGTCGCGTCCGGCACCGCCCCGATGCCGAGCTGCATCGTCGCCCCGTCCGCGACCCGCGCGGCCACGCGCTCGCCGATGAGCCGGCTCTCGTCGTCGGGCACGGCGGGCGCGTGCGCCGGCATCGGCGCGTCGACCTCGACGAGGAGGTCGACGTGCTCGAGCGGCACCTCGGCGTCACCGAAGGTGTAGGGCATCTGCGGGTTGACGACCGCCACGACGAGCCCACCGCGCGAGCGGCAGGCCTCGAGGGCCGCGGGCAGCACGTTGACCTCGAGGCCGAGGCTCACGTGCCCGTGCCGGGGCGGCGCGCAGTGCAGCAGCACGGCGTCGGGCGGCAGCACGCGGCCGTAGAGGAGCGGCACGAGCGAGAGCCGCGACGGCACGTAGCGCAGCCGCGGGTGCCGCCGCATGCCGGGGCCGACGAAGCACGTCTCGACGGTGACGCCGTCGCGCGTCGGCAGGCCGGCCGGGGCGTTGAGGGCGTGCAGCACGTAGGCCGGCACGGCCTCGTCGAGCGCGCGCACCGCCTCCCACGGCACCGCCATGTTGCCGCTGACGACCACCCGGGGGTTCTCGGGGAGGGTCCGCAGTCGTCTCGTCAGCTCGTCGATCGTCGCCGTCCGCACGCTGCCATCCTCGCGCAGGCACTGGCCGCAACGGGGGCGTATGCCGGCGACGTGACGCACGTCGCCGGCTGAGGGGGCGCCGGGGTCAGCTCGCCTTCTTGGTCGCCGCCTTCTTGGTCGCCGCCTTCTTGGTCGTCGTCTTCTTGGGCGCCGCCTTCTTCGTCGTCGTCTTCGCCGTCGTCTTCTTGGACGTCGTCTTCGCGGTGGCTGCCTTCGCGGTGGCTGCCTTCGCGGTGGCTGCCTTCGCGGTGGCCTTCGTCGCGCCCGCGCCGGCACTGTTCGTCGCCGCGCCGGACGTGTCGGAGGTGCCCGAACCGCCCTTGGCGGCCTTGGCCTTGTCGACGCTGCGCTGCAGGGCGGCGAGCAGGTCGACGACCTCCGTCTCCTCACCGGTGGCGTCGGGCGTCTCGGTGAGCTCCCCGCCCTCGATCTTCGTCGCGACGAGCGCGGTGACCGCCTCGGCGTAGTCGTCCTCGAACTCGTCGGGCTCGTAGTCGCCCGACAGCGAGTCGACGAGCGAGGACGCCATGGCGAGCTCCTTGGCCGTCGCGTGCGTCTCCTCCGAGAGCGACTCGAACTCGGGGGTGCGCACCTCGTCGGCCCAGAGCAGCGTCTGCAGCACGATGACGCCGTCGCGCACGCGGAGCACCGCCAGCGTCATCCGGGAGCGCACCGAGACGGTGACGAGGGCCATCCGGTCGGCCTTCTCCAGGGCGTCGCGCAGCAGGACGTAGGGCTTGAGTCCGGTCTTGTCGGGCTCGAGGTAGTAGCTCTTGTCGAACAGGAGCGGGTCGATCTGCTCCGACGGCACGAACTTCTCGATCGAGATCTCCTTCGTCGAGCGCGTCGGGAGGCTCTTCATGTCCTCGTCGGTGAGCACGACCATCTGACCGTCTGCGGCCTCGTATCCCTTGGCGATGTCGGAGTAGGGCACCTCCTCGCCGTCGATCGCACAGACCCGCTGGTACTTGATGCGACCCCCGTCCTTCTCGTGGACCTGCCGGAACTGCACGTCGTGGTTCTCCGTCGCCGAGAAGAGTCGGACCGGCACATTGACGAGGCCGAACGACACGGCGCCTTTCCAGATGGCTCGCATGGGAACAAGAATGCACCCATGCGCCCCATGCTCGCGACGTCCACGTCGACCATTCCGGCCGGCGAACGGTGGCAGCACGAGGTGAAGTGGGACGGGATGCGCGTCCTGGCCGACGTGCGCGACGGCGAGCTGCGGCTGTTCTCGCGCACCGAGCGCGACGTGACGGTGGCCTTCCCGGAGCTGCGCGGGCTGGCCGCGGAGTACGCCGACATGCTGCTCGACGGGGAGATCGTCTCGATGCGCGACGGCATCCCGTCGTTCGCGGCGCTCGCCGAGCGGTTCCACGTCACCGACGCGCGGCGCGCGGCCGGGCTGGCGGAGGCGTCGCCGGTGACCCTGATGACCTTCGACCTGCTCCGGCTCTACGGCGTCGACGTGCTCACGCGCCCGTGGTCCGACCGCCGGTCGACGCTCGAGCGGCTCGACCTCGCGGCGCCCCGCTGGCAGACGCCACCGACCTTCGGTGACGGTGCCTCGCTCCACGCGGCGACGAAGGAGCAGGGCCTCGAGGGCATCGTGTCCAAGCGCGTGGACTCCGTCTACGTGCCGGGGCTGCGCTCGCCCCACTGGCTCAAGTCGCCCCATCGCGGCACCGTCTCGGTCGTCATCGGGGGCTGGCGGCCGGAGTCGACGGGGACCGTGTCGAGCCGGCTCGGGGCCGTGCTCGTCGGCGTGCCCGTCGCGGGCGGTCTGCACTACCTCGGCCGTGTCGGCTCGGGGCTGGCGGGCAAGGCCGGGCAGTCCCTCATGCGTGACCTGCGCGAGCTGTCGGTCGACGAATCGCCTTTCGCCACAGACGTCCCCAGGGAGGATGCTGCCGGGGCGACCTGGGTGCGGCCGGTGCTCGTCGCCGACGTGGAGTCGCTGGGACTCGGCGGTCAGGGCCGACTGCGCCAGCCGGCATACAAGGGCCTGCGCGGCGACCTGACACCCGACGACGTCGACGGGCACGAGGACGGTGCGTGATGGCGTACGAGCCGACGAGGGTCACGGTCGAGGTGGACGGGCGCCGGATGAAGCTGTCGAGCCTCGAGAAGGTGATGTACCCGCGCGCCGGCACGACCAAGGCGCAGGTCATCGACTACTACGCACGCATCGCGCCGGTCATCCTGCCGCACCTGCGCGACCGGGCCGTGACGCGAATCCGCTTCCCCCACGGGGTCGGCGACATGCAGTTCTTCGAGAAGAACATCCCGGCCGGCACCCCGGCATGGATCCGGCGCGCGGGACGCGACCCGGTGTTCCCGCTCATCGACGACCTCGCGGGGCTGACGTTCTTCGCCAACCTCAACTCGCTCGAGCTGCACGTGCACCAGTGGCGCTACGAGGGGGAGGGGCGCGACGCGGTCGCGCTCAACCCGGACCGGCTCGTCATCGACCTCGACCCCGGCCCGGGCACGGGTCTGCACGAGTGCGCGCGCGTCGCGCTCGTCGTGCGCGAGCGCCTCGGCCGCATCGGGCTGCCGACGGTGCCGGTCACGAGCGGCAGCAAGGGACTCCAGCTCTACGCCGTGCTGCCGGGGGAGCACACGAGCGACGAGATCCGCGACACGGTGCAGCAGCTCGCGCAGGAGCTGACCAGGGCCCACCCCGACCTCGTCGTGTGGAAGATGGCCAAGGAGCTGCGCCCGGGCAAGGTCTTCCTCGACTGGAGCCAGAACGTCGCGGCGAAGACGACGGTGTGCCCGTACTCCCTCCGCGGCCGGGACCGTCCGACTGTCGCGGCGCCCCGGTCGTGGGACGAGATCGAGGACGGTGCCGACGGCGGGACGCTCGAGCAGCTGACCGCGGACGAGGTGCTCGAGCGCGTCGAACGGGACGGCGACCTCGCGGCCGAGATCACCGCCTGATCACCGCCTGATCACCGCCTGAGCACCGCCTGAGCACCCCGAGGCGGGGACGCGCCGGCCCCGCGGGACGTGGGCGAGGCGACCGCGCGAGGGCATGGGCAGGGCCCGGCACGTCCAGCGCGCCGGGCCCGTGGCTCATCTCCGGTGAGGGTCAGTGCGCCTTGTCGTAGGCCGCCTGGACCTCGGACGAGATGCGCCCGCGGTCGGAGACGTCGTGGCCGTTGGCCCGCGCCCACTCGCGCACGGCCGCGAGGTCGCCGCGCTTGGGGCCCGAGGAGCGGCGGCGTGAGCCGGCGCCCTTTGCCGAGCCCGAGCCGGCGCGACGGGCGTGGCCGGTCCACGTCGCGAGGTCGTCGCGCAGCTTGGCTGCATTCTTGTCGGAAAGATCGATCTCGTAGGTGACGCCGTCGAGTCCGAACGTCACCGTCTCGGACGCATTTCCACCGTCGATGTCGTCGATCAACACCACTTCGACACGCTGAGCCATGATTCTCCATCTGAAGTTGTCGGGCCTTTGGAGGGGAAAGCCCGCGAATACAGGGTTTCGCGGCAGGGCCAATTTACAACGCCGCGAGAAGAAATGCATTTACGTCCGGGAATGCGCGGGGCGGATGCCCGCAAATGCGTGGTGCGCCCTCTTCGCGACGTCGCCGGAAATGCGGTCCGGCCTATTCGGTGGGCTCTTTCGCGGCGGCGTCGCGGCGGTCCTGCTCCGCCTCCCACTTCGCCTGAGCGAGGCGCTCGCGACGGTCTCCCTGCAGGATGCTCTTGATGACGACGTAGAACAGTGCGCCGACGCCGATGGTGGGCACCAGGGCGAGCACGTAGGGCAGAACCGAGTCCATGGTCTCAAGTTTCTCACGGTGGGCCGGGGCGACCGCCCGCCGTCGGTGTCGGTCCCGCCCCGTACGGTCGTGCGCATGGCTACGAGGACGACGACGCGCCGCACCCCCGGCTTCCGCTGCGCCGAGTGCGGTTGGACCACCGCGAAGTGGGTCGGGCGCTGCGGCGAGTGCCAGGCCTGGGGTACCGTGGCCGAGACGGGCGCGGCCATCCCGCGCACGACGGCCGCCGCCGTCGCGACCCCGGCCCAGCGCATCGCCGACGTCGACCTCACCCGGGCCGCGGCCCGGCCCACCGGCGTCGCCGAGTTCGACCGGGTGCTCGGGGGCGGCCTCGTGCCGGGCGGTGTCGTGCTCGTCGCCGGCGAGCCCGGGGTCGGCAAGTCGACCCTCCTGCTCGACGTCGCGGCCCGCACGGCGCGGTCCGGTGCCGACGTGCTCTACATCAGCGGCGAGGAGTCCGCGGCCCAGGTGCGCACCCGCGCCGAGCGCATCGACGCCATGGCCGACACGCTCTTCCTCGCGGCCGAGACCGACCTCGGCACGGTACTCGGGCACGTCGAGGCGCGCTCGCCGGCCCTGCTCGTCGTCGACTCGGTGCAGACCATCGCGAGCGCCGACGTCGAGGGCCAGGCCGGCAACGTCTCGCAGGTGCGCGAGGTGACCGGCAGCCTCATCCAGGCCGCCAAGTCGCGCGGCGTGGCCGTGCTGCTCGTCGGCCACGTGACGAAGGACGGCTCGATCGCGGGGCCGCGGCTGCTCGAGCACCTCGTCGACGTCGTCATCGCCTTCGAGGGCGACCGGCACTCCCGGCTGCGGCTCGTGCGCGCCGTGAAGAACCGGTTCGGCCCCACCGACGAGGTCGGCTGCTTCGACCTCTCGGACGGCGGGATCGTGGGGCTCGCCGACCCGAGCGGGCTCTTCCTCTCCACCCGCGACCACGCCGTGGCCGGCACCTGCGTCACGGTGACCCTCGAGGGGCGACGTCCGCTCGTGGCCGAGGTGCAGGCCCTCGTGGCGCCCTCCACCCTGCCCTCGCCCCGGCGGACGTCGAGCGGTCTCGACTCCGCCCGGCTCGCGATGATCATCGCGGTGCTCGACAAGCGGGCCGGTGCACCGGTCGGCTCCCGTGACATCTTCGCGGCCACCGTCGGCGGCGTGCGCATCACCGAGCCCGCCGCCGACCTCGCCATCGTCTGCGCCGTGGCCTCGTCGGTCGTCGACCGGGCGCTGCCGACCGACGTCGTGGCCTTCGGCGAGGTGGGCCTGGCCGGGGAGGTGCGCCGGGTGGCCGGCCTCGACCGCCGTCTCGCCGAGGCGGCCCGGCTCGGCTTCCGCCACGCGCTCGTCCCGGCGGGGAGCCTCGGCGACACGACCACCCCGCCCGGCATCCGCGCCGTCGAGGTCGCCGACGTGCCGCGCGCCATCGAGGCCATGGGACGCCTCGCCGGGGGCCGGTCAACGAGCGCCGCAGCGGTCGGCACCGTCTAGACTGCGACCGGCCGGGGGCGCACGCGCCCGACCCCTCCGATGCGAACAGGGACGTGATGGACCGGAACGACGAGCTGCTGCTCCGCGCGGCCCTCGCCGCTGTCGCGCCCGGCACCGAGCTGCGCGACAGCCTCGAACGCATCCTCCGTGGTCGCACGGGCGCCCTCATCGTGCTCGGCCACGACCGCGTCGTCGACTCCATCTGCACGGGCGGCTTCTCGCTCGACGTCGAGTTCTCGGCCACGCGCTTGCGCGAGCTGGCCAAGATGGACGGCGCCGTCGTGCTCGACCGCGAGGGCACCCGCATCCTGCGCGCCGCCACGCAGCTCGTGCCCGACTCGAGCATCGAGACGACGGAGTCGGGCACCCGGCACCGCACGGCCGAGCGCGTGGCCAAGCAGACCGGCTTCCCCGTCATCTCGGTGAGCCAGTCCATGGGCGTCGTCGCGCTCTACGTCGGCGACCTGCGCCACGTCATCGAGGGTTCGCCGACGACGCTCTCGCGCGCCGACCAGGCGTTGCAGACGCTCGAGCGCTACAAGTCGCGCCTCGACGAGGTGACCGGCACGCTCTCGGCCCTCGAGATCGAGGACCTCGTCACGATCCGCGACGTCACCGCCGTGCTGCAGCGCCTCGAGATGGTCCGCCGCATCTCGGCGGAGATCCAGGACTACGTCGTCGAGCTCGGCACCGACGGCCGCCTGCTCAGCCTCCAGCTCGAGGAGCTCATCGGCGGCCTCGGCAACGACCGCGAGCTCGTCATCCGTGACTACCTGCCCGCCACGAAGTCGGGCCTGGAGCTCGACGACGCGCTCGCCAACCTCCAGGCGCTCAACTCCGTCGAGCTGCTCGACCTCGCCGCCGGTGCCCGCGCCGTCGGCTTCTCGGTCGTCGGCGACAGCCTCGACGCGCCGGTGTCGCCGCAGGGCTACCGCCTCCTGACCAAGGTGCCGCGGCTGCCCACGGCCATCGTCGACCGCCTCGTCGTGCACTTCGAGTCGCTCCAGCGGCTGCTCGCGGCCGGCATCGAGGACCTCATGCTCGTCGAGGGCGTCGGCGAGGGCCGCGCGCGCGCCGTGCGCGAGGGCCTCTCGCGCCTGGCCGAGTCGAGCATCCTCGAGCGCTACGTCTGACCCGCACGTCCGAGGTCGATCAGGTATGCCGTCCGGTCGGGTCCCGCTCGCGCTGCTCCACGAGCGCGTCAACGCCTGGTACGCGACCGAGGGGCGCGCACACCTGCCGTGGCGCCATCCCGACTGCCCGCCCTGGGGCGTCTTCCTCTCTGAGGTGATGTCGCAGCAGACCCCGCTCGCACGGGTCGAGCCGATCTGGCACGAGTGGATGGAGCGCTGGCCCACTCCGGCCGCGCTGGCCGCCGCGGCGCCGGGGGAGGCCGTGCGGGCCTGGGGCCGGCTCGGCTACCCGCGCCGGGCGCTGCGCCTCCACGAAGCGGCCACGGCGATGGTCGAGCGCCACGACGGGCAGGTGCCCCGCACCCCGGAGGAGCTGCTCGCGCTGCCCGGTGTCGGCGCCTACACGGCCGCGGCCGTGTCGTGCTTCGCCTTCGGCCTGCCCGAGGTCGTCGTCGACACGAACGTGCGCCGGGTGCTCGCGCGCACCCTCGAGGGCAAGGCCTTCCCGAACCTGACGCTCAACCGGGCCGAGGCACGGCTCGCCGCCGAGTCGATGCCGGCCGACCGCGACACCGCGAACACGTGGAACGTCGCGGTGATGGAGCTCGGCGCCCTCGTCTGCGTGGCGCGCGGGCCCCGGTGCGACGACTGCCCGGTGGCCGACCTCTGCGCCTGGAACCTCGACGGCCGCCCGGCCTACGACGGCCCGCCCCGGCGTGGACAGGCGTGGCACGGCACCGACCGGCAGGTGCGCGGCGAGCTGCTGCGCCGGCTGCGCGAGTCGACGGCACCGTTGCCGGTGCAGGCCCTCGAGGGTTCCGGCGACGACCCGCTCCAGGTCATGCGCTGCCTCGACTCGCTCGTCGCCGACGGCCTCGTCGAGCCCCTCCCGCGCCGCCGCTACCGCCTCCCCGCCTGACCGTCGAGCGGTCCCGGGCGATCCGCCCTCGGTTCGGCACGCCAACCCAGCCAAGGCGCACTTCGCGCAGCGATTCAGCCTCGGTTCGCCACGCCAACCCAGCCAAGGCGCACTTCGCGCAGCGATTCAGCCTCGAATCGCCACGCCAACCCAGCCAGGGCGGACTTGCCGCGGCGATCCGCCCTCGGTTCGGCACGCCAACCCAGCCAAGGCGCACTTCGCGCGCCGATTCAGCCTCGAATCGGCACGCCAACCCAGCCAGGGCGAACTTGCCGCGGCGATCCAGCCTCGAGTAGGTCGTGCGGGTCCCCGCCCGACGACGGGTCGATCAGACGTTGCCGAGCACCGACCGGACGGCGATCTCGACGACCACGCGCTCGGGGTTGGCGCGCGGGTCGCGGTAGCGGGCGGCATACCGGCGCTCGGCGTCGGCCACGGAGGCGGGGTCGTCGAGCACCCGCGCGGTGCCCTGCAGCGACAGCCACCACCGGCCGTCCACCTGGCAGAGCACTGCCGGGCAGCCGGCGAGGGCGTTTCGGGCCTTGCGGCTCTCGCGGCTCGTGATGACGCGCGCGACCGACGTCTCGGGGTCCCACGTGAAGCCGACCGGCACCACGTGCGGCGAGCCGTCGGGGCGCAGCGTCGTCAGCGTCGCGAGGTGTCGCACGGCCAGGAACTCGAGGGCCGCGGGGGAGAGGTCGCGGGGCAGGGTCGACATCGCGGTCACACCACGACGCTGAGCGCCATGACGAGCGCGAAGCCGACGACGGAGATCACCGTCTCCATGACCGACCACGACTTGATCGTCTCGCCGACCGTCAGGCCGAAGTACTCCTTGACGAGCCAGAAGCCGGCGTCGTTGACGTGGCTGAAGAAGAGCGACCCGCAGCCGATGGCGAGCACGAGCAGCGCGAGGTGGCTCGTGGTCAGGGTCGACGCGAGGGGGCCGACGATGCCGGCGGCCGTGATCGTCGCGACCGTCGCGGAGCCGGTGCCGAGGCGGATGAGCACCGCGACGAGCCAGCCGAGCAGCAGCACCGAGAGGTTGACGCCGGTGGCCCAGTCCTTGATGACGTCGCCGACGCCCGCGTCGACGAGCGTCTGCTTGAAGCCGCCGCCGGCCGCGACGATGAGGATGATGCCGGCGATGCCGGGGAGGCTGGCGCCGAACGAGTCGCTGACCTGCATCCGCGTCATGCCCGAGGCGAGGCCGAGGCGGAAGTAGCAGAAGATGACGGCGATGAGGAGCGCGACGACGGGCGTGCCGAAGACGTCGACGACCTTGCGTATGCCGTTCTCCTCGTCGGTGACGAGCAGCTTGGTGATCGCGTCGACGAGCATGAGCAGGACGGGAAGCGTGATGGCGACGATCGCCGAGCCGAAGCCGACGCGTCGGCGGCCGGGCTCGAGCGGGGCGTCGAGCTCGTCGAAGCCCTGCGCGTCGCCGCTGCTGCCGGTGGCCGAGCCGCCGGTGGCCGAGCCTCCGGCCGCCGAGCCTCCGGCGGACCCACCGCCGGGGAGGGCCGTGACGTGCTTGGGCACCCAGCGGTCGACGAAGGTCGCGAGCACCGGCCCGGCGATGACGACGGTCGGGATGGCGATGAGGATGCCGTAGAGCAGCGTGCGGCCGAGGTCGGCGCCGAGCAGGCCGATGGCGGTGAGCGGGCCGGGGTGGGGCGGCACGAGCCCGTGCAGCACCGAGAGGCCGGCGAGGGCCGGGATGCCGACCTTCATGACCGACAGGCCCGTGCGGCGGGCGACGAGGATGACGACCGGCACGAGGAGCACGACGCCGACCTCGAAGAAGAGCGGCAGGCCGAGGATCGCCGCGATGGCGGCCATCATCCACGGCAGGCCGTTCGGCCCGACCCTGCCGACGAGCGTCGCGACGATCTTGTTCGCGCCGCCGGACTCCTCGAGGATCTTGCCGATCATCGCGCCGAGGGCGATGAGCACCCCGACCGAGCCGGTCGTCGAGCCGAAGCCCGTCGTGAAGCTCGTGACGATGTCGCCGGGCGGCATCGTCGCGACGGCGCCGAGCACCGCCGAGCCGAGCATGAGCGAGAGGAACGGGTGCAGCTTGACGACGGTGATGAGCAGCACGACGGCGAGGATGCCGAGCAGGCACGCGGCGACGAGCTGGCCGTTGCCGGCATACGGCGCCTTGGGGGCCTCGTCGGCGAGGCGGGCGACCGACGGCAGCGCCCCGGTGGGGAGGGCGGCGGTCAGGGTGGCGAGGGTCATGCGGTGGGGTCCTTCCGGAGTCCGAGAGCACGCAGGGATCGGTCGAGCACCTCGGCGGCGGTGCCCTCGTTGGTGACGCTCACGCCGGGCTCGTCGGCCCCCAGCGGCTCGAGCGTGGCGAGCTGGCTGGGCAGCAGCGACGGGGGCATGTAGTGGCCAGCGCGGTGCTCCATGCGGTCCTGGATGACCTCGCTCGGCGCCTCGACGTGGAGGAAGCGCACGTGCGGGCGGCCGTCGCGCAGCAGGTCGCGGTAGACCCGGCGCAGCGCGGAGCAGGTGACGACGGCGGACTCGCCCACCGCCTCCTTGGCGCTGATCCACTCGCCGATGGAGCCGAGCCACGGCCACCGGTCGTCGTCGGTGAGCGGCTGGCCGCTGCTCATCTTCGCGACGTTGGCCTCGGAGTGGAAGGCGTCGCCCTCGGCGAACTCCCAGCCCATCAGGCTGGAGATCCCCTTGGCGACGGTGGTCTTGCCGCTGCCGCTGACGCCCATCACGATGACGACGTCCACGCGATCCGGAGCGCCGCCCGGGTCGCCGCTCGGGGCACTGCTGTCGGCGGGCCGGTCCGGTGGCCGCGGTGGGGCGGTGTCGTCCGTGCGGTCAGCGGCAGAGTCCGGCATGTCCCTGAACGTACCCCGTTGTCGACGAGTCGGCTCCGCGGTAGCGTTCGCCCTTGTGCCTGCCTCCGCCGTCTCGTCGTGAGCACCTTCTGGCTGCTCGTGCGCGCGGGCTTCCGGCGGCACTCGACCTACCGGCTGGCCCTCCTCGCGGGCATGACGACGAACTCCGTCTTCGGCGTCATCCGCGCCTCGATCCTGCTGGCGGCCCTCGCCTCCGCCGGCTCCACCATCGGCGGCTACGACGCCCCGACGGCCGTCGCGTTCGTCTGGTGGGGCCAGGCCCTGCTCGGCACCGTCAACCTCTGGGGCTTCGCGGAGGTCAAGGACCGCGTGCGCTCGGGCGACATCGCGGTCGACTTCCTGCGACCCGTCGATCCCCAGCTGGCCTATCTCGCAGGCGATCTCGGACGGGCGGGCATCAACCTGCTCGGTCGGGGAGTGCCCGCGATCCTGCTCGGGGCGCTCTTCTTCGACATGGCGGCCCCACCGTCGCCCGTCAGCTGGGTCGCGGGCGCCGCGTCGGTCGTGCTCGCCGTCGTCGTCGCGTTCGCGGGCAACTTCGTGATCAACCTGCTCGCCTTCTGGCTCGTCGAGATCCGGGGCGTCACGCTGCTGTGGATGATCACGGGTGGCCTGCTCTGCGGGCTCTACATCCCGGTGCCGTGGTTCCCCGACTGGCTGCGCACCATCGCCCAGTGGTCGCCGTTCCCGTCGATGCTGCAGAACCCCATCGACATCCTGGCCGGGCGTGTCGTCGGCGCCGACATCGCCTCGGCCGTCGCCGTGCAGGCCTTCTGGGCGGTGGCGCTGCTCGCGCTCGGCCAGCTCGTGCTGCGGGCCGGGCGGCGTCGCCTGGAGGTGCAGGGTGGCTGAGGTGACCCTGTCGCAGCGGCTGCGGCCCTACCGTGTCCTGCTCGCCTCGCGGGCCCGTGCCCAGCTGCAGTACCGCGCGTCGTTCGTCACCGACATCCTCGGCACGGTCGGGGTGGGCCTCGCGGAGTTCGCCGAGGTGTGGGTGATCTTCCACAACGTCGACGTGCTCGGCGGCCTCGACTTCACCGAGGCCCTGCTCGTCTTCGCCCTGTCCAACCTCGCCTTCTCGCTCGCCGACATGTTCGTCGGGCACCTCGACCAGCTGCCCGTCTACATCCGCGCCGGCCAGGTCGACGCCTTCTACGTGCGGCCGCTACCGCTGCTCGCGCAGCTCATGACGAGCGACCTGTCGCTGCGCAGGATCGGGCGGCTCACCGTCGCCGTCGTCGCCCTGGCGGTGGCCCTGACGACGGCCGACATCGACTGGGGGCCGAGCACCGTCGCCCTGCTCGCCCTGACCGTCGTCAGCGGCGCAGCGATCTTCTCGGCCCTCTTCACGACGGCCGGTGGGCTCCAGTTCTTCCTCGTCGACGGGGCGGAGTTCACCAACGCCTTCACCTACGGCGGGTCGTATGCCGCCCAGCAGAGCCAGCAGGTCTTCCCCGGTCCGCTGCGCATCTTCTGGACGTTCGTCGTGCCCACCGCGTTCGTCGCCTACGTCCCGGCCGTCGCCGTGCTCGACCTGCCACCTGACCCGTTCGCGCCGCACTGGCTCGCGTGGTGCACGCCGCTCGCGGCGCTGCTCGCGTGGGCGATCGCCGGCCTCTGCTGGAGGCTCGGGACCCGTCACTACCAAGGAGCCGGTGGATGAGCGCCCCCGTCATCGAGACCCACGAGCTCGTGCGCGACTTCCGGAGGACGCGGGCCGTCGACCGGATGACCTTCTCGGTCGAGTCGGGCGAGGCCGTCGGCTACATCGGGGCCAACGGCGCCGGCAAGTCGACGACGATCAAGATGCTGACCGGCATCCTCAGGCCGACGTCGGGGCAGGTGCGCACGTGCGGCCTCGACCCGATGCGCCGCCGCGTCGACGTCGCGCGCCGGGTCGGGGTCGTCTTCGGCCAGCGCTCGCAGCTGTGGTGGGACCTGCCGCTCCGCGACTCGTTCGCGATCCTCGGGGCGATCCACCGGATGGACGACGCGGCCACACGGGCCCGCACCGACGTGCTCGTCGAGCAGCTCGAGATGGGGCCGCAGCTCGGCACCCCGGTGCGCTCGCTGTCGCTGGGCCAGCGCATGCGCGCGGAGATCGCCGCGGCGCTGCTGCACTCGCCCGAGCTGCTCGTGCTCGACGAGCCGACGATCGGGCTCGACGTGCTGTCCAAGCAGCGCCTGCGCGAGTTCCTCGTCGCCGAGCGGCGCGAGCGCGGCACGACGCTGCTGCTCACGACGCACGACATGGGCGACGTCGAGCGGCTCTGCGACCGGGTGCTCGTCGTCGACCGCGGCCGGCTGGCGTTCGACGGGAGCCTGACCGGGCTCGCCGGCACGGTCGGGGCCCAGCGCGTGCTCGTGCTCGACCTCGCCGCCCCGACCCCCGACCTCGACGACGTGCCCGGTGCCAGCCTCATCTCGAGCGAGTCGGGCGGCCTGCGCCAGCGTCTGGGCTTCGACGCGGAGCGCACGACCGCGGCAGCCGTGCTCGCCCACGTGTCGGCGCGGCACGAGGTGCGCGACCTCGCCATCGAGGAGCCCGACATCGAGGACGTCGTCCGCCGCATCTACGCCGCGTCCGGGCGCGGGTGACCTCGACCGGCGCGCGCACGCACGTCTTGGCCTCTCGACGCTTTGGGAGTCGCGCGACGTGGCCTCTCGACGCTTTGGGAGTCGCGCGAAGTGGCCTCTCGACGGTCAGAGGGTGCGGAGCATGCGGGTGTTGCCGAGGGTGTTGGGCTTGACCCGTTCGAGGTCGAGGAACTCCGCGACGCCCTCGTCGTAGGAGCGCAGCAGCTCGGCGTAGACGTCCATCGGCACGGCCTGGCCCTCGATGACCTCGAAGCCGTGGCGCAGGAAGAAGTCCGTCTCGAAGGTGAGGCAGAAGAGCCGCTCGACCCCGATCTCCCTCGCGTCGTCGACGAGGGTCTCGAGCAGGCGGCCGCCGAGCCCGGTGCCGAGCTGGTCGGGCGCGACCGCGAGGGTGCGCACCTCGGCGAGGTCCTCCCACATGACGTGCAGGGCGCCGCAGCCGACGACGCGTCCGTCCTGCTCGGCCACGCGGAACTCCTGGAGGCTCTCGAAGTACGTGACGGCCTCCTTGCTCACCAGGACCCGCCGCTCGGCGAGCGGCGCGACGAGGGCCCGGATGCCGCGGACGTCCGACGTGCGCGCGCGCCGGATCACCGGGGTGCCGGCGGTCACGAGAGGTTCCCGTCACGGAAGGACCGGAACAGGCTGCGCGCCTGGGCGCCGAGCACGACGATCGACTGCTGCCCGGCCCAGCCGAACGCGCCCTTGGCCACGCCCCGGCCGACCTGCAGCGGGTTGAGCTGGTGCAGCCCGGCGGAGAAGGTGAGGATCTGCTCGGCGCTGAGGTTGCTGCGCCCGACCTTGCTGAAGCTGGTCAGCGCGCCGGGGATCGCGATGGGGCCGGCCAGCTTGGCCTTGACCGCGGCCGCGAGGATGACCTCGCCCTGGTGGCGCGAGCGCCCGAAGTCGCCGTCGGGCAGCGTCTTGCGCTCACGGGCGTAGGCCAGGGCCTGCTTGCCCGAGAGGGTCTGCGGCCCGGCCTTGATGACGAGGTCGCGCGCGTGCGAGGCGACGACGGTCCTCGGGATGACGATCGGGATGCCCCCCTGCTCGTCGACCACCTGCTTGAAGCCCGGGAAGCCGAGCACGACGTAGCCCTCGACGGGCAGGCCCGTCACCTTCTCGACCGTGCTGACCTGCGCCGTGGGGCCGCCCATCACCATTGCGGCGTTGATCTTGCCCTTGCCGCCGGTCGCCAGCGGCACCCAGAGGTCGCGGGCCATGCCCATGACGCCGCCGCCGCCCTTGCCGTCGATGCCGATGACCTGGAGCACGTCGGCGCGGGTGCGCTCGAGCGGCTGGCCCGGCCGCGCGTCGGAGCCGATCGCGAGCACCCAGCGGGGGCCACCGCCGAGGCTGGGCTTCGCGACGCCGAGCGAGGGCCACCAGCCGCCGACGACCTTCCAGCTCGGACCGACGGCGAGCGTCACGTCGTCGCCCGCCGTCACGACGGCCACGGGCGTGCCCATCCACGAGCCGACCTTGGCCGTGGCGGCGACCGGCCCGGTCGTGGGGGTGCGCGCCTCGAGCGCGGCCGCAGCGCTCGCCGATGCGGTCTTCGTGAGGTCGCCGCCGGCATACACGCTCGTCACGAGCGTGCGCAGGGCCGCGGGGGCGCCGGCCACGGTCACCCCTGAGGGCGCGCTCGAGGAGGAGCTCGTCGTCGTGCCGGCCCGTGACGACGGGCCGGGCGCCCCGGCCTGCGGCGTCGCGCCGGTGCAGGCCGCGAGCACGAGGGCGGCGACGACGGCCGTCCCGGCGGTGCGGGCCGCCGTCGAGGCCGGTGCGGTGGGGCGGTGCGTCGAGATCACCGCCCCACCGTAGACGACCGGTTCAGGCCACGCGGGACGCCGTCCGCACGAGCGGGCGGGACGCGAGCACCGAGGTCAGCACGACCGCTCCGGCCACCGCCGAGGTGACGACGAACCGCACGACGAGCGCGGTGTCGATGGCGTTCGTGAAGGGCAGCATGAGCACGAGCACGAAGCCGGCGGCCAGCACGATCGTCAGGGCGAGCGGCAGGGCGACCTCGAGGGCACGGGCCCGGTGGAGCGAGCGCTCGCTCGTGCCGGCGAGGGCGAGCGAGCGGTACTGCTCGCGCTGGTCGAGCACGCGCGCGGCCTGCACCACTCCGGTGGAGGTGGCCCCGACGACGGTGATGATGACGAGCGTCACGAGGGCGCCCGTGCCGAGGTCGTCGGCGAGGTAGGCCTCGAGCGGGTTGCTCGGCTCGTCGACGGAGGCGAGGCTCGTGAAGCCGACGACGACGACGGCGAGCCCGAGGGCCCCGACGGCGCGCCACGTGCTCTTGGGGTCGTCGGCGATGCGGCGGGCCGCGAGCAGCGTCGCGGCGCTCGGTGCCACACGCGCCGCGACGCGGCCCGCGACCATGACGACCCAGGGGCCGACGGCGTTGACGGCGAGGATCATGGCGCCGAGCACGAGCACGATCGTCATCCGCTGCGGCTCCTTCATCGGCGTGACGACGAGCACCCAGGCCGCGCCGGCCGCGACGGCGACGAGCACCCGCAGCACGCTGAGGCGTTTCGGGGTCGTGCGGGTAGCCACGCCGAGCGGGCTGATCGCCACCCGGGCGAGGCTCGACGCCCCGGAGACGACGGCCACGACGACCACCGCGGCCACCACGGCGAGCACCTGCGGGAGCGGGAGCACGAGCTCGCTCAGCTCGAACGGCCGGCCCTGGAAGGAGAGCCGGGCGACGAGCGGCAGCACCGCGAGGTGGAGCACGACGCCGGCCACGGCACCGACGAGCGCCTGCGCGGCCGCCTCGGCGAGCGTCATCAGCGTGACCTGCCCCGACGTGGCACCGGTCAGGCGCAGCGCGGCGAGGCGCTGGTCGCGCCGCGCGATGGCCAGGCGCGCGGCCACCCCGCCGAGGGTGAGGATCGGGATGACCATGCACGTCGTCGCGATCCACGCGAGCGTGACGTAGAGGTTGCCGAGGGCGGCCTGGTCGGTCAGCGGCCCGTCGAGGCCGCCGGGAGGGGTCGGGTTGCGCACCTCGAAGGCCCGAAGCCCCGCGATGCTGACGAGCAGGGCGGCCGTCGCGACGGCGAACGACACGACGGCGAGCACGCCGGGCAGCCGGTCGTCGGCGGCAGCGGCGCAGCGCAGCCGCCACCAGAGTGCGAGCGCGGCCCTCACCGGGTCACCGTCGCGGTGGTCGGGGAGGATGCCGGCACGCCGTGCCCGGCGATGCGACCGTCGCGCACGTGGACGACGCCGGTGCACCAGCGGGCGACGTTCTCGTCGTGCGTCACGACGACGAGCGAGGCGCCGGTGTGCGCGGCGAGCTGGGTCAGGTGCGCCATGACCTCGGCGCTCGTCGTCTGGTCGAGCGCGCCGGTCGGCTCGTCGGCGAAGACGACGCCCGGCCGCGCGACGAGCGCCCGGGCGATGGCGACGCGCTGGGCCTGGCCGCCGGAGAGCTCGCCCGGGCGCCGCTTCTCGAGGCCGGCGAGCCCGAGGGGGGCGAAGAGCGCGGCGGCGCGGGCGGTGGCCTCCGCCCGGCCGACGCGCCCGAGCATGAGCGGCAGGGCGACGTTCTCCACGGCCGGCAGCTCCGGCAGCAGCATGCCCTGCTGGAAGACGAAGCCGAAGTCCTCCCGGCGCAGCTTCGTGCGCTCGCGGTCGGACATCCGGGCGATGTCGCGGCCGCGCCACTGCACCTGGCCACCGGTCGGTCGCAGGATGCCGGCGAGGACGTGCAGCAGCGTCGTCTTGCCGGAGCCCGACGGCCCCATCACGGCGAGGCTCGTGCCCGCGCGGACGGTGACGTCGACGCCGCCCAGGGCGGGCGGGCCTGTCGTGCGCGAGCGGCCGTACGTCATGACGAGGTCGCGGGCCACGAGGTCACGCGAGTCGGGAGAGGCAGCGGCGGAAAGGCCGGAAGCGGCGGGAGAGGCGGCGGGGGAGGCGGCGGGCGGCGCGGCCGGGCGCTCGGGGGCACCGGCCGGCATACGGGCGGGGTCGTGGTGGCTCATGGCACCCAGCGTCGCCGGGGAGGGTGCGCCCCGGCGTCGGGCCGTGGTCGCCTCCTGCTGCGGGCGGCATACGACCCCGGTCGGACACGGGCGGCCCTGGCGTACGACCCGCACCTCGCACGACCCGGGCTGCGCACGACGGAGGGGCCGGGGACTCGCGTCCCCGACCCCTCCGGTCGACCTGTCGTGCGGCGCTCAGCGCTCCGTGCCGGTCAGCCCCGCGTCGGGGTAGACCTGGTCGTCGGGCACGGTGGGGCCGGCAGTGACGTTGACGCCGAGGGCCTCGTCGAGGGCGGCACCCTCGGGAAGCTCCGGCAGGTCGTCGGCCGGCCGGTGCGCGGCGTCCGGGTGGGCCATGTCGGAGAAGGTGAACTTCTCCTCCTTGCCCTCGCCCTCGGTGTCGATCTTGATGTACTGACCCGAGCCGAACTCGGCGAAGAGGATCTTCTCCGACAGGGCGTCCTCGATCTCGCGCTGGATGGTGCGGCGCAGCGGGCGCGCACCGAGCACGGGGTCGTAGCCCTTCTTGGCGAGCAGGTCCTTGGCCGCGGGCGTGAGCTCGATGCCCATGTCCTTGTCCTTGAGCCGCTTGTCGAGCTTGGCGATCTCGAGGTCGACGATCTGCGTGATCTCCGCCTTGTTGAGGTGCGGGAACACGATGGTGTCGTCGACGCGGTTGAGGAACTCGGGGCGGAAGTGCTGCTTGAGCTCGTCGGTGACCTTCGCCTTCATCCGCTCGTAGTCCGAGCGGCTGTCGGGCCCGGCCGAGAAGCCCATGTTGGCCTTGGAGATGTCCCGCGTGCCGAGGTTCGTCGTCATGATGATGACGGTGTTCTTGAAGTCGACCATCCGACCCTGCGAGTCGGTGAGGCGGCCGTCCTCGAGCACCTGCAGCAGCGAGTTGAAGATCTCCGGGTGGGCCTTCTCGACCTCGTCGAAGAGCACGACGGAGAACGGCTTGCGGCGCACCTTCTCGGTGAGCTGGCCGCCCTCCTCGTAGCCGACGTAGCCGGGGGGCGAGCCGAAGAGGCGGCTCACGGTGTGCTTCTCGGAGTACTCGGACATGTCGAGCTGGATCAGCGCGTCCTCGCTGCCGAAGAGGAACTCGGCGAGCGTCTTGGCGAGCTCGGTCTTACCGACACCGGTGGGGCCGGCGAAGATGAACGAGCCACCGGGGCGACGCGGGTCCTTGAGGCCTGCACGGGTGCGGCGGATCGCCTGGGACAGCGCCTTGACGGCGTCGTCCATGCCGACGATGCGCTTGTGCAGCTCGTCCTCCATGTGGAGCAGGCGGCTGGACTCCTCCTCGGTCAGCTTGAACACCGGGATGCCGGTGCTCGCAGCCAGGACCTCGGCGATGAGCTCCTCGTCCACCTCGGCCACGACGTCCATGTCGCCCGACTTCCACTGGGCCTCACGGGCGGCCTTCTCCTGGCGGAGGCGCTTCTCGTCGTCGCGGACGCGGGCCGCGCGCTCGAAGTCCTGGCCGTCGATGGCCGACTCCTTCTCGCGCACGAGGGCGGCGATCTTCTCGTCGAACTCGCGCAGGTCCGGCGGGGCCGTCATCCGGCGGATGCGCAGTCGCGCGCCCGCCTCGTCGATGAGGTCGATGGCCTTGTCGGGCAGGAAGCGGTCGTTGACGTAGCGGTCGGCCATGTTGGCGGCCGCGACGAGCGCGCCGTCGGTGATCGTCACGCGGTGGTGCGCCTCGTAGCGGTCACGCAGACCCTTGAGGATCTCGATGGCGTGCGGCAGCGTCGGCTCCTGCACCTGGATCGGCTGGAAGCGCCGCTCGAGGGCCGAGTCCTTCTCGATGTGCTTGCGGTACTCGTCGAGCGTCGTCGCGCCGATCGTCTGCAGCTCGCCACGGGCGAGCATCGGCTTGAGGATGCTCGCAGCGTCGATGGCGCCCTCGGCGGCACCCGCACCGACGAGCGTGTGGATCTCGTCGATGAAGATGATGATGTCGCCGCGGGTGCGGATCTCCTTGAGCACCTTCTTGAGGCGCTCCTCGAAGTCACCGCGGTAGCGGCTGCCGGCCACGAGCGAGCCGAGGTCGAGGGTGTAGAGCTGCTTGTCCTTAAGCGTCTCGGGCACCTCGCCCTTGACGATGTCCTGGGCCAGGCCCTCGACGACGGCGGTCTTGCCGACGCCGGGCTCGCCGATGAGGACGGGGTTGTTCTTGGTGCGGCGCGACAGCACCTGCATGACGCGCTCGATCTCCTTCTCACGCCCGATGACCGGGTCGAGCTTGCCCTCGCGGGCAGCCTGCGTGAGGTTGCGACCGAACTGGTCGAGCACGAGCGAGCCCGCCGGGGTGCCCTCGGCCTGGCCGGGGCCGACGCCGGCGCCGGCCTTCTCGCCGCTCTGCCCGCCCTGGTAGCCGGAGAGCAGCTGGATGACCTGCTGGCGCACCTTGTTCAGCTCCGCGCCGAGCTTGACGAGGACCTGGGCGGCGACGCCCTCGCCCTCGCGGATCAGGCCGAGCAGGATGTGCTCGGTGCCGATGTAGCTGTGGCCGAGCTGGAGCGCCTCGCGGAGCGAGTACTCGAGGACCTTCTTCGCGCGGGGCGTGAAGGGGATGTGGCCAGTCGGGGCCTGCTGCCCCTGGCCGATGATCTCCTGGACCTGGGCCCGGACCGCTTCGAGCGAGATGTCGAGCGACTCGAGGGCCTTCGCGGCGACGCCTTCGCCTTCGTGGATCAGACCCAGGAGGATGTGCTCGGTCCCGATGTAGTTGTGGTTGAGCAGGCGAGCTTCCTCCTGCGCGAGGACAACCACCCTTCGGGCCCTGTCGGTGAACCGTTCGAACATGTTCCTTCTCCTGACTGATCGAGAGACATCTCGATGCTATCCGTGCCCGCTGTGGACGAGCACAACCCGACCAACGCGGGTCGGGTGCGTCCTGTTCCCATCCTGAGCGTGATCGGCTCAGGTTCTGCCTCTGTTCGCCGTGGGCGGACAGATCGGGCACGTAGTACCCGCTGCCGCCCACCCCGTATGCCGGGACCCTCCCTTCGCGATCCCCCCGCCCCCACTCCCGCCAGGGCTGAGTTGGCGCGCCGGAACGCGTGGCTGCGGGCGTGCGAACTGCGCCCTGGCTGACTTAGCGTGCCGGGAACGGCGGCTCGGGGGCCGCCAACGTCGCCGTGGCTGACTTGGCGTGCCGGGAACGCCGGCTCGGGGCCCGCGAAGCGCGCCTCGGCTGACTGGGCGTGCCGGGTCAGGCCGGCGACTCCTCGTCGCCCGGTCGTCCGGGGAAGTGTCGTCGCCACTCGTCGTTGAGCGGGGGCACGGACATGCCCTGCCCTCGCATGGCCTTGGTGATGCGGCCCAGCGTCCGTCCCGGCACGCTGTAGATGTCCCTCGACACGATCACGAGGCGCCGGATCCCCGAGTCGTCGAGCTCCTCGTCCCGACCGATGTCGGCCAGCCACTGCTCGTTCGACTCGGCGTGCTGGCGACCGTCGTACTCGATGACCAGTCGGTGGGCTGGGTAGGAGAGGTCGAACCGCCTGAGCAGCGTGCCGTCGGAGTCGTGCACGCGGTGGTCGACCTCCGGCTCGGGTAGGCCGGCGAGGACGATGAGCAGGCGCAGGCGGGTCTCCATGGCCGAGTCCACGCCCGTCCGGACGAGGGACGCCGCTCGCCGGGCGAGCCGGCTGTGCGGGCCCGTGGCGCCGGCCACGAAGGTGCGCAGCTCCTCGACGGTGAAGCAGTGGCGGCGGACGAGGGAGTCGCCCAGCACGACGAGGTCCACGAGGTCGAGCACGTGCGCGAGGTCGCGGAAGGTCTGCAACGGGCTCGTGACGCGCAGGCCGGAGCGGGAGACCACGAGCTGGGACCGCTTGCGGCGGTGTGCGGCGACTCCGGTGACCTGGGCGCGCGGCCCGGGATAGCTGACGTGCACGTCGGGATGGTGCGGGACGACGCCGCCCCACAGTCGAGCCGCCGTGTGGTGCGAGAGGAAGGCCCCCGGTGGCGAGATGAGCAGCGCGGCCTCGGCGAGCAGCGTCGGCGAGGGCCTGACGTCCTTGGCGACGTAGACGCCGCGGAAGAGCGCCCGGTGCGACCGCCGGAGCTCGAACTCGGACATCGAGCAGGCCTGTGCGTCCTCGCTCGTGAACGGCCGCCCCGCTTCGATGGCCCGTGGACCCCGTGGGCGAAGCCGTGCCCTCCGCCGCGGTGCCGGGTTCGGGGTGCGCGCCTCCATGCCAATGAGGGTGGAGCAGTCAGGTCGGCCCGCGCCGCCGCCATCCACAGGGCCGCCGACTGCGCCTTGGCTGGGTTGGCGGGCCGATCCGGGCGGTACGGGGTGCATCAACTGCGCCTTGGCTGGGTTGGCGGGTCGGTCCGGGGGCTACGGGGTGCGCCGACTGCGCCTTGGCTGGGTTGGCGGGCCGATCAGGGCGCTGCGGGGTGCGCCGACTGCGCCTTGGCTGGGTTGGCGGGTCGGTCCGGGGGCTACGGGGTGCGCCAACTACGCCTTGGCTGGGTTGGCGGGCTGGGTCGGCGGGGGCGTATGCCGGGTGGCGGGGTGAGTCGGTTCGGCGGCGGGGTCAGTCGGTTCGGTGGGCGAAGCGCTCGTGGAGGGCGCGCACCTCGTCCTCGAGCTCGGGTGCGGGGCCGTCGACCACGGCGCCGGGCACGACGTCGAGGATCGACAGGGGCGCGACCGGTGACGCGGGCGAGCCCCACGCGGAGCGCCACGCGGTCAACCGGTCCGAGCCGACGGCGTACACGATGCGGCCGAGACCGACCCAGGCGTGCGCCGACGAGCACATCGGGCAGTGCTCACCCGAGGTGTAGACGGTCGCGGACGCCCGCTCGGCCGCCGTGAGGTTGGCGCCGGCCCAGCGGGCGATGGCGAACTCCGGGTGCTGCGTGGCCTCGAGCTCGACGACGTGGTTGTGGTCCTCGAAGAGCACCTCGCCCGCGCCCGAGACGAGCACCGACCCGAAGGGCTCGTCGCCGCGCTCGAGCGCGAGGCGGGCCAGGCCGACGGCGCGGCGGAGGTGGACGAGGTCGGTCGGCGTCAGGCTCATGCGACCCTCCCGGTGACGAGGGCGAAGGTGACGAAGGCGCCGCCGTCCGCCTCGAGCATGGACTGCACGGGGGAGGTCGGCTGGCCCTTGAGCTCCATGACGGCGCGCTCCCAGAGCAGCCAGTTGGCGCAGGCGTCGTCCTGGGTGCGGGCGGTGACGTCGGCGAAGGCGCGGCTGAAGGCCCACTGGCTGCGCAGCCACTCGGCGGTGTGCCAGGCGGCCGTCTCGGCGCCGACGACGCGGTCGATGTGGTCGGGGATCTCGCCGAGCTCGCGCACCTCGCTCGTCAGGGCGGGGGTCGCGACGCCGAGCTGTCCGCCGGGGCGGAGGAACTTCGCGAGGTAGGGCGGGTAGTGGTCGCCGGTGCCGAAGTACTCCCACGCGTCGATGCTGACGATCGCGTCGAACGAGCCGCTGCCGAAGGGCAGGGCGTGGGCGTCGACGCGCATCGGCAGCACCCGGTCGTCGACGCCCTCCTTGCGGAAGACCGCGCCGGCCGCGCTGGGGTCGACCCAGAGGTCGGCCGCGACGACGCTGACGCCGTACTCCCGCGCGAGGAAGACCGACGTGGCCCCGAGGCCCGAGCCGAGGTCGAGCACGCGCATGCCCGGGCGCAGGTCGAGGTCGGCGGCGAGGTCCTCGAGCAGCCACAACGGGTGCGGGCCCATGTCGAGGTCGACGAGCCACCGCGCGTCGTACTTCGACGACTTGGGAAAGGCGTCGCGGGTCAGGTGGTCGAGGGCGGGCATGCCACGATCCTCCGCGACCGGCCGGGCCCACGTCGACCCGGTTCCACCCCACGAGCGCACGACCGGGCGGGCGACGGCCCGCCGGAGGGTCCATGATGGGCGAAGCACCACCCGGGCCGCATCGGGTGGTCCGACACAGGGGAGTGCCGATGCACCACGCCGACACCACGCCTCGGAGGCTGCGCACGAGGTTGCTCGTCGTCCTGGCCGCCCTCGCGACGCTCGCGACCGCCGTCCTGCCGGCGACGTCGGCCACCGCTGCCACCGCGCCGCCGCCCGTCTCGGGCATCACGGTCACCGAGCGCACCGCGCACCGGGTCACCATCAGCTACCTCGTCCCGGCGGCCTACTACAGCCCCGGCGGCGGTGGCGTCGTGCGCGTGACCCGCGGCTACACGCCGGCGGCCTCCCCGACGAGCGGGTATGCCGTCCCCGTCACCGGGCGCACCGCCCGCACGACGCTCGTCCCCTCCCTGACCCCGAACGTCGCCTACACGTTCGCCGTCTGGGTCAGGGTCGGCCGCACGTACTCGGCCCGCCGCACCATCACGGTCGTCACCCGGCCCGACGTGGTGACGGGGCTGCAGTCGGCCGCGTCGGTCACGCCGCCCTCGTACGACCTCGGCCACGCGCAGGTGCGGCTCACGTGGCGCAACCCGGCCGGCCCGCTCAAGGCCGTCCGGATCGTGCGCAACACCGCCGCCACGACGACGGGCGGGACGGTCACGACCCTCCCCGGCACGGCCACGAGCTTCACCGACCCGTCCCTCCCCGCCTCGGTGTGCGGTGGCCGGACCACGGGGTGCAGCACGGCGCCCGTGCACTACTGGGTCATCCCCGAGTCGACGACCGGCGGCTTCGCCGACCGCTACGTGCGCAGCGACGTCGTCGTGGGCAGCCGCACCATCACCGGCACCGTGTCGCGGGGCAGCTCGGGCGTCGTCGCCCTCTGCTGCAACAACCTCTTCGACGCGGAGGGCGTCCTGGTCGCGCAGGCGGCTGCGGACCCGGCCGTCGCCGGAGGGGCGTTCACGATGCACGTGCCCCCGGGTGTGTACGCGGTCTGCACCTTCGCGGACCGCCCGCCGCAGAACCAGGTCGGCACGTGCTGGAGCACGGCCGCTGGCGGTTCGACTGAGGTCTGGTGGGAGGTGGGCGGCGACCCGACCCCCACGGTCGACGTGCGGACCGCGCCGTCCTACAACGGGGTCCGCCTCTAGAGGCCTCGGCGAGCGCGGGCCTGCAGACGTCCGCCCGGCCGTCGTCCACGTCGTGAGACGTCCGGGTGCCGACGGCACGACTCCGCAGATCCGCACGCGCAGTCCGGGTTGGGCGGCGGGGCGCTGTGGTAGACCGATCTCGGGCTCCGCGGCGGGGCTCCTGGATCGTCTGACGACGACTGCCCGAGAAGGACGTGCCTCGTGAACAAGAAGCTGCTCGTCGCGCCCCTGGCCCTCGGCCTGGCGCTCGCCGTCGGGGCGTGCAACCCGGCCCCGAAGAACTCCCCGACGGGCACGGGCGGCGCTGCGGCGTCGACGAAGCCGCTCGTCGTCGACACCGTCTTCGTGCTGAAGAGTGCCGACCCGGCCCGCAACTACGAGCCCACCGGCAACATCGTCGCGCGCGCCCTCTACGACACCCTCGTCACCTTCAAGGGCGCCGACCTCAAGACGCCGGTGCCCTCGATCGCGTCGAAGTGGGAGCAGTCGGCCGACGGCCTCAGCTGGACCTTCACCCTCGACCCGTCGGCGAAGTTCTCCGACGGCTCGGCGGTGACCGCCGACGACGTCGTCTTCTCCCTCACCCGCGTCGAGAACGTCAAGGGCAACCCGTCGTTCCTCGCCGACGGCCTGACGGTCACGGCCACGAACCCGCAGACCGTCGTCGTCAAGACGGCGACCTACGACCCGGCCCTGCTCGGCAAGCTCGCGAGCCCGTCGCTCGGCATCGTCAACTCCAAGGCGGCCAAGGCCGCCGGCGCCTCCGACGCCCAGGACGCCGCCACCGCGGACACCGCCGAGGACGCCTTCGCCAAGGCCTCGATGGGCTCGGGCCCCTACGTCCTCGAGTCCTTCGGCCTCTCGACCGAGGTCGTCCTCAAGGCCAACCCCAACTACTGGGGAGGCACGAAGCCGCACTACCAGCGCGTCGTCATCCGCAACGTCGACGCCGCCCAGCAGAAGAACAACGTCGAGAAGGGCGAGAGCGCCCTGGCCCTCGACCTCTCGCCCGATCAGGTGGCCTCCGTCGGCTCCGGCGTCGTGTCCACGTCGGTGCCGTCGCAGTACACCTTCTACCTCTTCACGAACGCCAACCCCGCGGTCAACAAGTGGACGGCGAACCCCGACTTCCAGGAGGCCGTCCGCCGCGGCATCGACTACTCCGGTCTGCTCGAGCTCGCCGGCAAGGGCTCGCGCCGGGCCGCCGGCATGGTGCCGGTGCAGTTCGCCGGGTCGCTGCCCGACGACAAGGCGCCGACCTTCGACGCCGCGGCCGCCAAGGCGGCGCTCGCGAAGTCGGGCTACGACGGCACCCCGGTCGAGATCTCGTTCCCGTCCGACCTGACGCAGAACGGCGTCTCCTTCACGGACATGTCGACGCGGATCGCCTCCGACCTCAACAAGATCGGCATCAAGACCGAGCTCAAGGGGGCGCCCGTCGCGACCGTGCTCGAGCTCGCGCGCGGCGGCAAGCAGCAGGTCGGCGTGTGGCTCTGGGGCCCGGACTTCCCGGACGCGAGCAACTACCTCGCCTTCGGCCCCGGCGGCATCGTCGGCGGCAAGCGCGTCAACTGGAAGGCCGGCTCCGACCCCGCCCTCGAGGCCGTCATGAAGCAGGCAGCCACCGAGAAGGACGAGACGAAGCGGGCCTCCCTCATGGAGCAGTTCCAGGAGGGCCTCAACGCCGGACCGGTCATGGGCCTCATCCAGCCGGCCCAGGTCTTCCTCGCGTCCGACTCGCTGAAGAACCTCAGCTACAACCTCGTGTGGTCGGTCAACGTCGCCGAGCTCGGCTGAGCCGCATCGCATGACGGCACCCGCCACGACACCACCCGCCGCGACACCACCCGCCTCGCCCGCGGGCCCGGCCGGCCGACGCGAGTCGGCCCGCCGGGCCTCCGGGCTCGGGGGCTTCCTCGCGCGCCGGGCGCTGGCCGGCGCGCTGCTCGTCGTCGGCATCACGGTCGTCGCCTTCCTGCTGACCCACGTCGTGCCCGGCGACCCCGCCGCGGCCGCCCTCGGTCAGCGGGCCATCGAGGACCCTGCGACGGTGGCGGCGTTCCGGGCCAAGTACGGCCTCGACCAGCCGCTCTGGCAGCAGTACCTCACCTACCTCGGCAACCTCCTGCAGGGCGACCTCGGCACCTCGCAGCAGACGCGGCGCCCGGTCACGACCGACCTGCTCGAGTACCTCCCGCCCACCATCGAGCTCGCCCTCGTCGCGATCGTCATCTCGCTCGTCGTCGGCGTGCTGCTCGGCACCGTCGCCGCGCTGAAGCGCGACCGCTGGCCCGACCAGCTCATCCGCGTCGTCAGCCTCACGGGGGTCTCGGTGCCGACCTTCTGGCTCGCGCTGACGGCCTCGCTCGTCTTCTCCGTCAAGCTCGGCTGGTTCAGCTCGACCGGACAGCTCGACCCCGGCTACCCCGCCTCGCCCCGGGTGACCGGGCTGCTCCTCATCGACTCGCTCCTCGACAACGACCCGTTCACCTTCCAGATGGCGCTGCACCACATCCTGCTCCCGGCGCTGGTGCTGTCGGCGTACACCGTCGGGCTCATCACCCGCTTCACCCGCGCGAGCGTGCTCGAGGTGCTCGGCAACGACTACGTCCGCGCCGCGAACGCCAAGGGGCTGCCGCGCCGGACCGTCATCGTGCGCCACGTCCTGCGACCCGCGATGGTGCCGATCATCACGGTGTCCGGCCTCGCGTTCGGGTCGCTGCTCTCGGGGACGGTGCTCGTCGAGTCGATCTTCTCGTGGCCGGGGCTGGGGCAGTACGCCTACAAGTCGTCACTCGCCCTCGACCTGCCCGCCGTCATGGGCGTCTCGGTGACCGTGGCCGTCGTCTACGTCGTCATCAACCTCGTCATCGACGTGCTCTACGGCGTCATCGACCCGCGGATCCGGCTCTCGTGAGCGCGGCCGGCACGAGCACGCCGCGCCGCCGACCGTGGCGCCGCGCACCGGGAGCCGCACGGTCCCCGTGGAGCCGTCCGCTCGCGGTGGTGGGCACCACGGTCATCGTCCTCTGGGTGCTCGTCGGCGTGTTCGCCCCGCTCATCGCCCCGCACGACCCGAACGCCCAGGACTTCGCGCGGCTCCTGCCGCCGGGCGGCGAGACCGTGCTCGGCACCGACGGGCTGGGCCGCGACATCCTCAGCCGGATCATCTACGGCACCCGCATCACGCTGCCGCTCGCGGTGCTGCTCGTCGTGCTCGCCACGGCCGTCGGCACGGTGCTCGGGTCGATCGCCGGCTACTTCGCCGGGTTCGCCGACACCGTCGTCATGCGCCTGGCCGACCTCGTCTTCGCCTTCCCGGGGATCATCCTCGCCATGGCAGCCGCCGCAGCCCTCGGTCCCGGTCTGCGCAACGCCGTCCTTGCCCTCGTCGTCGTCATGTGGCCGTCGTACGCCCGGGTCGTGCGCTCCATGCTGCTCGGACTGCGTGAGGCCGAGTTCGTCTCTGCCACGAGGCTGCTCGGCGCCTCGGCCCGCCGGACCCTCGTCACCGACCTCCGCCCGAACATCGCCGGGCCGGTCCTCGTGCTCGCCGCCCTCGAGGTCGGCAACGCCGTCCTGCTGCTCTCCGGCCTGTCGTTCCTCGGCCTCGGCGCGCAGCCTCCGGACCCCGAGTGGGGCGCCATGGTGTCGGAGGGCGCGCGCAACTTCGACGCGTGGTGGATCGGCGTCTTCCCCGGCCTCGCCATCCTCAGCGTCGTGCTCGCCTTCAACTTCCTCGGCGACACCCTGCGCGACGCGCTCGACCCCCGCACCGCCCGAGCCCTGAGGGAGACCCCGTGACCGGCGCCACGAGTGCTGCCCCGAGCGACACCCCGGTGCTCCGGGCGGAGTCGCTACGGGTCGAGCTGCCCGGCGGGCTCACCCCGGTGGACGGCGTCGACCTCGTCGTGCGGCCCGGCGAGGTCGTCGGCCTCGCCGGTGAGTCGGGCAGCGGCAAGACGCTGACGGCCCTCTCGCTCTTCGGCCTGCTGCCGCACGGCGGTCGCACGAGCGGGCGCCTCGAGGTCGGGGGTCGTGACGTGCTCACCATGTCGGAGCGGGCGCTGCGGGCGCTGCGGGGCGACGAGGTCGCGATGGTCTTCCAGGACCCGATGACCTCCCTGCACCCCATGCTCACCGTCGGCCGCCAGGTCACCGAGCACCTGCGCCACCACCACCGCACCGGGCGTGCGGCCGCGCGCGAGCGGGCCGTCGAGCTGCTGCGCCAGGTGCGCATCCCCGACCCCGAGCGCACCCTCGGCGCCTACCCCCACCAGCTCTCCGGCGGCATGCGCCAGCGGGCGGCCATCGCGATCGCCCTCGCGTGCTCGCCCTCGCTGCTCGTCGCCGACGAGCCGACGACGGCGCTCGACGTGACCGTGCAGGCCGGCATCCTGCGCCTGCTCGACCGGCTCCGCCGCGAGGAGGGCCTCAGCATCCTGCTCATCACGCACGACCTCGGCGTCATGGGCGCGCTCACCGACCGCCTCGCGGTCATGTATGCCGGCCGGATCGTCGAGACGGGCCCCACCGGTGACCTGTTGTCGGGGCCGCGCCACCCCTACACGCGCGGGCTGCTCGAGTCGCTGCCGAGCACCGACGTCGACGAGGTGCCTTCCGGCGGCACCGGCCGCGAGCCGCTCCGGGCCATCCCCGGTGCGGCGCCCCGGCTGACGCAGGTGCCGCCCGGGTGCCCGTTCCACCCCCGCTGCGCGCACGCCCGGCCGTCGTGCGCCACCGACCGTCCCGCGCTCGTGCCGATCGCCACCACGGCGCCTACGTCATCCACCGCGCCTACGTCATCCACCGCGCCGACGGCACCCACGGCATCCGGCGGCGGGCGACTGCTCGCGTGCCCCGTCGACCCGTTCGCCCCGACGTCGTCGGCCCGTCCCGAGGGGAGCCCGGCATGAGCCTCGTCACCGTCGAGGACGCCGAGGTCGTCTACCACCGTCGCGGTCAGGCGGTGCGAGCGGTCGCGGGCGCCAGCCTGACGGTCGAGCGGGGTGAGGTCGTCGGTCTGGTCGGCGAGTCCGGCTGCGGCAAGTCGACGCTCGCCAAGGCGATCCTCGGGCTCGTGCCGCTGGCGGCCGGATCGGTGCACTTCGAGGGCGAGCCGGTGGTCCCGCTGGGCCGGGGACCGCGGTCGCGGTCGCTGCGCGGCATGCAGATGGTCTTCCAGGACCCGTACTCCTCGCTCAACCCACGCCGCCGCGTCGGCGACCAGATCGCGGACGGCATCGAGCTCGGCACCGACGACCCGCCCCGCGCGGCCGAGCGCCGCACCCTCGTCGGCGAGCTGCTCGAGCGGGTCGGCCTGCCGCCGGAGTTCGCCCGGCGCTACCCCCACGAGTTCTCCGGTGGCCAGCGCCAGCGGATCGCCATCGCCCGGGCGCTCGCGGCCCGGCCGCGGCTCATCGTCGCCGACGAGGCGATCTCGGCCCTCGACGTCTCGGCCCAGGCCTCGATCGCGAACCTGCTCGCCTCGCTCGTCGCCGACCTCGACATGGGGCTGCTGTTCATCTCGCACGACCTCGGCATCGTGCGCCAGCTGAGCGACCGGATCGCCGTGATGTACCTCGGTGAGGTCGTCGAGACGGGACCGGCCGAGGACGTCTGGGCGCGCTCGGCCCACCCGTACGGCCGGGCCCTCATCGGCGCCATCCCGTCGGTGTCGAGCCGCGGCCTGCCCGACGACCTGCCGGGCGACGTGCCCGACCCGGCGGCGCCCCCGACGGGCTGCCGCTTCCACCCGCGCTGCCCGCGCGCCTTCGAGCCCTGCGCCGGCGAGGTGCCGGCCCTGCTCGAGGTCGCTCCCGGGCACCGCGCGGCGTGCCACCTCCACACGCGCAGCGCCTCGCTCGCGGCGGCCGTCGCCTCGCCCGACTCCACGCACCCCACCGACTCCACGCACCCCACCGACGGGACGCCCTCGTGACGACCACCCTCGAGCACCTCTGGCTGACCGGCGCGCGCGTCGTCGACCCCGACGGCGAGACCTCGGCGCCCTCCGCCCTGCACGTCGCGGGCGGACGGGTGACCGAGGTCCGCGCGGAGGCGCCCGAGGGGGAGCCCGCCCTCGACCTCGGCGGGCGCTTCGTCGCGCCCGGCCTCGTCACGGTGCACACCCACCTGTCGATCGTCTTCCCGTTCGTCGACACCGACGAGCAGGAGCGACCCGACCTCACGGCGTTCCGCTCCGCCGCCCGGGCCTGCGACGCGCTCGAGGCGGGGGCCACGACCGTGCGCTGCGTGCACGAGCAGCACGCCGTCGACGTCACCCTGCGCGAGGCGGACCGCCGCGGCTGGTTCGTCGCCCCACGCATCCTCGCGGGCGGGCGGGCGCTGTCGACGCCCGGCGGCCACGGCCAGGGCTCGGGGTCGGTCTACTGCGACGGCCCGGACGCCTTCGAGGCCGCAGCCCGCGCCGAGCTCGAGGCCGGCGCCGACCACGTGAAGATCTTCATCACCGGCGGCCTCGCCCACGCCGGCGAGCGCCCGCAGGACCCCGAGATGAGCGACGCCGAGATCGCGGCGGTCGTGCGCGCGGCCACCGACCACGGCACCTACGTCGTGGCCCATGCCGGGCACTTCAGCGCGATCCGGCGCGCCGTCGACGTCGGGGTGCGCAGCTTCGAGCACGCCTACGTCGTCGACGACGCGACGGCCCGGGTGCTCGCGCAGCCCGGTGTCTACGTCTCGCCGACGCTCGCCGTGACCCGCTCGCAGGACTGGATGGCCGAGCACGGCTTCGAGCAGCACTCGCGCGACAACGCGCGCCGCGTGGCCGTCGACCACCTCGAGAGCGCCCGCCGCCTCGTCGCGGCCGGGGTCACCCTGACGAACGGCACCGACATCCCGCCCGGCGACCGCACCGAGGGCACCTCCGCCGTCGTCCGCGAGGCCGAGCTGCTCGCCGAGGCCGGCCTCACGGCCCGCCAGGCGCTCGCGGCCTCGACGACGAACCCCGCCCGGATGTGCGGCGTCGACGACGAGACCGCCGGGGTCACCGTCGGCCGCAGCGCCGACCTGCTCGTCCTCGACGAGGACCCCACCGTCGACGTGTCGGCCCTGCGCACGGTGCGCGCCGTCGTCTCGCGCGGCCGGGTCGTCCGCGACGACCTGCACCTGCTCACCGCCCCGACCTCCGGAGGACCCCGATGACGACCGACCCCTCTGCCGACGGGACAGCCACCCACGCCGACGAAGCCCTCGAGGGCGAGGCGGCCCGCGTGTGGAACGTGCTCACCGACCTCTACGAGGCGTTCCTCGCCGGTGACCGGCAGCGCCTCGAGGCGCACCTCGACGAGGGGTGCACGATGTGGGACTCGACGATCCCGGCGCTGCGCACCAAGGCCGACCTCCAGGCCGGTCGAGGTGGGGGCGACAACGACCCCGGCTACCCCTCGCCCGTCGGGCTCGAGGCGAGCGAGCCCGTCGTCGGCCTGCTCGCCGACGACGCCGCGTGGGAGACGCACGTGCTGACGGCGCGCTTTCCCGACCCCTCGCTCGACGAGGTGCTGCGCTGCACGTCGGTGCTGCGCCGCGACGGCGGCGGCACGTGGCGCGTCGTGCACCACCACGAGGAGCTGCTCACCGGTCCCGGTCGCCCCGCCCCGTCGCGACGTCTCGCGGACGCCTGAGCGCAGCGGACGGCGTACGACCCCCCCGGGGCCGTATGCCGTCCGGTCACGCGGGAGCGCCACCCCGCCGGGTGCCGGTCGTCGTCGCGAGCGCGGTGCCCAGCGTGCGGAGCGGGCCGAGGCCCATCGGGCCCAGGCGCAGCAGCGCGGTGAGGAAGGCCCGCTCGTCCCACGCCGGCCCGGCCGAGGTGCGGGCCGCCACGCGGATCGACTCGAACTCGCGCGCCCCGACGCGGAAGGCGAGGGCCTGCGCCGGCCAGCCGAGGTAGCGGTCGACCTCGAAGCGCGCCATCGACGGCCCGAGCCCCGTCACGGCGCGGAGGAAGTCGACGGCGAGGTCGACCGACCACCGCCCCTGCTCGCCGAGGGCGGCGCCGCCGGCGAGACCGCCGTGCCGGCCGCGGCCCGGCGGGATCGGCAGGTCGAGGTGCAGCCCGAGGTCGATGACGATGCGGGCGGCCCGCCAGGCCTGGCCGACGAGCATGCCTAGCCGTTCGGCCGGGTCGTCGAGCAGCCCGATCTCGGCGGCCCACGCCTCGGCCCAGTGCGCCCAGCCCTCGGCGTGGCCGTGCACCTCGCAGAGGTGGCGCTGCCACGGGTGCAGCCCGGGGGCCGTCATCGCGGCGAGGATCTGGGTGTGGTGGCCCGGCACGCCCTCGTGGTGCACCGTCGTCGCCTCGCGCCACGTGCGCGCCCCGACGGCCGGGTCGACGGTCCACCAGACCCGTCCGGGGCGGGCCAGGTCGGCACCGGGCGGGTCGTAGTACATGACGCCCGAGGCCGCCGTCCACATGCGGCACTCGGGCAGCCGGTGCCGGCCCGCGGGCAGGTCGAGGTGGCGGCCGTCGACGTGGTCGGCGACCCGCGCGACGCGCTCGGCGAGCCACGGCTCGATGCCGGCGGGGGCGAGGTGACGGCCGGGCTGCTCGTCGAGCATCCGGGCGGCGGCGTCGAAGCCGTCGGGGTGCAGCTCCCGGGCCAGGGCGTCGGCCTCGCCCGCGATCCGGTCGAGCTCGCTCCAGCCCCAGGCATACGTCTCGAGCAGGTCGACGTCGGTGCCGAGGAAGGCGCGTGCCGTGCGGGTGTAGAGCTCGCGGCCGACGGGGTCGGCGGTCGGGGCCACGGGCAGCAGGACGCGCTCGAGGTCGTCGGCGAAGCGGCCCGTCGCGCGCGCGGCCTCGGCGGCGGCGACCGCGGCCCGGGCCCGGAGGTGGTCGGGGGCCCCGGCCACGACCCCCGCGTGGAAGCCGTCGTCGACCCAGCGGCGGCAGCGCGCCGCGATCCCGGTCACCTGCCGCGCCGCGACGACGTGGCCGCGCCCGGCCGAGCGGGTCAGCGTCGCGAGGTAGTCGGCATACGCGCCCCCGACGCCACCGAGGGCGTCGAGCACCGTCTCCCAGTCGTCGTCGGTGTCGCGGGGCAGGTGGTCGAAGGTCGCGCGCACGGCGTCGACGGGTGTGGCGAGCGGCGCGAGCAGGCGCTGGGTGAAGCCGACCTCGGCGAGGTCGACCTCCGCGTCGAGGCGCTCGGCGAGGACGAGGCGGAGGGCGGCGTCGGCGCCGGTCGGGTCGTCGGGGTGGCCGGCGGGCGCGGCCACGGGCGGGAGGGCACGGAGCGCCGAACGGGCCGCGCGGGCGGCGGCCAGGCGGTCGTCGTAGGCGTCCGGCGACAGGCGCGGCAGCGGCCCGTCGAGCGGGACGCCGGCGACGGTGGCCGCCTCGTGGTCGGTGCGGGCGAGCGCCGCGACGTAGTCGTCCGCGACGGCGTGCGCGGTGTCCCCGTGGTGGCGGGTGGCGGGCTCGGCGTGCTGCCGGTCGGCCGTCATGCGCCGACCCCCGCCCCGAAGGCGGCGCGCACGCGCGGGAGCGTCCGGGTGCCGAGCAGGCGGAGGCCCTCGAGGGCGTCGACGCCGTGCGGCGTGCCGAGCTCCACCCGGTCGGCGCCGGCGTCGAAGAGCGCCTCGACCTGGGCCGCGACGTCCTCGGGGGTGCCGGCGAATGCGAAACGGTCGAGGAGGTCGTCGGGCACGGCGCGACCGGCGGCGTCGTGGTCGCCCGCCGCGACGGCCGCGCCGATGCGCTCGCGCACGTCTGGGTCGACCGTGACGGTGGGGTCGAGGCCGGCGACGACGTCGAGGTAGAGGGCGACCTCGCGGCGGGCGAGGGCGCGGGCCGTGGCGCGGTCGGTGTCGCACACCGTGACGGCGCCGAGGACGACCCGGGTCGGGCCGTCGCCGAGCCAGCCGCGCACGAGCGCCGCCATGTCGGGATTGGCGCTGCCGCCGACCTTGACCTCGTCGGCGGTCGTGCCGGCCCAGCGCGTCGTCCGCTCGCCCCACGTGCCGACGAGCAGCTCGACGCGCTCGGGCGGCAGCGGGAACTGCAGCCGGACGCCCGCGGGCAGGCCGAGCACGGCGCCGTCGTAGCCGCTGTCGTCACCGGCGAGCAGCCGCCGCACGATCTCGGCGCTGTCGGCGAGCCGGGCGAGCGGGCGGCTCGCGTCGACCCCGAGCCCGTCGAGCCAGGCGCCGCGCGCGAGGCCGACGTAGGCACGCCCCTGCGAGGCGAGGGCGAGGGCGGCGACCTGCCCGGCGATCTCGACCGGGTGGGTGAGGAGCGGGTTCTGGCAGGCCGCGCCGATGCGCACGCGGGAGGTGGCCGCGGCGATCGTCGCGAGGGCGAGGGCCGGCGGCTGGAAGCCGAGGTCGGCGAAGACGCTGACCCCGTCGAAGCCGAGGTCCTCGGCCGCCCGGGCGAGGGTGGCGTAGGCGGCCGGCGTCTTGTCGGTCTGGAGGGCGACGGTGACCTGGCGCCCGGGGACGCCGCCCGGGGGGACGGTGGCGGTCACGTGAGGTCGTCCGTGCGGTGCGCGCGGACGTCGCCGCTCTCGATCCGCATGACGAGCCGCTCCTCGGGGTCCGGGCAGGCCACCTCGCAGTCGCGGGCGAGCCAGTCGTCCGGATCGAGGGCGCGCTGCCGGGCGGGCAGGAGCGGCAGCACCGCGGCGAGGGCGTAGAGGCAGAAGTGGCCGCCCTCGGGCAGGCGCAGCTCGCTCGAGCGGGTCACCGTGAAGGAGTCGCCCGGTCGCAGGCCGCAGACGGAGCGCCCCTCGATGCGGTCGACGACGACCCGGAGGTCGGCGAGCGTGGTGACGGGGTCGTCGGTCACGGGTGGTCTCCCGGGTGGGTCGGGCGGGTGTGGGCGGGTGCGGAGCGCGTGTGGTCGGTGCGGACCGGAGCGGTGTGGAGCAGGCGGTCGGGGGTGAGGTCCGCGAGCGAGGTGCAGCCCGTCAGCGCCATCTCGAGGTCGAGCTCGGCGCGGAGGTTGCGCAACACCTCGGAGACGCCTGCGGCGCCGGCGACCGCCAGGCCGTAGACGTGTGGACGACCGATGCCGACGGCGCTCGCACCCAGCGCGAGGGCGACGAAGGCGTCTGCGCCGCAACGGATCCCGCTGTCGAAGATGATCGGCGCCGCCGACCCCGCGCCGCGGACGGCCTCGACGACGCCGGGCAGGGCGTCGAGCGCGGCGACCGACCGGTCGACCTGTCGGCCGCCGTGGTTGGAGACGTAGACGCCGTCGACGCCCGCGTCGACCGCGCGGCGGGCGTCGTCGGGGTGCAGGATCCCCTTGAGCACGATGGGCAGGCTGGTCATCTGCCGCAGCCTCGGCAGGTCGTCCCAGGTGAGCGCCGGGCGGCTGAACACCTCGAGGAAGGTCTCGACGGCCGCCCGCGGCGCGGGGTCCGTGAGGTTGGCGCGCGTGCGGCCGGGGTGGTTGCGGCTCAGCGCGAGCAGGGTCGACAGGGCCGCCGGTGTCGGCCGGGGCCGCGCCGCCGGCGTGCCCGAGCCACCCGGCGCGCCCGGCCCGCCCGCGCCGTGGCTGGAAGTGCGCCGTGGCGCGGTTGCGGCCGGCGAGGGGCCCGTTGCCCGGCTGGAAGTGCGCCATGGCGCGGTTTCGGTCGAGCGGGCTGCGACCTTCGCCGCGACGCGGGCCCGGAAGACGGGGTCGGACGTGTACTGCGCGATGCCCTCACCGCGCGCGAAGGGGAGGTGGCCGAGGTCGAGGTCGCGCGGTCGCCAGCCGAGGTATGCCGTGTCGAGGGTGACGACGAGGGCCTCGCTGCCGCACGCCTCGGCCCGGGCGACGAGGCTCGCCGCCAGGTCGTCGTCGCTGCTCCAGTAGAGCTGGAACCAGTGGCCCGAGCCGCCGAGCTCCTCGGCGATGCGCTCCATCGGCGCGCACGCCTGGGTGCTGATCACCTGCGTGACGCGCTGTTCACGGGCACCGCGCGCGACGGCGAGGTCGGCGTCGGCGTGCGCCGCGGAGAGGACGCCGACCGGCGCGACGAGGAAGGGGCTCTCGTGCCGTCTCCCGAAGAGCTCGACGCCCGTGTCGCGCTCCGTCGTGTCGACGAGCAGGCGGGGCACGACCTGCCAGCGGTCGAAGGCGGCCACGTTGGCGCGCGCGGTGGCCTCGGACCCCGCCGAGCCGGCCACGTAGGCAAAGCCCCTGCGGGACATGGCCTTGCGGGCCTCGGTCTCGAGCCGGTCGTGGTCCGTCGGCACCGCGGGACGCCTCCCGAGGGCGCCGGCGCCGTAGATCGCGGACTGCACCGCGCGACCGAAGCCCTGGCTCACCACGCCACCGTCACGGTGTCGGCCCACCAGCGCTCGACGGCGTCCCGTGGCTCGCCGGCCCGGCTCCACAGCCGGAGCAGCACCTCGACCGGCCCGCCGGTGATGACGGCGTCCGCCTCCGGCGACGCGTCGCCCGGTGAGCGGGCCAGACGGGTCGTGACAGGAGGCCGGTCCGGGGCGAGCTCGAGCAGCCACGCCCGCCCCGCCGCGTCGGGGGCGACGACGACGCGCAGGCCCGGGTCGTGCGTGACGCCCTGGCGGGGGCGGGGCACGAAGCCGGTCAGCAGCTCGTCGATGCCGTCGAGCGCGACGGCCGGGCGGATCCACGTCTCCTCGGCGCGGGGCGGGCGCCCGAGGCGCGCGGCGAGCGCGTCGACCGCGTGGATCGTCGTCTCGTGGCACTGCCGACGGGCCCAGAAGAGGCGCGGGGCGGGCGCGTCGAGCAGGAACGGCCGGCCCGCCAGGTCGTCCGGGGCGTCGACGAGGGCCTGGAGCAGGTCGGTGGCGCCCTCGTCGAACCAGCCGAGCAGGTCGGCCGAGCCACGCCCTGCCTGCTCGAGCGCGGCGGTGTCGGTCACCGGCGAGCGCCGCAGGTGGCTCGCGGCCCAGCGGTGCACCATGCCCTGGTGCGCCACGAGGTCGCGCACCGTCCAGCCGGGGCAGGTCGGCACCGTGGCGTCGAGACCGGCGGCCACCGCGTTGGCGCGCAGCACCGTGGCCGCGGCGCCGAGGCCCTCGCCGAGCACGTCGAGCGCGGGCAGCGTGCGCGGCGCCGGGTCGGCGGGCACGTGCGACCCGTCCCCGACGGGCTCGTCCGACGACGCACGGGCGGGCGGCCCGGCGGCGGGCTCCGCCTCGGTGTCTCCACGCATGGGGGGAGTCTGCCCCATGGTCGGCCGTCTCCGGGGAGTGCGCGGCGGGCGCGAGACGTGGCGCTCCACCGTCGTGCGGGCACGGCGGTAGATTTGCCGGGCGGCACGGCACGACCGTCCGCCACCCGACCCAGCGACATCTCCCACACCACCGGAGGCCCCCGTGGACGCCAGCGACCTGCTGCGCAACTCCCTGCTGCAGCTGAGCAAGCAGGAGAAGATCCGAGACGTCATCGAGAAGGCGCCCGTCTCCCGCTCGGTGGTCCGGCGCTTCGTGCCCGGGGCCGAGCGGGCCGACGTCGTCGGCGCCGCCTCCGAGATCGCCGCGTCCGGCCGGCTCTCGACCATCGACTACCTCGGCGAGGACACCACCGACATCTCCCAGGCGCGCCACACCCGCGACGCCTACGTCGGCCTGCTCACCGCGCTGCGCGACCAGGGGCTCACCGAGCACGGCGCCGTCGAGGTGTCGCTCAAGCTGAGCGCCCTCGGCCAGGCGCTGCCCGGCGACGGCAACGCCATCGCGCTCGACCACGCGCGCGAGATCTGCGAGCTCGCGCAGCAGGCCGGCACGACGGTGACCCTCGACATGGAGGACCACACGACGACCGACCTGACGCTCGACGCCCTGCGCGAGCTGCGGGCCGACTTCCCGACGGTCGGGGCCGTGCTGCAGGCCTACCTCTACCGCACCGAGGCGGACTGCCGCGACCTCGCCCACGCCGGGTCGCGCGTGCGGCTGTGCAAGGGCGCCTACAAGGAACCCGAGTCGGTCGCCTTCCAGGCGGGCGCGGACGTCGACAAGTCCTACGTGCGCTGCCTCAAGATCCTCATGCAGGGGGAGGGCTACCCCATGGTGGCCTCGCACGACCCGCGGCTCGTCGAGATCGCCGGCGCCCTCGCCGGCCAGGCCGGACGCGACCCCCGCTCGTTCGAGTACCAGATGCTCTACGGCATCCGGCCCGAGGAGCAGAAGCGGATCGCCGACCGTGGCGACCAGATGCGCGTCTACATCCCCTACGGCCAGGAGTGGTACGGCTACCTGATGCGCCGCATGGCCGAGAAGCCGGCGAACGTCATGTTCTTCCTCCGCGGCGTCGCGACGAAGAGCTGAACGGGGGAGCGGCGGTGACGACGACGGCGATCTTCGGTGCCGGGGTGATGGGCGAGACGCTCGTCTCGGGCCTCGTCCGGTCGGGACGCACCCCGGGCGACCTCGTCGTCACGGGCCGCACGCCCGACAAGGTCAACGCGCTCGCGCAGCGCCACGGCGTGCGGGTGCTGCCCAACGCGGAGGCAGCCGACGCGGCGGACACCCTCGTGCTCTGCGTCAAGCCGCAGGACATGGCAGCCCTGCTCGACGAGATCCACGACCACGTCGCGCCGGGCAACACCGTCGTCTCGCTCGCGGCCGGCATCACGACCGAGTTCCTCGAGTCGCGGCTGCCCGCAGGGACGTCGGTCGTGCGCGTCATGCCGAACACGCCGGCGCTCGTCGACCAGGGGATGGCCGGCATCTCGCCGGGGAGCCACTGCACGGAAGCCCACCTCGCCGAGGCCGAGGCCCTGCTGCGCTCGTGCGGGAAGGTCGTGCGCCTCCCCGAGAAGCACCTCGACGCCGTGACCGCCATCTCGGGCAGCGGTCCGGCCTACATCTTCTACGTCGTCGAGGCCATGATCGAGGCCGGCGTCGTGCTCGGGCTGCCGCGCGCGACGGCCACCGAGCTCGTCGTGCAGACCCTCTACGGGGCCGCGACCATGCTCACCGAGACCCACGAGCACCCGACCGTGCTGCGCGAGCAGGTGAGCTCGCCCGGCGGCACGACCGTCGCGGCGCTGCGCCAGCTCGACGACCACAAGGTGCGGGCGGCCTTCGTCACCGCCATCGAGGCCGCCGCCGCGCGCTCGAAGCAGCTGGCGTCCGGGCAGGTCTGAGGGCACGGTAGGGGCATGGCCGAGCCACCCCCGCGCGGACAGCACGCCGCCCTCCACCTGCACCCGCTCTCGCCCGACGACTGGGAGTCGCATCGCGACGTGCGGCTCGAGATGCTGCGCGACGCGCCGGACGCGTTCTGGTTCACCCACGCCGACGAGGCCGTCTACGACGAGGCGGACTGGCGCGAGCGCATCGAGGGCGCCTGGCTCGTGCAGGCCCGCGACGCCGACGGCGTGGTGGGCAGCGCCGGGCTCGGCTCGCACTGGGAACCCGAACGAGCCACGACCGCAACGCTCTTCGGCATGTACGTCGCGCCCCGGGCGCGGGGGACCGGTGTGGGGGAGGCGCTCGTGCACGCCGTCCTCGAGGAGGCCCGTCGCCGGGGCAAGTCCGAGGTGGTGCTCGAGGTGACGAGCTCGAACACGGCGGCTGCGGCCCTCTACGAGCGGTGCGGCTTCGTGCGCACCGGGGCGGTGCACGCCCACCCGCGCCGCCCCGACCTCCACGAGGTCGAGATGGTCCACCGGTCCTGACGGCCGGGCCCACCGGGTGGCCGCGCGGAGGCCACGGGGGTCCGCGGGGGGCCGTGCCCCGAACGTTCACCGGTGCGCTGGTGCGGCGCGAGGGCCTGTCATGCGAAGGTGGACCCCATGACCGACATCACCGTGCGTCCCCTCGGCGAGGACGACTGGGAGGACTACCGTTCCGTCCGGCTCGCCGCACTGCGTGAATCCCCCGAGGCCTTCGCCGCCAGCGTCGAGGAGGAGGAGTCGTTCGACGAGTCGCTCTGGCGCGAACGCATGCAACGGTCGGCGCGGCTGGTGGCCGAGCGCGAGGGTGAGGCCGTCGGGGTCGTCAGCGTCGGCGTGGCCCGCGCGAGCGAGGGCGTGGCCGGCGAGCTCTTCGGCCTCTGGGTGCGTCCCGAGGCCCGCGGGTCCGGCGTCGCGACGCGCCTCGTCACGGACAGCGCCTCCCTCGCGGCCGAGCGCGGGCACTCGCACCTCGTCTACTGGGTCGGCACCGAGAACGGCCGCGCGGTCGCCTTCGCGAGCGGGATGGGCTTCCGCCCGACCGACTACCGCCGCCCGATGGGCGTCGTCAGCGAGGAGGACGGCGAGGAGGAGGTCGCCATGGTGCTTCCCCTGGGCAACGACTCCGGGCCGCAGCTGCGCCTCTGACCCCCGCCGCGCCGCCGGCCGGCCTCACGGCCGGGCGGCGAACCGCTCGATGAGCTCGGTGGGGCCGCTGACGATGAGCATGTGGTGCGCCGACACCTTCGTCTGCGGCACGGCGTACGTGAAGTCCTCGCCGGGGGCCTTGACCCCGACCACGGTGACGCCGTACTTCCGCCGGATCTGGCTCTGCTCGAGGGTGAAGCCGATCGTCTCGCTCGGCGGCTTCAGCTTGACGATGGCGAAGCCGTCGTCGAACTCGATGTAGTCGAGCATCTTGCCGTTGACGAGGTGGGCGACGCGCCGGCCCGAGTCGGCCTCGGGCGAGATGACGTGGTGCACGCCGATGCGGTCGAGGATCCGCTTGTGCTCGGGCGAGAGCGCCTTGGCCCAGATCGAGGGGACCCCGGCGTCGACGAGGTTCGCGGCCGCGAGCACCGACGACTCGATCGACGAGCCGATGCCGACGATGGCGATCTTCGGCTCGGCGTCGCGGATCATGTCGATGGCCGTCGCCTGCGACATGTCGGCGTGCACGACCTTGGCCACCTTGTTGACGTAGGTCTCGGCGCGGGCGTTGTCGCGCTCGACCGCGACCACCCGGTGCCCCAGTCGCGTCAGCTCGAGCGCGACGGCCGAGCCGAAGCGTCCCAGCCCGATGACGATCACGTCGTCGTCGAAGAGCCGGTTGCGGGCCATGGTTTCTACCTCCGTCGGTCACGGGCGCGGTTCCGCGATAGCGTCATCATCATGCCAACTCAGGCCCGGGTCGTCTGGGACACCTCGTTCACGAGGTACGACTTCGGCCCCACGCACCCGATGGCGCCCGTGCGCCTCGACCTCACGGCGAGGCTCTGCGAGGCCCTCGGGGTGTTCGACGCCGCCGGGGTCGAGGTCGTCGGTGCCCAGGTGGCCCCGGACGACCTCCTCGCGACCGTGCACGACGCCGACTACGTCGCGGCCGTGCGCGCGGCGTCCGACGAGCCGCGAACGGCCGACCCGGCATACGGCCTCGGCACCGAGGACGACCCCGCGTTCGCGGGCATGCACGACGCGAGCGCGCGCGTCGTCTCCGGCACGGTCGACAGCGCCCGCGCGGTGTGGACCGGCGAGGCGGCGCACGCCGTCAACTTCACCGGCGGCCTCCACCACGCGATGCCGGGGGCGGCGAGCGGCTTCTGCGTCTACAACGACATCGCGGTCGGCATCCAGTGGCTGCTCGACCACGGCGCCGAGCGCGTCGCGTACGTCGACGTCGACGTCCACCACGGCGACGGCGTCGAGCGGATCTTCTGGGACGACCCCCGCGTGCTCACGGTGTCGGTGCACGAGACCGGCCGGGCGCTCTTCCCCGGCACCGGGTGGCCCACCGACATCGGGGGACCGGACGCCGAGGGGACGGCGGTCAACGTCGCGCTGCCGCCCGGGATCGGGGATGCCGGCTGGCTGCGCGCCCTGCACGCCGTCGCCATGCCCGTCGTGCGCGCCTTCAAACCGGACGTGCTCGTCACCCAGCACGGCTGCGACACGCACGCGGAGGACCCGCTCGCACACTTCGCCGTCACCGTCGACGCCCAGCGGGCGGCGGCCGACGCGCTCCACCGCCTCGCGCACGAGGTCTGCGACGGGCGCTGGGTGGCGCTCGGCGGCGGCGGCTACGAGGTCGTGTCGGTGGTGCCCCGGACGTGGACCCACGTCACCGCCATCGCCGCGCACCAGCCGATCCGGACGAGCGTCGAGGTGCCCGAGGCCTGGCGCGCGCACGTCGAGCAGCTCTTCGGCCGCCCCGGTCCACGCCGGATGGGCGACCTGACCGCCGAGGACGGTCCGCTGTGGTGGCGGTCCTGGGAGATGGGCTACGACCCGGCGAGCGAGGTCGACCGGGCCGTCATGGCGACCCGCACCGCCGTCTTCCCGCTCCACGGGCTCGACGTCCACTTCGACTGACCCGGTTCCGCCGGCGCGTCGGCAGGTCGGGAGGTCGGCACGTCGGCCCGGCCAATCCGTTGGACGCCGGCGCTCGACGTCTCCTAGCATGACCGTCACGGCGACGAGGGGCCTGACGATCCTGAGCCGAGCACGACCAAAGGCCGCCCGCGATCTGCGGTGGCGAAGGTGTGGTGGCACAGCGACATTCCCCATCGCCCACACCTCCGGGGCGTCAATCCCTCTGGAGGTGAACGGAATGCAACCAACCCAACTCACGGCCACCGCTCCGCGCGTGCTGGCCCGCGACCTCGGGTCCGTCACGCCGGGTGAGCGCGTCGCGCTCGCCGGCTGGATCCACCGGCGACGCGTGCTCGCCCACGTGACGTTCCTCGTGCTGCGCGACCGCTCCGGTCTGGCGCAGGTCGTCGTCAAGGACCCCGCCGTCGTCGAGCAGCTCGGGGGGCTGCCCGAGGAGACGGTCGTCTCGGTGACCGGGACCGCGACCGCCAACGCGTCGGCACCCGGCGGCGCGGAGCTCGTCGAGCCGGAGGTGACCGCCCTGACGGAGCCCGCGGCCGCACCGCCGACCGAGCTGTGGCGACCGACCTTCGGCGCCGGCCTGCCGACGCACCTCGACCACGCGGCCGTGACGCTGCGCCACCCGCGCCACCGCGCGGCGTGGCAGATCGCCAGCGCCTCGATGCGCGGGTTCCGCTCTGCCCTCGGGGCGCTCGAGTTCACGGAGATCGCGACGCCCAAGCTCGTCGGCACGGCCACCGAGTCGGGGTCGACGGTCTTCACCGTCGACTACTTCGGCCGCACGGCCTACCTCGCCCAGAGCCCGCAGCTCTACAAGCAGATGCTCGTCGGGGTCTTCGAGCGCGTCTTCGAGGTGGGCCCGGTCTTCCGGGCGGAGCCCCACGACACGGTGCGCCACCTCGCGCAGTACACGTCGCTCGACGCCGAGCTGGGCTTCGTCCGCGACCACCGCGACGTGCTGGCCGTGCTCCGGGAGGCGATCGCCGGGATGGTGGACGCCATCGGGACGGAGGCGGCGGAGGCCGTGGCCCTGCTCGGCGTCGACCTGCCCCGCGTCCCGGACGAGTTCCCCGTCATCCACTTCCGCGACGCGCTCGCCATGGTGGGGGCGGACCCGGACGAGCCCGACCTCAGCCCAGCGCACGAGCGGCAGCTCAGCGAGTGGGCCAGGACGGCACACGGCTCGGACTTCCTTGCGGTGGAGGGCTACCCGATGGCCAAGCGGCCGTTCTACACCCACCCCCAGGGCCCGCCCCCGCCGGAGTGCGACGCGGACGACCCGCGGCGCGAGGTCGGCCGCTACTCGAACAGCTTCGACCTGCTCTTCCGCGGGCTCGAGCTGACGACGGGTGGGCAGCGGCTGCACCGGCCGTCCGACTACGCCGCGGCGCTCGAGCGGACGGGCACCGACCCGGCGGTGCTCGGTGGCTACCTCGACGCCTTCGCGCACGGCATGCCGCCGCACGGCGGCTTCGCCATCGGGCTGGAGCGGTGGGTCGCCCGGCTGACGGGGGCCGAGAACGTCCGCGAGGTGGCGCTCTTCCCTCGCGACCTCAACCGACTGGCGCCCTGATCGGCGCGGCGTCCTGCGGCGTGTCGGCTTGCATCCGTGCCGACAATTGTCCTCATCGCTTCCCCTCCAGTCACATCTGCCCCTAATGTTGCTTCTTGCACCTGCGTGCAGTTTTCGCCGGAGGGGAAGCCGTCGACGCGCGGGTGCGACCACTGAAGATCGGGGTTACACATGTCGAATGAGCGCCAGCTCGCCGAGGTGCGGTTCCTGACCGTCGCCGAGGTCGCCTCGATCATGCGGGTGTCGAAGATGACGGTCTACCGGCTCGTCCACGGTGGGGACCTCCCTGCCGTGCGCGTCGGCCGCTCCTTCCGGGTTCCGGAGGACGCGGTGCACACCTACCTGCAGACGTCGTACATCGACACCGCGTGAGCACTCGCGGTGCGCACGAGGGGGCGGTCACGACCATCGGGTCGTGGCCGCCCCCTCGACGTGCGGCGTGGGGGCTCGACTTTTGGGGTCTCGGCAGGCAGGCGCTACTCTGGTGACCCTGTTCGGCTCGTGTACTTCGACCTACCCTCGCGGTGATGTGTCGACGCAGGTCGACATCAGCTCACTCACGATCAGACACACGGCGAGGACAAACATGGGTTCTGTCATCAAGAAGCGGCGCAAGCGGATGGCCAAGAAGAAGCACCGCAAGCTGCTGCGCAAGACGCGTCACCAGCGCCGCAACAAGAAGTGACCTGACCAGATCAGGTGCGGTGGCTCCGCCCCGCTCGCTCTCGACCCTCACCGACCGGTGGGGGTCGTTCGCGTTCCCGGCGAGACGCCTGACACATCCCCGGGGACGCCCGACGACGGATGCCGGCCGGCGTCGGTAGGCTGCACGTGCGGGGGAGCGCGGCCTGCTCCGCCCGACGCGCAGGCGCGGGCACGAGCGTGCCCGCGGCGACCGACGATGAGGAGGAGCCGGATGGCCAGGATCGTCCTCGTCACGGGGGTCTCGCGCCACCTCGGCGGCCTCTACGCCCGCCGCCTCTCCACCGACCCCACCATCGAGCGCATCCTCGGCGTCGACGTCGTGCCGCCGAAGCACTCGATCGGCCGGGCGGAGTTCGTGCGCGCCGACATCCGCAACCCGATGATCGGCCGGATCATGGCGCAGTCGGACGTCGACACCGTCGTGCACATGAACGTCATCGCGACGCCCAAGGACACCGGGGGCCGGGTGACGCAGAAGGAGATCAACGTCATCGGCACGATGCAGCTGCTCGCCGCGTGCCAGAAGTCGGAGTCGGTGCAGCGCCTCGTGGTTAAGTCCTCGGCCTCCGTCTACGGCTCGTCGCCGCGCGACCCGGCGATGTTCAGCGAGGACATGAACCCCAAGACGCTGCCGCGCACGGGGTTCGGCAAGGACTCGGTCGAGGTCGAGGGCTACGTGCGCGGCTTCTCGCGCCGCCGCCCCGACGTCGAGATCACGATGCTCCGCCTCGCGAACGTCGTCGGGCCCGACATCCACACGGCGATCACCGACTACTTCGCGCTGCCGGTCGTGCCCGTGCCGCTGGGCTACGACGCCCGCGTGCAGTTCCTCCACGAGGACGACGCGACGGCGGCGATGATCCTCGCGACGACCGGCCCGGCCGTCGGCATCGTCAACGTGGCGGGCGACGGCTTCCTCACCGTCGCCCAGTGCGCGGCGATCGCCCGCCGGCCGGTGATGCCGGTGCCCCTCGCCGCCGCCGGGTTGCTCGGCAACGTCGTCAAGCGCAGCGGCCTGGCCGACTTCTCGTCCGACCAGCTGACCTTCCTCGCCTTCGGGCGCGGGCTCGACACGACCCGGATGCGGGCCGTGCTCGAGTTCGAGCCCCACTACTCGACCCGGGGCGCCTTCGAGGACTACGCCCGGCACCTACGCCCTGCCGTGCCCGGCGTCGACGGCGTCGGCGAGGTCGTCAGCGACGCCGCCGGCGGCACCGCTGCCGCCCTCTCCCGTGTCTTCGACAGGATCCAGCCGTGAGCACCGACCCGCGTACGCCAGCGCCCGACGCGTCCGAGACCGCCGTGCCTCGGCGGGCCGCGGCGAAGGGCCGCACCGAGAAGACGAGGAAGGCCGCGGCAGAGGGCGCCCCGTCCGGGGCCCAGGGCGCGAAGAAGGCCGCCGCGAAGGGGGCCGCTCCGAGCCGGACCACGACCGGCAGCCCGGCGTCGACGGCCACGACGAAGGCCGCCTCGGGGAGCGCGACGACGTCGGCGTCGAAACCGCCGGCGAAGCGCGCCGCGAGGAAGAGCGCCGCCACGAAGGCCGCCGCGACGAAGGCCGCGGCCTCGAAGAGCGCCGCCACGAAGGCCGCCGCGACGAGGAGCGCCGCCACGAAGACCTCCGCGACCACGAGCCCGAGGCGCCCGGCGGCGCGCGGGGCCTTCGCGGCGGGGGCGGACCGGGCCTCCGGCGAGCGGCGCCGCCGCAGCGGTACGCCGCTCATCGCCACCGGCCCGCTCGAGCTGAGCGTCGCCCGGCGCCAGGCCGCCGGTGCCGCCCCGGACTCCCGGCCGGCGCCCGAGCCGGTGCCGACCCGCGAGCCGGTGCCGACCCCCGAGCCCGTCCCGAGCCCGGAGCCCGTGCCCACGCCCGAGCCCCGGCCCACCCCGGACCCCCGGCCGAGCACCGCACCGACGTCGACCCCCGAGCCGGCGCAGACCCCCGCCCCCGGGACGACCACGGGGTCGTCGCCCGAGTCGTCGCTCGAGTCGTCGCCCGAGCCGTCGCAGCGGGCCCGCCCGAGCCGGGCCGCGATCCGCTCCACCCGGCGCGCCGGGTCGGGCGAGCCGGCCCGGCTACGGGCGGTGCCGCCCGTCGAGGTCGACGCCGACGACGCGCCCGCCGCACCCGCCGCCACCCGGCATCCGGCCTCCGACGACGCACCGGGCTGGGAGCGGGCCCTGCCGGGCGGGCTGCAGGCGCGCGCCGAGCAGCTCGTCGGTGCCGTGCGTGGCGGCGTGGAGTCCTCGACGCAGACCCGCCCCGGGCCGGCCGAGCTCGTCGAGCTCGCCGTCAACGTGCTGCGGGCGGCTGCCACCACGGCGGGCGTGCCGGCCGACGACGTGGAGCGCCAGGTGGCGGAGTCGCTCGCCTACCTGAGGCGCCGGCTCTCGGGCGACTACGAGGTCGACGAGTTCGGCTTCGACGAGGACTACACCGTCAACGTCCACCTGCCGCTGCTGCGACCGCTCTACCGCAAGTGGTTCCGCGTCGAGGTGCGCGGCATCGAGAACGTCCCCGACGTCGGGGGCGCGCTCGTCGTCGGCAACCACTCCGGCACGATCGCCATGGACTCCCTCATGACGCAGGTGGCCGTCTACGACGAGCACCCGCGGCACCGTCACCTGCGCATGCTCGGCGCCGACCTCGTCTTCTCGACGCCGTTCGTCGGCACCATGGCGCGCCGCTCCGGCACGACGCTCGCGGCGAACACCGACGCCGAGCGCCTGCTGCGCAAGGGCGCCCTCGTCGGGGTGTGGCCGGAGGGCTTCAAGGGCGTCGGCAAGCCGTTCACCGAGCGCTACAAGCTGCAGCGCTTCGGACGCGGCGGCTTCGTCTCCGCCGCCCTGCGCGCCGGCGTGCCCATCGTCCCCGTCTCGATCGTCGGGGCCGAGGAGATCTACCCGATCCTCGGTGACATGCCCGCCGTCGCGCGCCTGCTCGGGCTGCCGTACGCCCCGATCACCCCGACGTTCCCGCTGCTCGGGCCGCTGGGGCTCGTGCCGCTCCCGAGCAAGTGGCTCATCGAGTTCGGCCCGCCGATCGACACGAGCGCCTTCGGTCCCGAGGCCGCCGACGACCCGATGCTCGTCTTCGACCTCACCGACCAGGTGCGCGAGACGATCCAGCAGACGCTCTACAGCCTGCTGATGCACCGCACGTCCGTCTTCCTCTGAGCCGACGGGTCGCTCGCCGGGGCCGCTCCCGCGTGCGGTCGTGCCTCAGGGCAGCGGCAGCGGGGGCACCGGGATCGTCAGCGACGGCACGCTGACCGTCACGCCCGGCAGGGTGACCCCGCCGCCGCCGGCGTGGATCGTCGAGGGCGTGACGCCCACGGTCGGCAGGCTCACGGTGGCACCGGGCAGGGTGACGCCCCCACCGCCGGCGCCCACGGTCGAGCTCGTGACCCCGACACCGGGGAGGCCGATCGTCGCTCCCGGCAGGGTGACGCCGCCCGTGACCCCACCCGTGACCCCGCCGGGGGTGCCGGCGCCCGCGGGGCCCGTGCTTGTCGGGATGCCGGTGGGGGCGTCGGTCGGCCTGCCGGTCGGCGGGCGGGTGCCACCCGGTCGGGTGGGTGCGGCCGTCGCGCCGGCGCCCGGCGCGGTCCGCGGCGGCGTCGGACGCGTGGCCCCGGTGGCCGCGAGGGTGGCGACGGGTGGGGTGGCCGCGCCCGTCGTCAGCGTCGCCAGCTTGCGGCGGGCCGCCGCTGCGAGGTCCCCGCACGTCCTGCAGGCCGCGAGCTCGTGAAGCGTCGCGACCCGGCCGGCGCCGAGGGTGTCGCGCAGCCGCTGCCACGACTCGAGCGAGTCGGCCGGCACGCGGGGGCGCATCGCGTCGACCTGGGGCACCGCCCGGGTGTAGAAGTCCGACAGCTCGGTCAGCGCGTCGGTGCGCTGCTCGGTGCGGTACGCCTCGAGCAGCAGGGTCTGTGCGCGGAGCGTGGCGTCGGTGGCCGCGTCGTACGCGTCGTCGAGGTCGTGCGGCGCCGGGGCCCCGCGGTCCAGCAGGCCGCGGGCCTCGTCGACGTGCTCCTGCGCCTGCGCGAGGTAGGTCAGGCCGCGGTCGACCCGCGACCCGGCGATCTCGACGGCCGCCCGGTTGAGCAGCTGCTTGACGCCGTAGAGCGAGTCGCCGGGCACGGCCGAGCGGGAGGCGACGCCGACGGCGCCGCCGACGACGATGACCGCCGCGGCCGCGGCGGCGAGCAGCTTGAGCGGTCGGGTGGCGACGTGCAGCACCGACACCGTGGCCGACGAGCCGTCCTCCCGGCCCGCGCCGGCGTCGGCGCCCGCGTCGGCGTCCGCGCCGGCGTCGGTGGCCACGGCGGGCGACGCGCCCTCCTCGAGGAGCCGCGCGCGCAGGTCGGCGACGAACGCCGGGCGCGGGGCGAGCCCGGCCTGCTCGAGGGCCGTGACCGCGTGCAGCACCGTCACGAGCTCGAGGATGCCGGGGTCGCCGACCGCCTCGCCGTCGAGGGCGCGCTGGAGCAGCTCGGCGTCGGCGGTGCGGCCGAGGTCCATGGCTCCTCCTGCGTCCGGTGCGGGCTGGTCGGGTGGTCGGGTGGTCGGGTGGTCGGGGGGCGGGTGTGTCAGGTGCTGGGGTCAGGTGGGCGGCGGGGCCGACGGCCCGCGAGGTTCACGATGCGCGCGCGGTCGCCCCCCGGCCCACTGAGAACGAGGGGGCGACCGGGGAGGTTACGCGCGGTGGGGGCACCCGGCATACGGCGGCGGACGACGGGGCGCGGACTCACAGCGCCACCCCCTCGAGCTCGCGGCGCAGGCCGCGCACGGCGCGGAGCTGGAGCTGCTTGACCGCGCCCTCGGACTTGCCGAGGACGGCGGCGGTCTCGGCCAGGCTGAGGCCCTGCAGGAAGCGCAGCGTCACGCACTCGGCCTGGTCGGGGCCGAGGGTCCGGATGGCCGCCACGAGCCGTTCGTCCCGCAGCCGCGCCAGCACCTCGTCGTCGGGGGCGTCGACGCGCTCGTCGGCGTCGCGCATGTCGGCCGTCGTCACCTCGAAGCGGAACCGCGCCGACTTCACGTGGTCGGCGACGAGGTTGCGCGCGATCGTGACGAACCAGGCCGCGATGTCCTTGCCCTGCCAGGTGAACGAGTCGATGCGGCGCAGGGCGCGCAGGAAGGTCTCGGACGTGAGGTCCTCGGCGAGCGGGCGGTGGGCGACGCGCACGAGCACGTAGCGGAAGACGGTGTCGACGTAGGCGTCGTAGAGCTGCGCGAACGCCTCCGTGTCACCGCCCTGGGCCAGCTCGACGAGCGCCGCGATGCGGGCCTGCTCGGCGGCGTCCCGCTCGCCCGGCCGGCCGCGGCCGGCCCCCGGTCCGGTGCCGCCGGTGAGCGTGCCCTCGTCGGCGATCGCGGCCCACAGCGCGTCGAACGCCGCGCGCCAGCCGGGCGCCGCGCCCGCCGGGGCCGGGGTGGTCGGGGTGGCCGGCGCCGGGGTAGGCGGCGTCCACGCCGCGGCCGGGGACGGTCCCGGGGCAGGGCGGGGTCGGGGGGCCGACGTCCTGACGCGCATCGGTCGACAGTCTGGCGGAAGCCGGCGCCCGATGGGAGCCCGGCGACGTGGCGCTCACCACGTGGACGGCGGTCCGCGGTCGCCGGCGGGCCCGGCCGAGAAGACCGTCGAGAGGACCTGCACGGCGGTCCACCGTCCTACAGTGGTGGGCATGACGATCGAGCACGACGGCGCCGCGGCCCCCCGGGTCGTCCTGCTCGGACGGCCGGGCTGCCACCTCTGCGACGACGCGCGCGTCGTCGTCGAGCGGGTGGTGCGCGAGCTCGGCGTCACGTGGGAGGAGCGCTCGGTCGACGACGACCCGGAGCTGCTGCGGCGCTACGCGGAGCAGATCCCCGTCACCTTCGTCGACGGGCGGCGGCACGACTTCTGGCGGGTCGACGAGGCGCGGCTCCGAGCCGCGTTGGGGTGACCTGCCTCCCTACCCCGCCCCATGCCGTGGTAGACGCCCTCCCGTCAACTTTGTGCATGCCTTCACAAACGTCTAGCCTGATCGAGTCCCCACGTGCTCCGCGTTCGTTCCGAACGCCTCGCTGAGAGGAGCCGGTGAGCAAGCGTGTCCGCCGACCCTGCACTGCGTCGAGAGATCCCCGACGCAACCGTCGCGCGGCTTCCCGAGTACCTCCGGACGCTGTCGCGCCTCGCTGAGGACGGCGTCCTGTCGGTCTCGTCCGAAGAGCTTGCCGCCGAGGTGGGCGTCCGCTCGGCCCAGCTGCGCAAGGACCTCAGCCACCTCGGCTCCTACGGGGTCCGCGGCGTCGGCTACGACGTCGAGACGCTCGCCCTCGAGATCTCGCGCGCCCTCGGGCTCACCGAGGACTGGCCCGTGGCCATCGTCGGGATGGGCAACCTCGGTCACGCCCTCGCGTCCTACTCCGGCTTCGTCACCAAGGGGTTCCGCATCGTCGGGCTCTACGACGACGACCCCCTCCTGGCGGACGAGCTCGTGGTCGGCGTGCCGATCCGCCCGCTCGCCGAGCTGCCCGCGCACCACGCCGTCGAGGCCATCGCCATCGGCGTCATCGCGACGCCCGCGCCGGCCGCGCAGGCCGTCTGCGACGCGCTCGTGGGCGCCGGCATCAGCTCGATCCTCAACTTCGCGCCGGCCGTGCTCTCGGTCCCCGAGGGCGTCGACGTGCGCCGGGTCGACCTCTCGACCGAGCTGCAGATCCTGGCCTTCCACGCGCAGCGCAAGTCGCTCGCCGCGGGCCACCTGCGCGAGGCGGTGGCCAGCTCGTGAGCCTGCTCGTCATCGGCCTGTCGCACCACACCGCACCGCTGTCGGTGCTCGAGGCGCTCGCGGAGCACCCCGACGCCAGCCGCGCCATCGCCGCCTCGGTGCTCTCCTCGGCGACCGCGAGCGAGGCCGTCGTGCTCTCCACGTGCAACCGCCTCGAGGTGTATGCCGCCGTTCCCGCCTTCCACCCCGCGGTGGCGGCCATCGGTGAGTCCCTCGCGCTCGCCGCCGGCATCGAGCCGGCCGAGGGCACGCGCCCCCTGGCCGACCTGCCGCCCGGCGACCCGAGCGCGGCGCTCGCCGCCCGCGCCGAGGCGCTCGCCGACCACCTGTACGTCCGCTACGACGACGCGGCCGTCGCGCACACCTTCACCGTGGCGTGCGGGCTCGACTCGATGGCCGTCGGCGAGGCCCAGATCCTCGGCCAGATGCGCGACGCGCTGGCGGCCTCGCAGCAGCGCGGCCAGGTGGGGGAATCGCTCAACGCGCTCTTCCAGGGCGCGTTGCGCGTCGGCAAGCGCGCGCACACCGAGACCGACATCGACCAGCACAGCGTGTCGCTCGTGCAGATCGCGCTCGAGGAGGCGACCGCCGTGCTCGGGCCCCTCGCCGGGGTGAGCGCCGCCGTCGTGGGCGCCGGCGGCATGAGCGGGCTCGCCGCGGCGACGGTGCACCGCGCCGGCGTCGACTCCCTGACGATCGTCAACCGCACGCCCGAGCGAGCCGAGCGCCTCGCGGCGGCGACCTCCGGGCAGGCCCGGCCGTGGCACGCGCTGCCCGACGTGCTCGCGTCCAGCGACCTCGTCATCACCTGCACCGGGGCCGTCGGCCACGTCATCACGGCCGAGATGCTCGCCGAGAGCGCGGCGAGCCGCGGCGGCCGTCCGCAGGTCGTCGTCGACCTCGCGCTGCCCCGCGACGTCGAGCCGGCCGACACCTGGGAGCACCCCGTCCCCGGTGTCACGCTCGTCGACCTGCAGGCCCTCGGCCTGCTGCTCGAGGGCCGCGCCGACACGACCCAGGTGGTCCGTGTGCGCGAGCTCGTCACCGGGGAGGTCGCCGACTACCTGACCCGCCGCATGGAGAAGTCGGTGGCGCCGACGGTCGCCGCCCTGCGGGCCCGGGCCGCGGCCCTCGTCGCCTCGGAGATGGACCGCCTCGACCAGCGCCTCCCCGGGCTCGACGAGACGACACGCGCCGAGGTCGGCCTCGCGGTGCACCGGATCGTCGAGAAGCTGCTCCACACCCCCACGATGCGGGTCAAGGAGTTCGCCATGGAGGGCAGCGGCGAGGACTACGCCGCCGCCCTGCGCGAGCTGTTCGACCTCGAGCCGAAGGACGTCGCCAACGTGTCCATCCCGCCGAAGCGGGCCCAGTCATGACCGCGCTGCGCCTCGGCACCCGCCGCTCGGCCCTCGCCACGACGCAGTCGGGCTGGGTCGCGGACCGGCTGCGCGCCGCGGGTCACGAGGTCGAGCTCGTCGAGATCACGACCGAGGGCGACGTGTCGGGCGAGCTGCTGACGGCCATCGGCGGCACCGGGGTCTTCGCCGCGGCGATCCGCCGGGCCCTGCTCGACGGTCGCATCGACGTCGCCGTGCACTCGCTCAAGGACCTGCCGACCGCGCCCGAGCCGGGCCTCACGGTGGCCGCCGTCCCGGTGCGCGAGGACAGCCGCGACGTGCTCGTCGCCCGTGACGGCCTCACGCTCGGCGAGCTGCCCGCGGGCGCCGTCGTCGGCACCGGGTCGCCACGCCGCACCGCCCAGCTGGCGGCTCTCGGGCTCGGTCTCGAGATTCGGCCGATCCGCGGGAACGTCGACACGAGAATCGGATTCGTCACCTCGGGGGCGCTCGACGCCGTCGTGCTGGCGCGTGCCGGGCTCGCCCGTCTGGGCCGCCTCGACCAAGCCACCGAGGTGCTCGACCCCATCCAGGTGCTGCCCGCGCCCGGTCAGGGCGCCCTCGCCGTCGAGTGCCGGTCCGACCGCTCCGACGTCGTCGCCGCCGTGACGGTGCTCGACGACGTCGACACCCGCACGTGCGTCACGGCCGAGCGTTCGCTCCTCGCCACGCTCGAGGCCGGCTGCACGGCCCCGGTCGGCGCGCTCGCCGAGGTCGTCGAGGGCGACGACGGTCTCGAGCTGTCGCTCCGCGCCTTCGCCGGCAGCGAGGACGGCACCGTCGAGCTGCGCCGGTCCCTCGTCGGCCCCTACGACCGGCCCGAGGCGCTCGGCGCCGACCTCGCCCGAATCCTCCTCGAGGACGGCGCCGCCGACCTCGCGCCCTCCAGCTCCACCGCATCCGACCACGCCACCCACGAACCGGAGCAAGCTTCGTGACTCCTTCCCGCCCGCCGTCCGAGCAGACGGCTCCGACTCCCACGCACTCGACGACGCCGGCCCGCGTGGCCTTCGTCGGCTCCGGCCCGGGCGACCCCGGGCTCATGACGCTGCGCGGACGCGACCTGCTCGCCGCCGCCGACGTCGTGGTGCTCGACCGCATCACCCGCGACGAGGTCGTGCTCGAGCACGCCCGCGCCGACGTCGAGATCGTCGACGCCGGGCACGGGGAGCAGGGTCAGGAGCTGACGCACGCCGGCCGGGCCAAGCTCGTCGTGCGCGCCGCGAAGTCGGTCGCACCGGGTGGCCTCGTCGTGCGGCTCATGGACGGCGACCCCGCGACCTTCAACGGGCTCGTCGAGGAGGTGCGCGCGTGCCGCAAGGCCGGCATCACCTTCGACGTCGTGCCCGGCGTCTCCGCCGTCACGGCCGGGCCGACGTATGCCGGGGTGCCCCTGACGTCGAAGACGACCGGGGCGGTGCACGTGCTCGGCGCCGACCGCTCGGGCGTCGACTACTCGGCCTACGCCTCCGACGACGACACGCTCGTGCTGCTCGGCAGCACCGACTCGATCCGCTCGGCGCTGGCCGCCCTGCGGTCCGCCGGTCGACCGGCCGACGCCCTCGTCGCGCTCTCCGCCCACGGCACCACGGTGCGCCAGTCGTCGGTGGCGACGACGCTGGGCGAGGCCGACTCGGTCTTCGGCGGCAAGGAGCCCCTCGAGGTGTCGCTCGCCGTCGTGTCGCCGAACGTCGGGCTGCGCGAGGAGTTCTCGTGGTTCGAGACCAAGCCGCTCTTCGGCTGGAAGGTCCTCGTACCGCGCACGCAGGCGCAGGCCGGCCCGATGGTCGAGCGGCTCGCCGCCTACGGCGCCACCGCGGACGTCGTGCCGACCATCTCGGTCGAGCCGCCGCGCACGCCGCAGCAGATGGAGAAGGCCGTCAAGGGTCTCGTCACGGGCCGCTACGAGTGGATCGGCTTCACGTCGGTCAACGCCGTGCGCGCCGTGCGCGAGCGGTTCGAGGAGCTCGGGCTCGACGCCCGCGCCTTCGCCGGCCTCAAGGTCGCCGCGGTCGGCGGCGTCACGGCAGCCGCCCTGCGCGAGTGGGGGATCAACCCCGACCTCGTGCCCGAGGCGGAGCAGTCGGCCGCCGGCCTGCTCGAGGCCTGGCCCGAGTTCGACGAGGTGCTCGACCCGATCAACCGCGTGCTCCTGCCGCGCGCCGACATCGCGACCGAGACGCTCGTCGCCGGGCTGCGCGACATGGGCTGGGAGGTCGACGACGTCACGGCCTACCGCACGGTGCGGGCCGCGCCGCCGGCCGCCCCGATCCGCGACGCCATCAAGGGCGGCGACTACGACGCCGTGCTCTTCACGTCGAGCTCGACGGTGCGCAACCTCGTCGGCATCGCCGGCAAGCCGCACACCGCGACGGTCGTCGCCTGCATCGGGCCGGCCACGGCCAAGACGGCCCAGGAGCACGGCCTCCGGGTCGACGTGCTCGCCCAGGAGGCCTCGGCCCTCGGTCTCGTCGACGCCCTCGCCGGCCACGGCGTCGGGCTCGCCGTCGCGGCGGCGGAGGCCGGTCAGCGGGTCCAGCGCCCGAGCGACAAGCGGCCGGCCTCGCGCCGGCGCGCGCGCTGAGGTCGGCGCGATGATCGAGCGTCCTCGTCGCCTGCGCCAGAACGCGGCCCTGCGTGCCCTGGTGGCCGAGACCCGGCTGCACCCGCGCGACCTCGTGCTGCCCGTCTTCGTCGCGGAGGGGATCACCGAGCCGCGTCCCATCACGAGCATGCCCGGCGTCGAGCAGCACACGCTCGAGAGCGTCGTCGGGGTCGCCCGCCGCTGCGTCGCCGCCGGCCTCGGCGGGATCATGCTCTTCGGCGTGCCGGAGCACAAGGACCCGACGGGCAGCGGCGGCATCGCCGAGGACGGCATCCTCAACCTCGCGCTGCGGGCCGTGCGCGACGCGGTCGGCGACGACCTCGTCGTCATGGCCGACACGTGCCTCGACGAGTTCACCGACCACGGCCACTGCGGCGTGCTCGACGAGCACGGCCGGGTCGACAACGACGCGACGAACCTGCTCTACGCCGAGATGGCGGTCGCCCAGGCGCGAGCCGGCGCCCACGTCGTCGCGCCCTCGGGAATGATGGACGGCCAGGTCGCCGTCATCCGCGAGGCCCTCGACGCCGAAGGCCTCGAGCACGTCGTCGTGCTCGCCTACGCGGCGAAGTACGCCTCCGCCTTCTTCGGTCCCTTCCGCGAGGCGGTCCAGTCGAGCCTGCAGGGCGACCGGCGCACCTACCAGCAGGACCCCGCCAACCTCGTCGAGTCGATCCGCGAGATCGACCTCGACATCGCCGAGGGCGCCGACATGGTCATGGTCAAGCCGGCCATGAGCTACCTCGACGTCGTCGCCGCCGCGGCGGAGCGCGCGTCGGTGCCGGTGGCGGCATACCAGGTCTCGGGGGAGTACTCGATGATCCAGGCTGCCGCCGCACAGGGCTGGATCGACCTGCGGGCGACCGCGCTGGAGTCGCTGACCGCGATCCGTCGGGCGGGCGCACAGGTCGTGCTGACCTACTTCGCCCTCGACGTCGCCGACTGGCTGGCCTGACGCCACTACGATCTCAGTGAGGTCGCAGGGAGGTGACATGGCAGGCACAGGGGATGACGACGTGCGGTGGCTGACCGATGCCGAGCAGGCGTCGTGGCGGGCGATCCTGCGGGGGACCCGGCTGCTCGAGCGCGCGCTCGACGACGCGCTCGGTGACGCCGGAATCCAGCTGAGCGAGTACGAGATCCTCTCGATGCTCTCGGAGGGCCCGAACCACCGGCTGCGGATGTCCGAGCTCGCGGCCATGGTGGTCCAGTCGCGCAGCCGGCTCACCCACACGGCCAAGCGGCTCGAGGACCGCGGCTGGGTCACGCGCGAGCAGTGCGCCGACGACAAGCGCGGGGTCGAGCTCGTGCTGACGAGCGGCGGCCTCGCGGCGGTCGGCGACATCGCCCGCATCCACGTGCAGAGCGTGCGCGACAACCTCGTCGACATCATGAGCCCGGAGCAGTTCCGGGCCATCGGCGACGCCATGGCCATCGTCCGCGACCACCTCGACCCGGCCGGCGTCAGCGGCCACTGAGCGGCGGGGGACAATGGCCCCCATGAGCTCGCAGCCCGTCCCGGTCCAGACCCCCAGCGAGGCCCCGGCCTCCGCCGCCCTCCTCGAGCGCGCGAGCGTCGTCATCCCGGGGGGCGTCAACTCGCCCGTCCGGGCCTTCCGGGCCGTCGGCGGCACGCCGCGGTTCATGGCGAGCGGGTCGGGCCCGTGGCTCACCGACGCCGACGGCAAGCGCTACGTCGACCTCATCTGCTCCTGGGGGCCGATGATCCTCGGTCACGCCCACCCCGACGTGCTCGCCGCCGTCACCGAGGCCGCCGCGCGCGGGTTCTCGTTCGGCACGCCGTCGGAGAACGAGGTGCGCCTCGCGGAGGAGATCGTCGCCCGGGTCGAGCCGGTCGAGCAGGTGCGGCTCGTCAACTCGGGCACCGAGGCGACGATGTCGGCGATCCGCCTCGCGCGCGGCTTCACCGGCCGCGACGTCGTGGTCAAGTTCGCCGGCTGCTACCACGGCCACGTCGACGCGCTGCTCGCGTCGGCCGGCTCGGGGGTCGCGACCTTCGCCCTGCCCGACTCCGCCGGGGTGCCCCGCTCGAGCGCGGGCGAGACGATCGTCCTCCCGTACAACGACCTCCCGGCGCTCGAGGCGGCCTTCGCCGAGCGCGGCCACGAGATCGCCGCCGTCATCACCGAGGCCGCCGCCGGCAACATGGGCGTCGTGCCGCCGACCCCGGAGTTCACCGACGGCCTGCGCCGCGTCACCGCCGAGCACGGGGCGCTGCTCGTCTCCGACGAGGTGATGACCGGGTTCCGGTGCAGTGCCGCGGGCTACTACGGCCTCGAGACCGCCGCCGACGCGGGCGAGGCGCGCCGCACGACCGGTGCCCCCGACCTCTTCACCTTCGGCAAGGTGATGGGCGGCGGGTTCCCGACCGCGGCCTTCGGCGGGCGCGCGGACGTCATGGCGCTGCTCGCGCCGCAGGGGCCGGTCTACCAGGCCGGCACGCTCTCGGGGAACCCGGTCGCCTCGGCCGCCGGCCTCGCGACGCTGCAGGGGTGCACGCCCGAGGTCTACGCGCGGCTCGACGTCGTGTCGCACGCCATCGCGGACGCCGTGGCGAGCGAGCTCTCGGCGGCGTCGGTGCCGCACCGCATCCAGTGGGCCGGCTCGATGTTCTCGGTCTTCTTCCGCGAGGGCGCGGTCTCGGGCTACGACGACGCGAAGGACCAGGACACGGCTGCGTTCCGCCGGTTCTTCCACGCGATGCTCGGCCAGGGCGTGCACCTGCCGCCCAGCGCCTTCGAGTCGTGGTTCGTCTCGGCCGCCCACGACGACGCCGCCGTCGACCACGTCATCGCGGCGCTGCCCGCGGCCGCCCGCGCGGCCGCAGCCCCCGACGCCGACTGACCCGAGCGCCCCCCGCCCCCCAACCGTCGAAAGGCCACTTTTCGAGGGTCCGTCACCGTCGAAAGGCCACCTTTTGCGGGTGCCCGCTCGTCGAGAGGCCACCCTTCGCGGGTGCCCGCTCTTCGACAGGCCACAGTTCGCGATCTCGTATGCGTCATGTCGGCCCGTCGTGCACGCGCGCGACGTGGCCTCTCGACGTCGGAAACCCGCACCGAGTGGCCTCTCGACGGTGGGGGACCCGCAGCGAGTGGCCTCTTGACGGTTGGGGTGTCAGTGCACAGCGGCGAGGAGGACGCCGACGGTGACGAAGAGGGCACCGAAGACCCGGCCCAGCAGGCGGGCGCCCGACTCGCGACGGGTCAGCCGGCGCAGCCCTCGCGCCGCCACCGCGAAGACGCCCCACATGACGGCGACGTCGACGACCACGATGGTCGCCGTGAAGACGGCGTACTGCGGCAGGAGCGGGCGCTCGGGCCGGATGAACTGCGGCGCGAAGGCGAGGAAGAAGACCACCGCCTTGGGGTTCGTGAGGTTGACGAGCAGTCCGCGCCGCACCATCGACCACGCGGGCTCGGGCGCCTGCCGGTCGACGTCGGTGGAGGCCGCGCCCGACCGGAACTGCCGCACGCCGAGGTGGACGAGATAGGCGGCCCCCGCATACCGGATGACCGTGAAGAGCACGGGGCTGCGCGCGACGATGACCCCGAGACCGGCGGCGACGACGGCGATGTGGGCCAGCAGGGCGGCCTGCTGCCCGAGGATGCCCCAGATCGAGCGTGCCCAGCCCGAACCGATCGCGTTGGCCATGGTGTTGACCGCCCCCGCGCCGGGCGTGAGCGAGATGAGCGTCGCGGTGGCGACGAGCGCGAGCCAGAGGGACCAGGGCACGGCTCGGAGTGTAGGTCGGTGCCGACGGCGGGGACGCCCCGGGCCACGGTGCCGACGGGAGCGCACAGCAGGCATACAGGATGGGACGCGGATTCGGTCCTGAGCACGAGGTTTGAGAGACTGTCGAGCATGGGTGAGAGCACGAGCGGGGCGTCGGGACCGGGCGCACGCGACCGCACCGTCGTGCACCTCATGCGCCACGGCGAGGTGCACAACCCGACCGGTGTGCTCTACGGCCGGCTCGACGGCTTCCACCTCTCCGAGCTGGGTCGCGAGATGGCCGAGCTCGTGGCCCGGCACCTCGCGACGAACGACATCACGCACGTCGTCGCCTCGCCGCTCGAGCGGGCCCAGGAGACGGCCGCGCCCATCGCCGCGGGCCACGACGTGAAGGTCGTCACCGACGACCGCGTCATCGAGTCCGCTAACCGCTTCGAGGGGAGCGCGGTCGGGGCCCGCGATCTGCTGCACCCGCGCAACTGGCACCTCTTCCGCGACGTGCGGACGCCCTCGTGGGGCGAGCCCTACGAGGAGATCGCGACGCGCATGCTCGCCGCCATCGCCGACGCGCGCACGGCCGCACGCGGCCACGAGGCGGTCGTGGTCAGCCACCAGCTGCCGGTCTGGACGGTGCGCAACAAGCTCGTCGGCCACCGCCTCTGGCACGACCCGCGCCGCCGCGAGTGCACGCTCGCCTCCCTGACGTCGCTCACCTTCGAGGGTGACGACCTCGCCTCCGTCGCCTACTCCGAGCCGGCCGTGTCGCTGCTCGCGCGGGCGAGCAGGAGCGTGGGCGCCTGATGACGCACGTCGACCGACGCACCGCGCTGCGGTGGGGAGCGATGCTGGGCGCCGGAGCGCTCGTCACGGTCACCGCCGCCTGCTCGTCCGACCCGAACTCCGTCGCGGACCAGGCCCGTTCGGGCGACCGGAAGGGCTACGTGGCGGGCGACGGCTCCATCGAGGCGTTGCCCGTCGCCAGCCGCGGCGAGCCGATCACGCTCGAGGGCACGACGCTCGAGGGTGAGCCGTGGAGCACGTCGGGCCGCACCGGCACCGTGCTCGTGCTCAACGTCTGGGGCTCGTGGTGCCCGCCGTGCATCGAGGAGACTCCCGCGCTGCAGAAGGCGTGGGAGACCGTGCAGGCCAAGGGCAAGAAGGTCGAGTTCATCGGGCTCGACAAGCTCGAGGGTCCCGAGACGGGGCTCGCCTTCCTCAAGGCCAACAAGGTGACCTTCCCCTCGCTCGCCTACGACGGCGGCGTGCCGCTCCTCGCCCTGCAGGGCAAGGCGTCGGCCACCCCGACGACGCTCGTGCTCGACGCCCAGCACCGCATCGCGGCGCGCGTGTCGGGGCCGGTCACGACCTCGACGCTGCTCGGGCTCATCGACGACGTCCTCACCGGCAAGGCCTGAGCGTCGTGGGTGCCGAGCTCGCCAGCGGGTCGCTCCTCGTCGCGGCCGTCGTCGCCCTCGCCGCCGGCCTCGTGTCGTTCGCCTCGCCCTGCGTGCTGCCCCTCGTGCCGGGCTTCCTCGGCTACGTCACCGGCCTCTCCGACGTCTCGCTCGAGCAGCGCTCGCGCGGGCGCCTCGTCGTCGGGGCGCTGCTCTTCGTGCTCGGCTTCACGGCCGTCTTCCTCGTCGCGGCCGCCGCGGTCTCGGCCGTCGGTCTCGCCTTCTCGGAGCACCAGCGCCTGCTCCAGCGCATCGGCGGGGCCGTCGTGCTCGTCATGGGCCTGCTCTTCCTCGGTCTCGGGCGGTCGTATGCCGTGCCGGTCGCGTGGCGCCCGCGCGCGGGTCTCGCCGGGGCGCCGTTGCTCGGCGCCGTCTTCGCCATCGGCTGGTCGCCGTGCATGGGCCCGACGCTCGGCGCGATCCAGGCCATGGCGGCGCCGATCTCGGCGGAGTCGGGCTCGATCGGCCGGGGGCTCGCGCTCGCGGCGGTCTACTCCCTCGGCCTGGGGCTGCCCTTCGTGCTCATGGCAGCGCTCTGGGAGCGGGCCGGCCGGGCCAGCGACTGGCTGCGCCGGCACCGCCGCGCGATCCAGTCGGTCGGCGGCCTGCTGCTCGTCGCGGTCGGCCTGCTCATGCTGACCGGGGTCTGGGAGGACGTCGTCGTGTGGATCCAGGTGCGCCTCGTCAACGGTTTCCAGGTGGCGATCTGATGTCGACCGAGACGACGCCGACGACCCCGCCGACGACCCCGCCGACGACCCCGCCGACGACCCCGCCGACCACTCCGCCGACCACCGAGGGGCGCCCCGACGCCTTCGGCGCCGACACCGTCGACGGCCTTGCCGCCGGCTCGGGCGGGTCAGGTCGCGGGGCGGGACGCAGCGGCCGCGGCGGCCGTGGCGGTCGCCCGGAGCCCGCGCTCCCGCAGCTCGGCCCGATCGGGCTGCTCCGCTGGGGCTGGCGCCAGCTGACGAGCATGCGCACGGCGCTCTTCCTGCTCCTGCTGCTGTCCATCGCCGCGGTGCCGGGCTCGATCTTCCCGCAGCGCAACATCGACGCCGGCCGGGTCGCCGACTACATCGCGCAGAACCCGACCACGTCGCCGTGGCTCGACCGCCTCGGCTTCTTCGACGTCTACGCCTCGCCGTGGTTCTCGGCGGTCTACCTGCTCCTCTTCGTCTCGCTCGTCGGCTGCATCGTGCCGCGCACCAAGGTGCACCTCGGCGCGCTGCGCTCCCGCCCGCCCCGCGCACCCGCGCGGCTCGAGCGGCTCGCCGAGCACGCCGAGGTGACGACGACCCTGTCGCCCGAGGAGGCGCTCGACGCCGCCCGGGCGGCCCTGCGGCGCAAGCGCTTCCGGCTGCACTCGCACGACGCCACGAGCATCTCCGCCGAGTCGGGCTACCTCCGCGAGACCGGCAACCTGCTCTTCCACCTCGCGCTGACGGGTGTCATCGTCGGCATGGCCGTCGGGCACCTCCTCGGCTGGCGCGGCGACGTCATCCTCGCCGAGGGCGACCGCTTCGCCTCGTCGGCGGGCACGTACAACACCATCTCGCCGGGCCCGTGGGTCGACACCGAGAGCCTCCCGCCGTTCGTGCTCTCGCTCGACAAGCTGCACGTCGAGTTCAACGAGACGCCGGGTCGCTCCTTCGGCACCCCGCGCCTCTTCGACGCCCAGACGACGCTGCAGAGCTCGCCCGGTGCCCCGAAGAGCAGCGAGAACGTCTCGGTCAACCACCCCATCTCGGTCGACGGCGCGGACATCTTCCTGCTCGGCAACGGCTACACGCCGGTCATCACGGTGCGCGACGCGAAGGGGGCCGTGCTCTACCGCGAGGCGACCCCGTTCCTGCCGCAGGACGGCAACTACCGCTCGGTCGGCGTCGTCAAGGTCCCCTCGGCCGCGCCGAAGCAGCTCGGCTTCACCGGCTTCTTCCTGCCGACGGCCGAGCCGACCTTCGCGAACGGGCCGGCCTCGATCTTCCCCGACGTCAGGAACCCCGAGCTCGCGCTCTCGGTGTGGGAGGGCAACCTCTTCCCGGGCGGAACGCCGCAGTCGGTCTACACGCTCAACACCGACCAGATGAAGCAGGTGACCAAGGACGACGGGTCGCCGGCGCTCTTCCGCCTCAAGCCGGGGGAGACCAAGGCGCTGCCCGGCGACCGCGGCAGCATCACCTTCGACGGCGTCAAGCGCTTCGCGGGCCTCTCGGTGCGCACCGACCCCGGAGCGCCCATCAGCCTCGTCAGCGCCATCCTCGCCACCCTCGGGCTGATCCTCGGGCTGACGATCAAGCGCCGCCGCGTCTTCGTCCGCGTGCGCCCCGCCGGCACGCCGACGGGCCCCGACGGCACCCTCGACAGCGGTGCCGGCCCCGCCGGACGACCGGCTACCGTGGTCACCATCGGTGGCCTCTCCAAGGACTCCGACCCCGGACTCGCCGCGATCGTCTCCGCGATCACCGCCGGCGTGAACGACCGCCCCGCGCAAAGGACCGACCGCTCGTGAACCTCGCCGCCAACGCCAACGCCGCGCTCTACGCGTCGATGATCGTCTACACGCTCGCCATGCTGGCCTTCACCTGGCACCTGGCCGCGCGAGCCCCCAAGGTCGCCGACTCCAAGGTCGCCGCGGGCGTCACCGCCGACGAGCGCGAGCAGGTGCTCGTCGGCTCCGGCGCCCCGGCCCCCGAGCGCCGCGCCACGACGCCGTACGCCGCCGGCCCTGGGTTCGAGGAGAGCCTGAAGAGCCGCCAGCGCGGCAGCATCGCGCTCATGCTGACCTACCTCGCGTCGGCCCTGCTCGTCGCGTCGGTGCTCATGCGGGGACTGGCCGTGGGTCGTCCGCCGTGGGGCAACATGTTCGAGTTCGCGACGGCCGCGGCCGCGGCGGTCGGCGCCGCCTACAGCGTCCTCGCCAAGCGCAACAACTGGCAGTGGCTCGGGGTCTTCATCGTCACCCCGGTCCTGCTCGTGCTCGGCCTCGCGCTCACGGTGCTCTACACCGAGGCGGGCGAGCTCATGCCGGCCCTCAAGTCCTACTGGCTCGGCATCCACGTCTCCGTGGCCTTCATCGCCGTCGCCTTCTTCACGATCGCCGCCGCCGTCGGGCTGCTCTACCTCGTGCGCCTGCGCCGCGAGGAGAAGCCGCCGGCGAAGCCGAGCTTCATCGAGTCGCTGCCCAGCTCGTCGTCGCTGGAGCGGACCGCCTACAGCCTCAACATGGTCGGCTTCATCCTCTGGACCTTCACCCTCATCGCCGGCGCCATCTGGGCCAAGCAGGCGTGGGGCGCGTACTGGCAGTGGGACCCCAAGGAGGTCTGGACGTTCGTCATCTGGACCGTCTACGCCGCCTACATGCACAGCCGCGCGACGGCCGGCGTGGACCACCGGAAGTCGATGTACATCGCGCTCGCCGGCTACGTCGCGGTGATCATCAACTTCACGCTCGTCAACCTCGTGTCGACGTTCGTGGGCATGCACAACTACTCGGGCATGTGAGGGCGCTCTGAGATGGTCCGCTACTCGCTGCTGCGCATCCTCATCTTCTTCGGGTTCCTCTTCCTCTTCTGGCTGATCGGGATCCGCGACAACCCGGTGCTCCTGCTCGGGGCGTCGGCCATCGCGTCGGCCGCGGCGTCCTACATCCTGCTGCGGGGCATGCGCGACGAGATCACCGCGCGCCTCGTCGAGCGGCACGAGGCCAAGGTCGAGGCGAAGGGTCTGGTCGACCCGGCCAGCGACGAGGCGGCCGAGGACGCCGAGGACGAGCGCCCGCTGCCCGGCGAGCCGGCCGGTCCCGCCGGCCCGGCCGTGGAGGGCCCGCGCAGCTCCGACCGCTGAGCCCACCACCGCGTCACGAGCCGTGCTCCCCGATCCCGGGGGAGGCGGGTCAGGCGCGGCCGAGCGCCAGGCCGACGGCGAGCAGCACCGACCAGACGAGCTGGAACCGGCCCGTACCGGCCAGCGCGGGGATCAGCCCGCGACCCGTGGCCCGCCCGACGACGGCCTGCACGGGGCGCACGACGAGCGGCGCGGCGAGCAGGGCGACCAGCGCCCACGGCGAGGTGAACGCGGCCAGAGCGGTCATGACGAACGCGACGGCGAGCAGCGCGACGTAGAAGGCGCGCGTGCCGCCCTCGCCCATCCGGACCGCGAGCGTGAGCTTGCCGTGCTCGCGGTCCGTGGGGATGTCGCGCAGGTTGTTCGCGACGAGGATCGCCGAGGCGAGCGCCCCGACCCCGATCGCGGCCCACCAGCCGGCCGCCGTGGGCGAGGTCATCGTCGCCATGGTGCCGAGCGTCGCCACGAGCCCGAAGAAGACGAACACGAAGACCTCGCCGAGACCGAGGTAGCCATAGGGCCGCGACCCGCCCGTGTAGAACCACGCCGCGACGATCGAGGCGGCGCCGATCGGGATCATCACCCAGAGGCCGGAGAGTGCGACGAGCGCGAGCCCGACGAGGGCGGCGAAGAAGAAGCACGCGAAGGCCGCGATCTTGACCGAGCGCGGGTCGGCGAGGCGCTGCCCGACGAGGCGCACCGGGCCCACGCGCACCTCGTCGGTGCCGCGGACGCCGTCCGAGTAGTCGTTCGCGTAGTTGACGCCCACCTGCAGGGCCAGGGCGACGACGAGGGCGAGGACGGCATACGCCCAGACCACGTGGCCCGTCTGGTAGGCGGCACCCGTGCCGAGGACGATGGGCGAGACGGCGGCGGGGAGCGTGCGGGGGCGAGCGCCCTCGATCCACTGGGACAGGGTGGCCATGGAGGTCTGTGGGGTCCTTCTACAGCTTGCGGAGGAAGTCGGGGTCGTCGTCGGGGCCGACGGGGCCGGACGGACGTCCACCGGCGCGGGGCGGCGCCTGGCCACCGCGCGCGTCGGTGCGCCCGGCGACGAGCCAGAAGACGGGCCCGAGCACGGGCACGAGCACCGCGAGGAGCCACACCGACTTCGGCATGATCCGCACGAGCCGCCGGTCGGTCTGCACGCAGTCGACGAAGGCGTAGATCGTGGCGAAGACCACGAGGGCGACGAGCACGACGCGCAGCACGGTGGCCTCCTGACGAGCGACGGGTGGAACCCCCATCTTGCCACCGCTCAGGCGGGGTCCCGCACGCTGCGTCGGATGGCCGCCCGGTCGGGCTTGCCGGGGCCGCGCTGGGGGATGGCGGGGAGCACGACGACGCGCCGCGGCAGCGCGGCGTCGGGCAGGATGCCGCGGAGGCGCTCGCGCACCTGCTGGGTCGTCAGCGACGTCGTCGGGTCGGTGAGCGTGACGGCCGCGCACACCGCCTCGCCCCACTCGGGATCGGGCACGCCGAGCACGACGACGTCGAGCACGACGTCGAGGTGGCGGGTCATGGCGTCCTCGACGACGCCGGGGTTGATCTTGAGGCCACCGGTGTTGATGACGTCGTCGGCGCGTCCGTCGAGCACGAGCAGGCCGTCGTCGTCGAAGTGGCCGAGGTCGTCGGTGCGGAACCAGCGCACGCCGTCGGGGTCGACGGTGAACGCGTCGCGGGTCAGCCCCGGCTCGCCGAGGTAGCCGTGCGCGACCGTGTCGCCGCCGAGCACGACGTGGCGGTCGTTGTCGACGTGCACGCGGCTGACGGGCAGCGGGCTGCCGTCGTAGACGCAGCCACCGGCCGTCTCGCTCATCCCGTAGGTGAGGCTGAGGGCGACGCCGAGCCGCCGCGCCCGCTCGACGAGGACGGCCGGCGTGGCCGCGCCGCCGACGAGCACGCCGTCGAAGCCGAGCAGGGCCTCGAGGCCCGCAGGGTCGTCGACGAGCCGCGCGAGCTGGGTGGGCACGAGGGCCGTGTAGCGCCTGGCGGCCGCGCCGGACGGGCGCGTGGCGCGGGCCGCCTCCGCGAAGGCCTCGGCCGTGAAGCCGCCGCGCAGGTCGAGCACCGTCGGCGTCACCCCCGCCGCCAGCGAGCGCAGCAGCACCTGCAGGCCGGCGACATGGTGGGCGGGCATCGCGAGCAGCCAGGCGCCACTGCCGCCGAGCACCTGGTGCGTGGCCCAGGCGGACCGCCCCAGGGCCGTCGCCGTGAGCAGCGCCCGCTTCGGCCGTCCGGTCGAGCCGGAGGTGCCGATCGCGACTGCGAGGTCGTCGGGCAGGTCGTCGGGCGCATTGTCGGGCACATCGTCGTGCTGGTGGTCGTGGTGATGGTGGTCGTCGTGGTGGTCGACCGGCCCGGCCGCGTCCGGCGGGGCCGTCGCGGAGGACGTGGGCGCGGAGGGGACGGCGGGCACGGGGGTGCCCTCGGCATACGGCAGCACGGGGGAGCGGCCGGTGAGCGCGGCCTCGAGGTCGGGCAGCACGCGGAGCGCCTCCGGTCCCGCAGGGACCGCGAGCGGCCGCAACGGGCGCATCGGGGCCGCCATCAGGCGGTCCTCGCACGGGGCGGGTGTCGTTCGCCGCGGCGCCGCTGGCGGGCGGCCACGGCGACCGTCCAGACGAGCGCGGCCGCGCAGACGAGGAAACCGACGTGCGGGTTGAGCGGCAGCACGATGCCGAGGGCGCCGCCCACGACCCAGAGCACCTGGAGCACCGTCTCGGACCACGCGAAGACCGACGTGCGCACGTTCTCGGGCACCTCGCGCTGCACGAGCGCGTCGAAGCACAGCTTCGACAGCTGCGCCGACCCGCCGAGCACGAGGCCCAGCGCGACGAGGGTCCACACGCCGTACCAGACGCCGGCGGCCACGCAGCAGACCGTCGCGGCGAGCACGGAGACCATGGCGATGCGCTCCGGTCGCTGGTCGCGCACGACGTTGCCCGCGACGCTGCCGAGCGCGTTGCCGATGCCCATGGCGACGGCCACGAGTCCGAGCACGAGCTCGCCCCGGATGCCGTCGATGGGGTGGTCGCGCGCGAGGAAGGCCATGAAGGTGATGACGAAGCCGGTCAGCACGCGCGTGCCGCCCGTCGACCACATCGCGTGCAGCACGGGCCACGGGATCGCCTGCTTGCGCCGGCGGAAGCGGCCGAGGGGGCCCGAGGCGTCGACCGTGAGCGCCTCGCCCGCCGAGGGCGTATGCCGTCCGGCGGGGCCTGCGCTCCAGCCGCGCTGGGTGCCGCGCAGCGAGGTCGGGTGGCCGGTGTGGCCGGCGTCGGCACGGAGGGCGGCGACGCGGATCGGTGCGGTGTCCTCGATCGCGACCTCGCCGACCGTGGAGTCGACGCGCTGGGGCAGGCGGATGGCCTGCACCGTGCCGACGACGAAGACGACGAAGGCGACGCGCAGGGCCCACGACGGGCCGGCGAGCATGGCGAGCGCCCCCAGGGCGCCGCCGATGACGGCGCCGACGACGCCAGCCATTGAGACCCGCGAGTTGGCCCGCACGAGCGTCGTGCCCGGCGGCAGGAGCCGCGGCACCGCGGCAGCACGCGTGATCGTGTACGCGCGCGACGCGACGAGGCAGCCGAGGGCGGCGGGGAAGAGCCAGCCGCTGTCGTTGTTGATCGCCTCGCCGAGCACCCAGCAGAGGAAGGCGCGCGCGGCGAGGGTCGTGCCGATGGCCCAGCGCCGGCCGTGCGAGAACCGGTCGAGCAGGGGCCCGATGAGCGGCGCGACGAGCACGAACGGGATCATCGTCAGCAGCAGGAAGGTCGCGACCTGGCTGCGGGCCTGCGCGGTCTGGGGGTTGAGGAAGAGCGTGCCGGCGAGGGCGAGCGTCATGATCGTGTCGCCCGTGGTGTGGCTCGCGTGCAGCTCGGTCAGGCGGGCCAGGCCGGACTCGCCGGCGCCCCCGGAGTGGGTGTAGGCGTGCGCCCGGCGGGCGGCGAACCGCCCGCTGCGGGCCGTCGCGCGGGCGGTGCCGGTGGCCGCACGGCCGATGCCGCGACCCACGGCGCGCGTGGCGTGCAGCGCCGTCGTGCGCGGCGGCTGGCGGTAGTCGGCGGGACGACCTCCCTCCGGCACGGCCGAGGGGGTCGCCCCGGGGGACTCGGTGCCCGTGGGTTCACGTCCGGTGGGCACAGGTCCGGTGGGTCCAGGTCGGGTGGGTGCAGGTCCGGTGGGTGCAGGTCGGGTGGACTCGGGGGCGGCAGCGGGGACGGCGCCACCGGTTCCGTCCGCGGTGGCACCCGGAGCCCACCGCTCGGGATCGCTTCGCTGCACCCCTTCATCCTGCCCTGTCCCGGTGACGGCCGGGTGTCCGGTCTGTGGATGGGTCGGTCCCGAAGGGCGGGGCGGCCACCGCGCCCGGATACCCTCGGGGGCGTGACGACCATGCCGGACGACGGAGCGCTGGGGGCGGGGGCCGGCACCGCTCGCCGACCCGTGCGCTTCCTGCGCGTGCTCGGCTTCGCCTGGATGCTCGTGCCGCTCGGCTTCTTCCTGCTCGACCGCGGTGCCCTGCTCGCGGGGCACCCCGCCCACGTCATCACGCTCGCCGTGCTCGGGCTCGTCGGCGTCGTCTTCCTCGTGCGCGACCGCTCCGAGGGCTACGTGCGCCCGCCGCGCCAGCGCGCCGTGCCGCGCCCGGTCTTCCGGGTGCTGCTCGTCATCCTGTCGGTGGCCCTCGTCGCCGTGCTGGTCTGGCTGCGGCCGTTCGCGGCGACGCCGCAGGCGGTCGCGGCGATGTCGGGCGGCGCCGCCGTGCGGGTGACCGACGCGCCGGCCCACATCCTCATCGAGCCGGCCACCGGCACCCCGACGCGAGGGCTCGTCTTCCAGCCGGGCGCCCGCGTCGACCCCCGCGCCTACGTGCCGATGCTCTCGGAGGTGAGCCGGGCCGGCGTGCTCGTCGTCGTCGTCAAGCAGCCGTTCGGGATCGGTTTCCTCGCCGGGTCCGCCCCGCACGCCTTCCTCGACAACCACCCCGAGGTCACCGCCTGGGCGGTCGGCGGCCACAGCCTGGGCGGCGTCGCCGCGGCGACCTTCGCGGCCGACAACCCCGGCGCGGTCAAGGGGCTCGTGCTCTGGGCGTCCTACCCGCTGTCGTCGCTGGCCGGCCGCACCGACCTCGCCGTGGCGTCGATCAGCGGCAGCCGCGACGGCCTGACGACCCCCGCCGACGTCGCGGCGAGCCGGGCTCTGCTGCCGGGCGACACGGCATACACCGTCCTGCAGGGGGCCTCGCACGCGACCTTCGGCGACTACGGCGACCAGCCCGGCGACGGCACGCCGACCGGCGACCGGTCGGCGGCGCAGCGCCAGGTCGTCGCCGCGACTGTGGCGCTCGTCGAGGGGATGTGACGGCTCAGAAGTACCAGGGGAAGGGCGACCAGTCCGGCTCGCGCTTCTCGAGGAACTGGTCGCGGCCCTCGACGGCCTCGTCGGTCATGTAGGCGAGCCGCGTCGCCTCGCCGGCGAAGACCTGCTGGCCCATCAGCCCGTCGTCGGTGAGGTTGAAGGCGAACTTCAGCATCCGCTGCGCCTGCGGGCTCTTGCCCATGATCTCGGTGGCCGCCGCCAGCGCCTCGCGCTCGAGGTCGGCGTGGTCGGCCACGATGTTGACGGCGCCCATCCGCTGCATGTCCTCGGCGGAGTAGGTGCGGCCGAGGAAGAAGATCTCGCGAGCAAACTTCTGGCCGACCATCTTCGCGAGGTAGGCGCTGCCGTAGCCCGCGTCGAAGCTGCCCACGTCGGCGTCCGTCTGCTTGAAGCGGGCGTGCTCGCGGCTCGCGATCGTCAGGTCGCAGACGACGTGCAGGGAGTGTCCACCGCCCGCCGCCCAGCCGCCCACGACCGCGATGACGATCTTCGGCATGGTGCGGATGAGCCGCTGCACCTCGAGGATGTGCAGACGCCCGCCCTGCGCCCTCGTGCGCGCCGTGTCGACGGTGTCGGCCGTGTCGCCCTCGGCGTACTGGTAGCCCGAGCGGCCGCGGATGCGCTGGTCGCCGCCGGAGCAGAAGGCCCACTTGCCGTCCTTCGGGCTCGGCCCGTTGCCGGTGAGCAGCACGACGCCGACGTCGGGCGTCATCCGCGCGTGGTCGAGCGCGCGGTAGAGCTCGTCGACGGTGTGCGGCCGGAACGCGTTGAGCACCTCGGGCCGGTCGAAGGCGATGCGCACGACGCCCGACTCGGCGTGCGGGCGCCCCTCCACGGGCCGCCTGCGGTGGTAGGTGATGTCGGTGAGGTCGAAGCCTTCGACGGGGGCCCACTCGGCGGGGTCGAAGGTCTCGGACACGACGCTCTGGCTCGGCTCGCTGCTCACGACCCGACCCTATCGGCGAGGCTAGGGTCGGCCGTATGCCGATCCCTCCCTACGTCGCCCACCTGCGCACCATGATCGGCCGTGAGCTGCTCTGGATGCCGGGCGTGACGGCCGTCGTGCTGCGCGAGGTGGAGGGCGGCGCCGACGAGGTGCTGCTCGTCGAGCGCTCCGACAACGGCACGTGGACGCCGGTCACCGGCATCGTCGACCCCGGCGAGCAGCCGCACGTCACCGCGGTGCGCGAGGTCGAGGAGGAGGCGTGCGTCGTGGCCGAGGTCGAGCGCCTGGTCTGGGTCTGCGCCGGCGGCGTCGTCGACCACGTCAACGGTGACGTGGCGCAGTACCTCGACCACACGTTCCGCTGCCGGTGGGTCTCGGGCGAGCCGAGCCCGGGCGACGACGAGTCGACCGACGCGCGCTGGTTCCCGCTCGACGCTCTGCCGCCGATGCGCGAGGTGTTCCTCGAGCGCATCGCCGTGGCCGTCGCGAACGCCACCGACGTCGTCCTCGGGCCCCTCGCCCCCTCGCGGGCATGACATCTGTCAGGGCCAGGTGCTGACAGAGGGACGGGGCCGGGGGCACGCCGCACGCCTACCGTCGGAGACGAACGGGGCGACCGGCCCCACCCCCGACCGAGGAGTCACCGTGAACTCGTCCCGCAACCTCCTGATCGCCGGCGTCGTGCTGCTCGCCGTGGCCCTCGGCTCGACCGGCCACAGCGTGTGGTGGCTCTTCGGACTGCTGTGGATGCTGCCGCACGCCGGTCGCCACGGCTGCGGCTGGACGTCCCGTCGTCGTGACCGCGACGTCGCGCAGGGCACCCCGTCCCCGGCGAGCACCCTGCCCGACCCGACGCAGGACCGGCACGAGGCCTTCCCGACCCGCTGACGCGGCCCGCCGCCCCGGGGCTCCGACCCGGGGCGCAGGCCCGGGGCTCCGGCCCGGGGCGTGGACAATGGCCGCATGACGACCCTCCCCCCGCTCGGTGAGCTGCTCGACCGCGCCCACGTCGTCGCCCAGCCGATGCGTGTGCGCTTCCGCGGGGTCGACGTGCGCGAGGCGCTGCTCATCGAGGGCCCTTGCGGCTGGGGCGAGTTCGGTGCCTTCCCCGAGTACGGTGACGACGAGGCGGCCCGCTGGCTGGCCGCCGCGGTCGAGGCGGCGTATGCCGGGTGGCCCGGTCCCGTGCGCCGCGTGGTCCCCGTCAACGCGACGGTGCCGGCCGTCGGCCCCGAGCGGGTGCCCGAGGTGCTGGCCCGGTTCGACGGGTGCACGACGGCGAAGGTGAAGGTCGCGGAGTCGGGGCAGGTCGTCGACGACGACGTCGACCGGGTGGCCGCGGTCCGCGCCGCGCTCGGCCCCGCCGGGCGCATCCGGGTCGACGCCAACGGCGGCTGGGACGTCGAGACCGCCACGACGGCACTCGGCCGGCTCCACGCATACGGTCTCGAGTACGCCGAGCAGCCCTGTGCCACGGTCGAAGAGCTCGCCGAGCTCCGGATGGCACTGGCCCGCAGGGGGATCGACGTCGCGATCGCGGCCGACGAGTCGATCCGCAAGGCCGAGGACCCCGTCCGCGTGGCCCGGCTCGGCGCGGCCGACCTCGTGGTCGTCAAGGTGGCCCCGCTCGGTGGGGTGCGCCGGGCGCTGGAGGTCGTGCACGCGTGCGGGCTGCCGGCCGTCGTGTCGTCGGCGCTGGACACGAGCGTGGGGATCGCGGCCGGGGTGGCCCTGGCGGCGGCCCTCCCCGAGCTCGAGCACGCCTGCGGGCTCGGTACGGTCGGGCTCTTCGAGCGTGACGTCGCCGTCCCTCCGCTACGCCCGGCGGGAGGGGTGCTGGCGCCGGGACGGGCCGTGCCCGACGAGGTCTCGCTGCAGGAGCTCGCCGCGCCTGCGGACCGGCAGGCCTGGTGGCGCGACCGGCTGACGCGGTGCCATGCCGTGCTCGCGACGGGTGGCCGCGGGTGATGCTCAAGGCGTGCCTCAACGGCTCGCGCAGCCGCGACGAGCACCCCGCGGTGCCCGTGACGCCCGCGGAGGTCGGCGCCGCGGCCGCGGCGGCCCGCGCGGCCGGGGCGTGGATGGTGCACGTGCACCCCCGGGACGAGACGGGCGGCGAGTCGCTCGAGGCCGAGCACGTGGTGGCCGCCGTCGAGGCGGTCCGGGCGGCCGCGCCCGGCACGCGGGTCAGCGTGTCCACGCGTGACGGCATCGTCCACGGTGCAGCGACGAAGGCGCGTCTCGTCGCCGAGTGGCCCGGGCCCGGCGACGGCGGGCCGGACTGCGCGAGCGTCAACTGGCACGAGGCCGGCGCCGTGCTCGTCGCAGAAGGCTTACGTCACAACGGGATCGGGGTCGAGGCCGGCATCTGGACGCCGGACGCCGCCCGGGACGTCGTGGCATCCGGGTGGCTCGAGCGTGTCGAGCGCGTGCTCGTCGAGCTGCTGCCCGGTGCGTCGCCCGGGGCCGACGGGCCGTCCGCTGCCGCAGCGGTGCTCGCCGCGCTGGAGGGCGTGCCGGGGCCGTTCGTCGTGCACGGCGAGGACGCCTGGGCCTGGCCCGTCCTGCACTGGGCGGCCGAGCGCGGTCACGACCTGCGCATCGGGCTCGAGGACACCCTGCTGGCACCGGACGGCCGGCCCGCCGCCGACAACGCCGAGCTCGTCAGGGCGGCGCTGACGGAGCCTCCCCTCGCGTCACGATGGGCTATGTCAGCCGATGTCCGCTAAGAAGTTGATTACGTCACTCATGGCTCTTCGAGTGCCCCAGACCCCGCACGAACATAGACTCAGCCGGTGCCCATCGAAGTCGGAGCAAAAGCCTTGAGAGACCGAGCGTCAGCGCTGGAGTCTGCTGCAGTCCTACCTGTGGACTCGGAGTCAGGCGCGCTCCTCTTGTTTTACGCCGTGGAATGCGCGCTGAAGGAGTGTCTTTTGCTCCGCCGTCGGCACCGCAGCACAGCCGAGTTAGAAGCGCCCCTGAGGAGTCATGACTTGCGCGCACTCGCGAAGGAACTCAGACTCCCGGCCAACGTCAGTCTGGGTCAATCTTTTGCGGCGAGGAGTGGCGATGATCCGGCAATCAAGGCGTCAGATCTACACCAAGCCTGGCGATATGGAAAGAAATTGAGTTCGAGTGATCAGGTAGAAGCCGTCCGTGCGTTAAATGGCATCATGCAGTGGTATCGAAACGACAAGGGCCAGAGATGACAGTGAACTTCCCCGTGCCGGACAGGCTATTCACCTGGGTCGATGTTGACGATCATTTATCAAAAGCTGCCCGTGCCGGCGTGTTGCCGGGCTGGCTCCTCGAAGCATCTGCCTATTGGGACAGTCTCGAGCTCCGGGTGAAGGCAGGTTTTGACCCTCAAGAAGTAAGCAATTGGGTCGAATCAATGTTTGGTCCTGGCTCCACAGGAGGTGACTCTGAGGCGGGTATGACACTGCGCCTCGATCGTGTCTCTGACGGTTCAGGCGAGCGGTCGCTGGCTGTCGACGTCGTCGAAGTCGAGGATGTCCCGGACCTAGCGCGCGTGCCAAGGTGGCAGGACACCCGCATTGTGGGCGATCTCAGTTCGCCGCTGCCACGGCCATCAGGCGAGCTCCCAGAAGGCGTCAATGTGGTTGCCTTCTACTCATTCAAGGGCGGCGTTGGTCGCACTCTTCACGCTGTAGCCTTGGCTGAGAAGTTGGCGGCGTCGCAGAAAGTGCTCATCGTGGATGCCGATATGGAGGCGCCCGGCGTCACTTGGATGTACTCGACGCGGCGCGAGATCGACTTTGCCTATGAGGACTTCCTTGCGCTCCTCCACGCTTCGCCAGCGGGGTCGGCGGACGATGCTGTCGAGATGGCTATAGGACTACTCCCCAATCAGCTCGAAGAGAACATTTATGTCATGCCGTGCAGGCGCAATATGAGAGAGCTCTCTACACCGCGCCTTTCGCCTCTCGATCTTCAAGGCCCAGGGCAATCTCCCTACTATCTCACGGATGCGATAGCGCTTTTGGCGGCGCGGTTAGGCGTTCAAACTGTAATAGTCGATCTTCGCGCTGGAGTCTCTGAACTATCTTCTCCACTGCTCCTCGATCCGCGCATACAGCGAGTTGTCGTTACAACCACAAACGCTCAATCAGGATCGGGAACCGCGCTGGTGCTGCAGGAAATTCAGCGGCGAGCGCCACAAGAGCGGTCGGATCCTCGCCCTTGGCTGGTTGTTACTCAATATCGAGCAACCGACGATCCTGACGCCGTCGCACAATTCGCGTCCCCGTTGATTGAGGTCATGGAAGCGACTGCTTCGGTCGGCGCTGAAGACGGCGGATCTGGCACGCATGAAGTGCGCGCCGGCTTGCTCCTTAGTGAATTCCAAGACTCGCTCCTGAGCCTTCCCAGCGCATGGTCCGATGTTCTTTCGAGTGTGCGGCGCGCGGGGCTTCCCGACTTGGTAAGTGATCTGGCGGCTGACTTTATACTTGCAGCTGACCACACTCCTGCTACCTTGCGAGGCAACATCAGCGAGATCGTTGCCGCTAGATCGCGACTTGCGTCCTACGCCAAGACCTTGGCCTTTGCAGAAACCACGGAGGCCCAAGACTTTCTGTCTACTGAATCCCTCCGGCAACTGGTTATGGCACATCGCACCGAGGTTCCCATCGCCGTCATTGCCGGAGCGAAGGGCGCCGGGAAGACATTTACGCAACTGCAGATGTGCTATCGCGAGACCTGGGCTAAATATGGGAATGCGACTGGCATTTCGGATGTGAAACTTGATGCGCGATTGACTCCAGTTTTGACGTCGCGCAATGTCACGGAGGGTATTGAACGGCGAGTTGATGGCATCCGCCGCTCGGGTGCAGTGGGGTTCGATGTGCCCATGACCATGCTTGACATCAGAACCGAAATTCAAGAAGGCGTCGAGGCGGATCTGACCGAGCTTCAGTGGCGGACCAAATGGCTCTCATTTCTGGTGCGCTCAATGGGGATGACGCTGGACGGGTCCGCCCCAGAGAAGGTGCTAACTAGTCTCAGTGGATCAACGCGACGCATCTTCCTCATCGACGGTTTGGAGGACATTCTTCAGGACATTGCCTCAAATCCACGCCAGCAGCGTGCGCTTAGAGTTCTTTTGCTTGACTGCCTCGAGTGGCTCAGGAGCGTTCGTGGTAGGCCTTTTGGGCTGATCGTTTTCGTCCGGATCGATCTGGTGCGGGCTTCCGTGCTGCAAAATGCTGCGCAGTTGCTAGCACGATACGGTGAGTTCGCTCTGAATTGGGATCCCGCAGAGGCCGTGCGTTTAGCCCTGTGGGTTTCGAGGGAATCGACGGCGCTTCCCATTGATGCGGGGTCTGTGACGACGGAGGCGGAAGACCGCGTCACTGAACTGATGAAGCCTGTGTGGGGTGACAAGATGGGGACGGAGAAGTCACGCGAAGCCAGGTCTCATACTTGGTTTGTTGCAGCTCTATCGGATTTCAACGGCAATATCCAGCCTCGCGATGTGGTTACTTTCATGAGTGAAGCTGCTGAGAAATCGGTGTCAGACGTACGGTGGTCAGATCGGATTCTTGCCCCTACCGCGATGCGAGATGCCTTGGTTGCAGTGAGCGAGCAGAAGATCACCGCAATCAGCGAGGAGAGTCCTCAGATCGGTACGTTGTTGACCAAACTGAAGCGACTCGATGAGCCGCTTCGGCAAGTGCCATTCACCTTGGACAGCGTTTCCATGTCCTTGGAGGAGGCTGAACTTCTTACCTCGAGCGGCGTTATCTTCCGCGAGGAGGATCGGTTCTGGATCCCAGAAATCTTCCGTCATGGCCTTGGCTTCCGCGCTACTGGACGGCCGCGAGTGCTGGCTATCGCTAACCTCGTTCGCCGCCGTAACAACATCGACTGACGGCGGGACCTCTCCGGGAAGCTGCTTGGTTTCCTCGGTCCTGCGCTGGGCGGCCGAGCGCGGTCACGACCTGCGCATCGGGCTCGAGGACACCCTGCTGGCACCGGACGGCCGGCCCGCCGCCGACAACGCCGAGCTCGTCACGGCCGCCCTCGGTCGCTGACCCGGGCCGAATGCCTCGGCAACACACCGAGGAGGACGCAACGCACCGGCATCCGATCCCGGGGTGTTGGCTCCTTCTCGGTGTGTTGCGGTCAGGCGTGGGTGGCTTCGTGGGCGAGTCGGCGCAGCCGGGCGGCCTCGTCGCGGCGGTCGGTGCGCGACACCGGCACCTCGAGCACCCTGATGCCCGAGGGCTGCTCGTCGAGTGCTGCCGCGAGGCGCCCGAGGTCGTCGACGCGCTCGTATGCCGTGTGGTGCGCCGCGCAGAGGGCCGCGAGGTCGGTGCCGTGCGGGGTGGCGAAGACGCGCTCGAACGCGCTCGCGTAGCGACGGTCGCCCTGCTCGAGCGTGCTGAAGATGGCGCCGCCGTCGTCGCTCAGCACGACGAGGGTGAGGTCCGGCCGGCGCTGGCCGGTGCCGACGAGCAGGCCGTTGGTGTCGTGGAGGAAGGTGAGGTCTCCGAGGTAGGCGATGGTGCGGGCGGCGCGCGGTCGGCCGAGCGCGATCCCGATCGCGGTCGAGACCATGCCGTCGATGCCGGCCAGCCCGCGGTTGCCGACGACGAACCGGTGCTCGTGCGGTGGCCACGGGACGGCCATGACGTCGAGGTCGCGCACCGGGTTCGACGAACCGACGACGAGGGTGGTGTCGGCCGCGACGGCGCGGCCCACGACGGCAGCGACGGCGAGCGGCGACAGGCCCCTGGTGGCGTCGTCGGCGGTGCGCCCGGCAGCGACCCGTGCCGGGTCGGCGACGTCCGCGTCGACGAGCCCGGAGAGCCGGTCGTCGGCGACGCGCCAGGACGCGAACCACTCGGGCTCGTCGGGGCCCTCGACCCGGGGCACGGCGTCGAGCACGCGCGCCACGCGCCCGGGATCGGTGGCCACGCCGTCGCGGCCGCGCACGGCGAGCACCTCCAGGTCGGCGTCGCTGATGAGGCTCGTCACCGGGCGGGAGAGGGTCGGGTGGCCGACGACGACGACGCGCTCGATCCCGGCGCGCAGCGACGTCGTGAGCAGGAGGCGCCCGGTGCGCAGGGCCTGGCGCCCGATCCGTGCGCCCGACGTCGGCTCCGCGATCAGCGGCCAGCCGGCGGCCTCGGCGAGCAACCGGGCGGCCGGCCCCGCGTCGTCGCCGGCCACGACGACCGTGCGCGGACCGAGCGGCAGCACCTCGCCGCCGCCCGCCGCAGTCACCGACGGCTCCACCCCGGCCTCACCGGCAGCGGCCCCGGGCTGCAGCTGCGCCACGGCGGGGTCCGCTGGGCGCTGCCACCACGTGTCGGGGTCGGGGTCGGGCGGCAGGAGGTCGCCGTCGAGCTGGACGTTGAGCTGGGCCGGGCCCGGACCCGCACACGCCCTCGCGACGAGGTCGGCCAGGTCGTCGTCACCCGTGCTCGCGGTCACGTCGACGCAGGCGGCGAAGGTGCCGAACAGCCCCGCCTGCCACGTGGTCTGGTTCGCCCGGGTGCCGCGCAGCCGGTCCGGACGGTCGGCGCTCACCACGAGGAGGCGGCGTCCCGTGTGGTGCGCCTCCATGACGGCGGGCAGGAGGTTGCCGACGGCCGTGCCGGACGTGGTCACGACCGCGACGGGTCGGCGCGAGCCGGTCGTGAGGCCGAGGGCGAGGAAGCCGGCGGAGCGCTCGTCGACGCGCACGTGCAGGCGCAGGTCGCCGGCGCGGTCTGCCGCGTCGAGGGCCAGCGCGAGCGGTGCGGAGCGCGAGCCGGGGGAGAGCACGACGTCGCGCACCCCGCCGAGCCACAGCTGCTGCAGCACGCGCATCGCGAGGTCGGGAGCGCTGCGGCGGGAGGTCACGGCAGCCGGCCCGTCACTCGCTCGCCAGCGCGTCGCGCATCGGGATGAGCTTGGCGATCGACTCGGCGACCTCCGACTCGGGGTCCGAGCCCGCGACGATGCCGCAGCCGGCGTACAGGGTGATCTGCGAGGGGTCGTCGGGGTCGAGGGCCCCACTGCGCAGCGCGATGCCCCAGGCGCCGTCGCCCTGGGCGTCCATCCAGCCGACCGGACCGGCGTAGCGACCCCGGTCCATGTGCTCGAGCTCGCCGATGAGCTCGACGGCGCGGGCCGTGGGGGTGCCGCCGACGGCCGCGGACGGGTGTAGCGACGCCGCGAGGGTGAGCGACGACGCCTCGTCGGCGCTCACGGCGGCGACGTCGGTCGCGAGGTGCATGACGTTGGGCAGGTGCAGCACGAAGGGCGCCTCGGGCACGTTCATCGAGGAGCAGTGCGGGGCGAGGGCATCGGCGACGGAGCGCACCGCGTACTCGTGCTCCTCGAGGTCCTTCGACGACCGGGCGAGCGAGGCGGCGAGGGCGAGGTCCTTGGCGTCGTCGCCGGTGCGCCGGATCGTGCCGGCGAGCACCCGCGACGTGATGAGCCCCTGGTCGCGGCGCACGAGCAGCTCGGGAGTGGCGCCCACGAGCCCCGCGACGGCGAAGACCCAGGTGTTCTCGTAGCGCTCCGCGAGCCGGCGCAGCAGCCAGCGGGGGTCGATGGGGCTGGATGCCGTCGCGACGAGGTCGCGCGCGAGCACGACCTTGTCGACCTCCCCGGCCGCGATCCGCGCGACGGCCTCCGCGACCGAGTGCGCGTAGTCAGCGGGCGAGACGTCGCCGTCCGAGAAGGCGACGTCGCCGGGAGGCTCGGGATCGCTTGCCACGGAAAGCGTCTCGAGCAGCGTGAGCTGCGGGTCGAGCGAGACGGTGGTGAGCCAGGTCTGGCCGTCCCGGCGCCCGACGATCGTGGAGGGCACGACGAGCCGCGCGGGCTCGGCCGAGTCGGCGGCGAAGGGGAAGGAGCCGAAGCACACCAGGCCCGTGCCGGGCCGGCCCACGTCGTCGCGCACGACCGCGTGCCGGGCGACCTCGCGCCACCACGCCTCCGCGGCGGCGAACCGGTCCGGGCCGCGCGACTCGAACGACAGCGCCGTGCCCCAGCCGACGAGGCCCTCGCCCCGGCGCACCCACGAGAGCAGGTCGTCTGGCCGGTGGTCCGCGGGCAGGTGCGAGAGCAGGGGGTCCGTCGTGTCGAGCGGCACGGTGCGGACGACGACCGTCGGCCCCGGCGCGGGGGACGGCGCTTCGGTGGCGGGAAGCGTGGACATCGGGTGCAACTCTACGGCGCGGGCCCCGGCCGTCCCGCCGCGACCGTCCGCCGCACCGACCGGTCGCGGGTGGAAGGATGAGCGCATGAGCCGTGCGCAGCTGGACAAGAAGCCGGTCGACGTCGCGTCGATGTTCGACACCGTGGCCGAGAAGTACGACGTCACCAACGACGTGCTCTCGCTGGGGCAGGACCGGCTCTGGCGCCGCGCCGTCGTCAAGGCCGTCGACGCGAGGCCGGGGGAGCGCATCCTCGACATCGCGGCCGGCACCGGCACGTCGAGCGAGCCGTGGGCCGACCGCGAGATCGAGGTCGTGCCGGCCGACTTCTCGCTCGGCATGCTGCGCGTCGGCCGTCGCCGGCGGCCCGACATGGCCTTCACGGCCGCCGACGCCATGCGCCTGCCCTTCGCGGACGAGAGCTTCGACGTCGTGACGATGAGCTTCGGCCTGCGCAACGTCGCCGACACCGACCTGGCCCTGCGCGAGTTCCTCCGCGTGACCAAGCCGGGCGGTCGCCTGCTCGTGTGCGAGTTCAGCCAGCCGGTCAACGGGCTCTTCCGCACCGTCTACACGAACTACCTCATGCGCGCGCTGCCGCCGGTGGCACGCCGCACGTCGAGCAACCCGGAGTCCTACGTCTACCTCGCCGAGTCGATCCGCGCGTGGCCGCCGCAGGGCGAGCTCGCGCGCGTCATCGAGTCCGCGGGCTGGCAGCAGGTCGGCTGGACCAACCTCACGGGCGGCGTCGTCGCGCTGCACCACGCGACGAAGCGCTGAGCGCACCCCGAGCCCGGATGCCGGGTGGCGGCGTCGCCCACGGACGGTGGCCTCCCGACGTGGCCGCGTGTTCAGGGTTAGGCATGCCTTATCTGACAACGGCGAAAACTCGGGAATAGACTCGGCCGGTAGTTCGTGAAGATCTTCACAAGCGGTCCGGAAGCGTGCAGGGAGACATGACCAGTTCGAGCGTCGCGCCCAGCCCCTCGGGGTCTGGTGCTGCACCCGTCGAACGGGCCGACGTCATCGTCGTCGGCGCCGGGCCGGGCGGCAGCGCGACGGCGGCCTACCTCGCCGACCACGGCCTCGACGTCGTCCTCCTCGAGAAGTCGGCGTTCCCGCGCGACAAGATCTGCGGCGACGGCCTGACCCCGCGCGCGACGAAGGAGCTCATCTCCCTCGGCGTCGACACGACCGGCTGGCAGCGCACCAAGGGCCTGCGGATCAAGGGCGGTGGGCACACCCTCCAGCTCGACTGGCCCGAGTCCGACGCGTTCCCCGGCTACGGCATGGTCCGCACGCGCGCCCAGCTCGACGAGGCCCTGGCCCGTCACGCCGAGAGCCGCGGCGCCCTGCTCCACGAGCGCACGAGCGTCACCGCACCGGTGCGCGACGCCTCCGGCCGGGTCGCCGGCGTCAGCGCCAAGCGCCTCGACGAGAGCGGTCGGGCGACCGGTGAGACGGTGACCTACCGCGCCCCCGTCGTCGTCGCGAGCGACGGCGTCTCCTCGCGCCTCGCCACGGCGGTCGGCCGGCCCAGGCGCGAGGACCGAGTCATGGGCGTGGCCGTCCGGGCGTACTACACGACGCCGAAGCGCGACGACTACCTCGAGAGCCACCTCGAGCTGTGGAGCCGTGACGACGCCGGCAACCGCATCCTCATGCCCGGCTACGGCTGGCTCTTCCCGCTCGAGGACGGCCGCACCAACGTCGGCCTCGGCACGCTCGACACGACGTCGGCCTTCCAGAAGACCGACTACAAGGACGTCATGCGGCGCTGGGTCGAGGACATCAACCCGGAGTGGCAGCTCGAGCACGACGAGTCGGCCGGACCGATCCGCGGCGCGGCGCTGCCGATGGGCTTCAACCGCACGCCCCTCTACGCCGACGGCCTGCTGCTCGTCGGCGACTCGGGCGGCATGGTCAACCCCTTCAACGGCGAGGGCATCGACTACGCGCTCGAGGCCGCCCGCCTCGGCGCCGAGCTCGTCGCCCAGGCCATGGCCCGCCCGGGCGACGCGGCCCGCGAACGGGTCCTCGCGACCTACCCCAAGGTGATGAAGCACGAGCTCGGCGGCTACTTCACCCTCGGCCGCTGGTTCGCGCACGCCATCGGCAACCCCGAGGTGATGCGCCTCGCGACGAAGTACGGCCTGCCCCGCACGAAGCTCATGCCGCTGCTGCTCAAGATCATGGCCAACCTGGCCGACCCGACGAGCAAGGGGGCGAGCGACCGGCTCGTCACCGCCCTCTCGCGGATGGCGCCGAGCGCATGACCCCCCTGTCAGCCGGCGCGGTTGTGACGCCGAGCACAACGTCTGTCCGCGCCCCTAGGATGGGGGCGCCGCGCACCTGCGACCCCGTTCCGTCCGCCGCCCCCACCCCGCACGCACCGCACGACCGAAAGGCACGTGAGCTCGGATGAACTCCTACGTCCCGATCCTCTTCATGCTGGGGCTCGGCTTCGCGTTCGCCGCGCTGTCGGTCTTCACCTCGCTCGTCGTCGGGCCGAAGCGCTACAACCGCGCCAAGCTCGAGGCGTACGAGTGCGGCATCCAGCCCACCCCGCAGGCCGCGGGCGGTGGCCGCGTGCCGATCAAGTACTACCTGACGGCGATGCTCTTCATCATCTTCGACATCGAGTCCGTCTTCCTCTATCCGTTCGCGGTGGCCTTCAACAAGCTGGGCCTCTTCGCGCTGGTCGAGATGGTCCTGTTCATCCTCACGGTCTTCGTCGCCTACGCCTACGTGTGGCGTCGCGGCGGACTCGAGTGGGACTGACCCCGTCCGCACCCCGCCAGGGGCACGCGTCCGGGTTCGTCAGGCAAGTTAAGGAGTAAGCAATGGGTCTCGAAGAGAAGCTCCCCGCCGGGTTCCTGCTCTCGACCGTCGAGGGTCTCGCCGGCTACATGCGCAAGGCCTCGATCTGGCCGGCCACCTTCGGCCTCGCGTGCTGCGCCATCGAGATGATGGCCGTCGGCACGCCCGACTACGACATCGCCCGCTTCGGCATGGAGCGCTTCTCGGCGACGCCGCGCCAGGCCGACCTGATGATCGTCGCCGGCCGCGTCAGCCAGAAGATGGCCCCGGTCGTGCGCCAGGTCTACGACCAGATGCCCAACCCCAAGTGGGTCATCGCCATGGGTGTCTGCGCCAGCTCGGGCGGCATGTTCAACAACTACGCCATCGTGCAGGGCGTCGACCACATCATCCCGGTCGACATCTACCTGCCCGGCTGTCCGCCGCGCCCGCAGATGCTGCTCAACGCCATCATCGAGCTGCACCACCAGATCGAGACCTCGCCGCTCGGCGTCAACCGCGACGCCGCCGCCAAGGCCGCCGAGGCCGCCGCGCTCGCCGCGACGCCGACGCACCAGATGAAGGGCCTGCTCGCATGAGTGACGCCGACCGGAAGGCCGACGGCGCGCCCGACGTGCGCGCCGACACGACGAAGACCCAGAACTCGGGCCTGACGCCGCACGAGGTCGACATCGAGCAGCGCGCCGCGCAGGGCTCCGAGCCCCAGGTCGTCGGCATGCGCCACGGCATGTTCGGGGCCACGCAGGGCGGCGACACCTCCGGCTACTCCAAGCTGCAGCGCCCGATCCTCGTGGCCGGAGCGGCCGAGCGCCCCTACGGCGGCTACTTCGACGAGATCGCCGACAACCTCGAGCGCGGCCTCGTCGGCGGCACGGCGTCCTACGCCGAGGCCGTCGACACCGTCGTCGTCGACCGCGGCGAGATGACGCTGCACGTGCACCGCGAGCACCTGCTCGCCGTGGCCCGCGTGCTGCGCGACGACCCCTCGCTGCGCTTCGAGATGGTCACCGGCGTCTCGGGCGTGCACTACCCGAACCAGACCGGCGCCGAGCTGCGTGCGGTCTACCACTTCCTGTCGATCACCCACGGCGGACGCCGGGTCCGCGTCGAGGTCAGCTGCCCCGACGACGACCGGCACATCCCGTCGATCGTCTCCGTCTACCCGGCCAACGACTGGCACGAGCGCGAGACGTGGGACATGTTCGGCATCGAGTTCGACGGCCACCCGGCCCTCACCCGAATCCTCATGCCCGACGACTGGCCGGGCCACCCGCAGCGGAAGGACTACCCCCTCGGCGGCATCCCCGTCGAGTACAAGGGCGCCACCGTCCCGCCGCCGGACCAGCGGAGGTCGTACAACTGATGAGCACGCACACCGAGTTCACCCAGACCGAGGTGCCGGAGCCCGGCGCCAACGACGTCTACGCCACGTCCGTGGCCGACGAGCAGGCCAGCGAGGGCGCCCACGTCTTCAACGCCGCCGGCGGCGACTGGAACGACCTCGTCGACGAGGCCACCTCGCTCGGCGAGGAGCGCATCGTCGTCAACATGGGGCCGCAGCACCCGTCGACGCACGGCGTGCTCCGCCTCATCCTCGAGATCGACGGCGAGACGGTGACCGAGGCCCGCGCGGGCATCGGCTACCTGCACACCGGCATCGAGAAGAACATGGAGTACCGCACCTGGGTGCAGGGCGTCACGTTCTGCACGCGCATGGACTACCTCACGCCCATGTTCCAGGAGACGGCGTACTGCCTCGCCATCGAGAAGCTGCTCGGCATCACCGAGCAGATCCCGGACCGCGCCAGCGTCATCCGCGTGCTCATGATGGAGATGACGCGGATCAGCAGCCACCTCATCTGCCTCGGCACCGGTGGCATGGAGATGGGCGCGACGACCGTCATGACGGTCGCCTTCCGCGAGCGCGAGCGGCTGCTCCGGGTCATCGAGATGATCACCGGCCTGCGGATGAACAACGCCTACATCCGCCCCGGCGGCGTGGCCCAGGACCTCCCGCCCGGCGCCATCGACGCCCTGCGCGAGATGGTGCCCGAGGTGCGGCGCGGCCTCGGCGAGCTCGAGGCGCTGCTCAACGAGAACCCGATCCTCAAGGGCCGCACCGTCGACGTCGGCGTGCTGAACCTCGCCGGCTGCATGGCCCTCGGCATCACCGGCCCGGTGCTGCGCTCGACCGGCCTGCCGCACGACCTGCGCAAGCTCGACCCGTACTGCGGCTACGAGACCTACGACTTCGAGGTCAAGACCCGCACGAGCCAGGACGCCTACGGCCGCCTGCGCATCCGCATCGACGAGATGTACGAGTCGCTGAAGATCATCGAGCAGGCCACCGACCGCCTCCAGGCGAACGGGGGCCCGGTCATGGTCGAGGACAAGAAGATCGCCTGGCCCGCGCAGCTCGCGCTCGGCAGCGACGGTCTCGGCAACAGCCTCGACCACATCCGCGAGATCATGGGCAGCTCGATGGAGTCGCTCATCCACCACTTCAAGCTCGTCACCGAGGGCTTCCGCGTCCCGCCCGGCCAGGTCTACCAAGCCGTGGAGTCGGCCAAGGGCGAGCTCGGCTGCCACCTCGTCTCCGACGGCGGCACGCGCCCCTACCGCGCGCACTTCCGCGACCCGAGCTTCAACAACCTGCAGGCCGTGGCCGCCATGTGCGAAGGCAGCCAGATCGCCGACGTCATCGTCGCCGTGGCCTCGATCGACCCCGTCATGGGAGGTGTGGACCGTTGAGCGGCCACGACGCATCCGGACACCTGCACGTCAGCGCCGAGTCCAAGGCGCCCTACGACGACGAGACGCTCGCGCGGCTGCACGCCGACGCGGCCGAGGTCGTCGCGCGCTACCCCCAGAAGCGCTCGGCGCTGCTGCCGCTGCTGCACCTCGTGCAGTCGGTCGACGGCTACGTGGCGGGCCGCGGCGTCACCTTCTGCGCCGAGGTGCTCGACCTCACCGAGGCCGAGGTGAGCGGCGTCGCCACCTTCTACACGCAGTACAAGCGCCACCCCAACGGTGAGTTCACCGTCGGTGTCTGCACCAACACGCTGTGCGCCGTCATGGGCGGCGACCTCATCTTCGACCGCGTCTCGGAGCACCTCGGCATCGGCCACGACGAGACGACCGAGGACGGCGCGATCACCCTCGAGCGCGTCGAGTGCAACGCCGCGTGCGACTACGCGCCCGTCGTCATGGCGAACTGGGAGTTCTTCGACAACCAGACGCCCGAGAGCACCATCGCGCTCGTCGACGACCTGCGCGCCGGCAAGGACGTCGCGCCGACGCGCGGCGCCGCCAAGGTGTGCACGTTCAAGCAGGTCTCGCGCGTGCTCGCCGGCTTCGAGGACGGTCGCGCCGACGAGGGCGTGGGCGCCGGCCCGGCCTCGCTGCTCGGACTCCAGATCGCCAACGAGCGCGGCTGGGTCGCCCCGGGGGCCTCGGCCCCCGCCGGCTCCGCCGCCGACGGGAAGGACGGATCGCAGTGACCGACACCCTGACCCCGATCCTCACGAAGTTCTGGGACGACCCGCAGTCCTGGACCCTCGCGACCTACGAGCGCCACGACGGCTACAAGGCCCTCACCAAGGCGCTCGACATGGAGCCGCAGGCGATCATCGACGCCGTCAAGGACTCCAGCATCCGCGGCCGCGGCGGCGCCGGCTTCCCGACCGGCATGAAGTGGTCGTTCATGAGCCCGCCCGACGGCGGCCCGCGCTACCTCGTCGTCAACGCCGACGAGTCCGAGCCGGGCACGTGCAAGGACGTGCCGCTCATGATGGCCAACCCGCACGCGCTCATCGAGGGCGTCATCATCAGCTCGTACGCCATCGGCTGCGAGCACGCGTTCATCTACCTCCGCGGCGAGGTCGTGCACGTCTACCGCCGCCTGCTCCGTGCCGTCGAGGAGGCCCGCGCGGCCGGCTACCTCGGCACCGACGTCGGCGGCAAGGGCATCTCGATGGACATCACCGTCCACGCCGGTGCCGGCGCCTACATCTGCGGCGAGGAGACGGCCCTGCTCGACTCGCTCGAGGGCCGCCGCGGCCAGCCGCGCCTCAAGCCCCCGTTCCCCGGTGCCGCGGGCCTCTACGCCCGCCCCACATCGGTGAACAACGTCGAGTCCATCGCCTCGGTTCCCGGGATCATCCTCGAGGGCTCCGACTGGTTCAAGGGCATGGGCACCGAGAAGTCCACGGGCTTCGGCATCTTCAGCCTCTCGGGCCACGTGACGAACCCGGGCCAGTTCGAGGCCCCCCTCGGCATCACGATGCGCGAGCTCATCGAGCTCGCCGGCGGCATGCGCGGCGGCAGGAAGCTGAAGTTCTGGACGCCCGGCGGCTCCTCGACCCCGATCTTCACCGAGGAGCACCTCGACGTGCCCCTCGACTTCGACTCGGTGGCCGCGGCGGGCTCGATGCTCGGCACCCGCGCCCTGCAGGTCTTCGACGAGACCGTCTCGGTCGTGCGCGCCGTCGCGCGCTGGACGGACTTCTACGCCCACGAGTCGTGCGGCAAGTGCACGCCGTGCCGCGAGGGCACGTGGTGGCTGCGCCAGATCATGAACCGCATCGAGGCGGGCCAGGGCACGCAGGACGACATCGACAAGCTCGTCGACATCTGCGACAACATCCTCGGCCGCAGCTTCTGCGCGCTCGGTGACGCGGCGACGAGCCCGATCACCTCGGCGGTCCAGTACTTCCGGGAGGAGTTCGAGGCCGGCATGCACACGCCGGCGCACGAGCTCTTCCCGCCGGAGCGGTCGGTGCTGTTCGAGCTGCCGGCCCCCACGACGACCAAGGAGTCCAGCGGGATGGTGTCCGCATGACCGTCACGACGTCCCCGTCCGCGGGCGGCAACGCCGTCGACAAGGGCGGCAACGCCTCGGCGCCGGCGAACCCCGACCACGTCGGGCTGACCATCGACGGCGTCCCGGTGAGCGTGCCCAAGGGCACGCTCGTCATCCGTGCCGCCGAGACCGTCGGCATCGAGATCCCGCGCTTCTGCGACCACCCGCTGCTCGACCCCGTCGGGGCCTGCCGCCAGTGCCTCGTCGACGTCGCGATGCCCGACCGCGAGGGCAACGTCCGCCCCATGCCGAAGCCGCAGGCCTCGTGCACGATGACGGTGTCCGAGGGCATGGTCGTCAACACGCAGGCCACGTCCAAGGTCGCCGACAAGGCGCAGCAGGGCGTCATGGAGCTGCTCCTCATCAACCACCCGCTCGACTGCCCGGTCTGCGACAAGGGCGGCGAGTGCCCCCTGCAGAACCAGGCGATGAGCGCCGGCCGCCCGGTGTCGCGCTTCGAGGACGTCAAGCGCACCTACCCCAAGCCGGTCAACATCTCCTCGCAGGTGCTGCTCGACCGCGAGCGCTGCGTGCTCTGCGCGCGCTGCACCCGCTTCTCCGACCAGGTCGCCGGTGACCCGTTCATCGCCCTCGTCGAGCGCGGCGCGCTGCAGCAGATCGGCATCTACGAGGAGAAGCCCTTCGAGAGCTACTTCTCCGGCAACACCGTGCAGATCTGCCCGGTCGGCGCCCTGACCGGTGCGGCCTACCGCTTCCGCTCGCGCCCGTTCGACCTCGTGTCGACCCCGTCGGTCTGCGAGCACTGCGCGAGCGGCTGCGCGACGCGCACCGACCACCGCCGCGGCGTCGTGCTGCGTCGCCTCGCCGCCGAGGACCAGGCGGTCAACGAGGAGTGGAACTGCGACAAGGGCCGCTGGGCGTTCACGTACGCCACGCTGCCCGACCGCGTGCAGCTGCCGATGGTGCGTGACGCCGACGGCGAGCTCAAGGTCGTCGGCTGGCCCGAGGCGCTCGAGGCGGCTGCCGCGGGCCTCTCCCGGGCCCGCGCGGCCGGGGTGCTCGTCGGCGGCCGCGTGTCGGCAGAGGACGCCTACGCCTACGGCAAGTTCGCGCGCGTCGTGCTCGGCACGAACGACGTCGACTTCCGCGCCCGCCCGCACTCGGCCGAGGAGGTCGCCTTCCTCGCCGAGCACGTCGCGGCCACCGGCCCCGACGCCGGTTCGGTGACGTACGCCGACCTCGAGACGGCGCCCGCCGTGCTCCTCGTCGGCTTCGAGCCCGAGGACGAGAGCCCGATCGTCTTCCTGCGCCTGCGCAAGGCGTTCCGCAAGAACAAGACCAAGGTGTACGCCGTCGCCTCCCACGCGACGCGCGGCCTGGCCAAGATGGGCGGCACCCTCGTGCCGACCGTCCCCGGCCAGGAGACCGCGGCGCTCGGTGCCCTCGAGGCCCCGGTGCGCGAGGGCCTCTCGGGCGGCGTCGTCCTCGTCGGTGAGCGCCTGGCCACGGTGCCGGGCGCGCTCGCCGCCGCGGCCGACCTCGCCGCCGCCACGGGTGCCCGCCTCGCGTGGGTGCCGCGTCGGGCGGGGGAGCGCGGCGCGCTCGAGGCGGGTGCGCTCGGTGCGCTCCTGCCCGGCGGCCGCCCGCTCTCCGACGCCGCGGCCCGTGCCGAGGTGGCCCGGGCCTGGGACGTCGACCACGTGCCGGCCACGCCCGCCCGCGACACTGCCGGCATCGTCGCGGCCGCCGCCGCCGGCGAGATCGGGGCCCTGCTCGTCGGTGGCCTCGACCCCGCCGACCTCGGTGACCCCCAGGCCGCCGCTGCGCTCGAGCAGGCGTTCGTCGTCTCGCTCGAGCTGCGCGAGTCTCCGGTGACGGCCGTCGCCGACGTCGTGCTGCCCGTCGCGTCGCAGTCGGAGAAGTCCGGCAGCTACGTCAACTGGGAGGGCCGCGTCCGCTCGTTCGAGGAGGCCCTCGAGAGCAACGCCGTCAGCGACCACCGGGCGCTCGACATGCTCGCCAGCGAGATGGGCGTCTTCCTCGAGACCCGCACGCAGCGCGAGATCCACGCCCAGTTCGAGGCGCTCGGCCCCTGGTCCGGCGCCCGCGGCACCGGCTCCACCGCGCTCGCCGACGGGGCGCGCGCCGCCGCGTCGCCCGAGGGCACCGGTGACTTCGTCCTGTCGACGTGGGCCACGCTGCTCGACGCCGGCCGGATGCAGGACGGCGAGCCGTTCCTCGCCGGCACGGCTCCGAAGGCCGTCGCCCGCCTGTCCGCGGCCTCGGCCGCCGGGCTCGGCGTCGACGAGGGCGACACCGTCACCGTCACCGGCCCCGCCGGCTCGGTCACCCTGCCGGCGGCCGTGGCCGACGACATGGTCGACGGCGTCGTCTGGCTGCCGACCAACGCCCCCGACTGCTCGATCCGCTCGGGACTCGGCACCGATGCCGGTGGCCGCGTCCACGTCACGAAGGGTGGTGCGGCATGAGCCTCGGCCTGACCGCATACGGAATGGCGGCCACGCTGCCGCTCACCGAGAACCCCTCGGCCGACTTCAGCGACACCCCGTGGTGGGTGGCCCTGATCAAGGCCGTCGGCATCTTCGTCTACCTGCTCGTCTCGACGCTGCTCGTCATCTGGTTCGAGCGCCGCGTCATCGGCCGCATGCAGCAGCGCCCGGGCCCGAACCGCAACGGCCCGTTCGGCCTGCTGCAGACCCTGGCCGACGGCATGAAGTCGATGCTCAAGGAAGACATCACGCCGGCGCGCGCCGAGAAGTTCATCTACACCCTCGCGCCGCTCATCGCCGCGACGATGGCGTTCGTCTCGTTCGCCATCATCCCGGTCGGCGGCACCGTGTCGATCTTGGGCCACGAGACGCCGCTGCAGGTCACCGACGTGCCCGTCTCGGTGCTGCTCGTGCTCGCCGTCGCGTCGGTCGGCGTCTACGGCATCGTGCTCGCGGGGTGGAGCTCCGGCTCGACCTACCCGCTGCTCGGTGGCCTGCGCTCGACCGCGCAGGTGATCAGCTACGAGATCGCCATGGGCCTCTCGCTCGTCGCGATCTTCCTCTACAGCGGCTCGATGTCGACCTCGCAGATCGTCTCCGCGCAGAGCTCGCTCTGGTACATCCTGCCGGCGTTCTTCAGCTTCGCCGTCTACGTCATCACGATGGTCGGCGAGACGAACCGCCTCCCGTTCGACCTCGCCGAGGGCGAGGGCGAGCTGACCGGTGGCTTCCACACCGAGTACTCCTCGATGCGCTTCGCGATGTTCTTCCTCGGCGAGTACGTCAACATGTTCACCGTCGCCGCGCTCGCCACGACCCTCTTCCTCGGGGGCTGGCAGGCACCGCCGCTCATCTCGGGCATCAACGACAACATGTTCGGCGGCGGCTGGTGGGGCCTGCTGTGGTTCACCGCCAAGCTGTGGATGTTCATGTTCCTCTTCGTCTGGCTGCGTGGCTCCCTGCCGCGCGTGCGCTACGACCAGTTCATGCGCTTCGGCTGGAAGTTCCTCATCCCGATCACCCTCGCCTGGGTCGTCGCGGTGGCCTTCATCCGCGGTGCCCAGCTCGGCTTCCTCGGTGACAGCCGCCTGACGATCGCCGGCCGCGAGCTGTCCGTCGCGACGGTCGTCATCGTCAGCGTCATCGCCGTCGTCGCCCTCGCCGCGGCGTGGGTGTGGGACGACAAGCGCGCGGCCCGGGCGGCCGCCGAGGACGTCATGCCGCCCGAGGAGATCGACCCGTTCGAGGACGGCTACCCCGTGCCGCCGCTGCCGGGCCAGCGCCTCGTCGAGCCGCGCCAGCGGCTCGCCGCGACCCGCGAGCCGGTGCTCACGACCGCCAGCAGCTCGCCCACCGGAGCCCCCGCCAAGGAGGAGGACCATGGCTGACGACACCGTCGGCAAGGACGTCGCACCGAAGGGCCCGCACGGGTCGTCGGAGGTGGGTGCGCCGCGCGAGCAGCGCGCCGCCGACGAGCCGCAGAAGGGCTTCCTCTCGGAGCTCTTCGCGCCCGTCGCCGGCTTCGGGGTGTCGTTCTCCACGATGTTCCGCAAGGTCGCGACCGAGGAGTACCCCGAGAAGCCGCGCCCCACGGCGCCGCGCTTCCACGGCCGGCACCAGCTGAACCGTCACCCCGACGGTCTCGAGAAGTGCGTGGGCTGCGAGCTGTGCGCGTGGGCTTGCCCGGCCGACGCGATCCTCGTCGAGGGTGCCGACAACGACGACACCCCGCTCGAGCAGGGCGGCAAGGGCCGCTTCAGCCCGGGGGAGCGCTACGGCCGCGTCTACCAGATCAACTACCTGCGCTGCATCTTCTGCGGCCTGTGCATCGAGGCCTGCCCGACGCGCGCCCTGACGATGACGAACTTCTACGAGCTGGCCGACAACGACCGCGGCAAGCTGATCTTCACCAAGGACCAGCTGCTCGCGCCGCTCCAGGGCGGCATGCTGCCCCCGCCGTTCCCGATGGTCGACGGCATGGAGGAGCGCGACTACTACCAGGGCAAGGTCACCGGCTCGACCGACGACCAGAAGGCCTTCGTCGAGGCCCGTGACGCGAGCGGCGCCGACGGCGACCGCGACGGCATCGTCGACGCGCCGGGCAACCCCGGCGCCCCGGTGCCCGGGGTCCACGACCTCGCCCACGCCGCCCACCCGACCGCCGCTCAGACCAGGGAAGGTGCGAACCCGTGACCTCCACCGCCGAAGCCGTCGGCTTCTGGCTGCTCGCCCCGCTCGCGGTCGTCGCGGCGCTGGGCCTGCTCTTCGCCAAGAAGGCCGTGCACGCCGCCATGGGGATGGCGCTCGTCATGGTGATCCTCGGGATCTTCTACATCATGCAGAAGGCCGACTTCCTCGGGATCGTCCAGGTGTTCGTCTACACCGGCGCCGTGATGATGCTCTTCCTCTTCGTCCTCATGCTCGTCGGCGTCGACTCCTCCGACTCGATCGTCGAGACGATCAAGGGCCAGCGCTGGGCCTCCTACCTGCTCGTCGTCGGCCTCGCCGGCGTGCTCTTCTTCTCGCTCGGCACGGTCGTCGTCGACGAGCAGTCGGTGCAGGCCGGCATGGACAAGGTCGTCACGACGAACACCGAGACCGGCAACGTGACCGGCGTCGCCGAGCTGATCTTCGGCCAGTACGTCTGGATCTTCGAGGTCACCTCCGCGCTGCTCATCACCGCCGCGCTGGGCGCCATGGTGCTCGCGCACCGCGAGCGCCTGACGCCGCGCGTCACGCAGGCCGAGTGGGCCGCACGCCGCGTCCGCGAGAACCAGAACGTCGCGGGACTGCCGGCCCCCGGCGTCTACGCCCGCCACAACGCGGTCGACACCCCGGCGCTGCTGCCCGACGGCACGCCGAGCGACCTGTCCGTCTCGCGCGTCCTCGTCGCCCGCGACCAGGTCGCGACCGCCGACGGGTTCAAGGACGTCGAGCGCCACATGGAGCGCGAGATCGAGGAGGGTCGGTCCAAGTGAGCCCGATGCACTACATCTACCTCGCGGTGCTGCTCTTCGCGATCGGCGCGGCGGCCGTGCTGACGCGACGCAACGCGATCATCGTCTTCATGGGCGTCGAGCTCATGCTCAACGCGACGAACCTCGCCCTCGTCACCTTCTCGCGCATGCACGGCGCCCTCGACGGGCAGGTCATGGCGCTCTTCGTCATGGTCGTGGCCGCGGCCGAGGTCGTCGTGGGGCTCGCCATCATCATGGCGATCTTCCGTGCCCGCCGGTCGGCCTCGGTCGACGACGCCAACCTGCTGAAGCTGTAAGGAGCGCCGGCACACCATGGGAACTCTCGTCCAGACCCTCGCGAGCACGCCGACCCTCGGCTCGTACGCCGCGGGCCTCGCCACGCACGAAGGTGAGGCGCACGCCGCCACCGGCGTGACGGCATACGCGTGGCTGCTCGTCGCGCTGCCGCTGCTCGGCGCCGCGATCCTGCTGCTCGGCGGCCGGCGCACCGACAAGTTCGGCCCGCTCCTCGCGACCGCCCTCTCGTGGGGCGCCTTCCTCGTCGGCGCCCTCGTCTTCCTCGCCATGCTCGGCCGTGGCGCCGAGGACCGCGCCGTCGGCATCGACCTGTTCGACTGGGTGGCGGCCGGCTCCTTCAAGGTGAGCGCGGGCCTGCTCGTCGACCAGCTCTCGATGGTCTTCGTGCTGCTCATCACCTTCGTCGGGTCGCTCATCCACGTCTACTCGCTCGGCTACATGGAGCACGACCCCGACAAGCGGCGCTTCTTCGCCTACCTCAACCTCTTCGTCGCGGCGATGCTGCTGCTCGTCCTCGCCAACTCCTACCTGCTGCTCTACGTCGGCTGGGAGGGAGTGGGCCTCGCGAGCTACCTGCTCATCGGCTTCTGGAACTACAACCCGGCCTACGCGACCGCGGCCAACAAGGCGTTCGTCGCCAACCGCGTCGGTGACTTCGGGCTGTCCGTCGCCATCATGGTGATGTTCTTCCACTTCGGCGCCGTCGACTTCGAGACCGTGCTCGGCGCGGCCGGCGACAACGCGAACCAGGGCTTCATGACGGCCATCGGCCTGATGCTCCTGCTCGGTGCGTGCGGCAAGTCGGCGCAGTTCCCGCTGCAGAGCTGGCTCGGTGACGCCATGGCCGGCCCGACCCCGGTGTCGGCACTCATCCACGCCGCGACGATGGTCACGGCCGGTGTCTACCTCGTCGTGCGCTCGTCGGCGATCTTCGAGGCCGCCCCGACCGCGCAGCTCGTCGTCGTCATCGTCGGCGCGATCACGCTCCTCTTCGGTGCGGTCGTCGGTTGCGCGAAGGACGACATCAAGAAGGCCCTCGCGGCCTCGACGATGAGCCAGATCGGCTACATGATGCTCGCGGCGGGCCTCGGCCCGGTCGGCTACGCCTTCGCGATCTTCCACCTGCTCACGCACGGCTTCTTCAAGGCCGGCATGTTCCTCGGCGCCGGCTCCGTCATGCACGGCATGAACGACCAGGTCGACATGCGCCGCTTCGGCGGCCTGTCGGGCGCCATGAAGATCACGTGGGCCACCTTCGGCCTCGGCTGGCTGGCCATCCTCGGCGTGCCCCCGTTCTCGGGCTTCTGGTCCAAGGACAAGATCATCGAGGCGGCCTTCATCGGCGAGGGCTGGCGCCCGTGGGTCTTCGGGCTCGCCGCGCTGCTCGGCGCCGGTGTCACGGCGTTCTACATGTCGCGCCTGTTCTTCATGACCTTCCACGGCAAGAAGCGCTGGACCCACGACGTGCACCCGCACGAGTCGCCCAAGCTCATGACGATCCCGATGATGGTGCTCGCGGTCGGCTCGGCCTTCCTCGGCCTCATCGTCGGCCCGACCGGGCTGTTCACCTCGTGGCTCGAGCCGGTCACCGGCGCCGAGCCCGAGGGGGTCCACCCGGTCATCGCCGTGCCGGTCCTCATGGCCCTGACGCTGCTGCTCGTCGCGGGCGGCATCGCCCTCGCCTGGGTGCGCTACTGGCGCGAGGACGTGCCGGTCACGGCTCCCGCCGGCAACCTGCTGACGCAGGCCGCCCGCAAGGACCTCTACCAGGACCAGGTCAACGAGGGCCTGCTCATGCGGCCCGGGATCCACCTGACGCGCTCGCTCGTCTTCGCGGACGGCAAGGGCGTCGACGGTGCGGCCGGTGGCCTGGCCGCCCTCGTCGGCGGGACCAGCGCCCGCCTGCGCAAGCTGCAGAACGGCTTCGCGCGTTCGTATGCCCTGACGATGCTCGCCGGTGTCGTCGCCATTCTCGGTGCACTGTGGGTGATCTCCTGATGACGACCATGTCCAGCGTCCCGTGGCTGACGATCCTCGGGCTGATCCCGCTCGTCGGCGCGCTCCTCGTCGCCTTCGTGCCGGGCAGCGCGGAGAACGCGAAGCGGATGGCGCTCGGGTTCTCCCTCGTCACCCTCGTCGTGGGGATCGTCGCGGCCACGCAGTTCGACCGTGGCTCCAACGCTCAGTTCCAGCTCGGTGAGCAGCACTCGTGGATCCCGCAGTTCGGGGTCAGCTACGCCCTCGGCGTCGACGGCATCGCCCTCGTGCTCATCCTCATGGCGCTCGTGCTGACGCCCGTCTGCCTGCTCGCGGCCTGGCACGACGTGCCCGAGGAGGCCGGGGACAAGGGCGCGCAGCGCGTCAAGACGTACTTCGCGCTGCTGCTCGTGCTCGAGACGTTCATCGTCGGCGTCTTCGCCGCCACCGACGTGTTCCTCTTCTACGTCTTCTTCGAGGCCATGCTCATCCCGGTCTACTTCCTCATCGGCCGCTTCGGCGGGCCGCGCAGGCAGTACGCCGCGATGAAGTTCCTCCTCTTCTCGCTCGCCGGCGGGCTCATCATGCTGGTCGCCGTCATCGCGCTCTACCTGCAGGGGCCGGGCGGCACCGACGGCTTCCTCATCGAGCGCCTCACCGGTCTCTCGCTCGACCCGACGACCGAGCGGCTGCTCTTCTTCGGCTTCTTCTTCGCCTTCGCGGTGAAGGCGCCGATGGTGCCGTTCCACACCTGGCTGCCGGATGCCGCCACGGAGTCCTCGCCGGCGACGGCCACCCTCCTCGTCGGCGTGCTCGACAAGGTCGGCACCTTCGGGATGATCCGCTTCTGCCTGCAGCTCTTCCCGGACGCGAGCCGGTGGGCGACCCCGGTCGTCGTCGCGCTCGCCGTCATCTCGGTGATCTACGGCGCGCTGCTCGCCATCGGCCAGACCGACATGATGCGGCTCGTGTCCTACACGTCGGTCAGCCACTTCGGCTTCATCGTGCTGGGCATCTTCGCCTTCACCAACGTCGGCCACGCGGGCTCCACGCTCTACATGGTCAACCACGGGTTCTCGACGGCGGCGCTGTTCCTCTTCGCCGCGATGCTCGTGCGACGGCGGGGGAGCAAGCGGATCCCCGACTTCGGCGGCTGGCAGCGGATCACGCCGGGCCTCGCGGGCATCTTCCTCGTCGCGGGCCTCTCCGGCCTCGCGCTGCCGGGCCTGTCGAGCTTCGTCTCGGAGTTCCTGGTGCTCGTCGGCAGCTTCTCGACGCAGCCGGTGGCCGCCGTCATCGCGACGGCCGGCATCATCCTCGCGGCCCTCTACATCCTGCTGATGTACAAGAAGGTCATGACCGGCCCGAAGCCCGAGGGCCTCGTCGGTGAGCGGGAGCACGCCCGGCTCGACGCCAAGAGCCGCGGTGGTCTCAGCGTCGTGCGTGACCTGACGACGCGCGAGAAGATCGTCGCCGCGCCGCTCATCGCCGCGTTCGTCGTGCTCGGCTTCCTGCCGAACCTCGCCCTCAACGTCATCAACCCGGCCGTGGACAAGACCCTGTCGTTCGTCCAGCAGGCCGACCCGACCCTCAACCCGGCCGGCACCGTGGCCGAAGGGAGCTCGAAGTGACCGCCGTCGCACCGCTGGCACTGCCCACGCTGCCCGCAGCGTTCCAGCAGTCCAACGTCGACTACCTCGCGATCCTGCCGCTGCTCATCGTCTTCGGCGTGGCGCTCATCGGGGTCCTCGTCGAGGCGTTCGCGCCGCGTTCGCGCCGCCACACCATCCAGGTGACGCTCGCCGTGGTCGGCCTGCTCGCCGCGGCGGCCTCGATCGTGCTCGCCGCCAAGCACCAGGGCGTCACGATGGGCCTGACCGACGGGGCGACGAACCGTCAGCTCTTCGCGCTCGCCATCGACGGTCCCGCCCTCTTCATGCAGGGCACGATCGTGCTCATGGGTGTGCTCGGCGTCCTGACGATGTCGGAGCGCTTCGGCGGGGTCGGCCCCGACGCCTTCACCCCGAGCGGTGCCTCGACCCCGGGCTCGCAGAGCGAGACCGCGGCCGCCCGCGCCGGCGCGCTGACCTCGGAGGTCTTCCCGCTGACGATGTTCGCGATCTTCGGCATGATGCTCTTCCCGACGACGAACGACCTGCTCGGCATGTTCGTCGCGCTCGAGGTGCTCTCGCTGCCGCTCTACATCCTCTCCGGCCTCGCGCGCCGTCGTCGTCTTCTCTCGCAGGAGGCCTCGCTCAAGTACTTCCTGCTCGGCGCGTTCAGCTCGGCGTTCTTCCTCTTCGGCACGGCGCTGCTCTACGGCTACGCGGGCTCCGTCTACTTCGGCGACCTGAGCAAGGCGATCGCGTCCGGTCCGCTCGCGATGAACGGGCTGCTCCTGCCCGGCGCCTTCCTCGTCTTCGTCGGCCTGCTCTTCAAGGTCGGTGCGGTGCCGTTCCACGCCTGGACCCCGGACGTCTACCAGGGCGCCCCGACGCCGGTCACCGGGTTCATGGCGGCCTGCACCAAGGCGGCCGCGTTCGGCGCGATCCTCCGCCTCGCCTACGTCGGTCTCGACACGGGCCGCTGGGAGTGGACGAACGCCGTCGTCATCGTCGCGCTGCTGACGATGGTCGTCGGTGCGGTGCTGTCGGTGACGCAGACCGACATCAAGCGCCTGCTCGCCTACTCCTCGATCGCCCACGCCGGCTTCATCCTCGTCGGCGTCCTGGCGTTCGACCGCAAGGGTGTCGGTGCGGTGCTCTTCTACCTCGTGGCCTACGGCTTCTCGACGATCGCGGCCTTCGCCATCGTCTCGCTCGTGCGCCAGAACGGGGCCGAGGCCACGCACCTGTCGCAGTGGGCCGGGCTCGGCAAGCGCTACCCGGTCGTGGCCGGCGCGTTCGCCTTCCTCATGCTCGCCTTCGCCGGCATCCCGCTGACCTCGGGCTTCGTCTCGAAGTTCGGCGTCTTCTCGGCGGCCGTCGGCACGGGTGGCGCCACGGGCACCGTCCTCGCCGTCGTCGGCGTCGTGTGCAGCGCCATCACGGTGTTCGTCTACGCCCGGATCATCGTGCTGATGTTCTTCAGCGACGCACCGGACGACAGCGTCGAGGTCGTCACGCCGTCGGTGTCGACGACGTTCTCGATCGCCATCGGCACGCTCATCACGCTCGCCCTCGGCGTCCTGCCGTCGGCCCTGCTCGACCTCGCCGACCGCGCGTCGCAGTTCGTCCGATGACGGTGGCTGCGACGTGGGGCGGCCCCGGGCCGCGATGACGATGCACGCGACCCCGCCGGTCCTCGGGCTCCCCGGTGCCAGCGACGACCTCTCCGGCCGCCTGGCCGACGGGCTCGCCCGGGTCGACGCCCTCCTCACCGAGGTGGTCGACCACGACGACCCGTTCATCGCCGGGGCCTCGGCCCACCTGGTCGAGGCGGGGGGCAAGCGGTTCCGCCCGCTGCTCACCCTGCTCGCGGCCGAGCTCGGCGACGGCATCAACGACGACGTCGTGCGGGCCGCGGCCGGGGTCGAGCTGACCCACCTCGCCTCGCTCTACCACGACGACGTCATGGACGAGGCCGACGTGCGCCGCGGGGTGGCGTCGGTCAACGCCGCCTACGACAACTCGACGGCGATCCTCGTCGGCGACCTGCTCTTCGGCAAGGCGTCCGAGCTCGTCGCCGGGCTCGGGGCCGAGGCGGTCCTCATCCAGGCCCAGACCTTCGTGCGGCTGTGCTCCGGCCAGATCCGCGACGACCGGGCCTGCCCCGAGGGGGTCGACCCCGTCGACTACTACCTCGGCGTGCTGGCCGACAAGACCGGGGTGCTCATCGCCACGGCCGGTCGCTACGGCGCGATGTTCAGCGGCGGCACACCGGAGAGCATCGAGATCATGCGGTCCTATGGCGAGAAGGTCGGAGTGGCCTTCCAGCTCGCCGACGACCTCATCGACATCGCGTCCGACACCGACGCGAGCGGCAAGACGCCGGGCACCGACCTGCGCGAGGGGGTCGACACGCTCGCCGTGCTGCGCTTCCGAGCCATGGCCGACCCGGAGTCGACCGCCGACGCCCGCTTGCTCGAGCTGCTGGGCAGCGACCTCACCGACGACGCGGCCCTCGCCGAGACGCTGGGGCTGCTCCGCGCCCACCCGGCCCTCACGCTCGCCCGCGAGGAGACGTATGCCGTCGCCCGCCACGCGCAGGCCCTGCTCGACCCGCTTCCCGACGGCGACGCCAAGGCGGCACTGCAGGCACTCGCCCTCAGCGTCGTCGACCGCGTCGGCTGACGCGGTACGGCTGACGGGCCGGCAGGCGTACCGCCCGCCGGTGGACCGCCCACCGGGCAGCGCGAACCGGTGGTCGCACGCAGGGTCGCTGGGTAGGGTGCAAGCCATGCCCCGCCGACCGACGCCGCCTCCTGCAGGGCGCCGGTCGGCAGACCGGTTGACGACCGCCACCGCGCACCTGCCGGCTCCGCTCGCGGTCGTCGACCTGGATGCCTTCGACACCAACGCCGCCCGGCTCGTCGAGCTGGCCGGTGGGGTGCCGATCCGGGTGGCCACGAAGTCGCTGCGGTCCCGTCCGCTCATCGAGCGCGCGCTCGACCGGGAGGGGTTCGCCGGCCTCATGTGCTACTCGGTGCGCGAGGCGCTCTGGTGGGCGCGCAGCGGCCGGAGCGACCTGCTGGTCGCCTACCCGAGCGTCGACGTGCCCGCGCTGACCGAGCTCGCCGCCGACCGCGCGCTGCGGGACGCCGTCGTCGTCATGGTCGACAGCGTCGAGCACGCCGACCTGCTGGCCCGCGAGGTGCCCCGGCACGAGGGTCTGCGGGTGGCCGTCGACGTCGACGCCTCGCTGCGCGTCGGGCCGGCGCACGTCGGTGTCCGGCGCTCACCGGTGCGCACCCCGGCCGACGTCGAGGTCGTCGTGCGTCGCGCCCAGGAGCGCGGACTCGTGGTGAGCGGGCTGATGTTCTACGACGCCCAGATCGCCGGGCTGCCGGACTCCTCGCCGGTGGTGCGCCGGATGAAGACCGCCTCGGACGCCGACCTGCGGACCCGACGGGCGGAGGTCGTGGCCGCCGTGCGCGCCCTCGCCGACCTCGAGTTCGTCAACGGCGGCGGCACCGGCAGCCTGCACGTGACGCACCTCGACCCGTCGCTGACCGAGCTGGCCTCGGGCTCGGGCCTGTTCGCCCCGACCCTCTTCGACGGCTACGACGCCCTCGACCTCACCGCGGCTGCCTTCTTCGCCCTGCCCGTCGTGCGGCGTCCGGGCCCGGGGCTGGTGACGGCCTACGGCGGGGGCTACATCGCCTCGGGGCCCGCGGGCCCGTCACGGGTGCCGAGCCCGCTGCCGGAGCAGGACCTCGCGCTGCTGCCACGGGAGGGAGCGGGCGAGGTGCAGACCCCGCTCGTCGGCCGCGGCGCCGACCGGCTGCGCCTCGGTGACCGCGTCTGGTTCCGGCACGCCAAGGCCGGCGAGCTGGCTGAGCGGTTCGACGAGCTCGTGCTCGTCGCGGGGGATCGGGACGTCGAGGTGGTGGGCCGCGCCGCGACCTATCGAGGAGAGGGACAGAATTTTGGCTGACACCGAGCCGGCGGTCGAGCCCGCGGTCCAGCCCATCGCGGTCGAGCCCGTCGTGGTCGAGCCCACTGTCGCGCGCGAGGTCGTGCGGGCCGTCGCGTGGTCGAACTGGGCGGGCACCGAGACCAGCCGTCTGGCCCGGGTCGCCACGCCGCGCAGCGAGGCCGAGGTCGTCGACGAGGTGCGCCGAGCCGCGGCGAGAGGCCTGCGGATCAAGGCGATCGGCGCCGGGCACTCGTTCACCGGGGTCGCGGTGACCGACGGGGTGCAGCTGCGCCTCGGTGCCATGGCCGGTGTCACCTCGATCGACGCGACGCGCGGCGAGGCGACCGTGCGTGCGGGCACGGCGTTGCGGGTGCTCAACGAGGAGCTCGCGACCTTCGGCTGGGCGCTGCCCAACCTCGGCGACATCGACCGCCAGAGCCTGGCCGGCGCGACCGGCACCGGCACGCACGGCACGGGCCTGCGCCTCACCGGGCTGTCCGCCGGCATCCGGGCGCTGCGCATCGTGCTCGCCGACGGCTCGGTCGTCGACTGCTCGCCGACCCGCGAGCCGGAGCTGTTCGCCGCGGCCCGGCTGGGGCTCGGCGCGCTCGGGATCGTCACCGAGCTCACGGTCGCCGTCGTGCCGGCCTTCCTGCTGCACGCCGTCGAGAAGCCCGAGCCGCTGCTCGACCTGCTCGACCACCTCGACGAGGCCGTCGAGACGAACGACCACTTCGAGTTCTACTGGTTCCCGCACACCGACCGCACGCTGACCAAGCGCAACAACCGCGTCGGGCCCGGCACCGACGCGAGCCCGCTCCCGCGTTGGCGCGAGCGCCTCGACGACGACCTGCTCAGCAACCGCTTCTTCGAGCTGACGAACCGGGTGGCGACCCGTGTGCCGCGCTCGACGCGACTCATCAACGCCGTGGCGTCCCGCGCCCTGACGGAGCGGCAGTACACCGATCGCTCGCACCGCGTGTTCGTCACCGACCGCGAGGTGCGGTTCGCGGAGTCGGAGTGGGCCTTCCCCCGCGCGGCCCTCGGCGACGTGCTCCTCGAGCTGCGCGCGTGGGTCGACGCGCACGACGAGCAGATCTCGTTCCCGGTGGAGTGCCGGGTGGCGGCTGCGGACGACGTGTGGCTCTCGACGGCCCACGAGCGGGAGAGCGCCTACGTCGCGGTCCACCGCTACCACCGGCAGCGTCCCGGCGCGTACTTCGCCGCCTTCGAGGCGATCGCGGTCAACCACGGCGGCCGGCCGCACTGGGGCAAGATCCACACCCGCAGCGCCGACGACCTCCGCGCGCTCTACCCGCGCTTCGACGACTTCGTGGCCGTGCGCGACCGCGTCGACCCGCACCGCCGTTTCGCCAACCCCTACCTCGACCGAGTGCTCGGGCGCTGACCGGTCCCGGGTGCGGACCGCTCGCTCAGCCGCGGGCCCGCGCCGAGCGCTGGCGCTCCCAGGCCAGGGTCAGGGCGCTCCGGATGGCGTCGGCATCGCCACCGAGGTCGGCCTGCAGCTTGTCGTGGGCCTCCCACCGGGGTGGCACCCCGAACGTGTCGGGGTGGGTCGCGACGAGCTGCTCCCGGTCACGCCCACCCAGTCGGATGAGCACGGTGCCGGCCGCGTCGACGCGGGCGACGAGCAGTCCGTCGACGTACCACGCACGGCGCCCGTCGCGGTGTCTGGCGCGGATGCCGTCGAGCTTCCCGAGACAGGTGTCGACGTCGTCGAGGGTCATCGTCCGAGCGTAGGCGGGAACGGGTGAGCGCGGCGGGCTCAGGGAGGCTCTGGTGGGGGTCGGTCGCGGCCTCTGCGTTGCGTCGTGTGGTGACGCGGGATGGACAGGGGCGGTGGGGGTCGGGGTGACGCCCCTCTGCGTTGCGTCGTGTGGTGACGCGCGGTGGGAGGGAGGCTCTGCGTTGCGTCCGGTGGAGACGCACGGTGCTCAGGTCATCTGGCGACGCAATGCAGAGGGGCTGGGGGTGGCTGTGCGTTGCGTCGAGTGGTGACGCGCGGTGGGAGGGAGGCTCTGCGTTGCGTCCGGTGGAGACGCACGGTGCCCACGTCACCTGGCGACGCAATGCAGAGGGGCTGGGGGTTGCTCTGCGTTGCGTCGCGTAGTGGCGCGCGGTGGGCAAGGGGTGCTGTGCGTTGCGTCGGGTGGTGACGCGCGGTGGGAGGGAGGCTCTGCGTTGCGTCGGGTGGAGACGCACTGTGCCCACGTCACCTGGCGATGCAATGCAGAGGGGCTGGGGGTGCACATCCGGGTTCCGCGGGCCCGTCGATCTCACCCCACCGCGGCCTCGCTCGCGGGGATCACGTGCGAGAGGGCGCTGCGGACAGCGTCGGCCGGGCGCCTGCGTCCTGTGGCGACGCAATGCAGAGGGGCTGGGGGAGCAACTTCCGGAGAAGTCCAGCGCCCCGCCGGCGACGTGCCCGTCCAGCGCCGGCCGGTGCTCAGCCGGCGGCTGGCGGGCGGGTCATCGACAGGACGTCGAGGGCCTCGTCGAGCTGCTGCTCGGTGAGGCGTCCCTCGGCGACGTGACCCGCGTCGATGACGACCTCGCGGATCGAGCGGCGCTCGCGGATCGCCTGCTTGACGACGGCCGCGGCCGCCTCGTAGCCGATGTAGCGGTTGAGCGGCGTCACGATCGACGGCGAACCCTCGGCGAGCGCACGCGCGTGCTCCACCTCGGCGGTGATGCCGTCGACGCACCGGTCGGCGAGCAGCCGGCTAGTGGCGGCGAGGAGGCCGATCGACTCCAGGACGTTGCGGGCGAGCACGGGCAGCATCACGTTGAGCTCGAAGTTGCCGGCCGCGCCGGCCATCGTGATCGTCGCGTCGTTGCCGATGACCTGGGCGCACGCCATGAGCGTCGCCTCCGGCACCACCGGGTTGACCTTGCCCGGCATGATGCTCGAGCCCGGCTGCAGGTCGGGCAGGTGGATCTCGCCGAGACCGGTGCGCGGCCCGGAGCTCATCCAGCGCAGGTCGTTGCAGATCTTGGTCAGGCTGACCGCCACGACCTTGAGGGCGCCGGAGAGCTCGACCACGGCGTCCTGCGCCGACTGGGCTTCGAAGTGGTCGGTCGCCTCGCGGAACGAGATCCCGGTGACGCCCGAGACCCGCTCGATCACCGCACGGGCGAAGCCCGGGGCCGCGTTGAGACCGGTGCCCGCAGCCGTGCCGCCGAGGGGCAGCTCGCTCGTCGCCTTGGCCGCCGCGCGCACCCGGCCCGCGCCGAGCTCGACCTGCCGGCGGTAGCCGCCGAACTCCTGTCCGAGCGTCACCGGGACCGCGTCCATCAGGTGGGTGCGTCCGGCCTTGACGACGTCGGCGAACTCGGCCTGTTTGCGGCCGAGGGCGGCGGCGAGGTGCTCGAGCGCCGGTACGAGGTCGGTGACGGCTGCGACCGTGGCCGCGATCCGGAGCGCGCTGGGGAAGGTGTCGTTGCTCGACTGACCGGCGTTGACGTGGTCGTTCGGATGGACGTCGAGCCCCGAGGAGAGGTGCGCGAGGCGTGCCACGACCTCGTTGACGTTCATGTTCGTCGAGGTGCCGGAGCCGGTCTGGAACACGTCGACGGGGAACTGGTCGTCGTGCTCGCCGCCGGCCACCGCGGTCGCGGCGTGGGCGATCGCCTCGGCCCGCTCGGTGTCGATCACGCCCAGGTCGGCGTTGACCCCGGCCGCCGCGGCCTTGAGCCGGGCGAGGGCGTGCACGACACCGGCCGGCACCGGCTGCCCGCTGATCGGGAAGTTCTCGACGGCGCGGGCCGTCTGCGCGCCCCACAACGCGTCCGCGGGCACCTGGACCTCGCCCATCGAGTCGTGCTCGGTCCGGAAGCCCTGCGTGTCGGCGTCGCTCATGCGGTCCATTCTGCGTCAGGGACGCGACGCGGTGACGTCGTGGTCGTGCGCGGTGCCGGGGCAGCCCTCGGAGCCGGCGCACGACCACCCGGCCGCAACCGCCTGCGTGGGCCGCGCGACCGGGTTGCGGATGAGCAGCCACGACACGGCGCCGCCGACGACGAGCAGACCGGCGCAGATCAGCAGGGCCGTCCGGTAGCCGGCGGAGAACGCCTCGGGCACGGCGTAGTCCGAGCCGCTCAGTCCCACGACGGCCGGGAGCGCCGCGACGGCGAGCAGGCTGCCCGCACGCGCGACCGCGTTGTTGACGCCGCTCGCGACCCCGGCGTAGCGGTCCGGGGCGGCCGCGAGCACCGTCGCCGTCAGCGGCGCGACGAGCAGCGTCAGCCCGAGACCGAAGATCGAGATGCCGGGCAGCACCGCGGTCCAGTACGTCGAGCCGGCCCCGACGCGCGAGAGCAGCAGGACGCCGGTCGCGCAGACGAGTGGCCCGACGGTCATCGGCAGGCGTGGACCGATGCGCGAGGCGAGCTCGCCTCCGCGAGCGGCGAGGAGCAGCATGAGCACGGTCACGGGCAGCGACGCCATCCCGGCGAGGAGGGGACCGTAGCCGAGGACGGTCTGGACCTGGAGGGTGAGGAAGAAGAAGACCGCGCCGAGCGCGGCGTAGACGAGCAGGGTCATGGCGTTGGCCGCGCTGAACTGGCGCGAGGCGAAGAGAGTGGGCGCCACCATGGGATGGGAGGTGCGCCGCTCGGCCACGACGAAGCCGGCACCGAGCAGGACCCCGAGCGCACCGACCCCGAGCGCGGGCCCGACGCCGAGCGCCTCGTGCTGGATGAGGGCGAACGTCGTCACGCCGAGCGCGAGCGTCGCGAGCACGGCACCCGTCACGTCGAAGCGGTGGTCGGCCTCCTCGTCGCGGGTCTCGGGCACGTGCAGCTGGGCGATCCAGATGGTGGCGACGCCGAGGGGCACGTTGACGAGGAAGGCCCAGCGCCAGCTCGCGTACTGCACGAGCCACCCGCCGACGAACGGCCCGAGGGCGGAGGCGATGCCGCCCAGGCCCGACCACGTGCCGATGGCCTTGCCCCGGTCGGACGGGCGGAAGGAGGCCTGGATCATCGACAGGCTGCCGGGCGTCAGCAGGGCCCCGCCGACGCCCTGGAGCACCCGCGCGACGACGAGCTGCCCCGGTGACTGCGCGAGTCCGCACGCCGCGGAGGCCACGGTGAACCACGCGACCCCGACGACGAAGACGCGCCGCCGGCCGAAGCGGTCACCGAGCGAGCCGCCGAGCAGGATGAGGGAGGCGAGGGCCAGCAGGTAGCCGTTGGTGATCCACTGGAGGTCGGCGAGGCTCGCGCCGAGCTCCTCGCCGATGCGCACGAGGGCGACGTTGACGACCGTCCCGTCGAGCAGGGCCATCCCCGACCCGAGCACGGCGGCCGCGATGACGAACCGACCGGTGCGGGAGCCGAGGGCGATGTCGCTCACCTCGGCAGTGTGGCACCAGCCGGGCGACCGCGGGCGGTCAGCGCCCGCTCGTCGTCCGCGTGGGTCCCGTGCGGCTCAGCGCGGGCAGTCGTCGACGGGGAGCTGGCGCCGGGCGGCGCGGGCGCTGCGCATCCCGACGAGCGAGTCGACGGTGAGCACGACGAGCGCCACCCACACGACGGCGAAGCCGATCCAGCGTTCCCGCGGCATGTGCTCGTCGAGGAGGAGCACCGCGCAGAGCAGCTGCATGACCGGGGTGATGAACTGGATGAGGCCGATCGAGACGAGCGGGATGCGCCGGGCCGCGGCCGCGAAGCAGAGCAGCGGGACGGCCGTCACGAGGCCCGAGAGGACGAGCAGCGAGGTGTGCACGCCGCCGTGCCGCCCGAACTCGAGGCCACCCTGCGAGCCCACGACGAGCAGCAGCACGACGGCCACCGGAGCGAGCACCACGGTCTCGACCGTGAGGCCGTGGATCGCGTCGAGGCTGACCCCGACCTTCTTCTTCGTCAGGCCGTAGAGCGCGAACGAGAACGCCAGCGCCAGGGCGACCCACGGCACGCGGCCACCCGCGACGCCGAGGTAGACGCCGGCGCCGACGCCGATGCCGACCGCGACCCACTGCAGCACCCGGAGGCGCTCGCCGAGCACGACGACGCCGAGGGCCACGGTGACGAGCGGGTTGAGGAAGTAGCCGAGCGCCGCCTCGGACGTGTTGCCCGAGGTGACCGCGGCGACGTAGACGACCCAGTTGACGGCGATGAGGACGGCGGCCACGGCGGTGCCGGCGAGCAGCCGGGGCCGCCGGAGCAGCGGCCGCACCCAGCCGAGGTCGCGCGAGACGAGCAGCACGAGCAGGCAGAGCAGCAGCGTCCAGAGGATGCGGTGCGCGAGGATCTCCCACGGCCCGGCGGGCTTGAGGGCGTCGAAGTAGAGCGGGAAGAGCCCCCAGATCCCGTACGCCGCGAAGCCGAGCAGCGTGCCGCGCCCGACCTCGTTCTGCGGGGAGCCCACCGACGCCGGGGTGTCGACGGCCGTGCTGGTCTCGCGGGTGGTCACGCCCCCACGGTCCAGGTGTCCCGGCCGGCGAGCAGGGCGTCGATGTCGGCGTCGGTGACCTCGCCGGTGCGGGCCGAGGCGACCTGCTCGCGGAGCGAGTCGTCGTACGTCGGCCGCGACACGTCGCGGAAGATCCCCATCGGCACGTGGCCGAGGTCGGGGCTGTCCAGCCGCGAGAGCGCGAACGCCGCCGAGGGGTCCGCGGCCGAGGCGTCGTGGCGCACGATGCGGGTCGGGTCGGCGTCGGCCCGCGGCACGACCGCGAGAGAGCCCCGCTCGTCGCGCACGACGACCGTCTCCGCGGTGCCGACCTCCTCGCCGTCGGTGAGGTGCAGGATGCGCGCAGCCGCCTCGGTGCGGTCCTTGAGGACGTCGAAGACGCCGTCGTTGAAGATCGGGCAGTTCTGGTAGATCTCGACGAGCGCCGAGCCACGGTGGGCGGCGGCCGCGCGGAGCACCGAGGTCAGGTGCTGGCGGTCGGAGTCCATCGTGCGCGCCACGAAGCTCGCCTCAGCGCCGAGGGCGAGCGACACCGGGTTGAAGGGAGTGTCGAGCGAGCCGAGCGGCGTCGACTTCGTCACCTGGCCGACGTGCGAGGTGGGGGAGTACTGCCCCTTCGTCAGGCCGTAGATCTCGTTGTTGAAGAGCAGGATCGTGAGGTTGACGTTGCGGCGCAGGGCGTGGATGAGGTGGTTGCCGCCGATGGACAGGGCGTCGCCGTCGCCGGTGACGACCCACACCGAGAGGTCCTCACGCGTCGCGGCGAGACCGGTCGCGATGGCCGGGGCGCGCCCGTGGATCGAGTGCATGCCGTAGGTGTCGAGGTAGTACGGGAAGCGCGAGCTGCACCCGATGCCCGAGACGAAGACGATGTTCTCGCGCTTGAGCCCGAGCTCGGGCAGGAAGCCCTGCACGGCGGCGAGGATCGCGTAGTCGCCACAGCCCGGGCACCAGCGCACCTCCTGGTCGGAGGTGAAGTCCTTCTTGGTCAGTGCGGTCCCGTCGGTGAGCCGGGGCACGGCGGCGGTGCCGAGGGCACCGGGGCCGGCGGTCGGCATACCGAGGTCGACGGGCAGGTCGGTGGTCACTTGGCGGCCTCCTTCAGGGGCGCGTCCGACAGGGACGACACGGCGGTGGCGATGACGTCGGCGAGCTCGCCCGCCTGGAAGGGCAGGCCGCGCACCGAGGTGTGCGACTCGATGTCGACGAGGTACTTCGCGCGGAGCAGCAGCGCGAGCTGGCCGAGGTTCATCTCCGGCACGATGACCCGCTCGTACGAGCGCAGCACCTCACCGGTGTTGGCGGGGAACGGGTTGAGGTGGCGCAGGTGCGCCTGGGCCACGCGGGCGCCGGTGGCCCGCGCCAGGCGTACGGCCGCGGCGATCGGACCGAACGTCGACCCCCACCCCAGCACGAGCACGTCGGCGTCGCCCGTCGGGTCGTCGACGGCGAGCGGCTCGACCGTGTCGGCGATGCCGTCGATCTTGGCCTGGCGCAGCCGCGTCATGTGGTCGTGGTTGTCGGGGTCGTAGGAGATGTTGCCCGTGACGTCGGCCTTCTCGATGCCGCCGACCCGGTGCTCGAGTCCCGGCGTGCCCGGGATGGCCCACGGGCGCGCGAGCGTCTCCGGGTCGCGCAGGTAGGGGTGGAAGACCGGCTGGCCCTTGTCGTCGACGGCGTTCGGCTCGGTCGCGAACTCCACGGCGATGTCGGGCAGCTCTGCGGTCTGCGGCAGCCGCCACGGCTCGGAGCCGTTCGCGAGGTAGCCGTCCGACAGCACGATGACCGGGGTGCGGTAGGTCGTCGCGATGCGCACGGCCTCGACGGCGACGTCGAAGCAGTCGGCGGGGGTGGAGGGGGCGACGACGGCGACGGGGGACTCGCCGTTGCGGCCGAAGAGCGCCTGGAGGAGGTCGGCCTGCTCGGTCTTCGTCGGCAGGCCGGTCGAGGGGCCACCGCGCTGGATGTCGCAGACGATGAGCGGCAGCTCGAGCGAGACGGCCAGGCCGATCGTCTCGGCCTTGAGCGCGAGCCCGGGACCCGACGTCGTCGTGACCCCCAGCGCGCCGCCGAACGACGCGCCGAGCGCGGCGCCGACGCCCGCGATCTCGTCCTCCGCCTGCATCGTCGCGACGCCGTAGCGCTTGAGACCGGCAAGCGTGTGGAGGATGTCGGAGGCCGGGGTGATCGGGTAGCTGCCGAGGAAGAGCGGCAGGTGCGCGCGGTGCGCGGCGGCCACGAGCCCGAGCGAGAGCGCGACGTTGCCGGTGACGTTGCGGTAGGTGCCGGCCGGCATCGTGGCGGGGGCGACCTCGTAGGCGACCGCGAAGTCCTCGGTCGTCTCGCCGTAGTTGAAGCCGGCCCGCAGCGCGGTGAGGTTGGCCTCGAGGATCTCGGGCTTGTCGGCGAACTTCGCCTTGAGGAAGGCCTCGGTGCCGTCCATCGGCCGTGTGTAGAGCCAGGAGAGCAGGCCGAGCGCGAACATGTTCTTCGCGCGCTCCTTCTCCTTGCGGGTCAGGTCGGTGAAGGCCGCCAGCGCCTCGACGGCGATCGAGGTGAGCGCGACCGGGTGCACGTCGTAGGAGTCGAGCGAGCCGTCGTCGAGGGGGCTCTCGGTGTAGCCGACCTTGGCGAGGTTGCGCTTGCTGAACTCGTCGGTGTTGACGATGACCGTCGCGCCGCGCGGCAGGTCGCGCAGGTTGGCCTTGAGCGCGGCGGGGTTCATCGCGACGAGCACGTCGGGTGCGTCGCCGGGGGTCAGCACGTTGTGGTCGGCGAAGTGCAGCTGGAAGCTCGAGACGCCGGGCAGCGTGCCCTGGGGCGCCCGGATCTCGGCGGGGAAGTTCGGCAGGGTCGACAGGTCGTTGCCGAGCAGCGCGGTCTGCGACGTGAAGCGGTCGCCCGTCAGCTGCATGCCGTCGCCCGAGTCCCCGGCGAATCGGATGACCACGCGATCGAGCTTCTGGACCAGTTTGGCGCTCATGCTCTGCGACGTCCTCGATCTTCCATACGATTCACGGCCCGGAGCCCTGTGCGGCGGGCAACTTCCATGCTATGTCTCGCTGCTGCGCAGTTCGTGCACCTGCCACAACGTGGACGAGGTGGCGTCACGTCCCCTGCGGCGGGCGGCATGGATAGGCTGACGGCCATGTCCGGGTACGTGGCCGTCGCAGCGGTGCTGGGGGCGGGCGTCCTGCTCGTCACGGCGGCGATGGCGGTGCGCCGTCTGCTCGCGCCCCGCGCACCCCACCTCGCGAAGCTGACGACCTACGAGTCGGGCGTCGACCCGGTCGGCGAGGGCTGGGCGCAGACGAAGGTCCGCTACTTCGTCTTCTCCTTCCTCTACGTCGTCTTCGCCGTCGACGCCGTCTACCTCTTCCCGTGGGCGACGGTCATCCGCGACGCCGACCTCGGCCGCGCCAGCCTCGTCGAGATGGGCATCTTCATCGCGGTCATCGTGCTCGGGCTCGCGCACGCCGGCCGGCGCGATCTGCTGAGGTGGGTGTGATGGCGGGCGATCCCGTGGACCTGCCGCTGCCCACCCTGCGGCCCGCGACGATGGGGGTCGTCGGGGAGCACGCGCCCAAGCCCGTCAAGGTCGTGCTCAACTGGGGCCGGCGCTACTCCCTCTGGGTCTTCAACTTCGGACTCGCCTGCTGCGCCATCGAATTCATCGCCGCGTCGATGGGTCGCCACGACTTCATCCGCCTCGGCGTGATCCCCTTCGCGCCCGGCCCGCGCCAGGCCGACCTCATGGTCGTCTCCGGCACCGTCACCGACAAGATGGCACCCGCGATCCGGCGCCTCTACGACCAGATGCCCGAGCCGAAGTACGTCATCTCCTTCGGCGCCTGCTCGAACTCCGGCGGCCCCTACTGGGACTCCTACTCCGTCACGAAGGGCGTCGACCAGATCGTGCCGGTCGACGTCTACGTGCCCGGCTGCCCGCCGCGTCCGGAAGCCCTGCTGCACGGCATCATCCGGCTGCAGGAGCAGATCGCGAGCGAGCGCCTGACCGCCCAGAAGCTGCGTGGGAGGTATGCCGGCACGCGCGTCGCGAGCGCCGGTGACGTGCGCCGCCCGCTCCTCCGGCGGGCACCGAAGCGCGCCGAGGGCGAGCAGTGAGGGTCACCGACGTGCGCGACGTCCCCTTCGGGGAGTGGTCGGGCACCGTGCTCGCCGTCCGCGAGGAGGGCTACACGTACTTCGACTGGCTGACGGCCGTCGACGAGACCGACCGCGAGGGCGATGCGGCGGGCTTCGACGTCGTCGTCCACCTCATCGACCCGCGCGCGCCGCGGGCGGAGGGCGGGCTGCCGTCCATGCTGCTGCGCACGCGGGTGCCCGAGGGCCTCGCGGTGCCCTCGCTCACCCCGATCTTCCGGGGCGCCGCGTGGCACGAGCGCGAGACGCACGAGATGTTCGGCGTCGACTTCGACGGGTTCGACGACGGCACGGGCCTCGGCCTGCGGCCGCTCCTGCTGCCGGACGGCTTCGAGGGCACGCCGCTGCGCAAGTCGTTCGTCCTCGCGGCCCGGGCGTCCAAGGCGTGGCCGGGAGCGAAGGAGCCGGGGGAGGGGCACGACTCCGCGCGCGCCCCGGGGCGTCGCCGGGTGCAGGCGCCCGGTGTGCCCGGGCCCGAGTGGGGGCCGCGGTGACCCTCGAGCTGGCCCCGTGGGCCGAGGTGGTGCTGCGCGCCGGGGCGGTGCTCGCCGCCTTCCTCGTGCTGCCGCTCCTCGTGGGCCAGACCGAGCACAAGGTCATGGCGCACATGCAGGGTCGCCTCGGGCCGATGTATGCCGGTGGCTTCCACGGGTGGGCCCAGCTCGTCGCCGACGGCGTGAAGTTCGTGCAGAAGGAGGACATCGTGCCGGCCCGCGCCGACCGCTGGGCCTTCCGGCTCGCGCCGTTCGTCGCGCTGATCCCCTACCTCGTGGCGCTCGCCGTCATCCCGTTGTCGCCGACCGTGGTCGGCGCCGAGGTCGACGCGAGCGTGCTGCTCGTCCTGGCCGTCATCGGCGTCGGGATCATCGGCACCCTAATGGCAGGGTGGGCCTCGGCGAACAAGTACTCCCTGCTCGGCGCGATGCGTGCGGCGGCGCAGCTCGTCTCGTACGAGCTGCCGATGGTGCTCGCGGTCGCCTCGGTGGCGCTCGCGGCCGGCAGCCTCTCGCTCGTCGCCATCGCCGAGGCGTGGAACCCGTGGTGGCTCCTCTGGCAGCTGCCGGGTGCGGTCGTCTTCCTCGTGACCGCCCTCGCCGAGCTGCAGCGGCCGCCGTTCGACATGCCGCTCGCCGACTCCGAGATCGTCTTCGGGGCGTTCACGGAGTACACCGGGCTGCGCTTCGCCTTCTTCCTGCTCTCGGAGTACGCCGGCATCGTCGTCATGTCGCTCCTCTTCGCCGTGCTCTACCTCGGCGGCTGGGCGGGGCCGCTCGAGCCGTGGCTCGGCTGGCTCTGGACCCTGCTCAAGGGTTTCCTCGTCGCGATCGTCGTCATCTGGCTGCGCGTGTCGTGGCCGCGCATGCGGGAGGACCAGCTGCAACGCCTCGCCTGGGTCTGGCTCGTGCCGATGGCCCTGCTCCAGCTCGCCCTCACAGCAGTAGGGGTGGTGGTCTCCACATGACCCGACCCCCGCCCACCCCGCCAACCCAACCGTCGAAAGGCCAACCTTTGCGGGTCGTATGCCGTCGAGTGGCCGATGGTCGCTGGTGGCCACTCGACCTGGCCGACGCACCAAAGCTGGCCTTTCGACGGCATACGGCCACCAAATGTGGCCACTCGACGGTTCGGGACCCTCGAAAGTTGGCCTTTCGACGGTTCGGATGGGGAGGTGAGGCGTGATGGGTGACGGAGTGATCCCGGGGCTCGTCAAGGGGCTCGCGACGACGGCGCGGTCGCTGACCCGGCACACGCACACGGCGGAGTACCCCGACGTCTCGCCGGCGCTGCCGCCACGGTCGCGCGGCGTCATCGCGCTCACCGAGGAGAACTGCACCTCGTGCATGCTCTGCGCGCGCGAGTGCCCCGACTGGTGCATCTACATCGACTCGCACAAGGAGGAGGTGCCGCCGGCGACGCCGGGTGGCCGGGCCCGCCAGCGCAACGTCCTCGACCGCTTCGCCATCGACTTCTCGCTCTGCATGTACTGCGGCATCTGCATCGAGGTCTGCCCGTTCGACGCGCTGCACTGGAGCCCCGAGTTCGAGTACGCCGAGCTCGACATCCGCGACCTGCTCCACGAGAAGGACCGCCTCGGCGCCTGGATGGCCACGGTGCCTCCGCCGCCCGCCCTCGACCCCGCCAGCGCCGAGCCGGCCGAGGTCGCCGCCGCCGCGAAGCCGCCGCGGGCGGCCGCCGCACGGGGCGCGGCGGCGGGGCCCGCCGGCGCCGCACCCGCGCGCGCCGCTCGGGTGCGCCCGGTCCGTGAGTCGCAGCCGACCACGGAGCTGCCGACCACCGACCGCACCCGTGAGCTGCCGGCCGTCACCCCACCCGAGGACGGGGAGCCCGAGTGACCACGCGCGACATCGTCTTCACGGCCGTCGGCGTCGTCACCGCGCTCACGGCGCTGCTCTCGGTCACGACGCGGCACGTCGTGCACGCCGCGCTGTGGCTGCTCGTGTCTCTCGGCTCCCTGGCGGGCGCCTACGTCGTGCTCGGCCAGGAGCTCGTCGGGCTCGTGCAGCTGCTCGTCTACGTCGGCGCCATCGTCGTGCTCGTGCTCTTCGCGCTCATGCTGACGCGCGCCCCGATCGGGCCGCACGCCGAGATCGACACCCCCGGCTGGCAGCGGGCGGCCGGCGCCGTGCTCGCGGCCGCGACGACCGCCCTGCTCGCGGCGCTGCTCCTGCCGCTCTTCTCCGGCGCCACCGCCGACCTCGACCTCGCGTCGGCCACGAGCAGCACGACGACCCGACTGGCCACGGCGGTCTTCGGCACCTGGGTCTGGCCGTTCGAGCTGCTCTCGGTGCTGCTCCTCGTCGCGCTCATCGGCGCCTTCGCCGTCTCGCGGCTCGTGCTCGGTCACGCCGTGCCCGCGGGCAAGCCGACGGCCGACGCCGCCTCCGACCCGGCGACGGCGGGGGGGCGCCCGTGATCCACCTCGAGCTGCCGGCGGCCCTGGCCGCCCTCCTCGCCGGGATCGGCGTCTACGGTATCCTGGCCCGCCGCAACGCCGTGCTCGTCCTCATCGGCGTCGAGCTCGTGCTGAACGCCGCGAACCTCCTTCTCGTGACGGCGGGCTCGCGACCGGGCTCGCCGTTCTCCGCAGGTCCCGTGCTCACGCTCTTCGTCATCACGATCGCCGCCGCGGAGATCACCGTCGCGCTCGCGATCATCCTCGTCATGTTCCGCCGGGCCGGGCACATCGACCTCACCCGGGTGCCCGACACCGACGACGGCGACGACGCGGACGACGCGAAGGGCACGGACGACACAGAGAGCGTCCCCGTGCGGGAGGCGGCCCCGTGAGCTGGATCGTCCGCATGGTCGTCGTGCTGCCCGCCCTCGCGGGCCTGCTCGGCCTGCTCGCCCACCGCCGGCGGGTGGCGTCCGCCGCGATCGCGGTCTCCGTGTCGGCCTACGTCGTCGTGCTCGCCCTGGTCCAGTGGGTCGCGCCCGCGGGCGTCGCCGACATCGACTCGCTCGGGGCGCTGCCCGTCGGCGACCTCGCGGTGCCGCTGCACCTGCTCTCCGACCGCGTGTCGGGCCTCGTCTCCTTCGTCGTCGCGCTCGTCGTGCTCGGCATCCAGGTCTTCACCGCGTGGTACCTGCGCGACGACCCCCGCTACGGCCGGTTCGCCGCGACGGTCTCGCTCTTCGCCGCGGGCATGCTGCTCGTCGTGCAGGCCGGCGACCTCGTGCTGCTGCTCGTCGGCTGGGAGGTCATGGGCTGGTGCTCGTGGCTGCTCATCGGCCACGACAGCGAGCGGCCGGCTGCCCGGCGTGCTGCCTACAAGGCCTTCCTCGTCACCCGGGTCGCCGACATCGGCATGGTCGTCGGCCTCGTCGCGCTCGCGGTGCGGGCCGGCAGCACCGACCTCGTCGCCGTGCTCACGGCCACGCCCGCGGGGGGTGGCGCCGACGCGGCGCTCACCGTCGGCCTCGTGGGCGTCGCCCTCGGGGTCGCCGGCAAGTCGGGCCTCGTCCCGTTCCACGACTGGCTGCCCGACGCGATGGAGGGCCCGACCCCGGCCTCCGCGCTCATCCACGCGGCGACGATGGTGGCCGCCGGCAGCTACGTCGTGGCCCGCCTCTTCACCCTCTATGCCCAGGACGACGCCGCCCGCACGCTGCTCGCGGTCCTCCCCGCGGTGACGATGGTCTACGCCGCCCTCCTCGCCCTCGTGCAGACCGACCTCAAGCGCCTGCTCGCCTACTCCACGCTGAGCCAGGTCGCGATCATGCTCTCGGCGCTCGCCGCCGCACCGCCCGAGCTCGGGCCGGCCCCGGCCATCTCGCACCTCGTCGGGCACGCCTTCTTCAAGGCGCTGCTCTTCCTCGGGGCGGGCTGGCTGTCGGTGCTCGCCGGCGCCACCGCGCTCGCCGCGCTGCGCGGCCGGCTGCGCCCGACCGGGGCCCTGCGGTGGTCGACGGGCATCGGCCTCGCCGCGCTCGCGGGCGTGCCGCCCCTCATCGGCTTCTTCACCAAGGACACCGTCATCGACGCCGCCTTCGAGGGCGCGACCGGGGGAGCCGGCCTGCGGGCCTGGCTCGTCGTCGTGGCGCTCCTCGTCACCGTCGTGCTCACCGCCGCCTACTGCACGCGCGCCTGGCTGCTGCTCGACACGCCCCTCGCCGTGGCGTCCCCGGAGCCCGACGCCGAGCCGGCCGTCGTGCCCGCGTCGGAGGTGCCCGTCGTGACGGTCGCCGACAGCGCCGACGACGCGGAGGTCGAGCGGGTGCACGCCCACGGGCACCGCGAGATCACCCTGTCGGCCGCGCTCGTCGTCTCCGTCCTCGCCGCGCTCACCGTCGTCGGCACGCTCTTCCTCACGAGCCTGCGCGGCGGGGTGCACGTCGGCGTGCTCGGTGCCGTGCTCTCGGTGCTCCTCGTCGCCGGCGGGGCGTATGCCGTGTGGTCCCTGTCCGGGCGCGGCGCCGTCGACGTCGCCGAGCGCCTCCCCGACGACGTGCGCGAGCGCGCGGTGCGCGGCTTCGGCGCCGACACGGCATACGTGCGCGTGGGGCGCGGGGTCACGGCGCTCGCCCGCCTCGTCGTCGCCCTCGACCGCGACGTCGTCGACGCCTACCCGCGCGCGACCGCCGTGCTCGCGCGCGCCGCGGGTCGCGGCGGCGAGCGCGCCCACCGGGCCGTCCCGTCCCTGTCGGTGCTCGCGCTGCTCGTCGGCGTCGGGCTCGTCGCCGTGCTGGGGGTGACGGCGTGGCGTTGACGCTCACCCTCCTCGTGCCGATGCTCGCGGCCATCGCGCTCGTCGCGATCCCCGGCGAGTCCCGGGTCGAACGCGGCATCGCGCTCGGGTCGACGGTCGTCACGGCCGTGCTCGCCGTCGTCACGGTGTGGAGCCGCTCGGAGGTCGACGCACCGTGGATCCGCGCGCTCGGGGTGCGATGGCACTTCGGTGTCGACGGCATCTCGGCGGCGCTCGTGCTGCTCACCGCGCTGCTCACCGTGGCCGTCGTCGCGCACGCCCTCGCGGGCCCGATCCCGCGCGGCGGCACCGGGTCGACCTTCCTCGGCTGCATCCTGCTCGTCGAGACGGGCGCGCTCGCGACCTTCATGGCGCGTGACGCCGTGCTCTTCTTCATCGCCTTCGAGGTGGTGCTCGTGCCGATGTGGGTGCTCGTGCGGCGCTTCGGCGACGACCACGTGCCCGACGAGACGCGGGCCGACGCCGCCGGCCGGTTCGTGCTCTTCACGGTGCTCGGCTCGACGCTCATGCTCGTCGGCATCCTGCTCCTCGTGCACCACCAGGGCACGAGCGACCTCACCCTGCTCGCCGAGCGGCACGGCGAGGGCCTCTCGCGCTCGCTGCAGGTCGCCATCGCCGCGTTGCTGCTGCTCGGCCTCGGCATCAAGGTGCCGCTGTGGCCGGTGCACACGTGGCTGCCCGCGGCGCACACCGTCGCGCCCACGGCCGGCTCGGTGCTGCTCGCGGCGGTGCTGCTCAAGATGGGCACCTACGGCATCGTGCGCCTCGCCGTCGCCACCGTGCCGCAGGGCGTGGCCGTGCTCAGCCCGGTGCTCGCGCTGCTCGGCGTCGCGGGCATCCTCTGGGGAGGCCTCGCCTGCCTCGTCGAGCACGACCTCAAGCGGCTCGTCGCCTACAGCTCCGTCGCCCACATGGGCTTCGTCGCGCTCGCGCTCGCCGCCGGCACCGAGACGGGCCTGCAGGCCGCGCTCTTCGGCAACATCGCCCACGGGGTCGTCGCGGCCCTGCTCTTCTTCGTTGTCGGCGACCTCAAGGAGCAGTGGGGCTCGACCGACCTCCGCGTCGCCCGGGCCGCCCTGCGCGACAAGGCACCCCGCTTCGGTCTCGCGCTCGTCGTGGGGCTGGCGGCGGCGCTCGGCCTGCCCGGCCTCGTCAGCTTCTGGGGCGAGTTCCTCGCGCTCTACGCCGCGTGGTCGCCGGCCGCGGACCGGCCGGTCGCCCTCCTCCGCGTCTGCGTCGTGCTCGGCGCGGCGGGTCTCGCGCTCGCCGCTGCCTACGCCCTGCGGGTCGCCCGCATCGTCTGGGCCGGTGAGGGCAGCGAGGAGGCCACCGGGCCTGCCGCCGAGCCGGTCGCCGACGCCCGCGGTGCACGGTGGGCCGTCGCCCTCGCGCTCGTCGTCGCGGTGGTCGCGCTCGGGCTGCTGCCGCACCTGCTGCTGCGCCTCTCCGACGCCGCCTCCGCGGGGCTGCTCTCGGGAGCGGGGGTCGGCCCGTGAGCCTCGAGATCGACTACGCCGTCCTCCTGCCCGCGCTCGTGCCGCTCGCCGGCATCGTCGCGGTGCTCGTCGCCGACCTCGTCGTGCCCCGCCTGCGCCGGCTGCCGTATGCCGTCGCCGGGCTCGCCGCCCTCGGGTCGGCAGCCGCGACGGTGCCGGGGCTCGGCCTCGGTGGCGGCTCGACGCGGTCGACCGTGTGCCTGGCCCTGGCCGGCGGGCCGTCCGGCGGCCCGGCCCGCGGCCCGGCCGTCGAGGGGCTGGCCGGTCAGTGCTTCTGGCAGGCCGACGCGCTCGGGGCCACCCTGCAGCTCGCGGCGGCCCTGTCTGCCGCCGTGTGCGTGGCACTCGCCTGGCCCCGCCGCAGCCGGCGGCGCCCGGCCGGCACGACGAGCGAGCCGGTCGAGGCGGTGCTGCTGCTCGCGGCGCTGGCCGGCACCGTCGTCGTGGCCGCGAGCCGCGACGTCGGCACCTGGCTCGTCGCGCTCGAGCTCGCCACCCTGCCCGTCATCGTCCTCGTCGCCCTCTCCGGCCGACGCTCCGCCGTGGCCGGCGCCACGCAGCTGCTCGTCACCTCGCTCGTCTCCTTCGCCCTGCTCGTGCTCGGCATCGCCCTGTGGTTCGCCGCGACGGGCAGCCCGTTCCTCACGCCCGACGCCGTGCTCGGTTCGGTCGGCTCGGTCGGGTCGTCCGGGTCCGCGGGGGCGGCGGTCGCCGGCGGCACGAGCGTGGCGTGGGCATCGGTCTCGGGCGGGGTGCTCTCGCTCGCCACGGTGCTCGTCGTCGCCGGGGTCGGCTTCAAGCTCTCCCTCGTGCCGTTCCACGCGTGGACGCCGACGGCCTACTCCGGCTCGTCGGTCGCCGTCGCGACGTTCCTCGCCACCGTCTCGAAGGTGGCCGCGCTCGCCGCGCTGCTCGTCGTGCTCCGGGCCGTGGCGGTGCTCGGCACCCCGGCCCTCGTCGCGATGGCGGTGCTCGCCGCCCTCAGCATGACGCTCGGCAACGTCATGGCCCTGCGCCAGCACGACGTCGTGCGCCTGCTGGCCTGGTCGACGGTCGCGCAGGCCGGCTGGGTCGTGCTGCCGCTCGTCAGCATCTCGGCGCTCGGTGTCACCGCGAGCGCGACCTACCTGCTCACCTACGTCGTCGCCACGCTCGTGGCGTTCGGGGTCGTGGCCGTGACGGTGGGCGAGCGCCCGCGCGACGGCCGCCGGCTCACCGCCTACGACGGGCTGTGGCAGCGCGCGCCCTGGCGGGCCGGGGCGCTCGTGCTCGCGCTCACCTCCCTCGCCGGCCTGCCGCCCGGTGTCATCGGCCTCGTCGGCAAGGTGACCGCCCTGCGCCCGGTCGTGGCGCAGGGGTGGGTCTGGCTCGCCGTCATCGCCGCGGTCAACGCGGTGCTCGGCGTGGCCGTCTACCTCCGTTGGGTCCGCGGGATCATCACGGCGCCCGAGGCCGCCGCCGTGGCGGCCCCCGACGCGGCACCCGATGCGGCACCCGGCGCGGCTCGGGTCGCCACCCGGACGGCTGCGCGGCCGGCCGTCGTCGTCGCGCTCGTGCTGAGCGCGGCGGTGCTCGTCGCCGTCAGCGTGCAGCCCGACCTGCTCCTGCGCCTGCTCGGCTGACCGGCACCGGTCCCGGGGGAGCCACCGCGCGTCCAGCGGACTCACAGGGGGCTCCCAGCGGGAACACGCGGTGCGGGCTGCTCGTTCTCCCGGCATGCACAACCACTTCAACGGGCTCAAGACGGCCGCGCTCTTCGGCGGCATCTGGGCCCTGTTGCTCGGGCTCGGCGCCCTCGTCGGCGGCGGCCGGTTCATCTGGATCTTCGCGCTCATCGGCGTCGCCACGACGTTCTACGGCTACTGGAACAGCGACAAGCTGGCCATCAAGGCCATGCACGCCTACCCGGTCTCCGAGGCGCAGGCGCCGGCGATGTACCGCATCGTCCGCGAGCTCTCCACGGCCGCAGGCAAGCCCATGCCCCGTCTCTACATCAGCCCCACGCAGGCGCCGAACGCCTTCGCGACCGGCCGCAACCCGCAGAACGCCGCGGTCTGCTGCACCGAGGGCATCCTCGGGCTGCTCGACGAGCGCGAGCTGCGGGGCGTGCTCGGGCACGAGCTGATGCACGTCTACAACCGCGACATCCTCACGAGCTCGGTCGCCGCGGCCATCGCCGGTGTCATCACCTCGATCGGCCAGATGCTGATGTTCACGAGCATGTTCGGTGGCGGCAGCTCCGACGAGGACCGCCCCAACCCCTTCGCCCTGCTCGCCATGAGCCTGCTCGCGCCGATGGCCGCGATGATGATCCAGATGGCGATCAGCCGCACCCGCGAGTACGACGCCGACGAGGACGGCGCCAGGCTGACCGGCGACCCGCTCGCCCTGGCGTCGGCGCTGCGCAAGCTCGAGCAGGGCGTCGCCCGCGCCCCGCTCGCGCCGCAGCAGGACATCGTCAACGCGAGCCACATGATGATCGCGAGCCCGTTCCGCGCCCAGGACGTGACCCGTTTCCTCTCGACGCACCCGCCGATGGAGCAGCGCATCGCCCGCCTCGAGACGATGGCCGGCGGCCCTCACCGCGGCTGAGGCCGGTCCCGGGCCCCGCGCCACGAGGTCTGCGCACGCCGGGAGGCCACCCGAGCGACGCCGGGGCCGTCCATCTGGCAGGCTCGGGCCCATGCGCAGTCTCACACTGGCCGAAGCCCGCGAGCGATCCTCGCTGCTCACCGTCACGTCGTACGCCGTCGACCTCGACCTCGACCAGGGTGCGGAGGTCTTCGGCTCGCGCACGAGCGTCCGCTTCACGTGCGCGCACCCGGGCGCCGACTCGTGGGTGGACCTCAAGGCGCGCTCGGTCGAGACGGTCTCGCTGAACGGCCGGCCGCTCGACCCCGCGGACGTCGCCGACGGACGGCTGCCGCTGCGCGACCTCGCCGCCGACAACGAGCTCGTCGTCGCCGCGACCATGGCCTACAGCCACGACGGCCAGGGCCTGCACCGGGCCACCGACCCCGCCGACGACCGCGACTACGTCTACGGCCACCTCTTCCTCGACGCCGCACCCAGCGTGTACGCGTGCTTCGACCAGCCCGACCTCAAGGCGCCCTACGACGTGACGGTGCGCGCGCCCCTCGACTGGATCGTGCTCGGCAACGGCGCGGCCACGCAGTCCGGGGCAGGCACGTGGCACCTCGAGACGACGAAGCCGCTCGCCACCTACTTCATGACGGTCTGCGCGGGCCCCTACGTCTCCGTGCGCGACGAGCACGACGGCGTCCCGCTCGGGGTGCACGCCCGCGCCTCCCTCCGCGAGCCGCTCGAGCGGCACGCCGCCGAGCTGTTCGACGTGACGAAGCGCTCGTTCGACTACTTCCACGACCTCTTCGGCATCCGCTACCCGTTCGGGGAGTACCACCAGGTCTTCGTGCCGGAGTTCAACGCCGGCGCCATGGAGAACCCCGGCTGCGTCACCTTCCGCGACCAGTACCTCTACCGCGGCGCCGCGACGCGCGACGAGCTGCTGACGCGCGCCAACACGGTCAGCCACGAGATGTCGCACATGTGGTTCGGCGACATCGTCACGATGAAGTGGTGGGACGACCTCTGGCTCAACGAGAGCTTCGCCGAGTACATGAGCCACCGGTGCCTCGTCGACGCCACCGACTTCACCGACGCGTGGGTCGACTCCTCGATCGTGCGCAAGGTGTGGGGCTACGGCGCCGAGCGCTCGCCGTCGACCCACCCCGTCGCCGGCGTCGAGGCGCTCGACGCCCAGAGCGCGCTGCAGAACTTCGACGGCATCTCGTACGCCAAGGGCGCGGCCACGCTGCGCCAGCTCATCGCCTACGTCGGTGACGACCGGTTCATCGCCGGGGTGCGCGCCTACCTCACCGACAAGTCCTACGGCAACGGCACGCTCGCCGACTTCCTCGCGGCCATCGAGACCGCGAGCGGGAAGGACCTGACGGCCTGGTCGCGCGCCTGGCTGCTCACGGCCGACCGCGACACGATCTCGGTCGAGGTGCAGGAGCAGGGCGGCGTCGTCGGGTCCGCGGTCGTGCACCGCGAGTCGCCGGCCGACCGCGCCGCCGACCGGCCCCACGCCTTCGACGTCGCGGGCTGGACCGACGGCCGCGAGGTCGCGCGCGTGCGCACGACGGTCAGCGCCGACGAGACGGTGCTCGCCGAGCTCGAGGGCGGCCCGGTGCCGGCGCTGCTGCTGCCCAACGCGAGCGACCTGACGTGGGCCCGGGTGCGCCTCGACGACGCCACCGTCGCGGGTCTGCGCGAGCAGCTGTCCCAGGTGCCCGACGAGCAGGCCCGGGCCGTCGTCTGGTCCGCGCTCGTCGACGGCGTGCACGGCGCAACGGTCGACCCGCGCGACTTCCTCGACGTGTTCGACGCGGCCTGGCCGGTGGAGACGAACTCCTCGATCCTCACCCGCGTCGCCTCCTACGCCGAGCACCGCGTCGTGCCCTTCTTCGTGCCGCGCGCGGAGCAGGCCGACGCCCTCGCCCGTCTCAACCGGGCCGGCACGGCGCTGCTCGAGCGCGCCACGCCGGGCACCACCGAGTCGCTCGCGGCCGCCCGCCTCGTCGCGGGCACGAGCGACGACGAGGCGCTGCTGCAGGCCTGGGCCGACGGCCAGGGCCTGCCCGCCGGCCTCGAGGACGACGGCGACTTCCGCTGGATCGTCGTGCGCAACCTCGCCTCGCGCGGACTCGTCGACGCCGGTGACATCGACGCGTTCCGGGCCAAGGACGACACGCTCCAGGGCGGCCTCAACGCCCTGATGTGCCGGGCCAGCCTGCCGGACCCCGAGGCCAAGGCCTGGGCGTGGCAGCAGCTGACCGGGCAGGAGGGCCGGTCGAACTACGAGATGGTCCACCTCGCGCGCGGCTTCTGGGCCGCCCCCGACGACGCCCTCGTCGCCGACTACGTGCCCCGCTACTTCACCGACGTGCCGGCCATGTCGGGCTGGGTGGGGGAGGACGCGCTCTCACGCGTCGTCCTCGTGGCCTACCCGCGCGTCTTCACCGAGGAGACGGCCCGCCTCAGCGCCGACACGATCGCGCGCGACGACCTGACGCCGGCGGTCCACCGATCGCTCGTGGACGCCGACGCCGAGCTGCGCGAGGCGCTCGCGTCCCGGGCGGCCTTCGGCGCCGCCGTCTGAGCCGTGGCGACCCCGACCCGCGCCGAGCTGCCGGCGGTCGTCCGTGAGGTGACGGACGCGCACGTCGCGCTGCTCGACGCGGGGTTCCCCGGCCTGCTCGAGGGGCTGCACCTGCACGGCTCGATCGGCTTCGACGGCGAGTTCTGGGGGCGCAGCGACATCGACTTCGTCGCCGTCGTGCAGCGCCGTCCGACGGAGGCCGAGGTCGACGGGCTGCGCCGCGTCCACACCGAGCTCGAGCGGCGGCGGCCGGAGCCGGCATACGACGGCTTCTACGTCGTGGCCGACGACCTCCGCGGCTCGCCGGACGTCGTGCCCGACGTGCCCGGGGTGCTGCACGGCTGGTTCGACGTCGGCCACCACGCCGACGTCGTGCACATCACCTGGCGGGAGCTGCGTGACCACGGGATCACGCTGCACGGCAGGGAGCTTCGCGACCTGCAGGTCTGGAGCGACGACGCGGCGCTGCGTGAGGCGACCCGCCACAACCTGCGCACCTACTGGCGCGCGCAGCTCGAGGCGATGGAGCACCACCCGCGCGAGGCGTCGCTGCCGCAGGCGGCCGAGTGGGGAGCCCTCGGGGCGCCGCGGCTCGTCCACCTCCTCGTCACCGGCGCGCCGACGTCGAAGTCGGGCGCCGGCCGCTGGGCCCTCACCGCCTACCCGGCGCACCGCGAGATCCTCGAGGAGGCGCTGCGGGTGCGTGAGCGCCCCGACGACCCGACGACGTATGCCGGCGAGCCCGCCCGTCGTCGGAGCGACCTCATCGCGTTCATGACGCAGGTCGTCGCCGACGGGCTGGCGCTGCCCGAGCCGCCGGGGCCGGAGGTGTCGTGAGCGGCCGCGCGACGGGCGCCGGTGGCTGGGTCGTCGAGCTCGCCGACGTGCGGAGCCCGGGGTGCGAGGCGCTGCTGCGCGACTACTACGTCGAGGTGAGCGACCGGTGGTACCGGCTGCGCGAGGGCCGGGACTCCACGCCCGAGGAGATCGCGACGGGCTTCCCGCAGATGCGCAGCGACGACCTCGCCCCGCCGACGGGGGTCTTCGTCGTGGCCCGCGGCCTCGACGACCCCGACGTGCTGGGCGGCTGCGTGGGGGTGCGCCGCCTGCGGGACGCCACGGGGGCACGGGTGGCGGAGCTGCGCCGGCTCTACGTCCGCCCGGAACTGCGCGGCGCCGGGCTCGGCGGCAGCCTGCTCGCCACGGCCGAGGAGGTGGCGCGCGTCTGGGGCGTCGGCTCGATCCGGCTCGACACCCGGCTCGACCTCGAGGAGGCCCGGTCGCTCTACGTGAGCCACGGCTGGGCCGAGGTGGAGCCGTTCTCCGACGCCTTCTACGCCGAGGTCTGGTACGCCAAGACCCTCGGCTGACCACGGTCGCCCGGGGTCACCAGGGGCTGGGCTCGTAGTCCTTGACGAAGCAGCCGTAGAGGTCCTCGCCGGCCTCGCCGCGCACGATGGGGTCGTAGACGCGGGCGGCGCCGTCGACGAGGTCGAGCGGGGCGTGCCAGCCCTCGGCCGCGATGCGCAGCTTCTCGTCGTGCGGCCGCTCGTCGGTGATCCAGCCGGTGTCGACGGCGGTCATGAGGATGCGGTCGGTCTCGAACATCTCGCCCGCGCTGGTGCGCGTCATCATGTTGAGCGCCGCCTTGGCCATGTTCGTGTGCGGGTGGCCGGGCCCCTTGTAGCGGCGGGAGAACTGGCCCTCCATCGCCGAGACGTTGACGACGTAGGCCCGTCGCGCCCCGGCGGTGACCGCGGCCCGCATGGCCGGGCGCAGCCGCGAGACGAGGATGAAGGGCGCCGTCGAGTTGCACAGCTGCACCTCGAGCAGCTCGAGCGGGTCGACCTCCTCGACCTTCTGGGTCCACGAGTTGGTGCGCTGCAGGTCGGGCAGCAGGCCGCCGGCGTCGACGGCGGTGCCGGCGCGGTGCGCCTCGAGGCTCGCGTGGCCGGCCGAGAGCGCCAGGGCCGTCATCGAGGCGGCGGTCTGGGCGGCGATCGCGTGCTCGACCGACTCCCCGTCGTGGTGGGCGACCGCGTGCGAGCCCAGGGCGCCGGCGATCGAGGCGGGGTGCGCCTCGCTGATGCGGTCGAACGTCACCATCTCGGGCAGCCGCACGCCGTCGGGCAGCGGCGCCGACTCGAGCTCCACGAGGTTGCTGTAGGCGCCGGGGGAGCGGCGCACCGTCTGCGCGGCGTTGTTGACGAGGATGTCGAGCGGCCCGGCGGCGGCGACCTCGTCGGCGAGCGCGACGACCTGGGTCGGGTCGCGCAGGTCGATGCCGACGATCTTGAGCCGGTCGATCCAGTCGGCGCTGTCCTCCATCGAGGCGAACCGGCGCATCGCGTCCTTGGGGAAGCGCGTCGTGATCGTCGTGTGGGCGCCGTCACGCAGCAGCCGCAGCGCGATGTACATCCCGATCTTGGCGCGGCCGCCGGTGAGGAGCGCGCGCTTGCCGCTGAGGTCGGTGCGCTGGTCGCGCTTGGCGTGGCTCGTCCGCGCGCAGTCGGGGCAGAGCCAGTGGTAGAACGCGTCGACGAGGGTGTAGTCGCGCTTGCAGATGTAGCAGCCACGTGGGTTGACGAGCTCACCCGCGTAGGCGCCGGTCGCGTTGGAGACCAAGGGGATTCCCTTGGTCTCGTCGTCGATGCGCATCGGCGATCCCGTGGCCGTCGACTCGATGACCTGCCGGTCGGCCTTGCGCTCGGCCCACGTCTTGGCGTTGCGGCGGTCCTTCTTGAGCCGCTTGTACATCAGCGACGCGGCCCGCTTGAGGGTCTCGAAGTCCGGGTCGTCGATCTCGAGCGACGGAGCCAGGGCCAGCACCCGCACGGCGGTCGCGACGTCCTCGGGGTCGAGGCGCACGACGGCAGCGGGGTCCAGCTCGTTCTCGGTCTCACTCACCGCGCAAGGGTACGCGTGCGGCCCCCACCGCCCCCAATCCGCACGCCCGCGCGGGGCTGGCCTCGCCCGGGTCACGTCCGGGGTGTCGTCACCCCGTCCGTGACCCGGCGCGAAGTTCTGGGCGTCAGCTCGACGTGGCGGGCTTGACCGCGAGCGTGACCTGCACGTCCTGGCGGCTGCCGCCGCGGATCACCGTGAGCGTCGTCTTGTCGCCGGCCGTCATCTCGCGGATCTGCGCGACGAGGGCGGTGGCGGAGTCGACGCGCTGGCCGTCGACCGCGATGACGACGTCGCCGTTCCTGATGCCGGCGTTCGCGGCGGGGGTGCCGCCGCTCACCGAGACGACCTGGGCGCCCGCGCGCCTGGCCGCGCCGTCGGTGACGACGGTGTCACGGGTGCTGACCCCGAGGAAGGCGTGCTCGGCCTTGCCGCTCTTGATGAGCTGGTCGGCGATCGACTTGGCCTCCTTGATCGGGATGGCGAAGCCGATGCCGATGTTGCCGCTCTGGCTGTTCGAGCTCTGGCCCAGCGAGGCGATCGAGCTGTTGATGCCGATGAGCTCGCCCTTGCCGTTGACGAGCGCACCGCCGGAGTTGCCGGGGTTGATCGCCGCGGACGTCTGGATGGCGTTCGTCACGACCTCGTCGCCCGAGGACTGCTGCTGGCCGAAGGGCGACTCGCTCGACGTGCCGGTGCTGACCGGGCGGTCGAGGGCCGAGACGATGCCCGTCGTCACGGTGCCCGAGAGCCCGAGCGGGTTGCCGACGGCCATGGCGGGGTCGCCGACCTTGAGCGCGTCGGAGTCGCCGAGGCTGATCGGCGTCAGGTCGGAGGGGCCGTTCGTCAGCTTGATGACGGCGAGGTCGGTCGACGCGTCGGTGCCCACGATGGTCGCGCCGTAGGTGCGCCCGTCGCTCAGGGTCACGCTGATCGCGCCGTTGCCGGTGGCGTCGCCGACGACGTGGTTGTTCGTGAGGATGTGGCCGCTCCGGTCGAAGACGACACCGGACCCGGCGCCCGACCCCTGCTGGGTCGTGACGTCGATGCTGACGACGCTGGGCGCCACGGCGGCCGCGACGGCCCGCCAGTCGGGGCTGGAGGCGTTGCCCTGCACGACGGTCGGCGACGTGTTCTGGTTCTGCTGCGTCGTGGACGTCGAGGCCGGCGCCGTCGAGGTGGAGGTGCCCGAGCCGTCGAGCGAGGTGACGGCATACGTGCCGCCGCTCGCGAGGACGGCCGCGAGCAGCGCCGTGACGGCCGTCTGCCCGAGGCGCCGGTCGCGCTTCGGCGTCGGGCGCGAGCCCTCGCCGAGCGGCGGCGTCGGCGGCGCGGGCGGCGTGGGGGGAGCGGCCGGGGCGGACTGGCTGTAGTAGTCGCCCTGCGTCGGGATCTGCTGCGGGATCTGCTGCGTGCGGTCCTCGGGTGCCAAGGTCATGGCTCCTCCTCGATGTGGTCTCTTGGTCCCCATTCCACCGAGGCAGCTTTGGTCGCGGTTGTGCCGTTCCTAGGAATCGGCTGTGGCTTGGTGCCGGATCGCCGGGGCCGGCCTTCCGGCGCCCGGCGAGCGCGTCGGCAGCTCGACGACGAACGTCGCCCCGCCCCCGGGGGTCTCCGCCACCCGCACGCGGCCCCGGTGCGCGCCGACGATGGCGTGCACGATGGCGAGGCCGAGCCCGTTGCCCCCGCCCTTGCCCCGGCTGCGCGACCAGTCGGCCCGGTAGAAGCGCTCGAAGACCTCGTCGCGGTCCTTCTCCGGCACGCCCGGGCCGTGGTCGCGCACGTGGAGGGCGACGTGGCCGTGGTCGAGCGCGCCGACGAGGATCTCGATCGGCGTCCCCTCGGGCGTGTGCACCCGCGCGTTCGTCACGAGGTTCGTCACGACCTGTCGCAGCTGCTGCTCGTCGGCCTCGAGCTCGGTCGGCTCGATGGGCCCGTGGATGCCGGTCGCGACGATGTGGCGACCCGGCGCGATGGTGCGGGCGTCCTGCGCCGCGTCGGCGGCGAGCACCGCGAGGTCGACGGTCTGCAGCTCGAGCGGGCGCTCCCCGTCGAGGCGCGCGAGCGTCAGCAGGTCCTCGACGAGCCCGCTCATCCGGTGCGCCTCGGACTCGATGCGGCCCATGGCGCCGGTGACGGCGTCCGGGTTCGGCAGCGCCCCCTGACGGTAGAGCTCGGCGTAGCCGCCGACGGCCGCGAGCGGGGTGCGCAGCTCGTGCGAGGCGTCGGCGATGAAGCGCCGCATCTTCTCCTCGTTGGCCTCGCGCACGGCAAAGCTCTGCTCGATGCGGGCCAGCATCGAGTTGAGCGAGCGTGACAGCGAGGCGACCTCGTCGTCGGTGTCGGGCACCTCGACGCGCTGGGTGAGGTCGCCGACGGCGATCTGGGCCGCCGTGTCCTCGATCCGGGTCAACGGCCGGAAGGTGCGCCCGACGAGGTACCAGCCGAGCGCCGCGCTCACGAGCAGCGCGATGGCGCCGATCGCCCCGGCGTAGAGCAGGAACTGGTTGACCGTGCTGTCGAGCGGCCGCAGCGGCAGCGCCGTCACGACGACGAGGGTGCCGCTCTCGTTGAGCTGGGCGAGCGCGAGCCACTGGCCCTGCCCGCTCATCGAGTCGACGCGGAACGGGCGCCGGTCGACCACCTGCGGCGAGGTCGCGCGCAGCGCCGGGATGCGAGCCCGGTCCGACTCGGTGACGGCCTCGAAGATCGAGACGGTGGAGCCCGTGCGCACGTCGGTGGTGCGCGCCGTGAAGCCGGAGGGCAGCCGTGTGCCCACCTCGGCCAGCTCGCGCGCGTCGATCGAGGAGATGCTCGCGGCGTAGACGCCGAGCTCGTTCTCGGCCTGGTTGAGCAGGTAGCTGCGCAGCAGCGCGCTCACGACGAGCGTCGTCAGCGCGAGCGCCACGGCGATGAGCCCGAGCGTCACCCCGAGCAGGCGCCACCGCAGCGGCACCGCCCGGAGGCGCTGGCCCACGGTCCTGCGCGCGCCGCGGCGCTCGGCGGTCTCGTCCGTCACGTCGGACGCCCGGTCAGGGGGTGGTCAGCTCGGGAGGCACGCGCAGAACGTAACCCACGCCGCGCTTGGTGTGGATGAGCGAGGGCCCGTCCGCGTCGATCTTGCGGCGCAGGTAGGAGATGTAGGACTCGACGATGCCGGACTCGCCGCGGAAGTCGTAGTCCCACACGTGGTCGAGGATCTGCAGCTTGGAGAGCACCCGGTTCGGGTTGAGCAGCAGGTAGCGCAGCAGCTTGAACTCGGTGGGGGACAGGTCGATGACCCGGCCGCCGCGGCGCACCTCGTGGGAGTCCTCGTTGAGCTCGAGGTCGTGGAAGCGGAGGGTGGCGCCCTCGTCGACCTGGCCGCGCGTGCGCCGCAGCACGGCCCGGATGCGGGCGATGACCTCCTCGAGGCTGAACGGCTTGGTGACGTAGTCGTCGCCGCCGACCGTGAGCCCCTGGATCTTGTCGCCCGTCGCGTCGCGCGCCGTGACGAACACGATGGGCTGCTGCCGACCGCGGTCGCGCAGGCGGCGGGTCACCTCGAAGCCGTCGACGTCGGGCAGCATGACGTCGAGCACGACGAGGTCGGGCTCGGACTCCGCGGCCATCGCGAGGGCCGTCGTGCCGTCGCCGGCCGTGTCGACCTCGAACCCGGCGAAGCGCAACGACGTCGCGAGCAGCTCGCGGATGTTGGGCTCGTCCTCGACGACGAGCAGGCGGGCCTCGGGGGCCGATGCGGTCTGGGTGTCCACCCTCCCAGTGTCAGGGCGTTCGCTGGGAGTTGGCTGGGAATGCCGGGCGATCCCGTATGCCGTCCGCACCGTCGGCTGCCGTCCGCGCCGTCGGGTGCCCCGGCTCAGCGGCGGCGGGCCTTGGCGAGCGCCTTCTTGAAGTCCTTGCCGCACATCGAGGCGCAGTCCTGCTCGCAGAGTCGCTTGATCACCACGGGGCACTTCGTGCACCGCGGGCTGTCCTTGCAGCACTTGGACTTCGGCTTGAGCTTCGCCACGTCCTTGGCCTTGAGCTTGCCCACGCGCTCGATGGTAATTAGGTGAGGCTCTCCTGACCTAATTCGGCCACCCAGTGGGACGGCCGTCCGCTCGGCGGTCCGCCCTCAGAGGTCGTCGGCGTCGACGATCCGGTAGGCGTACCCCTGCTCGGCGAGGAAGCGCTGGCGGTGCGCGGCGAAGTCGGCGTCGACCGTGTCGCGCGAGACGATCGTGTAGAAGTGCGCCGTGCGGCCGTCGCCCTTGGGCCGCAGCACCCGGCCGAGGCGCTGGGCCTCCTCCTGGCGCGAGCCGAAGGTGCCGCTGATCTGGATCGCGACGCTCGCCTCGGGCAGGTCGATGGAGAAGTTCGCGACCTTGCTGACGACGAGGGTCGTGATCTCACCGGTGCGGAACGCGTCGTAGAGGCGCTGGCGCTCCTTGACCGTCGTCTCGCCCGTGATGACCTCGGCGCCGAGCCGGTCGGCGACCTCGTGCAGCTGGTCGAGGTACTGGCCGATGACGAGCGTCGGCTCGCCCTCGTGCCGCTTCGCGAGCGCCTCGACGACGGGCAGCTTCGCGTCGGAGCACGACGCGAGGCGGTAGCGGTCGTCGGGCTCGCTCACGGCATACGCCATCCGCTGGCCCTCGGGGAGGCTGACGCGCACCTCGACGCAGTCGGCGGGGGCGATGTAGCCCTGGGCCTCGATGTCCTTCCACGGCGCGTCGAAGCGCTTCGGGCCGATCAGGCTGAAGACGTCGGCCTCGCGGCCGTCCTCGCGCACGAGCGTCGCGGTGAGCCCGAGCCGGCGGCGCGCCTGGAGGTCGGCCGTCATGCGGAAGATCGGGGCGGGCAGCAGGTGCACCTCGTCGTAGACGACGAGGCCCCAGTCGCGGGCGTCGAGCAGGTCGAGGTGGGTGTAGGCGCCCTTCCGCCTCGTCGTCAGCACCTGGTAGGTCGCGATCGTCACGGGCCGGATCTCCTTGCGCGCACCGGAGTACTCGCCGATCTCGTCCTCGGTCAGCGTGGTCCGCTTGAGCAGCTCGTCCTTCCACTGCCGCGCGCTCACGGTGTTCGTCACGAGGATGAGCGTCGTCGCCTTGGCCGCCGCCATCGCGCCGGCGCCGACGAGGGTCTTGCCCGCGCCGCAGGGCAGCACGACCACGCCGCTGCCGCCGTGCCAGAAACCGTCGACGGCGTGCTGCTGGTAGGGCCGCAGGTGCCAGCCGTCCTGCTGGAGGTCGATGGGGTGCGCCTCGCCGTCGACGTAGCCGGCGAGGTCCTCGGCCGGCCAACCGACCTTGAGCAGCTCCTGCTTGAGCGTGCCGCGCTCGCTCGGGTGCACCGTGACGGCGAGGTCGTCGATGCGCTCGCCCGTCAGCGGCTTGATCTTCTTGTGCCGCAGCACCTCCTCGAGCACCGGCCGGTCGGTCGTGCGCAGCACGAGGCGGGTGCCCCCCTCGGAGTCGGCCAGCCCCTCCTTCTCGAGGGTGAGCCGGCCGTAGCGGTCCATCGTGTCGGCCACGTCGACGAGCAGGGCGTTGGGGACGGCATACCGGCTGTGGGTGAGGAGGGCGTCGACGACCTGCTCGGCGTCGTGCCCGGCCGCGCGGGCGTTCCACAGGCCGAGGGGCGTGATGCGGTAGGTGTGCACGTGCTCGGGGGCGCGCTCGAGCTCGGCGAACGGGGCGATGGCGCGTCGCGCGGCCTCGGCGTTCGGGTGGTCGACCTCGAGGAGGAGGGTCTTGTCGCTCTGGACGATCAGGGGTCCGTCATTCATCGTCAGTGCTCAACCCTGCCCTCGGTGCGATGTATTCCACGGTCACCCGCGACCACGGAACACATCGAACCGGCGGCGGGGACGGCTGGTGCCGTGGTGACAGTATGGGCGCATGCGATCCCCACAGGTCGAGGCGGCGACGGGGCTGCCCGCGAAGGTGACGATCTACGAGGTCGGTCCGCGCGACGGGCTGCAGAACGAGAAGACCGTCGTGCCGGCCGCCACCAAGGTGGAGTTCGTCCGGCGCCTCGAGGCCGCCGGGCTCGGCACCATCGAGACGACGTCGTTCGTGCCGGCGAGGTGGGTGCCGCAGATGGGCGACGCCGAGCAGGTGCTCAAGGCCCTCGGCGCCGACGGGCTGGGCCGTCGTCGGCCGGCCCTCGTGCCCAACGAGCGCGGCCTCGACCGCGCCGAGGAGCTCGGACTGTCGGCGATCGCGATCTTCGGCTCGGCCACCGAGACCTTCGCGCAGAAGAACCTCAACCGGTCGGTCACCGAGCAGTACGCGATGTTCGAGCCGGTCGTGAAGCGGGCGCTCGAGGGCGGGATGTGGGTGCGCGCCTACGTCTCCATGTGCTTCGGCGACCCCTGGGAGGGGCCGGTGCCGATCGCGCAGGTCGTCGACACCGCCGAGCGGCTGATGGACCTCGGCTGCCACGAGCTGAGCCTCGGCGACACCATCGGCGTCGGCACGACCGGTCACGTGCACCGGCTGCTCGAGGCGCTCGCCGCGCGCGGCATCGACGCCGACCGGGTCGCGGTCCACTTCCACGACACCTACGGCCAGGCGCTCGCCAACACGATGGCCGCCCTCCGCGACGGGGTGTCGGTCGTCGACGCGGCCGCCGGCGGGCTCGGTGGCTGCCCCTACGCGAAGTCCGCGACCGGCAACCTCGCGACCGAGGACCTCGTCTGGGCCCTGCACGGCGCGGGCGTCGAGACGGGCGTCGACCTCGACGCGCTCGTCGAGACGTCGGTCTGGATGGCCGGGCAGCTCGGGCGGCCGTCGCCGAGCAACGTCGTGCGGGCGCTCGCCGGGGCCTGAGCGCCCTCAGCCCGGGGGCTGGTCCTTCGTGAGGTGCAGCAGCCAGTCGCGGTCGGTGCGGATCAGGGCGTAGCGCCGCGAGCCGGTGCGCCCGTGCAGCACGAGGACGATCCGGTGGTCGTCGCGCGACTCCTCCTCCCACCAGCCCGTGTCGGCGATCGACTTGTGCTCGTCGGTGTAGCCGAGGTGGTCCATGGCGTGGTCGTCGACCGCCACGGCCAGCCGGTCGTGGCGGCTCGAGGTCGGCAGCCCCTTGGGCACCGCCCACGAGCGCAGCACGCCGCCCTCCTCGAGGCGCAGGTCGAAGTGCGGGCGCGGCCTCCGGTGGTCGTGGAGCACGTATGCCGGCCGGTGGCGACTGCGGGATGCGTTGCCGGACATGGTCGCTCAGCCCTCGACGGTGGCCCCGGTGATCCGGTGCACCGAGTAGGACTTCTCGTGGCCGGACTCGTCGGTGGCCCGCACCCGTCCGCCCTCGACCTTCTGGGGGTGGATGAGGTGGCGGCTCGTCGCGCCATGGCCGTCGGAGTAGCCGATCCACACGCCGTGCCGGTCGGCGACGGCGTCGCGCAGCAGCGACAGCGTGACCACGGGGTCCATGGTCTGGATGCGCGGCCCGGGCCTCGCGTCGTCGTCGGCGCGGCGCTGGTCGGCCGTCGCCTCGGCCGCGCGCAGGCCGTCGACGAGGGTCTGCGTCGAGGGACGGTCGACGGGGGAGACGGTCGGCCCGGGTCCCCGGCGGCGCGTGCCGGCCCGCCGGCGCGGCGTCTCGGCGTGCACCACGGAGCCGTCCTGGCCCTCGTGCACCGGGGCGAACCCGTTGTCGCGCAGCAGGTCGACGAGCACGCGCGGGTCGGCCGACGACACGAGCACGGTGGGGGCGAGGCGCCGCAGCCGCAGGGGGGCGAGGTCGCGCGAGGCGAGCATCGTGTCGAGCACGGCCTCGTCGTCGGAGCGGACGTAGGCCGAGGCGCCGCCGATGCGGGTCTGGCCGTGCTTGCGGGCGACGTCGAGCACGAGGTACTCGAGGGGCTGCGGCACGGGCGTGCGGCTCGAGCGGCGCACCGTGTCGGTGAAGTCGGCGGCCGTCCAGCCGGCGTCGAGCGCGCGCCGCACCGACTCGGGCGTGAAGCGGTAGACGGTGGCGCCGCCGCGCGACTCGACGTCGGCGGCGAGGCGCATGAACGAGCCGAGACCGCCGACGAGCGGCCCGGGGGCGACGGCGGTGAGGTCGGCCTGCACGAGGATGTGGTCGACGGGGGAGGGCAGGTGCGCCGACACGGCGGCCGCCACCTCGTCGGGGGAGTGGGGGGCGCCGAGCAGCGCGCGGCCCGCCTCCGAGAGCGCGCCGCGGCCGGTGACGCCGAGCCACTCCGCCTCGCGGAGCACCGCCTCGACGGCCTCCTCGAGCACGGCCGCGGACCGGTTCGGCCGTCGCCACGCGAGCCGCGCGCGCAACGACGCCGGGTCGGGGGCGTGGCCGGGCTCGACCGAGGCCAGCTCGCGCAGCACCTCGCGGCGGATCGACCGGATGGCCGGCCACTGCGCGTCGGGACCGAGGGCGTTCGCCGGTCCGGTGCCGGTGCTCCGGTGCCCGACGAGGTGCGGTGCGCGGGTCGAGCCGAACCAGGCGAGGGCGAGCGCCGCCCAGCGGTGCCCGGCCTCGCTCGAGCTCCACTCGTCGATCTCCGACGTGGGGGCCCACACTGGCACGACCTCGCCGTCGTCGGCGACGAGCCCGGCGGCATACGTGACCTCGACGACGAACGCGGCGTGCACGGAGTCGAGGTCGAGGGCCGACGCGGTGGTGCGCAGGTCGCGGACGGCGAGGCCGCCGGCCCGCAGCACCCGCGGCGGGTCGGCCCCCCACGCGGCGGCGAGCTCGTCGACGTGCGTCAGGCACTCGCTGGCGGCGCCGCCGGCCGCGGCGTCGACGAGGCTGACCGGCCGCGTCGCGACGGCGGGTGGGGTGAGCTCGACGCTGCGGTGCAGCTGCCCGTCGCGCAGCACGAGGCCGACCTCGCGGGGGAGCGCGACGCGGTCGGCGGAGACGGGCACGAGCAGGTGGCGCTCGAGCAGCCACCGGGCGGTCGTGCGCGCGGGCGCGGCGGTGGGCAGCACGCCGAAGGCCGGGCCCCACGTCATCCGTTCGAGCATCGCCCGGGAGTCGTCGGGGGCCTCCGCGAGCGCGGCCCGGATGTGCCCCGGGTCGGCGTGCTCCGGGGGCGACGACGGTCGCAGCTCGCGCATCGGCGCGCCGAGGCCCGCCACCGAGGTGCCGAGCACCTCGGGCACGGTGCGCACGACGTGGTCGCCGTCGGGCCCGCGCCAGAGCAGGGCGCAGCGCCGGAGGTCCTCGAGGATCGTCTCGACCGTGGCGCCGTCGTCGGTGCCGAGCAGCCGCAGCAGGTCGCCGCGCTCGGCGGCGTCGCCCGCCACGACGACGGCCTCGAGCACCTGGAGGTGGCCGCGGTCGAGCGCCTCGACGGCGCGCTGCACGCTCGCGCGGGTGCCGGCCCGGGCCGCGAGGCTCGTCAGGTCGGCCGGCGCGGGGCGCGCGAGGTCCGGGCGCGCGAGCACGAGGTCGATGAGCTCTGCGTCGCTGCGACCGCGGATGTCGTCGGCGAGGCTCCGGCTCGGGGTGGCCATCCTCCCAACCTACTGCCCGGATGCCGGTGGCCCGACTCGCGCCGCCCCCGACGGCGCTAGCGTGACCCCCATGAGCGCGCTCTCGCCGGCCCCTGCGGCCGAGCCCGCCCCGGCGCTGCCGACCGGGGAGCAGTGGACGATCGGGCACGGCCCGTTCGAGGCCACCGTCGTCGAGGTGGGGGGCGGCCTGCGGACCATGACCCGCGACGGGGTCGACGTCGTGGCCGGCTACGGCGCCGACGAGGCGTGCCGCTCGGGACGCGGGCAGCAGCTGATGCCTTGGCCCAACCGGATCCGTGACGGGCGCTACACCGCGGACGGCGTCGAGCACCAGCTGCCCGTCACCGAGGTGCCGCTGCACAACGCGAGCCACGGCCTCGTGCGCTGGGCGCTCTGGGAGCTCGTCGACCACGCGGACGACCGCGTCACCGTCGGCTACCGGTTGCACCCGCAGCCGGGCTGGGACCACTTCCTCAACCTGCGCACGACCTACCTGCTCGACGACTCGGGCCTCGTCGTGACGACCGCGGCCCGCAACGTCGGGCCGACGACGGCGCCCTTCGGCTACGGCGCCCACCCCTATCTCGCGATCGGCGAGACGCTCCTGCCCGACGTCGAGCTGCGCATCCCGGCCGCCTCCTGGGTCGAGGTCGACGAGCGGCTGCTTCCCGTCGCCGACCGCCCCGTCGAGGGGCAGCCCTACGACTTCCGCACCGCGCACCGCGTGGGCGACGTGCGGCTCGACACCGCCTACACCGACGTCGAGCGCGACGCGGACGGGCTCTGGAGGGCCGTCGTGCGGGCCGCCGACCGCTCCGCGACGCTCTGGGCCGACGCGTCCTTCGGCTGGCTGCAGGTCTTCACGGCGATCGCGGCGGACCGCAAGGACGCGGTCGGCATCGCCGTCGAGCCGATGAGCTGCCCGGCCGACGCGTTCAACTCGGGGGCGGGGGTCGTCCTGCTCGAGCCCGGCGCCGAGTGGACCGGCACGTGGGGCATCACGCCCGGCTGACTTCGCGGACCGCCGGCCGCGACCACGGCGGTGGCTGCGCTCGGCGCGCGAATCGGTTTGCGCCGAGCCGTTAGGCTGGGAGACGAGCGCAGAGAGCGCCATCGAGTCGTGCCGTCACACGCGCGACCGACGATCACTGGACGAGGTGGACTGTGCCGACTGGCAAGGTCAGGTTCTTCGACGCGGACAAGGGTTTCGGCTTCATCGCCGAGGACTCCGGCGCGGACGTCTTCCTGCACGCGAACGCCCTCCCGCAGGGCGTCACGACCCTGAAGAAGGGCGCGCGCGTCGAGTTCGGCATCGTCGAGGGCCGCAAGGGCGCGCAGGCGCTCTCGGTCAAGCTGCTCGACCCGGTCGCGTCGGTCGCCGCGAACATGTCGGCCCGCGAGCGCCGGACGCCCGAGGAGCTCGTCGTCATCATCGAGGACGTCGTCCAGCTGCTCGACGGCGTCGGTGAGGGCTACCGCGCCGGCCGCCGACCCGACCGCAAGCTCGCCTCGAACGTGGCCCGGGCCCTCCGCGGCCTCGCCGACGAGCTGGAGAAGTGACCCGATGACCGTCACCACCCCCAAGACCGACGCGGTGCTGCTCGCCGCCGCCGACCTCGCCCGCGGCGTGCTCGAGGAGATCGCCGAGCCCGGCACCGTGGGCGCGCACGTCGGCATGGACCTGCTCGAGGAGCGCCTCGGCATGCACTGGTTCGAGTGCACGTCGGCGGGCTACACGGGCTGGCGGTGGGGCGTCAGCGTCGCGCGCGTGCCCCGCGGCAAGGTCGCGACGGTCTGCGAGACGAACCTGCTGCCCGGCCCCGAGGCCGTGCTCGCCCCCGAGTGGCTGCCGTATGCCGACCGGCTCGCCCCCGGCGACCTCGGCGCGGGCGACGTGCTGCCGTTCCGCCCCGACGACCCCTTCCTCGAGGCCGGCTTCGAGGCCACGGGCGAGGAGGACGTCGACCGGATGGCCCTCTTCGAGCTGGGCCTCGGCCGTCCCCGCGTGCTCTCGGCCGAGGGCCGGGAGGCCGCGGCCACCCGCTGGTACGACGGCGACAACGGGCCGACCTCGGAGGTCGCGACCAAGGCGACCGCGCAGTGCACGACGTGCGGTTACTTCCTGCCGATGGCCGGCGCCCTGCGCGCCACCTTCGGGGTCTGCGCCAACGAGTGGAGCCCCTCGGACGGTCGGGTCGTCTCGCTCGACCACGGCTGCGGCGCGCACTCCGAGACCGACATGGACCACCCGGAGCCGACCCCGGTCGGCGACCCGATCGTCGACGAGTTCGCCGTCGACCTCGAGCCCGCCGAGCGGGCGGCCCGCACCGACGGGCCCGAGGCCGCGCCGTCCGACACCGAGCCGGCCGACGCCGGTCAGCCCGACATCGAGCCGGCCGACGCCGGTCAGCCCGACATCGAGCCGGCCGACACCGAGCAGCCCGAGCCGCAGTCCTCGGACGACCCGGTCACCGACTGACCCGCTCGGCCCGACCGCTGACCCGGCCGGCCGGCATACCTGCTCGGACGGGAGGGCTCAGGCGGCGTCGCGCGCGTTGCCGCGACCGCGACGCACGTAGGCCCAGCCGATGCTGCCGAGGACGAAGCCGGCCACGCACGTCCAGGGCCACCAGCTGCGGTCGCCCTCGTGCAGCGCGGGGACGACGAGGGTGACGACCAGCGCGAGCACCCATACCCCGAGCCCGACCTCGACGATGCGCAGCATCGGCACGTGGAGGGGGGCGATCGGCGGGTTCGTGCCGGCGCGCGTCGCCGTGTCGTCGGGCGTGGTCTCGTCGGTCACCCCGACAGCCTAGGGTCTCGTCACACGCGCGAAACGAGCCCCCACTAGGGTGTGCGCCATGTCGACGGATACGCGCACCACCCGCAGCACCGGCGGGCTCGACGGCTTCTTCAGGATCTCCGAGCGCGGGTCGACCGTCGCTCGCGAGGTCCGGGGCGGCATCGTCACCTTCTTCACGATGGTCTACATCGTCGTGCTCAACCCGATCATCCTCTCGGGGGTGGTCGACGGCTCGGGCACGATGATCGGCGGCACCACCGACCTCGTGCAGAGCAAGCTGCTCGTCGCGGTCGGCACCGCGGTCATCGCCGGCCTCATGTCGATCCTCATGGGGCTCGTCGCGAACTTCCCGATCGCGCTCGCGGCCGGGCTCGGCATCAACGGGCTCATCACCGGCATGGTGATCACGCACCAGGCCGACAAGATCACCTTCGCCGACCTCATGGGCCTCGTGGTCATCGAGGGCGTCATCATCCTCGTCCTCGTGCTCACCGGCTTCCGCAAGGCCGTCTTCAAGGCGATCCCGGCGCCGCTCAAGGTGGCCATCTCGGTCGGCATCGGCCTCTTCATCGCCTACATCGGCGTCATCGACGCCGGCTTCGCGCGCCGGCCCAGCTCGCCCGGCACGACCCCGAGCGAGCTCGGCATCGCCGGCAGCCTCGACGGCTGGCCGACCCTCGTCTTCGTCGCCGGCGTCTTCTTCATCGCCGTGCTGCTCATCCGCAAGGTCAAGGGCGCCATCCTCATCGGCATCGTCGCGGCGACCGTGCTCGCCATGGTGCTCGAGGCGGTCTTCAAGATCGGCCCGCGCGTCTTCGACGACAAGGGCGTGCTGACGAACCCGTCGGCGTGGTCGCTCACGGTGCCGAAGCTGCCCGAGACGGTGACGAACACTCCCGACCTCGGCATCCTCGGCCAGTTCAGCCTCTTCGGCTCGTTCGAGAAGATCGGCATCGTCACGGCCGTCATGTTCGTCTTCTCGCTGCTGCTCGCCGACTTCTTCGACACGATGGGCACGGTCGTCGCCATCGGCACCGAGGCCAAGCTGCTCGACGAGGACGGCAACCCGCCGCACACCGACCGCATCCTCGTCGTCGACTCGGTCGCGGCCATCGCCGGTGGCGCGGGCGGCGTCAGCAGCAACACGTCCTACATCGAGTCGGCCTCCGGCGTCGAGGAGGGGGCCCGCACCGGCCTCGCGTCCGTCGTCACCGGCGTGCTCTTCCTGCTCGCGACCTTCCTCGCGCCGCTCTTCGCGGTCGTGCCGTCGGAGGCCGCGGCGCCCGCGCTCGTCATCGTCGGTTTCCTCATGATGACCCAGGTCAAGAACATCGAGTGGGACGACATGGAGATCGCCCTCCCGGCGTTCCTCACGATCGTGCTCATGCCGTTCACCTACAACATCACCGTCGGCATCGGCGCCGGCTTCATCGCCTGGGTGCTCGTCAAGATGGCCCGCGGCAAGACGCGCGAGCTGCACCCGCTCATGTGGATCGTCGCCGCGTTCTTCGTCGTGTACTTCCTCAAGGCCCCGCTCGAGTCGATCATCACCTGACCGTCCCGAGCCCGTATGCCGTGAAGGCCCCCTCCGCACCGGAGGGGGCCTTCTCTGCGTGCGGCGTCCCAGCAGGTGACGCCTGGGAATGCTTAGCCGAGGTAATGAGTTAGGCTAAGCATCACCAGACTGCACTTCCGAGGATCCGCTCTTGACTGCCAAGACCCCGACCGCCCCGCTGAGCCGAGCCGAGCTCGTCTCGCTCTCGAACGACATCCGACTCGCCTGCATGCGCATCTCGCGACGCGTCCGGTTCGAGTCCGACCGTGAGCTGCCGCCGCACCACTTCTCGGTGCTCGCGCGCCTCGACGGCACACCCCGCACGAACAGCGAGCTCGCCGACATCGAGCGGGTCTCCGCGCCGAGCATGAAGCGCACGACGAGCGCCCTCGTCGAGGCCGGCTACGTCTCGCGCGCCGACGACCCCACCGACGGCCGGCAGGTGATCCTGTCGCTGACGGCCGAGGGCCGCAAGGCGCTGCGCCGCATCCGCCGGCACCGCGACGAGTGGCTGCTCGAGCGCTTCGAGACGCTGAGCGACGAGGAGCGCGAGCTGCTGCAGCGGGCTGCGGCCGTGCTGGGGAAGGTGGCGACGAAGTGAGCCCGACCTTCCACTCCCTGTCGATCCCGAACTACCGGATCTACGCGTCCGGCGCCATCGTCTCCAACGTCGGCACGTGGATGGGCCGCGTGGCCCAGGACTGGCTCGTGCTGACGGTCCTCACCGACCACTCGGCCACCTCGCTCGGCATCGTGACCGGACTGCAGTTCCTGCCCTTCCTCGTCCTCGCGCCGTTCGCCGGCATGATCGTCGACCGCTTCCCGAAGCGGCGCATCCTCTTCCTCACGCAGACCGCCCTGCTCGTCACGGCCCTGCTGCTCGCGGTGCTGACGGCGACCGGGGTCGTCGAGCTCTGGCACGTCTACGCGCTCGCCTTCCTCCAGGGTGTCGCGACGGCGGTCGACAACCCGGCCCGCCAGACGTTCGTCTCCGAGATGGTCGACACCGCGCACCTGCCGAACGCCGTCGCCCTCAACAGCGCGTCGTTCAACCTCGGCCGGCTCATCGGCCCGGCCGTCGCCGGTCTCGTCATCGCCGGGTTCGGCATCGCGCCCGCGCTCTACGTCAACGCGGCGACCTTCGTCTTCGTCCTCGTCGCGCTGCTGCGGATGGACACCCGGCTGCTGACGCCGTCGCCGCGGGCCCGCGGCAAGGGCCAGATCCGCGAGGGGCTGCGCTACGTCAAGGGGCGCCCGGACCTCGTGCTCATCATGGCGCTCGTCTTCGTCCTCGGCACCTTCGGCATGAACTTCCAGGTGACGATGGCGCTGATGGCCACGAAGGTCTTCGACAAGGGCCCGGGGGAGTACGGCCTGCTCGGCTCGATCATGGCGGTCGGCTCGCTCACGGCGGCGCTGCTCTCGGCGCGGCGCGCGCGGCCCCGGATGCGGGTGCTGCTCGTCGCGCTCGTCGGCTTCACGATCTCGACCGCGCTGCTGTCGACGGCGCCGAGCTACCTGCTCTTCGCGGTCTTCCTCGTGCCGACCGGCCTCTCGGCCCTCACCGCGCTGACGACGGCCAACGCCATGGTCCAGGTGAGCGTCGAGCCGGTCATGCGCGGGCGCGTCATGGCCCTCTACATGGCGATCTTCATGGGCGGCACCCCGATCGGCGCCCCGATGATCGGCTGGATCGGTGACGTGTGGGGCCCGCGCTGGACCATCGCCATCGGCACCATCGCCGTCGGCCTCAGCCTCGTCGCGGTGGCCCTCTGGGTCGCGCGTCGGCAGAATGTCGCGGTGACCTTCCAGACCCAGCGCCATCCCCGCCTGCGGATCCAGCTCGCCTCGGCGGTGCCGACGGCGCCCGAGGTGACGAAGTGAACTTCAAGTTCCGCCACCGCATCACGGTGGCGGCCCTCGTACTCTTCGTCGCCATCGCGGTCGTGGCCGCCCTCGTGAACCGCTGACCGCCCCCCGCCCCGCCTCCCCGAGCGCAACACACCGAGAAAGACGCAACCCACCGGTATCGGATCCCGGTGGGTTGCGTCTTTCTCGGTGTGTTGCGAGGGGGTGCCTAGGATGGGCGCGCACGCACCCCGTCGAGCCCAGCGCGGAGGACCCACCATGGCAGCCCAGAGGTTCGTCGACCTGCTCAACGAGCAGATCGGCCACGAGTACGCCGCCCACCAGCAGTACGTCGCGATCGCCGTCTACTACGACAGCCTGACGCTGCCGCAGCTGGCGGGCCTCTTCTACCGCCAGGCGCTCGAAGAGCGCGACCACGCCATGATGATGGTCCAGTACCTCCTCGACACCGACTCGCTCGTCGCGATCCCCGGCGTCGAGGCCCCGACCAACTCCTTCGCCGACATCGTCGCGCCCGTGCAGCTCGCCCTCGAGCAGGAGAAGCGGGTCACCGACCAGATCAACGCGCTGACGGCCGTCGCCCGCGAGGAGCACGACTTCGCCTCCGACCAGTTCATGCAGTGGTTCATCAAGGAGCAGGTCGAGGAGGTCAGCTCGATGTCCGACCTGCTCACGGTCGTCCAGCGCAACCGTGACGACGTCGAGAACATCGAGGAGTACCTGCGCCGCGAGGGCGGCGGCGAGTCCGAGGACGCGTCGGCGCCGCCCGTCGCGGGCGCCGGGGCCTGAGGCCGGGCGCCGAGGTTTGATGCCCGGCCTCAGCCGAGCGGCCCGCCGCCGGGGCAGCGCACCACCTTCGCGTCGAGCACGCAGACGAGGGTGCCCTTCAGCGGGTCGAGCACCCGCACGAGGTGCGGCGGGTCGCCGGGGAGCAGGGGCAGGTACGGCAGCGCGAGCAGCCGGGTGATCGCGGCCGGCACGGTCGCCACGGGAGCCGGCGGCGTCGGCACCGGGACCGGCACGGTGACGGACGGCAGCGGCACCCCCGGCACGCTCGGGAGCGGCAGGGCCGGCCGGTCCGTCGCCGGCTGCGGCGACGGACTGGGAGACGGAGCCGGCTCCGACGGGTGCGCCGTCGGCCGCGTGGCAGCCGGGGTGGGACGCGACGGCGCGGGAGACGGCGTGGCCGACGTCGAGGCCGGGTGCGGCGTGGCCTGGGCGCCCGGGGACGACCCTGACGGAGCGGGCCGCGGGACGGCCGGGACGGCATACGCGAACCCGGAGCCGGCGGGCGTGGCCGACCCGGTGCCCGACGCGGGACGCGCGGCGGGGAGAGCGCTGCGCGGCACGACGGGGACGCCGCGTCGGTAGGCGTCGGCGATCGAGAGCACGGTGCGGGCGTAGGCGTCGGAGTGGTTGTAGCGCAGCACGGCCCGGTAGGCGGCTCCCGGGCGGCGCAGGTCGGTCCCGCCGGAGCAGAGCAGCACGCCCGCCCCGGTGACGGCATCGGTGAGGCTCTGCGGGTCGGCCACCCCGTCGCCGTCCCCGTCGCGGCCGGCGAGTCGCCACGAGGTGGGGATGAACTGCATCGGCCCGACCGCGCGGTCGAAGACGCGGTCACGGTCGAGCGTGCCGCCGTCGGTGTCGCGGATGCGCGCCGTGCCGCGCGAGCCGTCGAGCGGGATGCCGATGATGCCCGGCCGGGCGATCCCGCGGGCGTCGAGGGTGCTGCCGCCGAAGCGGGCGTGGTTGCTCTCGACGCGCCCGATGGCGCCGAGGAGCGCCCAGTCGACGCCGCAGCCGGGGTCGGCGCCGCCGAGCACGCCGGCCGCGCGACGGTAGGCGGCGAGGGCGAGAGCCGGTATGCCGTTCGCGTCGAGCCGCACGGGGGCGTCCGCGGCCGACGCGGTCACGGGCGCCACGGCCCGCGAGGCGACGGCCACGCGGGCGTCGTCGGGGGTGAAGGTCTGGAAGACGGGCGGCAGCTGCATCGGCGCGGGCGCGGGGCCGGCCTCGGGGTAGGCGGGGCTGCCCCCGTCGATCGCCGTGGCGGGCACGGTGAGCGACGACGCGGCGCGACCGACCGGGTCGGCGTCACGGGTGGCGGCGAAGGCGACCCCGGCCGAGGCCAGGGCGAGGACGGGCAGGGCGGCGGCGACCCGGCGTGCCGTGCCACCGGCGGGCACGAGGGTGAACGTGCGCCGTGGCGCGCGGTGGGCACCGCCGGTGCGGGTGGTGCGGCCGGTGCGGCCGGTGCGGCCGGTGCGGACCATGGGGACTCCTCGCTGCCTGACCCGTCGCCGTCGGCGGGTCTGCACGGCTCAACGAGGCAGGAGGCCGGAGGTCACGCGAGGTCGGCCACCCGGAGGCGGCGCCCGGACGGGGGAGCGGTGCCGGACGGCATACGGGCGTGGGCGGCGATCGGGCGGGAGGTCGGTCAGCCGAGGGCCGCGACCACGTAGTCGACGGACTGCGTGAGCCGCGTGACGTCGTCGGGCTCGACCGCGGGGAACATCGCCACGCGCAGCTGGTTGCGCCCGAGCTTGCGGTAGGGCTCGACGTCGACGACGCCGTTGGCCCGCAGCACCGCGGCGACCGCGGCGGCGTCGACGGCGTCGTCGAGGTCGACGGTGCCGACGACCTGCGATCGGGCGGCGGGGTCGGCCACGAAGGGCGTCGTCCAGCTCGTGCGCTCGGCCCAGTCGTAGAGCCGGCTCGAGGAGTCGGCGGTGCGGGCGACCGCCCAGTCGAGGCCGCCGTTGCCGAGCATCCAGCGCAGCTGCGCGTCGAGCAGCGCGAGCGTGCCGAGGGCCGGCGTGTTGTAGGTCTGGTTCTTCAGCGAGTTCTCGATCGCGGTCGGCAGGCTGAAGAAGTCGGGCACCCAGCGGTCGGTCGCGGCGATCTGGGCGACCCGGTCGAGCGCGGCCGGGGAGAAGGCCGCGATCCACAGGCCGCCGTCGGAGGCGAAGCACTTCTGGGGGGCGAAGTAGTAGACGTCGGTCTGCGTGATGTCGACGGGCAGGCCGCCCGCGCCGGACGTGGCGTCGACGACCACGAGGGCGTCGTCGTCGGCGCCGGCGACCTGCTGCACCGGGGCCATGACCCCGGTCGAGGTCTCGTTGTGCGGCCAGGCGTAGACGTCGACGCCGGCCTCGGCGAAGGGCGCGGCGAGGGTGCCGGGGTCGGCCGTGACCACCGTGGGGTCACCGAGGAAGGGCGCGCCCTTCGTGACGGAGGCGAACTTGCTCGAGAACTCGCCGAACGCGAGGTGCTGCGCGCGCTCACGCACGAGGCCGAAGGCGGCGATGTCCCAGAAGGCGGTGGAGCCGCCGTTGCCGAGCACGATCTCGTAGCCCTCGGGCAGGCCGAAGAGGTCGCGCAGCCCCTGGCGCACGTCGCCGACGAGCGCCTTGACCGGTGCCTGGCGGTGCGAGGTGCCGAGCACCGTGCGCCCGAGCGCCACGAGGTGGTCGATCTGCTCGGGGCGCACCTTCGACGGGCCGGAGCCGAAGCGCCCGTCGGCGGGCAGCAGCTCGGCCGGGATCGTGATGGGCGAGGTCGGGGGTGCGTCGGTCACGACCGCCATTGAATCCCAGCTGCCCACCCCTCGGACACCATTTCTCGTCCCGTGGACGTGTCGCGCGCGTGGCCGCGGCTGGGGCGGTTGTCCACAGGGGCCCTGCACGCACCGGCCGACCCGCGGCACGATGTGGCGGATGGAGCTCGAGCCGCTCGCCGACCGCGGGGTCGTGGCCACGGCCGCGCTCGTCGCGGCGGGGTACTCCGACGCAGCAATCGCGGCAGCCGTCCGCTCCGGGCGCCTCGTCCCGCTCCTGCGGGGCTGGTATGCCGTGCGGCCCCCTCGCGACGCCCGTGACCTCCACCGCCTGCGCACGATCGCCGGCCGGGCACGCTTCGCTGGGCGGGCACTCGTCAGCCACCAGTCTCTCGTGCTGGCGTGGGACCTGCCGGACCACCGCGTGGACCTACGCACCGTGCACCTGACGAGGACCGGTCCCGGACCGACGCGCAACGGCTCCGGCGTCAAGATCCACCGCCCGCTGCCAGACCTGCCGCCGGTGCTGTGGAGGTCGCGCCCCGGCGAGGTGCCCCTGGCCGTGGGCATCGTCCAGGCCGGCCTCGAGGGGGTGCCGCTCACGGCGCTGGTGGCGGCGGACGCCGCGCTGCACCGAGGTCTGCTGACTCCCGTCGAGCTCGACGGCGCCTGCGGGCTGCTGGCCCGCTGCCGTGGCATCGGGCCGGTGCGTGCGATCCTCCGCGAGGCCGACGCGCGCACCGAGTCGCCGGGGGAGAGCGTGCTCGGGCACCGGCTGCGCCGGCTGGGGCACGACCTCGATCCCCAGTTCCGGGTCGAGAGCGACCTCGGCACACGGTTCGCCGACTTCCGGATCAGGGGCACCCGGGTCCTCGTCGAGTTCGACGGCGAGCAGAAGTATGCCGATCGCCCTGAGGCCTTCCGGGAGAAGCGACGCGAGGACGCCCTGCGCCGCCGGGGCTGGTTCTTCGCCCGGTTCGTGTGGCGTGAGCTCGACGACGTGTCGCTCATCCGGGGTCGCGTCGAGCAGGCGATCGCCGACGCGTGGCGATGGACGGGGTGACGAGTGCCGCGCCCAGGAGTGCGCGCTCGCGCCAGGAGTGCGCGTTTCCGCGAGGAGTGCACGTTTCCGCGAGGAGTGCACGGTGCGCCGTGCACTCCTGGAGGCGCAGCGCACCTCTGGTGGCGCGGCGCACTCCTGGAGGAGCGGCGCACCTCTGGGCGGGCGCTCGCACTCCTGCAGGAGCGGCATACCTCCGGCGTCAGCGGACGACGCCGCCGAGGTCGGTCGTGCGGTAGGCACCGGGCTTGCCGTCGTAGACGCGCAGGTGGCCGTCGGACGTGCGCCCGAAGAGCATGAAGGTGCCGTTCGACCGCGAGACGAGGTCGGGCGCCGAGGTGAAGGCCTGGGGGAGCCCGATGAGGATGCTGCCCCGCTGCACCACCGCGTGCCCGTCGACGCCGACGCCAGCCGCGAGCAGCGGACGTCCGGGCCAGGCGTCGCCGAGGGCCCGGTCCGACCAGATCGAGAGGCTGTCGAGGCGGCGCACCCAGCTCTTCGTCGCCGTCGTCGGGTAGAACACGCGCTCGTAGGTCGCGCCGTTCGTCCCGCGGCCGGTCACGAGGATGCCGCGGCCGACCGGGTCGGCCGACGCGGACAGCCCGGAGGTGAAGACGCCGCCCATGGACGTCCACCCGCTCCACCGGCGGCCGTCGAAGTGCTTGCGCCAGGCCGAGCCCGTCACGGCGATGCCGAAGACGTCGATGGTGCCGTCGCCGAGCGACGCGGCGTGCTGGGCGATGACGCTGCCGCCGATGGCGACCGAGCCCTGCCGCACCCCGTTGACGAACCACGTGTGCACGAGCTGGCGCGACGCCGTGCGGGTGAAGAGGTCGACGCGTCCCGGCCTCGAGCTCGTCGCGGTCGGCGCGTCGGTGGAGGTGACCCCGGCCGAGGCCCACGCCCCCCAGCTCGCGCCGTCGTTCGTGCTGCGGCGGAAGCGCACCGTGTCGCCGGTGGAGCGCACGAAGGTCGTCACCTGGCTGCCGGTGCGGACGGCCGTCACGCCGACCGGTGAGACGAGCGTGCCCGCCGTCCTCGTCGGCGCCGTCGCCGTGGGCCGGAGCCGCACGATCCTGTCGTTGCTGCCGTTCGAGGTCGTGAACCACAGCGAGCCGTCGGGGCCGAGCTGCACGGCGCGGATGCGGCCGTAGCCCTGCGCGGCCGGCAGCCGGGTCACGGACGCGACGGCGGTCGTCGTCGGTGACGGGGCGAACCGCATGACGTCGATGCCCTCGCCCTTGAGCAGCCCGACGGCGAGGGCGCCCTGCCACTCGCCCCAGGCTGCCCCCCTGAGGAAGGTCGCGCCGCTCGTGGCGACGGTGGGGAAGCCCGAGGACCACATGGCCCGGCGCGCCGTCGGGAACTTGCGCAGGTCGGTCATCGGGGTCGACTCGTCGTAGCCGGGCACGGGGTCCCAGCCGTAGTTGCCGCCCCGCACCGAGAGGTTGATCTCGTCGTCGCGGTCCGACCCGTGCTCCGCCGACCACAGCTCCGAGGTGCCGGGGCGCAGCGCGAGGCCCTGGATGTTGCGGTGGCCGTAGTTCCACACGTAGCGGGCGTTGCCGCCGCGGGAGTAGAAGGGGTTGTCCGTCGGGATCGAGCCGTCCCAGTTGACGCGCAGCACCTTGCCGCCGAGCGAGGCGAGGTTCTGCGGGTTCGTGCCCGTGGCCGCGTCGCCCGTGCCGACGTAGAGCTTGCCGTCACCGCCGAAGCGCAGGCGGCAGCCCGAGTGCCGCCCGCTCGTCAGCGGCAGGCCGGTGACGACGGGCGCGCCGTCCGAGACCGCCGTCGTGTCGCTCGTGAGGCGCCACCGCAGCACCCGGACGTCGAGGGGCGCACCCGACGAGCGGCGGACGGCCTGGCACGTGTAGAACTTCCGGTTGGCCGCGGCCCCGGGGTCGGCGACCATGCCGAGCAGGCCGCCCTCGCTGTTGACGTAGAGCGGCGGGAGGCCGGTGATGGAGACCCGCTTCGGCGCGGCGCCCTCGCGCTTGGACCAGACGCGCCCACCGCGCTCGTCGAAGAGCATGAGCGATCCCATCCAGGTGAGGTCCCACGGGTACTGCAGCCCCGCGACGACCGTGGTCGCCTGCAGTCGCGGCACCGCCTGCGCGACCTGCGGCTGGCCCACCGCGAGCACCCCGCCCGCCAGCAGCGTCCCGGCCCCGACGGAGGCCACCGACCTTCGCACGCGCAGTCCCTGTGCCACGGTTGCCTCCCGGTGTCTGGGTTCCTCCCAGCGAGGCTACGCGCGACCCGGCGTGCGTGCGCGCCGAGAGGTGGCGCGGCTCCGCCCGCTCCCGTATGCCGTCGCGACCCTGCCCGCGTCAGCGGCCGATGTCGTCGGTCCAGCCCGCGACGTCCTCGGGCCGGCGCGGGCCCTCGCCGACGTAGCGCGACGACGGCCGGATGAGCCGGCCGGTCTGCTTCTGCTCGAGGATGTGCGCCGACCAGCCCGCCGTCCGCGCGCACGAGAACATCGGCGTGAACATCGAGGCCGGCACCTGCGCGAAGTCGAGGATGACGGCGGCCCAGAACTCGACGTTCGTGGCGAGCACGCGGTCGGGCCGCCGGGCGTGCAGCTCCTCGAGGGCCGCCTTCTCGAGCGCGGCGGCGGCCTCGAAGCGGGGCGCGCCGAGGCGCTCGCAGGCGGCGCGCAGCACGCGGGCACGCGGGTCCTCGGCGCGGTAGACGCGGTGCCCGAAGCCCATCAGGCGCTCGCCCTTGTCGAGCACGCCCTTGACGTAGGCCGTGGCGTCGCCCTGCTCCTCGACGCCGTCGAGCATGTGCAGCACGCGCGAGGGGGCCCCGCCGTGGAGCGGCCCCGACATCGCCCCGACCGCGCCCGAGAGGGCGGCCGCGACGTCGGCGCCGGTCGAGGTGATGACGCGGGCGGTGAACGTCGAGGCGTTCATGCCGTGCTCGGCGGCCGAGACCCAGTAGGCGTCGACGGCCTCGACGTGCCTCGGGTCGGGCTCGCCGCGCCAGCGGATCATGAACCGCTCGGTGATGGTGCTCGCCTTGTCGACCTCGCGCTGCGGCACCATCGGCTTGTCGAGCCCACGCGCCGACTGCCCGACGAACGACAGCGCCATGACGGCGGCCCGGGCGAGGTTGTCGCGCACCTCCTCGGCGTCGACGTCGAGCGTCGGCCGGAAGCCCCACGCCGGCGCGAGCATCGCGAGCGCGGACTGGACGTCGACGCGCACGTCGCCGGTGTGCACCGGGAGCGGGTAGGGCTCCGCCGGTGGCAGGCCGGGCTCGAACGCGTTGTCGACGAGCAGGCCCCACACGTGGCCGAAGTCGACGTGGCCGACGAGGTCGTCGATGTCGACGCCGCGGTAGCGCAGCGCCCCACCCTCCTTGTCGGGCTCCGCGATGGTCGACTCGAAGGCGATGACGCCTTCCAGACCGGGCTTGAAGTCGGGGTCGGGCGTGCTGTCGGCCATGTCGGTCCTCGCTGTGCAGGCGGCTACCACCGCGGTCGGGTGCGAGCAGCCGGAGCGCACGACGTGGGAGGACGAGCGGGCGTCACCGGTGACTGCCAGAGTGAGCGTATGCCGTCAGCCGCCGACCAGACCGTGTTTCGTGACGCCGTGTTCAGCACGCGGGACGAGCACCACGACGCCGTCCGTTTCGAGGGCACCGACTTCACGGGGGCGCACGCCGAGGGCCACTCGTTCCTCGAGTGCTCCGTGCTCGGGGGCACGTTCGACGACGCCCACCTCGAGGGGTCGCGCTGGTCCGAGAGCGAGTGGCAGCGGGTCGGCGGGGTCTCCGTCAGCCTCGTCGAGGCGAGCCTCGTCGAGACCACCGTCGAGGGGTGCCGGCTCGCGGCCGTCTCGGCCTGGGGCTCGAGCTGGCGCGACGTCACGGTGCGCGGCGGCAAGGTCGACTTCCTCAACCTGCGCGGCGCCCGGCTCAAGGACGTCGCGTTCGTCGACTGCGTCGTCGTCGACCTCGACCTGCAGGAGGCGACGGTCGACGGCCTCACCTTCGAGGGGTGCACGCTCGTGCAGCCGGCGTTCGGCCGGGGCCGGTACGCCCGTCTCGACCTCTCCGGCGCCACCCTGCGGGCGCCCGTCGGGTTGGCCGGGCTGCGCGGCGCGACGCTGAGCCGGCCTCAGGTCATCGACCTCGCCGACGCGTTCGCGGCCGAGCTCGGCATCGACGTCAGGGACTGAGCCCGCGGCGCGCGGCAGGCGTGGTCAGTTGATCTGGTTCGGCTTGCCGCGGCGCAGGGCGGCGGTCGCGGCGTCCTTGGCGCGGTCGGTCGCGCGCACCTTGTCGCCGGGGCGGATGCGCTTGGTCAGGTCGGCCCGCTCGACGAGCGCCGCGGCCGGCAGGTCGGCCTGCGGGTGCACGCCGACCGGCTCGTCGCCGCTGAAGACGACCCAGTGCGACTGGTCGCCGCGGTAGACCTTGAGGATGCTGCCGTCGGCGAGCGACGTCGCGTGCGCCATCGCCTGGCGGCGGGCCCGCTCGCTCGAGATCGCCTTGTTGGCGGCCTCCTTGGCGGGCTCGCGCAGGGCCTGCGTGGCGACCCAGATCTGCGGGCCGTACTTGATGCCGAGCTTGACGCCCTGGGTGACGATCCTGGCCTTGCCTGCCATCGGGGAACTCCTCCGGTCGGGCCCGGTCGTGCCGGGCTCGTCGCACGGGTCCGCGCACGCCGTGGCCTGACGTCCGCGCGGGCCTCCTGCAGCCAACCCTAGTCTGGGGTCATGGACACCTCACCCTCTGCGGGACTGCCGGCCGTGCGCCGGGTCGACTACCGCGGCGACGGCCTCGTCGAGTCCGACGTCGCCGCGTCGCCCTTCCTGCAGGCGCGGGCCTGGATCGACGCGGCCCTGGCCGCCGCCGACGAGCGCGACGACGTGCCCGAGCCGACCGCGATCTCGGTGGCGACCGTGGACGAGTCGGGGGCGCCGGACGTGCGCACCGTGCTCATGCGCTTCTTCGACGAGCGCGGCCCGGGCTTCGTGACGAACCTCGAGTCGGCCAAGAGCCGCGAGCTGCAGGCCGATCCGCGCGTCGCCGCGGCCCTCACCTGGCCGGCGATCTACCGGGCGATCCGCTTCCGGGGCCGGGCCGAGCTCGTCGGCCGCGACGAGGTCGAGGCCTACTTCGACTCCCGGCCCTACGGCTCGCGCCTCTCGGCGTGGGCGTCCGACCAGTCCCGGCCGGCGGCCGACCGGGCCGAGCTCGAGCGCCGGTGGCAGGAGGCGCTCGAGCGCTTCCCCGACACCGGCAGCGACCGTGACGTGCCGGTGCCCGACTTCTGGGGCGGCTGGCGGGTCGTCTGCGACGAGGTCGAGTTCTGGGCCGGGCGGAGCAACCGCCTGCACGACCGGATCGTCTTCCGCCGCACCGGCGAGGGCACCCTGGCCGACCCCGACGCCTGGACCCGCCTGCGCCTGCAGCCCTGACGGCCCTCGCCCGAACCGGACGAGGGAACAGGGCAGTCCGACGTGGTCGGACTGCCCTGCTTCATCCTGGGATGTGGGTGGGGACGCGACTATCGCGTGGCCACCTCACACGTTCCGGAAGAAATCACTTCTCGGATCACCTCCCTTCTGGGTCGATGGCTCGACGTTACGTCGCGTCGGAATCGGGCGGCAAGGGTTTTTCCGGCTGGTCTCGCTCCGCGGCCCGGTAGCGGCGGATCCGGCGCACCGCCACGGCGAGCGCGACGACGGCGACGACGGCGAGCGCCACGACGAGCATGGGGCCCCACGCGTACTCCGGCGGCGCCGCGGCGTCCGCGGGGACGGTCACGGGCCCACCTCGGGATCGAGCGCGACCGCCGGTGCGGTCTCGGGCCGCAAGTCGAGGCCCTGCCCGGCTCCGCCGCCTCCGACCCCACCGCCGACGGGCGCGGTCCCGGCCCGCCCGGAGCCGGTTTGGGTCCCGGCCCCGCTGCCACCGGGGGACGCCGTCGCCTGGCGTGCGGCCGCGCCACCGACGAGCAGGGCGAGCAGCACGGGCAGCTCGAGGTAGGCGTGGTAGCTCGCGAGCGCGGCATACACGGCCTTGCCCTGGGTGAAGTCGAGCCCGAAGAGCACCGCGAAGAGGGCGGCCGCCACGAAGCCGGCCGCCCAGAGGCGTGGGCCGGTCAGCCATGGCGCGCGTGACTCGAAGGCGGCCGACGCGTCCGGGGCGACGCGGGGCATCAGGGCGACCCACACGACGTAGTGCATGGTCTGCATGAAGGCGAAGACCGCGAGCACCCGCATGCCGAGGACCGTGGCGGCCTCGCCCGGTGGGGCGCTCGCGGCGAGCACCGACTGACCGTCCCCGACGACGCTGCGCACGATGCCGGGGTCGGTGCCGAGGGAGCCGTCGAGCAGCCCGCTCAGCAGCACGGCCGGCACGACGAGCACCCAGAGCAGCTGCACGGCCCGGAACGACCGGCTCCAGCGGCGCGAGGCGATCCGGCGCGACCACTCCCAGAGGAACACGAGCGGCACGACGTTGTGCAAATGGGTCAGCACGACAAAGTGGTAGGCCGGGAACGACAGGGACGCGATGGCCGCGACGGCGATGACGCCCCAGGCCACGTGCCGGCGACGGCCCCGCAGGCCGCGCTGCGCCGCGACGGCGAGGATGGCGTAGCCGAGCACCACCTCGGCGAGCTGGGCGGGCCGGCCGACGACTCCGACGAGCAGCCGGCACACGACGATGCCGGTGATGAGGCCGACGAGCAGGTCGAGGAAGGGCCGGCCGAGCACGCCCGGGAAGCGGCCGACGACGTAGCGGATCTCGAGGAGGTTGTGCAGGATGCCGAAGAGGATGAGGCCGATCACGGCCGTCGCCATCGGCGAGCCCAGAGCCGCGGCGAGGGCGGCCGCGACGGCCCCGAGCACGAGGAGCGTGACGGTGCGCGCAGGAGGCGACGGCGGCGCGGCGGCGGACGTCACGCGATGATCCCTCGCGCGCTCGCGGCGCTCGCGCTGACGCTCGCGGCCGAGCTGCCCGTCCTCGTCGTGCCGGCCCGGCTCGCCGGCTGGGCGAGCGGACGCGTGGCGGTCGCCGGGGCGGTCGCGGTCAACGTGCTGACCCAGCCGCTGCTCTTCGCGGCATCGACCGCCTTCGGGTCGCCGGGGCGCCTGCTGGCCGCCGAGGCGGTCGTCGTCGCCGTCGAGACCGCGCTGCTGCGCTGGGCGTGGCGGGTGCGCGGGCGCCAGGGCGTGGTGACGCTGGCGTGCGCGGTCCTCGCCGCCAACGCCACCTCCACCGCCCTGGGGCTGCTCGTGCTCTGAGTCCCGGTCACGGAGCAATGCTTCCGCCGGCGTGCTGGGGCGGCCACCCGAGAAACCCAATCGTTAGGGTCCTGTGGCGTGACCGAGATTTCGGGGGAGACCCCGCCCGAGCAGGGCGGACGGCTGCGCGCGATCGCGCTGTCGGCATACGGCCCCACGCTGCTCGGCTCGACGGGGGCCGGCGCGGTCTCGCCGATCGTGGCCGTCTCGGCCCGCGAGCTCGGTGCCTCGGTCGGGGTCGCTGCGCTCCTCGTCGCGATGATGGGCGTCGGGCAGCTGCTCGGCGACCTCCCCTCGGGCGCCCTCGCCGCACGCATCGGCGAGCGGCGGGCGCTGCTCGCGGCCGCCGTCATCGAGGCCGTCGGCATGCTGCTGGCCGCGCTCGCCGGCGGGCTCGTGCAGCTCTTCGCCGGCGTGCTCGTCATCGGGCTCGCCGGCTCGCTCTTCGGGCTGGCCCGGCAGGCCTACCTCACCGAGGCCGTGCCCGTCGCGCTGCGTGCCCGCGCCCTCTCCACGCTCGGCGGGGTGCACCGCATCGGCTACTTCGTCGGACCGTTCATCGGCTCCCTCGTCATCGGGCGGTGGGGCATCGGGTCGGCGTATGCCATCGGCGTCGTCGCGAGCGCCGCGGCCTTCACGCTCGTGCTCCTCGCGCCCGACATCACGGCGCGCCACGACGAGGGCGCGCTGCGGTCCGCGCCGCGCAGCGTGGCCTCGGTGCTGCTCCAGCACCGGCACGTCCTGCTCACCCTCGGCACGGGCGCCATGTGCGTGGCCGGGGCGCGCGCGATCCGCGAGGCGCTCGTGCCGCTCTGGGCCGAGTCGGTCGGCTTCTCCCCGGCGCAGACCTCGCTCGTCTTCGGCGTGGCCGGCGCCATCGACATGGCGCTCTTCTACCCCTCGGGCTGGCTGATGGACCGCTACGGCCGCGTCGCCGCCGCGGTGCCGAGCATGCTCGTGCTCGGCCTCGGCATGGCGCTGCTGCCGCTCGCGACGAGCCTCGTGGCGGTGACGGCGGCGGCGACGGTGCTCGGCATCGGCAACGGGCTCGGGGCGGGGCTCATCATGACCCTGGGGGCGGACGCGTCCCCGGCGGACGGCCGGGCCCAGTTCCTCGGCGGCTGGCGGCTCTGCGCCGACCTGGGAAGGGCCGCGGGCCCGCTGGTGTTGTCAGGGCTGAGCGCCGTCATGACCCTCGGTGCGTCGGCCGTCGTGCTCGGCGCCGGGGCGGTCGTCGGCGCCGGCTGGCTGCGCCTCTGGGTGCCGCGGCACGACCCCACCCGCCGCGGGACCGGGGGCCGCCCACGTGCGGCACCCGAGGCTCCCTGATTCTGAGAAGGTATGACCGTGACGGACCTGATCGACACCACCGAGATGTACCTGCGCACGATCTACGAGCTCGAGGAGGAGGGCATCGTCCCGTTGCGCGCGCGCATCGCCGAGCGCCTCGGCCACTCGGGCCCGACGGTGTCGCAGACGGTGGCGCGCATGGAGCGCGACGGGCTCGTGGCCGTGTCGGGCGACCGCCACCTCGAGCTGTCGGACCACGGGCGGCTGCTCGCCACCCGCGTCATGCGCAAGCACCGGCTCGCCGAGCGCCTCCTCGTCGACGTCATCGGCCTCGAGTGGGAGTACGCGCACGACGAGGCGTGCCGCTGGGAGCACGTCATGTCGGAGAAGGTCGAGCGCAAGATCCTCGGCCTCATCGGCGAGGGGCTCGAGTCGCCCTACGGCAACCCGATCCCCGGTCTCGACGAGCTGGGCGTGCGCCAGGACGAGGACTTCCTCACCGGCCTGCGCACCCTGACCGCGGCCGTCGGCGACGCCCCGTCGGTCGTGACGATCCGCCGCATCGGTGAGCCCGTGCAGGTCGACCCCGAGGCCCTCGCGCTGCTGACGAGCGCCGGAGTCGTGCCCGGCGCCCGCGTCGAGGTGGTGCGCGACGGGACGCGCGTCGTGGCCGTGCGCGAGGGCAGCGAGCCCTCGACCGGTGTCTCGCTGCCGGCCGACGTCGCGGTCCACGTCTTCTGCCAGGCCGCCTGAGCCCCGGCCGGAGCGGCCGCCGAGGGGCCGCTGCACCCGCTCCACACCCGCTCCACACCCCCTCGGGACGTGCCCGGGACACCTGTGGACGGAAAGTGACAAGACCGTGACCATTGGGTACGGTTGGCGGGCTCGCTCTCCCCGTCGAGTGGGCGCCCCGGGTCGGACCGCCGAGTCCTGCCATCGACCAGGGGCCCAGTTCGAACACCATGGCAGGAGCGGGGGACCCACCGTTCTCCGGGCGTCGTGAGACGCCCTCGGGGTGAAGCCCTCCACGGACCGATGCCGGTCCGAGCGAAGGCCGGGTAGTACCTCAAGCCCGAACCCGACAGCTCACCTCGTAGGCGTCGAGAGGTCAACCTGTGGCTCAGAACGTTCCCGGGCGCCATCGCGCCCCCGGTCGCTTCAACGCGATCTCCGAGCTGAAGACGATCGCCCGGGAGTCAGCGCAGCCCGCCGTCAAGGGTGCGGCGATCGTGGCCGCCTCGGGTGGCCTCGTCGCGACGTTCGCCAACCCGGCCAGCGCCAGCGCTGCCGACGGCTCGAACAGCCCCGTGGCCGGTGTCAGCGTCTCCGGTGCCGCGGCCGTCGGCCCGGCCGCAGGCACGGTCACCGCCCCGAGCGCGCTGTCCGCGATCGGCTACGCCAAGCCGGCCCTCAAGGCCAAGGTCAAGCCGGTCGTCATCGAGGACGTCAAGGTCAAGCGCGAGCGCGCCCAGGCCAAGGCCGAGAAGGCCGCCGCCGAGCGTGCGGCCGAGCGCGCCGCCGCCCGTGAGGCCGCTGCCGCCCGCGACACGAGCTCGTCCTCGTCCGGCTCGAGCTCGTCCAGCTCCAGCTCCAGCTCTCGCGCCTCGCGCTCGTCGAGCCGCGCCGCCCTCAACGCCCCCGCGCCGAGCGCCTCGGGCATCGTCGGCATCGCGCAGGCCTACTCCGGCGTCCCGTACGTCTACGGCGGCACGACGCCCAACGGCTTCGACTGCTCGGGCTTCACCTCCTTCGTCTACCGCCAGGCCGGCATCTCGATCCCGCGCACGGCCTCCGCGCAGGCCCGCGCCGCCACGCCGGTCAGCGACCCGCGCCCCGGCGACCTCGTCTTCTTCGGCTCGCCGATCTACCACGTGGGCATCTACGTCAGCCCCGGCCGGATGATCGACGCGCAGCGTCCCGGCACGACGACGGGCAACCACTCCATCTGGACGACGCCGTCGTCGTACGGCCGCATCTGAGCGGTCGCTCCCGCCAGACCTTCGCGCTGCGCCCCCACCGGTCACCGGTGGGGGCGCAGCGCCGTACGGGGCCCCGGACGGCCCGTGGTTGACTGAGTCGATGACCGACCAGCCTGCTGCCGAGTCCACGACCGTCATCGAGCTCGACCTGTGGGGCGACCTCACCTGCCCCTACTCGTGGATCGTCAAGCGGCGCCTCGAGGCGGCCGTGCACGGCTTCGAGCGGCCCAGCGACGTGACGGTACGGCTCCGGTCGTTCGAGCTCGACCCCGACCTGGCGGTGGGCGGCGGCGTGCCGGTGCGCGAGCACCTCTCGGTGCGCCACGGGGGCGACGCCGGTGCCGGGCACCTGATGAACGCCCGCGCGAGCGAGCTCGCCGAGGCCGACGACCTCGTCTTCGACTGGGACCGCGCCGTGCGGGCGAACACCTTCGACGCGCACCGGCTGTGTGCCCTCGCGGGCGAGATGGGTGGCCCGGCCCTCCGGGGCGCGGCCACCGAGCGCTTCCACGCCGCCCACTTCGGCGAGGGGCTCGCGCTCGACGACCACGAGGTGCTGCAGCGACTGGCCGCGGAGTGCGGCCTCGACGAGCGCCGGGTCTCCTCCGTGCTCGCCTCGGACGAGTACGCCGACCAGGTGCGCGCCGACGAGCAGCAGGCGAGGTCGCTCGGCGTCACCGCGACGCCCTTCGTGCTCGCCAACGGGTATGCCGCCGTGACCGGTGCGCGCCCCACCGACGACTACCTCGCGCTGCTGCGCGGCGTCGCCACCCAGAGCGTCTGACAGCTCGCCGCCGCGGGTCGGGCGGAGGGCGCGGAGCGAGCCGACGGCATACGTGGTCGGCGCGACGGGCGGTGTCAGGAGGGGCGGTCGGCGGGCGGGCGCCCGAACGACACGGCGTCGCGCACCGTCGGGGAGGCGTCGTCGCGCAGCTGGCGGTCGGGGCGCACGCCGAGGGCGTCGTTGACGAGCGAGAACGCGCGCCGGAGCGCGACGAACGCCGTGATCGCGAAGATCTGCCGGTCGCCGAAACCGGCCGCGCGCAGCGGCTGGAGGTCGTCGGCGGTCGTCGCGTTGGCGTCGCGGGTGACGGTGCGCGCCCAGGTGGCTAGGGCGGCGTCGGCGGGCTCGAGACCTGCGTCGTCGTGGTGCAGGACCGAACCCGCGACGGCGTCGCCGGCCTCGATGGCGAGCCGGCCGCCCCATGCGAGGGAGCAGTAGGAGTCGCCGGCGGTCGAGGCCATCGCCGAGACGAGGATGCCGCGCTGGCGGAAGGTGAGCCCGCCGACGCGCGCGAGGTCGGCGAGCAGCTCGAAGAGCCGGTCGTGCGCGGCCGGGGAGTGCGCCCAGACGCGGCTGAGGTTCATGACGTAGCCGTGGTCGGCGACGTCGCTGTCGTAGTACGCCTGGATCTCGGGCGTGACCTCCGGCTCGGTGAGGAAGCCGTGGTCGGGGTGCTCTGCCATGGGTGCTCGTCTCGCTCGGTGCCGGTCTCCCTCGATGGTGGCACCACGACGGGCGGTGGGGTGGGCGGTTGACGCATCCCCGTGGGCGCGGGACGGTGAGGCGAGAGGTGCGTCTGCGGGACGGGGGAGACATGCGTCGCAGGACGGTGGCGGTGGTTGCCGCCGTGGTCGTGGGGGTCGTCGGGCTCACCGGCCTCGTCGGGGTGCTGCTCGGGCGCGCCGGGGTCGGGCCGCTGCGCGACGAGCCCGCCCGCGTGTCGCTGGCGCCGGTCGGCGTGCAGCTGCTCGGCGAGGGCGGAGACCCATTGGTGGTGATGGTGGTGTTCCCGTGGACCCAGGACGGCATCTGCGTCGGCCAGGTCGCGGTCGCGGCGTCGGAGACGGCGTCGGCCGTGTCGGTCGAGCAGGTGACGGGCTTCGCCGAGCCGCAGGGGCGGGCCTGCGCGGGCGTCGGGACCGACGGCCGGACCGCTTCGGTCGAGCTGCGGCTCGCCTCGCCGCTCGGCGAGCGCGCCGTGACGCGTCGGGTCGACGGCGCTGCGGTGCCGGTGACGCGGCCGTGCGAACGCGACGGCGTGGCGTCGTGGTGCCCCCGGTCCACCTGACGCGTCGGGCGGGCGTCGGCGGCCGGCGTCGCGCCCTGCGATGGATGGCCGGACGGATGATGCTGCCGATGAACCTGCATCTGATGGGGTGATCACCCCACCGGATGCACCTTCATCCGCAGCATCATCGGCAGGTTCATCCCGGCTGCGCGTTGCGGCCGGCGACCGATGCTGCTGTGGTGCCCCCGGCAGGATTCGAACCTGCGACACCCGCTTTAGGAGAGCGGTGCTCTATCCCCTGAGCTACGAGGGCGGGGCATGCCTGAAATCCTCGATGGAAACCTCGCTGCAAGGGTCGTTGTAACCCTCGCTGTTACGAGGCCCTGTCGGGCCGGCCAACGGGAGACAGGCTACTGGACCCGGGCTGCGATCCAGCGCATGGCCTCCCTCGGTGCCGACATACGTGCTGCCCGGGGGCCTCGGCGTACGACTCTCGACCGCTTGGCTAGGACCTCAGCAGCGCGGACACGGTGATGGCCCCCTGCACTGCGACTCCGGGGAAGGGGCTGTAGTCGACAGAGTCTTCGAGCACATCTGGCAGCATCACGATGAACTCATACTCGAAGCCACTCGGCAGCAGGCCGGCCTCGATCGGAGGCATGCGGAAGCGTAGAGACAGTCGCGGACCGTCGGGTGCCGGGGAGATCGTGGCCTCGGCCCGGACGGCTTGAGCCAAGGTGCCTCGGGCCACCTCTTCGGGGCTGGTCCGAGCGCGTTCCACCAGTGCGAGCAGACCGTCGATGACACGATCGAGGCGCTGGTGCCCGCCGCGTTCGTCAGCGAGGTCGAGGTAGTCCTGCGTGCTGGGCATGAGCTGGTTGTCCCCACCGGCTCCGCGCGTCTCCGCCGTGCCGGCGCGGCTCACGAACAGGCTGTAGTCGTGCTCGGGCGTGAAGCCAAGAAGCCAGACCACGGCGTGCGCAGTGTCGTACCAGGTGACGGCGCGCTGGCCGTCCCGACCGTCCAGTTTGTAGATGTCCGCGCGATGCACCTTCGACAGCGGAGCCTCAGTCCCGCGAGGGTCTAGCGCGCGCATTTTCGCGAACTTCTCCACGATGTCCGGGTACCCCGTCACAGCGGCGACGCCGTCGAGGTCTGCCGCACCGCACGCCTTCGCGCCCAGGTCTTCCAACGCCCGTAGGGTCAGTCTCAGTTCGTACTCGCCATCCAGCGGGTCAGGCCACTCGTGGTCCGCCAACGTCACGATAGGCGCTTCGGCGTGCTGGCCGCCTCCGCGGCCTGACGGGCGTCCGACCTGCGCTGCCGTTCCATCACCGCGTGCAGAGCAGTGCGGTCTCCACCACGCGCGGCCAGCGCCGCCGCGCGGCGCTCCTCCCGAGTTGGGGGCTCGTCGAGATCGACCCCCGCCTGCGTCAGACTATCGCGCACGCGCGCCGCCTCTGCCCGGGCATCCTCTGCTGCTCGGCGACGTGCGTCCCGCAAGGCAAGGACTTCCTCACGCCGGTAGCGGTGATGAGAGCCCACGCGGTGGTCCTCGAGCAGGCCGGAGCTAGCCCACCGGACAACTGTCGGTCGGGACACGCCAAGAAGTGCGGCGGCTTCCTCGGGCGAGACCATGCGCTCGGTCGTTGTCGTCGTGTCGTGGTGTTCCAGAAGCGCTGCGACGCCACGAACATCGTCCTCGGAGGCTGCCAACAGCATCGCCACAACGCGACCGCCCAGTTCCGTCAGTGGGACCGAGTCTCCAGCGGCCGTCACCGTCGCCCGGGCATGCCGCTTGGCCACCGCGGTCTGGAACGATGACACGTGTGCGCCGCTGGCCACCAGCGGGTTCACCGAAGACATGGAGACTCCTCACTAACTGGAACAACTGAACATGATAGTGCGCTTCCGAGGTGCGTCTGTCAATGGTCCGCCCAGGCCGCGGTGAGGGAAGGTCTGGAAGGGCCTCTGGCATCGGCCGGCGTCCCCTCTCGCCCCCAGCGGCGACGGCCACCAGACGCACCGTCAGCGGCAAGAGAGGATGTTCTCGTGAATCGACTCGTCCTGTGGTGGGGCGCCTTGGCCGCGTCGATCGTCTTCGTCGTCTCCGCGCTGACGAACAAGTCCGGTACCTGCGTTGACGCTGCTGACGCCGCCGCCTCGTCCTGCAGCACTAAGGGTTCTGGCGGTCTACTCCTGGTGGCGGTGGCTGCTTTGGGGCTGTCCCTCTGGATGCTCAGGCGCGCCCATCGCGCTCGTCGCCGGTAGGCACGCGCTATCGCGCATTCCCGTCCGCGGAACGGAATCTGCGACAGTGGCGTGCTTCTGTCAACCGGATGCTCGGCGCCTGAAGATGTGCAACCCAAGAGACGTGGCCATCATGACGCCGCCCATGGCGGTGAAGGCGACTGGTCCCTCGAAGCCGGTGCCGTAATCGGCGCTCTGGCAGTTGACGTCCGGGTAATCCCGCTCGTAGAGAACCTGAACCGTGTCGCCTTTGGCAGGCCCTCCGAGCACGTCCTGCGTGGAGCAGCTGACTGCAGTTCCGTCCGGGAGCACATACCGCAGCGAGTAGCTGAACGCCGACTTGACGCGGGTGACGTCGACAACCTCGGCCTGAGTAGTGACGCCGTTGTCTCGGAGGCCTTGCACGCTGCTGAAGCCTGCGAGTCCGAGCAGCAGGCCGAGCATGCCTCCGAGGGCTAGGCCCAGAACCGACTTCTGCCCTCCGGGCGGAGCAGTTCGGCGGTAGGGGGCACCCCTGTGGCGTCCAGGAGGGGGCTCACTTCTCACGGCGTCACGATAGATCAGCGGATCCAGCACCTCAGCAACCGCAGGCAAGCCATCCGCTGCGGCGTCGCCCGTGCCGTGCCGCAGACGTCCGACCATCGGCATGACAGGAATAGTGCTTCCGCGTTCCGCCCGCGCACTGGACTCAACCCAGGCTGGCGGGCAAGCACCCGCCGGGTCCGCCGCGTCGCCGCAGGTCAGGGACTTTCAGCCATACGCCACGAGGGCGGCGGGGACAGGTTACTGGACCGCCGGCCCTGCTCGTGCAGGGCGCCGGGCCGCGCCGACACACGAAGTGTGTGGCCCCGGGCTGCGCCAGGGTCGCGCGGCACCGACCGGGCGCACCTGCTGTGTCGCGCGGGACGTGGATCCGATCTCCTGCGCGTCAGGTGTCCGATCGGCCGGTTCCTGTTCGTAGCGTAAGTAGCGGCAGGCACCGGGTCTGCCCGACGAAGAGGAGCAGGGATGCCTCAGTACCTCATCTACTTCAACCAGCAGTGGGTCGGCGACCACGACGAGGCGTGGTTCGGCACGCGGGTCGAGCCGGCCACGGCCGTGGTGCGGGACATGCAGGAGCAGGGCGTCCTGGTCTACGCCGGCGGGCTCGTCGAGGAGCTCGAGGAGGCGGCCAGCGCGGACGCCACGAGCGGCGAGCTCGTCGTCACCGACGGGCCCTACGTCGAGACGAAGGAGTGGCTCGGCGGGCTCACCATCGTCGACGTTCCCGACGACGAGACGGCCCGGATGTGGGCCGGGCGAGTGGCGGAGGGCTGCGGCTGGCCGCAGGAGGTGCGCCGCTTCAAGGGCGGCTCACTCCAGGCGGTCTCGACCGGCAGCTGAGGGCTCGGGCGCCGGACCGGCCGCACGAAGCCGGCCGGGTCCGGCGCCACTCGGCCGTGGTCGCTCAGGCGTCGAGGTGAGTGCGGCGACCCTCGCGGTCGAGCACGACGATGATCTCGACCGGGCCGTCGGGCGCGGTGATGGCGTGCGGCTCCATCGTCGAGAACTGCGCCGACTCGCCCTCCTCGACGAGCACCACGCGGTCCCCGAGGTGCAGGCGCGCCGTGCCGGACAGCACGGTGAACCACTCGTGCCCCGGGTGCACGCCGAGCGAGCCGCCGCGGCGCGTCTTCGCCGTGATGCGCATCTTCGCGACGACGAGGCCGTTGGGGGCGTCCTCGCGGGTGAGCAGCCACGTCGTGTGGCCGTGGGCGGCGTTGCGCCGCGGTTTGATCACGACGTCGTCGTCGCGCGCCATCTCGACGAGCTCGTCGATCGTCGTGCCGAGCGCCCGGGCGATGGGCACGAGCTGGTCGATGGCGATGCGGCGGTGGCCGGTCTCGAGGCGGCTCAGCGTCGACGGGCTCATCGCGCAGCGTGCGGCCAGCACGTCGAGCGACCAGCCCCGGGCGAGCCGCAGCCCCCGGATCCGTGCGCGGATGACCGCCTCGACCTCCGCCTCTTGCTGCATGCGCAAGAGTGTATGCCGGCAGCGCAAACCCCTCTACCGTGGGGTCATGAGCCACCCCCGTCACACGCCCCCGCTCGGCAAGCACGTCGGCGAGCACGTCGGCGAGCACGCCGATCGGCACGCCCACACCCATGACCACGCGCACGGGCACGACGGCGGCGACGACGCCGGCGCCCTGGACGACCTCCTCGACCTCGACGGCCAGGTGCTGTCCGGCGCCTGGGACTCCGCCCTCGACCGGACCGTGGCGGCGCTCCACGCCGACAGCGACGACGCCTCGGCCGGCCTCCACGTCGTCGACCTCGGCGCCGGCACGGGCACCGGCTCCCTCGGCCTCGCCCGGCGGCTGCCGGCGGCCGAGGTCGTGGCCGTCGACGTGTCGGGGCCGTCCCTGGCCCGGCTCACCGCCGCCGCCGCCGCGCACGGGCTCGGCGACCGGGTGCGCACGCTCGTCGCCGACCTCGACGAGGGCTGGCCCGACCTCCCTGCCGTCGACCTCACGTGGGCCTCGATGTCGCTCCACCACCTCGCCGACCCGGTGCGGGTGCTGGCGCAGCTGCACGAGCACACCCGCAGCGGGGGAGTCGTGGCCGTGTGGGAGTTCGACGAGCCGCTGCGTTTCCTGCCCGAGGACCTCGGGGTCGGCCGCCCGGGCCTCGAGGACCGGATGCTCGAGGTGCTTGCAGGCGAGCACGCGGCCGCCGTTCCGCTCATCGGCTCGCCGTGGCCCGCGCTGCTCGCCGACGCCGGTTGGACCGTCCTCGACCAGCACGAGGTCGTCGTCGACGAGCCGTCGCCGACGCACCCGCTCGCCGGGCGTTACGCCCGGGGCTGGTTCGACCGGCTCGCCCGCGGCCTCGACGCCCGCCTCGCCCCCGAGGACGCCTCCGCCCTCGCCGCCCTCCTCGACGACACCGGTCCGCACGCCCTGCTCACCCGGGCCGACCTGCACCTGCGCGGCACCCGGACCCTGACGATCGCCCGCCGCTGAGGCTCGCCCGGCGGCATGATGGGCCCATGAGGCGTCGGGGCAGGGGCGGGGTCGTGGTCGCGGGCGTCGGGGTGGCGCTGCTCGCCGGGTGCGGCTCGAGCGCGTCGCCCGGTGCCGAGGGCGACTCGACCCCGGTGCCGTCCGCCGGTGGCTACGGCTGGGTCGCCTTCGACCCGCCGCCCGGTGCCACCGACGCGAGCGACGCCCGGCTCGTCGCGCACACCCCTCCCGACGCGCTCGAGCTGGCCGGCCTGCGGCTCCCCGAGGGCGCCGACGTGCGGCAGGTGGCGACCCAGACGGTCGCGGGGAAGGCCGAGAGCTTCCTCTTCGTCGTCCGCACCGACCGTGCCACGGCGGAGGGCGTCTGCGACCAGGCCGCACTCGGTGGCGCCCACGTCGTCGCCTCGATCCCCGGTGACGCCGCCGCGAGCATGGTCGACCCCGTCGTCGGACCGGCCTCGCGGTGGTGCGCCCGCGCCGACACGGCCGGCGACCGCTGGGAGCGCTACGTGCTCATCGCCCCGGGCGACCCCGCGACGGTGCAGATCTCCGTGCAGCGCCCCCGCTGAGCCGCTCGCGCCGCGTCGTCAGGCGCCGCAGAGCACGTATGCCGCCGTGCTCGGCAGGTGCAGCAGGCCGCCGTCGGCGAGCTCCGAGGCGGCGCGGCGGAAGTGCTGCTCGGCCGCGGCCCGGACGGCCGACGTCTGCGCCAGGTATGCCTGGCCCGCGGTGGCGACGCCGCCGGCGATGCCGCTCCAGAGGTTGTCGACGGTGACCGCCCAGTCCCAGCGCAGCTCGCGGGCGTCGAGCACGGTGAGCCCGGCGCCCTTGGCGCCCCCGGCGACGTCCGCCAGGCCCTCCACCGAACGGTCGAAGTCGAGCTCCGGCGGCAACCGACCACCCGGTGCCACGACGACGCCTGCCGCCTCGAAGGCATACGTCGTCAGCGCCGACCACGTGGGCGGGCGGGCCGTCCACGACGTCAGCGCGACGCGGCCGCCGGGGCGCGTGACCCGAGCGAGCTCGCGCGTCGCGGCCCGCGGGTCGCCGACGTGGTTGACGACGAAGTTGGCGGTCACCGCGTCGAAGCAGCCGTCGCCGAAGGGGAGCGAGGGCAGGGCAGCCCGGACGGCGCGGCCCGGCACGACGCCCTCGGTAAGCGCGGCCATGCCCGGGTCGGCGTCGACGGCGACGACGGTGCGCCCCTGCTCCGCGGCGCGGGCCGCGAGGTCACCGGTGCCCGAGCCGACGTCGAGGTGATGGCCGCCGCCCACGGCCACGGGGCGGGTGTCGTCGAGCAGCCGCTCGAGCGTGCCGCCGCACAGGGTGGCGAACGACCGCTCGTACGCCTGCGCCACCCCGGTCCACGAGCTCACCGGCCCATCCAACCCCACTCGTCGGCAACACACCGAGCAGGTTCGAACACACCGCGATCGGATGCCGGTGCGTTGCGACCTATTCGGTGTGTTGCGGGCGCGCGGCGTCGGCGACCGCGCGCCAGCCCGGGTTGGTCAGCCAGCGTCCTTGCGGGGACGGTGGGCGAGATCGCGGCGGAGCCACTCGTTGCGCTCGCCGACGAGGCGCGGCAGGTAGGTGTCGAGGACGGCGCGCTCGGCGAGCCGGCCCAGGGGACCCAGCGGGGCGGCATACGTGATCGTGTCGGTCATCAGCGTCACCCCCGCCCCCTCGGCGGCGAAGGTGGGCTCGTGCCACCAGGTGGTGAACGGGTCGCGCTGCTGCTCGTCGACGAAGCGGACCATTCCGGTCGCAGGTCGGCACGGCGCGAGCCTAGCCACGGCGCGTAGGTTCGGGGCATGCCACGGCTCGTCCTGCCCACCACGGCCCTGCACCGCGAGTTCCTCGACTGCCTGGACGACTGGGGTCCGGGCGACCACGAGGACGGCTTCGGCATCAGCTCCGAGATGGACCTCGTCTCACCGGAGGGCTTCGCGGCCTGGGTCGGGGACCGGCTGCGACGCACGCACCCGCACGGCACGCCGTGCCCGCCCTGGCCTCACGGCAGCCCGCGGTGGATCGTCGAGGACGGGCAGGTGCTCGGCGGCATCGTGCTGCGCCACCTCTTCGACGACCGCGTGGGCCAGATCGGCTACGGGGTGCGCCCGTCGGCCCGGCGTCGCGGGCTCGCCTCGTGGGCGCTCGGCGAGATGCTCGTCGAGGCCCGGCTCGCCCTCGGCGTCGACCGCGTGCTCGTGCCGTGCCTCGCCGACAACGTGGCGTCCGCCCGCACCATCGAGCACGTGGGCGGCGTGCTCGAGCAGGTGCGGGACGAGGCGCACGGGCCGGTGCGGCGCTACTGGGTGCCGGTGCCTGCCTGAGCCGGCGACGGGTCGGTCGTCCGCCGGCGGTGGCCGCTGCGCGGATTGCGGGTCCACGGGGGCTGTCGGTGTCCTCCACGGCCGGCAACGTTCGTTAGCCTGCAGGAATGACCGAAGCCCCCAGGACCGACCCTGCCCGTCAGGCCGAGTCGGGCACGGGTGACCCGCGGGCCGACCGCGTGGCCGCCGCGGTGCGGACCTGGCAGCGCACCCTCGTCGACCTCGGCGGCCGCAACACGCTGCTCTGGTACCGCGACCTCCCCTCCGGCACCCTCGACCTCACGACCGCGCACCCGGGCGGCGTCTCGATGCTGCTCGCCGGGCGGCGCACGCGCCTGTCAGACCTCGTCCGCGAGCCGGCCGCCTTCGAGGAGGCCCGGCGGCGGGCGCGGGCGATCCGCGCCAAGGCGCTCGAGCTGCGCGAGGAGCGCGGCATCGCGGCCGGCTTCGTCGCGATCGGCATGGCGACGTGGTCGGTGCCCCGCGCGGCCCGGCCACCGGCCTCGCCCGTGCTGCTCCGCTCGTGCGTGCTGCGTCCGACGGGTGCGTCCCAGGAGGACTTCGAGCTCGACCTCGGCCCCGAGGTCGAGTTCAACCCGGTGCTGCGCGAGTACCTCCGCTCCGAGCAGGGCATCGAGCTCGACGGTGAGGCGCTCGCCGACCTCGCCACGGCGACGAACGGCTTCGACCCCTACCCCGTCTACGCCGCGCTGGAGTCCGCGTGCGCGCGGGTGCCGGAGTTCGACATCACGCCGCGGCTCGTGCTCGGCACCTTCTCCTACGCCAAGCTGCCGATGGTGGCCGACCTCGCGCTGCAAGGCGCGACCCTCGCCGACCACGACGTCGTGGCCGCGCTCGCCGGTGACGAGTCCGCCCTCGCGGCGGTGCGGATGCGCCTGCCCGACGCCGAGGCCGACCCGGACCCCGAGCACGAGCACCTCGTGCTCGACGCCGACTCCTCGCAGCACGCCGCCATCGACGCCGTGCGGGCGGGCGCCCACCTCGTCATCAAGGGCCCGCCCGGCACCGGCAAGTCGCAGACGATCGTCAACCTCATCGCCTCGCTCGCCGCGGAGGGCAAGTCGACGCTCTTCGTCGCCGAGAAGCGGGCGGCCATCGACGCCGTGCTCGGGCGGCTCGACCGCCTCGGCCTCGGCGACCTCGTGCTCGACGCCTACGACGGCACGACGAACAAGCGCGCCACCGCCCAGCAGTTCGCCCGCAGCCTCGACGCGGCCGTGCAGAACGGCGCCACCGACGTCGACCGCACGACAAGCACGCTGCGCGAGCGCCGCGGACGCCTGACGGCCCACCTCAAGGCGCTCCACGAGGAGCGCCAGCCCTGGGGGGTCTCGGCCCACGAGGTGCAGGAGGCGCTCGTCGAGCTGGCCACCCGCACGCCGGCGCCGACGTCGGCCGTGCGCCTCACCGGGCGCGACCTGACGGGGATGTCGCGCACCCGGGCCGTCGAGCTCGGGCGCCGGCTGCGCGACGCCGCCGGGCTGGGCGCGTGGACCCGCGACGGCGACGACCCGTGGTTCGGCGCGCGGATCCTCACGCCCGACGACGCCGCCAAGGCGCTCGACATCACGACCCGCCACAGCACGGGCGGCCTCGACGAGGCCGCTGGTGAGCTCAACCGCATCCTCTCGGAATCGCATGTACCGGAAGCGAACTCGCTCGAGGACTGGAAGGCGGCCTTCGAGACGATGTCGCGGGTGCGTGAGACCCTCGAGGTGTTCCGTCCCGAGGTCTTCGACATCCCGCTCAAGGAGCACATCGCCGCGACGGGCACCCGCGACTGGCGGCAGAACCGCGACATCGACATGGGCTGGTTCGCCCGGTGGCGGGTGCGCCGCCAGACCAAGCGGCTGCTGCGCCCGGGCCGTCCGCCCGCCGACCTCCACGGCGAGCTCGTCTCGGCGAGCGAGCAGCGCGACCACTGGTTCGCCCTCGTCGGCGGCGGGGGCCGCCCCGAGATCTCGCCCCGGCTCGACGAGGGCCTCGCGCGCCTCGGCGCCCTGACGGCAGACCTCGAGTGGCTCGACGACCGGCTTCAGACCGGCCCGGCCTCGGAGCGTCTCGTCGTCCTGCCTTTGCGCGAGCTGCGGGAGCGCCTGGCCGACCTCGCCGGCCGACCCGAGCGGATCGCCGTGCTGCCGCACGTGACGGCCGCGCTCGACGACGTGCGCAGTGCCGGCCTCGGAGCCGTCGTCGACGACCTGGCCCGGCGCGGCGTCGCCACCGACCACGTGACGGCCGAGGTCGACCACGTCTGGTGGGCCTCGCTCGCGCAGGAGATCACGCTGCGCGACCCCGCCTACGGCGCCCACGACGGCGCCGGGCTGCGCCGCGACGCCGCGGAGTACGCCGAGGCCGACCACGCCCACCTCGCCGCGACGGTCGAGCGGGTGCGCGCGGCCGTCGCCCGCAACGTGCGGGAGGTGCTCTCCGACCACCCCGCGCACGAGGCGCTCGTGCGCTCCGAGGCGGGCAAGGCCCGGCGGCACCGGCCGCTGCGCGACCTCATGCCGCAGGCCGCGGCCACGCTCACGGCGATCAAGCCGTGCTGGGCCATGAGCCCGCTCGTCGTCGCCTCGACCCTGCCGCCCGGGCGCTGGTTCGACGTCGTCATCTTCGACGAGGCCTCGCAGGTGCAGCCGGCCCAGGCCATCGCCGCCATCGCCCGCGGGCGCCAGGTCGTCGTGGCCGGCGACGAGCGGCAGCTTCCCCCGACGAACTTCTTCACCGTCGTCTCGGACGACGACGGGGCGCAGCCGGCCGAGGCCGACGAGGTGCTCACCGAGGGCTTCGAGTCGGTGCTCGACGTGCTCGCGGCCGCCCTGCCGACCCGTGACCTGACGTGGCACTACCGCAGCCGCGACGAGCGCCTCATCGCGTTCGCCAACCGGGCCGTCTACGACGGCCGCCTGACGACGTTCCCCGGCACCTCGATCGAGTCGGCGGTCACCTTCGAGCCTGTCGACGGCCAGGCCGTCGTGCAGCCCGGCGTCGACACCATCGAGACGACCGACGGCGAGGTCGCCCGTGTCGTCGAGCTCGTGCTCGAGCACGCCCGCACGAGGCCCGGCGAGTCGCTCGGCGTCATCACGCTCGGGATCAAGCACGCCGACCGCATCGACGACGCCGTCACCGCGGCCCTGCGCACGGCACCCGACGTCGCCGCCTTCTTCGACGACACCCGTGACGAGCGCTTCTTCGTCAAGAACCTCGAGCGCGTGCAGGGCGACGAGCGCGACGCGATCATCCTGTCGATCGGCTACGGCAAGACGCCGCACGGCCGGGTGCTGCATCGCTTCGGCCCGCTCAACATCGAGGGCGGCGAGCGCCGGCTCAACGTGGCGATCACGCGTGCCCGCGCCCGCATGACGGTCGTCTCGGCCCTGCGCGCGAGCGACCTCGACCCCGAGCGGCTCAAGGCCCGCGGTGCGACGATGCTGCGCGACTTCCTCGCCTACGCCGAGAGCCGGGGCGACAGCGGCCACGAGGGCACCCTGTTCGCCACGGCGACGGTGACGAACGACCCGCTGCGCCACGACCTCGCCGAGCGTCTGCGCCGCGAGGGCCTCACCGTGCACGAGGACTACGGCACCGCCGACCAGCGCATCGACCTCGCCATCGAGGACCCCTACCACCGCGGTCGGGCGCTCGTCGCCGTCGAGACCGACGGCGCGAGGTATGCCGCCCTGCCGAGCACGCGCGACCGCGACCGACTGCGCCCGGAGCAGCTGGCCCGGCTCGGCTGGGTGCACGAGCGGGTGTGGAGCACCGACATCTTCCGTGACCCCGCCCGTGAGATCGCCCGTCTCGTCACGGTCGCCCGCACGGCATCGCCCCCGGCCACGCCGGAGCCCGAGGACGCCCCGGCATCCGGTGGCGCGGACGGCACGGCCGGGGACGAGCCGGGCGCCACGGTCGACGCCGCCCAGGACGCGACGACCGGCGGTGCGGCCTCCGGCGCGGACCGGTCCTCGTCGCGGTCGGCCGGTGCGGCGACGACGTCGGCCCCGGCGGCCGCTCCCAAGCCGAAGCGCAAGCGCCGCAGGGTCTTCCGCAAGGGCACCGGTGACGCCGCCGCGACCCCGGACGCCTCGGAGCCCGGTGCCGCCGAGCCCGGGGGAGCGCTGCGCCGCAACAGCGACGAGCTCGACCTCGGCTGGGGCGAGCGTCCGTCGGGTTCCGGCGTCGGTGACCGGTGGCTCGAGGAGCAGCGCCCGCCGCACTACGAGTGACCTGTCGGGTGGCCTGACGTCGGCCGGAATGCCGTGCCCCGCGCCGGCGTTGGAGGGCGCATGAACACCACGACTCCGTTCTCGCTGCGCCTCTCGATGGCCCAGGGTCTCTTCGAGCAGGGCGACCACCTGGCCGCCGCCACGGCGCTGGCCGAGCTCGTCGACGAGGTGGAGTCGCCCGAGTCGGGCGAGACCCTGCTCCACGGCACGACCGACCTGCGGCTGCTCCTCGCCCGCGCCTACTTCCACTCGGCCCAGTTCGGCCGGGCGGAGGCCACGCTGACGCGGATCATCGAGGAGTCGCCGACCGAGGCCTACGCCCACCTGCTGCTCGGGCGCACCCTGCAGCGGGCCGGCCGGCACGAGGAGGCGGCCCGGCCGCTCGCCCTCGCGGAGCTGCTCGGCGACTACGAGCGTCCGCAGGCCTACGGCGGTCCCGTCCGCGACCGCTGAGCACCGTCGGCCGCCGGGTCGAGGTGTGCCGCGGGGCCAGAGCGCGACGGATCACCTCGAACCGTCCGCGGCCCTCGCCGGTCGAGGTATGCCGTCGCGCTCGGGCACGAGGGATCACCTCGAACCGCTCGGGCGAGGTCACGACGACGAGGCCGCGACGAGGCCGCCACGAGACGACGACGGAGCGGGGACCGTTCGGTCCCCGCCCCGTCGCCGTCGGATCAGGTCAGCGGGTCCGCAGGCTGTCGCGGATCTCGGTGAGCAGGATGACCTCGGGCGACGGAGCCTCGGGCTCGGCCTCCTGGCCTCGGTTGAGGCGGGCGAGGAGCCGGTTGACCGGCAGCACGAGGACGAAGTACACGGCCGCCGCGATGATGATGAAGTTGAAGGCGGCATCGAGGATGAGGCCGATCGAGAAGTCGGCCTCGTTAATCGTGAACGTGCCGACCTGGGTGAGGTCGGGCTTCTTGAAGATGGCGGCGATGAGCGGCGTGACGAGGCCCTTGACGATCGCCTGGACGACCGCGGTGAAGGCCGCTCCGAGGACGACGGCGACCGCGAGGTCGATGACGTTCCCGCGCATGACGAAGTCCTTGAAACCCTTGAGCATGAGATCCCCTTCCTGGGCCCCCGCGACCCGGGTGCCGACGTGTGCTGCTCGGACCGGTGGTCCTGGTGCGGGTGTGCCGCGTGGGACGGGACCCGACGGGACGAGACTACTGCCCGGGTGAGCCGTTGCGACGGAGCGCGACGACGAGGGTCTGGCCTGCGTCGAGCGCGTCCAGGCTGCGCGCGACCGCAGCCGCCCGATCCGGGTCGAGGGCGACGGTGATCCGCGGGGGCGCCGCGGCCGCGACGCCGCCGGTCTCACTGCCCTGCTGCACCGCGAGCACGGCCACGTCGACGGCCACCCGGTCACCGCTGCCGGTCGCGTAGAGGTCCACACGGCTGCCGGGGCGCACCCCGACCGACGCGGTGTCGAGCACGGGCACGCCGAAGGCGACCCGGTCCGCGGGCTGGCCCGCGAGCAGGTCGGGGCCGAGCAGGCGTGCGGCCGTGACGACCTCGTGGGTGGTGAGCGGGCCGGCCGCCACCCGACCGACCGCGGCGTCGACGGAGTCGAGGGCCGTCTCCGGTCGTGCGCCCACCGGCCGCGGTGCCAGCTCGACGTCGTCGCGCCCGATGACGGTGCCGGCCGCCACGTCTCGTGCCACGACGACGGTCGCGACGCCCGAGCCGGCTGCGGCGGGCGGTCGCAGGCTGGCGACCACGGCCAGCGTCCCTGCGGCTGCGAGGACGGCGGCGACCCACCGGCGCGCGAGGGCTCGCCTCGCCCGTCGCCGGCGCGGCCCGTCGGGCCGGAGCGCACCCGCGCGCCCGGCCCACGGGGACCGCCCCGCCCGTCGAGACCGCCCGGCCCCAGGGGACCGCCCCGCCCGTCGAGGCCGCCCGGCCTCCGGGGACCGCAGGGCCCGGCGAGTCCGCGGGGTCGGGGGACGTGGCGCGGGCCGCCGCTCCTCGGGCATCAGGGCAGGGTGAGCGGCAGCTCGAGCCCGTCGAGCGCGCGGCGGCACGGGCAGGTGGCCCGCTCGTCCGGCTCGTGGGCCGGCAGCTGGCCGATGGCGTCGCGGAGGATGCCGGTGAGGTGCTCGACGTTCGTGGCGAAGACCCGCAGCACCTCGTCGTGGCTCACCGCGTCGCCACCCTCGACGCCCGCGTCGTGGTCGGTGACGACGGCGATCGTCGTGAAGCACAGGGCCAGCTCGCGGGCGAGGGCGGCCTCGGGCATCGTCGTCATGCCGACGATGCCGAACCCCGCCTGCTGGTGCATGAGCGACTCGGCGCGCGAGGAGAACCGTGGCCCGTTGACGACGACGAGCGTGCCGTCGGCCACGACGGGCAGCGGCGAGAGGCGCGCCGCGTCGACCGCGACCTGGCGCCCGTTCGGGCAGTACGGGTCGGCGAAGCCGACGTGCACGACCGGCCCCTCCTGCTCGTAGAAGGTGTGCGCCCGCCCCCACGTGCGGTCGACGACCTGGTCGGGCACGACGACGGTGCCGGGACCGTGCTCGGGGCGGAGCGAGCCGACGGCGCACGGCGAGAGCACCTGCCGGACGCCCACCGCGCGCAGCGCCCAGAGGTTGGCGCGGTAGTTGACGCGGTGGGGCGCGAAGCGGTGGCCCTTGCCGTGCCGGGCGACGAACGCGACCGAGCGCCCCTCGACCTCACCGATGACGAGCGGGTCGCTGGGACGCCCGAAGGGGGTGTCGACCTCGACCGTCTCGTAGTCGTCGAGGAACTCGTAGAGGCCCGAGCCGCCGATGACGCCGATCTCGGCGCGGGGCGCTTCCGGGGACCCGGTCGGTTCGGCGGGAGCGGGCGGGGTCGCGGTGGGGGGCGTCGCGGGAGTCGTCATGCCCCGAGCCTAGGGCGGTCGCCCGGCCCGCCGGACGGCATACGGCCGCGGCTGGGGACAACCGCCCGGAGCGTCAGGGGGCTGTGGACGACGCGCTGCCCGACGAGCCCGACGAGCCCGACGAGGAGGACGTCGACGACGTCGAGGATCCCGACGTGCCCGCCGTCGACGAGCCGGACGTCGAGCCCTTCGCCGACTCCGTGCTCGACCCCTTGGCGCCCGAGTCGCTGCCGGACGACTTCTCCGTCGGCGTCGTGCTGCCCGAGCCCTTCGTCGACGCGCGCGAGTCGGTCTTGTAGAAGCCGGAGCCCTTGAAGGCGATGCCGACGGGGTGGATCACCTTGCGCAGCCGCGGGGCCCCGCACTCCGGGCACACCGTCAGGGCGTCGTCGGTGAACGACTGGCGGATGTCGAAGGCGTGACCGCACTCGGGGCACGCGTAGGAGTAGGTCGGCACTGGGGAACCTCGGGCGGTCGGAGCGGACGGGTGGGGCGTGGCAGGCGGGCCCGCGAAACGGGCCGTCCGCCAGTCTACGGCCAGCCGGCGAGGCGCCCGCCCTGGCTGATCTCGCGGATCCGGCGCTCGGTGCGGACCTTGACCTTCGAGGTCGTCACGACGAGCAGCTGGTCGCCGTGACGGATCGTCGTGTGGGGCTCGGGCACGAAGCCCTCGCCGCCCCGCACGACGAGGGTGACGTTGGCGCCCTTGGGCAGGCGCAGCTCGAAGACCGCGACGCCGTGGAGGCGCGACTCCGCGCCGACCGTCACCTGGATGACGTCGGCGCTGATCGCCATGAGCGAGGTCGACTCGAGGTCGACGTCGACGGAGTGCACCTGCTCGGTGAGGCCGAGGCGCTTCGCGACCCACGGCAGGGTCGGCCCCTGGATGATCGTGAAGACGACGACGAGGACGAAGACGAGGTCGAAGATCCACTCGGTGTCGGGTGTGCCCGTGACGAGCGGCACCGTGGCGAGCACGACAGGGACCGCGCCGCGCAGGCCCGCCCAGGACAGGAACACCTGTTCTCGCCAGGGGATGCCGAACCACGACGCCGAGGCGACGACCGAGAGCGGGCGGGCGACGAGCAGCAGGACGAGCCCGATGACAACCGCCTTGACGAACATCTCGGTGAGACGCGTCGGGTCGGCGAGCAGGCCGAGCAGCACGAAGAGCCCGATCTGGGCGATCCACCCCAGGGCGTTGCCGAAGCTCTGGAAGGCGGCGCGGTTCGGCAGGCCCATGTTGCCGAGCACGAGGGCGGAGAGGTAGGTCGCGAGGAAGCCGGAGACGTGGACGGCGGCGCCGACGGCATACGCCAGCACCGTCAGCGCGACGACCCCGATGGAGAAGAGGGCGGAGGACGCGCCCGCGACGCGCTTGAGCAGCTGGCCGCCGAGCCAGCCGACGGAGACGCCGACGAGGGCGCCGCCGACGAGCTCGACCGCGGCGTCGAAGAGCAGCACCCACCACGGGTGGGCCTCGCCGCCCGGCAGGCCCTGCGCGGCGAACGCGACGACGAGGATGACGACGGGCGCGTCGTTGAAGCCGGACTCGGCCTCGAGCATGCCGGAGATGCGGCGGGGGAGCGCGACGTTGCGCAGCACCGCGAAGACGGCCGCCGCGTCGGTCGAGGAGACGATCGCGCCGATGAGGAGCGAGATGGTCCACGACAGCGGCAGGAAGGCGTGCGCGGCCACGGCGACCACGAGCACCGACACGACGACCCCGAGCGTCGAGAGCACCGCGGCCGGCGCGACCGACCGCTTGATGTTGCTCCACGAGGTGGTGAGGCCACCCTCGGCGAGGATGAGCACGAGGGCGGCGTAGCCGAGCACCCGTGTCGTCGAGGCGTCGTCGAACTGGATGCCCGCACCGGCGTTGCCCAGCGCGAGGCCGATGCCGAGGTAGATGAGCAGCGACGGGAGGCCCGAGCGGACCGAGAGCCGCACGGCGGCGACCGCGACGAGGAGCACGAGCGAACCGATGAGGAGCACGCGCGTCAGGTCGTCGAGAGTCATGCTCGTCGACGTGATGGACGCGAGTGCGGTCACGGGCGGCTCCTCCGGTCTCGGCCAATCCAACCATCCCGCCCGATCGCGCCGACGACCGGCCCGCGGCGCGGTGGCCACCGGCCGAGGCTGCCCGGGATGCCCGACCTCGTGGCCTAGGCTCAGGGCGTGTCACGGTTGAAGCGCGCCCGTCGGATCCTCCTGCTCCTCGCCGTCCTCGTCGTCATGGCGGTGGTCGGGGTGGGGATCCTCGCGATCGGCGTGGTGCGCCAGTCGTTCCCGCAGACCGCGGGCCGGCTGGAGATCGAGGGCCTCACGAGCTCGGTGTCGGTGCAGCGCGACGCGCGCGGCGTGCCGACGATCACGGCCGACAACGCCAAGGACCTCTTCCGGGCGCAGGGCTTCGTCAGCGCGCAGGACCGGTTCTTCGAGATGGACCTGCGCCGGCACATCACGGCCGGGCGCCTCTCCGAGCTCGTCGGCGACGCCGGCATCGAGAAGGACAAGGTGATCCGCGCCATGGGCTGGCGCCGGGTCGCCGAGGAGGAGCTGCCCAAGCTCGCGCCGGAGACGCGGCAGTACCTGCAGGCCTACGCCGACGGCGTCAACGCCTACATCAAGACGGTGGAGTCGCCGGAGAAGATGTCGCTCGAGTACACCGTGCTCGCGCGCCGCAACCCGAACTACCGCGTCGAGCCGTGGTCGCCGGTCGACTCGCTCGCGTGGCTCAAGGCCATGGCCTGGGACCTGCGTGGTGACTACAACGACGAGCTCGCCCGGGCCCGGCTCTCGCGGAGCAACCGCTCGGTCAAGCAGATCGGCCTGCTCTACCCGCAGTACCCCGCCGACCGCAACGCGCCGATCCTCTCGGACCGCGACTGGCAGCCCGCCGACGAGAGCGGCCAGGGCGACCAGGCGGCGACCCCCGCGCCGAGCGCACTGACGGCGGCCACGGCCGTGCGCTCCAGCGGCGGCCGCGACGCCGTCGACTCCACGCTCGCGGCGCTCGCCGCCGTGCCGGTGACGCTGGGCCGCGGCGACGACATCGGCTCGAACTCGTGGGTCGTCTCCGGCTCACGCACGACGACGGGCAAGCCGTTGCTCGCCAACGACCCCCACCTCGGCCTGACGATCCCCGGCATCTGGACGCAGGTGAACCTCCAGTGCCGCCAGGTGAGCGCGGCCTGCCCCTTCCGGGTGTCGGGCTACACCTTCTCCGGGCTGCCCGGGGTCGTCATCGGCCACAACGACCGCATCGCGTGGGGCATGACGAACCTCGGCCCCGACGTCACCGACTTCTACCTCGAGCAGGTCACCGGTGAGACCTACCTCCGCGACGGCGAGAGCGTGCCGCTCACCTCGCGCGAGGAGGTCATCAAGGTCGCGGGCGGCGCCGACGTGCGCCTCACCGTCCGTTCGACGGTGCACGGGCCGATCCTCTCCGACGTCGTGCGCGGCATCGAGGAGGCGGGTGACCGCACCGTCGTGCGCGGCGCCCCGCAGACGAACCGGTATGCCGTGTCGCTGGCCTGGACGGCGCTGACGCCGGGCACGACCGCCGACGCGATCTTCGCCCTCGACAAGGCCCGCGACTGGACCGAGTTCCGCAAGGCGGCGGCGCTCTTCACCGTGCCGGCGCAGAACCTCGTCTACGCCGACACGGCCGGCCACATCGGCTACCAGGCGCCGGGGCAGATCCCGGTCCGCCGATCGGCGACCCCGGCGGCGCCCCCCGGCTTCTGGCCGTCGCCCGGGTGGGACTCGCAGTGGGACTGGAAGGGCTTCGTGCCCTTCGAGGACCTGCCGCACAGCTTCGACCCCGCCGAGGGCTTCATCGTCACGGCGAACCAGGCGGTCACGTCGAGCTCGACGCCGTTCCTCACGTCGGAGTGGGACTACGGCTTCCGCGCCCAGCGCATCCGCAACCTGCTCGCCGCGACCCCGAAGGTCTCGCCGGAGACGATGTCGCGGATCCAGGGCGACACGACGAACACCTACGCGCCGGGCCTCGTCAAGCGCCTGCTCGCCGTGCAGGTCGACGACTTCACGGCCCAGGCGCAGCGCCTCCTCAAGGGGTGGACCGGCGACCAGCCGAACGACAAGTCGCGCGACTCGGCGGCGGCGGCGTACTACAACGCGGTCTGGAAGCACCTGCTGGAGTTCACCTTCGACGAGCTGCCGCCCGACATCGCGCCCGACGGCGGCAGCCGCTGGATGGTCGTCATGGAGCAGCTGCTCAAGGACCCGAAGAACGACTGGTGGGACGACAAGACGACGCCCGGTCTCACCGAGGGCTCCGGCGAGATCGTCAAGCGGGCCCTCGTCGAGGCGCGCCTCGACCTCGCCCGTGAGCTGGGCAAGGTGCCGGCGACCTGGCGCTGGGGCCGGCTGCACCAGCTCGACCTCAAGCACCAGGTGATGGGCGGCGACGGCGTGCCCGGCGCCGTGCAGGACCTCTTCAACCGCGGCGGCATCGAGCTCGGCGGCGGCAGCTCCATCGTCAACGCCAACGGCTGGAACGCCTCCCAGCCCGGCTACGGCGTGACGACGGGCCCGTCGATGCGCATGGTGGTCGACCTCGGCAACCTCGACGCCTCCCGCTGGGTCAACGCGACCGGCCAGTCGGGGCACGCCTACGACGACCACTACTCCGACCAGATCGACGCGTGGGCGGCGAACGAGAGCTTCCCGTGGCCGTTCACGGCGACCGCGGTGCGCGAGGCGACGGAGGACGAGCTGACGCTCGTGCCGCCGGCCTCGTCGTCGACGTCCTGACGCCGGGGTGGGTCGCCCGAGCAGGTATGCCGTCCGGCCGGCTCCTCAGCGCAGCCGCACGACCCGGCCGGTCGTCGTCACGTAGCCGTCGACCGGCACGTCGTGCGGGTCGCTCGGCAGGTCGAGCTCGCTCTGCTCGCCCTCGTGCAGCAGTGTCACGACCGGCGCGGCCGGGTCGCGGTGGCGCAGGGCCCGGTCGTAGCAGCCACCGCCCTGCCCGAGGCGCGTGCCGTGGCGGTCGACCGAGAGGCCCGGGGTGACCACCAGGTCGCAGGCGGCGAGCGCGTCGACGCCGAGCCACCCGGCGCGCTCGGCCGGGTCGGGAGCCCCGACCCGGCGGGTCACGGTGGCGCGGTCGCCGACCGCACCCGGCACGGCACACCGCCACTCGAGGCTGAAGTCGTCGAGCGTGACGGGCACGATCACCTCGTGCCCGGCCGCGAGGAGCGCCTCGACGAGGCGGCCGGTCGGGGGCTCGTCGGGCAGGGACTCGTAGACGGCCACCCGCGACGGGTCGGGCACGAAGCGCAGCACGGCGGCGGCGAGGGCGGCGGCCGCCGCCTCCCGGGCGCCGTCGTCGAGTCCTGCCGTGAGCTCGCGGCGTCGGGCGCGAGCGGCGTGACGCAGGTCACGCTTGGTCGCGCCGCTCATGGTCTCGGGATTGCACGCTCGGGGCTGACGCACATGTCAGCCATCGTAGGGTGAGCCCCATGACTGACCAGGGGCTCCGCGCGTCCGTCGACCTGATGCGCCAGCGGGGCCTCGGTCCCGAGGCGATCCGGGTCTTCGAGCACTACTACGAGCAGCTGAAGGGTGGCGCCCAGGGCACCATCCCCGAGGACTCCATCGAGCCGCTGCGCGAGGTCCAGCGGCTGCGCGAGGTGAGCGTCTCCGACGAGGAGGCGCGGGCCGCCCTGTCGCAGACCGCGATCATCAAGCTCAACGGCGGGCTCGGCACCGGCATGGGCATGACGGGCGCGAAGTCGGCGCTGGAGGTCAAGGACGGGCTGACCTTCCTCGACATCATCGCCCAGCAGGTGCTCGCGCTGCGCGAGCGGTGGGACGTCGAGCTTCCCCTCGTGCTGATGAACTCCTTCCGCACGTCGGAGGAGTCGCTCGAGATCCTGTCGAAGTACCCCGACCTGCCGGTCGAGGGGCTGCCACTCGACTTCATCCAGAACGCGGAGCCGAAGCTCTGCCCGGAGGACCTCACGCCGGTGCAGTGGCCGGCCGACCCCGAGCTCGAGTGGTGCCCGCCCGGCCACGGCGACATCTACGTCTCGCTCGTCACTTCGGGCGTGCTCGACGCCTTGCTGGACAAGGGGATCCGTTACGCGTTCCTCTCCAACTCCGACAACCTCGGCGCCACCTGCGACCCCGAGGTGGCCGCGTGGATGGTGGCGCACGGCCTGCCGTTCGTCGCGGAGGTCTGCAAGCGAACGAAGAGCGACCGCAAGGGCGGCCACCTCGCGGTGCGCAAGGCCGACGGACGCATCGTGCTGCGCGACACGGCGATGGTGGCGGAGGGCGAGGAGCGCTTCTTCCGCGACATCAAGCGCCACGACACCTTCAACGCGAACAACATCTGGATCGACCTGCGGGTGCTGCGCGAACGGATGACCGAGATGCAGGGCGTGCTCGGTCTGCCGATCATCGTCAACCGCAAGAACGTCGACCCCGCCGACCCCGCCTCGCCCGAGGTGATCCAGATGGAGTCGGCCATGGGCACGGCCATCGAGGTCTTCGAGGGCAGCGAGGCGATCCTCGTGCCGCGCTCGCGGTTCCGGCCGGTCAAGACGACGAACGACCTGCTCGTCATCCGCTCCGACTTCTTCTCGCTCGACGAGAGCTACCACGTCGTGGCTGCGGGCGACGGTCCCGAGCCCTTCGTCGACCTCGACTCCGCCTACCGCTTCGTGCCGAACTTCGAGAAGCGCTTCCCGCACGGCGTGCCCTCGATGAAGGAGTGCACGAGCCTGCGGGTCATCGGCGACCCCGTCTTCGGCCGCAACGTGCGCTGCGTCGGCGAGGTCCTCATCGACGGCTACCGGCGCGTGCTCGACGACGCGGTGCTCGGCGAGCTGCCCACGCCCGTCGCCCCGCCGGCCTCGGGCACCGGCCTGCGGACCGTCGACGAGCACCTCAAGGCCATCCTCTCGACGCTCCAGCCGTCGCCGACCCAGTTCACCCCGCTCACCGAGGCGCTCGGTCTCGTCGTGGCGCGCGACGTGCGCGCGAAGGTCGACCTGCCGCACTTCGACAACTCGTCGATGGACGGGTATGCCGTGCAGGCCGCGTCGCTCGAGGGCGCGGACGGGTCGCCGGTGCGCCTGCGCATCGTCGGCGAGGTCGCGGCCGGCGGTGACCCGACCTTCACGGTGCAGCCCGGTGAGGCCGCCCGGATCATGACCGGTGCCCCCCTGCCCGCGGGTGCCGACGCCGTCATCGCCGTCGAGGACACCGACGGCGCGGCGACCGGCGAGGTCGAGTGCCGCGCCGCCACCCGGCCCGGCCGCTACGTCCGGCCCCGCGGTGAGGACGTGGCCACCGGAGCGGTCATCGTCTCGGCGGGGGAGGTCGTCGGTGCCCGCACCGTCGCGCTGCTCGCCGCCTGCGGGCACGCCGGCGTCGAGGTGCACCGCCGTCCCCACGTCGTCGTGCTCTCGACCGGCGCCGAGCTCGTCGAGCCGGGGAAGCCCCTGGGGCCCGGCCAGATCCACGACTCCAACTCGTTCATGCTCTGGGCGGCCGCCGTCGGCGCAGGTGCGTCGGCCGAGATCCGCGCGGCCGTGGGCGACTCGGAGGACGAGCTCCTCGACGTGCTCGACGAGGTCGTCGCCGAGGCCGACGCGGTGATCACGAGCGGTGGTGTGTCGATGGGCGCGTACGACGTGGTCAAGAGCGCGCTCAAGGGCGAGGGCATCGACTTCGTCAAGGTGGCCATGCAGCCGGGCAAGCCGCAGGGCTACGGGCTCCTCACCGGGCCGGGCGGCCGGCGCGTGCCGATCTTCGCCCTGCCGGGCAACCCCGTCTCCTCCTTCGTCTCCTTCGAGGTCTTCGTGCGCCCGGCCCTGCGCCGCCTCATGCGCCTGTCGCCGGAGAAGCGGCGGCTCCGGCCGGCGACCCTCATCTCGGGCGTCGAGTCCTTCGAGGGCCGGCGCCAGTTCGGCCGGGCCGTCGTGTCGCGCTCGGCCGAGGGCACCCTCGTGGCCGTGCCCGTCGCGGGCCAGGGCTCGCACTTCGTGGCCGACCTGTCCCGCGCCAACGCCCTCTTCGTCGTGCCCGAGGACGTCACCGAGCTCGTGGCCGGCGAGGTCGTCGACGTGCTCGTGCTCGACCAGGAGGCCTGACGTGGCCGCCCCCGACAGCATTTCCGACCGCACCTCCGACCCCACCTCCGACCCCACGTCGGGCCTCACCCACGTCCGCGCCGACGGCAGCGCCCACATGGTCGACGTGTCGGCCAAGGCGGTCACGGCCCGGGAGGCGAGCGCGGCCGGGCGCGTGCTCCTCTCGGCCGAGGCGGTCTCGGCCCTGCGCTCGGGCGCGGTGCCCAAGGGCGACGCGCTGGCCGTGGCCCGGATCGCCGGCATCCAGGCCGTCAAGCGGACGCCGGAGCTCATCCCGCTCGCCCACCCCGTCGCCGTGCACGGGGTCGAGATCGACGTCGTCGTGGCCGACGACGGCGTCGACATCACGGCGACCGTGCGCACCGCCGACCGCACCGGCATCGAGATGGAGGCGCTGACGGCCGTCTCGGTCGCGGCGCTCGCGCTCGTCGACATGGTCAAGGCCGTCGACAAGCACGGTCGCATCACCGACGTGCGGGTCACCGCGAAGTCCGGCGGACGGTCGGGGGACTGGCGTGAGTGAGGGGTTCGGCACGGGCCGTCGGGCCGTCGTGGTCACGGCCTCGACGCGGGCCGCGGCCGGCGTCTATCCCGACCGCTCGGGGCCGGTGCTCGTCGAGCGCCTGCGGGCCTGGGGCTTCGAGGTGACCGACCCCGTCGTCGTGCCCGACGGCGACGAGCTCGGCCGGGCCCTGCGCGAGGCGCTCGCGGGCGAGCCCGAGCTCGTGCTGACGACCGGCGGCACGGGGCTCACGCCGACCGACGTCACCCCGGAGCAGACGGCGCCCCTGCTCGACCGGCTCGTTCCCGGCGTGGCCGAGGCGATCCGGGCCGCCGGCGTCGCCAAGGGCGTGCCCACCGCGATGCTGTCGCGGGGGCTCGTCGGCCTCGCGGGCCGCACCCTGGTGGCCAACCTGCCGGGCTCGCGCGGTGGCGTGGCCGACGCGCTCGACGTGCTCGAGCCGGTGCTCGGGCACGCGCTCGACCAGATCCCCGGCAGCGACCACTGAGGTGACGACCGAGGTGAGCCCCGAGCACGGCGAACGCACCGAGCACCGCGAGCGGCTCGAGCGCGCGGTGACGGGAGGGAAGCGGTGAGGATGCCGTGGCGGCCCCACCGCGACGGCCAGGCACGCTGGCCGGTCGTGCTGCGGGACTCCTCCGCCGAGCCGGCGATCGTGCTGCGCCCGCTCCGGGTCGACGACGAGCGCGAGTGGCAGCGCGTGCGCGGCGACAACGCCGACCACGTGCGCCCGTGGGAGCCGACGCTGCCGCCCGGCTCGGCCGCGCGCGCCCCGGTCTCGTTCCGCCAGTTCGTGCGCGACCTCGACGTCGAGGCGCGTGCCGACCGGGCCATGCCGTGGTGCATCGAGGTCGGCGGGCGCATCGTCGGCCAGGTGCACCTCTTCGGGATCGTCCGGGCCGCCCAGCAGTCGGGAGCCGCGGGCTACTGGCTCGACGCCGGTGCGACGGGGCGGGGGATCGCGACACGGGCCCTCGCGCTCGCCCTCGACCACGCGTTCGGGGCGGGTGGGCTGCACCGGGTCGAGGTCAACATCCGGCTCGACAACGAACGCTCGCTGCGCGTCGTCGAGCGACTGGGCTTGCGGGACGAGGGAATTCGCGAGCGTTTCCTCCACATCGACGGTGCGTGGCGCGACCACCGGTCGTTCGCGCTGACCGTCGAGGACCTGGCCGGATCGTCGGTGCTGGCCCGCTCGTCACAGTCGTAACACCAGCCTCTTGCGCGACACGCCTCGAATGTGCGGGGTCGCGTCGCGACCGGGACCTACCGTGGTGCCCGTGCCAGTCAGCAGCCTCATCTTCGTCGTGATCGTGGCGATCTGGGCTGCATACCTCGTGCAGCACTGGGTGCGCCGCCGCGAGGACGCCGCCGCCACGCGGTCCGTCGACGGCTTCACCGAAGCGATGCGCGTGCTCGAGAAGCGGCCCCTGCTGCCGTCGACCGAGCTGCGCCCACCGCGCCCGCACTCGTATGCCGTCCAGCCCGCGCGCACCGCCCGCCCCACCGTCGACGTGAAGCGGGCCGTGCCGGCCGGGTCCTCGCGTCGCAGCTCGCCCCTCGTGGCGCGCCGCCCCGAGCCGGTCGCGGCCGGCCACGCCCCCCACGCCGAGGTGGACCGTATGCCCTCGACCATGGCCCGCGCCCGGCGGCAGGAGCACCCCGGTGCGACCCGCCCGGGTGCGCCGGCCGCTCGCCGGGTGTCGCTCGCGCAGCGCCGCCTGCGCGCCGCGCTGCTGCTCGCGTCGCTCGCCTGGGTGCCGGTCTCGGTCGTCCTCGCCGTCACCGGCGTGCTGCTCTGGGTCTCGGTCCCGTTCGCCCTCGTCACGGTGGGCGCCGTCCTCTTCTGGCTCCGCGCCGAGGCGCAGGCCGACCGTCGCCGCGCGGCCGATGCCGGCCGTGGCCGGCGGCCCCGCGCACGCCACGTCGACGAGGACGTCCACGAGGACGCCGCGACCGACTGGGAGCTCGAGCCGTCGATCGACGCGACGCAGGTCATCCGCAGCGCGGTCGCCGGTGCCGCTCGCCCCGCCGCCGGCGCTCCCGAGCGTCGTGAGCCCGCCAGGCCCGGCGTCTTCGACGTCCAGGCGGCGATGACGGGCGAGGTGCCCGTCGCGCGTCCCGCGGCTCCCGAGGCCCTCGAGGACGACGCGGTCGTGCCCGAGGGCAGCTGGAGCCCCGTCCCGGTGCCCCGTCCGACCTACACGATGAAGGCCAAGGCCGAGCCGCGCTGGACCGACAGCGGCATCCCGGCCGACGTCTTCGACACCCCCGAGTTCGCCGACGAGGCCGAGGAGCTCGACGACCGGGCCCTCTTCGCCCGCCGGGCCGTCTCGCAGTAACGAACCGCTCCACCGAGGGGGCGATCCGCGCGAGCGGGTCGCCCCCTCCGTCGTGCAGCGGCCGCCCGGCTGCCCGGCTGCCCGGCTGCCCGGCTGCCCGGCTGCCCGGCTGCCCGGCTGCCCGGCTGCCCGGCTGCCCCGCCGCCCGGCCGGTCGGCTGGTCGGCCGGTGGGTTGCTGGGTGTGGGTGGTTTCCCCGCCTTACCCCCCGTCGCCACGACCCCGGGAGAGCGCGAGTGCCCAGCCCCGACGTGGGGGCTGGGCACTCGATGTGCGGCGTGGGGCCGGAGCCGGTCACCCTTGCGGCGGTCAGGTCTGGGCGGGGGCTCCACCGTCGTCGGCGGACGCCGTCAGCTCCCGGTCGAGGTCCGCCTCCGACTCGTCGCTGAAGAGGTGCTTGCCCACGGCGTTCAGCACCGCCGCGAAGGGCACCGCGACGAGGGCGCCGACGATGCCGGCGACGATCGACCCCGTCGCGATGGCGAGGATGACGGCGAGCGGGTGCACGCTCACGGCCTTGCCGAGCAGGAACGGCTGGAGCACGTGCGACTCGAGCTGCTGCACGCCGATGACGACGGCCAGCATGATGAGCGCGACACCCGGCCCGTGCGCGACGAGCGCGAGCAGCACCGCCACGGCCCCCGAGAGCAGCGCCCCGACGATGGGGATGAAGGCGAGGAGGAAGACGAGGATCGCGATGGCGAAGGCGAACGGCACCTTGAGGATGGCCGCGCCGACCGAGATGCCGACGGCGTCGACGAAGGCGACGATCATCGTGGCCCGCACGAACGCCGACAGCTGGTGCCAGGCGATGAAGCCCGAGGAGTTCACGCGCGGGCGCGTGGCGCGCGGGAAGAGCCGCACGATCCAGGTCCAGATGCGCGGGCCCTCGTAGAGGAAGAAGAAGAGCGAGAAGAGCGCGATGAACAGGCCCGCGACGAAGTGCGTGGCCGTGAGGCCGACCGAGGTCGCCGTGTCGCCGAGGTTGCCCGAGCTGCTCACCTTGTCGCGGATCGTGTCGAAGTACTCGTTGAACTGCGCGTCGGTGATCTTGAAGGTCGTGCGCACCCAGTCGCGGATCCGCTCGAGGCCGGTGGCCACCTGGCTCGTCAGGTCGGAGAAGCCGCTGCTGAACTGCGAGCCGACGAGCGTGAAGAGGGCGCTGACGAGCACGATGGTGCCGAGCACGGTGAGGCCTGCCGCGCCGCCCGCCGGCATCCGCCGGTGCAGCCAGGCCGACACGGGGTGCAGCAGCGCGGCGAGGAGGATGGCGATCGCGATGGGCACGATGATCTCGGAGACCGACCGCACGGCCATCGAGAGCAGGTAGACGGCGGCGCCGATGAGCAGCAGGCGCCACGCCCAGTCGGCCGCCACCCGGATGCCGGGCGGCACGGCGGCCGCCTCGATGCCGGGCAGCTCCGCGTCGTCGGAGGGGTGGGTCGCCGTGGTGGGCCGGTCGTCGGCGCGTGCGCCCGCGGGGGCGGCAGGGTTGTCGGTCACGAGCACACCGTATGCCGGGTCGGCCCCTGCGTGCGTCACCGACCGCCCCAGCACGCGGTCCGCCGCGTCGGCCGCGTTCCCCGGCCGGCCCTGCGGGCGGGTGCGTAGGGTCGGGGTCATGGCTGCTGACACCGCGAACCGACCGTCCCTGGCCGTGACAGGATCGACGGGCTGGCTGGGCGGCCTCGTCGCGCGCGACCTCGCCGCGCGGGGCGTGGCCCAGCGCCTCCTCGTCCGCGACCTGGCGCGGGCCCCCGAGCTGCCGGGGGCGGTGGCCGTGGCCTGCAGCTACCGGGACACGGAGGCCTCGCGTGCGGCTCTCGAGGGCGTCCGGACGCTCTTCATGGTCTCGGCCGCCGAGAGCGAGGACCGCCTCGACGAGCACCGCTCCTTCGTCGACGCGGCCGCCGCGGCCGGCGTGCGCCACGTCGTCTACGTCTCGTTCTTCGGGGCCGCCCCCGAGGCGACCTTCACGCTCGCGCGCGACCATGCCGCCACCGAGGCCCACCTGCGCGCGTCGGGCATGGCCTGGACCTTCCTGCGCGACAACCTCTACCTCGAGTTCATCGACCAGATGGTCGGCGAGGACGGCGTCGTCCGGGGCCCGGCGGGGGACGGCCGCGCTGCGGTCGTGTCGCACGACGACATCGCACGGGTGGCGGTCGCGGTGCTCCTCGACCCGGCCGCCCACGCCGGCGCGACCTACGACCTGACCGGCCCGGAGGCGCTGACCTTCACGGAGATGGCGCAGGTCGTCGGCGAGGTGACGGGCCGCGCCGTCACCTTCCACGACGAGACGCTCGAGGAGGCGTATGCCTCCCGCGCGGCCTACGGGGCCCCGGACTGGCAGGTGGACGCCTGGGTCTCGACGTACACGGCGGTCGCCGCGGGCGAGCTCGACGGGGTCAGCGACGCCGTGGAGCGGCTGACGGGCCGGCGCCCGACGTCGCTGCGCGAGCACCTCGAGTCGCGGCGCGGGTAGTCCGCCGTCAGCCGACGAGCCGCGCCGTCTGCCGGGCGATGGCGAGCTCCTCGTTCGTCGGCACGACCGCGACGACGACCCGCGCGCCGTCGGGGGAGATGACGCGGGCCGCTCCCGACCGGGCGGCGTTGCGCGCCCGGTCGACGGTGATGCCGAGCTCCTCGAGGCCCTCGGTGACGGCAGCGCGCAGCGCGACGCTGTTCTCGCCCACGCCGGCGGTGAAGACGAGGACGTCGATCCCGCCGAGCACCGCGAGGTACGCGCCGACGTAGTGCTTGAGCCGGTGCACGGCGACGTCGAAGGCGAGGCGCGCGTCGGCGTCGCCCGAGGCCAGCCGCTGCTCGAGCTCGCGGAAGTCGTTGACGCCGCTCAGGCCGAGCAGGCCCGAGCGCTTGTTGAGCAGCGTGTCGATCTCGCCGAGCGAGAGCCCGGCCTCGCGGGCGAGGTAGGCGTGCAGCCCGGGGTCGACGTCTCCCGAGCGGGTGCCCATGACGAGGCCCTCGAGCGGCGTGAGACCCATCGAGGTGTCGACGGCGACCCCGCCGCGCACCGCCGACGCGGAGCAGCCGTTGCCGAGGTGCAGCACGACCTGGCGCAGCTGCGCGAGGGGCCGGCCGAGCAGGTCGGCCGTGGCCCGGGAGACGAACTCGTGCGAGGTGCCGTGGAAGCCGTAGCGGCGGATCGCGTGCCGTCGCGCGAGGTCGCGGGGCACGGCATACGTCGACGCGGCCTCGGGCAGCGAGGCGAAGAAGGCGGTGTCGAAGACCGCGACGTGGGGCACGTCGAACCGGGCGCGCGCGGCCTCGATGCCGACGGCGGCGGCGGGGTTGTGCAGCGGCGCCAGCCCGCTCAGCTCGTGCACGCGCGCGAGCACGGCGTCGTCGATGACGACCGGCGCGGAGAAGTCGGGGCCGCCGTGCACGACCCGGTGCCCGACGGCCCGGAGGCGCACGTCGTCGAGGTCGACGCCGTCGGTGCGCAGTCGGCTCGCCATGGCCTGCATCGCGGCGGCGTGGTCGGCGACGTCGCTGCCGGCCTCGCCGATGCGCTCGACGAGCCCCTTGGCGAGCACCTCGCCCGTCTCGGGGACGACGAGCTGGTACTTCAGCGACGACGAGCCCGCGTTGAGCACGAGCACCGGTGCCGTTGCGGCGTCGGCCACGCGCTGCTCAGGCACGGAAGTCCCCGGCCGCGGGCGCGCCGCCCTGCGCCTGCACCGCGGTGATGGCGACGGTGTTGACGATGTCGTCGACGAGCGCGCCGCGCGAGAGGTCGTTGACCGGCTTGCGCAGGCCCTGGAGCACCGGCCCGACCGCCACGGCGTGCGCGCTGCGCTGCACCGCCTTGTAGGTGTTGTTGCCGGTGTTGAGGTCGGGGAAGACGAAGACCGTCGCGTGGCCGGCGACGGCCGAGTCGGGCATCTTCGCCCGGCCGACGACAGGGTCGATGGCGGCGTCGTACTGGATCGGCCCGACGAGGGCGAGGTCGGGGGCGCGCTCGGCGACGAGCGCGGTCGCCTCGCGCACCTTCTCGACGTCGGCGCCCGAGCCGCTGCTGCCGGTGGAGTAGGAGAGCATCGCGACCCGCGGGTCGATGCCGAACTGCCGGGCGGTCTGGGCCGACGACACGGCGATGTCGGCGAGCTGCTCGGCCGTCGGGTCCGGGATCACGGCGCAGTCGCCGTAGACGAGCACCCGGTCGGCGAGGCACATGAGGAAGACGCTCGAGACGGTCTTGACGCCGTCGGCGGTCTTGACGAACTCGAGCGCCGGCCGGATGGTGTGCGCCGTCGTGTGCACGGCGCCCGAGACCATGCCGTCGGCGAGGCCGAGGTGGACCATCATCGTGCCGAAGTAGGACACGTCGACGACGACCTCGCGCGCGCGCTCGAGGGTCATGCCCTTGTGCGCCCGCGCGGCGGCATACGTCTGCGCGAAGCGCTCGACGAGCTCGGGGTCCGTGGGGGAGACGACGGTGGCCGCGTCGAGGTCGAGCCCGAGGGCCGAGCCGCGCGCCCGGACCGTCGTCTCGTCGCCGAGGAGGGTGAGGTCGGCGACGCCGCGCCGCAGCAGCACGTCGGCGGCCTCGAGGATGCGGTCGTCCTGGCTCTCGGGGAGCACGATGTGCCGGCGGTCCGAGCGGGCCCGCTCCATGAGCTGGAACTCGAACATCAGCGGGGTGCGCACCTCGCTCGCCGACACGTCGACGGCCCGGAGCAGCGCAGTCTGGTCGACGCTCTCGGCGAAGAGCCGGCGGGCCGTCTCGATCTTGTTGCGCGAGCCCTTCGTCATCGGCCCGCGCACCTGCATGAGGCGCTCGGCGGTGCGGAACGTGCCGTCGGCGGTCAGCGCGATGGGGAGGTCCTGCTGCACGCCGGCCGAGAGGCGCGAGATCGTCTCGGGGATGGGGTAGCCGCCGGTGAGCACGATGCCGGCGAGCGTCGGGAACGTGCCGGACTGGTGCGCGAGGAGCAGCCCCGGGATGAGGTCGGTGCGGTCGCTCGGTGCGATGACGGTGACGTCGGGCGTCAGCCGGGCGAGGACGTTCGGCAGGCTCATCGCCGCGACGACGAGCCCGAGGCTGTCGCGGTCCATCCACGACTCGCTGCCGAGCACGAGCTCGGCCCCGATCGCGTCGGCGAGCGCCCGGAAGCTCGGCGCCGACAGGAGCGGGTGCTCCGGCATCGCGGCCGTGACGGGGAAGGGGAGGGTGGCGAGGGCGGCGCGGACGGCGTCGAGGTCGCCGGGCTCGACCCGGTTGGCGACGACGGCCACCGGCTGCGCGTGCTGGGCCCGCAGCTCGGCGATGGCACCCTCGGCGGCCACGCGCACCTGCTCGGGGGTGCGCTCGCGGCCGTGCACGACGAGCACGACGGCCGAGCCGAGGTTGGCCGCGACGCGCGCGTTGAACGACAGCTCGGTGCCGGTGGAGACGTCGGTGTAGTCCGAGCCGAGCACGAGCACGACGTCGAACCGGGCGCTCAGGGCCGAGAAGCGTTCGACGATGACGTGCAGCGCCTCGTCGGGGTCGTCGTGCGCCTGGGCGTACGTGACGCCGAGGGCCTCCTCGTAGGTCTGCTCGACGCCGGGCTGGCTGACGAGCATCAGGGCGATGTGGTCGACCTCGTCACCCGACCCGGTGCCGCCGAGGGTCGTCAGCGGCCGGTAGATGCCGACCGAGCCGACCTCGCGCAGCAGGGCGTCGAGCAGCCCGAGGGCGACGGCGGACTTGCCCGTCAGGCCCTCCGGCGAGGCGACGTAGACGCTGCGGCTCACGGCACGAACCTAGCGGTCGCGCGGCCCGACGGGCAGGGGCGCCCACTGCCTCGGTGGCGTCCGGCCCGGCGGGGTCCGGTCGTCCGCGTGCTCACTCGGCGGTCGGCAGCCCGAGGCGCCGCACGAGCCGTACGGCGTCGTGCGGCGCGTGGCCGCGCGCGTCGTTGTCGAAGTAGACGTGCACGTCGTGGCCCTCGGCGATCCAGGCCCGGCACGTGTCGGCCCACCGGTCGAGCGATGCGTCACCGTAGCCGCTCGCGTAGAGCTCGGTCTCGCCGTGCAGCCGCACGTAGCGGAAGTCGCTCGTCGCGTCGCGCATGACCGGCCACCGTCCGGCACTGTCGGCGACGACGAGGGCGATGCCGTGAGCCGCGCAGAGCTCGCGGGCCTCGTCGGAGTCGAAGCTCTCGTGGCGCGGCTCGAGGGCGTGCCGCACCGGCACGTCGACCTCGCACGAGGTCAGGGCCCGGTCGTCGGCGACCTTGTCGTCGTGGCGCGCCGCGAGCCGGGCGGCCGCCGCGGTCGAGCGCGGGAGCAGCTCGAAGAACGCCGCCAGCCGCGCGGGGTCGAACGTCGCGCGCTCCGGCAGCTGCCAGAGCACCGGTCCGAGCTGGCGACCGAGGGCGAGCACCCCGCTGGCGAAGAAGTTCGCGAGCGGGGTCTCGACCTCGCGCAGCGCCCTGAGGTGGGTGATGAACCGCCCGCCCTTGACCGCGAACGTGACGCCGGGTGGCACCGCGGCCCGCCACGCGGCATACGAGCTCGGGCGCTGGAGGGAGTAGAACGAGCCGTTCAGCTCGATCGAGGTCATCCGCTCGGCGGCGTAGGTCAGCTCGAGCCGCTGCGGCAGACCGTGCGGGTAGAAGTCGCCGCGCCAGGAGGGGTAGCGCCACCCGGAGACGCCGACGTGTGCGGTGGCCATGCCGGTCCCGTACCCGCCCGGCTGCCAGGCCTCGCCGGTGGGGCGACGAAGGAGTCCTGTTGGCCCCAGGTGCCGGCAGACCTCCACCGTTGGGTGCCCGCCCCGCGAACGCCGATGGGACCCGGCGAGCCGCCGGGTCCCATCGTCGTGCTGGTGGAGCTGAGGGGATTCGAACCCCTGACCTTCTCATTGCGAACGAGACGCGCTACCAACTGCGCCACAGCCCCAAGGTGCGAAGGAACGATAACACCACGCCGGGCGGCATACGCAATCGACCCGTCAGCGGCGGGCGTCGGCGACCTCGAGCTCCTCGTCCGCCTCGGGACGGCCGTCGCGGGCGGCCTGCTCGCGGTCGAGGTGCGTGGCGTCCCGCCGGCCGCCGAGGGCGAGGACGTAGACGACGAGCGAGGCCGCGATGGTCACCGTCACGTAGATCGCGAAGGTGCCGACCGCGTCGTTCTTCTTGGCCGCCTCGTAGAGCAGGGGCGCGGTGCCGCCGAAGAGCGAGTTGCCGACGGCGTAGCCGAAGCCGACGCCGAGGGCGCGCACGTGCGCGGGGAACAGCTCGGCCTTCACGACGGCGTTGATCGAGGTGTAGCCGGTGAGCACGACGTAGGCCGCCACGAGCAGCCCGAAGCTCGCCCAGGGGCTGCGCACGTCGGGCAGCGTGGTGATGAAGACGTAGCTGAAGAGCAGCCCGCCGACGCCGAAGAAGACGAGGAGCGGCTTGCGCCCCACCCGGTCGCTGATCGCGCCGCCGACCGGCTGGAGCAGCATGAGCACGACGAGGGCGGCGAGGTTGACCCACGTCGCGGTCATGCCCTGGCCGGCGTACGCCGCCTTGACGGTGGTCGGACCGTTGACGCTGTAGGTGTAGAAGGCGAGCGTGCCGCCGATCGTCACGAGGAAGCACGTCGTCAGCTGGCGCGGGTAGCGCTTCACGAGCTCGCCCATCGAGCCGGACCGGCCGGACTCGTGCGCGGCACCGCGCTGCAGCGACTCGTCCATCGACGAGCGCAGCCACAGCACGACGACCGCCGCGACGGCGCCGAAGCCGAACGCGATGCGCCACCCGAAGTCGCTGATCTGCTCGTCGGTGAGCACCGCCTGCTGGAGCAGGAGCATGCACTGCGCGAGCACGTGCCCGCCGACGAGGGTGACGTACTGGAACGACGAGAAGAAGCCACGCCGCTCGGGGGTCGCGGCCTCCGACATGTAGGTCGCCGACGTGCCGTACTCGCCGCCCGTGGCGAAGCCCTGGACGAGGCGGCAGAGCACGAGCACGACGACCGCCCCGCTGCCGATGGACGCGGCGGTCGGCGCGACGGCGATGGCGAGCGAGGCGAGGGCCATCAGGCTGACGCTCGCGACGAGGGCGGGGCGACGGCCGTGCCGGTCGGCGAACCGGCCGAAGAACCACGAGCCGATGGGGCGCATGAGGAAGGTGACGGCGAAGATCGCCATCGTGTAGATCCCGGCGTTCGGCTCGTCACCGCCGAAGAAGTGCGCCTCGAAGTACTTCGCGAAGACGGTGTAGACGTAGACGTCGTACCACTCGACGAGGTTGCCGAGCGAGCCGCGGATCGTGTTGAGCACGGCCCGTCGGGTCGACACGGGGTTCGTCCCGGCCGGGGTGGCCGGGGCAGCCGGGTTGGCCGGGGCGGCTGCGGCGCCGTTCGCCGGGCGGTCCATGGGTGGTCTCCTCTACGTCGCGGTCGCGCGGGAAGGGCCGGTGGCCGGCCCGAGGCGCCCGTCGACCGTACGGGGGTGGCCGCGCCGATGGTGGCTTGGGGCCCGGCTCTTGACCAAGACTTTGCGTGCCGTGGCCCGTGCGTGCGGGGTGGTGCCTCAGACCCAGCTGGGGAACCACATCCGTTGCTGCCACTCCCGGAGCGGGATGACGTCGGCGACGTAGACCGGGTGGAAGAAGGCGAAGAGCGCCATGGTGAGCAGGACGAAGGCGCCGAGCACCGCGTAGCCGACACGCCGGCGGGTCGGTGAAACCTCCCGGCCGCCGATGACGAGGCCGAGCACGTAGACGCAGGCCAGCACGACCCACGGCACGAAGGCGACCTCGTAGAAGGAGTAGATCGTCCGGTCGCCGAGGAGGAACCACGGCAGGTAGCCGGCGAAGAGCCCGCAGAGGATCGCCCCGGCCCGCCAGTCGCGGCGCAGGGCCCACATGAAGAGGAGCACGAGGATCGCGAGGGTGCCGCCCCACCAGATCGAGAGCGTGCCGATCGAGGTGATCGCCCGGCTGCACTGGTCGACGAGGCAGCCGTCCGCGCCCTTCTTCGGCCCCTCGTAGAAGAACGAGGTGGGTCGTCCCTGGATGAGCCACGACCACGGGTTGGTCTGGTACGGGTGCGAGCTCGTGATCGCCTGCGTCGAGGCGTACATCTGCTGGTGGTACGCCCACAGGGAGCGCCACCAGTCCGGCAGCCACGCGTGCGTCGTCTCGGGGTTGTTGCGCGCCCACGTGCGGAACGAGCCGCCCTGGGTGAGGATCCAGCCGGTCCAGCTCGCCACGTACGTGACGAGCGCGGTGCCGACGAGCTGGACGAACGCATACGGCCCGTCCTTGACGACGCCGCCGACGGCCCAGCCGCGCACGCCCGCGGCCCGCCGCGCGCCGAGGTCCCAGAGCACCGTCAGCAGGCCGAAGAAGACGAGGAAGTAGAGGCCCGACCACTTCGTGCCGGCCGACAGGCCGAGCATCACCCCCGCGACCCAGCGCCAGGGTCGCCAGCCGAGCCACGGGCCGAGCCACGGGACGGCCGCCCGCGGGCGGTCACCGACGCGCCGCGCGAGCACCTCACGGGCCCGGTCGCGGTCGATGAGCAGGGCGCCGAACCCGGCGAGGCCGAAGAACATGACGAAGATGTCGAGCAGGCCGGTGCGCGAGTGCACGAAGTGGTGCCCCTCGAACGCGAGGAGCGCGGCGGCGGCGGTGCCGAGCAGGTCGCTGCGGAAGAGCCGGCGCGCGATCCGCCCGAGCATGAAGATCGAGATGGTGCCGGCGAGGGCGACGGCAAAGCGCCAGCCGAACGAGTTGAGGATGCCGAAGGGCGCCTCGCCCCAGCCGATCAGCCACTTGCCGACGGGCGGGTGCACGACGAAGTCGCCCTCGGTGCCGTAGATCATCGGGTCGTTGGCCGTGAAGTGCTGGTCGACCTGCTTCGCGTCCTGCAGCACCTGGTCGTTCTTCATCTCGAACCAGTAGAGGACCATCGACCAGCCCTGCTTGACGTAGTACGTCTCGTCGAAGATCAGCTGGTGGGGCGCGCCGACGTGCCAGAACCGCATGACGCCGCCGACGAGCATGAAGAAGAGCGGTCCGGCCCAGCCGAGCCACGCGGTGCGGCCGGCGGTGCGCCGGGTTGGGCGGTGGTCGTCGGCCGGGTCCCCGAGCAGGCGGACGCGCACCTGCCGGGCGGAGTTCATGGGCGCCATCGTATGCAGTCGGGCTGGGGGCGCCGGACCGCCCACCGGGCGCGTCGTGGGCGCGTCGTGGGCGGGGCGGCCGGCTCGGCGGCCGGGCGGCGGTCGGGCGGCGGGGCGCCTAGAGCGAGACGCCGCGGGCGCGCAGCACGGAGTAGCCGACGAAGGCGACGACGTCGAGGATCGAGTGGCAGACGACGAGCGGCATGACGCGACGGGTGCGCACGAAGACGAGGCCGAGCACGAGGCCCATGACGATGTTGCCGGCGAAGCCGCCGAAGCCCTGGTAGAGGTGGTAGCTGCCGCGGACGACGGCGGAGACGCCGATGACGAGCGGCCAGGACCAGCCCGTCTGGCGCCACCGCGTGAAGAGGTAGCCGACCATGACGACCTCCTCGAGGAGGGCGTTCTCGACGGCCGCGAGGACGAGCACGGGCGCCGACCACCACACCGCCTCGAGGTTCGCGGCCGCGACCTGGGTGTTGATGCCGATGGCCTTGGCGAGCAGGTAGAAGCCGAGACCGGGGATGCCGATGAGGGCGGCGAGCCCGAGGCCGCGCAGCAGGTCGCGTCGCGGCTCGCGGCGGTCGAGCCCGACGACGTGGCGCGCGGGCACGTCGCCGGCCGGTCGGCGCACGTGGTTCAGCAGGTAGAGCGCGAGGGCGACCGCCGTCAGGGGCAGCACGATGCCGGCGAGCTGGTAGGCGAGGTCGAGCCACGGGCGACCCGGCGTCGCGGACTGGTTCATGGCGGTCGTCTGCTGCGACAGCGGCACCGGCCGGGTCAGCTTCTCGATGATGCTGAGCACGGCGTAGACGGCCGAGGCCCCGAGGCTGACCCCGAGCACGAGCACCGTCTCCCACCGCAGGGCCCGGCGTGGCGCACCGGGCCCTGCGGGCAGCGGGTCGCGCTCGGAGGGCGCGAGCAGGCCGGCGAACCGCCCACCCGCCGCGGTCGCGGAGGTCGACATGACGTCAGCGTAGCGACAGGCCCGCGGCGTACCGTCGGGCTCATGGCGCCGCTCGAGGACTGGCAGCGCGGCACGCACGCCGCCGACGGCTTCGCCTACCCCACGTACCGGCGCGGCACGGGTCCCGGAGTCGTCGTCATGCACGAGAGCCCCGGCCTGACCCACGAGGTGGTCGCCTTCGGCGAGGAGCTCGTCGCGGCCGGCTTCACCGTCGTCCTGCCGCACTTCTTCGGCGCCGCCGACGAGGACCCGCGCCGGCTCGAGGCGGCCCGGGTGCTGCCGCGGCTCTGCGTCGGGCGGGAGTTCACGGTCGTCGCCACCGGCCGCACGACGCCGGTCGCCGGCTGGCTGCGCAGCCTGGCCCGGCAGCTGCACGCCGACGTCGGCGGCGCCGGGGTCGGCGCCGTCGGGATGTGCTTCACGGGCGGCTTCGCGCTCGCGATGATGGTCGACCCGGTCGTGGCCGCGCCCGTCGTCGCCCAGCCGGCCGTGCCCGTGCCGCTCGGGCCGCGGCGGGCCGCCGACGTCGGCCTCGGCACCGACGACCTGCTCGCGGTGCAGGAGCGCGTGCGCGCCGGCTGCCCGGTGCTCGGCGTGCGCTACCGCGAGGACTGGTCGACGGGGACCCGCTTCGAGACGCTGGCCGAGGTGCTGGGGGACGGCTTCCGCCGGGTCGAGCTCGACGGGCCCGGGCACGCGACGCTCACCGCCGAGCGACACCCCGATGCGGTCGAGGCCGTCGTCGCCTTCCTCACCGAACGCCTCGGCCCCGCCCCCGTCTCCCCGTCGTCCTGAGCCCGACGGCGAGAAAGGGATGGAGCGCGCGGTCGGGGGCGGCATACGGTCGCGGCATGGACTCACCGCTCCGCGCCGCCCTGCGCTCCCGGCTCACGACCGCGATGCGCGCCCGCGACCGGGAGGCGGTCAGCGTGCTGCGCACCGCGGTGGCCGCCATCGAGAACGCCGAGGCGGTGCCGGTGGCGGAGGCGTCGTCGCCCGTCACGTCCGGGGACGTCGCGGGCGCGGCCCTCGGGCTGGGCGCGGGGGAGACGCCCCGGCGCGTCCTCGACGACACGGCCGAGCGCTCGGTGGTCGAGGCCGAGGTTCGCTCGCTCGTTGAGGCCGAGCAGCTGTATGCCGGCACCGGGGACCGCGACCGCGCCCGGCGGGCGGCCGCCGGGGCCGCGCTGCTCCAACGCGTCCTCGCGGAGCTCCCGAGTGGCGCGTCGTGAGGCCGGTGTCCACAGGCCCGGTGGACAACGTGTGCACGACCGGCCTTGTGGCTGTGCAGAACCGGTGCCGGACTGTGGACGACACGCCGCCCGACTGTGGACCGCGGAGAAGTTCTGCGAAACGCGTGACGGCGCCTGCTGCAGGGGCGTAGAACTGACTCACGCCCTCCCCTCGGGGAGAGCGGGACGACTCGCAGAGCGAGGGTCCATCCGGTGGGGCGACCCACCGCGGCAGCCGGGTGACGAGGCGGCCGGGACCCGAGACGGCGAGGAGTCGATCGGGAGCGTCACCATCGACCGATCACCCAGAAGGGCCCTTGAGACTCATACTCCCAAGGGCCCTTCGCCCGTCCCGGGCCGTCGTCTCAGGTCGTCGTCTCAGCTCGTCGTCGTGGGGCGCCAGGGCGTGAGCCACGGGGTCTCGGGCCAGCCCTCGCGCGCGGCGAGCAGCGCGTACATCGTCGCGCCGTCGACGGACTCGCGGACGATGTCGGCGTGGCCGGCATGGCGCGCGAGCTCCTCCACGAGATGCATGGCGACCCAGCGCACCGACCACGCCTCGACGTCGTGGGGGAACCACGGCGCGTCGCGCGGCACGGGCACGGCCGCCCCGAGGTCGGCGGCGCGCAGCACCTCGCGCGTCACGTCTCCCTGTGCGGCGAGTCCCGCGAGGAGCGACTCCAGGGTGTCGTCGTCGGTGACGCGGAAGTCGTCGCCCCACGACGTGGCCTGCTCCTGCAGGGTCTGGTCGGGCGGCGCGGGCGCCTCGGGTGCCGCCGCCATCCGCTCGGTCCACCCCCTCTCGCACGTCGTCACGTGCTTGACCAGGCCGCCGATGCTGAGTGCACCGGCGGTCGGGACGAGGCGGATCTGCTCCTCGGTGAGGCCGAAGGCGACGGTGGCGAAGGCGTCGCGCTGCTGGTCGAGGTAGGCGATGAGGCTCTCGCGCTCGTCGGCGACGGGTGGGACGTGTGCAGCCATGGTGGGCTCGCTCTCTGCTGGGGTGGGTGTTCGGGGCCGGCGGTCAGGCGTCGTCGCGGTGCGCGTAGAGGTCGCGCAGCAGGGCGATCTCGGCGCCGTGGTGGATCAGCTCGCGGTTGATGTGGAGCACCAGGGTGGCCCGGGAGGCGTCGGCCCAGGGGCCCTCCGCGGCGCCGCACGGCTGCGCGAGCTCGTCGGCGCCCCAGCCGTGCACGCCGTCGAACCAGGCGGCATACGCGGTGTCGAGCTGGGCGAGCGCGCCGTCGGCGGTGTGGGCGTAGTCGAAGGTGAGGTAGTCGACCTCCGGGCCGCCGAAGTGGCCGTGCACCCGGGCGCCGAGCACGCCGACGATGATGTGGGCGAGCCGCCAGGCGATCGTCGTGACGGGGGCCGGCACGGGCTCGGGGTAGACGAAGTCGATGGTGAAGGCGCCGCTGCCGCCCTGCAGCTCGGTGCTGCCCTGGCCACGGGGGTGCACGTTCCACGAGCCGGGGGTCGGCTCCCAGAGGTACTCCGCGTCGGTCAGCCCCTCGAGGCGCGGACGCAGCTGGTGGGTCCAGTGCCAGGTGGCCTGCTCGGTGAGGGTGGTGGCCCAGTCGATCGAGGTGGGGGTCGAGGCGGGGGTCGAGGTCGGTGTCGAAGTCATGGCTCCACCTTCCTCGGGATGTAGGACAGTTCCTGTCCGCAGAGGATGGGAGAGTGGGGCCATGACGACGAGCGACGGCACGGGCACGACGGCCCGCGTGCTGCGGCTGCTCGACCTGCTGCAGAGCCGGCCGGTGTGGAGCGGCACCGAGCTCGCCGCGCGGCTCGGGGTGACGACGCGCAGCGTGCGCCGCGACGTCGAGCGCCTCCGCGACCTCGGCTACCCCGTCAACGCCGCGCACGGTGCCGGCGGTGGCTACCAGCTCGGCGCCGGGCGCCGGCTCCCGCCGCTTCTGCTCGACGACACCGAGGCGGTCGCGGTGGCGGTGTGCCTCCGACTCGCGGCCGGCGGCACCGTCGAGGGACTCGGCGAGGCGGCGGTGCGCACGCTCGCCAAGCTCGACCAGGTGCTGCCGGGCCGCCTGCGGGCCCAGGTCGAGGCGATCCACGAGGCGACCGTCACGCTCGACAGCAACGCGACGCCGGTCGACGCCGCCACGCTCCTGCTCCTCGCCCGCGCCTGCCGCGAGACCGAGCGCGTCACGTTCACGTATGCCGGTCCGCGTGGTTCGCATGAACGCCGCGTCGAGCCATACCGGCTCGTGGCCACGGGCCGCCGCTGGTACCTGCTCGCCTACGACCTCGACCGCGACGACTGGCGCACCTTCCGGCTCGACCGGATCGCCGACGCGTCCGGACGTGGCTGGCGCTTCACCCCGCGTCCGGATGCCCCCGACGCGGCCCAGCACGTGCACCGCTCCATCACGAGCGGCGGCTACGACCACGTCGCGCGCGTCCGCATCCATGCTCCGAAGAAGCTGGTGGACAAGGAGATTCCCGTCTCCGTCGGCACCGTGACGGCGGACGGGGACGCCGCCTGCATCTTCGAGGCCGGCGGCAACCACCTCGGCGCCATGGCGATGCACCTCGGTGCCCTGCCGTGGGAGATCGACGTGCTCGACCCGCCGGAGCTGCGCGACGTCATGCGCGAGCAGGGCGAACGGATGCTCCGCGCCGCCGCCTCCGGAGACGCCAGGCCCTGACCCGCGCCCCGCGACCCGCGCCGTGGCGGAGTTGGCGCGGTCGTCGGGCCCCGGATCGCCCCGCGACCTGCGCCCTGGCGGAGTTGGCGCGGTCGTGGGGTCTAGGTTCGGCCGGAAACTGCGCCTTGGCGGGGCTGGCTTGGTCGTCGGGCTCCGGATCGGCCCGGGAACTGCGCCTTGGCGGGGTTGGCGTCGTCGTGGGCCCCGGATCAGCCTGCGAACTGCGCCTTGGCGGAGTTGGCGTGGTCGTCGGGCCCCGGATCGCCCCGCGAACTGCGCCCTGGCGGAGTTGGCGCAGTCGCGGGTCGGCGGGGGCGGGCCGGCTCAGCCGGTGTTGCGCAGGCCGGCCGCGATGCCGTTGATCGTCAGCAGGAGCGCGCGCTGCACCTCGGGGTCGGGCTCGACGTCGTCGGGCACGGCGCGCGACCGCGCGAGCAGCGAGGTCTGCAGCGCGTGGAGCGGGGCCAGGTAGCTGTCACGCAGGTCGAGGGTGCGCCGCAGCACGGGCGCCGACTCGAGCAGCTCCTTCTGGCCGGTCACCCGCAGCACCTCCTCGACGGTGCGGGCGTGCTCCTCGCGGATCGTGTCGAACAGCCCGGAGACGTCGTCGGGCACGAGGGCGCGCACGTAGCCCGCGGCGATGTCGAGGTCGGACTTGGCGAGCGTCATCTGCACGTTCGACAGGAAGGTGCGGAAGAACGCCCACGAGCCGTACATCTCGCGCAGCGTCTTCTCGCGCCCGTCCTCGCGGGCGGCCGCGAGGCCCGAGCCCACGCCGAACCAGCCAGGCAGGATGATCCGCGACTGCGTCCAGCCGAAGACCCACGGGATCGCGCGCAGGTCGTCGAGGCCGCCCTCGCCGCCCGGCCGCTTCGACGGGCGCGAGCCGATGTTCATCTTGCCGAGCTCGTCGACGGGCGTCGCCGAGACGAAGAACGGCACGAGGCTCGGGTCGCGCACGAGCGAGCGGTAGGCGTCCTGGCCGCGGCCGGCGACGAGGTCCATCGTGCCGTTCCAGCCGTCGAGGACGTCCTTGGGCAGCAACGACCTCCGGTGCAGCACCGACGCCTCGAGCACCGCGGCGAGCGCGACCTCGAGATTGAACCGGGCCAGGCCCGGCAGCGTGTACTTGTCGCTGATGACCTCGCCCTGCTCGGTGATCTTGATCGGGCCGTCGAGGCTGCCGTAGGGCTGGGAGAGGATGGCCTCGCCGGTGGGGCCGCCGCCCCGGCCGACCGAGCCACCGCGACCGTGGAAGAGCCGGAGCACGACCCCGTGGGCCCGCGCGATGTCGCGCAGCGCGCGCTGGGCCCGGTGGATCTGCCACTGCGACGCGGCGATTCCCGCGTCCTTCGACGAGTCGGAGTAGCCGAGCATGATCTCCTGCACGTCGCCGCGCGCCGCGACGATGCGGCGGTAGGACGGGTCGGAGAGCAGCGCCTCGAGGAGCGGGCCGGCGGCCTCGAGCTCGGCCACCGTCTCGAAGAGCGGGGCGAAGCCGATGCGCGCCGTGGCCTCCGTCGTCTCGGTGCCGAAGGTGACGAGCCCGGCCTCGCGGGCGAGGACGACGACGGCGAAGAGGTCGTCGACGTCGTGGGTCATCGACACGATGTAGGTCTCGATCGCCTCGGGCCCGTAGGTGTCGAGCGCCCGGCCGATGGCGCCGAGGAGGGAGAGCGACGCGGTGGCGGCCTCGCCCACGTCGGGCGCACCGTGGACCGCGACGCCCGTCAGCGGTCGTCGCGCTGCCATCTCCTTCGACAGCAAGGCGATCCGCTCGGGAACGTCGAGCTCCGCGTAGGGCGTCGGCAGCTCGCCGATGCGGTCGTAGAGCTCCCCGAGCGCGGCGTGGTGCTTGGCGCTGTGCTCGCGGATGTCGAGCGTGGCCAGGCCGGTGCCCGTCGCGACGACGGACCGGACGAGTCGCAGGATCGCGCCGTCGGCGGTCAGCCGGTCGCCGCCGGCGATCATCGAGTCGCGGATGAGCACGAGGTCGGCGAGCAGCTCGTCGAAGCTCGCGTAGTCGCGGCCGGGCTCGTGGGCCGTGCCGTGGTTGAGGCGGTCGCGGGTGCGCAGCAGGCGCACCCGGATGAAGCTGAGCTTGAGGCGGTAGGGCTCCTCGGCGTTGAGACGGCGCACGGCGGCATACGTCACCGGCAGCGCGGCCGCGTCGCGCTCGAGGCTCTCGCGCATCGCGTCGGTCACCTCGATGAACCGGGTCGACGACGAGAGCTCGTGGAGCATGTGGTCGAGCTTCTCGACGAGCTCCGCGAGGCCGGCGTCGTGCTGCATGCCGATGACCTCGAGGGTGACGGCGGGCGTGACGTTGGGGTTGCCGTCGCGGTCGCCGCCGGCCCACGCGCCGAAGCGCAGCGGCCGCGCCGACGTCGGCAGGGTGACCCCGATGCCCTCGAGGGTGCGGTCGAGCTCGGCGAGCAGGTCGGGCACCACCTGGTCGGCGAGGAAGCGCAGGGTGTGCAGCGCGGTGCGGGCCTCGTCGGTGGGCTCGGGCCGCACGATGCGCAACTCGTCGGTCTGCCACAGCATGTCGACGAGCTCGGCGAGGCGCCGCTCCGCGCGCGGGCCGTCGGAGGCCGGACGGCGGGGGTCCTCGAGCTCGTCGACGGTGACGGCGATGCGGCGCAGCAGGTTGAGCACGGTGCGCCGGGTCGCCTCGGTCGGGTGGGCCGTGAAGACCGGCCGGTACTCCAGCCGCGCGAGCACGTCGTCGAGCTCGTCGCGCTCGAGGGTGCCCTCCTCCAGCGCGTCGCCGATGCGCCCGACCGTCGCGGCGAGCGGGGTCTGCTCGACCGCGCTGAGCTCCTGCCACCGGTGCAGCTGCTCGGTGACGTTGACGAGCTGGAAGTATGCCGTGAAGGCCCGCGCGAGCACGACCGCGGTGCGCGCGTCGACGCCCTCGAGCAGCGCCCGCAGCTCGTCGTCCTCGGGCTCGCGGGCGAGCGCGCGCACCTTCTCGACGAGGGTGAGCAGCTCGGCCCCCTCGTGCCGTTCGAGGGCCTCGCCGAGCAGCGCGCCGAGCTGGCGCACGGAGGCCCGGAGCGCCGCGTGCTGCGACGCCGAGGAGACGCCGGAGGCGAACGTCGCGACGTTCGGCTCGCGCCGGTCGGCCTCGAGGAGCTGCGCGGTGGTGGCCTCGCCCTGAGTCGTCATGCACCAGTCGTACCGCGAAGAGGTTTCGAATGCGTTTCCTGTCCCATCATCGGGACACGGCCGCGAGACGACGGCGGGCGCTCGGGGCGTCGTGCCGGCCCCCTCGAGGTACCGGCTGTCGCTGCGGGCGTCCCCACGATCCCGCGCCGCGGCCCCGGCCCGGCTCACCCCGCTCGGGTGAAGGTGTGGTGCCCGCACTGCGAGGATGAGGCCATGAGCACCGGCACCCTCGTCCTCGCGGCCACCCCGATCGGCGACCCGCGCGACGCCGCGCCCCGGCTCGCCGAGGAGCTCGCGACCGCCGACGTCGTGGCCGCCGAGGACACCCGGCGACTGCGCCGGCTGCTCACCGAGCTCGGCGTGACCCCGGCGGGCTCGGTCGTCAGCTACCACGAGCACAACGAGGCCGCCCGCACCCCCGACCTCGTCGCCCGCCTCGTCGCGGGGGAGCGCGTCGTCGTCGTCACCGACGCCGGTATGCCGTCCGTGTCCGACCCGGGGTACCGCCTCGTCGCCGCCGCGGTCGAGGCCGGCGTCCGGGTGACGTGCGTGCCCGGGCCGAGCGCCGTCCTCATGGCCCTCGCGGTCTCGGGGCTGCCCGTCGACCGCTTCTGCTTCGACGGCTTCCTGCCCCGCAAGCCGGGTGAGCGCGCCCGCGTGCTGGCGGAGGTGGCGGACGAGCGACGCACCATCGTCTTCTTCGAGGCGCCCCACCGCCTGGCGGAGACGCTCGCCGCGATGCGGGACGCGTTCGGTCCCGAGCGCCGGGCCGCCGTGTGCCGCGAGCTGACCAAGACCTACGAGGAGGTGCGCCGCGGCAGCCTCGCCGAGCTCGTCGGCTGGGCCGAGGGCGGCGTCAAGGGCGAGATCACCGTCGTCGTGGCGGGGGCGGAGCGCGTGGTGCCCTCCATCGACGACGCCGTCGCCGGCATCCGGCAGCGGGTCGACGCGGGGGAGCGGCTCAAGGACGTCGCCGCCGACGTCGCGGCGCGCACCGGGCTGTCGAAGAAGGCGCTCTACGACGCCTCGCTCGCGGCCCGCTGACCCGGCCGTCCTCCTCCCGGGGCGGGGCGCGGACCGGCTCGCGTCTTGCGGGATGGAACGCCGCCCGCGCCGCGGGAACACCCGGCGAGGGCGGCGTCGTTCACCTTCCGCGGGCCGGCGACCGTCCGGCCGCGTCGACAGCACAGCGAAGGAGCACAGCATGGGCACCACGCGCACCGCCAGCACGCACTGGGAGGGTTCGCTCTTCGAAGGATCCGGCCAGGTCAGCCTCGAGAGCTCCGGCATCGGCACGTACGACGTCAACTGGCCCTCGCGCGCCGAGTCCTCGAACGGCAAGACGAGCCCCGAGGAGCTCATCGCGGCCGCGCACTCGTCGTGCTACTCGATGGCGCTGTCGAACGGCCTCGCCCAGGCCGGCACCCCGCCGACGACCCTCGACACGACGGCCGACGTGACCTTCGTGCCCGGCACGGGCATCACCGAGATCAAGCTCTCCGTCGTCGCCGACGTGCCGGGCCTCTCCGCCGAGGACTTCCAGAAGGCGGCCGAGGACGCCAAGGCGAACTGCCCCGTGAGCCAGGCCCTCAAGGCCGTGCCGATCAGCCTCGAGGCCAAGCTCGGCTGACGCGGAGCACGTTCGACGCCGGCGCCGACCCGCCCGACGGGTCGGCGCCGGCGCGCGTCCGCGGGGCGCCGGCGCAGCGGCCCACACGGGTGTCCCTCGCCCCCGCGGCGGCGACGACCGCGGCGCGCCTAGGATTCACGGCATGAGTCACGTCCTGTCTGCCGTCGCCTGGCCGTACACCAACGGCCCGCGCCACATCGGCCACGTCGCCGGTTTCGGTGTGCCCTCCGACGTCTTCAGCAGGTACATGCGGATGGCGGGCCACGACGTGCTCATGGTGAGCGGCACCGACGAGCACGGCACGCCGATCCTCGTGCTCGCCGAGGAGGAGGGCCTGACGCCGCAGGAGCTCGTCGACAAGTACAACGCCGTCATCGCCCAGGACCTCACCGACCTCGGCCTCTCCTACGACCTCTTCACGCGCACGACGACGCGCAACCACTACGCCGTCGTGCAGGAGATGTTCCGCCAGGTGCACGCCAACGGCTACATGGTCGAGCAGACGACGCGCGGCGCGATCAGCCCGTCGACCGGGCGCACCCTGCCCGACCGCTACATCGAGGGCACCTGCCCGATCTGCAGCTTCCCCGAGGCCCGCGGCGACCAGTGCGACAACTGCGGCAACCAGCTCGACGCCGACGAGCTCATCGACCCGCGCAGCAAGATCAACGGCGAGACGCCGGAGTTCATCGAGACCCAGCACTTCTTCCTCGACCTCCCCGCGCTCGCCGCCGCCCTCGGGACGTGGCTCGACGGGCGCGAGGCCTCGGGCACGTGGCGCCCGAACGTCATCAAGTTCAGCAAGAACCTCCTCAAGGACGTGCGCCCCCGGGCCATGACGCGCGACATCGACTGGGGCATCCCCGTCCCCCTCGAGGGCTGGGAGGACAACCCGAGCAAGCGCCTCTACGTGTGGTTCGACGCGGTCATCGGCTACCTCTCGGCCTCGATCGAGTGGGCCCGCCGCGTCGGCGACGCCGAGCGCTGGCGCGAGTGGTGGAACGACCCGTCGGCCGTGTCGTACTACTTCCAGGGCAAGGACAACATCACCTTCCACAGCCAGATCTGGCCCGCCGAGCTGCTGGCCTACTCCGGCCGGGGCGACAAGGGTGGGCAGCCGGGCGAGCTCGGCGCGCTCAACCTGCCGACCGAGGTCGTCGCCAGCGAGTTCCTCACCCTCGAGGGCAGGCAGTTCAGCACGAGCCGCAAGCACGTCATCTACGTGCAGGACATCGTCGCGCGCTACGGCGCCGACCCGATCCGCTACTTCATCTGCGCGGCCGGCCCCGAGAACCAGGACGCCGACTTCAGCTGGGCCGAGTTCGTGCAGCGCAACAACAGCGAGCTCGTCGCCGGCTGGGGCAACCTCGTCAACCGCACGGCGGCCATGATCGCCAAGAGCTTCGGCGAGATCCCGCAGCCGTATGCCGTCGAGGCCGTCGACGAGGAGCTGCTCACCACCGTGCGGGGTGCCTTCGCGACGGTCGGCGCGTCGCTCGAGCGGCACCGCCAGAAGGCCGCGCTCGCGGAGGTCATGCGCGTCGTGGGGGAGGCCAACGCGTACGTGAGCCGCACCGAGCCCTTCAAGCTCAAGGGGGACGACCAGCGTGAGCGGCTCGCCACGGTGCTGCACACGCTGGCCCAGGCCGTCTCGGACATCAACACGCTCATCTCGCCGTTCCTGCCGCACGCCGCCAACCGCGTGCACGCGGTGCTCGGCGGCGAGGGCGAGTTCATGCCCATGCCGCGCCTCGAGGTCGTGCGCGACCTCGACGACGACACCCGCAGCTACCCGGTCATCACCGGTGAGTACTCGGGCACGCCGCGCTGGGAGTCGCGCCCGGTCGTCGTCGGCACGCCGATCGCCAAGCCCTCCGGCGTCTTCGTCAAGCTCGACCCGGACCAGGTCGTCGAGGACGAGCGCGCCCGCCTCGGCGGCGCCGCGCCCGAGGACGCATGAGCCAGAAGGGTTCCGGGCCGCGCGGCCTGCCGGAGGAGCTGCCCGACCGGCTGCCGGTCGACGTCGTCGACAACCACGTCCACCTCGACATCACCCGTGAGGGCGACGAGCCGTTCGCCGTGGCCGACGCGATCGAGCGGGCCGCGGCGGTCGGGGTCAGCCGGCTCGTGCAGGTCGGCTGCGACCTCGACGGCATTCGCTTCACCCTCGCCGCGATCGACGAGCACCCCGAGCTGCTGGGCGGAATCGCCCTGCACCCCAACGAAGTTCCCCGGCTCCACGCCGAGGGGCGGCTCGACGAGGCCTACGCGGAGGTCGAGCGCGGGGCGGCCCACGAGCGGGTGCGCGTCATCGGCGAGACGGGCCTCGACTACTACCGGACCGGTCCCGAGGGGGTCGCCGTCCAGCAGGACGGCTTCCGCTGGCACATCGACCTCGCCAAGCGGCTCGGCAAGGCGCTGCAGATCCACGACCGTGACGCTCACGCCGACGTGCTGCGCATCCTCGACGAGGAGGGGGCGCCGGAGCGCACCGTGCTGCACTGCTTCTCCGGCGACCTCGCGATGGCCCGCGAGTGCGTCGAGCGTGGCTACCACCTCAGCTTCGCCGGCACCGTGACCTTCAAGAACGCCCGCGGCCTGCGCGACGCGCTGACCGCCGTGCCGCTCCACCAGCTGCTCGTCGAGACCGACGCGCCCTACCTCGCGCCGGCCCCCTACCGGGGTGCGACGAACGCGTCCTACCTCGTGCCGGCCACCCTCCGCGCCATGGCCGGCGTGCTCACCGTCGACGTGCCGACGCTCTGCCGCGCGGTGTCCGAGAACAGCGAGCGGGTGTACGGCCCGTGGGGTGGTCCGCGAAGCGGACAAACCGCATAGCGCACCCCAAATGGGCGCGTCCAGCGACACCGGTCGCCGTTACCGAAATTTGACCTTCTGTTGACCATCGGTCACTGTGGACGACTGTTGGCCGGTTGCCACCCCGCATCGACCTCCTCCCGACGGAGCGAGGAGACCCCGTCGAGAGCGCGTCGCACCCGGATCGTTCGACGTTCGGAGTGTCTTGATTTCTCGCAACGCCAAGATCGTGGCCGCCGCCGGCGCAGCCCTCGTCCTCACCGGTGGAGCCGTCGGCGCCGCCCAGCTCGACAAGTCGGTCACCGTCTCGGTGGACGGCACGACCACGGCCGCCCACGTCTTCGGCAGCACGGTCGGTGACGTCCTGCAGAGCCAGCACGTCGACGTCCGCCCCGGCGACGTCGTCGTTCCCGCGGTCGACCAGCCCGTCCAGGACGGCGACACGGTCACCGTCCGCTACGCCCGCACGCTGACCCTCACGGTCGACGGCAAGACCCGCCAGATCCGCACGACCGAGACCACGGTCGACGGCGCCCTGCTCGCCCTCGGCGTGCGCGGCGAGGGTGCGCGCCTCTCGACGTCGCGTTCCAAGACGATCGGCCGCCAGGGACTGACCCTCTCGGTCGTCACCCCCAAGGCGGTCACGGTGGCCCACGACGGCAAGAAGACGGCCAAGACCGTCGCTGCCGCCTCGGTCGGCGAGGCCCTGACGCAGCTCGGTGTGCGCGTCGGCTCCACCGACAAGGTGACCCCGGCCCTCTCGACGCCACTGCGCACCGGCCAGACGGTCGTCGTCCAGCGCGTGCGCACCAAGGACGTGACGAAGACCGCCACGATCGGCTACGGCACGACGAAGAAGAAGACCGGCGACCTCTACACCGACCAGACCCGCGTCTCGCGCGACGGCAAGGCCGGCTCGCGCACCACGGTCGTGCGCACCACGTTCGTCGACGGCAAGGCCGTGGCGAGCAAGACGATCTCCTCCAAGGTCACCAAGGCCCCGGTCGAGCGTGTGCTGCTCGTCGGCACCAAGGACCGCCCCGCGCCGAAGGCGACCAGCTCGAGCAGCTCGAGCAGCTCGAGCAGCCGCAGCTCGGGCGGCTCCAGCTCGGGTGGTGGCCTCAACCTCGCCCGCGCCGCCATGTGGGACTCCATCGCCCAGTGCGAGTCGACGGGGAACTGGCACATCAACACGGGCAACGGCTACTACGGCGGCCTGCAGTTCCTCACCTCGACGTGGCTCGGCTACGGCGGCGGCGAGTTCGCCCCCCGCGCCGACCTCGCCTCGCGCGAGCAGCAGATCACCGTGGCCAACCGGCTCTACGCCGACAACGGCACGTCGCAGTGGAGCTGCGGCTGACCGCCCGGCACCCCGCTGCGAGCCCGGCCCCCGACCCTCTCGGTCGGGGGCCGTTCGCGTGTGCCGCGCCCCGCTCCCTCGTCGCGGGCCGCGCTCGCGCGCGGGACGGCGGGGACGGCATACGGCGGCTCGTCGGCGCCTGGGCCATAGGGTGAACGCATGTCGAAGAAGGACCCCGCGCCGCAGGCCGACGACGCCGCGCTGCTCGGCGCGGCGCAGGTGCGCGAGCTCGCCGAGCGGCTCGAGGTGCGCCCGACCAAGCAGTGGGGGCAGAACTTCGTCGTCGACGCCAACACGGTGCGCAAGATCGTGCGCGTGGCCGGCGTCGGCCCCGACGACGTCGTCGTCGAGGTGGGCCCCGGCCTCGGGTCGCTGACGCTCGCACTGCTGCCCGTCGTGCGGCACGTGACGGCCGTCGAGGTCGACCCCCGGCTGGCCGGGGCGCTCGAGGAGACCGTGCGCTCGCTCCAGCCCGAGAACGCGGCGAAGCTGCGCCTCGTCGCGGCCGACGCCCTCACCGTGACGAAGCTGCCCGGGCCCGACCCGACGGCGCTCGTGGCCAACCTCCCGTACAACATCTCCGTGCCGGTCGTGCTCTCGTTCCTGCAGCACTTCCCGTCGATCGAGCGGGTCCTCGTCATGGTCCAGCTCGAGGTCGCCGAGCGCCTCGCGGCGCGCCCGGGCAGCAAGACCTACGGCGTGCCGAGCGTCAAGGCGGCGTGGTACGCCGACGTCGAGCTCGCGGGACGGGTCGGACGCAACGTCTTCTGGCCGGCGCCGAACGTCGACTCCGGCCTCGTGTCGCTGCGTCGGCGCACGCCGCCCGAGACGACGGCCTCGCGCGAGGACGTCTTCGGCTGCATCGACGCCGCGTTCCTCCAGCGCCGCAAGGCCCTGCGCGGGGCGCTCGCGTCGTGGGCCGGCTCGCCCGACCGGGCCGAGGCGGCCCTCGTCGCGGCCGGCATCGACCCGCTGACGCGCGGCGAGCAGCTCGACGTCGCGGCCTTCGCCCGCATCGCGGAGGCCCGTCCCGAGGGGGAGGCGGACACGCCGCCCCGCGCACGACGGCGGGGTCGCGAGACCCGGTCGCCGGTTCCCGGCCCCTAGGGTGGGCGCATGACTGTCGCTCCGACGCTGCCCGGTGCCGTGACCGTCCGGGTCCCGGCCAAGGTCAACCTCGAGCTGCGCGTGGGTCCCCGTCGGCCCGACGGCTACCACGCGCTCGCGACCGTCTACCAGGCCGTGTCGCTCCACGACGAGGTTTCCGTCGCACGCTGGGACGACTGGGAGGTCGTCGCGGCCGGCCCCTACGCCGAGCGCATCCCGCTCGACGGCGACAACCTCGCCGTGCGGGCCGCGCGCCTCGTCGCCGACCGTTGGCAGGTCGACGAGCGGGTCTCGATCCGCATCGACAAGGACATCCCCGTGGCGGGCGGCATGGCGGGGGGCTCGGCCGACGCCGCGGCCACCCTCCTCGCGTGCGACCACCTCTGGGGGCTCGGCCTCGACCGCGACGAGCTGGCCGAGCTCGCCGCGGCCCTCGGCAGCGACGTCCCGTTCTCGCTCGCCGGCGGCAACGCGATGGGCTCCGGCCGCGGCGAGCAGCTGGCGCCCGTGCTCGCGCGCGGCACCTTCCACTGGGTCTTCGCGATCAGCGACACCGGCCTGTCGACGCCCCAGGTGTATGCCGAGTGCGACCGCCTGCGCGAGCGTGACGGCGTCGACGTGCCCGAGCCGCAGGTCAGCCCCGAGCTCATGGCCGCGCTGCGCTCGGGGGAGCCGGCGGCGCTCGGCGCCGCCCTGCACAACGACCTCGAGCCCGCCGCGTTCTCGCTGCGACCGCAGCTGCGCGAGCTGCGCGACGCCGGGGTGGAGTTCGGCGCTCTCGGTGGCGTGGTCTCGGGCTCGGGACCGACCGTCGCGTTCCTCACCGAGAGTCACGAGGCCTCCCTCGACCTCTCCGTCTCGCTCGCCGCGTCGGACCTCTGCCGCGACCTGCGCCGCGCCAAGGGCCCGGTCCACGGCGCCCAGGTCGTCCCCGCCCCGCGCGACTGACGCGGCACCGGCCCTGCGACGTCGCCGAGCGCGATTCGGTCGGCGCCCCGCGCAGGCCGTAGGGTCGGTCAGCGATGGCAAACCTGATCTCCCTCGAGCGCGTGTCGCTCGTCTTCGGCACCTCCAGCGTCCTCGACGACGTCAGCCTCGGCGTGCTCACGGGCGACCGCATCGGTGTCGTCGGCGTCAACGGTGGCGGCAAGTCCACCCTGCTGCGCGTCATGGCGGGCCTGCAGGAGGCCGACTCCGGCCGCATCACGAAGCAGGGCGGCGACGACGGCATCCGCATCGGCATGCTCGCCCAGGACGACGCGCTCGACCCCGGCTGGACGATCCGCGAGGCCGTCCTCGGCGACCTGCCGGAGCACGTGTGGGCCGGTGACCCCCGCATCCGCGACGTCCTCACCGGACTGCTCGGCGGCATCGCGGCCGAGAACGTGGGCGGTCTCGACAGCCTCGTCGGGCCCAAGTCCGGTGGCGAGCGCCGACGACTCGCCCTGGCCCGCCTGCTCGTGGCCGACCCCGAGCTGCTGCTCCTCGACGAGCCGACCAACCACCTCGACGTCGAGGGCGTGGCCTGGCTCGCCGACCACCTCGCGACGAAGCGGCCGCGCCCCGGCAACGCCACCGTCGCGATCACCCACGACCGGTGGTTCCTCGACGCCTACGCGACGAACACGTGGGAGGTCGAGGGCGGTGCGGTCAACGCCTTCGAGGGTGGGTATGCCGCCTACGTCCTCGCCAAGGCCGAGCGCGACCGCCTCGCCGGCGTCGTCGCCGACCGTCGCTCCAACCTCATGCGCAAGGAGCTCGCGTGGCTCCGGCGCGGTGCGCCCGCCCGCACGAGCAAGCCGAAGTTCCGCATCGACGCGGCGAACGCGCTCATCGCCGACGAGCCGGCCCCGCGCAACAGCGTCGAGCTCGCGTCGTTCGCCAGCCGGCGGCTCGGCAAGGACGTGCTCGACCTCGAGGACGTCACCGTGAGCGTCGGGGAGCCGCCGCACGAGCGGCGCCTGCTCGACCACGTGACGTGGCGCCTCGCGCCGGGCGAGCGCGTCGGCATCATCGGCGTCAACGGCGCCGGCAAGTCCACGCTGCTGCGCGCGCTCACCGGTGACGTCGCGCTCGACGGCGGCCGGCGCAAGATCGGCAAGACCGTCGCGATCGCCCACCTGACGCAGGAGGTCCGCGAGCTGGAGCGGTTCGAGCAGTGGCGCGTCATAGAGGCCATCGAGGACGTCAAGCAGTGGACCATGCTGGGCGACAAGGAGATCAGCGCCGGCCAGCTGGCGACCCGGCTCGGCTTCCCGGGCGGCCGGCAGCAGTCGCGCGTCGGCGACCTCAGCGGTGGCGAGCGCCGGCGGCTGCAGCTGACGCGGCTGCTGCTGACCGAGCCGAACGTGCTCATCCTCGACGAGCCGACCAACGACCTCGACATCGAGACCCTCACCTCCCTCGAGGACGTGCTCGACGGCTGGGCCGGCACGCTCGTCGTCGTCTCGCACGACCGCTACCTGCTCGAGCGCGTGGCCGACAAGCAGCTGGCGCTGCTCGGCGACGGCAAGGTGCGCGAGCTGCCGGGCGGGGTCGAGGAGTACCTCCGGTTGCGGGCGGCCCACGCCACGAGCGCCACGAGCGCGAAGGGCGCCGCTGCGTCGTCGGCCACGGCCCCGAGCGGTGGTGCCGGGCGCACGGCCGGCACGCCGGAGGGCGCACCGGCCCGGAAGGTCGTGAACCCGGCCCAGCTGCGCGAGGCGCGCAAGGCGATGGCGCGGATCGAGAAGCAGCTCTCCCGGCTGGCCGACCGGGAGGAGCGCCTGCACGGCGAGATGGCGGAGCAGGCCACCGACCCTGCAGCCCTGGCCGACCTCAGCGCGAAGCTGCAGGCCGTCCTCGCCGAGCGCGAGGAGCTCGAGCTGGAGTGGCTCGAGGCCGCCGAGCTCGTCGGCTGACCCTGACCCTCTCCCCGCAACACACCGAGCAGGTCGCAACCCACCGGCATCCGATCCCGGTGAGTTGCGACCTGCTCGGTGTGTTGCCTGGGGTGGGCCTTGAAAGTATCTTGATGTCGAGATACTTTGGCGGGCATGGAGATGTCGCTGCACCACGTCCAGGTGTCCGGTCCCGCGGGCTGCGAGGAGGCCATGCGCGGCTTCTACGTCGGCGTCCTCGGCATGGTCGAGGTCGCCAAGCCCGAGCGGCTGGCGGCCCGGGGTGGCGCGTGGTTCCGGGCCGGCGCGGCGGAGCTGCACGTCGGCATCGAGGAGGGCTTCGTCCCGGCCCGCAAGGCGCACCCGGGCATCGCGGTCACCGACGTCGAGGCGCTCGCGCGCGCGGTCGAGGCGGCCGGGGCCCCGGTGGCCTGGGACGACGCGATCCCGGGGCTGCGCCGCTTCCACACCCACGACCCGGTGGGCAACCGGCTCGAGTTCCAGCAGGCCGCGACCGCGTGACGGCCCGCCTGGGTCGCCGCCGGCGCTCAGCCCGTCGTGGCGTCGGGGCGGGCGTCGGGGCGGGCGTCGGGGCGGGCGTCGGACCGGGCCTCCGCGCGGGTGTCGGGGCGGGTCTCGAGCGGCGCGAGCATCCGGCGCAGCAGCGCCGCGAGCTCGGACCGCTCGGTCGGCGAGAGCTCCGAGAGCAGCGACTTCTCCTGCTCGATGAGGTCGGCCATCGCGGAGTCGACGACGTCGCGGCCGGCGGCGGTGAGCCGCACCAGCACGCCGCGGCGGTCACCCGGGTCGGGTCGGCGCTCGACGAGCCCGGTGCGCACGAGCCGGTCGACACGGTTCGTCATCGTGCCCGAGGTGACGAGCGTCTGCTGCACGAGCTGGCCGGGGGAGAGCTCGTAGGGCTCACCGGCCCGGCGCAGCGCCGACAGCACGTCGAACGCCCAGCCCTCGAGCTGGTGCACCGAGAAGGCCGAGCCGCGCGCGAGGTCGAGGCGGCGGGCGAGGCGCGAGACCCGCGAGAGCACCTCGAGCGGCGACACGTCGAGGTCGGGCCGCTCACGGCGCCAGGCCGCGACGATGGCGTCGACGTCGTCGGCCGGTGGGCGGGGCGCGGTCATACGGCAACTGTAGTCGCCGTCAAGAGTCTTGACATCGAATGAAAGCGAGGCCCACATGAGCGACGCACCACCCCCCACCGCCACCCCCGGCCGGCCGTCCGACGCGGCGTGGGACCCGAGGCAGTATGCCGTGTTCGCAGGCCCGCGCGGCCGTCCCTTCGCCGACCTGCTCGCACGCGTCGAGGCCGAGCGTCCGGGCCTCGTCGTCGACCTCGGCTGCGGCCCCGGCGAGCTGACCCTGGGCCTCGCAGAGCGGTGGCCGGGCGCCCGGGTCGTCGGCGTCGACAGCTCACCGCAGATGCTCGAGCGGGCCCGGGCCCTCGACGCCGGGGGACGGGTGCGGTGGGAGCAGGCAGCCGCCGAGGACTGGGACCCCACGTCCGCCGGTGCGACCGGGCCCGCCGGACCCGACGGCATCGACGTGCTCGTCACGAATGCGACGCTCCAGTGGGTGCCGAGCCACCTGCGCCTCGTGCCGACCTGGCTCGCCGCCCTCGCCCCGGGCGGCACCTTCGCCCTGCAGGTGCCCGCGAACTTCGACGCGCCCTCGCACCGGCTGATGCGCGAGGTCGCCGCCCGCCACCCCCGCGCCGCGGACCTCGCGCCGGGCCTCGACCGGGCGCAGGCGGTGGCGCGGCCGGAGACGTATGCCGCCCTGCTCCTCGAGCGGACGCCGCACGTCGACGTGTGGCAGACGACCTACCAGCACGTGCTGGCGGCCGACCCGGACGGGCCGCACCCGGTGCTCGAGTGGGTGCGCGGGACGGGTCTGCGGCCCGTCCTCGGGGTCCTCGACGGGGCGGAACGGGAGAACTTCCTGTCCGAGTACGAGCAGGCGCTCGAGATGGCCTATCCTCGGCGTGGATTCGGGGTGCTCTTCCCGTTCACACGGACCTTCGCCATGGCCCGGATGCCCGGCTGAGTGCGGTCCCGGAAAAAATAGTCATCGGATTTCCGGCAATTCCCCCCGTTCTGGGAAAAAGTGTCATGAAATAGGTCATGGCACGTCATCGACGGTCGGTGCGTGGGCAGTCTCCCGCTTGGTCAGGGGAGGGAGTGGCTGCTCGTCGTCCGGCGCCGGTGCTGTCGCCAGGTTTCGTCCTTCCGCGTGGTTTCGTGGAGGGGATCAAGTGGAAGGACGAAACCTGCCAGCCGGCCCGCTCACGAGCGAGGCACGGTGACGAGTCGCGGTGACCGGTCGAGGCCGGAGAGGCCGTTCCAGGCGAGGTTGACCAGGTGCGCCGCGACCTGGTCCTTCTTGAACTTGCGCCGGTCGAGCCACCACTGGCCGGTGAGCGCCACCATGCCGACGAGCATCTGCGCGTGGATGGGGGCCGACTTCGGGTCGATGCCCCGCTGCTTGAACTCCGCCGCGAGCAGGTGCTCGACCTGGCCGGCAACGTCGCCGAGCACGCTGGCGAACGACCCGGTCGCCTGCCCCGGCGGGGAGTCGCGCACGAGGATGCGAAAGCCAGCGGGGTCGCTCTCGATGTAGTCGAGCAGCGCCAGCGTGGCCCGCTCGAGCATGACCCGCGCGCCCTCCGGCTCCTCGAGCGCGGCCGATATCCCGCCGAGCAGGGCCTGGATCTCGCGGTCGACCACGACGGCGTAGAGGCCCTCCTTGCCGCCGAAGTGCTCGTAGACCACCGGCTTGCTGACGTTCGCCCGCGAGGCCACCTCCTCGACCGTGGTGGCCTCGAAACCCTTGTCCGCGAAAAGCTTGCGCCCCACGTCGATGAGCTGCTCGCGCCGCTCCGGTCCCGTCATGCGGGCCCGGGGTCGGGAACGGTCGGAACGGTCGGCGCGGTCAGCGGTCACGCCGCCATTCTGCCGGGCGCGGGTGCGCCGACGTGCAGCCGCCGCCCCGCCCTGCCGGATCCGTCTCGATCGATCTGCGGAATCCCGTCATGAAACGGCTCCCCGCTCGTCTACGTCGTGTTGGGGGGATCCGGTTCTGCCGCTCGGTCTGGGGGACACGAGGGGCACGGAACCGAGAGCGGGGTCGGTCGCGGCGAGTACCTGGGGAGGTTGCCGCGGCCGACCTCTTCACCCCGTCCACGGGGCGGCGCACCCGGTGCGTCCTGCGACCGCGAGAGCGAGTGCGCGATTCAGGCCCCACCGAGCCCCTCGCTGGCGCACACTGGGATCCCATGCCACCCGGGAGGGCCAGCGGTGTCTGCTCAGTCTCCAGCGCCTCGCGCGCCGATCGAGCCCGTCCACATCGAGCCCGCAGGACACCTCGAGCACCTCGCGCAGATGGCCGCCGAGGAGGCTCACGATCCCGGGCTCGACGGGATGAGCGACGCCGGGCTGCTCGACCGGGCCCGTGACGGCGACGACGTCGCGTTCGCCGCACTCTGGCACCGCCACCTGCCGGCCGCGTACGCCGCTGCGTCCCGGTTCCGTGGACGCGTGTCGGCCGAGGACCTCGTGGCCGAGGCCTCCGCGCGGGTGCTGCGGCTCGTGCGCCAGGGCCAGGGACCCACCGAGAACTTCCGGGCCTACTTCGTCTCGGCCGTGCGCTCGATCGGGGTCGACGCCGTGCGCGGCGCGATCACCGTGCTGCCCACCACGACCGAGGACCTCGACCTGCTGCCCGGCAGCCAGCCCGGCCCCGAGGCGGTGACCGTCGGCGAGCTGGGCATCGACGCCGAGATCGTGCGCGAGGCCTTCCTCGGGCTGCCCGAGAGCGACCAGGACCTGCTCTGGCGCACCATGGTCGAAGGTGCCGCACCGCGTGCCGTCGCACCCGAGCTCGGGGTCTCGGCCAACGTCGTGAGCGCGCGGGCCATGCGGGCGCGCGACGCGCTCCGCACCGCCTACCTCGACGTCTGGCTGCAGCGCCGGCCGCACACCTGTGCCGGCCCGGAATGCCGCTGGGTGCTCGACCACCTCAGTGGCTACGTCCGCGGCCGGCTCACGGCCCGCCAGCAGCTGCGCGCCGTGGCGCACCTCGAGACGTGCGCGGCCGATGCGCGCCTCGCGGCCGACCTCGTCCGGGTGCACGACGGTTTCCGCGGGTTCACGAGCCCGCTCGTCCTCGTCGCCGGCACCGCCGCCGCCATGGGCCACGGCTCGCTGGCCGGCCTCCTCGGCTCCTCGGCCGCGCCGGGACTCACGTCCTCGGCCGCCGGCACCGGCACCGCCGTCGGCACCACGGCGACCGTGACGACCGCGACCACGGCCACCGCCACGACCGCGACCACGGCCACCGCCACGACCGCCACGACCGCCACGACCGCAGCCTCGGCCACCACCGCGGCCACGGCCGGAGTGACGACGGCGACCGCGACGACGGCGAGCGCGGCCACGTCCGTGGCGACCACGGTCACCACGGCGACGGTCGCGACCGCCGCACCCGTCTGCGCGACCGCCGCCGTCTCGGCGGGTGGCGCGACGGTCGCGGGTGCGTCCGCAGCCGGCGCATCGGCCGCCGGTGCCACGGCCCTCGGGGCCACCGCGGGCGCGTCGGCCGCCGCCGCCGGAGTGTCGACGGCGACCGCCGTGGGCGCCTCGGCCGGTGGTGCCGCCGCCGGTGCGGTCGGCGTCTCCGTCGTCGGTGCGCCGCTCGTGGTGGCAGCCGCCGCGCCCCTCGCAGCCGCGGTGCCCGTGGCCGCCGCGGCCGGCGGGTCGGCCCTGCTCGCCGGCACGGCGCTCGGCCCGCCGCTCGCGACCGCCGTGGCCGGACTCGTCATGGGACTGGGCGTCTCGGCCGCCCCCGCGACGGCCGCGCAGCAGCCGCCCGTGCCCACGGTGCAGACCGTCGGGGCGCAGCTCGGGGTCGACGCCGGCTCGGGGCAGCCGGGTGGGGCGGTTGCCGCAGCCGGTCTCTCCGGGCTGTCCTCGTCGGCGACCGCGAACTCGACGGCGTCGTCCCTTGCGCAGGACCTCGTGCTCCCGGTGCCCGGTGGCTCGCCCGCCGTCGTGCCGGTGCAGCTCGGGGCGTCAACAGGATCGGGCGCCACCGACATCGGCCCGGCGGCCGGCGCCGCGACGGGCTCGACCACGGGCACGGACGCCGGCCCCACCTCCGGAGGCACCACGCCGGACGTCCCGGTCACCACCCCCGAGCCGCAGCCGGTGGATCCGCAGCCGGTGGATCCGCAGCCGGTGGATCCGCAGCCGGTGGATCCGCAGCCGGTGGATCCGCAGCCGGTGGATCCGCAGCCGGTGGACCCGCAGCCGGTGGACCCGCAGCCGGTCGATCCGCAGCCCGCCGACCCGCAGCCGACGGAGCCCTCCACGACCGTCTCGGACGGCTCCGTGGCCGACCCCGTGTCGACCGACCCGGCCACGGACGTGGACCCGACCTCCTCCGGCTCCTCGTCCCGGACCAGCCCCGACCCCGCGTCCACCGACTCGACCGTGGAGACGGTGCCGGACCTGACGTCCGGCGCGTCGGGCACCGGCGGGTCGTCCAGCACGTCGTCCAGCTCGTCGTCCACGACGACGTCGAGCGCCACGTCCAGCGAGACGACCACGACGACCTCCTCGACGACCGAGACGACCGTGGTGGCCTCGGACGCGAGCCCGACGACCGAGGTCACGGCCGAGCCCACCGGCACGTCCACCGACCCCGCCGCGACCCCGTCGCCCTGAGGTCTCCCGTAGAGGCTCCCGCCCGCCCGTCGACGCCGCCCGTCGACGCCTTCGGTCGCCGTTCGGCCACGCCGGTCGGCTGCACTACCCTGTGACCCGTCCGACGACGATCCCCGGTTGGTCTGCCGGTAGGGCCCGCCTGACTTTGAATCAGGACAAGCGACGCAGGTTCGACTCCTGCCCGGGGAGCTCGCTCGCCGCGACCGGCCACCGGCCACCGGCGCCCGCCGTGTCGGGGCCGCGGGCGGGAGCGGTCGTGAGCTCCCGGCATACGGCCTCGGGGGCCTGCGCTGTGAGCGGGGTCACGGTCGCCCCACGGGCGGCGAAGCGGCGCCCCCGGCCGCGAGTAGCATGGCTGCGGCGCACCCCGGCGCCCGTGCGGGCCGGGGTCGTACGCACCCGAGTGCACCCCGATCCGAAAAGGAGCTGCACCCCGTGAGCGATCGACGGCCGACCGCCGTGATCGTCCTCGCCGCCGGTGAGGGCACACGCATGAAGTCCACGACCCCCAAGGTCCTGCACACGATCGGCGGCCGCAGTCTCGTGGGCCACGCGATCCGGGCCGCCCGGGGCACCCGCCCGCAGCACCTCGCCGTCGTCGTGCGGCACGAGCGCGACCGGGTGGCCGCGCACGTCGCGCAGGTCGACCCGGAGGCGCTCGTCGCCGACCAGGACGACGTCAAGGGCACGGGGCGCGCCGTCGAGTGCGCCCTCGAGGTGCTGCCGGCCGACCTCGCGGGCACCGTCGTCGTCACGTACGGCGACGTGCCGCTGCTGACGACCGAGACCCTGCACGGGCTCGTCGCCGCGCACGAGGGCGAGGAGAACGCGGTCACCGTCATCACCGCGACGCTCGCCGACCCCACCGGCTACGGCCGCGTCGTGCGCGACGAGCAGGGCGCCGTCGTCGCCATCGTCGAGCAGAAGGACGCCGACGAGTCCCAGCGCGCCATCCGCGAGGTCAACAGCGGGCTGTACGCGTTCGACGCCGCGGTCCTGCGCGAGGCGCTTGCCGAGGTGGGCACCGACAACGCGCAGGGCGAGAAGTACCTCACCGACGTCATCGCCATCGCCCGCGGTCGCGGGCTCGCGGTGCGCGCGCACCTCGTCGCCGACCTGTGGCAGACCGAGGGCGTCAACGACAAGGTGCAGCTCGCGCGCCTCGGCGCCGAGCTCAACCGGCGCACCGTCGAGGCCGCCATGCGCGAGGGCGCCATCGTCATCGACCCCGCGACGACGTGGATCGACGCCGACGTGACGATCGGGCCCGACACCGTCGTGCGCCCCGGCACCCAGCTCCTCGGGGCGAGCACGATCGGGCGCGACTGCGTCATCGGGCCCGACACCACCCTCACCGACGTCGAGGTCGGCGACGGCGCGAGCGTCGTGCGCACCCAGGCCGAGCTCGCCGTCATCGGCGCGGAGGCCACCGTCGGACCGTTCTCCTACCTGCGTCCCGGCACGCGCCTCGGCGCGCGGGGCAAGATCGGCGGCTTCGTCGAGACGAAGAACGCCGACATCGGCGAGGGCGCCAAGGTGCCGCACCTGACCTACTGCGGCGACGCCACGATCGGCGCGGGCGCGAACATCGGGGCGGGCACGATCTTCGCCAACTACGACGGCGTCACCAAGGGCCACACGAACGTCGGGGCGCACAGCTTCGTCGGCAGCAACTCGGTCATCGTCGCGCCGCGCACCATCGCCGACGGCGCCTACGTCGCGGCCGGCTCGGCGGTCGTCGGCGACGTGGCTCCCGGCCAGCTCGCGGTGACCCGCGCCCAGCAGCGCAACATCGACGGGTGGGTCGCGCGCCGACGCGCCGGCACGAAGACCGACGAGGCGGCGCAGGCCGCGACCTCCGAGACGAAGGACGCCCAGCGATGAGCGGCATCAACAAGACGACCGAGAAGCACCTCATGGTCTTCTCCGGCCGGGCCCACCCGCAGCTCGCGCAAGAGGTCGCCGCTTCGCTCGGCACCGACCTCGTCCCCACGAGCGCCTACGACTTCGCCAACGGCGAGATCTACGTGCGCTACGAGGAGTCGGTGCGCGGCTCGGACGCCTTCGTCATCCAGAGCCACACCGCGCCGATCAACGAGTGGATCATGGAGCAGCTCATCATGATCGACGCGCTGAAGCGCGCCTCGGCCAAGCGCATCACGGTGGTGCTGCCGTTCTACGGCTACGCCCGCCAGGACAAGAAGCACCGCGGCCGCGAGCCGATCTCGGCGCGACTCATGGCCGACCTCTTCAAGACGGCCGGCGCCGACCGGCTCATGGCCATCGACCTGCACACGGCGCAGATCCAGGGCTTCTTCGACGGCCCCGTCGACCACCTCATGGCGATGCCGATCCTCGCCGACTACGTCGGGCAGAAGTACGGCCACCTCGACCTCGCGGTCGTCTCGCCCGACGCGGGCCGGATCAAGGTCGCCGAGGACTGGAGCTCGCGCCTCGGCGGCGCCCCGCTCGCCTTCATCCACAAGACGCGCGACATCAACCGGCCCAACGAGGTCGTCGCCAACCGCGTCGTGGGCGAGATCAAGGGCCGCGTCTGCGTGCTCGTCGACGACATGATCGACACCGCGGGCACCATCACGAAGGCCGCGGACGCGCTCATGGAGCAGGGGGCCGCCGCCGTCATCATCGCGGCCACGCACGCCATCCTCTCCGGCCCGGCCGTCGACCGGCTCAAGGCCTGCCGCGTCGAGGAGGTCATCGTCACCAACACGCTGCCCATCCCCGACGACCGCCGCTTCGACAAGCTCGAGGTGCTCTCCATCGCGCCGCTCGTGTCCATGGCGATACGTGAGGTCTTCGAGGACGGCTCGGTCACGAGCCTCTTCGACGGCAAGGCCTGACGCCCGGGCAGGGGGCCGACCCCACGGCCGGCGTCACGGCCGGCGTCACGGCGGGTCGTCGCCGCGGGCCCGTTCCTGCTCGACCAGCTGCTCGAGGTCGGCGAGCCGGTGGCGGCCCTGCAGCGGGCGCGCCATCCGGTGGTTGCCCTCGAGCCGCCCGGCGTTGCGGTCGAGGTAGGCCCAGTAGCCGGCGGTGAAGGGGCAGGCGTCGTCGCCGACCCGCTTCTTCGGGTCGTACCGACAGCCGCCGCAGTAGTCGCTCATCCGGTCGATGTACGCCCCGCCGGAGACATAGGGCTTGGTCGTCATGGCGCCGCCGTCGGCGTGCTGGCTCATCCCGACGACGTTGGGCGGCATGACCCAGTCGTAGCCGTCGACGAAGCGGGTCTGGAACCACTCGGTGAGCGCCTCGGGCTGGTAGCCGCGCTGGGCGGCCCAGTTGCCGAGCACCATGAGGCGCGGGATGTGGTGCACCCAGCCGCGGTCACGCACGCCGGCGAGCACGTCCGAGAGGCACGCGGCGTCGACCCGGTCGCCGTCGAGGTCGTCGAACCACGCGGGCAGGGGCGCGTCGGCGCCCAGGCCGTTGCGCCGCCGGTAGGCCGGGCCGAAGTGCCAGTAGGTGTGCCAGACGTACTCGCGCCAGCCGATCACCTGGCGCACGAAACCCTCGACCGATGCGAGCGGCGCGTCGCCGTCGTGCAGGGCCCGCACGGCACGCTCGGCCACCTCGACCGGGCTCAGCAGCCCGAGGTTGAGCGGCACCGAGAGCAGGCTGTGCGCCATCGCCCAGTCGCCGCGCAGCATCGCGTCCTCGTGCGGCCCGAAGGCGCCGAGGCGGTGCGTGACGAACCGCTCCAGCGCGGCGAGCGCCTCGCGCCGGGTCACCGCGAAGAGCCGCGGCCCGTCCTCCCCGACGGTCTCGAGCCCCTCGTCGCGGGTCCAGCGGTCGAGGTCGTCGCGCACCTCGGCGTCGACGTCGCTCTCCCGGGGGGCGTATGCCGGGGGCACCTCGAGCGTCGCCGCGCCCTTCGGCGGTGGCTCGCGGTTCTCGTCGTCGAACGACCAGCGCCCGCCCACCGGGTGCTCGCCCTCGACGAGCAGGTCGAGACGCTGGCGCTGGAAGCGGTAGAAGTCGTCCATGCGCAGCCGGCGTCGCGAGCCCGCCCACTGCGCGAACTCGGCCCGGGGGAGGCTGTAGCCCGGCGTGGGGTCGATGCCCTCGACCTCTCCCGTCTCGAGCCGGCGGCGCACGAAGGCGTCGGCGGCGTACGACGTCGGCTCGTGCACGCGGACGGGCTCACCGAGCTCGGCGAGGGCCTCGCCGTAGGTGTCGGTGCGCAGCAGCACGGCGGAGTCGCCGAGCTCCGCGGCGCGGTGCCGCAGCGCCGAGAGCACGAGGTGCAGCTTCTGGCGGTGGTAGCGACGACGGCCGAGGGCCGCACGGCTCTCGACGAGCAGCACCCCCTCGCGCCGCTCGCCCGCGGGGGAGAAGTGCGGTCCGAGCTGGTCGGCGAAGAGCCACCGTCGAGTCACGGGAGGGTCATACCCGCGTCGAGGCCCTCCGGGTGCGCTCGCGGTAGGCGGCCGTGTGGGCGCGCGCCGCGCAGCCGCCGTCGCAGAACCGGCGCGAGCGGTTGCGCGACAGGTCGACGACGACGTCGTCGCAGTCGTCCGCCTCGCAGAGGCGCAGGCGGCGCAGCTCCCCGGCGCGCACGACGTCGATGACGGCGATGGCCGCCTCGACGGCCATCCGGGTCGCGAGGGGCGCGTCGGGCGCGGTCGCGTGCACGTGCCAGCCGACCCCGTCGTGGTCGACGAGCTGCGGCACGGCGCGGGACTCGGCCAGCAGCCGGTTGACGAGCTCGACGACGCCGTGCTCGTCGAGCTCCCAGAGCCTCCGCAGGCGTGGCCGCAGGGCCCGCACGGCCTCGAGCTCGGCCGGGTCGCGGTCGAAGCGCCCGGTCCACCCGTGCTCGGTGAAGAGCCGGGCGAGGTCGTCGGGCGTCGTCAGCGTGTCGGGGTCGTGGTCGCCGGGGAGGGAGCCGGGCAACGTGTTGACGAGGGCGGCGGCGCCGGCCAGCGCGAGATCGGTGTCATGGGTGAAAAGCACGTTGACTCCTGACTCGGACGGTCGCTACCGTCAGGAGTCTAAGTCGTGATGGGTGCTGACAGTGCGCCCGGCAGGGTGGTGGAGCGGATGGGTGAGCCGGTGGGTCAGGACGTGCGGCCGGGGGGTGCCCCCGGGGGCACGAGCACGAGCACGGGGACGGGCGCGGGGACAAGCGCGGCCCTGGGCGGGCCGGCGGCTGCGCCGAGCCTTCGCCCGCGGCGGCACCCGCTCGTCGGTCTCGGCGTCGCGCTCGTGTCGGCCGCGGCCTTCGCCACCTCGGGGGCGTTCGGCAAGGCGCTGCTCGTCGGCGCGTGGTCGCCCGGCCTCGTCGTGACGCTGCGGATCACCGTCGCCGCCCTCGTGCTGCTCGTGCCGGCCCTCTGGTCGCTGCGGGGTCGGTGGGCCGCGCTGCGGCGCCGCGCGTGGGTGGTGGTCGGCTACGGGCTCACCGGGGTCGCGGGCTGCCAGCTCGCCTACTTCAACGCGGTGACGCACCTGTCGGTCGGGGTGGCGCTGCTGCTCGAGTACCTCGCCCCGGTGCTCATCGTCGGCTGGCTGTGGCTGCGCCACCGACGGCCCCCGCGGCGGCTCACGGTGGCCGGGGTCGTGCTCGCCCTCGTCGGGCTCTTCCTCGTGCTCGACGTCGTCGGCGGCGCGAGCGTCAGCCTCGTCGGGGTGCTCTGGGGCCTCGCGGCCGCGGTGTGCCTCGTGCTCTACTTCCTCCTCGCCGAGCACGTCGGCGAGGACGTGCCTCCGCTCGCCCTCGCCGGCGGCGGGCTCGTCGTCGGCGCCGTCTCGCTCTGGCTGGCCGCGGGCCTGGGGGTGCTGCAGATGTCGCGGGGCGCCGCGCAGGTGCCGCTCGGCGGGCACGTCGTGCCCTGGTGGGTGCCCCTGCTCGTCATCGCGCTCGTCGCTGCGGCCTTCGCCTACGTCACGGGCATCGCGGCCGTGCGGCTGCTCGGGGCCAAGGTGGCCTCGTTCGTCGCCCTCACGGAGGTGCTCTTCGCCGTCGTCTTCGCCTGGCTCGTCCTCGCCGAGCTGCCGACCCCGGTGCAGCTCGCCGGGGGCGCGCTCATCGTGGCGGGCCTGGTCGCGGTGCGGGCCGACGAGTCCCGCGTGCTGCCGGGGCCCGAGGCGCTGCCGGTGGCGGAGCAGACGTCGGGGTAGGTGGCGGCGTCGGTGGTGCAGCAGGCGGCACCATGGGCGGCGCGGTGGGCTGCACGGCGGGCGGCGTGGTGGGCGGCGCGGGCGGGCTCCGTCGCCGCAGGCCCGCGCGATTTCACCCGCCGGGTGCTCGTCGCGTAAGATCGAGCAGTTGCCTCGGCGAGGGACGGTGCACGGCCGCTTCGGTGGACGTGACGGGGTCCGTGATCGACGCGGTGGACCGACGGCGGAGATCTTCGCCGACGGGTCCGCCTCTGCGCGCGGATCCCCTGGTCACCCGGACCACTCCTGCCGACACCCGTGCGGTGTCCCGCGTCGAGGCCGCCACCGACCGCCTCACCCTCTTCGATCCCAGGAGATCCCGTGTCCGACAACACCACGCTCGTCGCCGAGAAGCGCACCGACTTCGGCAAGGGCGCCGCCCGCAAGATCCGCCGCGCCGGCAACATCCCCGCCGTCATGTACGGCCACGGCACCGAGCCCGTGCACATCTCGCTCCCCGGCCACGACACGATGATGGCCCTGAAGCAGGCCAACGCCCTGCTGACGATCGTCATCGACGGCAAGGAGCAGCTCGCGCTCGCCAAGGACGTGCAGCGCGACGCGATCAAGCCGGTCATCGACCACGTCGACCTCGTCGTCGTCCGCAAGGGCGAGAAGGTCGTCGTCGACGTCGCCGTGCACCTCGAGGGCGAGGCCGCTCCCGAGACGGTCGTCACGCTCGACAACAACACCCTCCAGGTCGAGGCGCTCGCCACGGACATCCCCGAAAACGTCGTCGTCTCGGTCGAGGGCCTGACGGCCGGCACCCAGATCCTCGCCGGCGCCGTCGAGCTGCCGCAGGGCGCGACCCTCGTCACCGACGAGGAGGCCCTGGTCGTCAACGTGACGCAGGCCATCTCCGCCGAGGAGCTCGAGGCCGAGCTCGCCGAGGCCGAGGCCGAGGCCGGCATCGAGCGCGACGAGTCCGACGAGGAGGCCGCCGAGGGCGAGTCCGAGGGCGACGAGGCCAAGGCCGAGGGCGACGACGCCTGAGCCGTCGCACCACCTCGGCGGTGGCGCCCCGCGCCACCTCCTGCGTCCACGGGTCCCGCCCGAGCTCCGGCTCGGCGGGGCCCGTGCCCGCTCCGGCCCTCCTGCGCCGGCCGACCACCGACACCTCCCACCGATCGGACTCCCCATGGACACCTGGCTCGTCATCGGGCTCGGCAACCCGGGGCCGGGGTATGCCGGCAACCGGCACAACGTCGGCGCCATGGCCGTCGACGAGCTCGCGGGCCGTGCCCTCGGTGGACGCGCGTCGTTCAAGGCGCACAAGGCCGCCCGCGCCCGGGTCGCCGAGACCCGCCTGCGGGTCGGCGGCCCCAAGGTCGTGCTCGCGGTGCCCTCGCTCTACATGAACGAGTCCGGCTCCGCGGTCGCCGGCCTCTCGAAGTACTACGACGTGCCGGCGGAGCGCGTCATCGTGCTGCACGACGAGCTCGACATCGACGCGGGCCTCGTGCGGCTCAAGCTGGGCGGGGGCGAGGGCGGCCACAACGGCCTGCGGTCGGTCTCCCGCTCGATCGGCACCCGTGACTACCTCCGGGTGCGCCTCGGCATCGGCCGGCCGCCGGGTCGCCAGGACCCCGCCGACTTCGTGCTCAAGGACTTCTCCAAGGCCGAGCGCGCCGACGTGCTCCCCTTCCTGCTCGACGAGGGCGCGGACGCCGTCGAGGCGCTCGTCGACGTCGGTCTGCTCGACGCCCAGCAGCGCTTCCACGCCCCCCGCTGACCGACCGCTCGCACCCCGCCGACCGGTCTGCGCGGGATTCGCCCGAACGACAGGCGATCTGGGCCCCCCGAGGGTTCCCAACCACGCAAACCGCACCTTTGCCCATTCGCCGGACACGCCTGCGGGGCCGCCGTAGCATGAAGCCAATGCACGGCGGAGCGCCATCACGGAGCGCCGCCTGACCATGCGCGGGGGGGCCGCCGAACACGCAGACACCGTCACAGCCGACGGTGCCGGTGTCGTCGATCCTTCGTGTCCAGATTCGGACGTGCGGGGGGCACAGATGGGGTTCACGGAAGGGCGCACGGACAGTGCGCCACCACACACGACGTCGCCGGGGGGCGGGGTCACCGACCGGCTCGACGACGCGAGGCTCGCTCGTCGACTCGCCGAGTCGGCAGGGCGCGTGCTGCTCGAGCTGCGGCGCGAGCAGGCCGACCTCGAGCCGGCCGCGCTCAAGGCAGCCGGTGACGAGCGGTCGCAGCAGCACCTGGCCGCCGAGCTCGAGCACCACCGTCCCGCGGACGCGGTGCTGAGCGAGGAGGCCGCAGACGACGCGAGCCGGCTGGGGGCCGACCGCGTCTGGATCATCGACCCGCTCGACGGCACCCGGGAGTTCTCGGAGATCCCGCGCGAGGACTGGGCCGTGCACGTCGCGCTCTGGGAGGACGGCGAGCTCGTCGCCGGGGCCGTGTCGCGGCCCGCGATGGGCGACACCCTGGCCACCGACGAGCCGCCGGCGGTGCCCGCACCGGTGGACGGCCCGATCCGCCTGGCCGTCAGCCGAACCCGCCCGCCGGCGTTCGTGACCGCCTTGGCCGCGCGCCTCGGGGCCGAGCTCGTGCCCATGGGCTCGGCGGGCGTCAAGGCCACCGCCGTCCTCGACGGCACGGTCGACGCCTACGTCCACGCGGGTGGCCAGTTCGAGTGGGACTCGGCGGCCCCGGTCGCCGTGGCCCGCAGCGCAGGCCTGCACACGAGCCGCATCGACGGGTCGCCGCTGCGCTACAACCAGTCCGACCCGCGACTGCCCGACCTGGTCATCTGCCGGCCGGAGCACGCGGAGCACCTGCTGTCCGTCATCGACGAGCTGACCAAGGGGGAAGAGCAGTGAATCGGGAGACACCCGACTACCAGCTGAGCCAGCTGAGGGTCCTCGAGGCCGAGGCCATCCACATCATGCGGGAGGTGGTCGCCGAGTTCGAGCGGCCGGTCCTGCTCTTCTCGGGGGGCAAGGACTCCATCGTCATGCTGCGCCTCGCGCAGAAGGCGTTCCACCCGGCGCGGATCCCGTTCCCGGTCATGCACGTCGACACGGGGCACAACTTCGACGAGGTGCTCGAGTTCCGCGACCGACGCGTCGGCGAGCTCGGGATCCAGCTCATCGTCGCGAGCGTCGAGGAGGCCATCGAGAACGGCAGCGTCGTCGCCCCACGTGACGGCACCCGCAACCGCATCCAGACCCCGGTGCTGCTCGAGGCCCTCGAGAAGCACGCCTTCACGGCGATCTTCGGCGGGGCCCGGCGCGACGAGGACAAGGCGCGCGCCAAGGAGCGGATCTTCTCCTTCCGCGACGAGTTCGGGCAGTGGGACCCGAAGAACCAGCGGCCCGAGCTGTGGAACCTCTTCAACGGGCGCATCAGCTCGGGGGAGAGCATCCGGGTCTTCCCGCTGTCGAACTGGACCGAGCTCGATATCTGGCACTACATCCGCGAGGAGGGCATCGACCTCCCCTCGATCTACTTCGCCCACGACCGCGAGTGCTTCGAGCGGGACGGCATGCTCTACGCCGTCCACGAGCACAAGCAGCCCCGCCCCGGCGAGGAGGTCTCAACCGTCCGCGTGCGCTACCGCACGGTCGGCGACGCGAGCCTCACCGCCGCCGTCGTCTCCGACGCGGACACGGTGGAGAAGGTCATCGAGGAGATCGCCACCACCCGGGTGACCGAACGCGGCGCGACCCGCGGCGACGACAAGTTCAGCGAGGCTGCGATGGAAGATCGCAAGCGTGAGGGGTACTTCTGATGGACATCCTGCGTTTCGCCACGGCCGGCTCGGTCGACGACGGCAAGTCCACGCTCATCGGGCGTCTGCTCTACGACACCAAGACGGCGTTCTCCGACCAGATCGACGCCGTCGAGAAGGTCAGCCGGGAGCGCGGCGACGAGCACGTCAACCTCGCGCTGCTGACCGACGGCCTCCGGGCCGAGCGGGAGCAGGGCATCACCATCGACGTCGCCTACCGCTACTTCGCGACGCCCAAGCGCAAGTTCATCATCGCCGACACCCCGGGGCACGTGCAGTACACGCGCAACATGGTGACGGGGGCCTCGACGGCCGACCTCGCCCTCGTGCTCGTCGACGCCCGCAAGGGCATCGTCGAGCAGAGCCGGCGGCACGCGTTCCTCGCGACCCTGCTCCAGGTGCCGCACATCGTGCTGTGCGTCAACAAGATGGACCTCGTCGACTACTCCGAAGAGGTCTACCAGCGCATCCACGAGGAGTTCACCGCGTTCGCGGCCAAGCTCCGGGTGCCCGACCTCACGGTCATCCCCGTCTCGGCGATCCACGGCGAGAACGTCGTGACGCGCTCGGAGAACATGCCGTGGTACGACGGTCCGAGCCTGCTGCACCACCTGGAGAACGTCCACGTGGCGAGCGACCGCAACCTCATCGACGTGCGGTTCCCCGTCCAGTACGTCATCCGACCGCAGTCCGACGAGTGGCACGACTACCGCGGCTACGCCGGGACGGTGGCGGGCGGGTCGATCCGCAAGGGTGACGACGTCATGGTGCTGCCCTCGGGCTTCACGACCAAGGTCAAGGCGGTCGAGACGGCCGACGGCGAGATCGACGAGGCGTACCCGCCGATGTCGGTGACGATCCGGCTCGAGGACGACATCGACGTCTCGCGTGGCGACATGATCTGCCGACCGCAGAACCGTCCCCACGTCGCCCAGGACGTCGACGCGATGATCTGCTGGATGGACGAGACGACGCCGTTCCGGGTCGGCGCGAAGTACGCGATCAAGCACACGACGCGCACGGCCCGCACGATCGTCAAGGACCTCAACTACCGGCTCGACATCAACTCGCTGCATCGCGACGAGGCAGCAACCACCTTGACGCTCAACGAGATCGGCCGCGTGCGTCTGCGCACGACCGTGCCGCTCATGTGCGACGAGTACAGCCGCAACCGGAGCACCGGAGGCTTCGTGCTGATCGACGAGGCGACGAACCGCACCGTCGCTGCCGGCATGATCACCGACGCCGCCTGAGCGCCTGGCGGCCCCGGTCGCCGTGCACACCGAAGGTCCCGCCCGTCACCGACGGGCGGGACCTTCGGGCGTCCGGGCGGGGCCGGACGCGGCCTGCGGGCTCAGGACGCGGAGGGGCGCCGACCTCGACCACGCAGGGCGCCGAGCGCCGCGAGGTCGAGCGGTCCGCGGAAGACCCGCAGCCCCGCGAGCCACAGCAGCCCTCCGACGACGGCGGAGACGACGATGGCCGTCAGCCCCGAGCCGAGCGCCGCGCGCGTGAGGAGCGGCACGAGCAGGAACGACACGAGCACGAGGCCCACCGCGATGAGGGTCGCGCGGCCGAAGGGGTGCAGCTGCAAGGCGATCCGGGCCTGGGCGAGAGCGACGACGTTGCGCACCACGATCGCGCTCGCCCACCCGACGGCAGCGCCGAAGACGCCCCACGTCGGGATGAGCAGCACGTCGAGGCCGAACATCACGGCGGCCGCGACGACGGCGTTGGCAAGGTTCCAGCTCGTGTGACCGGCCATCATGATGATCGAGTCGACGGTGCCGCAGAGCGTCGACAGGAGCATCGCGAGCGACAGGACGACGAGCGTCGACTGGGCCGAGGTGTAGCCGGAGCCGAAGACGGCGAGCATCGAGTCGCGGTAGACGACGAGCATGAGGAACATCGGCCAGGTGAGGGTCACGAGCCACGCGGTCGAGGTCTGGTAGATCCGGCTCACGTCGGTGCGGTCGTCGCGGGCCATGCCCTCGGCGATCCTCGGGTCGCTCGCGTTGCCGAGGGCCGTGCCGAGCGTCTGCCCGACGACGACGAAGCGGGTCGCGGCGGTGTAGACGGCCGCGGCACCGGCGCCGGCGAGCGCACCCACGAGCACGATGTCGAGCCGCTGCATCGCGATCTGGAGGATGCTCGTGAGCGCGCGCGGCGAGCTGAAGGCCCAGAACTGCCTACCGACGCGGTGTGCGTCCGGCTCGTCCTGCGCGTCGCCGGCAGGCGGAGCCGTGGCGGCCGTCCCGGTGGCGTCGTGCCGCGCGGCGCGGGCCAGTCGACGCAGCCACGCGATCGCCGCCACCCCGGTCGCGAGGTAGGCGACCGACCAGCCGGCGCTCACCGCTGCGACGTGGAGGCCGAGCACGAGGGCCAGGGCGACGAGCAGCAGCTGGAGCACGGGGCGGCCGACGAGGGCCACGAGCATGTTCGGCCGCATCGTGCCGAGTCCCCGGGTGCCGGCGAGCGTGACGTTCTCGAGCGAGGCGAGGGGGATGAAGAGGCTGAGGACGCGCAGCACCGTCGAGCCGAGCTCGGCCTGGTCGGGCACCGTGATGCGGGCCAGCTCGGGCGCGGACACGAAGAGCCCGACGGCGAGCAGCACCGACACGACGACGACGGGCCGCAGGGCCGCGGACAGGTAGGCGCCGACGAGGTCGGTGCGCCCGAGCGCCCGGCACCGCGAGAGGAAGTAGACGAGCCCGACGTTGGAGCCGAGGTTGCCGACCACCACGGCGAGCAGGAAGAGCGAGGTGGTGGAGAAGAAGACACCGGCCTCGGCCTGGCTCAGCAGGCGCGTCACGACGACGGTGAGCGCGAACTGGGCCACACCCGTCACCGCGGCCCCGACGAGGTTGGCCGTGCCACCGCGCGCGATCCGGCGCAGGGCGGGGGAGGTGTCCTCGGCACCGGCGGCCGGAGGGGGGAGCGAGGGCTCGGAGCGCTCGGGGCTGACCGTCCGCTCAGCCACCACCGACGCCTCCCGCCCGCTCGAGCCCGACGCGGCGGAGCTCCCGCTCGAGGGCGCCGTCGAGGTCGGCGAGGGTGTCGCGCAGCCAGAGGTCGACCCGTGAGAGCCGGGTGCCTGTCTCGCCGTCCTGCAGGTAGCGGCACGTCGTCTCGAGCAGGTAGAGCGCCACCGTGAGGGCAGCCTGCTCGGTCGGCACACCGAACGCGCCGACGACGCCCGGCGCGGTCCGCACCAGCCGGTCGTAGGCCTCCCGCGGGTCGACCGACTGCAGGACGACGAGCTGCTGCAGGTCGAAGTGCACGGCATCGAGACCGAGGGGCACGTCCTGCTCGAACTGCTCCCAGTCCCACACGAGCACCGTCGGGCCGTCCATGGCGATGTTCCACGGCGCCCAGTCGGTGTGCCGGCAGCCGAAGGACAGGCTCTCGCCGCCACGGGACGTCACGAGGCGCCGGGCGGCGTCACGGAGCGCGTCGGTGGCGTCGCCGGCGGGAAGGCGCTCGATCCGGCCCTCGAGGTCCTTCCACCAGCGGCTCTCGCGCAGCAGGTGGTGGGCGACGCCCTGGCTCCGGGCGACCTCGACCATCGCGGCGCGCACGGCGTCCCGCTCGCCCGCCCACGGGCGCCCCTCGAGGGGTTCCTGCACGAGCACCTCGTGGCCCTGCCACCGGCCGTCGTGCAGCACGGTGGGCACCCGGAGGTGGGTCCACTCGTGGGTCCCGAGCAGGCGCAGGGCGGCCGCCTCGGTGCGCACGAGGGACGCCGAGAAGCCGGTCGTGCCGATCTTGGCGTAGCCGACCGTCGCACCGTCCGGCGAGAGCAGGTGGAGCACGGGCTTCTGCACGGCCCGCACGGGTCCGATCTTGAGGCTCACGGCGAGCGGTCGCCCCAGCGCCGACTCGAGGTGGCTCGCGACGTCGTCGACGACCGCGTCCGCCGGTGCCGTCACGACGAAGCCCTGGGGGAGCGCGCGCACGAGCCCGGCGGAGGCGAGCAGCCTCAGGCCGGTCGAGCGCAGGCGCGCCGCCGCGCCCGGGCCGTCCGTCAGCCGGGCGAGGGCCGCCGCAGCGGCCGCCCGCGGCGCGCGGGGCAGCAGGGCGCGGGGTCGGTCGGCGTTGGGCAGGGCGGCAAACCGGGCCACCCGCCGACCGCGCACGACCGTGCCCGGCCCGACCCGGCATACGACCGCGGGGTCGGGCCACAGGGTCCGCAGCATCTCGACGACGTAGTCCTCGCCCGGCCGCTCGGGCGGGGCCATGAGGGCGGGTTCGTCAGGCATCGCGTCGGCCGACGCCACGCGCGCCGGCCAGGGCGCCTGCGCCGTCCGCGGAGCCGTCGTCGGCCGCCGTCGCGGCGGACGGGCGCGAGGACGAGCGTCCGGCCGCGCCGCGCGAGCCACCCACCGAGGCGTCGTTGCCGGCGCCGCGTGAGCCCTCGTGCGCGCCGACCGCACCGAGGCGTCGCGGGAGCGCGACGAGGCCGATGTAGCGGATGCCGAGCCGGGCGGCGCGCTCGAGCGCCTCGCCGACCTCGGTGGCCCGTGTGCGCCGCTCCGTCACGACGAGCACCGTGGCGTCCGCGGCCATGCAGACCTCGTTGCCCTGCGACGTCGTGGCCGACGGGGCCGCGAGCAGCACGATGTCGAACTCGGCGCGCAGGTGCTCGACGACGAGGCGCATCCGGTCGCTCGCGACGAGGTCGGCGGGCTCACGCGTCGTCGTGCCGGACGGGAGGACGACGAAGCCCTGCGCGTCGCGCAGCGAGGTCGTGACGTCGCGCGCGAGGTCGGCGGCGGATGAGGCGGCGGCCCCGGCGGCGCGGTCCGCAGCCGAGGCCGGGGAGGCGGCGGCGTAGGGGTCGGCGTCGACGGGAGCGGCGAGCAGCTCCATGAGGCCGCCCGGGTGGTCGGCGCCCAGCACGCGGTCGAGACCGGCGGCCGGCGCGGTCGCGTCGACGACGACGACGCGGCGACCGGCGTCGGAGAGCGAGCGGGCGAGCTCCACCGTCGCGAAGCACGAGGTGCGCACGTGCACGTCGTCCGTCACCGGCGCGACGGCCAGCACGAGCGGCTCGTCCGTGGCGACGAGGACGCCGGCGCGGATCTGGCGGAACGCCTCGGTGCGGTCCTCGTCGTGGTCCTCGCCGCCTGCGGGGACCGAGCCGAGGATCGGCAGGCCCATGCTCGACGGGTCGACGGTGGCGCGGATGCGGTCGTCGGTGCGCTCGCGCCACACGGCGAGCGCCACGCCGAAGCCGAGTCCGAGCAGCGCACCGGCGAGCAGGAGCAGCACCGGGCTGATGCCGTTGGGCTTCGTCGGCGAGGACGCCGGGATGATGATGGCGCCGGGGTTCGTGTCGGTGGCGTTCGTCTCGCCGATGAGGTCCTGCGTGCTCGCGAGGCGGCTCGAGTAGAGCTGCACGCGCGCGACGGCCTGGGCCGTGGGGCGGTCGACCGAGGCGTCGGCCGTCGCCTCCTTGAGGTTGTCCTGGGCGACCTTCTCCTGCGTCTTCAGCTGGCGCAGCTCGCGGTCGAGCGTCTTCTGGGTCTCGGAGAGGCGGTACTGCAGGAAGCCCTTGGCGTAGGCCTCGGCGACCTGCTGCGCCTCCTGCGCGGTGTCACCCGTGAACGAGACCTGGACGATCTGGGTGTTCGTCGAGATGACGGCGTCGACGTCGGGCGAGGCCGCCGGGTAGTCCTTGCGCATCAGCTGCGAGACGTAGGCGGCGACGCCGGGCGAGTTGACCAGGCCGGCCTCCGTCTCCATCGCGACGGTGATCTGCTGCGCGTTCTTCGCCGAGTCGGGCGAGAGCGCGTTGCCCGGCGTCGGGCGCAGCAGCACCTGCGCGGTCGAGGTGTAGGTCGACGCGACGGAGAACGCGTAGGCGGCGACCGCCCCCACGACGAGCGCTGCGGTGAGCAGCACGATCGGCCAGCGCCGACGAAGGGCATCGCCCACCAACGAGGGTCGGGCGTCGTTCTGCGGCAAGGCCGTCACGGGTCCTCCTACGGGAAGCGTCTGGTCGACGTTCAAAGGTTAGGTTCGGGTGTCTCACGGGTGGTGCGGAATGCTGAAGTTGTGCGGTTGCGGTCCGTGGTCGGGCTCAGCGGGTGAGCACGACCCCCGCCAGCTCGTGCCCCGCGCTCGAGAGGCGCCGCATGGCGGCGCGGACGGCGCGGGTGCGGGTGACGGTGCGGGCGACGAGCACGACGGCTCCCGGACGGCCGGTGGGGTCCTCGCCGACGAGGCCGGACTCGCGCCAGGCCTCGAGCGAGCTGATGACGTCGCGGGCCTCTGCCGACCCGTCGACGTTGACGAGCACCGGGTCCGGGGCCTGGCGGAGCAGGGCGGCCGCGTGGTGGCGACTCACCGGTTCGTTGGCCCACTGCACCGCGAGCAGGGGCAGGCCGGTCTCGGCGAAGAGCCAGCGGCCCTGGCCCAGCCGGTGCGTGAGGGCCCGGCGGGCGAGGCCGATGCCGAGGCCGACGAGCAGGCCGACGAGCGCACCGCTGAGCAGGATGGAGCGCAGGCTCGTCTCCGAGTCGGTGGCGACCACCGGTCGCACGACGTCACCGCCCGACTGGAAGCTGTCGCTCGAGGCACGACCGATGCGCGAGTGCATGACGCCGGCCGTCGAGATGAGGCGCGCGCGGGTGTCGCGCATGGCCTGCACCTCGAGCGTGAGGTCGAGGGTCTGCTTGCCCTCGAGCGCCGCGAGCTGGTCCTCGAGCGCGTTGACCGAGGCGTCGAGGGATGCCGAGCGCGCACTCAGCACCTTGAGCACCGACTTCTGCAGCGACGAGAGCCGGTCGGCCCGTTGCTGGAGGATCGCGCTCTGCGCCGCCCTGGCACCCACGGCGGCGTCGCGCACGTCGAGCCCCTCGTAGCGCAGGTTGAGGATGCGGGTGTTCGGGTTGGCCGAGATGAAGACGTCGCGGGCGGTGACCGGGTGTCCCACGGCCTCCGACATCGCCGACAGCACGCGGTCGTCACGGGCCAGGAAGGCCTCGGTGTCCATCGTGCTCGGCGGTCCGTCGTCGGTGAGGTAGGCGGGCTCGGGCTCGAGGTAGACAGAGAGGGTCGCGACGCCGCGGCTCGTGTTCTGCGCGACGGTGAACCACGCGGCGGCGGTGCCGAGCACGGCGGCGACGAGCAGCACGGCGGTGTTCTGCTGGAGCAGGCGCAGGAACGAGGCGACGCTCTGCGACCCGGAGGCTCCGGGGTTGCCGGCCCGCTCGGCCTTGGCGTCGAGCTCGCGCCAGAGGAACGCGACGGCCACCATGACGGGGACCATCGCGATCCCGATGTAGTCGTAGATCGGCAGGGTGAGCAGGTGCGCGAAGAGCACGACGACGCCCACCGTGGCGGGCACGGTGCGGATGCGCAGCCCGCGCACGAACCAGCCGACGTAGAACGCGAGGTAGAAGAACAGGCCGACGAGGCCCTGCGAGAAGACGACGAGCCAGAGGTGCCCCTGGGTGCCCAGCGCCGGGGGCGAGCAGGAGGGGCACAGCCCGCTGTCGCCGCCGGCGATCGACAGGAAGCTGCCCTGCACGTCACGGGTCGTGCCGAAGCCGACGACCGGCGAACCGGTCGTGACGCTCTCGACCGTCGCCAGGCCGAGGTTGCTGCGGGTGCTCTCGCTCATGCCGTTCGCGAGCCGGAAGGCGATCATGTCGCCGGCCGGGGTCAGCACGAGCAGGGCGCCGAGCACGAGCCCGCCCGCCACGAGCAGGGCCAGGACGCCGACCCGGCCACGCAGGGCCGAGAGGACGGCGACGAGGACGGCCGCGCCGACGAGGACGAGCCACAGGCCGCGGTTGAGCGAGGCGACGGCCGGCACGAGCGCGAGCAGGAGCAGCGGCGGTGCCCAGCTGCGTCGCCACCCGGCCTCGGCGCCGAACCACGCGTGGATGAAGAACGGCACGAAGACCGCGAAGTTGAGGCCCCAGATGTTGGCGTAGCCGAACGGTGCGCTCGGCCGTGGCGCCGAGATCGAGTTCATGTTGTCCTGCACCACGGCCGGGTGGATCAGGAAGTTGACGAAGGGCTGGCTGGCGACGCGGTGCGGCAGCACCGCCTCGAGCAGCGACGGGAAGTCGAGGTGCGGGGCGAGCATCCCGATCCAGCCGCCCGCGGCGATGGTGAGGAACATCCACGAGAGGATGCGGCTGACCCGCCAGGTCGGCAGCTCGTGCCGCAGGTTGCCGACGTAGAGCAGCGTCACCGTGGCGGTGACGTACCACGAGAGCCGGAAGGCCCACGTGAAGTAGCGGCCGGACGAGTAGCCGGGCACGGCTCCCGGTGCGTTCACCTGGAGCACGACGACGCCGAGGGCGACCCACACGAGGATCAGGGCCCACCAGCCGAAACCCTTGGGAACGCTGAGCGCCCGACGGCGGGCCAGCTCGACGAGCATGAAGACCGCGGCCAACGGGCCGACGAAGGCGGAGATGCCCAGCACCCACCAGAGCGGGAAACCGCACAGGGCGACCGCGAGCGGCCAGCCGGGGCCGAGCCAGGCGGAGGTCCGGTGGCGCGACCGCGGGGCCGGGGGCCCGGCCGGGGACTCGGTCCGAGGCGTGGTCGGACCAGCGCCCGGGGGCGCGGTGGGGGAGGGCCGGGCAGACCTGCGCGCAGCCGTCATCACCGAACCGGACACACCGTCCCCCTGCCATCTCCCATGTCACGCCCGCAGCGCCTCTGCGCCAATCTCGTCCGTGACTCCCGGGTTCAACGTTAATCTGCAGTCGGGGGCGACCGGGGTGAATCGCAGAAACCGGGCGCTGGGTTTCCGGATTCCGGAGGGGTGCGATGAACGGTGCCGTGCTGGTGGGGGTCGTCTCGTTGGTGGTCGTCGCGGCGGTGGGCCTGGCGGCCGTGGTCACCGCGCCCCAGTGGCGAGAACCGTCGTGGTGGCGGTCGACCCGCCACCGCACCTCCGTGGTCCTCGACACCGCGGTGGAGCAGCTCGGCCGCCTGGTGACGGCGTTCGTCGTCGTGCTGGCCGGCGGTGGACTCGTCGTCGCCGTGCTGTGGCCCGTCGGGTGGCCGATCAAGCTGACCGAGCAGTCGTTCGACGTGCCGGTCTACGAGTGGTGGGTCGCCCGGGTGGCGGACGCCCCCGGCTGGTGGTCGCGCAGCTGGCTCACCCTGACGAACATCGGTGGGCTCACCCAGACGCAGACCCTGACGGCGGTCTTCGCCGTCGTCCTCGCCGTCCTGTGGCGCGTGCTGTGGCGCCGGCGGCAGTGGTGGGTGCCGCTCGTCGTGCTCCCCGTCGGCTACGTCCTCGAGAAGACGTTGCAGGACCTGCTCAAGCTCGTCGTCGACCGCGGTCACCCGCCGACGACGCTCGGCTCGTTCCCGAGCGGCGGCTGCGCGAGGGTCGTGCTCGTCTACGGCCTCATCGTCTTCCTGCTGCTGTGGGGCGCGCGGGTGCGCGACCGTCGCGTGTGGGTCGCCGGCGGCGCGTTCGTCGCCGTGTGCGCGACGATCCAGGCGTACGCACGCACCTTCAACCTCGAGCACTGGGTGACCGACGTCGCGGCCGGTCTCGTCTTCGGGCTCATGCTCCTCGTCACCATGGTCGTGACCGTCGTCGTGCTCGACCGGGACGCGCCGCGCCAGGACGTTCCGCGCCGGGACGTTCCGCGCCGTGACGAGGTGGCGTCGCACGAGGCGCCGGCGCACCACGACTCGGACGGGGACGACGAGCGGGTCAGCGAGCGCGTCGCCCGCTGATCCGCGTCACCGTGCGACCGTGGCACCGCCCCCGCGGGGGCGGTGCCACGCTCAGACGGAGATCCAGCCCGGCTGGCGGCCGAGCAGCTCGGTGAGGGCGCGGTCGTGCGGGGCGTAGTGCTCGACGAGTCGAGCGCGGGCCTCCTCGGGCATCGGCTTGCTCGGGCGCGCGTTGAACTGGTCGAAGCGCGCCGGCAGGTAGTCCTCGAGACCGAGGAAGCGCGTGAGGTCGCGGTACTGCTCGGCGGGCTGGGCGAAGTACGACTCGCTGTCGCAGACGAAGACCTGCTCGCGCGGGAAGTGGGCGAACACCCGCTCGAGCTGCTCGGCATACTGCCCGCGGGCCCGGTAGGCGTGGTGGCGGTGCGCGTGGCTCTCGTACGTCGGGTCCGCCGCCATGCGCTCCACCTCGCCCTCGAGGCGGGCGTCCTCGAGCTCGAGGGCCCGGACGAAGTCGGGCTCGGTCTCGAACCCGCGGGCGAACTCGTGCTTGTAGGCCGAGAAGGCGCGCTCCACGGGGTCGCGGAGCATGGCGACGAGCTTGACGTCCGGGAGGTCCTTCGCGATCCGCTCGATCGCGAAGGGGTGGAACATGTAGTACGTGCAGGCCTCGAAGACCTGGGGCTCGCCGTGGCGGAGCGTGCGCAGGCGCGCCAGCCCCCGCACGGGGAAGTTGCCGCGGTACCAGTCGATCCCACGCTCGGGGTAGAGCGAGTAGTAGTCGATCCCCTTCTCGATCCCCGGCCGCAGCACCTGCGGGTGCTCGGCGATGTTCTTGAAGAGCGACGTCGTGCCGCACCGCTGCCCGCCGATGACGATGAAGTCGGGGAGGGCCCGGAACGACCGGGTCGCCTGACCGAGGCGCGCGTATGCCGCCCGGCTCAGTCCGTGGAGAGGCTTGGGCACGTGGGTTCTCAGCTGCATGGGTTCGGTCCTGTCGCGACGTCGATCGGTCTGACAGAGGACGGACGACACGAAGCGGGCCCCCCGGCTCCACCACCAGTGATCAGGAATATAGGCGAGGAACCATGCGGTCTCAGCGGTTTCGGCGATATGCGAACGGCGCTGCCCTACCGTTGGGGCGAGGAACGACCGGGGGAGGCGCAGGGCGTTGACGGGCATGCAGCTGTGGGACGGTGGCCGCGGCCGCCGCGGGGGGCGGGACCGCGCCGCGGTGCGGCGAACCCTGCTCGTGGCCTCCACGGGTGGCCACCTCGAGGAGCTGACGCGCCTGCGACGGCGCATGCCCTCGCTCGGCGAGGTCGAGTGGGCCACCTTCGACGACGCCCAGTCGCGGTCCCTGCTCGCCGGTGAGACCGTCCACTACGTGCGCTACATCGCCCCGCGCGACCTCGCGGCGACGCTCGCCGTGAGCCGCGAGGCCCTGCGGATCGTGCGGCAGGGGGGCTACGACCTCGTCGTGTCGACGGGCGCGGCCATCGCCGTGCCCTTCCTCGGCGCTGCACGCGCCCTGGGCCGCTCGTCGCACTACGTCGAGAGCGCGGCGCGGTCGCAGGGCCCGAGCCTCACGGGGCGCCTCGTGTCGCGGCTGCCCGGGCTCCGGCTCTACACGCAGTATCCCGGCTGGGCCGACGATCGGTGGCGCCACGGGGTGTCGCTGTTCGACGCCTACGAGGCCGAGGACTCGGCCCGGCCCCTGGCCCGTGCGCAGCGGGTCGTCGTGACGCTGGGGACGATGAGGACCTACGGATTCCGTTCTGCCGTCGAGGCGCTCGTCGACGTGCTGCCCGACGTCATCACCCCCGACGCAGAGGTGCTGTGGCAGTTCGGCTGCACCGACGTCTCGGGGCTCCCCGTCGACGGGCGCGCGTCGGTGCCCGCCCAGGAGATGCGCGAGGCCGTCGAGGCAGCCGACCTCGTCATCGCCCACGCGGGCATCGGGTCGGCGCTGTCGGCCCTCGACGCCGGTCTCTGCCCGGTGCTTCTGCCTCGGCGTGCGGCGCGGGGTGAGCACGTCGACGACCACCAGCTGCTCATCGCCGAGGACCTCGGCGCGCGCGGCATCGCCGTCTCGCGCGACCCGCGGTCGCTGACGGCGGACGACCTGCGCCGGGCCCTCGCCACGCGGGTGAGGCTCGGGGTGCCGGCGGCCTTCGAGCTGACCCGCTGACGACGCCGCGGCGGGCGGCACCCGAGCCGCGGGCTCGGGACAGCCGGCGCCGGCCCGGGCCGGCGCCGGGCCTCAGGGGACCTGGGTCTGGCTCAGCCGCGGCGAGGTGAGCAGGGTGTCGACGCCGGCCTGGACGGGGGCCTCCTCCGAGAACCGGTAGTCGCAGATGTTGTTGCCCGTGTGGTCCCAGAGGCCGACCGCCTTGATCTGCGGGTAGCGGCTCAGGGCCGACTCGATGTCGCGGTACCAGGCGGCCCGGCGGTCCGGGTTGCTCGGATCCTTGACCGAGCCCGACTCGCTGATCATCTGGGGCTTGGAGAGGTCGATGCCGACGCGGGCCCCGTTCTTCGTGAGCCAGTCGTGGAAGACGAGCAGGGCCGCCTCGAAGCTCTTCCAGCGCGAGGGGTCGAGACGGCCGGCGCGGCAGCCGGCCGGGTTGTAGGACTCCCAGCTCACCCAGTCGACGACGTCGTTGCCCGGCCAGAACTGCTCCACGCGGTCGAGGCTCTCGCTCGCACCCGTGACGACCCACACCCACACGGCGTTCGTCGTCCCGGCCGCGGCGAAGACCTCGTGCACGTGACGCCACGCCTCGACGTAGTCGGCGCCCGAGCCGCGCGGCTGCTTCGTCCCGTTGTCGGGCTCGTGGTCGAAGGTGACCCACACCGGCACCTTGAGACCGGCGATGCCCTTGGCCTGCGCCGTCAGCTGGGCGTCCACGACGCCGTCGGCCACCTCGCGCCAGGTGTAGGTGCGGCCGTTCTTCTGGTGCTGGCGCGTGCCGATGGCGACGTGCAGCAGGCGGCCGGCGTCGACCACCGACCGGTCCACCTCGTCGGGGATCGCGGCATCGAGGTCGTGGAAGCGGTAGACGAAGTCGTACGGACGGGCGGCCGCGGCGTCGGCGGCCGCGAGCGAGCTCGCGGTCGGGTCGGGGGGCGTGACCCCGAGGAGCACGCCGCAGGCCGGCACGAGCTGGGCCGAGACGGCGCACCGCGCGGACGCCGTGGGCGCCGCTGTCGGCTGCTGTTCTGCGCTGCAGGCGGCGAGGGCCACGGTGGTGACTGCGAGGGCCGCCACGGGCAGCCGTCGGCGGCGGTGTCGGCCGCGGACGGGTGTGCTGCTGCTGGCGAAGGCCACGAGGTCTCCCCTACCTGGATAACGGCGTCGGAGGAGTTCCGCGCGTGCGTGTCACATGGGGTTGAAGTATAGGCAGGCAGAGGTGGGCCAATGTGGCGCAATCGCAATGCCGCCCGCAATCCGCGGGCGTTCCCTAGGATCGTCTCGAACGCGTGATCCCGGGGGAGGCAGATCGGATGGACCGTCATGGTGCAGTTCTCGTCAGCGGCATGCCGCGATCGGGCAACACGTGGGTGGCCCGGTTGCTGGCGACGGCGCCGGGAACCGCGCTGACCGGTCGTGAGCCGATGAACCCGCGCGGCCGGCAGTACGCCCTCGGGCGCACGCTGCCCGGCTGGGCGAGCCTCGAGTCACTGACGCCGCGACAGACGCGCGCGCTGCGCTCGGCCTACCGCGGCACGAACCCGTGGGTCTACAGCCGCTACGGCAGGCGCCAGTGGGCGGCGGTGCTGCCCGGCACCCGCAACATCCTCAAGGACCCCTTCGCGATGCTGAGCCTGCCGGCCGTCGCCCGTGCCACGGGGGCGTCGACGGTGCTCGTCTACCGGCACCCCGGCGCAGCCCTCGTCAGCTACCGGCGGATGGGCTGGCAGCCGGACCTCGAGGAGCTGGCGCCCGTGGTCCGCGCCCACAACGCGAGGGCGTCGCGCGCGCACCCGGCGGACGAGCAGCCGCGTCCGGGCGAGGTCGACGAGCCGGAGGCGATGGGCCGCTTCTGGAACGCGCTCTACGGGATGGCGCTCAACGACGCCGCGAGGGTGCCCGGTCTGCTCGTCGTGTCGCACGCCGAGCTCGCGGCCGGCGGCGAGCGTGCGGCGCGTCGGCTCTTCACGGCCCTGGGTCTCGAGTGGTCGGCGGAGTCGGACGCCGAGCTGAGGCAGGAGACCGGAGCGGTCGACTCCGGCGAGCTGCACAACTTCCACCGCAAGCCGAGCGAGGTCGCCGAGTCGTGGCGTGCCCGGCTCGCGCCGGGAGAGCTGGAGACCATCGAGTCCGTCACGAGCGACGTGCGGGCCCGGCTCGACGCCGCTCGTTTCGTGCTCGACGTGCCCGCCGACGAGCTGTCGGCGGGCCCGCGGTCCTGACCGGGCCGGCCGACCGGCACCTGCGCGGCCGGTGCCGGCGACGGGCCCCTCGGCGGGAGTTGCCGTTTCAGCCTCGGCGTCGGTGGCGCTGTCGTACGCTCGAAGTCGCTGCGACGAATGGGGGAGCACGTGCGAGGAACTGCCCGCGGGGGCCTGGGCGGCCGATTGGTCCTGGCGGCTGTCGGCGGGTCTCTCGTCGTGGTCGCCGGCTGCACCCCGTCCGGCTCCGGGGGGTCGACGGGGGCGACCGGTCAGACGTACGTGCCTCCGACCTACTGGACCCCCACCGCGGCGCCGCGCGAGACGATCACCGCCGACCCGGCTCCGGTCGTGCTGCCTCCGCCGAAGGCCGGCTCGGCCCTGGCCCTGCTGGCACGCCTCAAGACCGCCGACCCCGGGCCCGTCACCGGGTTCTCCCGGGCCCGCTTCGGTGCGATCGACCTCGACGTCGACGGCAACGGGTGCGACACCCGCAACGACGTGCTCCGTCGCGACATGACCAAGCTCGTGCTCGCCGCCAAGAGCAATGGCTGCTCCGTGCTGCGCGGCAGCCTGCGTGACCCGTACACCGGCAAGACCATCGCCTACGTCCGCGGGCCGAAGACCTCAAAGGCCGTGCAGGTCGACTACGTCGTCCCCCTGCGCGAGGCGTGGCGGTCCGGCGCAGCCGCCTGGACGGCGAGCAAGCGCGCCGCCTTCGCGAACGACTCGCTCGACCTGGTCGCCGTCGACGCGGCGGCCGCCCGGGAGCGGGCGAGCGAGCCGCCCGGCTGGCAGCCGGCGAACAAGGCCTACCGCTGCGCCTTCGCCGCCCGCCAGATCACCGTCAAGGCCCGGTACGGGCTGAGCGTCGACGCCCGCGAGCGCGCCACCCTCGAGTTCGTGCTCCGGCCGTGCCGCGACGAACTCGCGACGAAGACCGTCCCCTTCCGTCTGGGCGGTGGCCGCGAGGAGAAGTCGCCGCAGCAGATCGCCAACGAGAAGGCCAAGGCCGCGGCCGAGGCCAAGGCCGCGGCGAACGCCCGGGCCAAGGCCGAGGCGCGGGCGAGGGCCAAGGCGGCCCGGGTCAAGGCGCGCGCGGCTGCGGCCGCGCAGGCCAAGGCCAGGGCCCTGGCCACCGCCCAGGCCAAGGCGGCCGCCCGCGCCAAGGCCAGGGCCGCCGCGAAGGCGAAGGCAAAGGCTGCTGCCGCTGCCAAGGCGAAGGCCGCTGCCGCAGCGAAGGCGAAGGCCGCCGCCGCGGCGAAGGCGAAAGCCACTGCTACGCAGTCGAACTGACGCGCCGCCCGTCGGGCCGACGGGCGCGCACGAAGGGGTGGCCCGCCGCGGCGGGCCACCCCTTCAGGCGTCTCGGGCGGGGCTCAGATGCCATGCCCGCGCTTGTTGAGCGTCTCGGTCACCACCCGGGCCGGCACCCCCGCGGCGACGGCGAGCGCGAGGTACGCCCGCGGCTCGTGCCAGTTGGCGCGGAGCGCGACGCCTGCGTGCTGCAGGGCGCGGCGACGCTGCCCGACGGCGGCGTTGCCGAACGCGAGCTTGCCGTGCATGAGCCCCAGGCCCGTCGCGGACGCCGAGAACTCGGGGTGGTGGTCGATGAGCCACTGGTGGGCCTCGTTGCGGTCGAACCAGGCGTCGTTGAAGTAGGAGCTGGCGCCCCACACGACGAGGACGTAGGGCACGTCGATGTGCACGACCGGGCACACGCGCGCCGCGCGGATGAGCAGGTCCCAGTCCTCCGCCATGCTCTTGGGCAGGGTCTCGTCGACGAGCCCGAACTGCTCGAGCGCGGCCACGCGCCGGAAGACGAAGGCCGACGAGTGGAGCATCGCCATGCGCGACCGTGCGAGGTGGTCGAGCGTCACCTCGTCGACGCCGGCGAGCCGGTCGGTCGTCTGCCCCTGCCACGTCACCCGCATGGCGGTCGTGCAGAAGACGGCGTCAGGCCGTGACTCGAGCAGCGCGACCTGTGCCTCGAGCTTCCCGGGCAGCCACTCGTCGTCGTCGTCGCAGAAGGCGACGTAGGGCGTGTCCAGCTCGAGGATGCCGGTGTTGCGCCCACCGGCGAGGCCGGGAGTACGGGCATTCGTGACGACACGGACACGCCGGGCGTCGTCCGCCCGTTCGAGCGAGAGGTCGGGCTCGCTCTGGTCGAAGACGACGACCACCTCGATGTCGCCGGCGTAGTCCTGCTCGAGGATGGAGGCCAGGGCCGCCCGGAGCGGGCCGGGGCGGTCACGTGTCGCGACGACGACGCCCACGCTCGGCCGGCGACCCGGAACTTCTTGCTGCAGAGCCTCGTTCGAGCGACTCTCCTCCACGTGTGCTTCCCCCGCCGTCTCCGTGCGCCACGCAGGCGCGACCTGTGTCGTCGCCTTACAGTGGCACGCGGGCCTCGGCGATGTGCGCGGTTTGCGTCAGCTGCCCCCGTCGAGGACCCAACTGCGCAAAGCCCGAACAGGGATGCTCCGGACGGATTACATTCCTGTTGGGGAAGTGCGGGATGGGGGACGTCGGGCGGCTCGGGGGAGTCGGCCGCGACATCACGTGGCCACCCCTGACACCGGGCGGCATCAGTCTCGCCCGGCTTCGCCTAGAGGGGGAGTACAGATGCACAAACTGCGTAACATGGCCGCTGCCGCCGTCGGCATGGCCATCGGCCTCGTGGCCGCGGGAGGCCCGGCCGCGGTGGCCGTGCAGCCGCCGGCGCCGCCACCGACGCCGAGCTCCATGGTCAACGCCGTCCCGGCGGCGAACACGCCGTCCGTCGACGACGGTGACGTCCGCGCCATCGCCAAGGTGGGCTCCACCATGGTGATGGGTGGCAACTTCACGAGCGTCAACGGCCAGGCCCGCAGCCGGGTGGCCGTCTTCAACCCGAGCACCGGCGCACTCTCCGGCTTCAACCTCGCCTTCAACGGCGAGGTCGACTCCATCGTGCCCGGCCCGACGACCGACACGGCCTACGTCGGTGGCAGCTTCACGCAGGTGGGCACCGCGGCGATCAAGAACGTCGCGCTCGTCAACCTGACGAGCGGCACCGTCGTGAGCTCCTTCGTCACCCCGGGCTTCGGCTCCTGGGGCAACATCAACGACATGGTCAAGGTGGGCAACCGCCTCGTCGTCGCCGGCAACTTCACCGTGGTGGGAGGGCGGGCCCACGCCGGCATCGCCGCGCTCAACGCGACCACCGGAGCCGTCGACCACACGTGGATGAACATCCAGTTCGCCGGCCACCACAACAACACGGGCAGCGGAGCCCAGGGCCCGGTCGGACCGTGGAACCTCGACGTCAGCCCGTCCGGCGACCGCATCGTCGCGATCGGCAACTTCCGCACGGCCGACGGCCTCGACCGTGACCAGGTCGCGCAGATCACGACGACCGGTGCGACGGCGGTCGTGACGCCCGACTGGCAGACCAACCGCTACAACCCCTACTGCTTCAACTGGGCCTTCGACTCGTACGTCCGTGGCGTGTCGTACTCGCCCGACGGCTCGTACTTCGTCGTCGCGGCGACGGGAGGTGGCGTCGCGAACACGTTGTGCGACGCCGCAGCTCGCTTCGAGACGTACGCGACGGGCTCCGACATCCAGCCGACGTGGGTCAGCGAGACCGGCGGCGACACGATGTGGGGCACCGAGATCACCGACAACGCGGTCTACGTCGGCGGTCACCAGCGGTGGGGCAACAACCCCTACGGCAGTGACACCCCCGGCCCCGGCGCCGTGCCGCGGCCCGGCCTCGTGGCGCTCGACCCCGTGAGCGGCCGTCCGCTGCAGTGGAATCCGGGACGCAACCCCCCGGGCAAGGCGGTCTACGCCGTCCTGGCGACCTCCGAGGGCCTGTGGATCGGCTCGAACACCGACTACGTCGGCAACTTCCGCTACCTCCGCAAGAAGATCGCGCTCTTCCCGTACGCGGGTGGCGCGCAGCTCGCGCAGACGAACGTCGGCGCCCTCCCGGGCAGCGTCTTCATGGGCGGTCCGGTCGGCGGCGCCACGAGCACCAACGTGCTGTACCGCGTCAACGCCGGTGGCGGCGCGATCGCCGCCATCGACAACGGTCCCGACTGGGCCGACGACAGCGGCTCGAGCCCGCTGCACAACGACGGCAGCAACGCGGCCGGCTGGGGCAGCGGCGCGGCGATCGACCCGTCGGTGCCGAGCTCGACCCCGTCGTCGATCTTCGACAGCGAGCGGTGGGACCCGGGCGACGCCAACGAGATGCGGTGGACGTTCCCGATCGCGGCGGGCACGGACGTGCAGGTGCGGCTCTACCTCGCCAACCGCTGCGGGTGCACCAGCGCCGTCGGATCGCGCGTCTTCAGCGTCAGCGCGAACGGCAGCCCCTGGCTGACGAACTACGACATCGTGGGCGACGTCGGTGACCAGAAGGGGACGATGAAGTCCATCAACCTCACGGTGCCGGCCAGCGGCCAGGTGACGCTCGACTTCACGCACGTCGTGGAGAACCCGCTCGTCAACGGCATCGAGATCGTCCGGGCCGGTGTCCCGACGCCGCCGCCTGCGGCGTCCGACACGCTCAGCCGCGTCGGTCTCACCGCGACGGCTGCCTCGTCCGCACCGGAGCCCGCCGCCGACGGTGGCATCGCGTGGTCGAACACGCGGGGCGCCTTCATGGTCGGCAACAAGGTGTTCTACGCGCAGACCGACGGCTACCTCTACTCGCGCACCTTCACGGGCACGACGTGGGGGCCCGCGGTGCAGATCAACCCGTACCACGACCCGGCCTGGGCGACGGTCGACAACCACCTCGGTGGCACGTTCGACGGCAACCTGCCGACGCTCTACGGGCAGATCCCGAACCTGACCGGCATGTTCTACAACGCAGGTCGGCTCTACTACACGCTCTACGGTGACAGCCGGCTCTTCTGGCGCTGGTTCTCGCCCGACAGCGGGATCGTCGACGAGCGCACGAACGTCGCCCCCAGCTCCGTCGACCTGCGCAACGTGCGTGGCATCTTCGTGGCCGGAGACAGCGTGTACTTCGCCTCGCGCACCGACAGCACGCTCTACAAGGCGGGCTGGGACGGGGCGTCCGTCACGGGGAGCCCGGTCGCGATCAGCGGCCCCGCGGTCGACGGCACGTCGTGGTCGAGCCGGTCGATGTTCCTCTTCGCCGGGCCGCCCCTCAACCAGGCGCCCAAGGCGGCGTTCGGGTCGTCGTGCTCCGGTGCGACGTGCGGCTTCGACGCCTCGGCGTCGAGCGACTCGGACGGCACGATCGCCTCGTACGCGTGGGACTTCGGTGACGGCAGCACGGGCTCGGGCAAGACGCCCTCGCACCCGTATGCCGCCTCGGGGACCTACTCGGTGAAGCTGACGGTGACCGACGACAAGCGTGCCACCGGCACGCTGACGAAGGACGTCGTCGTGACGGTCCCGGTCAACCAGGCGCCGACGGCGGCGTTCGGGTCGTCGTGCTCCGGTGCGACGTGCGGCTTCGACGCCTCGGCGTCGAGCGACTCGGACGGCACGATCGCCTCGTACGCGTGGGACTTCGGTGACGGCAGCACGGGCTCGGGCAAGACGCCCTCGCACCCGTATGCCGCGTCGGGGACCTACTCGGTGAAGCTGACGGTGACCGACGACAAGGGTGCCACCGGCACGCTGACGAAGGACGTCGTCGTGACGGTCCCGGTCAACCAGGCGCCGACGGCGGCGTTCGGGTCGTCGTGCTCCGGTGCGACGTGCGGCTTCGACGCCTCGGCGTCGAGCGACTCGGACGGCACGATCGCCTCGTACGCGTGGGACTTCGGTGACGGCAGCACGGGCTCGGGCAAGACGCCCTCGCACCCGTATGCCCCGTCGGGGACCTACTCGGTGAAGCTGACGGTGACCGACGACAAGGGCGCCACCGGCACGCTGACGAAGGACGTCGTCGTGACGGTGCCCTCGAGCAGCACGACGTTCGTCGGGGCGAACCACTCGGCTCCCGGCGCGGCCAAGTTCAAGGCCGCGGCGGTGCCGACGGGGACCCAGGCCGGTGACCTGATGCTCCTGATGTTCTCGCGACCGACGGTGGCCACCTTCTCGGGGCCGACCGGCGTGACCGGCTGGACCCAGGTGGCGACGGTCACCAACGGCTCGGTCACCTCGACCGTGTGGCGCAAGAGCGCCGACGCGGCGGACGTGGGCAAGACGGTGCGGTTCGACGACCCGAGCACCTACCGGCTCGGCACGCTCGACCTCGCGGTCTACCGCGGTGCGGACGCCACCAGCGTGCGTGCGGTGAGCGCGGTCGACGTGGGGCAGAGCTCGCACACGACGCCCGCGATCGCGGTCTCGGCGGGTGACTGGGTCGTGTCGCACTGGGCCGGCCTGACGTCGGCGGTGTCGCCGTGGACCCTGCCCTCGGGCATGGTCGTGCGTGACCACCTCGAGGACCCGAGCGGTGCCTACCGCTACGAGTCGCTCACGGCCGACCCGGGTGCGGTCGTCACGTCGGGCGGCACGTCCGCCGGGGTGACCGCCACGACGGTCAACAAGTCCGACCGTGAGGTCATGTGGTCGATCGCCTTCGGGCAGTCGTGACCACCGGTGCCGGGGGGTGCCCGCCCAGGCGGGCGCTCCCCGGCACCTCTTCTCCGTGAACAGCACCAGACGTCGGGGGGACGCAGCATGAGAGCTCAGCGAGTCACACGTCGGTCGGCCGTCGCCTCGGCCCTGGTCCCGGTGGCGGCACTCGCGCTGCTCACCGGGTGCAGCAGCACGGCGGGCGACGCCGTGGCCGCAGCCGGCGGCCCGGCGTCGTCCACACCGGCAGGCACGCCCGTGGCCGCTGGCACGACCGCGACCGGGCGGCCGGACGGTGCGGCGTCGGCCACCGAGCCGGCGCCGTCGTCGGCCCCGGCCACGCGACCGGGCACGAGGCCGACGGCACCTGCCACCCCGGCGCCGACCAAGCCGGTGGCGGGCCCGGGGGTGGCTGCGGCCGGTGACCAGACCTCGGTGCTGAACCGCTTGCCGGGCAGCGCGTCGTCGTCCTGCGCGACCGTGGGCACGCAGACGGACGTCCGCTCCGGATCGCTGGCGGTCGGCAACTTCGCGCAGGCCCGGGCCGCCGTCGCCAAGGGCGCGGTCAACGGCGCCGAGGTCAGCTTCTACGTCGTGCCCGCCGACGGTGCCGCGATGCCCGGCGTCCGGCTCAAGGCGACGTCGCCGACCGGGGCCGTGCGGACCGTGTCCTCGACCCAGGTCGAGCAGGCCGACACGTGGTACTACTACCGCGTCGCGCTCCCGGTGCGCGACCGCGGCAGCTGGCGCCTGGAGTTCACCGCGGGCGCCGACACGGGCTGCTACCGCGTCACGTTCTGAGCGGCCGCCGACAGGCCCTGCCGCACGAGCGGCAGGGCCTGTCGGCGTCCGACGACGCGACCGGCCCCGTGCACTCGGAGGGAGCGCGCGGGGCCGGAGCCGGATTCGCCCGTCAGTAGGCGAAGTTGACGTTCTTCAGCAGCGACCCGTAAGCGGAGTACTCGGCCGAGGTGCTGAGGTTCCACACGCAGTCGAGGTTGTTCTTGTTCGTCGGCGGGTGGTTGAAGTAGTACGCGGCCGCGAACCAGCTCTCGTTCGCGATGAGGTAGTTCTTCGCGTTCGTGAGCCACGTGGCGCGTCGGGAGTCCTTCGTGACCCCAAACTCGGGGAGCGCCACGAGCTTGCCGTGCGCCTTGCCGAAGGCGAGGAGGGGGCTGATGATCGTGCTCAGCTCGACCCACTTGCCCCGGCCCTCGCCGCACGTGTACCAGTTGTAGGCGTCGGCACCGATGACGTCGACGTAGGCGTCGCCCGGGTACCACTTGCCGGCATACATCCGGTCGGACGTGCTGGTGCGGAACGACCAGTCGGTCAGCTGGAGCACGAAGCGCGCGTTCGTGACGCCCTGCTGGCGGAAGATCGTCACGACGCGGGCGTAGGCCGCCTTGAAGTCGGTCGCCGTGCCGAGGCCGGTCTTCGAGGTGAGCTCGGGCTCGTGGCTGTAGGCGAAGAGGGTGAGGCTGCCGCGCGACTTGATCGTCGTCGCCCAGCGCACGATGTTGTTGTAGATCGCCGTGCCGGGCTTGGCCGCGGCGACGGTCTTCCAGTTCGACGAGCTGTTCGCGGTCAGCATCCGGCCCGTGGGCACGCTGCCCTCGAAGTTGCCGTAGCCGTGGACGCCGACGGTCGTCCCGGTCTTGCTGGCGAGGGTGGCCGTGTCGCCGACGGCGCCGGCGTAGATCTTGCCGCCGGGCAGCGCGGTCGCCGTGGCGGCCTGCGCCGGCACGGCGAGGGTGGCCACGAGGGAGCCGGCCGCGGCGAGGCCGAGGGCGGCGACGGTGAACCGGTGGGGGGATCTGCGCGCGGGCAGGGCGAAGCGAGGGGTGGTGCGCATGTCTGCTCCAGGTCTCCTAGGCTGCCGACCGGGTTAGCTGACGGGTTCGGGCCGGATGGCGCCCTACAGGAGCAGGCTCCTGATTCACCCCGAGGGAACGGTGGGTCCCCGGCTCCCGGGAGGCCTCGAGGGCTCCGGGATTAGGCGATGTGTGTGAAGGCGAACGGAACCCTAGCGGACCCCTGCACACGGGGACAGGTCACGACAGGTCCGATGGGAACGGGCAGATGGCAGCAATCCGGACGATCCGGTCAGCGCCCCGCGACCGGCGGGAGGGGCCGTCCTGAGCACGCGGCCGTGCTCAGGAGCGGGGTCCCCGAAGGCTGGGAGCAGATGTGACGCGGATCACACCGTTTTCCCGTCATAGCGGTCTCAGAGGGCCGCGTCGCCCGCTTCCGTGACGCGCGACCGGGTCCCGGTGCCGGCCTCCGAGGTGGCCCCGGGTGCCCTGTCGGGCACGGCGCTCGAGCGCTGCGCGAGCCGGCCGGAGAAGGCGGGCAGGCCGTGGCGGCGCCGGGCGGCGAACCACACCGGGGGCCCGATGAGCAGCGCGAGGAGCAGGACGATCCCCGTGGCCGTGTTGGGCACCCCGAGCAGCTTGAGGGCCGAGGCGAGCAGCACGAAGGCCAGCGCCCGGCGCACGAGCCCGCCCGGGGCACGCGCCGAGAGCTGGGCGCCGATCCAGACGCCGGGGATCGAGCCGAGCAGGAGCGACAGCGTCAGGTCGAGGTGGAAGTCGCCGAGCAGCATGTGCCCGACGGCGGCGGAGGCCACGAGCGGCACCGCCTGGAGCAGGTCGGTCCCGACGAGCTCGCTCGCCTTGAGGGTGGGGTAGATCGCCATGAGGGCGATGATGATGAGCGAACCGGACCCGACGGAGGTCATGCCGACGACGATGCCGCCGACCGCTCCCACGAGCACGGTCTGCCAGATGCGGACCGTCACGGTGGGCGGCCCGGGCGGCAGGGGCGCGGCGCGGCCGTCGAGGCGGCGCGCCCGCTCGAGCAGGCGCAGGTAGGCCCGCACGATGAGGCCGGCCGAGGCCAGCAGCAGGGCCACCCCGAGGGCGACCTGCAGCCAGTGCTGCGCGGCGGCGCCGGAGCCGAGGCGGTTGAGGATCAGCACGCCGACGAAGGCGCTCGGGATCGACCCGATGCAGAGCCACTTGACGAGGGAGAGGTTCACCGTGCCGCGCCGCAGGTGCACCATCGACCCGACGGGCTTCATCACCGCGGCCGCGACGAGGTCGCTCGAGACGGCCGTGAGCGGCGGCACCCCGAAGAAGAGCACGAGCATCGGCGTCATGAGGGCGCCACCGCCCATGCCGGTGAGGCCGACGATGATGCCGATGCCGAGCGAGGCGATGGTGAGCAGCGGGTCGAGGGTCATGCGAGCCACCCTCCGTCGCGCAGGTGCCCGAGGATCTGCTCGAGGGACTCCTCGAGGGTGCTCCCCGTCGTGTCCACGACGAGGTCGGCGTCGACCGGGGCCTCGTAGGGCGACGAGATGCCGGTGAACTCCGGCAGCGACCCGGCCCGGGCCTGGGCGTAGAGGCCCTTGCGGTCGCGCTGCTCGCAGACCTCGAGCGGGGTGGCGACGTGCACGAGGACGAAGTCGCCGACCTCGCAGACCATCCGGCGGACCTCGGCGCGGGTCTGCGCGAACGGTGCGATGGGCGCGCAGACGGCCATCCCGCCGTGCCGGGCCACCTCGGCGGCCACGAAACCGATGCGCAGCACGTTGGCGTCACGCCCGGCGCGGTCGAAGCCGAGCCCGGACGACAGCAGCCGGCGCACGAGGTCGCCGTCGAGGAGGCTGACGCTGCGCACGCCCTCGCTCTCGATGCGCTGGACGAGGGCGGAGGCGAGCGTCGACTTGCCCGACCCGGAGAGGCCCGTGAGCAGGACGACGACGCCGCGCCGGGTGCGCGGCGGGCGCCACCGGTGCAGCACGGTGCGGACGGCTGGGTCGAGGCCCACGGGTTCGAGCCCGCGGTCGAGCGCGGCCCCGGCCTCGAGCCACGCCCGGTCGGTGTGGGCGAGCACGCGGACCGGTGCGCCGGCAGAGCGTGCCACGGCCGCGACGAGGGCGGCGTCGCTGTCGGCGTCGCGCCACCAGATCGGGGCGTCGACGACCGTGACGTCGGGGTGGGTCGCGCTCGTCGCGAGGAGCGCCGCCCTCAGCACGGCGGCCGGGATGCCTTGGGGCGTCGGCGAGCTCGGCGCGAGCACGACGACCGGCCCGGTCACCTCGTCGGCGAGCGGCGGCCGCTGGGCCACCACGAGAGTTGCGCCGGGACGCAGCCAGTCGGCGGCCGTCGCGGTCGGTGCCGTCGGGTCGGTCACGAGCTCACCGCGCACCGTCAGCCGCCCACCGCCGTCGACGTCCCCGCCGCGACCCGGCTCGGCACGACCCAGCTCGGGCCGCTCCAGCTCGGCCAGCGGCAGGCACGTCGCGTCGGTGAGCACGAGGCGTCCGCTGTCGACCAGCGGCGCGAGCGCGACGTCGCCGTCCGCCACCTCGATCGTGACGCAGGGCGCCCCGGCCGGGGTCGACGGGTCGGCCGTGCGGCCGCCGGCCGCGTCGGCGCCGAGCCCGACCCGGCCGCCGAGCAGGCGCCAGGGAAGTCGCACGCCGTGGCGCACCAGTCCCAGGTCCGCCGCGGCCGCCCCCTCGACGACGATCCGTGGAGCCGTCGTCCGAACGGCAGCAGTCAACGATGTCAACGTCTTTCCTCCCCCTTTGCGCCCACCCGCGTGACCAGCCTGCCATGCGGGGGGAGTCGCCGGAGGTGGAATGCGCGATGCCGGGGTCCGAGGCGCTGTGGCCTCGGACCCCGGCAGGCGCGCCGGTTCCCGAACGGGTCAGGAGGTGGGCGACGAGGCGACCGCGGACTTCCAGGTGGCGATGCTCTTGGGCAGGTTCGGCGTGTTGCTGCCCGGCTTGGGCAGCAGGTTCCACGGGCCGAGCGCGCCGTTGTCGTTCTCGAAGTACGCGACGGCCTGCGTCTTCGGCGAGGCGTTGAACAGCTTCACGGCGTCGCCGAGGAAGCTCGCGCGGGCGCCGTCCGACAGGGTGTTGCGGGCGCCGAGCTCGCCGACGAGCAGGCCCTTGCCCTTGGACGTGGCGGCGTTGATGACCGGCGTGACGACGGTGGCGGCGGAGTCGGCCGTGGCGTCGCTCTTGCCCCACTGGTAGATGTCGGCGCCGAGGGCGTCGACGTTGGTGAGGTCGAAGTCGAACCACGTCGACCACGGCACGTTGCCGGATGCCGAGACCTGGTAGCGGTTGCTCATGTAGGTCGTGCCCATGAGCAGGGGCGCGTACTTGACGTTCGACGGCGCGTACTGCGTCTTGAGCTTGGCCAGCCGCTTCTGCGCCTGCTGCCAGGCCGCGACGGTGAAGCCGTCGCCCTCGGGCTCGTGGGCGAAGGAGAACCAGATCGGGCGGTCCTTGGGGGCCGTCTTGAGGATCTGGATGAAGGCGGCGTCGTGCGCGCCCCGGTTGACGCCGGCGACGTCCGAGCCGAGGTTGATGTAGACCGCGGTCTTCGCGTCGTAGACGTAGCTCGGGATGAGGCCGCCGCGCCAGGTCGTCGTGAACGAGTTGGGCCAGAGGCGCATGAAGCCGAGCGTGCCGTAGGCGCCCACGGCGGCCTTGTAGGCGTCGGGGGCGGTCTGCCCGGCCGTCTTCCACCAGCCACCGGAGTTGACGCCGTAGCGGACGTGACCGGTCGCGGCGTCGGCGGTCGTGGCGTGGGCGGCGATCGGGAGCACGACGGCCGTGCAGAGGCTGGCAGCGGCCAGGGTCTTGCGACGAGTGGACTCGAACATGAGGGGGGTACCACCTTGAGGGGATCTGTGTGGGAGTGCGTCGCACTCGTGCCGCAGGGCGCGGCCGAGCCTCGGCCCGGCCGTGAGGGCGGCCGGCCGACGGGTGCGGCGCGTGGCTCTCGCTCGAAGGGTCGGTCGAGGCCGGAGCGGGACGCGGGTCAGGCGTCCAGCGGCGTCGCGTCGAGGGCGACGCGTCGCGGCGGCGCCGGCGCGAGCCGGTGCCGTGCAGCGGGACCCTGCGGCCGATGAGGGCGGCCGTCGGGGCGGGCTGTGAGCGCTCGTCGGCGAGGGCCGGACGAGCACGACGGGGAATCACTGTACGAGCGGGTATCCGGACGGTGCAAAACGGGCATCCGGGCCAGGCGGCCTCGACGGGCCCGGCGCGACGAGGGGCTGGTCGAACGTCGCCCGCGGCCCGTCCGACCGCTCGAGGACCACGGTGATCGCGTTCGAACTCGTTGTTCGGCAACGTGATTCGCAATCAGCCTTCGCGGGCACCACCGCTGCCGCCGTCCCGAGCCGAGGCCCCCCTCGCTGGTCGTGCCCCGGCCCGACACGCCGTGGGCCGCCGGTGAGCCGTCGGACGTGTCGTGCGCGCGCCGTCCGCTCCCGTCCGGGCCGACGTGGGCGGCTGCGGGCAGGGCCGGGCGCGTCCGGGCTGCCCGTCCGGGCGGTCGGCCGGCGGTCGGTGGGCGCGATTAGAGTGGAGCAGATGCGTGCAGTCCCCGTGACGGCGCGTCCGTGCTGTCCGGGAACCGTGGCGCCCGCCGCGGCCGGTGGCACCTGACCGCCTTCGACACGTTGGGACCTCCGCTCATGGCCACCACCACCGGCTCGCCGGCCCACCTCACCGGCCTCCTCGACGCGTGGCAGACGGAGCCCGCCCCGCGGCGGGTGCTCGAGCAGCTGGGCCACGCGCACCTGCTCGACGTCTCGGGCAGCGACGGCACGCGGCCGTTCCTCGTCGCCGCCCTCGCGCGGGCCGGCGCGGGGTCCGGGCCGCTCCTCGTCGTCACCGCCACCACGCGTGAGGCCGACGACCTCGCCGTGGCGCTCGAGGCCTTCCTGCCCCGCGATGCCGTCGCCGTGTTCCCGAGCTGGGAGACGCTCCCGCACGAACGGCTGTCGCCGCGGAGCGACACCGTCGGTCGCCGGCTCGCGGTGCTGCGACGGGTCGCGCACCCGGACCCCGACGACGCGGCATACGGCCCCTTGTCGGTGGTCGTCGCGCCCGTGCGCGCCGTGCTGCAGCCCATCACGCGCGGCCTCGGCGACCTCGCGCCGGTGGCCCTGCGCCCCGGCGACGAGCAGCCCCTCACCGACGTCGTCGAGGCCCTGGCGGCAGCCGCCTACACCCGCACCGACCTCGTCGAGCGGCGCGGCGAGTTCGCCGTGCGCGGTGGCATCCTCGACGTCTTCCCGCCCACCGAGGAGCACCCGGTCCGCATCGAGTTCTGGGGCGACACGGTCGAGGAGGTGCGGTGGTTCAAGGTGGCCGACCAGCGCAGCCTCGAGGTGGCCGAGCACGGTCTGTGGGCCCCGCCGTGCCGTGAGGTGCTGCTGACCCCCGAGGTGCGCGCGCGGGCGGCGGAGCTCGCCACGCAGCTGCCCGGCGTCGCCGACATGCTGACGAAGGTCGCCGAGGGCATCGCCGTCGAGGGCATGGAGTCGCTGGCACCGGCCCTCGTCGACGGCATGGAGTCGCTGCTCGACGTGCTGCCCCTCTCGTCGACCGTCCTGCTCGCCGACGCCGAGCGCATCCGCACGAGGGCTCACGACCTCGTCCTGACGAGCGACGAGTTCCTCCAGGCCAGCTGGGCGAACGCCGCGGCCGGCAACGTCGTGCCCGTCGACCTCGAGTCGCTCCTCGGCTCGGCCTCCTACTGGACCCTCGCGCAGGTGCGGGCCCACGCCGTCGGTGCCGGCCGGCCGTGGTGGACCATGACGCCCTTCACCTCGGACGCGGAGCTCGTCATCGAGGACGACGACGTCGACGTCCGGCTCTCGCTCGGCGCGGTCGAGTCCGAGGCCTTCCGCGGCGACACCGAGCGCGCGGTCGGTCACGTGCGGCAGCGGGTCGCGGACGGCTGGCGGGTCGCCATCGTCACCGAGGGGCCCGGCCTGGCCAAGCGCGTGGAGGAGGTGCTCCGCGACCACGAGGTGCCGGTCGAGCGCATGGCCGACGATGTCCCGACGGGGCGTGCCGTCATCACGACCGCTTGTCTCGGAAGGGGATTCGTCGACGAGGCGGCCCGGCTCGAAGTGCTCACCGAGACCGACCTCACGGGCTCGGTCGGTGGCGCGACGTCGACGAAGGACATGCGCCGCATGCCCTCGCGCCGTCGCAACCAGGTCGACCCGCTCCAGCTCCGTCCCGGCGACCACGTCGTGCACGAGCAGCACGGCGTCGGCCGGTTCGTGGAGATGATGCAGCGCACCGTCGGTGGGGCCACGCGCGAGTACCTCGTCATCGAGTACGCCGCGAGCAAGCGCGGCCAGCCCGGCGACCGCCTCTACGTCCCCACCGACCAGCTCGACCAGGTGACGAAGTACGTCGGTGGCGAGGAGCCCACGCTCAACAAGATGGGCGGCTCCGACTGGACGAAGACGAAGTCGCGGGCGAAGCGCTACGTCAAGCAGATCGCGGCCGACCTCATCCGCCTCTACAGTGCGCGGCAGGCCACGCGCGGACACGCCTTCGCGCCCGACACCCCGTGGCAGCGCGAGCTCGAGGAGGCCTTCGCCTACGTCGAGACCCCCGACCAGCTCTCGAGCATCGACGAGGTCAAGGCCGACATGGAGAAGCAGGTCCCCATGGACCGCCTCATCTGCGGCGACGTCGGCTACGGCAAGACCGAGATCGCGGTGCGCGCGGCGTTCAAGGCGATCCAGGACGGCAAGCAGGTCGCCGTCCTCGTGCCGACGACCCTCCTCGTGAGCCAGCACCAGCAGACCTTCTCCGAGCGCTACGCGCAGTTCCCCGTCCGGGTGGCCTCGCTGTCGCGCTTCCAGACCGACAAGGAGGCCGCGGAGGTCATGGCCGGCATGGCGGACGGCTCGATCGACCTCGTCATCGGCACCCACCGCCTCCTCGCGAAGGACGCGCAGTTCAAGGACCTCGGCCTCGTCATCATCGACGAGGAGCAGCGCTTCGGCGTCGAGCACAAGGAGCTGCTCAAGACGATGCGCACCGCGGTCGACGTGCTCTCGATGTCGGCCACGCCGATCCCGCGCACGCTGGAGATGGCCGTCACCGGCATCCGTGAGATGTCCACCCTCGCAACGCCGCCCGAGGAGCGCCACCCGGTGCTCACCTTCGTCGGCGCCTACGACGAGAAGCAGATCACGGCAGCGGTCCGCCGCGAGCTGTTGCGCGAGGGGCAGGTCTTCTTCGTGCACAACAAGGTGAGCAGCATCGAGAAGGCCGCGAGCCGGCTGCGCGAGCTCGTGCCCGAGGCGCGCATCGCGACGGCGCACGGCCAGATGGGGGAGCACCGCCTCGAGCAGGTCGTCGAGGACTTCTGGGAGAAGCGCTTCGACGTCCTCGTCTGCACGACGATCGTCGAGACCGGTCTCGACATCTCCAACGCCAACACCCTCATCGTCGAGCGTGCCGACGTGCTCGGCCTCAGCCAGCTCCACCAGCTGCGAGGTCGCGTCGGCCGAGGGCGCGAGCGCGCCTACGCCTACTTCCTCTACCCGCCCGAGAAGCCGATGACCGAGACGGCGCACGACCGCCTGCGCACCATCGCGAGCAACACCGACCTCGGCTCCGGCATGGCGGTGGCGATGAAGGACCTCGAGATCCGCGGCGCGGGCAACCTGCTCGGCGGCGAGCAGTCCGGCCACATCCAGGGCGTCGGCTTCGACCTCTACGTGCGGCTCATCGGCGAGGCCGTCGCCGACTTCCGCGGCGACACGGTGGACGTGCCGGCCGAGATCAAGATCGAGCTGCCCGTGGACGCCCACCTGCCGCACGACTACGTGCCGGGGGAGCGGCTGCGGCTCGAGGCCTACCGCAAGCTGGCCACGGTCGAGACCTTCGAGGCCGTCGACGAGATCGCCGCCGAGCTGCGCGACCGCTACGGCGCACCTCCCAAGCCGGTGGAGAACCTGCTCGAGGTGGCCCGGCTGCGCGTCGTCGCCCGCGAGGCCCGCATCGGCGACATCGGCCTGCAGGGCAAGGTCGTGCGCTTCGGCCCGGTCAAGGACCTCCGGGAGAGCCAGCAGCTGCGCCTCATGCGCCTCTACCCGGGCACGATCGTCAAGGAGGCGCTCGGCACGATCCTCGTGCCCGCTCCGACGACGGCCCGCGTCGGCGGCAAGCCGCTGCGTGACGTCGAGGTGCTGGCGTGGGCACGCGGGCTCATCTCGGCGGTCCTGCTCGACGACATCGCGGCCGCCTCGTCGGCTGCCTCGTCGGGCCGGCCGTCGGGCGCCTCGTCGGGCCGGCCGTCGGGCGCGGCCCGGTAACCCGCAGGAGCACCGTAGGATGTCAGACGCATCCGCCAGAGGAGGAAATTCGTGAAGGCTTGGTCTGCTCACCCCGCGAAGCGCGCGGCCGCCGTCGGCGTCGTCGCGCTCGGTGCCGTCTCGCTGCTCGGCGGGTGCGGTTTCGACACGCGGCAGCAGGCCGCCGCCGTCGTCAACGGCGAGGTCATCCACGAGTCCGACGTCCGCGAGACGTTCGACCAGCTCAAGTCGGCCAAGCTCGACTTCGCCGAGAACATCGTCGTGACGGCCCTCGTCGCCGCGCCGCTGCTCAAGGCGTCGGTCGAGAAGTCCGGCTCCTGGAAGCCCGACGAGACGTACGCGTCGGTCATCTCCTCGATCCCGGGGGCGACCCCCACGACGAAGGAGTTCGTCGAGGCCGTCGCGCTCATCCAGTCCCAGCGCATGACGCCCGCCGACATCGCCGCCTACCGGGCCGACCTCAAGAAGGCCGAGATCTCGGTGAACCCGAAGTACGGCAAGGTCATCACCTCGAACGAGGGCCCGGTCTACTTCACCCTCGGCCAGACGACGCCCGACTGGGTCAAGCCGGAGGCCAACAGCGCCCCGGCCGCCCAGTAGCCGGCCGCGACGACGCGCGCCCCGGAGCGATCGTGCCCGGCCGCGTCGTCCTGCTCGTCTCGACCCCCCGCGTCGCGCCCGGTCTGCTGACCCGCGAGGCGTGGAGCTCCCTCGAGGGGGCGTATGCCGTGTGGGCGCGTCCCGACGAGCCGCAGGCGCTCGCGGTGGCGGAGGCCGGCATCGACGTCGCCACGGCGCCGCACGAGGACCCGGCCGCGCTGGCCCGCGCCCTCGTCGCGGCGACGGCCGACGGTGACGTCGTGTGGGTCGGCTCGTCCGACGGTGACCCCGGGCTCAGCGACGCCGTCGCCGTCGAGGTGACGCGACTGCCCGACCCGCCCGAGGTCGAGCTGCTCATCGCCTCGTTCGACGTGCCCGGCGCGCGCCTGCTCGACGTCGTGGCCGTCATGGACCGCCTGCGCTCACCCGGCGGGTGCCCGTGGGACGCGGAGCAGACGCACGAGAGCCTCGTGCCCTACCTGCTCGAGGAGGCGCACGAGGCGGTCGAGGCGATCGAGAGCGGCGACCCCGACCACGTCCGGGAGGAGCTGGGAGACCTGCTGCTCCAGGTCGCCTTCCACGCACGGGTCGCCGAGGAGCACCCGAGCGCGCCCTTCGGCATCGACGACGTGGCCGCCGGCCTCGTCGACAAGCTCGTGCGTCGCCATCCCCACGTCTTCGCCGAGGTGGAGGTCGACTCGGCCGAGCAGGTCGCCGCGAACTGGGACGCGATCAAGGCGGGCGAGAAGCAGCACCGCACGCACCCGCTCGACGGCATCCCGACCGCCCTGCCGGCCCTGGCCCGGGCCGACAAGACCGTCGGGCGCCTGACGAAGGCCGGCCTCGCGGCCGTGGTCGACGAGGCCGCCGCGGGCGAGGGGATCGGTCCCCGGCTGCTCGCGCTCGTGCTCGCCGCGCGCGCCGACGGGCTGGACCCCGAGGGCGAGCTGCGCGCGACCCTGCGCGAGCTGCACGAGCGCGCCTCGTCCTGAGGGCGGGCCCGGCGCCCCTCCGTCGGGGGGGAGGTCAGGGCGCCGGACCCGCGGGCGCGGGCGCGGGCCCGAAGGTCCGCGCCCACGCCGTCCGGGTGGCCCGTCGGTCAGTACGCCCCGTTGGAGGCGAAGACCGCGTGCACGGTGCGCGCCAGGATCGTGAGGTCCTGGACGATCGACCAGTTGTCGACGTAGTAGAGGTCGAGCCGGACGGTGTCCTCCCACGACAGGTCGCTGCGGCCGGACACCTGCCACAGGCCGGTGAGGCCGGGGCGCACGTGCAGGCGGCGCTGGACGTCGGTCTCGTAGCGCCGCACCTCGGCGGGCAGGGCCGGGCGCGGGCCGACGAGGCTCATGTCGCCGTTGATGACGTTGATGAGCTGCGGCAGCTCGTCGATCGAGAAGCGCCGCATGACGGCGCCGACACGCGTGATCCGCGGGTCGTGCTCGGCCTTGAAGAGGACGCCCTCGGCGTTCTTGTTGAGGTGGCTGATGCCGGAGAGCCGGGCCTCGGCGTCGACGACCATGCTGCGGAACTTGAGGCACTCGAAGAACTCGCCGTCGCGCCCGACCCTGGTCTGGCGGAAGAGGATCGGGCCGCCGTCCTGCAGCTTGGTGAGCAGGGCGAAGACGATCATGACGGGTGAGGCGAGCACGAGGGCCACTCCGGCGCCGACGACGTCGAACATCCGCTTGAGGCCCCGCGAGGCGGCGAGGCTCTGCGGCGGCTCGACGTGCACGAGCGGCAGCCCGCCCACCGGGTGCATGGCCATCCGGCCGGAGGAGATGTCGCTGAGGCTCGGCACGACGGCCATCTGCACGTCGTGGCCCTCGAGGTCCCACGCGATGCGGCGGAAGTCGACGGCCGACGGGAAGGAGCCCTCGGTGAACAGGACGAGGTCGGCCTCCGAGGCCAGGGCGTTCGAGGCGGTCTCGTTCGTGAAGCCGAGCACCGGCACGCCGCCGGGCGTCGCCTTCACGGGGCGTGACGCCGGCACGAGCGCGCCGATGATGGTGAACCCGAGCCACTTCTCGCGGCGCAGCACGCTCGCCACCTCGTCGATGCGGCTCTCGGAGCCGGAGATGATGACCTTGGTCAGCAGGTGGCCGCGGTGGTGCAGGCCGTGCACGAGGCGGCGGGCCGACCAGCGCCAGACGAGCAGGCCCGGCACGCCGACGAGGAAGAGCAGCACGAAGAACCCGCGCGAGAGCTCGAACTTCGTCAGGTAGCTGGCGATGCCGATGGCGCCGGCCGTGAGCCCCGCGGCTCCGAGGACCCGGGCGTACTCGACGGTGCCGACCCCCAGGTGGGCCTTGGTGTAGGTCCCCCGGACCACGTTGGCCAGCATCCACGCGAGGACGACCCACGGCCCGACCGAGAGGGCGAGCGTGTTGACGTCGTTCGTGACCGGCAGCACCGGCACGTCGATGTGGCGAAGACCCGCCAGCACGGTCGCGGCGAGGATGACGAGGACGTCACCGGCCGCGATGCCCAGCTGCAGCAGCCGTTGGCTTCGCGACCGGTCCGTCGCCCGGCGTTCATCGACTCGCGCGTTGAGATCCAGGAGAATCGCTCCTGGTTGTCGCACAGCCTGACCCATGACAGCACCAACCCCCCGCTGGTGTCGTAACTCCCCAATGGAACAGCCACCCCCCGGTGACCCTTCGGAGTATGTCGGTTCCACCCAGCCGAAGGTCAAGAACGAGTAAAAAATTTGTCGGTTTGCGTCCGGTTCGGCGGCCTTTGGCGGGTAATGTCTGACAACTTTTTTTCGGCCGGCGGCGCCCGTCGCGGCCCGGCGTCCGCCATCCGACACCGAGCCGGGTCGCTCCGAGGTGTTCGGCGGGTCAGCCACTAGGCTTCGGACGTACCGGGGCGCCGACTGCGCACCGCGCGGACGCAGCGTGGCGCCGTGGCGCACGCCCCGGGCGCACCCGCGCGACCCGCGGCGGGTGCCCGAGCGCGACCTGCACAGGAGTTGTCAGTGGCCAGCATTGAGGAGATTGGCGCCCGCGAGATCCTGGACTCGCGCGGCAACCCGACGGTCGAGGTCGAGATCCGTCTCGACGACGGCACGTTCGCCCGCGCCGCCGTCCCGTCCGGCGCCTCCACCGGTGCCTTCGAGGCGTCCGAGCGCCGCGACGGCGACAAGGGCCGCTACCTCGGCAAGGGCGTCAGCCAGGCCGTCGACGCCGTCATCGAGGAGATCAACCCGCGGCTCGTCGGCTTCGACGCGAGCGAGCAGCGCCTCGTCGACGCCGAGATGCTCGCCCTGGACGGCTCGTCGAACAAGGAGAACCTCGGCGCCAACGCGATCCTCGGGGTCTCTCTCGCCGTCGCGCACGCCGCCGCCGAGTCCGCCGGTCTGCCGCTCTTCCGCTACGTCGGTGGCCCGAACGCCCACGTGCTGCCGGTGCCGATGATGAACATCCTCAACGGCGGGTCGCACGCCGACTCCAACGTCGACATCCAGGAGTTCATGATCGCCCCGATCGGCGCGCCGACCTTCAGCGAGGCGCTGCGGTGGGGCGCCGAGGTCTACCACGCCCTCAAGAAGGTGCTGAGCGAGCGCGGGCTCGCGACCGGTCTCGGCGACGAGGGCGGCTTCGCGCCCAACCTCGAGTCCAACCGGGCCGCGCTCGACCTCATCCTCGAGGCCATCCGCGCCGCGGGCTACGAGCCCGGCCGCGACATCGCCCTCGCGCTCGACGTCGCGGCGTCCGAGTTCTTCACCGACGGCTCCTACACCTTCGAGGGTGCGAGCAGGTCGGCCGACGAGATGGTCGCCTACTACGCCGAGCTCGTCGACGCCTACCCGCTCGTCTCCATCGAGGACCCCCTCAACGAGGAGGACTGGGAGGGCTGGAAGTCGATGACCGACCTGCTCGGGACCAAGGTCCAGATCGTCGGCGACGACCTCTTCGTCACGAACCCGGAGCGCCTCGGCCGCGGGATCGCCTCGAGCACCGCCAACGCGCTGCTCGTCAAGGTCAACCAGATCGGCACGCTCACCGAGACGCTCGACGCGGTCACGCTGGCGCAGACCAACGGCTACCGCTGCATGATGAGCCACCGGTCCGGCGAGACCGAGGACGTCACGATCGCCGACCTCGCCGTCGCGACCAACTGTGGCCAGATCAAGACCGGCGCCCCGGCGCGGTCCGAGCGCGTCGCCAAGTACAACCAGCTGCTGCGCATCGAGGAGGAGCTCGACGACGCCGCGGTCTACGCGGGAGCCGGCGCCTTCCCGCGCTTCGACGCGAGCCGCTTCGGCGCCGAGGGCTGACCTCGTGGCCGACCGCACGCCGTCCCGCCCGGGCCGCCCGTCACCGACGGGCCGCCCGGCGGGCGGCGCGCGCCCGACCGGGGCCCCGGCGGGTTCCGGTCGGTCGACGTCGCGCTCGGGGACGGCCCGCGCGTCGGGCACCCGGCCCGGTCAATCGCGCCCCGGTCAGTCCCGGCCCGGCGCCTCCCGCGCCGCCCGGCCCGGTGCCGGCAAGGAGCGGCCGGCCCTCGCGGCCCGGCCGCGCACCCCGGCGCCCGCACCCCCCTCGGCCTCAACCGCCTGGGTGCGGGGCGCCATCCTGCTCGGCATCGTCGTCATGCTCGCGGTGACGCTCGTGCCGACCCTGCGCTCGCTGGTGCAGCAGCGCGGCGACGTCGCGGCCATGCAGGACAAGGTCGACGAGCAGCGCCGCACGGTGGCCGCGCTCGAGCACGAAGCGGCCCTGTGGAAGGACCCCGCCTTCATCGAGGTGCAAGCCCGCGAGCGACTCAAGTTCGTGCGCGTCGGTGACCGGGCGTACACCGTCATCGACCCGGGCGCCGACACCCCGAACACGCCGACGGCGCCGCGCCCCGTCGTGGCGGCGCCGATGGCCAACGACACCTCGCCGTGGTACGGCAAGGTCTGGCAGTCGATCCAGATCGCCGACCGACCCACCGCCGGCATCGCGCGCGCCAGGTGAACGCCGCACCCGCCGGTCGCTCCCGGACCGAGACCGCGAGCCCGACGGGTCCGACGCCGCCCGACCTCCCGACACCGCCGACACCCACTCTGGAGTGACCCCCGCGTGAGCGCCCCCGACCGTCCGTCCCCGCTGCCCGCCGACCTCGCTGCCGTCGAGCGCCAGCTCGGCCGTCCGCCGCGCGGCGTCGCCGAGGTCGCGCACCGCTGCCCGTGCGGCGAGCCCGACGTGCTGCGCACGGAACCACGCCTGCCCGACGGGACCCCCTTCCCGACGACGTACTACGCCACGTGCCCGCGCCTCACCGGCGCGGTGAGCACCCTCGAGACCGCCGGGGTCATGAAGGAGATGACCGAGCGGCTCACGCGCGACGACGAGCTCGCCGCGGCCTACGGGCGTGCGCACGAGCACTACCTGGCCCGCCGTGCCGAGCTCGGCGACGTGCCCGAGATCGACGGCATCTCGGCCGGCGGCATGCCCACGCGCGTCAAGTGCCTGCACGTCCTCGTCGGCCACGCGCTCGCCGCCGGTCCGGGGGTCAACCCGCTCGGCGACGAGGCGCTCGCGATGCTGGGCGAGTGGTGGTCGCCGACGTCGTGCGCCGCCCTGCACGCGGCCGAGGACGCTGCCGCCGAGGGCGCGGCCGACCCGTCCGGCTCGCCGAGCGAGGGGAGCGGGGCGTGAGCGCCACCGTCCGGGTCGGCGCGATCGACTGCGGCACCAACTCGATCCGCCTGCTCGTGGCGGACGTCGACCCCGCCACGGGCGAGCTCACCGACGTGCTGCGCCGGATGGAGATCGTTCGGCTCGGGCACGGCGTCGACCGCACGGGCGTCATCGCGCCCGAGTCCATGGAGCGCACCCTCGCGGTCACGCGGGAGTATGCCGCGTCGTGCCGCGAGCTCGGCACCGAGCGCGTGCGCTTCGTGGCCACCTCGGCGTCGCGCGACGCGCGCAACGCCGGCGACTTCATCGAGGGCGTGCGGGCGGCCTTCGCCGAGCACCTCGGCGTCGAGGTGTCGCCCGAGGTCGTCTCCGGCGACGAGGAGGCGGCCCTGTCGTTCGCCGGCGCCACCGGGGGGCTCGCCGCTCGTGGCGTCCCCGGCCCCTATCTCGTCGTCGACCTCGGCGGCGGGTCCACCGAGCTCGTCCGCGGCACCGACCACGTCGAGGCGGCGCGGTCGGTCGACGTCGGGTGCGTGCGGATGACCGAGCGCCACCTCGTCAGCGACCCGCCGACACCCGAGGAGGTCGCCGCCGCCATCCGGGACGTCGACGCCGCGCTCGACCTGGCGGAGTCGGTCGTGCCGATGGCCGGTGTCGCGACGCTCGTGGGCCTGGCCGGGAGCGTCACGACGATCACCGCCCACCTGCTCCGGCTGCCGGCCTACGACGCGACGCGCATCCACCTGCACCGCTCCTCCCTCGACGACGTGCGCGCAGCGTGCGACGACCTGCTCGCGATGACGCGCGCCGACCGGGCGGCCCTGCCCTACATGCACCCCGGACGCGTCGACGTCATCGGTGCGGGTGCCCTCGTGTGGCGCCGCGTCGTCGACCGGGTCGCCGACCGCGCCGGGCTGCGTGAGGTGGTCACCTCGGAGCACGACATCCTCGACGGCATCGCGCTCGGCGTGGCCCGCCGGGCCTGAGCGCCGGCTCAGACCTGCTGGGGCGAGGCCTGCTGGACCGCCGCCGGCTGGACCGAGGCGGTCAGCACGGGCTGGTCGGCCCGCTCGTGGGCCCGGCTCCGGTGGGCGCGCAGCCGCGCCGCCATCCAGAGCGCGGCCGAGACCCCGAGGGCCCAGGTGCCGTTGGACACCGTGGCGTCGACGACGCCGTAGGTGACGAAGAAGAGGGTGACGAAGACGACGGCCCGCACGTGTCGCGCCGAGAGGCGCACGGCCGCGAGGAGCAGGCCACCCCAGAGCAGGTACCAGGGGTGGATGACCGGCCCCGACGCGCACAGCACGAGGAAGGCGCCGGCGACGGCCAGCACCGGGTTGCGCGGCGCCACCCGCCAGGTGATCCACGCGATGCCCGCGAGGCCGGCGACCAGGCCGATCGACTGCGCGACCGGAACGGGGGCGGCCGCCCAGCTCTCCGGCATGCCGAAGAGGCGCATGAGCCACTCGACGACGCTGCCGACGAAGGTGGGCGGCGACAGCATCGAGCGCAGCGTCACCGGCACCGACAGGTTGGGGATCCAGCCCCAGCCGAGCCCCGACACGGCCGTGATCGCGGTGAAGGCCAGGCCCGTGACGCCCCCGAGCACCAGCCCGTGGCGCAGCATCGCCCGCAGTCGTGCCGCGGCGCCGGGAGGCAGGTCGGTGCGGGCCTGCAGCGCCATCCCGACGACCCCGATGAGGGCGAGCACCGCGGTCTGCTTGTAGGCCGCCGCGGCGGCGATCGTCACCGCGGCCGTCAGCAGCTGGCCGCGGCTCGCGAGGAGCAGGGCGAAGGTGACGAGGGCGACCATGACGGCGTCGCCGTGCGCGCCGCCGATGAAGTGCATGAGCACGAGCGGGTTGAGCACGCCGAGCCAGAGCGCGTGCCGGCCGCTGACGCCGTAGCGCTCGGCGAGCCGCGGGAGGGCGTAGGCGAGCAGGCCGACGGCGAGCAGCGCGGGCACGCGCATGGCGATGGCCGCGAGGTAGGCGTTCTCGGGGAACACCGCGACGACGAGGTGCTGCACCTGCAGGGCGAGGGGTCCGTAGGGCGCCGGGGTCTGCACCCACATCGGGTCGACCTGGTCGGCGAACGGGCCCGCGACCCAGAAGGGGCCGACGGCATACGGGTCCATGTGGCGCAGGACGATCTGGCCCTGCGCGGCATAGCTGTAGGCGTCGCGGCTGAAGAGCGGCGGCGCGAGCATGATCGGCAGGCTCCACAGCAGCCACGCGAGCGAGGGGGGCTTCGGACCGTGCGTGGGCCGCATCCGCAGCCACGCGTCGACGAGCAGGGCGATGCCGACGGCGAGCAGGATCGTCGTGATCACGCGGCCGGTGGCCGTGCCGAGCCACTCGATGCCGAGGCGCTGGACCAGGGGCGAGGGCGGGTCCTCGAAGGTGTCGGCGGGCAGGAACGCGGGGCTGACCGAGCCCGCCGCGACGAGGACGGTGCCGACCAGGCCGCGGCGCACGTGGCGGTCGGCCCAGCTGCGGCGCAGCGAGTCGGCGACGCGCCGACCGAGGTCGGCGGCGCCGGCCACGTGCGGCTCGGCCATCCGGGCCCAGGGCGCGCGGGAGGGAGCGGTCGTCGTCGCGGGTGCGACGCGGGGCTCCAGCACCGGGGTGCTCCTTCTCTTTCGGGGACTGCGCCGTGGTGCAGCAGGCCCGAGAGGAGTGGCCCAGCCCTGGTCCCCCTGGACCTCGATCTCGCACGTCATTCTAGATGCTGTCGGCGCCCGGGGCCCGCGGCGCGCCCGAGGGGTGGGCGGACGGCGTCGACCGACCTGCGCAGCACGTACCCCCGGAGGGACTCGAACCCTCACCGATGGCGATTTTAAGTCGCCTGCCTCTGCCGGTTGGGCCACGGGGGCGGAGGGAGCCAGTATGCCGTCCGCCGCGCCCGCGCGCGCCCGGAGCAGGCGCGCCCCCGTGCGCGTTTCGGGAACCAGCGGGCACCCCCCGAACGCTTATTCTGGTGACAGTCGCCACGCCCGGTGGCACCAGTGCCCCAAGGAGCACACTCACATGGCAGGTGGAAACCCGGTCTTCGACCGGCTCAACAAGCAGATCGAGAAGGAGCGCTACGCCGGCTTCGGCGCGCCCCAGGGCAGTCCGCAGCAGCCCGGCACCCAGTCGGCAACGGCCGGGCACGCGGCCCAGGACGCCCTGACCGCGCAGCAGCTGAACGACATGTACGCGCGCCAGAGCGCCGGCCCGGTCGACACCGGTCGGCTGACGCTCGACAGCGTCATCATGAAGAGCCTCGGGCTCTTCGCCCTCCTCGTCGCCGCGGGTGCGGTGACGTGGGTCCTCGTCAGCGGATCGCCGGGTCTCGCCGCCCCGATCTGGCTCGGCGGCATGGTCATCGGCCTCGTGCTCGGCCTCGCGATCGCGTTCATGAAGACGGTCTCGGTGCCGCTCATCGTGCTCTACTCGGCCGTCGAGGGTGCCTTCCTCGGCGCCTTCAGCTACACGATCAACTCGATCCAGGGCTACGAGGGCGTCGTGCTCATGGCCGTCCTCGCGACGGTCTGCACGTTCGCCGCGATGTACGCGGGCTACGCGACGGGCTTCATCAAGGTCACGTCGAAGTCGCGCCGGATGTTCTTCATGGCGATCGTCGGCTACATGATCTTCAGCCTGCTGCAGCTGGTGCTCCAGCTGACCGGCGTCATCAGCGGCTGGGGCTTCGGCGGCAGCGGCATGCTCGGCATCGGCCTGTCGATCCTCGGTGTCGGCCTCGCGGCCTACTCGCTGGCCATCGACTTCGACTCGATCGACAACGCGGTCAAGGTGGGTGCCCCCGAGAAGTTCTCGTGGCTGCTCGCGCACGGCCTCATCGTGTCGGTCGTCTGGCTCTACATCGAGTTCGTCCGTCTCTTCGCGCGCCTGCGCGACTGATCCCCCATGACACCTTCGCGCGCGGGTTCGCCGACCCCGCACGAGGTGTCCGACGAGCTCCGGCGCGTGGTCGGGCGGTGGCACCAGCTGCCGCTCGACCACGCGCTCTCGCGTATGCCGTCCGTCCGGGTCCTCGTGCAGTCGCTCGCCGACCGCGTGGCCGCGGCGCGCGGCGTGCCGGCCACCGCGGTGCCCGACCTCGGCCCGGCCGTCGTCATGGACCAGCTGGCCGTCATGGTGCACGACGTGCTCGCCGCCGGGGCGGACGCCGACCTCGAGCACCGTCTGGCCGACCTCCGCCGAGCGCTGTAGAGGGGCGGGTGCCGGGCCCGTCCTGCCGAGTGGTGGCTCAGGAGGCCGTCGCCGACCGGCCACGTCTCGAGACCCTGCCGAGTGGTGGCTCGTGCTGGCGCGCCGGGTTACGCGCGCCCCGGGAAGTGCCGTCGCCACTGGGTCGAGCGGATTCGCACCGGCAGGCCCGCGCGCCGAAGAGCCTCCTCGAGGCGTTGCAGGGTGAGCCCCGGGGTGGCGAAGACGTCACCGGCGATCGCCACGACGAGCCGCCACCCGTCGGCCTCGAGCGCCTCGCGCCGACCGAGGTCGCGCGCCCACTGCCGCTCGCGCTCGACGTGGTGCCGGCCGTCGTACTCGAGGGCGACGCGGACGGCCGGCCACGCGAGGTCGAGTCGGTAGGAGCCGTGCCGGGTCCGCACCGGGTGCTGGAGGACGGGCTCGGGAAGACCCGAGAGCACGACGAGCAGGCGAAGACGTGACTCCATCGCCGACTCCGCCCCGGCCCGCACGAGGCCCGCGGCGCGCCGGGCCACCAGGGCTCCGCGCCCGCGGTGCGCGGCCGCGGCCGTGCGGAGGGCGTCCGGCGACGTGACCCCGACGTGCACGAGCGAGTCGCCGAGCACGACGAGGTCGACCAGGTCGAGCTCGGCGGCCAGGTCGAGGAACGTCCGCTCGGGCGAGGTGACCGGTAGACCCCGCCGCCGACCGGTGGCCGGCACCACGGTCGGTCGGTGCGCCCGGAGACCGCTGACGACGAGCCGGCGCCCGTCGGGCACGGCGACGTGCACGTCGGGGGAGTGCGGCACGGCCGCGCCCCAGAGTGCGGCCGCGGTGTGGTGGCACACCGCCGTGCCCGGTGGTGAGGCCAGCAGGGCCGCTGCGGCGAGCACGGGCGTCGTCACCGCGACGTCGGACCGGACGTAGATGCCGGTGAAGAGCCGCTGGAAGCGCGGCCCCTCGAGCTGCCAGCGCGAGATCCCGGCGGCGCGTGCGTCGGCGACGGTGAAGGGCCGGTAGGGGTCGAGGGGCTGCACGGTCCCGACCTTCGCAGGACGAGGCGGTCGGCCCGGGGCGTCGTCCACAGGCTCGGTCCCGGCCCGAGGCCGCCGAGTGGTGGCCGGCGCGGGTCGTGCGCCGGCGCGACCCCGCCTGGGTGCGCCGAACGGTGGCCGAGGAGGCGCGCCGACGGCATCCGGGGTGGGCCCGGGTCGGGCCCACCCCCGGGGCTCAGCTGAGGCGCTCGAAGACCACGGCCATGCCCTGGCCGCCGCCGACGCACATCGTCTCGAGCCCGAACTGGCCGTCGCGCTCACGCAGCGCGTTGATGAGGGTGCCGGTGATGCGCGCACCGGTCGCGCCGAACGGGTGGCCGATGGCGATGGCGCCGCCGTTGACGTTGAGCTTGTCGTAGTCCATGCCGATCTGGTCGGCCGACCCGATGACCTGGGCCGCGAAGGCCTCGTTGATCTCGTAGAGGTCGATGTCGCCGATCGACAGGCCCGCCCGCTTCAGGGCGAGGTTGCTCGCCTCGACCGGCCCGAGGCCCATGATCTCGGGGGAGAGGCCGGTCGCGGCCGTCGAGACCACGCGGGCGAGCGGCGTCAGGCCGAGCTCCCGGGCCTTGGTGTCGCTCATGATGACGAGGGCCGCCGCGCCGTCGTTGAGCGGGCAGCAGTTGCCTGCCGTGACGGTGCCCTCCTGGCGGAAGACCGGGTTGAGGCCCTGCACGGCCTCGAGGGTGACGCCGGCGCGGGGGCCGTCGTCCTTGGTGACGACGGTGCCGTCGGGCGTCGTGACGGGGGTGATCTCCCAGTCGAAGAAGCCACGAGCGATGGCGGCCTCGGCGCGGTTCTGGCTCGTCACGCCCCACTCGTCCTGGCGCTCGCGCGAGATGCCGTATGCCGTGGCGACGTTCTCGGCGGTCTGGCCCATCGCGATGTAGATGTCGGGCAGCAGGCCCTCCTCGCGCGGGTCGGTCCACGTCGCGTTCGTCTCGGCGATGCGCTTCGTGCGGGCCTGGGCCTCGGCGAAGCGGCCGTTCTGCTGGTCCTCCTTGGCGCCGCCGGCGCCGGCCCAGTCGGTGTACTGCGACACGCACTCGACGCCGGCCGAGACGAAGACGTCGCCCTCGCCCGCCTTGATGGCGTGGAAGGCCATCCGGGTCGTCTGGGCCGAGGAGGCGCAGAAGCGGTTGATCGTCGCGGCAGGCGTGGCGTCCAGGTCGAGCAGGGTGGCGACGACCTTCGCCATGTTGGAGCCGTGCCGGCCGGACGGCTCCGCGCAGCCGAGGTAGAGGTCCTCGACGAGGCGCCGGTCGAGCTCGGGCACCTTGTCGAGCGCGGCCTGGATGACCGTGGCCGCGAGGTCGTCGGGGCGCACCTCCTTGAGCGAGCCCTTGAAGGCCCGGCCGAACGGCGAGCGGGCGGTCGAGACGATGACGGCTTCGGTCACGGGTGATCTCCTGGTGCGGCGTTCGGCCCGGTCGCGCTGCGGCGGGCGACTAAGCGCTTGCTCAGTCCCACGATGGTAGGACGTCCTTGCACCGGTTGGACAGGGCGCGTGCCATGACGTGCGTCTCGCCGAGCGCGCCGGGCGGGTATGAACACGCGGCGAGGTCGTCGTCACGCCCGGATACGCTGGTCGGGCCGTCGGCGCACCAGCGCCGACCACCGCCCGCCTGCTCGAGCCGGGCGAACCAACGATCAGGGGGCCATCTCCACCATGAAGACCTTTCCGACCCGCGTCGCCGCGCTGACCGGGGCGCTCGCGATCAGCCTCGGCGCGGCCGCGTGCTCGAAGTCCGAGACACCCGCCGCCAGCGCGCCCAGCGCGTCGAGCACCGCCAGCACGCCCGCCGAGTCGAGCAGCAGCACCTCGGCGCCGGCGAGCGACGCCCCCGAGGCCGCCGACATCCTCAGCAAGGCGAAGGCGAACGCGCTCGATGCGAAGTCGGGTGCCTTCGTCGGCCAGGTCGACCAGAACGGCAAGACGATCAAGATCGACTTCAAGGGCACGAGCGACGGCAAGACCGCCGACATCGCCATCGAGATGGAGGGCGACGGCAAGGCCCGCGTCATCTCGCTGCCCGACGGCGTCTACATCCAGGGTGACGAGACCTTCTGGAAGAAGCAGGGCGCACCGGCAGCGGTCCAGAAGGCCGGCGGCAAGTTCATCAAGGCGCCGGTGTCGGCGTCGTCGATGACCCAGAGCCTCAGCCTCAAGAGCTTCCTCGAGAAGGCCTTCGGCGCGGTGACCCCGAGCCAGCTGAGCACCGACGTCGCGAGCGAGAGCGTCAACGGCGTCGACTGCTGGGTGCTCACGGACACCAAGGGCAAGGACGAGGGCGCCCTCTACGTCTCCAAGGACGCGTCGCAGGTCGTGCGCTTCACCGGCTCGACGAAGAGCCCGGGCCAGCTCGACTTCTCCAAGTGGAACGAGGACCTCGGCATCACGGCTCCGGCCAAGGGCGAGATCATGTCGGTCGGCTGAGACCACCTGCTCCGCGAGGGGGCCGTCCGCGACGCGGGCGGCCCCTTCCGCATGCAGCGGGCACCTCAGGCATACGCCCCCGGGGTGCCCGCGGGAGTGGTGGCGTCGTCGTCGGAGGCGTCGGCGCCGGTGGCCGGCGACGGACCGGGGCCGGAGCCCCCGGAGCCCCCGGAGCCCGGCAGGGCGGGGCGGATCCGGTGCAGCAGCACGGCCCAGCGGCCCTGCGCGCCGCGGGCCTGGCCGCCGACCTCGGCGGGCGCCACCTCGCTGCCCGGGCGGGTCACGGCCATGGTGGCCGCGACCGCGACCGGGCCGACCCCCTCGCCGCGGCGCCGGTCGGGCGCCGGGCTGTCGAGCTCACCGAAGAGGCGCAGGGCGGCGCACACGCTCGGCAGCAGGGCGGCCGCCACCCGGGCGTAGCCCACCGGGCTGGGGTGGAAGCGGTCCTTGCTGAACATCACGTGCGGCTCGGCGGCGAAGGCCTCGCTCAGCAGGTCGCCGATCGACACGGCCCGGCCGCCGGCCTCGACGACCGCGACCGTCTGCGCGGCCGCGAGGTCGCGCGACCAGCGCCGCGCGAGCAGCCGCAGCGGCTGCGGCACCGGCTCGAGGGCGCCGAGGTCGGGGCACGTGCCGACGACGACCTCGGCGCCGGCCGCCCGCAGCCGGCGGACCGCCTCCGCGAGGTGGCGCACGGCCACGGAGGTGTCGATGCGGTGGGTGACGTCGTTGGCGCCGATGAGCACGAGGGCGACGTCGGGCTCGGTGACGGCCTCGAGGGCGCGGTCGACCTGCTCGCCGAGGGCCGTCGACTCGGCGCCGATGACCGCGACGTTCGTCAGCTCCACCGGGCGCCCGCTGAAGGCCGCGACGCCGCTCGCCACCGTCGCGCCGATCGTCTCGTGCGGGTGGTCGGCGCCCATGCCGGCCCCGGTCGAGTCGCCGAGCACGACGAGGCGCACCGGTCGGCCGTGCCCCGTGCCGTAACGGCCGGCGTCGTCGGGCGCACCCTCGAAGTGCTGCCCGACGATGCGGCGGGTCATCACCGCCTCGACCCGGAGCAGTCCGTAGCCGAGGCCACCCAGCACGCCGAGCCCGGCCACGCCCACACCACCGCCGTAGGCCGCGGCCTGCGCGATCCTGCGCGCGCGTCGTGCACGCCCCATGCGGGCTCCCCTTCCGCCGAGATGAAACCGCGTCCACCACGGTAACGCCCCGGCTCGTCGGTCCGTGCCCGGTTCGGCCCTGTCTGCACGCTCCGGACGGGGCGCTCGCCGCACCGCGTGTCTCGCACGGTGGGACGGTCCTCCTAGGATGGGCGCGTGAAGTATGCAGAGAACGTCGCCGACCTCGTCGGCAACACGCCCCTGGTCAAGCTCGGCTCCGTCGTCGCGGACGCGGGGGTGAAGTGCACCGTGCTGGCGAAGGTCGAGTACTTCAACCCGGGCGGCTCCGTCAAGGACCGCATCGCCCTGCGCATGGTCGAGGCCGCCGAGCGCGACGGGCTGCTCAAGCCGGGTGGCACCATCGTCGAGCCGACGAGCGGCAACACCGGCGTCGGCCTCGCCCTCGTGGCCCAGCGCCGCGGCTACCACTGCGTGTTCGTCTGCCCCGACAAGGTGAGCCAGGACAAGCGCGACGTGCTCAAGGCGTACGGCGCCGAGGTCGTCGTCTGCCCGACCGCCGTCGAGCCCGAGCACCCCGACTCCTACTACTCCGTCTCGGACCGCCTCGTGCGCGAGATCGACGGGGCGTGGAAGCCGAACCAGTACTACAACCCCGAGGGCCCGAACAGCCACTACCTGACGACCGGCCCGGAGATCTGGCGCGACACCGACGGGCGCGTCACGCACTTCGTCACCGGCGCGGGCACGGGCGGCACGATCAGCGGCACCGGCCGCTACCTCAAGGAGGTCAGCGACGGCGCCGTGCGCATCATCGCGGCCGACCCCGAGGGCTCCGTCTACTCCGGCGGCACGGGACGGCCCTACCTCGTCGAGGGCGTCGGTGAGGACTTCTGGCCCGGCGCCTACGACCCCTCGGTCGTCGACGACGTCATCGCCGTCAGCGACGCGGACTCCTTCGAGATGACGCGCCGGCTCGCGCGCGAGGAGGGCCTGCTCGTCGGCGGTTCGTGCGGCATGGCCGTCGTGGCGGCCCTGCGCGCGGCGAGGGACCTGCCCGAGGACGCCGTTCTCGTCGTGCTCCTGCCCGACTCCGGCCGCGGCTACATGAGCAAGATCTTCAACGACGAGTGGATGCACTCCTACGGCTTCCTCAACGACCACACGGAGACGACGGTCGGCGAGGTGCTGCGGAGCAAGACCGGCGACATGCCGGCGCTCGTGCACACGCACCCCAACGAGACGATCCGCGACGCGGTCCAGATCCTGCGCGAGTACGGCGTCTCGCAGATGCCCGTCGTCAAGGCGGAGCCGCCCGTCATGTCCGGCGAGGTCGCCGGCGCCGTGAGCGAGCGGGCCCTGCTGGCAGCCCTGTTCACCGGTCAGGCCCACCTGGCCGACCCGGTCGACAAGCACATGGAGGCGGGCCTGCCGCTCGTGGGTGCCGGGTCGCCGGTGTCCGCGGCCCGCAAGGAGCTCGAGGAGTCCGATGCCATCCTCGTCGTCGAGGACGGCAAGCCCGTCGGCGTCCTGACGCGCGCCGACCTGCTCGGCTTCCTCGCCGACTGACCGCCGCCGGGCCTCGCCCGAACCAGGTATGCCGCTGGGCTCGCTTCGAGGAGAGGCGAGCCCAGCGGCATACCTGCGACGGTGACGGTGGCTCAGCCTTGTTGGTCGGCCTTGGCCTGGGCCTTCTTGGCCTGCTTGAACTCCCGCACCTTGAGCAGTGAGTCCCCGTCGACGACATCGGCGACCGAGCGGTAGCCGTCCTGGGCGTAGTCGCCGGCAGCCGCCTCCCAGCCCTCGGGACGGACGCCGAGCTGCTTGGCGAGGAGGGCGACGAAGATCTGCGCCTTCTGCTTGCCGAAGCCCGGCAGCTCCTGCACGCGCTTGAGCAGCTCCTTGCCGGTCGTGGCCTCGGTCCAGAGCCGCGTGACGTCACCGTCGTAGCGGCTCTCGACGAGCGCGGCGAGCTCCTGCAGCCGGGCGGCCATGGAGCCGGGGAAGCGGTGGATCGCCGGCGGCGTGCTCGCCATCGCCTTGAACTCGTCGGGGTCGGCGCCGGCGATGGCGGCGGGGTCGAGCGTGCCGAAGCGGCTCAGCACCTTGTGGCCGCCCCTGAAGGCGTGCTCCATGCCGTACTGCTGGTCGAGCATCATGCCGACGACGACGGCGAAGGGGTGCTCGTCGAGGACGCGGTCGGCAGCGGGGTCACCTGCGATCTGGAAGCCCATGCCGGCATGCTCTCACGCGCGCGGCGCGGCCGGCCGTCACGCGTCGTCGGCGTCGACCCACGTCGACGGCCCCGGCCCCAGGCGACCGCGCCCCGACGTCACGGCGGCCACGGTGGCCGTCACCGCGCCCGCGCTGCCGGGGGCCGTCGCGACGTGGAGGCGGATGCCGTCGGCGCCGTACTCGACGGCCGTCACCCCGGTGGTGGGCAGGCCGCGCAGGGCGTGCTCGAGTCGCGGCCCGGTCGCGTGGTCGACGTCGACGACGATCCCCTCGCGCCGCTCGCGGGCCAGCACCCGGGCGTCGTCGAGGGCGAGCGACACGGCATCGGCGTAGGCGCGGATGAGCCCGCCGGTGCCGAGGAGCGTGCCGCCGAACCACCGGCAGACGACGGCGGCGACGTCGGTGAGGTCGCGGCCGCGCAGGACCTCGAGCATTGGCGCGCCTGCGGTGCCGGAGGGTTCGCCGTCGTCGTTGGAGCGCTGCGTCGCGCCGTCGGCACCGACGACGAAGGCCGTGCAGTGGTGTCGGGCGTCGCGGTGGTCGGCCCGCACGTCGGCGACGAACGCCCGTGCCTCCTCCTCGGAGCTCACGGGGGCCAGCTCGCACCGGAAGCGCGACCGCTTGACCTCGAGCTCCGCGGCAGCCGGGGAGGCGAGGGTGAGGTAGCGCAGGGGCTGGGTCACCGGGGCCATCTCTCCTCGGACGTGACGCGGACCTCTCGAGTATGCCCCGGCCGGTGCGCGCGTCGACCGGCCGGCTGCGAGACTGCTGCCATGCACGTCGTCGCGGTGGCCCTCGGTGGCGCGCTCGGCACCCTGCTGCGCCTCGTCCTCACGAGCGGGAGCTCCGGTGGCGCGGAGTGGGACCCACGGATCAGCGTCGTCAACGTCGCCGGTGCCTTCCTGCTCGGGGTGCTCGCCCGGCTGCCGGTGCGCCCGCGGCTGCGCTCGCTCCTCGGCCCGGGCTTCCTCGGTGCCTTCACCTCGTTCTCGGCGCTCAGCATCGCGCTCGTCGACGGCTCGGCCGCGACCGCCGTCGCCCTCGGGCTCGCGGTGAGCCTCGGGCTCGGCGTGGTGGCCGCCGCCCTCGGCTACTGGCTCGGCGGGCTCGTCGCACCGGACGAGGAGGCGGGCGCGTGAACGGCACGCCGTGGTGGGGGTGGGTGCTCGCGGTCGCGGCAGGTGCTGCCGGTGCCCTGCTGCGCACGTGGCTCGTCGCCGCGCTCCCGCGGCGCCCGCTCCCGCTCGGGGTGCTCACCGCGAACGTCGCGGCCTCGGTGGTCGGCGGCGCCGTCGTGGCGGCCCGCGGCGACCTCGGGCCCACGTGGACGCTCGTGCTCGTCGGCGGCACGTGCGGCGGCCTCTCGACCCTGTCGACCCTCGCGGCCGACACCGTCGAGCTGTGGCGCGAGGAGCGGAGGAGCGGTGCCCTCGGCAACCTGCTCGCCAACCTCGTGCTCGGCCTCGCCGGCGCCTGGCTGGGCTGGTGGGCGCTCAGCTGAGGTAGCGCTCGACGACGATGTCGACGAGCTCCTCCGGTGCGGGCCCGTCGGGCAGCAGCAGCGGCGGCGTGACGACGTCCGCCCCGCACCGGGTGGCGCGGTCGGCGAAGAAGCCGGGTGCGAGCAGGTAGGTGGCGACGACGACGCGTCGCCCGCGGACCCGCACCGCCGCGACGGCCTCCTCCAACCGTGGCTGGGCCGCCGAGAGGAAGGCCGCCGTGACGGCACGCCCGAGCAGGCCGCCGAGGGCGTCGGCGACCCGGACGCAGTCGGCGACGGCGGAGGGCTGCGAGGAACCGGCGGCGGCGAGCACGACGACGTCGTCGGCGCGCAGCCCGGCCGCCTCGAGGCGGCGACGCAGCAGCTGGGCCAGGCGGTCGTCGGGTCCGAGGGCCGGGGCCAGCGTGGCCCCGGGCACGGGCGTCACGGCCTCGGTGAGATCGACGAAGACGTGGTAGCCCGCCGAGAGCAGCAACGGCACGACGCGGGCCCCGCGACCGGCGGGGATCGACCCGAGCACGCTCGCCGGGTCCGGTGGCTGCACGTCGACGAAGGCGGCCCGCACCGTGAGGTCGGGCCGGCGTGCCGCGACGGCGGCCACGAGCCGCCCGATCGCCGCCCGGCCGCGGGGTGAGGACGTGCCGTGCGCGGCGGCCACGAGCACGGGCTCCTGCGCCGCGGCGGGCTCGCGGCTCATCGGGCGTCCGCGTCGGCGAGGATGTCGGGCGCGTGCGCCACGATCCACAGCATGAGGGGCACCATGAGCCCGGCCAGCTCGACGCCGCGGGCGGTGAGGGAGTACTCCACGTGCGGCGGTACGACCGGTTTGGCGTCCCGGTGCACGAGCCCGTCGGCCTCGAGGGTGCGCAGGGTCTGCGCCAGCATCTTCTCGCTGACGCCCTCGGCCCGTCGGCGCAGCTCGCTCCAGCGCAACGGCTCGCCCTCCGACAGGGCGAGGAGCACGAGCGTGCCCCACTTGCTCGTCACGTGGTCGAGGACGACCCGGCTCGGGCACCCCGCGGCGAAGACCGCGTCGGGGAACCAGTCGCGCAGCGTGGCACTTCCCATCATGTCAGTACCTTACTTCAAAGTGGGTACTAACTCCCGGGAAGTGCCGCGGCCGAGGGCGTGTTGAGGGGGAACCAGACCCTCCCCGAAAGGATCCGTCATGACCCTCCTCGTCACCGGCGCCGGCGGCCACCTCGGTCGCCTCGTCGTCGAGTCCCTGCTCGAGCGCGGCACCCCGGCGCGCGACGTCGTCGCCACGGCCCGCACCCCGGAGGCCGTCGCCGACCTCGCGGCGCGCGGCGTCCAGGTCCGCCGCGCCGACTACGACGAGCCCGCCTCGCTCGATGCCGCGTTCGCCGGCGTCGATCGGCTGCTCCTCGTCTCGGGCAGCGAGGTCGGCCGGCGGGTGGCCCAGCACCGCAACGTCGTCGAGGCCGCCGGTCGGGCGGGTGTCGGCCTCGTGGCCTACACGAGCATCACCCGGGCCGACCGCTCCACCCTCGTGCTGGCCGAGGAGCACCGAGCCACCGAGCAGCTGCTCGCCGCCTCCGGCCTGCCGCACGTCTTCCTGCGCAACTCCTGGTACCTCGAGAACTACACGGCCCAGGTGCCGACCGTCCTCGAGCACGGAGCCGTGATCGGTTCGGCGGGAACGGGCCGGGTGAGTGCGGCCACGCGGGCCGACTACGCCGCGGCCGCCGCTGTCGTGCTCGCCCAGCCCGACCCGGCGCGCACCGTCTACGAGCTCGGGGGCGACACCGCGTTCACGCTCGGCGAGCTGGCCGAGACCCTGGGCCGGGTCGCCGGGCGGGAGATCGCCTACCGGGACCTCTCCGCCGACGACCACACCGCCGCGCTGGTTGCCGCCGGCGTGCCGGAGCCGTATGCCGCCGTGCTCGCCGACGGCGACCGCGGGCTTTCCGAGGGGGAGCTGTTCACCGACGCCCGCGACCTGTCCACGCTCATCGGGCGCCCCACGACGACGCTCGAGCAGGCCCTGCGCTCCGCCTGAGGAACCGCGGCGAGGTCGTGCCCGGGCGCCGCGTAGGCTCGCGGGCATGACCTCGGCTGCGGATCAGGACCGCCTCAACACCCTGGCCGTGGGCACGGCCGGGCCCCGGATCGCCTTCCTGCACGGCCTCTTCGGCCAGGGCCGCAACTGGACCCAGATGGCCAAGGCCGTGAGCGGGTCCGAGGGCGCCGACGCCCGGTGCCTCCTCGTCGACCTGCCCGACCACGGCCGGTCGCCGTGGTCCGACGGGTTCTCGCTCGACGGCTACGCCGACGCCGTGGCCGCCACGCTGCGGGCGGCCGGGGGCCCGGACCGGTGGACCGTCGTCGGGCACTCGCTCGGCGGCAAGGTGGCCATGGTGCTGGCGCTGCGCCACCCCGAGCTCGTCGACCGGCTCGTCGTCGTCGACATCGCGCCGAAGGGCTACGGCTCGCTCGAGCGGTTCGAGGGCTACATCCGCGAGATGCAGGCCCTCCCGCTCGGAGAGCTGACGAGCCGTAGCGACGCCGAGGCCCGGTTCGCCGAGCCCGACCGCGGCGTCAAGGCCTTCCTCCTGCAGAACCTCCGCCGCGACGGGGCGTCGTGGCGGTGGCAGGTCAACCTCGACCTCGTCGCGGGCGACGCCGCCCGTGGCGCCGGGTCGCGCATCGCGGGCTGGCCCGACGACCTCGACGCGCTGCCGGCCTACGACGGACCGGTGCTGTGGGTCGCGGGCGGCGACTCGCCGTACATCCAGCGCGACGACGCCGAGCGCATGCGACGGCACTTCCCGCGCACCCGCCTCTTCACGATCAAGGGCGCCGGGCACTGGGTGCACACCGACGCGCCGGAGATCGTCGTGACCGCCCTGCGTCGCTTCGTCACGGCCCCCGACTGACCGCATACGGCCCCGGCCGCGGACGACGCGGCAGGTGGTCAGAGGAGGCGGCGGCCCATAGCCCAGGCCGTCAGCTCGTGCCGCGAGCTGAGCTGCAGCTTGCGCAGCACCGAGCTGACGTGGGTCTCGACGGTCTTGACGGAGATGAACAGCTCCTTCGCGACCTCCTTGTACTGGTAGCCGCGGGCGATGAGCCGCATCACCTCGCGCTCGCGCGCCGAGAGCCGGTCGAGCTCCTCGTCGATCTCGGCCACCTCGCCGGCGGCCGCCCCGAACGCGTCGAGGACGAAGCCGGCGAGGCGGGGGCTGAAGACGGCGTCGCCGTCGGCGACCCGCCCGATGGCCGTGAGCAGCTCCTCGGCGTTGATCGTCTTCGTGACGTAGCCGCGGGCCCCGGCCCGGATGACGGCGATGACGTCCTCGGCGGCGTCGGAGACCGACAGCGCGAGGAAGCGCACCGGGACCCCGGCGCGTGACTGCACGCCCGCGCACGCCCGGATGACGTCGGCGCCGCCGTGCCCGTCCCCGCCCGGCAGGTGGACGTCGAGCAGCACGACGTCGGGCTGCTCCGCCGTGATCACCGACGTCGCCGACTCCACGGCCCCGGCCTCGCCGACGATCTCGAGCCGGAAGGCGGCCGGCCGCGCTCCGCCGTCGAGCGACGACAGCTCGGCGCGCACGCCGGTGCGGAACATGTGGTGGTCGTCGACGAGGACGATGCGGATGGTCCGCGGGTCGGTCATGAAGGTTGCTCCTGCGCGTGCGTGGGCGGGGTGGACGAGGTGGACGAGCTGGTCGGGTCGCCGGGCGCGGCCGGGTCGGGGCCGGGCACCTGCCCGACGGGCAGGCGCAGCTCGACCTCGGTGCCGTCGGCGCGGCGGCGGATCCGGGCGCTGCCGCCGTGGCGCTCCATGCGCCCGATGATCGACTCGCGCACGCCGGCGCGGTCGTCGGGCACGGTGTCGAGGTCGAAGCCGGTGCCGTGGTCGCGCACGAACGCCTCGACGGCGTCCGGGCCGACCTCGACGTAGGCGCTGACGGGCGGCGCCGCGTGGCGCACGGCGTTCCACGTCGCCTCGCGCACCGCCTTGACGAGGGCGTCGAGGTGCTCGTCCATGGGCCGGTCGCCCGTGACGACGAGCTGGACCGGCACGCCGTGGAGGTCCTCGACCTCGCCCATGGCGGCCGTCAGCGCGGCCGTCAGGGTGCCGGCGCGCGCGTCCTCGTCGTAGAGGTAGCTGCGCAGCTGGCGCTCCTGGGCACGGGCGAGCCGGGCCACGGTCGCGGAGTCGGTCGACTGGCGCTGGATGAGGGCGAGCGTCTGCAGCACCGAGTCGTGCAGGTGCGCCGCGATGTCGGCGCGCTCGGTGGCCCGGATGCGGGCGGCCTGCTCGAGCCGCAGGTTGCTCCACAGCCGCAGGATCCACGGCGCCGAGAGCACGGCGACGCCGACGAGGGCGGCGAGCACCGCACCGGCCACCTGCCACAGCTCGGTGAGGTCGGTGCCCCGCACGAGCAGGCCGACGAGTCCGAGGATCGTCAGGCCGAGACCGACGACGAGCCACACCCACCGCACCGGCCGCCGGGCGCCGATCGCGTCGGTCTCGTCGAGCTGCGACCAGAAGAAGATGGCGCCGATGACGATGGCGACGAGGGGCAGCACGAGCTCGGCGTGCACGTCGAGACCCGCCCCGCCGAGCCACAGCGCGCCCGCGACGGCGAGCGCGGCCACCCCGAGCAGCGTCAGCACGACGGCCTGGTTGCCGCTGCGCAGCCACGTGCGCAGGCTCGCGAGGTCCACGGCGGGAGTCGCCCTCGCGGCGGACCCGCCCCCCGGGCTCGTGGTCGGGCTCGTCGTCGGGTTCGTGGCTGCCCCCGCTGCGGCTGCCGCCGGCGGGGAGGTCACGGCTCCCGGGAGGTTGTCGACCTGGCGCATCGTGGCCCAGAGGAACACGTAGACCGCGAGGCCCGCGCCGAAGGGGATCGTCGTGAGCACCAGGGCGATCCGCACGGCGAGCACCGGCACACCGAGGTGCAGGGCCAGCCCGGTGGCGACCCCCGCGACGACCTTGCCGTCGCGTCGACGGGCGAGCGGCGGCCGCGGCGTCGTGCGCCAGCTCATGGCGGGCGGCAGCGGTGGCGAGCTCGGGTGCGACGGCGCCGGGACGGCGGGGGCGGGGGTCGCGCGACCGGCGGGCCCCTGGGGGTCCACGGGGTCCACGGGGTCCGCGCCGCTCTCGTATGCCGTCTGCACCATCCCATCCTCGCCCACGCGGGTGCGTGGCGGCGACCCTCGAGGCCACCTTTGGGGGTCGCGTCAGGGTGCGCTCAGGGTCGACCCTCATGGCTGGCGACCGTTCGCGGGGGCCACGCTGGGGCCATGACGAAAAGCACTGGCGCCCCGCCGCAGGGGCGCGGCCTCGACGGCTTCTACGCCGCCCTGCGCAAGCCGGGGATCATACGCCGCTCCGACGGTCGCTGGTTCGCCGGTGTCGCCGCGGGCACGGCCCGCTGGCTCGGGGTCGACCCGCTCGTCGTGCGTGCGGGCTTCATCCTCTTCTCCCTCTTCTTCGGCATGGGCCTCGCCCTCTACCTCGTGCTGTGGCTGCTCATGCCCGACGAGGGCGGCGAGATCCACGTCGAGCGCGCGCTGAAGCACGGCGAGGGCAGCTCGATCTTCCTGCTCGTCGTCACGGCCATCGCGGTGAGCGGCGGCGGCCCGTGGTGGGGCGGCGACTCGCGCGGCTTCCGCTTCTTCGGCTTCGCGCTCCTCGTCGTGGGGGCCTGGTGGTTCCTCACCCGCACCGGAACGGGTCGCGAGCTGATGGCACAGGCGCCCTGGCGCGACCGCAGCGGCAGTCCGAGCCCGTCCGAGGGCGTGGCCGGCACCACCCAGGCGACCCCGGGTGGGTCGACCCCGCCGGTGGGCGACGGCACGGCGACGCCCGGGGGAGCAGGCGCATACGGCAACGGGCCCTACGGCTCGACGGGGAACGCGGCGGCGAACGCCGGCGCCTCCCTCGGCGCCCCGCGGACGCCCGCGCCGACCGTCGTGCGCGAACGCACGCCGTCGCTCGGCTTCGCCGGCTCCCTGCTCGCGCTGGGTCTCGCCATCGTCACCGGTGTCGCCCTCATGTCGGTGGCCCAGGCCGCCGACTGGCGGGGCAACGCCCTCGCCGTCGGGGTCGCCTCCGGCGTCGGCGTGCTCGGCCTGGTGATCCTCGTCGCAGGCATCGCCGGGCGTCGCTCGGGTGGACTGCACTTCTTCGTGGTGACGGGCCTCTTCGTGGCCGCCGTGGCGACGGCCGCCCCGGCGGGGCTGACACAGCCCTGGCAGGCCGGCGAGCGCACCTTCACCGTGACCTCGCTGACGCCGCCGCCCGACCTCGAGCTCGGCCTCGGCCAGATGAAGGTCGACCTGACGAAGGCCGGCTACGCCGCGACGCCGCAGACCGACACCGTGACGGCCACCGTCGGCGTCGGGCAGCTCGACCTCGTGGTGCCGGAGGGCGTGCGGGTCACGGTGCACGCCAAGGGCCGCGCCGGCGACCTGGACGCGAAGGGCACGACGGACGGTGACGTGACCGTCTCGTCGGGCGACGGCGGACGCACCGGGATGGGCGGCATGCGCGAGAGCGGCCTCGGCTGGGAGCGCACCCTCACCTACGGCCCGCAGACCGGTCAGGAGCAGATCGTCGTCGACGCGGAGGTCGGCATCGGCCAGATCACCGTCACCCCCGCCAGGGCGAGCCGATGAGCGCCACGACCGACCCGCAGGGCACCGACCCGCGCGGTACCGACCCCCACGGCACCGACCCGCACGGCACCGACGTGCATGCCGACCTCGACCATCCCAATCCCCCGGAGGCGACCGCGATGAACCAGCACACCCCGGACGAGACGCCCGACCTGACGTTCAGCGACCCGACCGCGGACCCGACGCCCGCGCCCTCCGCCGCGAACGACCCGACGGCATCCGTGCCGACGAACGCGGGCGACACGGCGGCGATCCCGTCGGGCGCGACGCGGACGATGCCCGCGGCGGGCCCCGCCCCGACGACGCCGTTCCGCGTGGAGTCGCACGCGCCGGTGCCCGACGACGCGGTCGTGCCGGGCAGCGACCTGCCGCACCTGCCCCCGCCCGGCACGACCCGTCCCGACCCGGCCTGGGCGCCCCCGGCGCCCCCGGCGCCCCCGGCGGCCCCGACCCCCGCCCCGCGCCCGGTGCTCGTCACCGTGCGCAGGGGCCCGCGGCCCGGCGCGATCATGTTCGGCCTGCTGACGATGCTCGTCGCGGCCTACCTCGTCGTCGGCAACGTGACGGACGCCGACCTCAGCCTCGACCAGGTGGGTCCCTCGATGATCGGTGCCTTCGGCGGGGTGCTGCTCCTCGTCGGCCTCGCCGGCGTCGTGGCGGGGCGGCTGCGCCGCTGACCGACCCGGTGGGGCGCTCGCCGGCCGACCCCGCCGACCCGTGGCAGAGGCGGCGGGGGGCCGAGCGGGCGCCCCGGGTCGTGACTAGGCTCGAACGCACGATCGCCGGTCCGGTCCGGCGCCCGATGTGGGGAGAGAGAGCGTGGTCATGCAGTCCGGCATCAACCTCGAGGCCTTCGACCGGTCGGCCCGTCCGCAGGACGACCTGTTCCGGTTCGTCAACGGCACGTGGCTCGACACGACGCAGATCCCGGGGGACCGGTCCCGCTTCGGCACCTTCGACATCCTCCGCGAGGAGTCGACGTCGCGCGTGCGCGACCTCATCGAGGAGGCGGCCGCGGCCCACGACGCGGTGGGCGGCAGCCCGCAGCGCCAGGTCGGGGACCTCTACGCGAGCTTCATGCGGACCGAGCGCATCGAGGAGCTCGGCCTGACGCCGCTGCAGGCGGCGCTCTCGCAGGTCGCCGCCGTGACCGACGTCGAGTCGCTCGGGGCGACGTTCGGCCGCCTCGAGCGTGACGGCGTCGGCGGCCCGCTGCGGCACTTCGTCTCGCCCGACGAGCGGTCGCCGGAGGACTACGTCGTCTACCTCGAGCAGGGCGGGCTGGGCCTGCCCGACGAGTCGTACTACCGCGAGGAGAAGTATGCCGCGATCCGCACGGCCTACGTCGCGCACATCGAGCGCCTGCTCGACCTCGCGGCCATCCCCGACGCCGCCGACAAGGCCGCGCGCACGATGTCGCTCGAGACGCGCCTCGCGTCGTCGCACTGGGACACGGTGACGAACCGCGACGCGATCAAGACGTACAACCCGCACTCCCTCGAGGAGGCGAAGGCGCTTGCGCCCCAGTTCCCCTGGGACGCATGGATCTCCGGCCTGCAGGCGCCGGAAGGTGCGTTCGGGAAGGTCGTCGTGCGCCAGCCGAGCTTCGTCAGCGCCCTCGGCGCCGAGCTCGAGGGCGCGCACCTCGAGGACTGGCGTGCCTGGCTCACCTTCCACGTGCTGTCGGAGTTCGCGGCACTGCTGCCGCAGGCCCTCGTCGACGAGGACTTCGACTTCTTCGGCCGCACCCTCTCCGGTCAGCCGGAGAACAAGGAGCGGTGGAAGCGCGGGGTCGCCGTCGTCGAGTCGTGCGTGGGCGAGGCCGTCGGACAGCTGTATGCCGATCGCTGGTTCCCGCCGGCGGCCAAGGAGCGCATGCAGCAGCTCGTCGCCAACCTCGTCGAGGCCTTCCGCCGATCGTTCGCGTCGCTCGAGTGGATGGGCCCCGACACCCGGGCCCAGGCCATCGACAAGCTCGCCGCCTTCACGCCGAAGATCGGCTACCCCGACGTCTGGCGCGACTACTCCTCGATCGAGATCGACGCGGACGACCTCGTCGGGAACGTCTGCAGGAGTGCGGCCTTCGAGGTCGACCGCAACCTCGCCAAGATCGGCGGGCCGATCGACCGCACCGAGTGGTTCATGCTGCCCCAGACGGTCAACGCGTACTACATGCCGACGATGAACGAGATCGTGTTCCCGGCTGCGATCCTCCAGCCGCCGTTCTTCGACCTCGAGGCCGACGACGCGGTCAACTATGGCGGCATCGGGGCGGTCATCGGCCACGAGCTGGGGCACGGCTTCGACGACCAGGGCTCGCGCTACGACGGCACCGGTGCCCTGCGCGACTGGTGGACCGAGCAGGACCGGTCGCGTTTCGACGCGCTGGCCCAGCAGCTCATCGAGCAGTTCAGCGCCTACACGCCCGCCGGTCTCTCCGAGGACCACAAGGTCAACGGCGGGCTCACCGTCGGCGAGAACATCGGCGACCTCGGGGGGCTGCAGATCGGCTACTCCGCCTACCGCATCGCCTGCGAGGAGCACGGCATGCCCGAGCTCGACGGCTTCACGGGTCCGCAGCGCTTCTTCATCGGGTGGGCCCAGGTGTGGCGGGGCAAGGCGCGCGAGGCCGAGGCGATCCGCCTGCTCGCCGTCGACCCCCACTCACCGCAGGACGTGCGCGGCAATGCCGTGCGCAACCTCTCCGAGTTCCACGAGGCCTTCGACGTGCATCCCGGCGACCGCATGTGGCTTGACCCCGACCAGCGGGTGCGCATCTTCTGAGCGCGGCACGCCACCGACGACCGACCCCGTGGGCGACGCCCGCGGGGTCGGTCCGGGTCAGTCGTCGAGCGGCAGCTTGAACCCGACGTGCGAGGCGACGAAGCCGAGCCGCTCGTAGAAGCGGCGGGCGTCGGTGCGGCTCGCGTCGCTCGTCAGCTGCACGAGGCCGGCCCCCAGTCGACGCGACTCCTGCACGGCCCACGTGACGAGCTCGGTCCCGAGGCCCGAGCCGCGCTCGTCCCGAGCCACGCGGACGCCCTCGATCACGGTCCGGGTCGTGCCGCGTCGCGAGAGTCCCGGGACGACGCTGAGCTGGAGCGTGCCGACGACGGCCCCCTCACGCTCGGCGACGACGAGGTGCTGCGCCGGGTCCGCGGCGACGCGGTCGTAGGCGGCGTCGTACGTCGCCGTGTCAGCCGGGTCCTCCCGGGCCGCGCCGAGCGGGTCGTCGGCGAGCATCGCGACGATCGCGGGCACGTCGTCGCGCGTGGCGCGACGGATCGCCCACCCGCTCACGCCTGCTCGGCCGTGCGCTTCAGCTGGGCGAGGCCCCTCTCGAAGTCGGGACCGACGAGCTTCTCCATCGACCAGACCTTGCTCATCAGGCGCATGACGACGTTCTGCGGGCCGGTCATCGTCCACTCCACGTGCGTCTGCCCGCCCTCGGGCGTGAGGGTGAGGTCGACGCGGTTGTGGGCCTTCATCGGAGCCGCGAAGAGCAGGTCGACGGCGACGTGGTGCGGCTCGGACTCGAGGATCTCCATCCGGCCCTGGCCCGCCTTGCTGTTGCCGCGCCAGGCGTAGACGGCCCCGACGCCGCTCGGGGCTCCGGTGTAGGTGCGCTCCATCGCGGGGTCGAGGCCCTCCCAGGGCGACCAGGCCTGCCACTCGCGGAAGTCGTCGATCAGCGCGTGGATGCGCTCCGGCGTCGCCGAGATGGTCGTCGTCCGGCTGATGTGGAAGCTCTTGTCGGCCATGGCGCGATCCTCCCACGGCGAGCGAGGTCCGCGCCGGTCGTCTCCGCCCCCGCCTGCAGGTCGACGTCAGCCGGCGCGGACGAGCTCGGCCAGCACGGCCGCCGCCCGCCGGGCGCCGTCGAGCTCCACCTCCCGGTGGCGCACGTCGTGCCCCAGCTCCTCGACGAGGGCGGCGGCCAGCCGGTCGGGGTCGGCCTCCTCCCACGTCAGGCAGCGCCCCGCGCCGTAGGTGTCGAGGCGGTGGCGCACGTGGACGTTCTGCTCGAAGTGGTGGCGCAGCGGGACGTAGACGAACGGCCGCCGTGCCGCCGCCAGCTCCATCGTCGTGGTCAGCCCACCCTGGACGAGCGCCACGTCCGCGGCGGCCAGCAGCCGTGGGAGGTCGCGCACAAACCCCCGCACCGTGAGTCCGGGCACCCGCGGCACCGACCCGGGCGCGATCCTGGGACCGGTGACGAGGATGGTGCGGAGCCCGCCGACGTGCCGGCGGGCGAGGACGTGCGCCTCCACCGCGCGACGCAGCAGCGCCGTCCCGACGGCCGACCCGCCGACGGCGACGACGCATGCCGTGTCGTCCGGTGCGATGCCGAACTCCGTTCGCCACAAGTCTCTTTCGGCGGCAGAGGGAGGACGGACGTCGGTGATGTAGCCGGTGTAGTCGTAGTGGGCCCCCACCCAGTCGCGCACCCTCGGCAGACCCGGCCCGAAGGTGGTGTCGACGACGTCGTCGGGGTTGCCCACGAAGAGGGAGCGGTCGCGCACACCGGGCAGCCGTTCGACGTGCTCGATCATCTCCGCGTTGTAGTCGGCGGTCAGCTCGGCTTCGCGGGCCGAGCTCGCCGCGTCCTCGCGCGGCATCGGCACCCAGCCCACGAAGTCGGTGAGCCACGCGTAGGGGGCCCGCTTGAGGCGCGGGTTCTCGTGGAGGAAGTGGTCGACCTCCCAGGCCTCGTCGCCGGTCCAGAGGTCGTAGGTCTCGCCTGCGACGAGGTCGCTGAAGACCATGAAGTTGTGGACGAGGATCTCGTCCATGTCGCGGATCGCCGCGAAGGCGTCGAGGTCGTGCTCACCGGCGACCGACTCGAGGTGCGACGTCTCGTTGGCCAGCCAGCGTGAGGCGGGGTGCACGCGCTCGCCGTGCGCCTCGAGGAACGTCGTGACGGGCGACTGCGACAGCCAGTCCACCTCGAGCCCGGGCACGCGCTCGCGCAGCGCCCTCACGACGGCCAGGTCTCGCCGCGCGTGCCCGAGCCCGATGGGGGAGGACAGATACAGGGCGCGGGGTGCTCGGCGAGCCCGACGGACGGCCGGCACCCCCACCCGCACGTCCGACACCCGATCGGACGTCGGGTCGGGCTTCGGGTCGACGGCTTCCTGCGCCGTCGATGGTGCGAGCACGCCCGTGTCGGTGAGGAACTCGCGGATGAGCTGGTTGACGACGACGGGCTGCCGCGCCATCGGCAGGTGACCGCTCCCCGGCACCAGCACGCGCCGGCCCCGCGTCAGCTCGGCGAGCCGGACCGCCCGGCCCTCGGGCTGGCAGCGGTCGTCGTCGCCGTGGATCACGAGCACGGGGCACCGGACGCTTCCGATCAGCTGCAGCGTCTCCTCGAGGGTGCTGGTCGCCGGTGGCCTTGCCTTCCAAGCGATCTGGGCCTCCACGTCGGCACCGAGACCCCACTCGACGAAGTCGTCGCGCTGCTTCGTCGAGTGCGGCTCGGGCAGCACCTGGCCGGCGAAGAAGTCGAGGAAGCCGCGGTAGTCGCGACGCCAGTACCACGCCGTGTCCTTGGCCCAGCCCTCGTCCGTCCCGGGCACCTCGTCGAACGCGTGGCGGGCCCGGGCCGGGTGGGGGTCGGTGACGTGCGGCACCTGTGGCGCGACGGCCACGAGGGCCTCGACGCGGTCGGGGTGCTCGGCGGCGACCACGAGGCTCCACCAGGCGCTCGAGCAGAGCCCGACGAGGGCTGCCGAGCGGATGCCGAGGTGGTCCATCACGGCAAGCGTGTCCCCGGCATACGCCCGGTCGGCGTAGGCGGCCGGGTCGCGCGGCCGGTCGGACCGCCCGTTGCCGCGGGGGTCGATGGTCACGACGGTGGCGAGGCGCGAGAGGTAGGGCACCTGCGCCTTCCACGCCCGGCTGTGGACCACCGGCGACATCGGCGCGAAGACGACGGCGGGCGAGCGTGGGGTGGGGGCGTCGCCGAACACCTCGTACGCCACGGCGACGCCCTCGCGGACGACGGTGCCCTCGAGCAGCGGGGATCGGGCTCTCATCGCACTCCTCGGTCCTCGCCCCTTTGTCAGGGTCGCGCCTCGTAGACGTGGTTGAAGGGCGTCTCAGCCGCCCGCCGGAAGCGGGTGAAGCCCGCATCGGTGACGACACGACGGATCGCGGCCTCGCCGGCCTGAGCCCCGAGCGCGTAGCCGCCGGGCTGCGAGACGGCGTTGGGCACGCAGAGGAACGTCGAGAAGTTGTAGTAGACACGGCCCACGGGGTTGAGGTTTCCGGCCACGGTGTCGCCGGCCGCGGGCTCGACGATGAGCCAGCTGCCGTCGGACGCGAGCGCGGACCGGATGTGTCTGGCGGCCGCGACCGGGTCACCCATGTCGTGGAGGCAGTCGAACGTCGTCACGAGGTCGTAGCCCGTGCCCGAGAACGAGTCGGCCCGCGCGACCTCGAAGGTCGTCCGCTCGGTGACCCCCGCGTCCGCGGCCCGCTTGCGCGCCAGCTTGATCGAGCCGCCGTGGTAGTCGGAGGCGCTGACCTGGCTGCTCGGATAGGCCTGCGCCATGAGCACCGACGAGGCACCCAGCCCGCAGCCGATGTCGGCGATGCGTGCCCCGGTGCGGAGCTTCTCCTCCACACCGTCGAGCGCCGGGATCCACGCCGTCGTCAGGTTGCCGACGTAGCCCGGCTTGAAGAAGAGCTCGCAGCCGGTGAAGACGTCGTCGTCGTGCTCGTGCCAGCCCATGCCGGCCCCGGTGCGGAAGGCCTCGGTGATCCGCGGCACCGACCGCAGCGACCCCAGGGCGAGCACGAACGCGCCGGGCACGTAGAGCGGCCCGTCCGGGTCGGTGAGGGCGAAGGCCTGCTCCTCCGTGAGGTGGTAGCGGTCGGCGTCGGCGTCGTACTCGACGTAGCCGCCTGCCGCCTGCCCGCGGGCCCACTCGGTGACGTAGCGGGCGTGAGTCCCCGTGCGCTCGGCGAGCTCCTCGGCCGTGGCCGGGCCCTCGGCCAGCGCCGCGTAGAGGCCGAGCTCGTGGCCGACGACGACGTTGCCCGCCGCGACCGTCGCGCCGAGGTCGCCGGCGAAGCGGTTGACGAAAGCGCCCAGCTTGTCCATGTCCAGAGCCATGGGAGGTCCTCCTCGAGATCGTGCGGCGCCCCTCCGGCGCCCCGTGCGGACCACGGTCCTCACCCACGTTGCAGGTCTGTTGCAGCCGGCGGTGGGCCCGCGCCGGTGAGCACCTCGTGGGCGAGCCGGGCGAGTGCCGGCCACCCCTCGCGCGCGGCCGCGACGGCGAACGGCTCGAGCAGGTGCGCCGCCCGTGCGGCCTCGCCGGCCTCGACCCGGGCCCGGGCGAGGCACAGGTAAGCGTCGGCACCCAGCAGCCAGGCGCGCCCCGGCTCGGGCCGCAGCCCGTCGACGAGGACAGCAGCCGCCGCGCGATCGGAGGCGGAGCCGGTGGCTAGGGCGAGCGGTCCGAGGAGCCGCAGCCGGAAGGCCTCGTCGCCGATCGCGGGGCCCGACGGCCGCAGCGGCTCGAGGAGTCGTCGGGCCTCGGCGCGATGCCCCGCGGTGAGCAGGTGCGCCGCCTGCAGTCCCGCTGCGGCGCTGAGCCACCAGCGGTGGCGGCCGTGTGCCTCCGCGAGCTCGACGGCACGGGCCCCGGTCGTGAGAGCGGTCGGTAGGTCGCCGGCGAGCCGGTGGAGCCAGCCGACGTGCGCCAGGTGCCAGCTCTCGATGGCGACGAAGCCACTGCGACGGTTGATCTCGAGCGCCTCGGTCATGAGGCCGAGGGCCGTCGGGTAGTCCTCGGCCGCGAGCGGTACGAAGGAGGACTCGAAGACCGTCCACTGCAGCGACCAGAGGTCGCCCCTGCGGCGCTGCAGCGGCTCCAGGTCGCGCGTCACGGCGCCGAGGCCAGAGACGACGCCCTGGTAGGCGAGCAGGTTCTTGCGGGCGTCGAGAGCGTTGACGATCGCGAAGGGGTCGTGCGAGGCCTCCGCCGCCGCCTCGGCCCGCTCCACGTGGCGCGCAGCCGCCACGAAGTCGAGTCGCGCGCCGCAGAGCACGGTGAGCCGGGCGAGGGCATCGGCCTCGGCACCCCGGTCGCCGAGGCGGCGGGCGATCTCCAGCATGCGGTGCAGGGGGTCACGGATCTCGTCGAGCGATCCGGCCACCGCGACGAGCACGTCACCGCTCGCCGCACGCAGGGCGGTCATCTCGAGGCGCAGGTCGCCCGACGACCGCCCTGCCTCGCCGGCCGCCACGAAGTCGGCGTGGGACCGCTCGTAGTCCGAGCGAGCCTCCCGGCCGTGGCCGCGGACGAGCAGGGCGCGGCCACGCAGCTCTGCGTCGTCGATCTGCGAGGCGGCCCTGAGGGCACGGTCGGCGAGGCCCTCCGCGTCCCGTGCGGCGAAACGCTCGAGCGCGGCCTCGGCCGCGAGCAACCAGGACAGGCAGGCGCGGCGCCACTGCCCCGCTGCGGCCGCGTGGGCCGCGGACGCCTCGGGCTGGTCGACGAGCAGGTCGGCCGCGATCCGGTGCTGCGCGGCCCGTGACGCGTCGGGGATGGCGTCGTGGACGGCGTCGCGCACGAGGTCGTTGGCGAACTCGTAGATCCCGCCCCTGTCGCTGAGCAGGCCTGCGGCGAGGGCCTGCTCGCACGACGACAGGGTCGTTGCGGGCGTCTCACCGGACAGACGGGCGACCACGAGCGGGTCGAAAGCCGTGCCGAGCACCGCCGCCGACCGCAGCACCGAGCCCACGGCCGGGCCGCACCGTTCGACGCGGCGCAGCACCGAGTCGGCCAGGCTGCGCGGGCGTCCCGGTTCGCCCGCCGCCAGGTCGCGCAGCACCTCGACGACGTAGAGGGCCAGGCCGCCGGTCCACCCGGCGATCTCCTCGGCACGGTCGCCGAAGCCGGCCCGGTCGGCCAGGACGCGCACGGCCGGGCCGTCGAGCGGGCCGAGCGGAAGGGTCGTGGCGACGTCGGAGAGCAGGCGCACGGCGGAGGCCCCCTCGGCGGGCCGCACGGTGGCGACGACGAGCAGCGGCCCCGACGCGGCGCGGTGCAGGTAGTGCAGGGCCTCGACCGTGAGGTCGCCCGCCTCGTGGAGGTCGTCGACGAGCAGCAGCACCGGCCGGTCGCGGGCAAGGACGGTCAGGAACGACGACACGCCGAAGAGCAGCTCCTGCCGCTCGAGGTCGGGGGCGCGGCGCCCCGGACCACCCGCGCGGCCGCCCGCACCGGTGCTGCCCGCGCCGGCGCCGCCCGCCGCCGGCCACGAGAAGGTCGCCGTGCGCAGCACGGGGAGCAGGCGGTGCAGCGCGTCGCCGGCGCCGGCCGCGGCCGTGCGGACGAGCTCCGGGGGCAGCGACACGACCGCCGACCCGAGCGCCTCGGCCAGGGGCTGGAGCGGCAGCGAGCGTTCGGCCGCATAGCACCGGGCGGCGAGCACGAGCCCGCCCGTCGAGTCGGCGAGGTCGGCGAGCGAGCTGGCGAGGCTCGTCTTGCCGACCCCGGCCTCGCCGGTCACGAGCACGATCGCCCCGTGGCCGGCGGCGGTCCGGCCCCAGACGCGGCGGAGCCGTTCCGTCTCGAGGTCCCGCCCGACGAGCTCGACCGGTTCCGGTCGACGACGTGCCCCTGCGCCCGGCTGCCACGTGCGCCGCGGGGTGGCCCGTCGCGCGTCGGGTCGGGCGAGAGGTCGGGCGTCCGGCCCCGCTCCCCGTCCGGCCCGCGTCGGCGAGCCGGAGTCGTGGGCCAGCACGGCCGCATGGAGCTCGGCGGTCGCGTGGCTCGGGTCCGTGCCGAGCTCGTCGCGCAGGGTCCGGCGTAGGTCGGCGAAGACCCGCAGGGCCGCAGCCGGGTCGCCGGAGTCGGCGAGGGCGTGCATCAGCAGCCGCGCGGCCTCCTCGTCGAGCGGGTCGTCGGCGAACGCGAGTCGCGCCGGCCCGACGGCCGCCGCCGGCCGCCCGAGGTCGAGCTCGCACCGTCCCACCCCGAGACGGGCCCTGCGGAGCAGGCGAGCCTGCTCCGCTCGCGCGGAGTCGTCGCGCCCGTCGTCGGGGGGTGTCTGCGCCAGAAGGGATTCCGCACGACGGCTGCACGCGAGTGCGAGCGACGGCTCGCCGTCCGACGCGCGCGCGGAGGCCTCGTCGAGGAGCCGTCGCGCGTCGTGCAGGTCGACCGCGACGTCGGGGCCGAGGCGGTAGCCGCCGGCATCGCCCACGACCGCCTCGCGGCCGATGGAGGCGCGCAGTCGGCTCACGAGCGAGGCGAGCACGCGGTCGGCACGCACGGGCGGGGCCGGCCCCCAGAGCGCGTCGACCAGTGCGTCCGCCCCGACCCGGTGACGCTCGTCGCAGGCGAGGCGGACGAGCAGCCGGCGGGCCATGCGGCTGCCGATCGCCGGACCGGCCAGCTCGTGACCGGCGACGTGCACCCGCAACGCGCCGAGCACCTCGACGCGCACCGCACCAGACCGTCCGGAGGGGGCAGCGGGACCGGACGGGCCAGGACGCGGGGCGCGGGGCGCCATGGTGACCATTGTCCGCCCGTCGCCGGCCGTGGACAGGCCGTCGCCCGGGACCGAGGTCCCGGGCTACGGTGGAGGAGGGGCGGGGGCGGGGCCGTCAGGCCCGCGGGTCAGGCGGGCGGGGCGATGTCCTGCTGCGCGGGCAGCTGGTCCTGGCGCACGATGCCGACGGGGCACGTCATGCCGTTCGGTCCGTGGTTGCAGTAGCCACCGGGGTTCTTGTGCAGGTAGCCCTGGTGGTAGTCCTCGGCGAGGTAGAACGGGCCCGCGTCGTCCGCGGAACGGATCTCGGTCGAGATCTGCCCGAAGCCGTTGTCGTCGAGCACCTTCTGGAACGCCTCCCTGGTGGCCTCGGCGGCGAGCCGCTGCCCCTCGGTGGTCCAGTAGATGGCCGAGCGGTAGGCCGTGCCGATGTCGTTGCCCTGGCGGTTCGCCGTCGTCGGGTCGTGGTTCTCCCAGAAGGCCTTGAGCAGCAGCTCGGGAGAGGTCTTCTCGGGGTCGTAGACGACGCGGACGGTCTCGGCGTGCCCGGTCATGCCGGTGCACGTCTCCTCGTACGTCGGGTTGGGCGTGTAACCGCCCATGTAGCCGGCCGCCGTCGAGATGACGCCGTCCTGGCGCCAGAAGATGCGCTCCACACCCCAGAAGCAGCCCATCGCCACGTAGAGCACCTCGGAGCCGTCCGGCCACGGTCCCTCGAGCGGGGTGCCGAGCACGACGTGCGTGGGGTCGACAGCATACGGCCGCTCGGGGCGCCCCGAGAGCGCGTCCTCACGGCTGGGCATCTGGGACTTCCTACCGAAACCGAACACCATGCGAGTGTCACATCCTTGTTGCCGGGAGCGTCGTACGCCCCTGTAACGCTCGTGGCCGCTCCCGTATGCCGGGAGCCGGGCACCGCGGACAAACCGGTGGCCACCGGGGTGGCCGGGTCGACAGACTGCGCCCATGCGTGAGGACCTCGAGACCCGACCCGTCGACCTGCTCGACCCGGCCCAGCTGGACGTCGCCCGCGCGTGGATCGGGGTCCACGCGGCGGTGCAGCGCGACCTCTTCGGCGACCGGGGGAGCGCCTGGACGCTCGAGGAGGTGCAGGGCTTCGTGCGCGGGTCGGACAAGAAGCGCGTCGCCCGGGGCGTGTGGGCGGGCGACCGGCTCGTCGGTGCGCTCGAGGTGCACCTGCCCCTGCGTGACAACCTGCGCAGCGCGCTCCTCTGGCTGTCCGTCGAGCCGTCCGCGCGCGGCCGCGGGGTGGGGTCGGCGCTCGTCGTCGAGGCCGAACGCATCGCGGCCGAGCACGGGCGGAGCACGCTGCTCGTCGAGACCGAGTGGGCGGAGGGCGGGTCGGACGCCGCTGAGGCGTTCGCCACCGCGCGCGGCTACGTCGTGGCGCAGACGGTGCTGCGCAGCGAGCAGGCCCTGCCGGCCGACCGCGGTGCCCTCGAGGCGGTCGTCGCCGCGCCCGGCGCGGAGGACTACCGGCTCGAGTCCTGGGTCGACGACATGCCGGACGCGTGGCTCGACGACCGTGCGGTCCTCCAGCAGCGGATGAGCACCGACGCCCCGTCGGACGACCTCGACCTCGAGGAGGAGGACTGGGACGCGGGCCGACTGGCCGAGGCCCAGCGCCGCGCGACGGAGTCCGGCCGCCGCGTCGTCGAGTCCGTCGCCCGGCACCTGCCCAGCGGGCGGCTCGTCGGGTTCACGACGATCGGGGTCTCGGCCGGCGAGCCGGGCCTCGGCTACCAGCAGGACACCCTCGTGCTCAGGGAGCACCGCGGCCACGGGCTCGGCCTGCGGCTCAAGGCGGCGAACGCGCTGCGGATCATGGACGAGCTGCCCGAGGTGACGGCGGTCCGCACGTGGAACGCCGCCTCGAACGAGCACATGCTGGCCGTCAACCGCCGCCTCGGCTACGCCGTCGACGGCTACAGCCGCCAGTGGCAGAAGACCACGGGAGGGGCCGGTGGGTCCGGCGTGGGGGGCGGCGCTCCGCAGGGGTGAACCGGGCGGCCCGGATGCGCGTCGTGGCAGGTACTAGGACCAAAGCCCGATGGTGGCTGCCCGGCCCGCGGCGGCACGGTTGGACCACAGCACCTCGCTGACCGCCTCGGATCCTCCGGCGCGGCAACCGACCAGGAGGTCACCATGAGCATCCGCCGCACCGTCGCCGCCACCACCACCGCTCTCACCCTCGGCCTCGCCGCGGCCGGCGCGGTCGCCCTCGCCCCGGCCGCGTCGGCCAAGGGACTCGAGGTCCGCGCCACCGGCACCTGCTCCGCCGGCGTCACCGCGAAGCTCAAGGCCAAGCAGGACGACGCGCGCATCCAGGTCGAGTTCGAGGTCGACGCCAACCGCAACGGCCAGCGCTGGAACGTCGTCCTGAGCGACAACCTCGTCGTCGTGCACCGCGGCACCGCCACCACCGTGGCGCCGAGCGGGTCGTTCTCGGTCAACAGGCTCATCGCCAACCGCGCGGGCTCCGACGTCATCCGCGCCACCGCGACCAACCCCACCACCGGCGCCGTGTGCCGCGCCGCGCTCACCTACCCCGGCTGACCCGCGACCAGCCTCGCGACCCGTCAGCCCCGTCCTCGACCGCACCGAAAGGCCACTCCGATGCGCCGCCTCAGTCTCTCCGTCGCCGCCGTCGCCGCGCTCGTCCCCGCGACGCTCGGGCTGCTCGGCAACAGCTCGTTCGCCGAGAGCGTGCCCGCCCGCGTCCCCGCCGCCGCCCAGGTCGTCGGCGCGGACGGAGCCACCTCGACCCCGACCCCCGCCACCGGCACGCCGACACCGTCCGGGACGGCCGAGCCCGGCGACGACCACGGTGGTGACCGGCCGCGGGCCACACGGACCACGGAGGCCGGCGACGACCACGGCGGTGACCGGCCGCGGGCCACGCGGACCACGGAGGCCGGCGACGACCACGGCGGCGGGAGCGGCGGCGGGAGCGGCGGCGGGAGCGGCGGCGGGAGCGGCGGCGGGAGCGGGAGCGACCGGCCGCAGGCCACGCGCACCGCCGAGGCCGGTGACGACCGCGGCGGGGACCGCCCGCGCGACACCCGCACCGAGTCCGGTGACGACCGCCGCTCCGGCTCCGGATCCGGCTCCGGCGGCTCGTCCTCGGGCCGGCACGGGACGGGCTCGTCCGACGCATCGCGCTCGTCCAGCTCGTCCGGCTCGTCCGGCTCGTCCGGCTCGTCCGGCCGGCACGGCTCCGACGACTCCGGATCGGACGACCACTGACGTGCTGTCCCACCAGAGCAGTGACCACCACGACCCCGGCGCCCTGCGCCCCGGGGGCGTGGCGGTCACCCGTCCGGGAGACCCCCCGCTCCCGGACGGGCACCCCGCCGTCGGCCCAGAGGATCCCCCGTCGCCCCCCGCGTGGTGGACCCTGGCCGACGGCGTGGTGCCGCCCCCGACCCGCCCCCTGCCGAGCCGGCGCCGCACCCTGCTCCAGCTCGGCCTCGCGGCCGTGGCCGTCATCGTGACCGTCGTCGTGGGCACCTCGTTCGCCGCGAGCCGGCTCGCCGAGCGCGAGGCCGTCACCGACGCGGCCCACACGACGAACCTGCTCGCGCTCGCCGTCGTCCAGCCGGCGCTCGAGGACGCGCTGCTCACGGGCGACGCGGCGGCATACGCGGCCTTCGACCGCGTCGTGCGCGCGCGGGTGCTGCCCAACGGCATCGTCCGCGTCAAGCTGTGGACGCCCGACGGCACCGTCGTCTACGCCGACGAGTCCCGGCTCGTGGGCCAGCGCTTCCAGCTCGGCGACGAGCAGCGCGAGACGCTGGCCAGGCCGACGACGCGCGCCGAGGTCTCGGCCCTCGACCGTTCCGAGAACGAGTTCGAGCGCTACGGCGGCAAGCTGCTCGAGGTCTACCGGCCGGTGTGGACGCCCTCGGGCTCCGAGCTGCTCTTCGAGGTGTACGGCGACTACGAGCCGGTGAGCGCCCGCGCGTTCGACCTGTGGCGCGGGCTGGCCGGGGTGCTGACGAGCAGCCTGCTCCTGCTGCTCGTGCTCCTCGCCCCGCTCATCTGGCGCCTCCTCGACCGGCTCGGCGCCGCGCAGGCGCAGCGCGAGAGCCTGCTGCGCAGCGCGGTCGACGCCTCGGCGGGGGAACGGCGCCGGATCGCCGCCGACCTGCACGACGGCCCGGTGCAGGACCTCGTGGCGAGCTCGCTCGTCGTGAGCGGCGCGGCCGAGGCCGCACGTGCCGACGGCCGGCCCGCGCTGTCGGCGAACATCTCCGAGGCCGCCTCGACCGTGCGGGCGAGCATCGCGAGCCTGCGCTCGCTCCTCGTCGACCTCTACCCATCGCGCCTCGCCGACGCCGGCCTGGCGGCCGCGGTCTCGGACCTCGCCCGCCCACTGGCCGGCCGCGGCATCCACGTGGACGTGGCGGTCGACGACGACGAGGCGGCGCGGCTCGGCGAGGCCGCCCAGCAGGTGGCGCACCGGGTCGTGCGCGAGGGGCTGCGCAACGTCGTGCGCCACGCCGACGCGCGGCACGTGACGATCCGCCTCGGCCGAGCCGGCGTCGAGGACGGCGTCCTCAGCTGGGAGCAGGACGTCGACGAGGACGTCGACGACGTCTTCGACCCCGACCACGACTCCGACCCCGGTGACCACGACCCGGCGCGACCCGTCGTGCTCGTCCTGCACGACGACGGGGTGGGTTTCGACCCCGCCGCCGTGCTGCCCGGTCCCGAGGGCCACTTCGGCATCCGCGTGCTCGCCGACGTCGCGACCGACGTCGGTGCCGTGCTGCGCGTACGATCTGCCCCGGGCAGGGGCACGACGTGGCTGCTCGCCCTACCCGTCGAGGAGGACCGATGACCACCGTCGTCGTCGTGGACGACCACCGGCTCGTGCGTGCCGGCCTGCGCACGATCCTCGACGCGAGCGACGACCTCGAGGTCGTCGGCGAGGCCGCCGACGGCGCGGAGGCGGTCACCGTCGTCGCCGCGACGAGCCCGGACGTCGTGCTGCTCGACCTGTCGATGCCCGGCGTCGACGGCATCGAGGCGATGCACCGTCTCCGGGCGGCCGGGCTGCACACCCCCGTCGTCGTGCTGACCTCGTTCGCCGAGGCCGACCGGGTGCGGGCCGCCGTCGAGGCGGGGGCGATCGGCTACCTGCTCAAGGACAGCGAGCCGGGCGACGTGCTCGACTCCGTGCGCGCCGCCGCGGCCGGCCACGCCCCCCTCGACCCGCGCGTGGCCGGGGCCCTGCTGCCGTCGTCGGCGCGACCGGCACCCGGCCCGACCCTCAGCGGGCGCGAGCGCGAGGTGCTCTCGCACGTGGCGCAGGGCCTGGCCAACAAGCAGATCGCCCGCACGCTCGGCATCAGCGAGCGCACCGTCAAGGTGCACCTCGGCAACGTCTTCCGCCAGATCGGCGTCGGAGACCGCACGTCCGCAGCCCTCTGGGCCCGCGACCACGGCCTCGGCTGAGAGGACGGCGAGCCCGACACGCCGCGGGAATGCCGGCGGGGGCCTCGTGGTTGGCACCCGTGGCCCTGCCTCATCTGATTATGCCCGTCCCAAGCGGGACTTATATCTTGGCTGGTGGCCGTCCCGTCCCGTCCGTCCTCCCAGGAAGTGCTCCCCATGCGTTCGAGGTCCGTCCTCACCGCCCTGTTCGCCGCGATCCTCGCCGTCGCCCTCACCGCCTGCAGCAGCGGGTCCGGAGGCGGCTCCGACCTGCAGTCGGTCAAGGATGCCGGGGTGCTGCGGGTCGGCACCGAGGGGACGTACTCGCCGTTCTCCTTCCACGACCCGAAGACGAACGCCCTCACCGGCTACGACGTCGAGGTCGCCAAGGCCGTCGCCGACAAGCTCGGCGTCAAGGTCGAGTACGTCGAGACGCCGTGGGACGCGATCTTCGCCGGCCTCGCCGCCGACCGCTACGACGTCGTCGTCAACCAGGTGACGAAGAACCCCGAGCGGGCCGGTCTCTACGGCCTCAGCTCGACGTACACGTGGTCGGAGGGGGTCATCGCCACCCGGGCCGACGAGAGCTCGATCACCTCGCTCGCGTCGCTCAAGGGCAAGAAGTCCGCGCAGAGCCTGACGAGCAACTGGGCCACCGTCGCCAAGGACGCCGGGGCGCAGGTCGAGTCGGTCGAGGGCTTCACCCAGGCGATCACCCTGCTCAAGCAGCAGCGCGTCGACGCCACCGTCAACGACAGCCTCGCCGTGCTCGACTACCAGAAGTCGACCGGCGACCAGGGCGTCAAGATCGCCGGCAAGACCGGCGACGTCTCCGAGCAGGCCGTCGCGACGCGCAAGGGCTCCGACCTCGTCGCCGCGATCGACAAGGCCCTCGCGGACCTCAAGGCCGACGGCACGCTGGCGAAGATCTCCGAGAAGTACTTCTCGGCCGACGTCTCCGTGAAGCCGTCCGCCGCGACCGCCTCGTGACCGACCGGTGAACGACCAGACCGTCTCGCTCATCCTCGACTCGCTGGGGCCGCTGCTGCGCGCCACAGTGACCTCGACGATCCCGCTGACCCTCGTCAGCTTCGTCCTCGGGCTCGCGCTGGCGCTCGGCGTCGCGCTCATGCGGCTCTCGTCGGTGCGCATCGTCTCCGGGGTGGCGCGCGTCTACGTCTCGCTCATCCGCGGCACGCCCCTGCTGCTCCAGCTCTTCATCATCTACTACGGCCTCCCGGCGATGGGGGTGCGCTTCGACCCGTTCCCGGCTGCGATCCTCGCCTTCACCCTCAACGTCGGCGGCTACGCGGCCGAGGTGATCCGGTCGGCGATCCTCTCCGTCCCCAAGGGGCAGTGGGAGGCCGCCTCGACGGTCGGGATGGGCTACGTCACCACCCTGCGGCGGGTCGTCCTGCCGCAGGCCGCCCGCACCGCGATCCCGCCGTTGTCCAACACCCTCATCTCCCTCGTCAAGGACACCTCGCTCGCCTCGACCATCCAGGTCACCGAGCTGCTCCGCGTGGCCCAGGAGGCCGCGGCGCCGACGTACCAGTTCTTCGCCCTCTACGGCGTCGCCGCCGTCTACTACTGGGTCGTCTGCCTCGCCCTCTCGTTCGGACAGTCCCGCCTCGAGGAACGACAGAACAGGTACGTCGCCACATGACCGACACCACGACTCCCGCGGGTTCGCCTGCAGCGCAGGGCCGCTCCCTCGTCTCGGTCTCCGGACTGGCCAAGTCGTTCGGCGACCACGAGGTGCTCCGCTCGATCGACTTCGAGGTCGCGCCGGGCAGCGTCACGGTGCTCATCGGCCCGTCGGGTTCGGGCAAGACGACGGTGCTCCGCTCGCTCAACGCCCTCGACGTCGCCGACGCCGGGGTCGTGCGCATCGGTGACGTCGAGGTCGACTTCGCCGCACCCGTCGGCAAGACCGAGGTGGCCACGCTGCGGGCGCAGAGCGGCATGGTGTTCCAGTCGCACCACCTCTTCCCGCACCTCACCGTGCTCGAGAACGTCACCGCCGGCCCGGTGCTCGCGCAGCGGCGCGACCGTGCAGCGGCCGAGGAGGAGGGGCGCGAGCTGCTGCGCCTCGTCGGCATCGCCGACAAGGCGGACGCCTACCCCTACCAGCTCTCCGGTGGGCAGCAGCAGCGCGTCGGCATCGCCCGTGCCCTGGCGATCCGCCCGCAGCTCATGCTCTTCGACGAGCCGACCTCCGCGCTCGACCCCGAGCTCGTCGGTGAGGTGCTGACGGCGATGAAGGACCTTGCGGCGCAGGGCTGGACGATGGTCGTCGTCACCCACGAGATCCGCTTCGCGCAGCAGGTCGCCGACCAGGTGCTCTTCATGGACGGCGGCGTCATCGTCGAGCGTGGCACGCCCGAAGAGGTGCTGACCCGTCCGCGCACCGAGCGTGCCCGCCAGTTCCTCCACCGCATCCTCGACCCGCTCGACTGAGCGCGGCTGCGCTGCAGGCCGTCTCGCGGCGATCGCCCTCACCGGCCGGATGCGTCCGCCGGCGTCAGTCGACGACGTCCGCCCGGTCGACGGCGCGCTCCACGACGCGCGCCATGTCGGCGTAGCCGACGTCGTTGGGGTGGAACTTGTCCGAGGCCAGCCGTCCGCGCCACGAGCGCGGCCCGTCGCCGCGCATGTCGACGAGGACGAGGCGTCCCGCGGCGTCGCGCTCGCGCAGCATGGCGTCGACGGCGCGCGCCTCGCGGTGCGGGTTCGGCAGGTTCGAGACGAGGGCCCCCGCGGGCAGGCGGTCGAGCAGCTGCTCGAAGCGCTCCACGAGACCGCGGCGGTGGCGGCGCACGACGACGTCGTTCGAGCCGATGACGACCGTGACGAGCGCCGGTGGGGTGGCGAGGGCCTCGAGCGTCGGGAGCTGGCGGTCGAGCACGTCCTCGACCCGCGCGCCGTTGACGCCGAGGTTGACGAGCCGGTGGTCCCAGCCGCGCGCCGTGAGGCGCTCGCTCAGCTGGCCGACCCACCCGCGGTCGGGGGCGCTGGCGCCGATGCCCTGCGTCATCGAGTCGCCGAGGGCCACCCAGAGCGGCCCGGGCTGCGTGAGCGCGCGCCGGTTGTGCGACTCCCACCACACGGCATACGGCTCCACCTGCTCCTGCACGGCGCGGATGCCGGGAAAGACCGCCGAGAGCGCCGAGAGCACGGGCCCGCGGGGCCGCTCGCTGCGGTTCGAGTAGTGGAAGTCCGGTGCCACGACGGCAGCATCGCAGACGAGCGGCCCGAGGCGCCGGGGGCCCTCGGGACCCGGCGCCTCAGGGCATAGGCTCGTGGGCATGTCTGACGAGCACGGTTTCTCCACACGCGCCATCCACGCCGGCCAGGAGGCCGACGCGCTCACGGGCGCGGTGGTCACCCCGATCTACCAGGTCTCGACCTACAAGCAGGACGGCATCGGCGGCTTCCGCAGCGGCTACGAGTACAGCCGGAGCGCCAACCCGACGCGCACCGCGCTCGAGGAGTGCATCGCCGCGCTCGAGGGCGGCAGCCGCGGCTTCGCCTTCGCCTCCGGCCTCGCCGGGCAGGACACCGTCGCCCGTGCGCTCCTCGTGCCCGGCGACCACGTCGTCGTGCCGAACGACGCCTACGGCGGCACGTACCGCTACTTCAACAAGGTCGCGAAGCCCCAGGGCATCGAGCACTCGATCGCGAACATGGGCGACGTCGAGGCCGTGCGCGCGGCGATCCGTCCGGGTCGCACCAAGCTCGTCTGGGTCGAGACGCCGACCAACCCGCTCCTCGGGATCGCCGACATCGAGGCCATCGCCGCGGTCGCGCACGAGGCCGGCGCGGCACTCGTCGTCGACAACACGTTCGCCACGGCCTACCTGCAGAGCCCGATCGCGCTCGGCGCCGACATCGTGACCCACTCGACGACGAAGTACTCCGGCGGCCACAGCGACGTCGTGGGCGGCGCCGTCGTCACCGCGCCGACCATCGCGGTTCCCGGACTCGAGGACGCCGAGGAGCGGATCGCCTTCCACCAGAACAGCATCGGCGGCGTCGCCGGGCCCTTCGACTCGTGGCTCACGCTGCGTGGCCTCAAGACGCTCGCGATCCGCATGGAGCGCCACTGCGACAACGCGGAGAAGGTCGTCGAGTTCCTCGAGGGCCACGACGCCGTCTCGCAGGTGCTCTACCCGGGCCTGCCCGACCACACCAACCACGACGTCGCGACGCGCCAGATGAAGCGGTTCGGCGGCATGGTCAGCTTCCGCCTGCGCCGGGGCGAGGACGCCGCCGTCAAGACGTGCGCGGCCGTCAGCCTCTGGACCCTGGGCGAGTCGCTCGGTGGCGTCGAGTCGCTCATCGAGCACCCGGGCCGCATGACGCACGCGAGCGTCGCCGGCACCGAGCTCGAGGTGCCCGCCGACCTCATCCGGCTCTCCGTCGGCATCGAGGACGTCGACGACCTCATCGCCGACCTGCGCGAGGCGCTCGACATCCACGGCTGACGCCGGCCACGACGACCGCGACCACCGCGACCCCGCTCATGACGATCCTCGCCGTCGACTTCGGCTCGACGTTCACCAAGGCCGCCCTCCTCGCCGACGACGGCACCGTGCTGCGCACGGCGTCGACCCCGACGACGGGCACGCAGGGTCGGGGGGACGTCCTCGACGGCTACCGGTCGCTGCGGGCCACCCTCGACGTCGACGACGACGCGGTCGTCCGGGCCTGCTCGAGCGCCGGGGGAGGCCTGCGGCTGGCCGTCGTCGGCTACGAGCGGAGCGTCACGGCGCAGGCCGGCCACCGGGTCGGGCTGTCCGCGGGGGCCAAGGTCGTGCACGTCGCCGCCGGTGAGCTGACGACGTCCGACGTGGCTGCCGTCCGCGCCGCTCGCCCCGACCTCGTGCTGCTCGTCGGCGGCACCGACGGCGGCAACGGAACCGTGCTGCTGCACAACGCCGCCCGGCTCGCCAAGGGGGCCCTCGGCGGTCACGGCTCGCGTGCCGTGCCGGTCGTCGTCGCCGGCAACGTCGACGTGCGCGACGCGGCGGCCGCGACGCTCGCGACGACCGGCCGCCCCACGGTGCTCGCCGACAACGTGCTGCCCGAGATCGGTGTCATCGCCCCGGAGTCGGCGCGGGCGGCGATCCGGGAGGCGTTCCTGCGCCACGTCATCGGCGGCAAGGGCCTCTCGCGCGACCCCGCCTTCGCCGCGATGGTGGAGGCCGCGACGCCCGACGTCGTGCTGCGCGGCGTCGAGGTGCTCGCCGCCGTGGCCGGCGGGGGCGACGTCATGGTCGTCGACATCGGTGGCGCGACGACCGACGTCTACTCGTGCCTGACCCCCGAGGGCGAGGACGCCGGCCTGCGCAAGGACGTCGTGGCGCCGCTCTGGCACGCCCGTACCGTCGAGGGCGACCTCGGCATGCGGTGGAACGCCGAGCACGTCGTCGAGGCCGCCGAGTCCGAGCACCTGCTCGCCACGGTGCCCGACGCCGACGCGCTGAGGGCGTATGCCGCCCGCGTCCACGAGCGCCCCGGCTCCCTCCCCGTCGACGACGACGAGCGCGGGCTGGACCTCGAGCTGGCCCGCCTCGCGGCGCTCGTCGCCGTGCGCCGCCACGCCCGCCCGGCCCAGCCGACCGAGTCGCCCCGGCCGCTCGCCAACGTCACGGCGCTCGTGGGCTCCGGCGGAGTGCTCCGGCACGGTGGCCCGGCCGCGCGCGACCACGTGCTGGGCGCGGTGCTGGCCGACCACGCCGGCGGCTGGAAGGTGCCGCGCGCGGCGCGCACGGGGGTCGACACGGCATACCTGCTCTTCGCGGCTGGCCTGCTGGCCGCGGACGAGCGCACCCACGAGCTCGCCCGCACCGTCGCCGCCCAGATCACCCCCTAGACCGTCGAAAGGCCACTTCTTGCGGGTCCCCGCCCGTCGAAAGGCCACTTCGTGCGGGTCCCCACCCGTCCAGGGGCCACTCTTCGTGGGTCTGCGCCCGTCGAGTGGTCGCTTGTCCACACCCCCCGTGGCCGCGCCCGGCGTCATGCACAGGTGACACGTCGAGGGTCGCGCGGTGAGCCGAGTCGCCGGACCGTCGGGTCATGGACGCCCAAGACCTCCCTCCCGACCTGCTCCGCCGTCCTTTCCGGACATCGGAGGCCCTGCGCAGGGGCGTGACGCCCTCGCGCCTGCGTGCCGGCGACCTGTGGACGCCGACGCCGGGCGTTCGCACCCTCGAGATCCCGATGACCCTGTGCGAGCGCGCGTGCGCGTTCGCCGTCGTGGCGCCCGTCCCGTTCGCCTTCGCCCACGCGACGGCGGCCCGTCTGCTGGGAATCCCGCTGCCGTATGCGCTCGATGAAGACCCACACCTGCACATCGTCACGCGCACCGAGGCGAACCGCGTGCGGCGCTTCGAGGTCGTCGGACATCGCGGCCTCGAGTCGCGTGAGGTCGTCGAGGTCTGTGGATTGCCGGTCGTGGGTCCTGCGGACACGTGAGCCGACCTCGGGGAGTACGTCGGCGCAGGCCTCCCCGTGGGCTTGGACGACCTGATCGTGGCGGGCGACGCGGCAGCGAACCTCTTGGGAGCGATCGCGCCGCTCAAGCGGGCGGTCGAGGTGCGAGTGCGTCCGCGGGGCAAGGTGACGCTGACGTTCGCCCTGCCGAGGATCCGTATGGGTGCGTGGTCACCCATGGAGACGCGCAGCCGCCTCATGGTCACTCGCGCCGGACTACCGGAGCCGCGACACAACCTCCCCGTCGTCAGTCGCACGGGCACGTGGCTCGGGTTCGGCGACCTCGTCTGGGAGGAGCAGCGCGTCATCGGGGAGTACCAGGGCGTCGAGTTCCACACCCGTCCTCGCGACAAGACCCACGACGATCTCCGCCGGGACCGGATCGAGCGTGGCGACTGGTCGGTCGTCGACATCGTCGCGGCGGACGTGTTCGATCACGACGATCGTGCGGCGAAGCTGCGCGAGCTCGCCGGCGTCCTGGGAGCCAACGTCCATCTCCTCGACGTCATGGCCGCGGCTCCGCAGTTCTTCGCGCCCGCGCAGTTCGCCCGGCCGCGCCGACGACGGTCCTAGCCGGCGGACCCACGAAGTGTGGCCCCTCGACGGTCGGGGACCCACGAAAGGTGGCCTTTCGACGGTTGAGGGTGGGGGGTGTGCGAACGGGCCGGGTCCCGTTCGGGACCCGGCCCGTTCGACGGGTCTGCGGTGCTCAGCCGGTGTAGGGCTTGGCGGCGATGATCTTGACGTCGATCGTCTTGCCGTTGGGGGCCTCGTAGCTCGTGCTGTCGCCCACGCTCTTGCCGTGGATGGCGGCCCCCATGGCGGACTTCTCCGAGAAGACCTGCAGGTCGGAGCCGTCGGCGATCTCACGGTTGCCGAGCAGGAAGGTCTCCTCGTCACCGAAGATCTCGACCGTCACGAGCATGCCGGGCTCGACGACACCGTCGTCGGGGGGCGTCTCGCCGATCGTCGCGGTCTGGAGCAGCTCGGTGAGCTGGCGGATGCGGGCCTCCATCTTGCCCTGCTCCTCGCGGGCGGCGTGGTAGCCGCCGTTCTCCTTGAGGTCGCCCTCTTCCCGGGCCTCCTCGATCTTGCGCGCGATCTCGATGCGACCTTCGCCCGTCAGCTGGTCGAGCTCCGCCTTGAGGCGGTCATGGGCCTCCTGGGTCAGGAAGCCAGCGGCAGTCTCGGTCACTGTTGTCACTCCTTGGATGAACAGCGCCCACGCGGTGCTCGCGTGGGCGCCTGCACAAAAGAAAGGGCCCGAACCGTGGTGTCACCGACTCGTGATGCCGGTCGGCGACGGGTCCGGACCCTGGATGAAGGATTCAGGATAACAAAGTCGGACGCATCCGCGCAGTTCACGCACGGTTTTCCACCGTGCGGGCCGGGTGCGCGGTGGGCCGGCCCGCTGCGGCGGGCCACCGGCTCAGGAGCAGGTCTTGACCTGGCCCGTGACCGCCCGCGACGTCGTGCGCAGCAGCGCCGACTCGTTCGTCGTCTCGTCGGGGCTCGCCGCGACCGTGACCCGTGCGGTGCCGACGGGCGAGAAGTCGCGGGCGAGAGCCTCGATGGTGCACGTGAGGGCGGCGCCGCCGGGGCGCGTGACCTGCCAGTCGACGCGCACCTGCTGGTCGCTGACGACCTTGTAGCCCAGCGTCTGCCAGCTCGCTTGGCCGAGCGTGGCCGAGAGACCGAACCAGATCGCGAGCGCGGTGCCGGCGAGGACGCCGACCGTCCCGACGACCCACCACTTCAACTGGCCGGGTGCGGGGCGGGGCAGGGTCGTGCGCGACGGCATACGGGGTCCTGGCGGGTCGAGCCCGCGCGCTGGGAGCCGCGCGGGAGTGAGAGGATGGCGGACGGGTCCAGTGTCTCCCATGACACGGCGAGTGCTCGCACGGGCCCGGGGTGCCCGGTGGCCGTGAGCCTCCGGCGACACCCCACCGACGACGCGAACGAACAGGGAGCCACGTGGCCGAGGGCATGCGGTTGATGGCGGTGCACGCGCACCCCGACGACGAGTCGAGCAAGGGCGCGGCCACGACGGCGAAGTACGTCGCCGAGGGCGCGTCGGTGATGGTCGTCTCCTGCACGGGTGGCGAGCGCGGCGACATCCTCAACGAGAAGCTCAAGGGCGACCCGCACATCCTGCGCGACATCGCGCAGGTGCGCCGCGACGAGATGAAGGCCGCGCAGGACGTGCTCGGCTGCGAGCACACCTGGCTCGGCTTCGTCGACTCAGGCCTGCCCGAGGGCGACCCGCTGCCGCCGCTGCCCGACGGCTGCTTCGCCCTCGAGGACATCGACGTGACGACCGAGGCCCTCGTGCGCGTCATCCGCGCCTGGCGCCCGCACGTCATGACGACGTACGACGAGAAGGGTGGCTACCCGCACCCCGACCACATCATGTGCCACACGGTGTCGATGGCCGCCTTCGAGGCCGCCGGCGACCCGAGCCGCTACCCGCACGCCGGCGAGCCGTGGCAGCCGCTCAAGATCTACTACAATGGCGGCTGGACGCGGGAGCGCCTCGAGGCGATCCACGACGCCATGGTCGCCGAGGGCCTCGAGAGCCCGTATGCCGAGTGGTTGGCCAACTGGAAGCCGCGCCGCTCCGGGCGGCCGACGACGACGATCGCCTGCGCCGACCACTTCGAGACCCGTGACCGCGCGCTGCTCGCGCACGCCACCCAGGTCGACCCCGACGGCTTCTGGTTCCAGGTGCCGCTCGAGATCCAGCGCCGCGTCTGGGGCGTCGAGGAGTTCGAGGCGGCCGTCACGTACGTGCCGCTCGCCGACGGCGAGGACGACCTCTTCGCAGGGCTCGGCAGCGTCGCGGAGGCCGACGCCCTCGCGACCCGCGGCGACCTCGAGATCGTCCACGACGGCCGCATCACCGAGGAGCCGGAGGCCGAGGAGCCCGAGGCCGAGCGGCACGGCGACAGCTCGGACACCCACGTCGACGAGGACGAGACGGCGGTCCGGCGATGAGCGGCGGCGGCAACCTCCCCGTCGGCCCGGGCATCTGGGGCTTCGTCGCCTTCTTCGTGCTCGCGCTCGCCCTGTGGCTGCTCGTGCGCAACATGAACACGCGGCTGCGCCGGATGGCCTACCGCGACCGTGAGCGCGCCGAGCACTTCGCGGCCGACGCCGACCCGACGGGCGCCGGTCAGCAGGCCGGGTCCACCCGGTTCAACGGGTCCACCGGGTCCACCCGGTTCAACGGGTCCACCGGGTCCACCGGGTCCACGGACGCGACGGAGTCCGGGAAGCCGGCCGGGCCCACGGAGCCGACCGGCGAGGCGCCGAGGCCCTGAGGTCCCGGCACCCGGCATCCGGCCGACGACGAACGCCCCGACCGATCGGTCGGGGCGTTCGCGCGTGCGGCTGCGGGGACGGCGCTCAGGTGGCGACCTGGTAGCCGACGACGGCGAGCGCGACGGCGGCGAAGTGCGCGAGGAAGCCGCCGAGCGTGAAGGCGTGGAACACCTCGTGGAAGCCGAACCACCGCGGCCACGGGTTGGGCTTCTTCGTGCCGTAGACGATGCCGCCGGCGGTGTAGAGCAGGCCGCCGATGCCGATGAGCGAGCCGATGAGCGGGCCGCCCTCGCGCCAGAACGGCACGACGTAGAAGACGGCGGTCCAGCCGAGCGCGATGTAGAGCGCGGTGTAGAGCCAGCGGGGTGCGCCGACCCAGAAGACGCGGAAGAGGACCCCGGCGACGGCCCCGCCCCAGATGACCGAGAGCAGCAGGCGGGCCTGGTCGCCGGGCAGCAGCGTCACGGCGAAGGGCGTGTAGGTGCCGGCGATGATGAGGTAGATGTTCGAGTGGTCGAAGCGCTTGAGCAGCCCCGACATCCTCGGGCCCCACGTGCCGCGGTGGTAGACGGCCGACACGCCGAAGAGCAGGGCCGCGCTCACGGTGAAGACGAGCGAGGCGGTGCGCACGGCTCCGGGGTCGGAGACGAGCACGAGGGCGAGGCCGCCGAGGACGGCGACCGGGAACATGCCGAGGTGGAGCCAGCCGCGCAGGCGGGGCTTGACGACGGCGACGAGGTCGGCGACGGGGCCTCCGCTCGGGGGCGTCGGCGTGCGCTGGGGGTCGGTGCTCATGGTCCCGAGTGTAACCTACGCAACCGTAGGTTACGCAGTCGTAGGTTGGGGTCGACGGCAGGTCGGGCCGGGGCCTGTGGAGGTCCCGTGGGGGCCCGGTGAAGGATCGGCGGAGGTTCTGCGCCGATCCGCGACGCGCCCGCCCGGCGCCCGCACGACCGCCGCGGCGGCGCGGATCGCGAGGGGTACGGTAAGGACCGCCGACCCGAGCGGGTCTGCCCCTGTCCCGAGCGGCGTGGACGAGCGAGTCGACGAGGAGGCCCCGTGGGGTGGCGCGATGTGGTCTACGGCGCGTACGAGCGCCGGGTCCTCAAGGATCTGCCCCAGGGGTCGCTGCCGCGGCACGTCGCCGTCATGCTCGACGGCAACCGCCGGTGGGCCCGTGCTCGCGGTGCCGGCACGGCGAGCGGCCACCAGGCCGGGGCCGACAAGATCGAGGAGCTGCTCGGCTGGTGCCGGGAGGCTGGGGTCGAGTACGTCACCCTGTGGCTGCTCTCGACCGACAACCTGCGCCGCGCCGAGGAGGAGCTCGCGCCGCTGCTCAAGATCATCGAGACGGCCGTCTCCGACCTCGCCGACAGCGGCACCTGGCGCCTGACCATCGTCGGCGCCCTCGACCTGCTGCCCGCCGAGACGGCCGAGAGCCTGCGCCGCTCGGCCCGGCGCACGGCCGACGTCGACGGCATGACGGTCAACGTGGCGGTCGGCTACGGCGGGCGGCGCGAGATCGCCGACGCCGTGCGCGACCTGCTCCTCGAGCGCGCGGCGGCGGGGGAGTCGATCGAGCAGATCGCGGCCGGGCTGACGGCGGAGGACATCGCCGGCCACCTCTACACCAAGGGCCAGCCCGACCCCGACCTCGTCATCCGCACCTCGGGCGAGCAGCGCCTCGGCGGCTTCCTGCTGTGGCAGAGCGCGACCTCGGAGTTCTACTTCTGCGAGGCGTACTGGCCCGACTTCCGGCACGTCGACTTCCTCCGCGCGCTGCGGGCGTATGCCGGCCGGCACCGTCGGTTCGGCGGCTGACCGTGCGTGCGGGGCGGGGGTGGGGAGTGCTCCCCATTGTCCGGTTCGAGTGGGCCACGTAGGTTCTCGGGAGGCAAGGGCACCGGCCGTGTGGGCGCGGGGGTGCGGTCCGTCGTTCCGCCGACATCAGGGGAGAGCAGAGATGGCGATCTACAAGAAGGGTGCCGACCCGGTGGCGCTGCGCGCGTCGGCCGACCGGATCACCGGTCACGCCCGCGAGTGCGACACCGTCAAGGGTGAGGCGAGCCGTGCCGTGCACGCGCTCAAGGGCCAGTGGGGTGGCGCGGACCTCGACCACCTGATGAACCGCTGGCCGCCGGTCGAGGCGCAGCTGACCCAGTTCGGCACCGACCTCGGCAAGCTCGCCGAGGCGTTGCGGCGCAACGCCGGCGCGCAGGACACCACGAGCGGCCAGGGCGGCACCGGCCCCGGCCTGCCGCAGGGTCCCGGCCTGCCCGGGATGCCGGGCACCCCGGGCCAGCCGGGCGGGCCCTCCAACCTCGGCGGCGGTGGGGGCGAGGACGGCACGTCGCCGCTCGACGGCATCGCCAACGCCATGACGATCTTCGGCATGCCGAGCCTGCTCGCCCAGACGGCGGCCTTCGGCTCGGTGTTCTCTCGCTCGCAGGGCGCGCTCATGAGCGGCCGCTACCTGTCGAACATCACCGAGATGATGCGCGTCGGCGACAGCATGATGGACGTCTTCCCGGGTGCCTCGCGCTTCGCCGCCGGCGCCAACCTCTTCGCGGACGCCTGGGACATGAAGGGGCTCTCCGGCCTCTTCGCCGAGGGCAGCGCGGCCGGCAACGCCGTCGGCAGGTTCGGCGTGCTCGGCCCGGTGGGCATCGGCCTCAGCGCCGCCCAGCTCGGCGTCTCCATCGCCGAGGGCGACACCGAGGGCATCATCACGAACGGCCTGAGCACGGGCCTGGCCGCGGGCGCGGTCTTCGCCCCGCCGCCGATCAACATCGCCTGCGGCGTGGCCGGCCTCGGGGTCGCGGCCTACCAGAACATCCCGGCGGTGCACGACGCCGTCAACGCCGTCGGTGAGGGCATCGCCGACGTCGCCGGTGACATCGGCGACGCCGCCTCCGACGCGTGGGACTCCGTCACGAGCATCTTCTGACCCGCCACGACCCGGGCGCCGGCGCACCGCCGGCGCCGGGTCGGGCGCGCACGACACGGGCCGGCACGACAAGATGGGTGCCGTGCCACAGGGACCGATGAAGGAGCACCTCAATGTCCATTGCCACTGACCCGTTGGCGGGCTCGGACCTCGCGCGCGTGCCGCTGCCCGACGACGTGTACGGATTCGGCTGGGCCGAGATCCGCTACCTGCTCGGCCGGCACGCGACCGAGAGCTCGCGGATGACGGTCGCCTCGCTCGGCTTCGACGCCGCCCCGACCGACGAGCTCGTCGGCGCCGCGGGGGTGGCGTCGCTGCTCGCGCGCGGGCTCGCGCAGCCGGAGGGCGACCACGCGGTGAGCCGCGGTGAGGCAGCGGTGCTCGAGACCGTCTTCGCCCGCGCGAAGCGCTGGAGCGGCATCAGCGTGCGCGACGGCGACACCGGTGACCTCATGGTCGTCATCGAGGACGGCGACATCATCGCGCTCCTGCAGCCGCGCAGCCTCGGCACGTGGTTCGTCGGCCTGACCGACGCCGTCGACCGGCCCGCCGAGGTGCTCGCGCGCGCGGTCGAGCAGCTGCGTGCCGCGCACGGCGGCACGTCGCGGTTCGCCATCGAGACGCGCACCCTCGAGGGCAGCGTCGGCACCCGCTACTTCCGCCCCGACGCCTCGGGCTGGACCGTCGCCGACGAGCGCGACGCGCAGCCGCGACCGGTGGCCGACGGCCTCGAGCGCGAGCTCGCCCAGCTGCTGCCCGGGGCGCCCGCGTGAGCGCGCCCACCCCTCCGCCGAGCGCGGGCGCGCGGCCGGGTGACCCGCCGCCGTATGCGTGGCTCGACGACCCCGCGCAGCCCTTCGGTCCCGTGGGGATCCGCACGACGGTCGTCATCGGCTCGGCGCTCGGCGCGATGGGCCTCTTCGGCCTGGCCTTCGGCCTCCTCGGCGGTGACCAGGGCCGCGCCGCGCGGCTCGGCGTCGGCATCGTCTTCGTGCTCATCGGTGCCGTCGTGGTCCGGATGGGCACGGCCCGCCGGGCGTGGCGTGACCGCAACCCCGGCGTCGACCCGCTCGCGGCCGCCGTCGAGTCCGGCGCGAACGTCGGCAGCGCGTTCGGCGACCAGTCGCGGGTCGGCCGCTTCGGGCGCTGGCTGCTCGTCGCGGTCTGCGCGTTCGTGACGATCGTCATGGCCCTGGCCCTGCGGCGCGCCGTGACGGGGGAGACCCCGACGAGCGCGGGCGCGATGGTCGTCATCGTGCTGCTCGGCCTCTTCGCCGCCGTCATCGGCGTCATGGCGGCGATGCGCACCCGCCCGCCCCGCGGCTGACCCGCCCCGCGGCTGACCCGCCGGGCAGCTGACCCGCCGGGCAGCTGACCCGCCGGCCGGCCGGGCGGCCGACCCGGCCGGGCGGCCGACCCGGCCCTCCGCGGGCCCGCCCGGCGCCGGGACAGGGCCGGACGCATACGGCCTCGGGTGACGGCGTCGTGTCGCGCTCGTGTCGCAGAGGTGTCGGCGCCGGTGACCCCAGCGACGGAGGGTGAACACCGTCGCGACACGAGCCCGCGACACGCGTCAATGCGCGTCGTCGCGGCGCGGCGGTCGTACCGTCGTCACAGCGGACGGCACCCGCCGGACGCTGCCAGGAGGCCCACCCATGGAGCAGTCGCTCAGGACGGAGGGCCGGGCACGACGCCACCCTCTGGTGGTCGCCCGGCACCTCGGGAGCGAGTAGGCGCGCGCAGGCCGCGCGCCGGTCAGGGAGTGGGAATGGCTGGACAGGGAACGGGTTCGCCCGACACCGCCACGGGGACGACCACACGCGCGCGCACGCCGGAGACCAAGACCTACGTGCTCGACACGTCGGTGCTCCTCTCCGACCCGCGGGCCATGCTCCGGTTCGCCGAGCACGAGGTCGTCCTGCCAGTCGTCGTCGTCACCGAGCTCGAGGGCAAGCGCCACCATCCCGAGCTCGGCTACTTCGCCCGCCAGGCGCTGCGCCTGCTCGACGACCTGCGGGTCAACGAGGGGCGCCTCGACAAGCCGGTCGCGGTCGGCGCCGACGGCGGCACGCTGCGGGTCGAGCTCAACCACACCGACCCGTCGGCCCTGCCGGCCGGCTTCCGGCTCGGCGACAACGACACCCGCATCCTCGCGGTCGCGCGCAACCTCGCGAACGAGGGCGCCGACGTGACGGTCGTCAGCAAGGACCTGCCGATGCGGGTCAAGGCGTCGGCGTGCGGGCTCGAGGCGGAGGAGTACCGCGCCGAGCAGGGCGTCGACTCGGGCTGGACCGGGCTGCACGAGCTCGAGGTCTCCTCGGAGGAGCTCGACCAGCTCTACGACCGGGGACGCATCGAGCACGCCGGCGCGGCCGAGCTGCCGTGCCACACCGGTCTCGTCCTGCTCTCGCCGCGGGGAAGCGGTCTGGGGCGGGTCGGGGCCGACAAGCAGATCCGGCTCGTGCGCGGCGACCGCGACGCGTTCGGCCTGCACGGCCGCAGCGCCGAGCAGCGCATCGCGCTCGACCTGCTGCTCGACCCCGACGTGGGCATCGTCAGCCTCGGCGGGCGGGCCGGTACCGGCAAGTCGGCGCTCGCGCTCTGCGCCGGCCTCGAGTCGGTCATGGAGCGCCGGGTGCAGCGCAAGGTCCTCGTCTTCCGCCCGCTCTTCGCCGTCGGCGGCCAGGAGCTCGGCTACCTGCCCGGCACCGAGGCGGAGAAGATGAACCCCTGGGGACAGGCGGTCTTCGACACCCTCAGCGCCCTCGTCTCGACCGAGGTCGTCGAGGAGGTCATGGACCGGGGCCTGCTCGAGGTGCTGCCGCTCACGCACATCCGGGGGCGCTCGCTCCACGACGCGTTCGTCATCGTCGACGAGGCGCAGTCGCTCGAGCGCAACGTGCTGCTCACCGTCCTGTCGCGGATCGGCCAGAACAGCAAGGTCGTGCTGACCCACGACGTCGCCCAGCGCGACAACCTCCGGGTCGGTCGCCACGACGGGGTCGCGGCGGTCATCGAGAAGCTCAAGGGCCACCCGCTCTTCGCGCACGTGACGCTGACCCGCAGCGAGCGCAGCCCCATCGCCGCGCTCGTGACCGACCTGCTCGAGGGCCTCGACGTGTGACCTGATCCACGTCACGTCGGCTCCCCGGGCACGCGCGGCCCGGGGAGCCGATGCGTTTCGTCCGCTTTGCGGCGGCCGGAACCGCCCCGGGCGCGGGCCGCGATTTGCCCTCGGCTAGTTTCGGCTGGCACGGTGGAGGCAAAGATCTCGGATTGATAACGGCGTTTCGCTACGACGCGGAGGGGCCGACCGGGGTCGACCTCCCCCTTGTACCGACCGGGCGCCGCCCGTCGCGGGCCCCGCCCGTGACGACCTGAGCCCGGCACTGCCCCGAGACCCAGGAAGGCGTGACGACCCGCCATGGCACGCTACGAAGGCCGGCACCGCACCCCGGCCCCCGCAGTCCCGCCGCGCAGGGAGACCGCCGGCACCGCCCTCACTGCCACCGGCTCCACCGGCTCCACCGGCGCCACCGGCGCCATCACCGACGGCGCTGCCCGGCGCAGCGCCCGGCACGAGCCGGGCCGCGCGCACCACCCGCACCACTCGAGCACGCGCAAGCGTGTCGTGCGCCCCGTCGTCGCCGGTGCGCTGGCGATCGCCATGGGCGCGTCCGGCTTCGCCTACGCGAAGGCCAACGACCTCCTCGCCGCCGACTCGGCCGCCTTCGTCGTCGGCTCCGGCGTCGCCGCCCAGACCGACGAGATGGCCCGCGCCGCCACGGTCGACACGACCTACCGCGCGGCCGCCTCGGTGTCGCGCAACGAGCGCCGCACCGCGATCGCCGCCGGCGGCGTGCGCACCGCCAGGGAGCTCGAGGCCAAGAAGAAGAAGGCGGCCGCCGAGCAGGCCGAGAAGGCGCGCGAGAAGGCCGCCGAGGCCGCCCGCGAGAAGGAGCGCCAGCGCGTCATCGACAACGCGAAGGACGACCCGAAGGCCGCCGCGCGCCTGCTCATGGTCGACCAGGGCTGGAGCAGCGACGCGCAGTACAACTGCCTCGTCAACCTCTGGACGGGCGAGAGCGACTGGCGCTGGTCGGCGGAGAACGCGAGCTCGGGCGCCTACGGCATCCCGCAGTCGCTGCCGGCCCGCAAGATGGCCCAGTTCGGCGACGACTACCGCACCAACCCGCTGACGCAGATCAAGTGGGGCCTCTGGTACATCAAGATGTCCTACGGCAACCCCTGCAACGCGTGGTCGACGTGGCAGGCGCGCTCGCCCCACTGGTACTGACGGCCTCTGCCCAGGGCCCTCGCCCGATGGCCGCCTCAGATCTTCCGCAGCCGCACCGACCGCACGGCGTGGTTGTCACCCTTGGAGAGCACGAGGCTCGCGCGTGAGCGCGTCGGCAGGATGTTCTCGACGAGGTTGGGCCCGTTGATCTCGCGCCAGATCCGGTTCGCCGTGGCGACGGCCTCCTCGTCGGACAGCACGGCGTACCGGTGGAAGTAGGAGTCCGGGTCGGAGAACGCCGTCTCGCGCAGGCGCAGGAACCGCTCGACGTACCACTTGCGCACGTCGTCGACCCACGCGTCGACGTAGACGGAGAAGTCGAAGAAGTCGCTGACCGCGAGGCCCGTGCCGCGCACCGGGTGCACCTCGGGCGCCTGGAGCACGTTGAGCCCCTCGACGATGAGCACGTCGGGCTGGCGCACGACGATGCGCTCGCCGGGCACGATGTCGTAGGTGAGGTGCGAGTAGACCGGCGCCGACACCTCGGGCTTGCCCGACTTGATCTCGGCGACGAAGCGCAGCAGCGAGATCCGGTCGTAGGACTCCGGGAAGCCCTTGCGCTGCAGCAGGCCGCGGCGCTCCAGCTCGGCGTTCGGCCAGAGGAAGCCGTCGGTCGTCACGAGCGCCACGCGGGGCGTGTCGGGCCAGCGCGCGAGCATCTCGCGCAGGATGCGGGCCGTCGTCGACTTGCCGACCGCGACGGAGCCGGCCACGCCGATGACGAAGGGCGTGCGTGCCGGGCGCTCCCCGAGGAAGTCGCTCGTCACCTGGTGCAGCTGGCGGGTGGCGCCGACGTAGAAGTTGAGCAGGCGCGAGAGGGGGAGGTAGACCTCCTCGACCTCCCTGAGGTCGATGCGGTCACCGAGCCCGCGCAGGCGCGCGAGGTCGGCGTCGTCGAGGTTGAGCGGGTGGTTCTCGCGCAACCGGGACCACGCGGCCCGGTCGAACTCGACGTAGGGCGACGGGAGGGAGGCGCTGCTGCTGCCGCCGCTCGCCTCGTTCCCGCCGGGTCCGCTGGTTGGCTCCGACACGGGCGCCATTCTTGCGGACGGTCGGCCCGCCGTGGCGCGGGGGCCCCACGCGGTCCCTTAGGCTGGCCCTCATGTGTGGAATCGTGGGATACGTCGGGCGCGCGAACGACGGGACGGCGCTCGACGTCGTCATGGAGGGCCTCGCCCGCCTCGAGTACCGCGGCTACGACTCGGCCGGTGTGGCACTGCTCGACGGCGACCACGTCGAGACCCGCAAGAAGTCGGGCAAGCTCGCCAACCTGACGGCCGAGCTCGAGGCCGACCCGCTGCCGTCGTCGACGACCGGCATCGGCCACACCCGCTGGGCCACGCACGGCGGCCCCACCGACCAGAACGCCCACCCGCACCGCGGCGGCGAGGACGGCAAGCTCGCCCTCATCCACAACGGCATCATCGAGAACTTCCACGCCCTCAAGCAGGGCCTGCTCGCCGAGGGCGTCACCTTCACGAGCGAGACCGACACCGAGGTCGTCGCCCACCTCGTGGCCCGCGCCTACGACGCGGAGGGCGACCTCACCGCCGCGATGCGCCGGGTCGTGGCCGACCTCGAGGGCGCCTTCACGCTCCTCGCGATCCACGCCGACCAGCCCGGCGTCGTCGTCGGCGCCCGGCGCAACAGCCCCCTCGTCGTGGGCCTCGGCGACGACGCGAACTACCTCGGCTCCGACGTCGCCGCCTTCATCGGCCACACCCGCCACGCGCTCGAGCTCGCGCAGGACCAGATCGTCACCATCACGCCGGACGGCGCCAGCGTCGTCAACTTCGACGGCACGCCCGCCGAGGGCAAGGCGTACGAGGTGACGTGGGACGCCGCCGCCGCCGAGAAGGGCGGCTTCGCGACCTTCATGGAGAAGGAGATCCACGACCAGCCGCACGCCGTCGCCGACACGCTCCTCGGCCGCACCGACATCGACGGCCGGCTCGTGCTCGACGAGATGAGCATCTCCGAGGAGCAGCTCAAGGCCGTCGACCGGATCACCATCGTCGCCTGCGGCACCGCCGCGTATGCCGGCATGGTGGCCAAGTACGCCATCGAGCACTGGACGCGCATCCCCGTCGAGGTCGCCCTCGCGCACGAGTTCCGCTACTGCGACCCCATCGTCAACGAGCGCACCCTCGTCGTCTCGATCAGCCAGTCGGGCGAGACGATGGACACCCTGATGGCCGTCAAGCACGCCCGCGAGCTCGGTGCCCTCACGGTGTCGGTCTGCAACACGCACGGCTCGACGATCCCCCGCGAGTCCGACGCGGTGCTCTACACGCACGCCGGCCCGGAGATCGCCGTCGCCTCGACGAAGGCCTTCCTCGCCCAGATCACCGCCTGCTACGTGCTCGGCCTCTACCTGGCCCAGCTGCGCGGCGGCTCGTTCGCCGACGACGCGCAGTCGGTGATGAAGGAGCTCGGTGGGGTCCCGGCGAAGATCGAGGCGCTGCTCGGCCAGATGGACCGCGTCAAGGAGATCGCGGGCTTCATGGCCGACACGCGCTCGGTGCTCTTCCTCGGCCGCCACGTCGGCTACCCGATCGCCATGGAGGGCGCGCTCAAGCTCAAGGAGCTCGCCTACATCCACGCCGAGGGATTCGCGGCCGGTGAGCTGAAGCACGGCCCCATCGCCCTCATCGAGCCCGGCCAGCCGGTCTTCGTCGTGGTGCCCTCACCGACGAGCGAGCACGGCCTGCACGGCAAGGTCGTCAGCAACATCCAGGAGATCCGCGCCCGCGGCGCCCGCACCCTCGTCATCGCCGAGGAGGGCGACGAGGCCGTGGTGCCGTTCGCCGACGAGGTCATCCGGGTGCCCGCGACGTCGCCGCTGCTCGCGCCGCTGCTGACCGTCGTGCCGCTGCAGGTCTTCGCGCTGTGGCTCTCGACGGCCAAGGGCCTCGACGTCGACCAGCCGCGCAACCTCGCCAAGTCGGTCACGGTCGAGTGACGTGATCGTCGGGGTCGGCATCGACGTCGTCGACATCGCGCGCTTCGAGCAGACGCTCGAGCGCACGCCGGCGCTGCGCGAGCGTCTCTTCACGCCGGAGGAGCGCGGTCTCGGGATCGCCTCCCTCGCAGCGCGATTCGCCGCCAAGGAGGCGCTCGCCAAGGCGCTCGGCGCGCCCGTCGGGCTGCACTGGACCGACGCGCGCGTCGTCACGAACGACGACGGGCGCCCCTTCCTCGAGATCGGGGGCACCGTGCAGTCGCGCGCCAACGACCTCGGGGTCGACTCGTTCCACCTGTCCCTGTCGCACGACGCCGGTGTGGCGTCGGCCGTCGTCATCGCGGAGGGCTGATGATCCGCGCCCACTCCGTCGACACCGTGCGCGCCGCCGAGGCGGCCGCCATGGCCGAGCTGCCCGAGGGTGAGCTCATGGCCCGCGCCGCGCGCGGGCTCGCCGACGTCGCCACCGCGCGCCTCACCGACAGCGGGGGCACGACGGTCGTCGGCCTCGTGGGTGCGGGCGACAACGGCGGCGACACCCTGTATGCCGTCGCCCACCTCGCTGACGCCGGGTACGCCTGCGCCGTGGTGCTCCTGCCGTCGGCCGGCCGCGACGGCGTGCACGCCGGTGGGCTCGAGGCCGCCGAGGGCGCCGGCGTCATGGTCCACCTCGTCGCGGAGGGCCCCGAGGCGCTCGCCCACGTCGTGGCCGAGGCCGACCTCGTGCTCGACGGCATCGTCGGCATCGGCGGCCGACCCGGCCTGCGGCCCGAGGCGGCGCAGCTCGTCGACGCCGTCGACGACGACGCGTGGGTCCTCGCCGTCGACCTCGCGAGCGGGCTCGACCCGGCGGGGGAGTCCGGTGAGGACGACGCCGTGTGGGCCGACGAGACGGTCACCTTCGGCACGCCCAAGCCCGTGCACCTGCTGCCCGCGGGCGAGGCGGCCACCGGGCGACTCACCGTGGTCGACATCGGCATCGAGGTCGAGGAGGTGCCCGCCGCCGTCGAGCGCCTCGAGTGGGACGACGTCGCAGCGCTCTGGCCCGTGCCCGGCCGCGGTGACGACAAGTACTCGCGCGGCGTGCTCGGCCTCGTCGCGGGCAGCGAGGCCTACCCGGGCGCCGCGGTGCTCAGCGCGACCGCGGCGGCCGAGGCCGGGGTCGGCATGCTCCGCGTCGTCGGCACCCCGACGCCCGTCGGCCTCGTCCACCAGGCCGTGCCCGAGGCCGTCGTCGGCGACGGCCGCGTGCAGGCGTGGGCCGTCGGGCCCGGGCTCGACACCGAGGCGACCGACGCCGACGCCGTGGCCCAGCTCGACGTCGCACGCGCGGCGCTCGCGAGCGACCTGCCCGTCGTCGTCGACGCGGGCGGCCTCGCGCTCGTCGAGGGCCGGCGCGCGGCGCCGACCGTGCTGACGCCGCACGCCGGCGAGCTCGCCCGGCTGCTGACCCGGCTCGGGACCACCGACGGGCAGCAGGGCTCCGGCTCCGCCTCGCCGAGCGCGGCTGGTGACGAGCTGCCAGCCGGTCGTCCCGTCACGGCCGACGACGTCAGGGCCGACCCGCTCCGCCACGCGCGCCGGCTGGCCGCGCTCACCGGGGCGACCGTGCTGCTCAAGGGCGCCACCACCCTCGTCGTCACGCAGGGCCACGCGGTGCGCTCGCAGGCCGACGCGCCGCCGTGGCTCGCGACGGCCGGCGCCGGTGACGTGCTGACGGGGATCGTCGGCACGTTGCTCGCCTCCGGCCTCGAGCCCCACGACGCGGCCGCGCTGGGCACCCTCGTGCACGGCGTCACCGCCGACCGGGTGTCGAACGGCGGCCCGCTGCGGGCGCTCGCGGTCGCCCACGGCATCCGTCCGACGGTGCGCGACCTGCTCGCGCGAGGACGCTCGGCGCCGGCCTGACCACCGGCGCGCCCTGCCCCCGAGACCACCCTGACGACCTGCGAGACTGCACAGATGAGCGAGACCGACGCCACCGAGCCGGCCGTGCCGACCCCGCACGAGTCGGCCACGCGCGGCCGCACCGTCTGGGCCGAGATCGACCTCGCCGCCCTCGAGGCCAACGTGCGCACCCTGCGCGAGCGGGCCTCCGGCGCCGAGTTCATGGCGGTCGTCAAGGCGGACGCCTACGGCCACGGCCTGCTCCCGGTCGCGCGCGCCGCGCTGCGGGCCGGCGCGACCTGGCTCGGCGTGGCCCAGCTGCCCGAGGCCGTGGCGCTGCGCGACGCCGGCATCGGGGCCCGGCTGCTCACCTGGCTCAGCGTGCCGGGCACCGACTTCGCCGCCGCCGTGGCGCGTGACATCGACCTGTCGGCGTCGGCGCCGTGGGTGCTCGACGAGATCGCCGCGGCGGCCCGCTCGCTCGGCCGCACGGCCCGCGTGCACCTCAAGGTCGACACCGGCCTCGGCCGCGGGGGCGCCTACGGCCGCGACTGGACCACGCTCGTGCGCCACGCCCGGCCGCTCGAGGCCGAGGGCGCCGTGCAGGTCGTCGGCATCTGGACGCACTTCGCGCACGCCGACTCGCCCGAGCACCCGACGGTGCTCGCGCAGCAGGAGCGCTTCTTCGAGGCGGTCGCCGAGGCCGAGCAGGCCGGCTGCCGGCCCGAGGTGCGCCACCTCGCGAACTCCGCCGCCACGCTCGTGCACCCCTCCGCCCACGCCGACCTCGTGCGCCCCGGGATCGCGATGTACGGCCTGACCCCCGTGCCCCAGCTCGACGACGACTTCGGGCTGCGGCCCGTCATGACCCTGCGGGCGCGCCTTGCCCTCGTCAAGGGCCTGCCGGCCGGCCAGGGCGTCAGCTACGGCCACGCCTACGTGCCCGCCACCGACACCGTGGTCGGCCTCGTGCCGGCCGGGTATGCCGACGGCGTGCCCCGCGACGCGACGAACGTCGGCCCGCTCCTCGTCGACGGCCGGCGCACGACGATCGCCGGCCGGGTCTGCATGGACCAGTTCGTGGTCGACCTGGGTGCCGGGTCGGGTGCGAGCGCCGGCGACGTCGTCACCCTCTTCGGCGGCGCGCCCGGTGAGCCCACCGCCCAGGACTGGGCCGACGCGACCGGCACGATCAGCTACGAGATCGTCACCCGGCTCGGCGCCCGCGTGCCCCGGCTGCACCTCGGTGCGCCGGACGCCGACGCGAAGGCCGGTGCATGAGCTCGCGGCGCAACCCCGTCATCGGCATCGCGGCCGCCACCCTCGGGGTCGCGGCCGGTGTGGCCGCCGGCATCGCCGCCGACCGGGCCGGCAAGCACCGCGCGGCCATGGCGGCCCTCGAGACCCCCGAGCTGCTCGACATCACGCCCGACGAGGAGCGCGTCGTGCTCACCGACGACGGGGTGGCGCTCCACGTCGAGATCGACCGGCCCGCGCCCGAGGCCGCCCGCGTGGCGGCCGACGGTTCCACGCGCCACGGCCGGCCCGACGAGCTGCCGACCGTCGTGCTGACGCACGGCTACTGCCTCAGCCTGCGCTGCTGGGTCTACCAGCGGCGGGCGCTCAAGGAGGCCGGCTACCGGGTCGTCAGCTGGGACCAGCGCGGCCACGGCCAGTCGGGCCGGGGCGCGCGCGACAGCTACACGATCGACCGGCTCGGCCAGGACCTGCACGCCGTGCTTGCCCAGGTGGTGCCCGACGGCGACCTCGTGCTCGTCGGGCACTCGATGGGCGGCATGACGATGCTCGCGCTCGGCGAGCTGGACCCGGTGCTCGTCGTCGAGCGGGTGGTCGGCGCGGCGTTCGTCGCGACGAGCGCGGGCGGGCTCATGCTCGCCAACGGCGGCCGCGTCGCCACCATGGGCCGGCTCATGCTCGAGCGCCTCGGGCCGGGGGTGCTCGGCTCGCTCAGCCACCGCCCCGAGCTCTTCGGCCGGATGCGGCGGGTGGCCCGCGACCTCGAGCACTTCCTCGTCGAGCAGAACTCGTTCGCCTCGCCGGTGCCTCGCTCGGTCGTGCGCTACACCTCCGACATCCTCCTCGGCACGCCGCTCGACGTCGTCAACGACTACCTGATGACCTTCGACGGCTTCGACAAGCGGCCGGCGCTGCTCGAGTACCGCCACGCGGTCGTGCTCGTCTTCAACGGCCGGGACGACGTGCTCACGCCGCCCGCGCACAGCGAGCTCATCGTCGAGGGCATCCCCGGTGCGGAGCACATCGTCGTCAACGACGCCGGGCACGTCATCATGCTCGAGCACCCCGAGCTGCTCGACGCACACCTCGTGCAGCTCGTCGACCAGTCGGCCCGCGCCCGGGCCGAGCAGATCGAGGTCTCGACGCAGCCCCGCGTGCGCCGGGTCGTCACCGACGTCGCGAAGAACCGCCGCCAGCGCCGCCTCGAGAGCGAGGCCGCCGAGCTCGCCCGTGCGGGTCGGGGCGGGAGGCGCGGGAAGAGCGTCAGGGGCGCCGGCGACGCCGAGGCCGGGAAGGCCGGTACGTCCGCGAAGAGCGGGAAGGCCGGGAAGACCGCGAGGACCGGGAAGACCGCGAAGACCGGGAAGGGTGACGCGGCCGAGCGGAGGACGGGGACGTGAGCGGCGTCGAGCGGTCCGTGACGTGGGCGACGCCGGAGGAGACGCAGGACTTCGGCAGGAGGCTCGGGGCGCTGCTGCGCGGGGGTGACGTGCTCGTGCTGACCGGTGACCTCGGAGCGGGCAAGACGACGCTGACCCAGGGCATCGCCGAGGGCCTGGGCGTGCGCGGCCCGATCACCTCGCCGACCTTCGTCATCGCGCGGGTGCACCCGTCGCTCGTCGGGGGGCCCGCCCTCGTGCACGTCGACGCCTACCGCCTCGGCAGCGCCGTCGAGCTCGACGACCTCGACCTCGACGCCGACCTCGACGCGAGCGTCACCGTCGTCGAGTGGGGCGCCGGGCTGGCCGAGCAGCTGAGCGAGTCGCGGCTCGAGCTGACGATCGCGGGCGAGGACGTGCGCACCACGCGCCTCGTCGGTGTCGGCCCGCGCTGGGGCGCGGTGCTCGACGCGGTCGCGCGGCTCTGACGCCGGCGCGCCGCTCAGGCCCGTCGCGCCGGTGGGCCGATCGACCGGCGGCGGTGGTGGGGCGTCGCCGTCCCTCGGATAGCCTGACCGCGTGCTCCTGCTCGCGATCGACACGTCGACGACCGCCATCACCGTCGCCCTGCACGACGGCAGCTCGGTGGTCGCCGAGGAGACGACCCTCGACGCCCGCGCGCACGCCGAGCACCTCGCACCCGGCATCCGGGCCGTCCTCGGAGCGGTGAGCGCGGAGCCGGGAGACGTCACCGACGTCGTCGCCGGCATCGGGCCCGGGCCGTTCACGGGGCTGCGCGTCGGCATCGTCACCGCCCGCACGTACGCCTTCGCGCTCGGGCTGCCCGTGCGTGGCCTGACCAGTCCTGACGCGATCGCCCACGAGGCGTGGCGCTCCGGGCGGCGCGGCGACCTGCTCGTGGCCACCGACGCGCGCCGCAAGGAGGTCTACGCCGCCGCCTACGCGCTCGGCGACGACGGCGCGGTGCGCACCCTCGACCCCTTCGTGGCGCGGGCGGCCGACCTGGCGCCCGAGCTGCGCGGCCTGCCCACGGCCGGGCGCGGACCCTCCCTCTACCCCGACAGCCTCCCGCACGCCACCGGTCCGCTCGACGTCAGCGCCGGCGCGCTCGCCGACCTCGCCGTGCGCCGGCTCGCGGGCGCTCCCCGCCCGGACGGGGCGCAGCTCCAGCAGGTCGACGCCGGTGGGGGCTTCGACGGCCTCGAGCCGCTCTACCTGCGCCGGCCCGATGCGGCGCCGGCCCCGCCGAGCGCGAAGTCGACGCTCGGATGACCGCGGCCCCGGGTCCCCGCGTCGACGCGGCCTCCGCGCCCGCCGTGCCGCCCGGCCCCACCGAGTCCACCGCGTCCACCGAGTCCACCGTGATCCTGCGCGAGCTCGAGTGGACCGATCTCGCCGTCCTGGCCGGGCTCGAGCAGGTGCTCTTCGCCGACGACGCCTGGTCGGAGGCGACGTGGTGGGCCGAGCTCGCCGGCCGCCCCCGGCGCGACTACGTCGTGGCGCAGGCGCCGGACGGCTCGATCGCCGGGTATGCCGGCCTCGACGTCGCGGGTGACGTGGCCGACGTCATGACCATCGCGACGGTGCCCGCGCACCGCGGCCGCGGCCTCGGTCGGGTGCTGCTCCACGAGCTGCTGCAGCGGGCCCGTCGGCATGGGGTCGAGGCGGTCATGCTCGAGGTGCGCGCCGACAACACCGCCGCCCGCCGGCTCTACGAGAGCGCCGGCTTCGAGGTCGTCTCGGTGCGGCGCCGCTACTACCAACCGGGAGACGTCGACGCCCTCGTGCTGCGTCTCCTCGTCACGGAGGGAGACGCATGAGCGACGAACCGCTCGTCCTCGGCATCGAGACGTCGTGCGACGAGACCGGGGTCGGCATCGTGCACGGCCAGACACTCCTCGTCGACACGGTCGCGAGCAGCGTCGAGGAGCACGCCCGCTTCGGCGGGGTCGTGCCGGAGGTCGCGAGCCGGGCCCACCTCGAGGCCATGGTGCCGACCGTCGAGCGGGCCTGCCGCGAGGCCGGGGTGGCGCTGCGCGACCTCGACGCGATCTCGGTGACCTCGGGCCCGGGACTCGCCGGCGCGCTGCTCGTCGGCGTGGCCTCGGCCAAGGCCCTCGCGGTGGCGCTCGGCAAGCCGCTCTACGGCGTCAACCACCTCGCCTCCCACGTCGCCGTCGACATCGTCGAGCACGGGCCCCTGCCCGAGCCGACGATGGCGATGCTCGTCTCGGGCGGCCACTCCTCGCTGCTGCTCGTGCCCGACGTGACGAACGACGTGCGCTCGCTCGGCGCGACGATGGACGACGCCGCGGGCGAGGCCTTCGACAAAGTCGCTCGCGTGCTGGGTCTGCCCTTCCCGGGCGGGCCCCACGTGGATCGGGCTGCGCGAGAAGGCAATCGGATCGCCATCGACTTCCCGCGTGGCCTGACGACGGGTCGTGACATGGAGCGGCACCGGTTCGACTTCTCGTTCTCCGGGCTCAAGACGGCCGTGGCCCGCTGGGTCGAGACGCGGCAGCGGGCCGGCGAGAGCGTGCCCGTCGCCGACGTCGCCGCGAGCTTCCAGGAGGCGGTCGTCGACGTGCTGACCCGCAAGGCCCTGCTCGCGTGCAAGGAGCACGAGGTCGACCACCTCCTCATCGGCGGTGGGGTCGCGGCGAACTCGCGCCTGCGGGCGCTCGCCGAGGAGCGCTGCGCCAAGGCCGGCGTCACCCTGCGCGTGCCGCGTCCCGGGCTGTGCACCGACAACGGCGCCATGGTGGCCGCCCTCGGCGCGCAGATGGTGGCGAAGGGCCGCGAGCCGAGCGACCTCGGGCTGCCGACCGACTCGTCCATGCCCGTCACCCTCGTGCAGGCCTAGGAGCAGCGGGCGAGGCCCATCCGCAGCTTGAGGTCGACGACGCGGGTCGTGGCGGCCTCGACCTTCGCGGCGAACGCCGGGTCGGCCGCCATCTTCTGGGTGATGGCCTCGTGCATCGTCGGCACGGTGCTGGGGCGCGCGGTGAGCGTGATGTCGCCACCGGCCGCGATGAAGCGCGTGGCCCGCTGGCCCACGGGCACGTCCGCCACGGCCTTCGCGGCGCCGACGTCGTCGGTGATGACGACCCCGTCGTAGGAGAGCCGGTCGCGCAGGAGGCCGGTGACGATCGTCCGGGAGAACGGGGCGTTGGTGCCGGGGTCGATGCGGCTGTAGACGGCCGAGCCGACCATGACGAGCTCGACGCCGTCCTGGATGCCGGTGCGGAAGGGCTCGAGGTAGGGGTCGTCGACCGTCGTCGTGCGGTCGGTGATGCCGGTGGCCGTGACGTCGGTGTTGCCGGTGATCCGGCCGATGCCGGGGAAGTGCTTGACCGTGGAGGCGATCCCGCCGGCCCGCATGCCGGCGACGAAGGCCCCGACCATCCGCGCCACGCGCTCGGGGTCGCTCGAGAACTGGCGGTCGTACTGCCCGATCGGGCCGTTGGCCCGCCCGAGCGACGCCGGGACGGTGTCGGCGACCGGGGCGAGGTTGACGTTGATGCCGGCCGCCCGCAGCTGCCCCGCCCAGCGCGCGGCGTCCGCGGTGAGCGCCTTGGCCGACCCCTCGCCCTGGGTCGTGGCGGACGGCATCCGGCTGAAGCCGTCGCCGCGCAGCTGCTGCACGGCGCCGCCCTCCTGGTCGGCGGCCACGAGCATGCCGAGGCCGGCCGTGTCCTTGGGCGACGCGAGCGAGGCCAGGTGCCGGGTCGTGGCGCGCACCCGGTCGATCCCGTCGCCCCAGCCGCCGAGGAGGATGACGCCGCCGAGGTGGCGCCTCGCGACGAGGGAGTCGAGGCTGGTGCGACTCGCGCCGGCGTCGAGCCCGACCATGAGCAGCTGACCGGCCCGCTCGTCGGCGTCCATGCGGGCCACGAGGGCGGGCGCGCACGAGGACGGTGTGGACCCGGTGGGGGTGCCCGTCACCGTGCCCGTGGGGGTGCTGCTCGCGCCGTCCGACGACGTCGGCACCGAGCTCGGCCCCGACGAGGCCGGCGTGGTCGGGCCCGCGCCGGTGCCGGCCCCGCCGGACTCCGCACCGGTGGCGCCGCCCGGTGACGGCGCGGACGAGCAGGCGGCGGTGAGAGCCGTGGCGGCCACGAGCGTCACGAGCCGGAGGCGGGTCGGGGGACGGCGTCGACGGGGCTGCGCGGGCATCGCTCGAGCGTATCCCGGGCGGCTGGGAGCGACCGCCCGGTACCGTGCCCGCTGTGACGACCGACCCGATCGCAGCCCCGATCCCCGCACCGGACCCCGCACCGGCCTCGGCAGCGAACGCTGCAGCGAGCGCCCGGCCCTCGGCCGAGCCGAGCGCCGCCGACGGCCCGCTGCCGCGTCCCGTGCCCGTCGTGCTCGACGTCGACACGGGCGTCGACGACGCGTGCGCGCTCCTGCTCGCCGCGCTGCACCCCGGCCTCGACCTGCGCGCCGTGACCTGCGTCGGCGGCAACGCCCCCGTCGACGACGTCGTGCGCAACACCCTGCTCGTGCTCGAGACGGCCGGGCGGGCCGACGTGCCGGTCGCGCGTGGCGCCGACCGTCCCCTCCTCGAGCGACCGGTCGACGCCCGGCACGTGCACGGCGAGGACGGCATGGGCGAGCTGGGCTGGGGGCCGGCCGCCCACGACCCCGACCCGCGCCACGCCGTCGAGCTGCTCCGCGACGTCTGTCGCGAGGCGGCACGGGCGGGCCGTCCCGTCACCCTCGTGCCGCTGGCGCCGCTGACGAACATCGCCCTGCTCCTGCGCACGTATCCGGATGTGGCGCAGGGCATCTCACGCATCATCTTCATGGGCGGCGCGGCGAACGTCGGCAACGCGACGGCGTCGGCGGAGTTCAACGTCTTCCACGACCCGGAGGCCGCGGCCGTCGTGCTCGACGCCGCGGCCGACCTCGGCATCGCGGTGACGATGTACGGCCTCGACGTCTTCTACGAGCCGGTCGTCGACCGGGCGCTCGCCGCCGAGCTCGTGGCCGTCGGGGGTCGCGGCCCGGCCGAGCTGGGCGGGCGCCTGCTCGAGTTCCAGCACGAGCGCTTCGCCCGCGAGGCGTCGACCATCGGCGACGCCGGCGCCGTCTGCGCCGTGCTCGCCCCCGAGGGCCTGACGACCGAGAGCCTGCCGCTCCGCGTCGAGCTGGCCGGGGCGTGGTCGCGCGGACGCACCATCGTCGACCGGAGGGACTGGACGGGAGACATGGCGCACGACCCGCACGGCGAGGCCCCGGTGCGCATCGACGTCGCCCTCGAGGTCGACGGGGAGCGCTACGCCAGGCTCTGGGCCGACACGCTGCTCGGCGCGGGGGAGCGGTCCTGATGGGGCGCGTCGCGGTGCTCGGCTCGCTCAACGTCGACGTCGTCACCCTCGTCGAGCGGCACCCGCTGCCCGGCGAGACGCTGCTCGGTGAGGACGGCGGCCGGTTCGCCGGCGGGAAGGGCGGCAACCAGGCCGCGGCCGCCGCCCGGGCGGGGGCCGACGTCGCGATGCTCGCGCGGGTCGGCGACGACGGGCCCGGGCGCTCCTACGTCGAGCGGCTCCGGCGGCTCGGCATCGACACCTCCGAGGTGTCCACGAGCCCGGGCGCGCCCACGGGCACCGCCTACATCACCGTCGACGAGGAGGGCGAGAACGCCATCATCGTCGTGGCGGGGGCGAACGGCGAGCACGACGAGTCGCTCGTCGCGGCCGCCGGTCGGCTCGGTTCGGGCGACGTGCTGCTCTGCTCGCTCGAGGTCGACCTCGACACGGTGGCGGCCGCCTGCCGCGCCGCCGCCGCAGCGGGAGCCACCGTCGTCGTCAACCTCGCCCCGTATGCCGCGCTCCCGCCCGACGTCGTCGCGCTCGCCGACCCCGTGGTGGTCAACGAGTCGGAGATGCGCGAGCTCGCCGACTCCGACCTCGTGCCGGGGTCGCTGCTCGTGACCTTCGGGGCGGCCGGGGCGCGCTGGGGGATGGACGGCGTCGACGGCATACCCGTGGCGAAGCGCGACCTCGGTGACACCGTGGGGGCCGGAGACGCCTTCTGCGGCGCGCTCGCCGCGGCCCTCGCGTCCGGTGCCGACCGCCGACGAGCGCTGGAGGCCGCCAACGCCGCGGGCGCGGCCGCGGTGCGCTGGGTCGGGGCCCAACCGGACGCTGCCCTCTGATCGACGGCGGCTGCAGCAACGCGTACCTTGCGCGTTACGTAACTTGAGAGTTACGCTTTTGCCATGAACGGCACCTGGGAGGCGTTGGCCGACCCGACACGACGGAGCATCGTCGAGCACCTCGCGAGCGGGGAGCTGACGGCCGGCGAGGTCGCGGCACGGTTCGACGCGGCCCGGCCGGGCATCTCGCGCCACCTGCGCGTGCTGCGGGAGGCCGGGGTCGTCGAGGCGCAGGAGCGGGGGCGCCAGCGCGTCTACCGCCTCGCGCCGGCCGCGCTCGACGAGCTCGAGCAGTGGTGCCGCGACGTCCGCACGTTCTGGGGGCAGCGCCTCGACGCCCTCGACACCGAGATCGCCCGCGGCGCGCGGGCCAGGCGAGAGGAGCAGGCATGAGCGAGCTGACCGAAATGCTGGGCCGCATCGAGCGCGACGGCGAGGGGGTGGCCGCCGTCTTCGACCGCCGCTACGCGACCTCGACCGACGACCTCTGGGAGGCCTGCACCGACCCCGAGCGGCTGGCGCGGTGGTTCGCGCCGGTGACCGGCGACCTGCGCCCCGGGGGTGCCTTCACGATCCACTTCGACGACGCCGACACCCCGTCGTGCCGGGTCGTCTCGTGCGAGCGGCCCACCCGCCTGGTCTGGGAGTGGCCCGTCGGCGGCGCGGCGACCCTCGTGACGGTGGAGCTCGTCGCCGAGGGTGACGAAGCGCGGCTGCGGCTGCGGCACGAGCGCCTCGGCGACCAGCAGGCGGCGGGGTATGCCGCGGGCTGGGACACCTACGTGCGCCGCCTCGAGGCCGACCTCGACGGCGCCGCCCTGCCCGAGTGGGACGAGACGTGGAGCGCGCTGCACGAGCGCTACCGCAGCGCCTGAGCCGGTCGGCTGGGCGCGCCCGGTCCGGTGGAGCGTGCTCGGTCCGGTGGAGCGTGCTCGGTCCGGTGGAGCGTGCTCGGTCCGGTGGAAGATCACCGGACCGGGGCCAGGTGGGCGGACTCAGGCGGGCGGACTCAGGTGGGCGGACTCAGGCGGGCGGACTCAGGCGGGCGCGACGACGAGGGCGACCTGGCCGCCGCCGACCCGGGTCAGCACGAGGGTCGCCTCGGAGCCGCCCCGACCCCTGCCGGTCATCTTCAGCTGCCGGCGCAGCTGGTCGGCGTCGAGGGTGACGCCCCGCTTCTTGATCGTCACGCGGTCGTGGCCGTGGTCGCGCAGCCACCGGGCGAGGTGCTTCGTCGAGAGCGGCATGGCCTCGAGCACGCGGAACCGCCGCGCCCACGCGACCTCGTGCGCCGCTCGGCTGCTGACGTAGCCGACGCCCCCCGCGAGCTCCGCGCCCTCGACAGCGTCGACGAGGGCCCCGGTGAGCCCGGCCCGGATGACGGCGCGGTCGGGCTCGTAGAGCCACTCGCCCACCTCGGCGACCGAGCCGAGGGGCGGCCGACGCGTGCCCTCCTCGGCGTCGGCCTCGGTCACGAGCCACGTCGACGCCTCGGTCGCGACCGAGGCCGTGCGGCCCGGCGTCGTCGCGAGCGGCCCCCACCAGACCGCGCACTCGAGCACCTCGCCGTTCCACGAGGTCCACTGCGCCTCGGTGCCCGGCGGCAGTGCGCGGTGGGGGAAGGCGGGGGAGAGCTTGGCCCCGGTCGCCGGCACCCGGGCGGCGAAGGCCTGCACCTGCTGCCACGACGGCGAGATCGCGTCGAGGGAGAAGACGCGCTTCGTGCGGCCGCTGATGTCGGCCACCCCGCTCACGCGGCGGGCGGGGTCGAGCCACAGCCCGAGGTGGCTGGGCCCCGCGACGTCGGGGAGGCATACGTCCTCCGCGAGCCCGTGGGTGACGTGGGCCGACGGCCAGTGCCGCAGGTTGACGGCCGCGACGCGCGCGGTGACGTCGTCGGCGTCGACCGCGTGGACGGTGAGGTCGAGGCCGGCGAGCGCCATGGCGTCGGCGCCCACCCCGCACCCGAGGTCGTGCACCTCACGGATGCCGGCGGCGGCGTACCGGTGCGCGTGGCGGGCAGCGACGGGCAGGCGGGTGGCCTGCTCGAGGCCGTCTGGGGTGAAGAGCATGCCGGCGGCGAACTCACCGAACTTGTCGGCCGCGCGCGCCCGCAGCCGCGACTGGGTCAGGGCAGCAGCCACGAGGTCGGCGGCGAAGCCCGCGTCGCGGAGCCGTCCCTGCAGCCCCAGCGAGGCCGCCTCGTCGTAGGGCGGCAGCGACTGCAGCAGGGCCCATCCCTCGCCCGCGGACAGGCGGTCGACCATCGCGGCGTCCATGACGCCATCCTCGCAGCCTCGCGGGGACGACGAGTATTGGCACTCGACTTGACCGAGTGCTAACGGCAAACCTAGATTTGCTCGTGTTGGCACTCTCGCACCGAAAGTGCCAGCGTCCTCCTCGAGTTCGGTCGACCCCCGCGACGGCGGCCAGCCTCGAAGAGCCCCAGTCCGCAGTTCCATTCCGACTGTCCCGAAGGGAAGGTCACCACCGTGTCGGTTTCCATCAAGCCGCTCGAAGACCGCATCGTCGTCAAGTCCCTCGAGGCCGAGCAGACCACCGCGTCCGGCCTCGTCATCCCGGACACGGCCAAGGAGAAGCCCCAGGAGGGCGAGGTCCTCGCCGTCGGTCCCGGCCGCTTCAACGAGAACGGCTCGGAGCGCGTGCCGCTCGACGTCAAGGTCGGCGACAAGGTCATCTACAGCAAGTACGGCGGCACCGAGGTCAAGTACGGCGGCGAGGAGTACCTCATCCTCTCCGCGCGCGACGTCCTCGCGATCGTCGGCTGACCCAGCCGTATGCCGTGAACGCACCCCGGTGAGCCCCGCTGGGGCCTCGCCGGGGTGCGTCTCGTTTGACCCGGGTCCTTCCCGGAAGACCAAGAACCACAACGCAACCCGAGCCAAAGGAACATCATGGCCAAGCAGCTGGAGTTCGACGACTCCGCCCGCAAGTCGCTCGAGCGCGGCGTCAACGCGCTCGCCAACGCCGTCAAGGTGACGCTCGGCCCCAAGGGCCGCAACGTCGTCATCGACAAGAAGTGGGGCGCCCCCACGATCACGAACGACGGCGTCACCATCGCCCGCGAGATCGAGCTCGAGGACCCCTACGAGAACCTCGGCGCCCAGCTCGCCAAGGAGGTCGCGACCAAGACGAACGACGTCGCCGGTGACGGCACGACGACCGCCACGGTCCTCGCCCAGGCCATGGTCAAGGAGGGCCTGCGCAACGTCGCCGCCGGCGCCGCCCCGGCCGCGCTCAAGCGCGGCATGGACAAGGCCGTCACCGCGGTCAACGACCGCCTGCTCGAGAACGCCCGCGAGGTCGACGGCAAGGACGAGGTCGCCTCCGTCGCGACGCTCTCCGCCCAGGACGCCACCCTCGGTGGCCTCATCGGCGAGGCGTTCGACAAGGTCGGCAAGGACGGCGTCATCACCGTCGAGGAGTCCTCGACGACGGCGACCGAGCTCGAGTTCACCGAGGGCATGCAGTTCGACAAGGGCTACCTCTCGGCCTACTTCGTCACCGACACCGAGCGCATGGAGACCGTCCTCGAGGACGCCTACATCCTCATCAACCAGGGCAAGATCTCGGCCGTGGCCGAGGTGCTCCCGGTCCTCGAGAAGGTCGTGCAGTCGGGCAAGCCGCTGCTCATCATCGCCGAGGACGTCGACGGCGAGGCCCTCTCGACGCTCGTCGTCAACAAGATCCGCGGCACGTTCAACGTCGCCGCCGTCAAGGCCCCCGGCTTCGGCGACCGCCGCAAGGCGATGCTCCAGGACATCGCCGTGCTCACCGGCGGTCAGGTCATCGCGCCCGAGGTCGGGCTCAGCCTCGACCAGGCCGACCTCACGGTGCTCGGCCAGGCCCGTCGCGTCGTGCTCACCAAGGACGACACGACGATCATCGACGGCGCCGGCGAGCAGTCCGAGGTGACCGGCCGCGTTAACCAGATCAAGGCCGAGATCGAGCGCACCGACTCCGACTGGGACCGCGAGAAGCTCCAGGAGCGCCTCGCCAAGCTCGCCGGTGGCGTCTGCGTCATCAAGGTGGGTGCCCACACCGAGGTCGAGCTCAAGGAGAAGAAGCACCGCATCGAGGACGCCATCTCCGCGACGCGCGCTGCCATCGAGGAGGGCATCGTCGCCGGTGGCGGCACCGCCCTCATCCACGCCGCGACGGCCATCGACGCCCTCGAGCTGACCGGTGACGAGGCCACGGGTGCGACCATCGTGCGCAAGGCTGTCGCCGAGCCGCTCCGCTGGATCGCCGAGAACGCGGGCCTGCAGGGCTACGTCGTCACCTCGAAGGTCGCCGAGCTGCCGCTCGGCCAGGGCCTCAACGCGGCCACCGGCGAGTACGGCGACCTCATCGCCGCCGGTGTCATCGACCCGGTCAAGGTGACGCGCTCCGCGCTGCGCAACGCCGAGTCGATCGCGTCGATGATCCTCACGACCGACACGCTCGTCGTCGACAAGCCGGAGGAGGAGCCCGAGGCCGGCGGCCACGGGCACGGTCACGGCCACTGAGCCGCATCGCACGGCGCGTGAGCGCCGACGGCGACAGGCGCCGTGAGCGGCGCCGGAGCTGACGAAGGGCCGCTCCCCGAGAGGGGAGCGGCCCTTCGTGCGTCGGTGGTGCGTCGGTGCCGCTGGAGGCCGGTGGAGGCCGGTGAAGGTCTGGCGGGACCCTGGGGGTGCGGCGTCAGGAGGCTTCCTGGATGCCGCCGTAGAGCACCTCGCGCTCGTTCTCGGTCAGGCCGCCCCAGACGCCGTAGGGCTCGCGCACCTCGAGGGCGTGCGACCGGCACTGGGTCAGCACGGGGCAGGCCGCGCAGACGGCCTTGGCCTGGGCGTCACGGTTGCGCCGCCGCGGGCCGCGCTCACCCTCGGGGTGGAAGAAGACCTCGGGGCTGACGCCGCGGCAGGCCCCGTCCAGCTGCCAGTCCCAGAGGTCGGCTACCGGTCCGGGCAAGCGGGTGATCTCGGCCATGAACTCGTCTCTCGCGTCGGGCGGCTCAGCCGCCAGGTCGTGTCGGCCGCCTGCGGACGGAGGTCCGCAGGGCCGCAGATCGACGCTAACCGGGCGCTCGACCCGGGATAAAGGTCACGTGGTTCAAGACTTGTTCAAGACTTGGCCTGCCGTTGGGATGGTCGGCGTCTGGTGCCCCGGCCCGGACCGCCGCCGGATGCGTGACCGCCCGTCACGTCGCCGGCACGACGTGGGGCAGCTCGCCCGGGAGCACGCGGGCACCTCCACGGGTGCATCGACGGGTGCCTCGACGAGTGACTCGTCCCACCACCCGGGGAGGCGGTGCGCCACTAGCATGGGCCAGCGCCGACGGGGACGACCCCGGGCGGGCAGGTCTGGCACGGCACGCACGAGCGACGAGAGAGCTTCGGGGGATCGGCACGGATGGCGCACGAGGAGCCGGGACGCGGCGGCGTAACGCCGGGCGCCCGGGACGCGATGGGGCGGGTGGACGCACCCCCGCTCCGCGAGCTGGCGAGGTGCGCCGTCCGGGACCCGGACGCGCGCGACCTGCTGCTGGCCCGCGTCCGCGAGATGGCCGTGCGGTACGCGCGCGTCCGCCTCGGTCGCTTCGGCGCCGAGGACACGGCCCAGGACGTCGCCCAGGAGGTGTGCATGGCGCTCGTCACCGCCCTGCCGACGTACGAGGAGCGCGGCGTGCCCTTCGAGGCCTTCGTCTACACGATCACCGCCCGCAAGCTCGCCGACGCGCAGCGCTCGGCCATGCGCGCCCCGACGCCGGTCGCGGAGGTGCCCGACGCCACCGACGAGGGGCCGACGCCCGAGTCGGTCGCCGTCCTGCGCGACGACGCGTCGGCCGCGCTCGCGCTCATGCAGACGCTCCCCGCGCAGCAGCGCGAGATCCTCACCCTGCGGGTCGCCGTGGGCATGTCGACCGACGAGACGGCTGCCGCCCTCGGCATGACGACGGGCGCAGTGCGGGTGGCGCAGCACCGGGCGCTCGCCAAACTGCGGACCCTGCTCGCCCAGGCCGAGGCGGGTGACGTGGCATGAACGACCCCACGCCGATGAGCGACCTCGTCGCCGACGACCTCCTCCTCGACCGGCTCGCCGGTCGGATCGACGCCGGCACCGAGCCCGTGGCACAGATGCTCTCCGCGCTCGCCGGGCACGCGGACGCGCCGTTGCCGGGCCGCACCCCGCGGCGCCGCATCGGGCGGCGTCCGCACCGCTACCTCGGAGCGTTCGCCGCGCTGGCCGTCGGGGCCTCGGGCGCGGGCGTGGCCGCCGCGGTCGGCCTGCCCGACGCCGTGCTCGACCGGGTCGAGCGCAGCCCGATCGGACGGCCGTACGAACCCGTCGTGCGTGGCGCGCGCCCCGGCCCGGATGCCGTGGGCGGGGCTGCCGCTGCCCCGGACCGAGGCGACACCGGCACCCCCCGCGGCACCGGCAGCAGCACGGGCACCGGCACCCGGCCGACGGCACCCGTCGAACAGCCGGGCGGCAGCCTCCTCGTCGAGGCCCGGCCGGCATCGCCCGTCGTCCTCGTCCGCGTGCCGGGCGCGACGCTCGCCGTCACGCCCGAGGCGCTGCCGCACCGGCTGCCCGGAGTCGCGGCCACGCCGGCCACGCCTGCCGAGTCCGCCAAGTCCGCCAAGGCGAAGAAGCCCGCCAAGTCCGCCAAGGCGAAGAAGCCCGCCACGCCCGCCAAGGCGACCACGCCGGCCAAGCCCGCCAAGTCCGCCAAGGCGGGGAAACCCGGGTCGGAGGACCCGGCGACGTCCGGGGGGACCGGCGAGCCGGGCGACGCCGCCCGGCGCGCCGTGCCCGCCGACCCGGCCACCCCGGAGAAGCCGAAGCAGGCCGAGAAGCCCACCAAGCCCACCAAGCCCACCAAGCCCACCAAGCCCACCAAGCCCACCAAGCCCACCAAGCCCGAGAAGCCCACCACGCCGGCCGAGCCCACCACGCCCGCCGAGCCGGCCACGCCGGCCGAGCCGGCCACGCCGGCCGAGCCGGCCACGCCGGCCGAGCCGACGGCGCCGGAGCAGCCCGTGGAGCCCGGGCACCCGACCGGCCCCGGCGGCTCGGGATCCGCAGACCCGCACCCCGGCGCGACCACCTCGTGACGCGGGTTCGGAGCCTCGTGCGCGAGACCGTAGAATCGGCGGATGAGCCTCGGATCGTCTGACGTGCCCGCCGCTTTCGCCACGATGGGGCTGACGTACGACGACGTCCTGCTCCTGCCGGGCTACAGCGACCTCGCGCCGAACGACATCGACACGACGACGCGGCTGACGCGCGAGCTGTCGATCCGTTCGCCCCTCGTCTCGGCCGCGATGGACACGGTCACCGAGGCCCGGATGGCCATCGCGATGGCCCGCCAGGGCGGCCTCGGCGTGCTCCACCGCAACCTCTCGATCGCCGACCAGGCCTACCAGGTCGACCTCGTCAAGCGGACCCAGACCGGGATGATCTCCAACCCGATCACCATCGGCCCGGACCGCACGCTCGAGGAGCTCGACACGATCTGCGGGGAGTACCGCGTCTCGGGCCTGCCGGTCATCGGCGAGGACAAGAAGCTCATCGGCATGGTGACCAACCGCGACCTGCGCTTCACGCCCGTCGCCGACTGGGCCACGACGCTCGTGCGCGACGTCATGACGCCCATGCCGCTCATCACCGGCCCGGTCGGCATCAGCCGCGACGAGGCGACGGCCCTGCTGCGCCAGCACAAGCGCGAGCGCCTGCCGATCGTCGACGCCGAGGGCCACCTCGCGGGACTCATCACCGTCAAGGACTTCGTCAAGGGCGAGCAGTTCCCCGACGCGAGCAACGACGCCGACGGCCGGCTCATGGTCGGCGCGGCCATCGGCTACTTCGGCGACTCCTGGGAGCGCGCGACGACCCTCATCGAGGCCGGCGTCGACGTGCTCGTCGCCGACACCGCCCACGGCCACGTGCGCCTGCTCATCGAGATGGTGCAGCGCCTCAAGAGCGACCCCGCCACCCGGCACGTGCAGGTCATCGGCGGCAACGTCGCGACGCGCGAGGGCGCCCAGGCGTTCGTCGACGCGGGCGCCGACGCCGTCAAGGTCGGCGTCGGCCCGGGGTCGATCTGCACGACCCGCATCGTCACCGGCGTCGGCGCCCCCCAGGTCACGGCGGTCCACGCCGCCGCGCAGGCCTGCAAGCCGGCCGGGGTGCCGGTCATCGCCGACGGCGGCCTGCAGTACTCCGGCGACATCGCCAAGGCGATCGTCGCGGGCGCCGACTCGGTCATGGTCGGCTCGCTCCTCGCCGGCTGCGAGGAGAGCCCGGGCGAGCTGATCTTCGTCAACGGCAAGCAGTTCAAGAGCTACCGCGGCATGGGCTCGCTGGGCGCGATGAGCAGCCGCGGCAAGAAGTCCTACTCCAAGGACCGCTACTTCCAGGCCGAGGTCGAGTCCGACGACAAGATCGTGCCCGAAGGCATCGAGGGCCGAGTGGCCTACCGCGGTCCGCTGTCGGCCGTCGCCCACCAGATGCTCGGCGGCCTGCGCCAGTCGATGTTCTACGTCGGGGCACGCACCGTGACCGAGCTGCAGGAGAAGGGCCAGTTCGTGCGCATCACCTCGGCCTCGCTCAAGGAGAGCCACCCGCACGACATCCAGGGCATGGTCGAGGCCCCCAACTACACCGTCGGCTGACCCGCTGGGCCCAGCCGCCCGAGCACGGATGCCGTCCCGCGGGCCCCGCGGGACGGCATACGTGCGCCCGGGGCCGGGTCGGTAGGATCGGCCGGTGACCGAGATCGAGATTGGCCGAGGCAAGCGCGGACGGCGCGCCTACTCCTTCGACGACATCGCCGTCGTGCCCTCGCGGCGCACGCGCGACCCCGAGGAGGTCTCGGTGTCGTGGCAGATCGACGCCTACCACTTCGACATCCCCGTCATGGCGGCGCCGATGGACTCGGTCGTCTCGCCCGAGACCGCGATCACGCTCGGCAAGCTCGGTGCCCTGCCGGTGCTCGACCTCGAGGGCCTCTGGACGCGCTACGAGGACCCGACCGCGCAGCTCGCCGAGATCGCCGAGATCGGCGCCGACGCGGCGACCGCGCGCATGCAGCAGATCTACGCCGAGCCGATCAAGCCCGAGCTCATCACCGAGCGCCTGCGCCAGCTGCGTGACGCCGGGGTGCCGGTCGCCGGCGCGCTCTCGCCGCAGCGCACGCAGCAGCACTGGAAGACCGTCGTCGACGCCGGGGTCGACCTCTTCGTCATCCGCGGCACCACCGTCTCGGCCGAGCACGTCTCGGGGCGCGCGGAGCCGCTCAACCTCAAGCGCTTCATCTACGAGCTCGACGTGCCGGTCATCGTCGGCGGCGCGGCGTCCTACACGGCGGCCCTGCACCTCATGCGCACCGGCGCCGCGGGCGTGCTCGTCGGCTTCGGCGGCGGCGCCGCGCACACGACCCGCACCGCGCTCGGCATCCACGCCCCGATGGCCTCGGCCGTGGCCGACGTCGCGGCGGCGCGCCGCGACTACCTCGACGAGTCCGGCGGCCGCTACGTGCACGTCATCGCCGACGGCGGCGTCGGCACCTCCGGCGACATCGTCAAGGCCGTCGCGTGCGGCGCCGACGCCGTCATGCTCGGCGCGGCCCTCGCCCGCGCCACCGACGCCCCGGGGCGCGGCTACCACTGGGGGCCCGAGGCGCACCACGCCGAGCTGCCCCGCGGCGAGCGCATCGCGCTCGGGGCGCAGTCCTCCATCGAGGAGATCCTCTTCGGCCCGGGCCGACAGGCCGACGGCACGACGAACGTCATCGGGGCGCTGCGCCGCGCCATGGCGACGACCGGCTACTCCGACGTCAAGGAGTTCCAGCGGGTCGAGGTCGTCGTCTCGCCCTACCTCGGCAACTGAGCCGGCGCCCGCCCGCCCCACGGGGAGCGCGGGCGCTCCCGGTTAGGATGAGTACGGCATACGCCCTCGAGCGACGGTGGCGCGGTGCGACAGTCGGACGCGAGTCCGCCGCAGACCAGAACCACGCAGCACGGGACTCACGTGGGTGCCCCGTGCGGGAAAGGCACCAGAGATGACCGAGGCGACCCCCGACACCGTGACGACGCCGGACGGGGGCCGCCCGCTCTTCTCGATCGTCTCGGCCGTCTACAACGTCTCGCGCTACCTGGCCGAGTACATCGCCTCGATCGAGGCGCAGACCTTCGACCTCTCCCGGCTGCAGGTCGTGCTCGTCGACGACGGCTCCACCGACGACTCGCGCGAGGTGCTCGAGGCGTGGGCCACCCGGGCCGCCTGCGAGGTCGTCGTGCTCCACCAGGAGAACGCCGGTCAGGCCGCCGCCCGCAACGCCGGCCTCGAGCGCGCCACGGGGGAGTGGGTCACCTTCCTCGACCCCGACGACACCGTCAACGAGGGTTTCCTCGCCTCGATGGCCGCCTTCGTCGAGGCGCACCCCGAGGTGCAGTTCCTCTCCGCGAACGTCGTGCTGCGCCACGAGGGCACCGGCGAGCTGGGCAAGCACCCGCGCTGGAAGATGTACACCGACGACCGGCTCGTCGACCTCGACGTCGCCACCTCGTTCATCCCGGGCAGCTCGACGACCTCGCTGATGCGCCGCGACGTCGTCGGCGACCTGCGCTTCAACGCCGGGCTGCGGCCGAACTTCGAGGACGGCGACTTCGCCGTGCGCTACCTCCTGCAGGCGCCGAGCCGCCAGACCGGCTTCGTCGGGTCGGCGAAGTACTTCTACCGCAAGCGCGCCGACCAGAGCTCGACGCTGCAGACCGGCATCTCCGCGGTCGGACGCTACTCCACGGTGCCGCGCGACGGCTACCTCGCGCTGCTGCAGCACGCGCGCGGGCAGGACGGCGAGATCCCGATGTGGGTCCAGCACGTCATCCTCTACGAGCTGTCGTGGTACTTCTCGTCGGAGGACGCGATGGCCAACTCCGCGTCTGCCATCGAGGGCGAGCTCGCCGCGTCGTTCCGCGCGACCCTCGGCGAGATCGCCGAGCTGCTCTCGCCCGACGTCGTCGACTCGTTCTCGATCCGCAAGCTGCAGCCGCACTGGCGCGACATCCTGCTGCACGGCCTGCGCGGCACGTCGTGGCACACGCCGTATGCCGTCACCGACCAGTTCGACCGCACGAAGAAGCTCGTGCGGGTGCTCTACCGCTACATCGGCGAGCCGCCGGCCGAGAAGGTGACGTTGCGCGGCCGCGCCGTCCCGCCGGTCTTCGCCAAGGTGCGGGCCATCGAGTTCTTCGGCGACACCCTCATGTGGGAGCGGATCCTCTGGGTCGACGCCCGCGGCACCCTCGAGGTGCGCCTCGACGGCGCCCGCGTCGAGCTGCTCGGCGGCTGGATGGGGGTGCGCACGCGGGCCCTGGGCGCCCGCGCCATCGCCAACCGCTTCCGCCGCCCCGGCCGCCGCCGCAAGGAGGCCCTCGACCGGCTCAAGGTCGACCCGGTGCGCGTGCTCGCCGGGCGCGGCCCGGTGCGCAAGCAGTTCAAGGACGCCTGGGTGCTCATGGACCGCATCCACGACGCCAACGACTCCGGCGAGATCCTCTACCGCTGGCTGCGCGACCACCGGCCCGACGTCAACGCGTGGTTCACCCTCGAGAAGGACACGCCCGACTGGAAGCGCCTGCAGGCCGACGGCTACGGCTCGCACCTCGTCGCCCACGGCACGCTGCGGTGGAAGCTGTTGATGATCAACGCCGCCCACCTCATCTCCTCGCACATCGACGCGCCGGTGCAGAGGCCGCCGGCGATCCTCCAGCACGTCCAGCCGAAGTGGAAGTTCACCTTCCTGCAGCACGGCGTCATCAAGGACGACCTGTCGAAGTGGCTGAACCCCAAGCAGATGGACGTCTTCGTCACGTCGACGCCCGGTGAGTACGAGTCGATCGCCGGTGACGGCAGCCCGTACGTCTTCACGGACAAGGAGGTCGCGCTCACGGGCCTGCCCCGCTTCGACCGCCTCCACGAGAAGGCGCAGCGGATCACCGGCGACGCGTGCGACCTCATCCTCGTGGCCCCGACGTGGCGCAACTGGCTCGTGCCGCCGCTCAAGGCCGGCAGCCAGCGCCGCGTCATCGACTCGCACTTCTTCGAGACCGAGTACGCCCGTGCGTGGACGGCGTTCCTGCGCAGCCCCGAGCTGACCGAGCTCGCGGCCCGCACCGGCCGCACGGTGGCCTTCCTGCCGCACCCGAACATCCAGCCGGTCCTCGCCAAGATGGACCTGCCGGACTCGGTGCTGCGCCTGTCGTTCGACGGAGCCGACGTGCAGGAGTACTTCGCGCGCTCGGCCGTCATGGTGACCGACTACTCCTCGATGGCGTTCAACGCCGCCTACATGGACCGACCGGTCGTCTACTTCCAGTTCGACGCGCAGCGCGTCATGGCCGGCGGCCACGTCGGGCGCGCCGGCTACTTCCAGTACCCGCGCGACGGCTTCGGACCGGTCGTCGACGACGTCGAGGCCGCGGTGGCCGCCGTCGCCGACATCGCCGAGAACGGGTATGCCGCCCGCCCGGAGTTCCAGGCGCGCATCGACGCGACGTTCCCGCTGCGCGACGGGCAGTGCTGCGCCCGGGTCACGGCGGCCGTCGAGGCGCTCGACCGGCCGCTCGCACGCTGAGCGCGGGTCAGCCGCCGGTGCCGACGCTGCGGAGCGACAGGTTGCCGTTGCGGGTGCGGTAGGTCTCGACCCCGGCCCCGGGCACGGTGGCCGGCCCGTCCGCCAGCTCGTCCGCCGGCGGCGCCTCGATCGGTCGCAGCGGGCCGGGGCGGCGCGCGACGAACCGGCGCAGCCCGCTCGCGTAGCCCGCCTTGAGGTCCCACGTCACGTCGGCGGGCGGCAGGCCGGAGGCCGGGAGGTCGAGCTCCACCTCGAAGGCGCCGTCGCGGCCCACCGCCGCCGACGCCGTGGCGACGGGTGACGCCGTCGCGCGGTCGACGACGACCACCGTGACGCGCGGCGAGGCGCCGAGGGTGTCGTCGCCGTCGACGACCGACCCCCGCAGGCGCAGCCGGGCGCCGTCCCCCGACAGGGCCGTGCACCGCGTCGTGCGCACCCGCCGGCCTTGCGTGTGCAGCTGCTCGACGAGCGCCGTGAGGTCGTGGTCGGCCGTGGAGCCGGCCGCCGGCCGGTGCGGCCACCACCAGCCGCCGGAGCGCCGGACGAGCGGTCGGTCGACGTGGTGGGAGCGGAACGCGAAGAGGCAGGCGGCCAGGGCGCTCTCCGGCGTGCCGTCGACGAGCTCGCGCACCACGAGGCGGTAGGGCTGCTCGAGCCCGGCCCGCAGCTCGGCGGGCACGCCGGCCAGGTAGTCCGACGCGGCGGCGAGGAACGCGGTGCGGTAGGCCGGCTCGCGGGCGTCGAGGTCCTTGGCGTAGAGCGCGAGGTCGTGCCGCACGAACTTGTCGAGCTTCGCGGCGGCGAGGTCGGGCCGCCCCACCAGTTGGTCGTCGATGGCGCGGTTGGCCGCGACGCGGTCGTGGAAGTTGTCGATCTCGTGCCGTCGGGCCGTGATCGACTCCTCGCCGGCGACGTTGTTGACGTACCAGTGGTAGACGACCTCGTCGAGGGTCGCGACCCGGCGGGCGGCCGACCACACGGCGACGGTGAAGGGCTGGTCCTCGTAGAGGATGCGCTCGGGGAAGCGGATCCGGAGCTCGTCGAGCAGGCTGCGCCGCAGCACCTTCGCCACCGCGATGGTGTCGAGCCAGAGCGGCGACCCCGGAGCCAGGGGGCCGACCGGTCCGGACGTGTACGCCGTGGCCGGCAGCGGCGTCACCCGGTCGGTGCGCTCGTTGTAGCGGGCCACGGCACCCGCGGCGACGTCGGCGTCCGCGTCGACGGCGCGGTCGACGAGCCGCCTCAGCGTGCCCGGCAGGTACTCGTCGTCGCTGTCGACGAAGGCGACCCACTCGCCCCGGGCGTCGTCGAGGCCGAGGTTGCGCGGCGCGCCCGGTGCCCCGTCGTTGCTGCCGCGGTGCAGCACGCGCACCCGCTCGTCCGCCGCCGCGAGCCGGTCGGCCACCGCACCGGTGTCGTCCGTCGAGCCGTCGTCGACGACGAGCACCTCGATGCCGGGGCCCTCCCAGGCGGCGAGCGCCGAGGCCACGGCCCGGGGCAGCCGGTCGGGGTCGTCGTGGACGTTGCAGATGACGGTCAGCAGGGGAGCGGGGGAGCCCACGCGGGTCCTCTTCCGGTCGGGGAGCGGGACCCCATCGTAGGCGGGGCGCAGCGGCCGGGGCGGGCGCGCGGGAGCGCGCGAGTCGGCCGCGCAGAGGTTCGTGCGTTATTTTGTGGGGGTTGAGGTCGGTCGACCCGAGGCCGGATACGAGGCCGGACCCGCGCGTCGTGGATCCGGCCCTGCGCGGGCGCCACGGCGCCGGTGCGGCCCTCCCTCGTCCAGCAGCGGAACCAGCAGTTCGGAGCAGATCCCTTGGCAGCACCCGACGCGTCGAGCGCCACGGCCACCGGCGCCCCGACGGCCGTGACCGCACGTCCCGCCCCGGCCGGGCGCACCGCCAAGGCCGCGCCGCGCAAGGACATCCAGGCGCTGCGGGCCGTCGCCGTGACGCTCGTCGTGCTCTACCACTTCTGGCCGCAGCGTCTCACCGGCGGCTACGTCGGGGTCGACGTCTTCTTCGTCATCTCCGGCTTCCTCATCACGCTCCACCTGCTCGAGCGGCCGATCCGCTCCGGCGCCGACCTGCTCTCGTTCTGGGCCCGCCGCGTGCGCCGCCTCATCCCGGCCGCGACGGTGGTGCTCGTCGTCACCCTCGGCGCGAGCCTCGTCTGGCTGCCCCAGACCGTCCACGCGCGGAGCGCGCAGGAGGTCATCGCCTCGGCGCTCTACGTCGAGAACTGGATGCTGGCGCTCACCTCGACCGACTACCTCGCGACCGACCAGCTCCACTCGGCGACGCAGCACTACTGGTCGCTCTCGGTCGAGGAGCAGTTCTACATCGTCTGGCCGCTGCTGCTCGGCCTCGCCTTCCTCGTGGTGCGCCGTCTCGGCCGGTCGTTCCGCTTCCCGCCGCTCGTCGTCATCTCGGCCCTCACCCTCGCCTCGCTCGCCTTCTCCGCGTGGTTCACCGGCGAGGACGCCGCGCAGGCCTACTTCGTCTCGACGACCCGCGTCTGGGAGCTCGGCATCGGTGCCCTGCTCGCCGCCGCCGTGCACGCCGGGCTGCGGTTCCGCGTGCCCGTCGTCCGCGTCGGCCTCGTGTGGGCGGGTCTGGCCGCGATCCTCTGGTCGGCGGTCTCGTTCACGGCCGCCACGCCCTTCCCCGGGGTCGCGGCGCTGCTGCCGACCCTCGGCGCCGCTGCCGTCATCGCCGCGCGGTCCGACGACCTCGCTGCCGGCCCGCGCCGGCTGTGGTCGGGGCGTGCCGTCCAGTGGCTCGGCGACGTGTCCTACTCCGTCTACCTCTGGCACTGGCCGGCCATCGTCCTCGCGCCCTTCGTGCTCGACGACGACAGCGTCGCGTGGTGGCAGAAGCTGCTCGTCCTCGCGGTCGTGCTCGTGCTGTCCGCCGCGAGCAAGCGGTGGGTCGAGGACCTCATGCGGTTCACCCCGAGCATCGCGCGGAGCACCGGCCGCTCCTTCGTCCTGCTCGCCGTGTGCCTCGGGCTCTCCGTCGGCCTCGCCGGCATCGCCCTCTGGCAAACCCAGCGCACCGAGGCGGCCGCCGCCGCGGTGGTCGTCGACTCGAGCGCGCCGTGCGTCGGCGTCGACGCGTTCCGCACCGCATCGTGCGCCGGCCGCGACCTCGGCATGCTGACGAACCCGATCCAGGCGGCCAAGGACAAGCCGCAGGTCTACGCCGACGACTGCTGGAACAACCGCCCGTTCACCCGGCGCAAGGTCTGCAGCTACGGCCCGAAGGACGCCGCGGTCAAGGTCGCGCTCTACGGCAACTCGCACGCGGGCCAGTGGTCGCCGCCGATCCTCGCCACGGCGCGGGAGCGGGGATGGCGCGTCGACACCTACATCGCCTCCGAGTGCTACTCGGTCGACGTCCCCGTCGCCTTCGGCACGAAGGCGCTGGAGGACGCGTGCACCGCCCTCAACACCTGGGCCCGCGACCGCATCACGACGGGTGGCTACGACCTCGTCGTCATGTCCGACCGCACCCTCCAGCCGCTGGCGGGAGTGCCGGCCGCGCGCAAGGTCGCCACGGCGAAGGCCGCCTACGGCCGGGTCGTCGACGGCTTCGTCGAGGCCGGCGCGCGCGTCCTCGCCATCCGGGACACCCCCGGCTCGGCCGAGAGCGTGCCCGACTGCGTCGCCCAGCACGCCGACGACGTCTCCCGGTGCGCGACCGACGTCGCCTACCGCGGCACGTCGGGCCTCGAGCCGGACCCGCTCGCCGACGCCGCGAAGGCCCGCACGGGCACCGACGTCCACCTCCTCGACGTCACCGACCTGCTCTGCCGCGACGGGTCGTGCCCGGCGGTGCTCGGTGGGCTCATCACCTACTTCGACCACGGCCACATGACCCGCACCTTCTCGATGTCGCTGCTCCCCGAGGTCTCCCGAGCCCTGCGCGACGCGCTCGCCGGCGTCCCGGGCGCCTGAGCGGCGCGCGTCACACGGCATACGCCCTCGTGCGCCAGGCGGCCCACCCTAGGGTGGCGCCCATGGAGCACGACCACGACGTCGTCGTCATCGGGTCCGGGTTCGGCGGGTCGGTGGCCGCCCTGCGGCTCGCCGAGAAGGGCTACCGCGTGCACGTCTACGAGGCGGGGCGCCGCTTCGAGGACGCCGACTTCGCCCGCACGAGCTGGGACGTGCGCCGCTACCTGTGGGCGCCGCGGCTCGGCCTCTTCGGGGTGCAGCGCATCCACCGCCTGCCCGACTGCCTCGTGCTCGCCGGCGCGGGCGTCGGCGGCGGGTCGCTCAACTACGCCAACACCCTCTACGTGCCGCCGGACGCCTTCTTCCGCGACCGCCAGTGGGCGCACATCACCGACTGGAAGGCCGAGCTCGCGCCGCACTACGCGACCGCCTCGCGCATGCTGGGCGTGACGGTCAACCCGTGCGAGGGGCCGGTCGAGACGCTGATGCGCGACACGGCAGCCGACCTCGGCGTCGGCGACACCTTCCGCAAGACGCCGGTGGGCGTCTTCTTCGGCGAGCCCGGCAAGCGCGTCCCCGACCCCTACTTCGGCGGCGAGGGGCCGGCCCGCACGGGCTGCACCGAGTGCGGCAACTGCATGGTCGGCTGCCGCGTCGGCGCCAAGAACACGCTCGTCAAGAACTACCTCGCCCTCGCGGAGCGCCGCGGCGTCACCATCGAGCCGTTGCGCACCGTGACGCGCGTGCGCCCGCTCGACCCGGCGTCGCCGGGGCAGGGGTATGCCGTCACGACCGTCCGCAGCGGGTCGTGGGGTCGCCGCCGGGCGGGGGAGCGCACCGTCACGGCGGCCCAGGTCGTCGTCGCGGCGGGCGCCTGGGGCACGGCGCAGCTGCTCCAGGCGATGAAGGCCGAGCCCGAGGGGCGTGGCCTGCCACGGCTCTCCGACGCGCTCGGCACCCTGACCCGCACCAACTCCGAGGCGCTCGGCGGCGCCATGACGGCGCGCGTGCCCGAGGGTGTCGACCTGACGCGAGGCGTCGCCATCACCTCCAGCTTCCACGTCTCGGGAACGACGCACGTCGAGAACGTCCGTTACGGCAAGGGGTCCAACCTCATGGGGGCGCTCGCCGTGCTCCAGGTCGACGGGGGAGGGCGGCTGCCGCGCTGGGCGCGCTTCGCCGGCACGGCGGTCCGGCACCCCGCCGTCTTCGCACGGTCGCTGTCGACGCGGCGGTGGAGCGAGCGCACCGTCATCGCGCTCGTCATGCAGAGCCGCGACAACTCGATCACGGTGCGCCGCCGTCGCGGGCCGCTCGGCTGGCGCCTCACGTCGGAGCAGGGCCACGGCGAGCCGAACCCCACCTACATCCCCGAGGGCAACGAGGCGGTGCGCGCCATGGCCCGCCGCCTCGAGCAGTCGACCGGCGAGCGGTCGTGGCCCGGGTCGTCGGTCGGCGAGGTGTTCGACATCCCGATGACCGCGCACTTCCTCGGTGGCGCCGTCATCTCCGACTCGCCGGAGCACGGCGTCGTCGACCCCTACCACCGCGTCTGGGGCTACCCCGGCCTGCACGTGCTCGACGGCGCCGCGGTCTCGGCCAACCTCGGCGTCAACCCGAGCCTGACGATCACGGCCCAGGCCGAGCGGGCGGTGTCGCTCTGGCCCGCCCGGGGTGAGGCCGATCGGCGACCGGCCCAGGGCGCGGCATACCGTCTCGTCGACGCCTGACCCACCACCCGCACCGGCGGTGGGTGGGCGGGTGGGTGGGGCCGTCACCCCTCAGAGACGACCCCACCCGGGGTGCCGGCCCACCGGTCGAGTCAGTCGGCACCACCCGGACAACGAGCCGCCGGCGCCGGGGTTACGGCACCCGCGCCGCGAGTCCGGTGCGCCGACGGACCGCCACGAGCGCGGTCTCGCACGCCCGCACCGCGGCCGGATGCCGTGTCGTGGCGGTCCGTCGGTGCGCGGAGGGTCAGGCAGGGGTCGGGTTAGGGTCGGGCTGGGGTCTGGCGGGGCGTCGCGTCAGTGGGTGGGGGCGGGCTCGTCGCGCCAGGAGCGCCAGAGGGCGGCGTAGGCGCCGTCGGCGCGCAGCAGCTCCTCGTGCGAACCGATCTCGCTGATGAGGCCGTCCTCGACGACGCAGACCCGGTCGGCGTCGTGCGCCGTCATGAGCCGGTGCGCGATGGCCACGACGGTGCGGCCCTCGACGACCGCCGCGAGCGACCGCTCGAGGTGGCGGGCCGCGCGCGGGTCGAGCAGCGACGTCGCCTCGTCGAGCACGAGGGTGTGCGGGTCGGCGAGCACGAGCCGGGCGAGGGCCAGCTGCTGGGCCTGCGGCTCGCTGAGCCGGTGACCGCCCGACCCGACGACGGTGTCGAGGCCGTCGGGCAGCCCGAGGGCCCACCCGCGCGCGTCGACGGCCGCCAGGGCGTCGAGCAGCTGGTCGCGCGAGGCCTCCGGCCGGGCGAGGCGCAGGTTGTCCTCGAGCGAGCCGACGAAGACGTGGTGCTCCTGCGTCACGAGGGCCACCTGGCCGCGCAGTTGGGCGAGCTCGAGGTCGACGAGCCGCACGCCGCCGACGTCGACCCGCCCCTCGCGAGGCCCGTCGATGCCGGCCATGAGGCGTCCGAGGGTCGACTTGCCGGCGCCGGACGGCCCGACGATGGCGAGCCGCTCGCCGGGGCGCAGGTCGAGCGAGACGCCGCGCAGCACGTCGCGGCCGGCGCGGTAGGCGTAGTGCACGTCCTCGACCTCGAGGTGGTCGTCGGCGGGCTCCTCGCCGGTCGCCGCGCGGTCGGCGGGCACGTCGGCGATGCCGATGACGCGAGCGAGCGACGTCGCCCCGACCTGGATCTCGTCGAGCCACGAGATGAGCTCGTCGAGCGGCCCGGCCATCTGCTGGACGTAGAGGGCCACGGCCGTCACGGTGCCGGCCGTCGCCACGTCGCGCGAGATGAGGAAGCCTCCCCAGAGCAGCGTGACCGCGACGGGCGCGAAGAACGCGAACTCCACCGAGGGGAACCAACGCATCCGCAGGCCGAGGGTGTAGCGCTCGGCGTCGTAGCAGTCGCGCAGGGCGTCGTCCATGCAGCGCCGGCGACGACCCCGCAGCCTGAGCGCGTCGACGGTGCGCGAGCCGTCCGCCGACTCGGTGACGACGCCGTTGAGCACGGCGTAGGTCGCCCGCTCGCGCAGGTAGCCCTCGGGGGCGAAGCGCAGGTAGCGCCGGGTCGAGAGCACGAGGATCGGGGCGCCGACGAGCACCGCCAGCGCCACCTGCCACCCGGTGACGAAGGCGGCGACGAGCGTGATGGCCGTCGTGATGGCGCCGACGAAGATCGCAGGCACACCGAAGCGGATGACGTGCGAGAGGGCCTCGACGTCGTTGGTCGTGCGGGAGACGAGGTCGCCCGTACCGGCCCGCTCCACAGTGGAGAGGGGCAGCTCGACGACGCGCTCCATGAACTGCTCGCGCAGCTCGGCGAAGATCGTCTCGCCCATGACGAACGACGCGCGCCGGGCGAACCACGTGACGACCGTCTGCACGACGACGGCGCCGGCGATCCAGAGGGCGAGCCGGTTGACGACCTCGACCGACCGGCCGTGGCTGATCTCGTCGACGAGCAGGCCGATGACGCGGGGAGCGACGAGCGCCGCGACGGCCGCGACGGCGTGCAGCCCGACGACGGTGCCGAGGCTGCGCCGGTGCCGTCGCAGCAGGCCGCGGGTGTGCTCCCTGACCGAGGCCGTGTCGGCGACCGGGAGGGTGCGCGTGGTGGGGGCCGGTGTCGGCGACATCAGTCCTCCTCTCCGCGCACGACGGTGCGGCGGTAGTCGGGGTCGTCGGCCATGAGCCGGGCGTGCGTGCCGGTGGCGGCGACGCGGCCGTCCCGGAGGTAGACCACGGCGTCGGCCTGGTCGAGGATGAGCGGGCTCGCCGACATGACGACCGTCGTCCGGCCGGCGCGGGCCGCGGTGAGGCGGCCGGCGATCCGGGCCTCGGTGTGGGCGTCGACGGCGCTCGTCGGCTCGACGAGCACGAGCGTCTCGGCGTCCGAGAGCAGGGCCCGGGTGAGCGCGAGGCGCTGGCGCTGGCCGCCCGAGAAGGCCCGCCCGCGTTCCTCCACCTCGTTGTCGAGCCCGCCGGGCAGGGCCTCGAGCACGTCGTCGCCGCTCGCGACCGACAGTGCCGCGAGGACCTCGGCGTCGTCGTGCACGCCCCACGGGTCGAGCTCGTTGCGCAGCGTCCCGGTGAAGAGCCGGGGGTCGTTCTCCGACACGACGATCCGGCGTCGCACCGCGTCGAGGGAGGCGTCGGCGAGCCGGGTGCCGTCGAGCCGCACGTCGGTCTCCGCCGCCCCGAAGCGGCCGAGGCGGTCGGCGAGGGCGGACGTCTCCTCGGGACGGGCCGACACGACGGCGGTGAACCGTCCGGGCTCGATCGTGACGCCGCTCGCGGGGTCGTGGAGCGGGGCGGGGCCCTCCGGGAGGGGCGTGCCACCGGCGGTGTCGACGTCGTCGGGCTCGACGCGCAGGATCTTCGTCAGCTTGCGCGCGCCGATGTGGGCGCGCGTGGCGCGGTCGACCATCTCCGTGGCGGTGCGCAGCGGGATGACGAGGAAGGCGGTGTAGCCGTAGAAGGCGACGAGCTGGCCGGCCGTGATCTGCCCGTCGATGGCGAAGCGCGCGCCGAGCCACACGACGACGAGCACGAAGAGGCCCGGCAGCAGCACCTGCGCGGCGTCGAGCGCGGCCTGGTAGGCGGCCACCGTGTTGCCGACGCGGCGCACCGACTGCGACTGCACGGCATACCGGCTCAGGAAGGTGTGCTCGCCGCCGATGCCGCGCAGCACGCGCAGTCCGGCGACCGTGTCGGCGCCGAGGCCGATGAGCTTGCCCGACTCCTCGCGCTGGGCGAGCTGGCGCGTCTGGAGCGGTCGCACGATGAAGGTGAGGCAGGCGACGAGCACCGGCACGCCGATGAGGACGACGAGGCCGAGCGGCGTCGAGGCGCCGAGCAGGATGAGCGCCACCACGACGTAGGAGACGACCGCGCCGGCGAAGCGCGCTGCCACGTCGTAGAGCCCGCCGATGCGCATCGCGTCGGAGCTGACGGTCGCGACGACGTCGCCCGTCGGCACGGCGCGCGTCAGCGCCTCGCCCGTGTCGGCGGCCTTGTGGCCGATGAGCTGGGCGGAGCGGAACGCGCCCTGCATCCAGTTCGCCACGGCGTAGCGGTGGCGCATCATGCCGGAGAGGGCGCTGACGACGACGAGCCCGACGAGCACCAGGCACCAGCGCACGAGGGCGTCGGTGTCGCCGCCGAGGATGCCTTCGTCGATGGCCTTGCCCATGGCGGCCGGGAAGAGCGCCTGGCTGACGAGCCAGACGACGCCGAAGCCGATGGCGACGAGCAGCGTGCGCCACTGGCCCTTGCCCACCCACCGCAGGTATGCCGTCGGGCTGGTCAGGTCGGGAGAGCCCGGGTCAGCCAGGGGGAGTGAGATCACTTGCTGCAGTGTACGTTCGGCGCCGGCGTGCCTCACACCGGTTTTCGCCCGGCGCCGGCGGCGGGCGTCAGCGCGTCGGGTCCCAGCCGGACCGGTCGAGCGCGTCGGAGAGCTCGTCGACCTCGAGGGTGTCGGTGTCGACGCAGCGGTTGCGGTAGGCGCCGCGGCCGACGAGGTGCGCCGAGACCGGGCTGGTGAAGAACTGCGTGGCGGCCAGGAGCACGAGGGTGGTGACCGCCGCCCAGGTGCGGAGGGTCAGGGCGAGCCCCGTGAGGACGAGGATGAGGCCGAGGGTCTGCGGCTTCGTCGCCGCGTGCAGGCGCGAGAGCGTGTCGGGGAAGCGGAGCAGGCCGACGGCACCGGCCAGGCAGAGGAAGGCGCCGAGCAGGAGGCACACCGCGCCCGCCACGTCGAGGACGGCTGACCACGTCATGACTGCTCCCAGGGCTCTTGCTGCTGGCGCGGCTCGGGGTGGTCGGGCACGAGCGCGTCGGCCTCGTCGGAGTCGCGGGACATGAAGCGCGTCACCGCCACGCCGCCGACGAAGCCGACGAGCCCGAGGATCATGAGGAGCGGCAGGTAGGTCGTGGTGCGCTGCCGCGCGGACTCGAGCGCGACGCCGGCGATGACGATGACCATGAGGATCTCGGCGGCGACGATGCGGTCGAGGTTGCTCGGCCCGCGGAAGAGCCGGACGAGCACGAGGGCTGCTGCCACGCCGAGCATGGCGAGGGCGAGGCCGAGGACGACGGTCATGGGCGCTCCTCCGTCGGGGTGGTGCGGGACGGCCAGGGGGCGTCGGTGTCGAGCGCGGCGATCTCCTCGCGCGAGCCGAGGGCCCGCACGACCCGGCGCTCGACGGCGAGCACGTGGGCGCGCTGGCGCTCGATCGTGCCCGGCCGCTCCACGTCGAGCAGGTGCAGGTAGAGCACCGAGGTCGAGCGCCGCGCGTCGACGACGACCGAGCCCGGCACGAGGGCGACGAGCTCGGCGGTCAGGGTGAGGTAGAAGTCCGACCGCGAGCGCAGCTGCACCTCGATGACGGCGTTGCGGGGGCGGCGTCGGCCGAACGCGAGCCGCATGACCTGCCACGAGGCGCCCACGAGGTCGACGAGGAACTGCCCGATGAGCAGGGCGACGCGGTGGGGGCGCAGGCGGCCGGAGTACTCGATCGAGGGGAGCGGGAACGCGTACGTGACGAAGAGCCCGACGAGGAGGCCGTTGACGACGTTGCCCCAGCTCACGCGGTCCCACAGCAGCACCCAGGCGAGCGCGATCGTCACGATCGCGCGCGGCTGGAACTCGCGTCGGCGCCGCCGGGGTGACTCCGGGCCCCGGGGGGCGGTGGCCAGGCGTGCCTCGCTCATCGGCGCACCTCCGGTGGGAGGACGCTCGTGACGTAGGGGTCGCGGTCCATGAGGTCGGTGGCGGCCCGCTGCGTGTAGGCGAAGAGCGGCCCGGCGACGAGGGTGATGAGCAGGCCCACGGCCGTCATCGCCGCGGTGGCCCCCAGCATCGTGCGGGGCAGGGCCCGGGGGCTGGTGTCGACGGCGACCGCGGTGGCGGGGTCGGTGGCCGGCTCGACGTCGAGCGTGCCGTCCTGGAGGGCGGCCACGGTGTCGGCCCCGCGGGGTGCGTCGGCGAGGGTGCGCCAGAAGGCCTGGCTCCAGACCTTGGCCAGCGCGTAGAGCGTCAGCAGGCTCGTGACGATGCCGCCGACGACGAGCAGCCACGCGAGCGGCGTGCCGACGGCGATGCCGGCGTGGAGCAGCCCGATCTTGGCGAGGAAGCCCGAGAGCGGGGGGATGCCGGAGAGGTTCATCGCCGAGACGAAGAAGAGCGTCGCGAGCACCGGCGACGCGACGGCGAGGCCCCCGAGCCGGTCGAGGGAGGTCGTGCCGCCGAGGCGCTCGACGAGGCCGGTGATGAGGAAGAGCGCGGTCTGGATCGTGATGTGGTGCGCGACGTAGAAGATCGCGCCGGCCGTGCCCTCCGGGGTGGCGAGCGCGATGCCGAAGATCATGTAGCCGATGTGGCTGACCAGCGTGAACGAGAGGATCCTCTTCAGGCCCGACTGCGAGACCGCGCCGAGGATGCCGATGACCATCGTCAGCAGCGCCGCCCACATGAGCAGGCCCTGGAGCGGCGACTCGGGGAAGAGCAGCGTCTGCAGCCGGATGATCGCGTAGACGCCGACCTTCGTCAGCAGGCCGGCGAAGACCGCGGTGACCGGGGCCGGCGCCGTCGGGTAGCTGTCGGGCAGCCACGCGGACATCGGGAAGACGGCGGCCTTGATCGCGAAGGCGGTGAGCAGGCAGAGCTGGAGCACGAGCGCGACGCCCGGCGCGAGGTCGCAGATGCGGATCGAGAGCTGGGCGAGGTTGACGGTGCCCGTGGCCGCGTAGACGGCCGCGATGCCGACGAGGAAGAGCGCCGAGCTGAGCAGGCTGACGACGACGTAGGTCGTGCCCGCGTGGATGCGCGCGGCCGAGCCGCCGAGGGTGATGAGCACGTAGGAGCTGAAGAGCAGGATCTCGAAGCCGACGAAGAGGTTGAAGAGGTCGCCGGCGAGGAAGGCGTTGGACACGCCCGCCGAGAGCACGAGGTAGGTCGGGTGAAAGATCGTGAGGGGCGTCTCGCTCGTCTCGTCGTCGCTGTCGGCCTGGCCCTGCCCGATGGCGAAGACGAGCACGAGGAGCGTGACGATGGCCGAGACGAGGAGCATGAGGGCGCTCAGCCGGTCGGCGACGAGCGAGATGCCGAGCGGCTCCTGCCAGGCGCCGAGCCACAGCACCTGCGGGCCCGAGACGTCGGTCTGCCACACGAGCACGCCGGCGACGGCGACGACGGCGGCGAGGGCGGCGATGCTGACGCCGCGCTGGAGCCGTGGCGACTGGCGGAAGGCGAGCGCGAGCGCCGCGCCGAGGAGCGGCAGCAGCACGGGCAGCGGCACGAGGTCGGTCACGTGGAGGTTCACGCGGTCTCCCTCCCGTCGCCGGCGGCGAGCTCGTCGGAGGTCGTCGTCGACGTCTCCGACGGGTCGTAGGTCGAGGACGTCTGGTCGTCGAGGGCGAGTCGCTGGATGCGCGCGTCCTCGGCGTCGTCGGGCACGTCGTCGGTGCCGGAGATCTGCCAGAGCCGGTAGGACAGGGCGAGCAGGAACCCGATCGTCGCGAGCGAGATGACGATGGCGGTCAGGACCATGGCCTGCGGCAGCGGGTCGCTGATCGCGGCCGGGTCCTCGCCGACGAACGGTGCGCGCCCGGCCCGGCCGCTGACGACGAGGTAGAGCACGGCGACGCCGTTGCCGATGAGGACCATGCCGAGCAGCACCCGCACCAGGCTCCGGTCGAGCGCGAGCGCGGTGCCGGCCGCGACGAGTCCCGCCGTGACGAGCACGAGGGTGAGGTTGGGCGCCAGGGTCGGCTCGATGAGCGTCGGGGCGAGGGCGGCGGTGAGGGTCGTCACGGGCGGAGCACCTCCCCGGCGGCGGAGGCGTCGTCCTGCTCCTCGGCGATCTGCCGGTCGATGCCGGTGCCGAGGCTGCGCACGATGTCGAGCATCATGCCGACGACGATGAGGTAGACGCCGATGTCGAAGAAGAGCGAGGTCACGAGGTGCACCTCTCCCCACGGGGGGATCGTCACGTCGAGCGCGGTCGTCTCGAGGATCGTGCCGCCGAAGGCGAGCGGGGCCAGGGCGGAGCCGACGACGACGAGCAGCCCGACGCCGACGACGAGGCCGGCGTCGAAGGGGGCCGCCTCGTCGAGCTCGTAGCGCCCGCCCGCGAGGTAGCGCACGACGAGCGCGAGCCCGGCGACGAGGCCGCCGGCGAAGCCGCCGCCGGGCTGGTTGTGCCCGGCGAAGAGCAGGAAGAGCGAGGCGGCGAGCATGATGTGGAAGACGAGGCGCGTCACCACCTCGAAGATGACCGAGCGCTTCTCCTTGCGCATCGTGCGCCCGCCGAGCAGCCAGGTGCCGCGGCCGGGGCTGCTCGAGGGCAGCGCCTTGGCCGTGGCCCGCGACAGGCGCGTGTTGCGGGTGCGCACGAAGATGAGGCTCGCGACACCGGTCGCGGCCGCGACGAGCACCGAGACCTCGCCGAGGGTGTCCCAGGCGCGGATGTCGACGAGCGTGACGTTGACGATGTTCTTGCCGTGGCCGAACGCATACGCCTCCGTCGGGAACCCGACCGACACGGGGTCGGTGCGCCGGCCGCCCGACGCGACGAGGGCGATGGCCCCGACCGACGCGCCGACGGCCACGCCGAGGGCGATCCGCCACGTGCGCGAGGGGGAGTGCGGGTGGCGCGTGAACTTCGTCGGCAGCCGCCGGAGGGCGAGCACGAAGACGACGAGCGAGACCGTCTCGACGAGCATCTGGGTGATGGCGAGGTCGGGCGCGCCGTGCAGGATGAAGAGCAGCGAGACGCCGTAGCCGGTCGCGCCGACGAGCATGACGGCCGTGAGGCGGCGTCGGGTGACGAGCACGAGCACCGCGGCCGCCATCACGACGAGCCCGACGACGGCCTGGCCCGGGGTGTCCCAGAGGCGGAGGTCGGGCAGCGAGCCCGCCCGCACGGCCGCGACACCGGGCAGGGCGACGAAGACGAGCAGGATGGCCGCGAGGTAGATCGGCAGCGAGCCCCGCTGGGTGACGGCGGTCGTCTCGACGGCGCCGCGGTCGACCCACCGCAGCGTGCGGGCGAAGCCGCGCTCGCCGTCGACGAGGGCGGGCACGCGTGCCTGCGCCCGGCCCACCACGTCGCGACCGGCGAAGAGGGCGAGGCCCCCGGCGACGGAGGCGAGCGAGAGCAGGAGCGGCACCGTGACGCCGTGCCACAGCGCGAGCGTCTGCGGGGGCGCCCCGACGGGGAACGACACGGCATACGGCAGCAGCCACGGCGACTCGAGGGGCGCGAGCAGGCCGAGGAGCAGGCACGAGACGCCGAGCACCAGCGGCGCGAGCACGAAGCCCGGGTGCGCGGCCCTGACGGGCGTCGGCGCGACGCCCGGCTTGGTCGCGAAGGCTCCCCAGAGGAAGCGGGCCGTGTAGGCGACCGTCAGGGCCGAGCCCGCGACGACGCCGGCCACGGCGAGCCAGCTCCACGGGGCGGGCAGGGGAGCCGAGGTGTGGACGTCCTCCCACAGCGCCTCGAGGGCGCTCTCCTTGGACACGAAGCCGGCGAGCGGGACGATGCCCGCCATCGACAGCCCCGCGAGCGTCGCCGGGACCGCGACCGGCAGCAGCCGCCGGCCGACGCCCGAGAGCTCGCGCAGGTCGCGCGTGCCGGTGCACTTGTCGACGACGCCGACGGTGAGGAAGAGGGTCGACTTGAAGAGCGCGTGGGCGATGACGAGGGCGAGCGCCGACAGCGCCGACGCCTTGGTGCCGAGGCCCGCGATGGCGACGATGAAGCCGAGCTGGCTCACGGTGCCGTAGGCGAGCAGCAGCTTGATGTCGTGCTGGCGCAGGGCCCGCCACCCACCGACGAGCATCGTCAGCAGGCCGAGCCCGACGGTGAGCGCGTGCCACGCGGGGGCGCCGGCGAAGACCGGGGCGAGGAGCGCGACGAGGTAGATGCCGGCCTTGACCATCGCCGCGGCGTGCAGGTACGCGCTGACGGGGGTCGGGGCGGCCATGGCGCCGGGCAGCCAGAAGTGGAAGGGCACGAGGGCCGACTTCGAGAGCGCGCCGACGAGGAGGAGCACGACGGCTGCGACGGTCACGGCGTCGAGCGCGGGCGGGTCGGCGAGCAGCTCGGCGATGGAGTACGTGTGGTGGACGCCGAGGGCGATGATCCCGACGAGCATCGCGAGGCCGCCGAAGGTCGTGACGATGAGCGCCTGCATGGCCGCGCGGCGGTTCGTCGAGCTCGCCGGGTTGTGCCCGATGAGGATGTAGGAGAAGACCGTCGTCAGCTCCCAGAACACGTAGAGCACGAGGAGGTTGTCGGTGAGGACGAGCCCGAGCATCGCGCCCGCGAAGGCCGTGAAGACCGACGTGAAGCGCCACAGGGTGGGGTCCCGGTCGGTGAAGTACCACGTGCAGTAGAGCAGCACGAGGGCGCCGACGCCGGTCACGAGCAGGCCGAGCACCCACGAGAGCGTCGTCAGCCGGAAGTCGAGGTCGATGCCGAGACCGGGCACCCACGAGATCCGTTGCGTCGGGTACGCGCCGGCGCGCACGTCGCCGGAGACGGACACGAGCCACGCGAACGACGCCGCCGGGGCGAGGGCGAGTACCGGGAACGCCTTGGTGCGCAACGTCTTCGCGAGCCAGGGCGCGAGCGCGGCGGCAAGCAGGTGCAGGAGCAACAGTTGCGCCACGGCGGCCCCTCGGTCGTCGGGTCGGTCAGGTCAGGTCGGTCAGGCCCAATCCTAAGGGCGCGGCAGGGCCCCGCCGACCACGAGGGTCGACGGGGCCCTGTCCCGTGTGGGTCACCCCTCGGGGTTCACCGGGTGCGGGTCACCGCTTCGGGGTGACGAGCACCGTGAGCACGCCGCCCTTCTGGTGCGACTTGACGACCCGGATGACCGTGCCCGTCTTCGGCACATCGACGGAGTACCAGCCGGGCTGGTAGCGGCCGGGGTGTGCGCCCGTCGCGCCGTGCCGGTCCTGGTCGAACCACCACGTCCTCGTGTCGTCGAAGGCCGGCACGGCCTTCTTCGACGCGATGCGGCCCTTCGAGCCGTCGGCCGGGTTGTGCAGCGTGATCGCGTCGGTCTTCTCGAGGCCGAACGTCGAGTCGTAGCTGAGGATGCGGTTGCGCATCAGCGTGCCGTCCGACCAGTGGCTGAACTGCGGGTGCGCGTCGACGGGGAGCACGAGACCCGAGCCCGGGTGGTCGCCGACGTTGTTGTCCGACTGCGAGCCGTCCCAGTAGTTGACGAGCATGCCGTTCTGGTAGCGGTAGCTCTCCACCCAGTCGGGGCGCTTCGGGAAGCCGAAGTTGTAGGCCGTCCGCAGCGACCGGTCGTAGCCGTCGTACTGCCGGTTCTCGGCGATGTACGCGTTGAAGAAGGCCCGCTCGACCGTGCCCGTCGACGCGCGGAACCCGCTGCCGTCGGACGGGTCGAAGGTCCACCCGGTGTCGCTCTCGGCGCCGTCGAGCGGCTGGCCGGTCACGGCGACGGCGTCGACCTGCAGGCCCGGCGGCGGGGCGCTGACGCCCGGGTTGCCGACCTGCGCGGCGTCCATCTTGTAGCGGAACTGCAGCTGCACGGTGCGGCCCGCCCACGGCGTCAGGTCGGCCGTCAGGTCGGTCCACGACGCCTGCAGCCCGGTGAAGCCCTGGCCGAGGTTGTTGCCGTTGGGGTCGGTCGTGCGCGAGAGGTTCGTGGGCACCTGGCTCCACGTCGTGCCGCCGTCGGCCGAGACCCGGAGGTAGGCGTAGTCCCAGTCCTCCTCGATGTTGTAGCGCACCTTGGCGCTCAGCCCGACCGTGCCGGAGGGCAGCGTCACCGACTTCGTCATCGTCGTGTCGAGGTCGTCGGCCGCGCCGCTGTAGTAGAGCCGGTCGCCCTCGAAGGGGTCACCGAGCTCGAGCGGCACCTGCTTGTCGGGCAGGACGGTGAAGATCGCCTGCACGGTCCGCTTCTGCGCCGGCACGTTGGAGCCGAGGGCGTGCCACGAGCGCTCGCCCGCACGGGCCACGGCGTAGAACGGGCCCTTCTTGCCCTGGGGCTGCAGCCAGCCGAGCTGGAAGAGCTCGTAGGCGCCGAGGTCGGTCGGGTTGTCGCCGATGCCGTCGCGCCCGCCGTCGCCGATGTTCGCGCCCGAGGACATCAGGGTCCAGAACGCGGTGTTGTTCTCGGCGCCGCCGGTGTTGCCGGAGGTGTCGTAGAGGTCGGGCAGGCCGAGGTCGTGGCCGAACTCGTGGGCGAAGACGCCGAGGCCGCCGTTCTCGGGCTGCATCGTGTAGTCACCGACCCAGACGCCGGTCGGGTTGTTCGGCACGAGCGAGCTCGAGACGAGGCCGCTGTTGCTGCCGATGTCGACGCCCGCGCCGAGCGGGCCGCCGGCCTGGACGGCCGCGAACGAGCGGTGGCTCCAGATGGCGTCCGACCCCTGGTTCGGGTCGCCCGCGGCCTCGTCGCCGCCGGCGTGCACGATCTGGAAGTGGTCGATGACGCCGTCGGGCTCGTCGAAGTTGCCGTCGCCGTCGATGTCGTAGCGGTCCTGCTGGTCGAACGTCTTGAGGTAGGCGCTGATCTGCTCCATCGTCTGGCCGGCGTCGAGCCGGCCCTTGACCCAGACGGCGAGCGCGTCACGCACGAGGGCCGTCGAGGTGTTGCAGACGATGCTGCCGCAGTAGTTGCGTCCGTAGAGGGCCTCGTTGAAGGGCACCTTGACCCACTCGGTGACCGCGCCCTCGACGGAGTAGCGACCCGAGGACTGCCGCTCGTAGTACTTCGCCATCCGGTTGAAGTACATGTTCTCGTAGTGCGCCTTGGTGAAGTCCTTCTGCCACAGCGTCGAGTTGTCGACGCGGCGGTTCGGGGCCGGGATCTCGTTGTGCCGCGGGCCGGTCACGTCGGTGGTGCTGCCGTCCGGCGGCGGGCCCTGGAAGATCGGGTTCGGGTACTGCTCGTCGCCGAACTCGACGAGCACGACGAAGATCTTGTCGGTGCCCTCGCGCTCGAGCTGGACGTACTGGCCCTTGTCGCCCTTGGTGTGGCCGCCCTTGCCGCCGCCCTTGGCGGAGCCGCTGGCACTCGTGCTGCTGCGCGCGTTCGGTGCGGCGGTCGCCGTGTCCGCGGCCGCCGCGGCGGAGCCGCCGACCTTGACGACGGCGCCCTGGGCGGCGGGCTCGCCCCGGAGGCGGGCCTCGAGCGCCCGCTGGCGCAGGGCGTCCTGGCGCACGGCCAGGGGCGAGCGGAGGTTGTCGTCGGTGGAGCGCACGACCCCCTTGCCGCTTCCGGCCGCGGGGTGGACGCCGACAACGGGCACCGCGGAGGAGCCGCCGCCGGCGGCCGGGGCCGCGGAGGGGGTGGACGCGGCGAGGGCCGCGGGGACCGGGGACGCCGCGAAGGCTCCCACGGTCAGCGCCGAGGTGGCGACGAGGGCGAAGAGTCGACTGCGCCCGCCTAACGAGTGATGCGTCACGTGACCGTCCCTAACAGGTGTGAGTGGACCAGGGAGCTGCCGTGACGGGGATGACCCCGTGGCGACCGGCCCAGTCAAGTCCGCAGGGTGAGACCCGACCAGATCGACTGCAGATCGTTACCGTTTCGAGACCTTAAAGACAGGGTCTGCACAGCCTGTATGTCCCGTGTGTGCTACTTGTCCGGTCAGAAGGTGACGAACGTGTCGCGCGCGAGGAAGAACCCGTGCCGCGCGGAGGCGTCCACGCACGTCACCCCGAACTCCTCGCTGACGCAGCCCACCGGGCCTCCCGGTCGGGTGCGGGTGCCGTAGGCGAGCGTCGGCTCGGTGCCGGTGCGGATGGTGTCGGAGTTGCAGACCGGCACGGCGCCGTCGGGGCGCAGCTCGATCCGTCCGATGTCGCGCGGGCCTCCGGGTGCGCAGATCGTCGGCAACGGCGGGGCGATGCGGCCCTTGGCCACCTCGCAGGCGATCGACGTGCCGGTGGCGCCCCCGCCCTGCACGCAGACGATGTTGCCGCTCGGGCTCTGGAAGCTCGAGGTGACGCCGGCGACCTTCGACGTGCGGTTGACGCGGTCCTTCGCCTCCTCGTACGAGTGGGGTGCGCCGCGCTGCCGGCCCACGGCGAGCGAGGTCGGCACCTGCGCCGGGGTGGCCCGCTGGGTCGGCACCGCCGAGGGGGTGGCCGGGGCCGGGGTCCCCGTGCCCGACGCCGAGCCGCCGGGGGCGTCGACCTCCACCGTCACCGTGCGCGCCGGCGCGCCGCCCCCACCCGACCCGCACGCGCCCAGGGCGACCGTCAGGGCGACGAGCGCGGTGACGCCGGCGAGCCTGCCGGGCCTGCCGGGCCTGCCGGGACGGCGGCGCGTGGTCCTCGGGGCGAGGGTCCGGGCGTCCGCGGGGACCGGCGGCGCGGGCAGCTGCTCGACCATGGGCGTCGAGTCTGGCACGGGCCCGGGGCCCCGGGCCAGCCGTCTCCGAGGCCGGTGACCTACCCTTGGCTCGTGTTCCGGCGCCTGCTCACCCCTCGCTGGGTCGGCCTGCTCGCCGGCCTCGCGGCCGTCGTGGCCGCCTGCGTCCTGCTCGGGCTGTGGCAGCTCGGGGTGGCCCGTGACTCGGGCCGTCGTGACGCGGTCGCCGCCGCCGGGACCCTCGAGCGGGCGCCGCTCCAGCAGGTGACCCGCGCGCACGCCGACTTCGCCGCGGACTTCTCGAACCGCCCCGTCACAGTGACCGGCACGTACGACGGCGCCCGCAGCCTCGTCGTCGTCGACCGCCGCCTCGACGGCAGGGTGGGCTCGTGGGTCGTGACCCCGCTGCTGACGGAGGGAGGCACCGTGCCCGTGCTGCGCGGCTTCGTCGACGGCACGCCGACGGTCGCTCCCGAACCGCCTTCCGGGGTCGTCACGGTCGCGGGCACGCTGGGCCCCGGCGAGTCGCCCCGCGACGGCGCCGACCTGCCCGCGCCCCAGGTGCGCTCCGTCGACCTCGCGGCCCTCGTCAACGAGTGGCCGGGCGACCTCTACAACGTCGTGGTGCTCGCCTCCGGCGAGTCGGAGGGGGCGGGCGCGGGCGCCGCGCTGGTCACCCCCGGTCTGTCCCGGGTGCCACCGCCCGACGTCGCGACGCCCCTCAACCTGCGCAACGCGGCATACGCCGTCCAGTGGTGGGTCTTCGGGATCTTCGCGATCTGGATGTGGTGGAAGATGTTCCGAGCAGAGCAGCAGGCGCAGACCGCGCCCGCCGCCCCGACAGAAGGTGTCACGACGTGAGCACGTATCCCCAGACCCTGGCGAAGCCGCAGCAGATCCGCTCGGCGCTGTCGGCCTACCGCGTGCTCGCGGTCGTCGCGGGCATCGCGCTCTTCGTGCTCGTGCTCGAGATGGTGATGAAGTACGGGCTCGACCAGACGAACGTGCTGACGCAGTACTGGAGCCCGATCCACGGCATCATCTACATGGCGTACGCCGCGTCGGTCGCCAACCTCGGCATCAAGGCCGCATGGGGCCCGGGCCGCATCGTGAAGAACCTCCTGGCCGGCTTCGTCCCGGTGGTTCCGTGGATCGCCGAGCGGCGCAACACCGCCGAGACGCACGCCCTCCTCGCGCGGGCGTACGCCGCGGGTGACGGGAGTGCCCCCGAGGGCCGATAGGCTGGTCCGGTGACCGACAGCGTGCCGACCGACCTGCCGACCGAGACGCCCCCGGAGACGCCCACCGACCTGCAGGGACACCCCGTCCTCGTCGTCGACTTCGGTGCGCAGTACGCCCAGCTGATCGCCCGGCGCGTGCGCGAGGCACAGGTCTACAGCGAGGTCGTGCCCCACTCGATGGCGGTGGCCGACATGCTGGCCAAGGAGCCGGCGGCCATCATCCTCTCCGGCGGTCCGAGCTCGGTCTACGACGACGGCGCGCCCCGGCTCGACCCCGCGCTGCTCGAGGCCGGCGTCCCGGTGTTCGGCATGTGCTACGGCTTCCAGTCGATGGCGCAGGCGCTCGGTGGCACGGTGGCGCGCACCGGCGCCCGCGAGTACGGCAAGACCGACGCGGCCATCACCGACGTCGCGTCCACGCTCTTCGACGGCCAGCCGCCGAGCCAGACCGTCTGGATGTCGCACGGCGACTCGGTGAGCGCGGCCCCCGAGGGCTTCGCCGTGACGGCGTCGACGGCCGGCACCCCGGTCGCGGCCTTCGAGGACGACGAGCGCCGGCTCTACGGCGTGCAGTGGCACCCCGAGGTGCTCCACTCCGAGCAGGGCCAGCGGGTGCTCGAGAACTTCCTCTGGAAGGGTGCCCGGATCACGCCCGACTGGACGCCCGGCCACGTCGTCGACGACCTCGTCGCGACGATCCGCGAGCAGGTCGGCGAGGACCGCGTGCTCTGCGCGCTCTCCGGCGGCGTCGACTCCTCGGTGGCGGCGGCCTTGGTGCAGAAGGCGATCGGCGACCAGCTGACGTGCGTCTTCGTCGACCACGGCCTGCTCCGCGAGGGCGAGGCCGAACAGGTCGAGCAGGACTTCGTCCAGGCGACCGGCGTCGACCTCGTCGTCGTCGACGCGCGCGAGCGGTTCCTCGAGGCGCTCGCGGGGGTCACCGACCCCGAGGCCAAGCGCAAGATCATCGGCGAGCAGTTCATCCGCGTCTTCGAGCAGGCCGCGCGCGACGTCGTGCACGACCGCGGCGACGAGGAGCACCCCGTCAAGTGGCTCGTCCAGGGCACGCTCTACCCCGACGTCGTCGAGTCGGGCGGCGGCGAGGGTGCGGCCAACATCAAGAGCCACCACAACGTCGGCGGGCTGCCCGACGACCTCCAGTTCGCGCTCATCGAGCCGCTGCGCACGCTCTTCAAGGACGAGGTCCGCCAGGTCGGCCTCGAGCTCGGCGTGCCCGAGGTCATCGTGTGGCGCCAGCCGTTCCCCGGCCCCGGTCTCGGCATCCGCATCATCGGTGCGGTCGACGCCGAGCGCCTCGCGATCCTGCGCCGCGCCGACGCGATCGCCCGTGAGGAGCTGACGCGCGCCGGCCTCGACCGCGACATCTGGCAGTGCCCCGTCGTGCTCCTCGCCGACGTGCGGTCGGTCGGGGTACAGGGCGACGGCCGCACCTACGGCCACCCGGTCGTGCTGCGCCCCGTCGCGTCGGAGGACGCCATGACGGCCGACTGGGCCAGGGTGCCCTACGACGTGCTCGCCACCATCTCGACCCGCATCACGAACGAGGTCGAGGAGGTCAACCGGGTGGCCCTCGACGTGACGAGCAAGCCGCCGGGCACCATCGAGTGGGAGTGACCCCCACCCCCTGGCCGTCGAGTGGCCACCCTTTGTGGGTCCCCAACCGTCGAGTGGCCACCTTTTGTGGGTCCCCAACCGTCGAGTGGCCACCGGCGCCGGTGGCCTCTCTCGATGGCCGAGGACCCGCGAAAGGTGGCCTTTCGACGGTTGAGGGTGGGGTCAGCGGCCGGTGGCGGCGATGTAGACGGCCGCGTTGCCGTTCGGGTTGAGCAGCACGGCCGGGGCGAGGCAGCGCGCGGGCAGCGCGACCCTGGTGTCGATGACCGCGTCGCCCGCGGTGCTGAACGGGACCGTCGCCGTCGGCGTCAGCGCCGTGCCGTTGCACGCGACCGTCGCCGAGACCATGACGACGGGGTTGACCCCCGTCGTCGGGATGACGAGGCCCTCGACCTCGACGCGGAGCCGACCGTCGGCGCGCAGCCGGGCCGTGCCCTCGGAGATGACCCAGGGGGCCCCGCCGCGGGTCAGCCCGAAGAGGGGCGGGTCCGCGAGCTGGCTGCCCTGCACGGACGCGCGGAGCAGGTCGCCCCGTGAGGCGCCGCCGTCGTCGGCGGACGCGCTCGACGAGGCGGCGAGGGCGCAGACGCCGATGACGGCTCCGGCGACGAACGCGGCGGTGCGGGAGATCGTGTGCATGTCAGGCTCCTGTCGGTCACGGACGGGGAGTGGACCCCAAGCCAAGGACGACGGCGCCGGCCCCACCGGTTCAGCCGGTCCAGCCGGTCCAGCCGGTCGGCCGGTTCGGCCGGACCGAGAGCGGTGTCCGCGCGTCGGAGCGGCGTCCGGCGCACGTCCTCCGTGGAACTAGGGTGGAACTCATGTGCGGAATCGCCGGACACGTGGGTGTCCCTGCCGACGAGGCCCTGATCGAGCGACTCCTCGGAGCGCACCCCGGGGCGGCCCCGGCAGCCACGGCCCTCGACGGCGACGCGGGCCTCGGTGCCCGCGCCGCGCGTGACGACGGGGGCGTGGGCCGCCTCGTGACGAGCCGCGGCGGCCGGTTCACGCTGGCGCTCGACGGCGAGATCTACAACCGGGGCGCGCTGCGGGCCGACCTCGAGGTGCTGGGCCACGACTTCGGCGTCGGCAGCGACGCCGAGGTGGTGCTCGCCGCCTTCACGGAGTGGGGCACCGACGGCCTCGACCGGCTCGACGGCGCCTTCGCGCTCGTCGTGTGGGACCGCGACGCCCGGCGCATGACGCTCGCGCGCGACCACTTCGGGGTGCGGCCCCTCTACGTCGCTCCGGCCGGTGACGGCTGGCTCGTCGCGAGCGAGATCCGGGGCATCCTCGACAGCGGCCACCACGACCGGCGGCCCGACGACCGCACCATCTACCGCTACCTGCGCTTCCGGGTCCACGACGACGGCCCGGCGACGTTCTTCGCGGGCATCGAGCGCGTCGGCGCCGGCGAGGTCGTCACCCTCGGGCCGGACGGCCTCCAGCGCCGCCCGTACACGCACCTCCGGGAGGAGCTCGCCGAGCTGGCGCGCACGCCACGGCCCTACTCCCGCGCCGTCGCGGACGAGTTCCGCGACCTGCTGAGGGCGGCCGTACGACGCCGTGTCCCGTCGACCGGTCGCGTCGGCACCGCGCTCTCCGGCGGCATCGACTCCGCCGCCGTGGCTGCCCTCGTCGACGCCGTCGAGCACGAGCCGGGCCGGCCCGGCGCCGAGCCCACGCACGACGCGTGGTCGGCCGTCTACCCGGGTTCGCGCAACGACGAGGTGGCGCACGTCGACGCCGTCCTCGCCTCCCTCGGCGACCACGTCGACGCCCATCGCATCGAGCCGACGCCGACCGAGTTCAAGAAGGACCTGCGCGACCTCGTCCGCACCCAGGAGGAGCCGCTCGTCTCGACGGGTGCGTACACGCAGTACCGCGTGCTGCGCGAGGCCGCCGACCGTGACGCCGTCGTGCTCGACGGGCACGGCGGTGACGAGACCCTCGCCGGCTTCGGCCCGCACCACCTCATCCACCTGCGCGAGCTCCGTTCCCGCAGCGCGGCGCTCGCGGCGACCGAGCTCGGCCACTCTCTCGACGTGCTCTACCGGAGGGGCCGCCCCGTCATCGGAGACCGGTTGCACGGCCGCAAGGACGTGCCGGTCACCTCGCTGCTCGCTGCCGACTTCGCGCGCGCCCACAGCGACGAGGGCTATGCCGTCGAGACCAGCGGCCTGCGAGCGCGGCTGCTCGACGACGTCTTCACCGGATCGCTGCCTGCCCGGTTGCGCTACACCGACAAGAACGCCCGTCGTTTCGGGGTGTCGGTCCGCACGCCCTTCGTCGACCGCGAGCTCGTCCGTTTCGTCTTCGGCCTCGGCGACGACGCGCTCGTCAAGGACGGCATGGGCAAGCGCGTGCTCCGCGACGCCATGCGGGGGCTGCTGCCCGACTCCGTCGTCGAGCGGCGCGACAAGGTGGGCGCCACGACGCCGCAGGGCGAGTGGTTCATGCGGCTGAAGAACCACATCTACGGCGAGTTCCTCTCCGAGTCGTTCGCCAACCGGCCCTACGTCGACCAGACCGCGGTGCTGCACGCGTTCGAGGGCTGGATCAAGGGCACGAACTCGATCGACTCGATGACGGTGTGGCGGCTGCTCAACCTCGAGCTCTGGCTGCAGGAGTTCTTCGACGAGCGCGAGCCCGACGACGAGGCCGAGGTCGAGCACGTCAAGACCGACTACGAGCCGAACGCCCGCAAGCAGCTCGACCTCGTCACCGCGGACGGCACGACCGTGCGCCGGTACCCGCTGCGCACCGACCTCTTCGCCCGCGAGGACGACCTCGAGGCCAAGGCGCTCGGCTACGTCGACCGGTTCTTCGCGGGCCTGCCCACCGCGGGGGCGGACCACGCGGCGGCGACGGGCGGGCGGTGGTTCTTCTTCATCTCCGAGAAGATCGTCGCGATCAGCCAGGGTCGCTCGTTCTTCATCTGGGACATCAAGGTCGGTCGGCCGGCCCGGGTGCTCTCGCGCTACGTGACGCGCACGCCCGCGGGCATCGGGCTCGGCTCGCCCTTCACCATGCAGCTCGCCATCGAGGAGGCCGGCCTGCCCCGCGTCCTCCTCGCCTCGGCCGGCGGCGCGGTCGGGAAGGTCATCGGCCGCCGGGGTCTCTTCTACGACCTCGTCGGTGGTGACATCCGTGCGATCGACGGCCCGACCGAGTACTCCGTCTACCCCGCGAACGTCTCGGCCAAGCTCGGCCCCAAGGACCCCGACGCCGTGGCAGCCGCGCTGTCGCGGGCGATCCGCGCGCGGGTGCCCGAGGCCTACCGCGACTCCTTCGGCGGCACCGTCGTCATGGACGCCAACGACATCGGCCGCAACGTGCTCGGCAAGGACGCCCCGGGCTCCAAGGAGCGCTACGAGCTGATGTTCGCCGACAACCCGCTGGGTCAGGGCTCGGAGCAGACCCCGATGGCGATCGTCTTCGAGAAGCCCTCTGCCTGAAGGTGATTGGGTATGCCGTCAGCGCGACTCGTGCGCTGACGGCGGGGACCCCGACGGGGCCGGGACGAGGGCGAAGGCGCCCTCCTCCTCCTGCTGGTTGTGCAGCCGGCACACGGCGTAGAGGCCGTAGAGCAGGCGCCGCAGCTCGGTGACGTCGCCGGCGGGGACCTCGGCCGCACCGTCCGGGGCCTCGGCGTCGTCGAGGCCCTCGAGGAGTCGGCGCAGCCGGGCGACCTGGTGCTCGATCTCGGCGTGCGTGCGGCTCATCGTCGTCGTGGCCGAGCTGCCGAGGGCGCGGGCCACGACGGGCATCAGCTCCTCCTCGTCGGCGCGCTCGTGCGGCACGAGCTCGCGCTCGAGGCGGTCGAGGAGGGCCCGCACCGGCCCGAGGTCGCAGTCGTGCGTCCGCAGGCCGTCGGCGACGTCGCGCACCTGCTCGACCACGGCCGCTGCGGCGTCGTGCGCGGGCCGCAGCCGCGCCGCCGTCGCCACGTCGCTCGGCGACATCGGCACCGAGTGCAGCCGGCTGGGCAGCAGGGCGCGGAGCGCGATCCCGATGGCGAGGACGTCGATGCCCTCCTGGAGCACGGCACCGGCCGCCGCCGGCAGCAGGCCGGCGGTCGCCACGAGCATCGCCACGAGCGAGAGCCCCATCCCGACGACGACCGCCTGCACGGCGATACGGCGCGACCGGCGGGCGATGAGGATGGCGTCCGCCACGGCGTCCACCCGGTCGACCGACAGCACGACGTCAGCGGCCTCCGACGACGCCGTGGCGCCGCGCGCGGCGAGCGCGACGCCGACCCCTGCGGCGGCGAGGGCCGGGGCGTCGTTGACGCCGTCGCCGACCATGACCGTTCGGGCGGTCGCCGACTCCTCGTGCACGGCCGCGAGCTTCTCGGCCGGGTCGTGGTCGGCGAGCACCGCGTCGGTGCCGACGATCCTCCCGACGCTCTCGGCGACCTCGGCCCGGTCGCCCGTCAGCAGCACGGTGCGCCGGATGCCGGCGCGGCGCAGGGCCGCCACCATGCGGGGCGCGTCGGGGCGGATCGGGTCCTCGAGGAGGAAGGCGCCCGCCGGCCGGCCGTCGACCGCGGCGAACACGGTGAGGCACCCGTCGAGGGCGGCACGCCGGCGCGCCCGGCGCAGCCAGGCCGGGTCGCCGGTCCCGACGACCCACGCGGCCTTGCCCAGGCGCACGGCCACCCCGCCGACGCGTCCCTCGAGGCCGTGGCCGGGCACTTCGCGCACGCCGGTCGGCAGCTCGAGGGCCAGACCGCGGCTGCGCGCGGCGCGCACGAGGGCGCTGGCGAGCGGGTGCGGCGAGACCTGGTCGAGGGAGGCGGCGAGGCGCACCAGCTCGTCGGACGTCACGGCACGCGACACGGCATACGGAACGGGTGAGGTTGCGGGGGAACCGGATCCGGCTCGCGGGGGCTCCGCGGCGAGCACGACCGAGGTCAGCTCCGGCCGGCCGCGCGTCAGGGTGCCCGTCTTGTCGAAGAGCACCACCTCGCCCGCCGCGAGCGCCTCGAGGGCGGCACCGCCCTTGACGACGACGCCGATCCGCGACGCGCGCGACAGGCCCGACATGATCGCGACGGGGGCCGCGAGCAGCAGCGGGCAGGGGGTCGCCACGACGAGCACCGCGACCGCGCGGTCGGGTGAACCGGCGACCGCCCACGCGACGGCTGCGACGGCGAGCGTCAGCGGCACGAGGAGCGCCGCGAAGCGGTCGGCCGTGCGCACGAAGGGCGACGACGCCGCCTGCGCCTGCTCGACGAGGCGCACGACGTGGGCGTAGGTCGACTCGTCGGCGGTCGAGGTCGCCACGAGGTCGACGGGGGCCGCCGCGTTGACGACGCCGCTGCGCACGTCGTCGCCGACGGGCCGGTCGACGGGCATCGGCTCGCCGGTCAACGCGGACTCGTCGAATGTCCCCGCCGTGAGCGCCCGCGCGTCGACCGGCACCACCTCACCGGTGCCCACGACGAGCACGTCACCGACCGCCACCTGCTCGACCGGGATGCGGGCGACACCGTCACGGTCGCGACGCCGGGCCGTGCGCGGGGTGCGCTCGACGAGCAGGCGCAGCTCCCGGTCGGCGCGGGCGGACGCGCGCGCCTCGAGCAGGCGTCCGCTCGCCAGCATCACCGTGACCATGGCGCCGGCGAACTGCTCGCCGACCCAGAGCGCGCCGCCGAGGGCGATGACGTCGACCGTGGTGCGTCGGGCCAGGATCGAGCGCGCGGTCCACAGCAGCGAGAGCGCCAGGCCGAGCACCGTGGCGACGGCCCAGGTGCCGCGCGACAGCTCGTCGGCGCCCCGGGCGGCCGCGATCGCGCCGGCGGCGAGGAGAGCCGTCGAGCCGAGGAAGAAGGCGGCCGGCGTGCGGCCGCGCCACCCGGTCACACCGCCATCGTGCGCCGATGCGCCGGCGCCGGCTGCTCATCGCGAGCGACCTCACACCCGACCGTCGGCCGGCGGCGACCCGCCTCCCGACCGTCAGGGCAGGTCGGCGAAGACGTCCCGCCGGATCGCCGAGCCCCGCGGGAGGGACCGGTCGACGAACCACTCGCGGCCGAAGACGAGGTCGTAGAGCGGGCGGGGGATGCGCAGGAAGGCGGCGAGGGTGCGGTCGGCGCCACCGTCCGCGGTCGCCTGGGAGGCGTGGGCGCGCATCGAGGCCCGCTTCGCGGCGACGTGGCGACGCACGTTTATCCGGTGGGTGATCTCGATCCGGGCGGAGAAGGCGCGGTCGAAGCTCGACCGGTCGAACTCCGGCGGGAAGCGGTAGACCTTCGCGGCGAGGTCGATGGCCCGGCAGATGGTGTCGCGCGGGACGGTGGCCTCGAGCACCCTCGGGGTCGCCGCCAGCTCGGCCGCGCGGGCCCCGACGACGTGCACCTGGCGGTGGTCCGGGTGGCCGTAGCCGCCGTTGGGCTCGTAGCTGAGCAGCACGTCCACCGCCTCCTCCCGGAGGATCGCGGCGAGCCGACCGGCGGCCTCCTCGACGTCGGCGCGAACGAAGCGGGTGGCGCCGGGCGGGTCGGGCGCCACCTCGGGGCCGAGGCCGCTGTCGGCATAGCCGAGGTGCTCGACGCGGGCCACACCGAGCGCGCGGGCGCTCGCGCGCAGCTCGTCCATGCGGGTCGCGGCGAGCTCGCCCGTGCCGGTGTACTCGCTGGACGCGAGGCCGAGCTCGCCGTCGGTGGCGACGACCACGACGACCCGGTGGCCCTCGGCGGCGGCGCGCGCCATCGTCCCCGAGGTCAGCAGGGCTTCGTCATCGGGGTGGGCGTGGAAGGCGAGGAGCGTGTGCGGCACGAGGCCCCATTCTGGCCCATGGCACAGTGGGGCCCGTGAAGGTGGCGCTGCTCTCGGACTGTTACCTGCCCCGGCTCGGTGGCATCGAGGTGCAGACGCACGACCTCGCGCAGCACCTCGTCGCCGCCGGGCACGAGGTGGAGGTGTTCACGGCGACCCGGGGCGCCGAGGGTGAGATGCACGGGGTGGTCACGGTCGTCGACGGCGTGCCCGTCCACCGCCTCGCCGCCCGGATGCCGTGGGAGCTGCCGGTCAACCCGCGCGCCCCGGCCGAGCTGCGCCGCCGCCTCGCGGCCGGGAGCTTCGACGTCGCGCACGTGCAGACCGGAGTCGTCTCGCCGTTCGCGTGGGACTGCACGCGGGTCACGCTCGGCCTGGGCCTGCCGACGGCGATGACGTGGCACTGCATGCTGGCCGGCGTGGCGCCCGTCTTCGGCGCCCTGCGCATCATCCGGCGGTGGGCCGCGCGGGGCGTGGCCATGTCGGCGGTCTCCGACGTCGCGGCCGAGCCGCTGCGGCGCCTCGTCGGCCCGGGCGCCTCCGTGGGGGTGCTGCCCAACGGCATCGACGTCGACCGGTGGGCGGTCGGGACGGTCGAGCGGCCGCCCGGCCCGCTGCGCCTCGTCACGGCGATGCGGCTCGCCGCGCGCAAGCGGCCCGCCGCGCTCGTCGAGCTCGTGGCGGAGGCCGCGCGGCGGGCCGGGCCCGGCTCGCTCACGCTGACCGTCCTCGGTGACGGTCCGGACCGGCGCAAGGTCGAGGCGTTCGTGCGCGAGCACGACCTCGACTGGGTCTCGCTGCCGGGTCGGGTCTCCCGCGACGAGCTCCGCAGCAGGTATGCCGCGTCGGACGTCTACCTCTCACCCGCCCGTCTCGAGTCGTTCGGCATCGCGGCCCTCGAGGCGCGCACCGTGGGCCTGCCCGTCATCGGCCGGTCCGGCTCCGGCGTGGGCGAGTTCGTGTCGGACGGCGTCAACGGCCTCGTGGTGTCGAGCGACGCGGAGATGGCGGCAGCGATCGCGCGGCTGGCCGGTGACCGGCAGGCGCTCGAGGCGATGCGGGCGTGGAACGTCGGCCACCCGCCCGAGCAGGAGTGGTCGCGCGTGGCGCAGCTCGCCGTGGGGGAGTACGAGCGCGCCGTCGGGCTGGTGCGCCGATGAGGTCGAACGTGCCGGGCGGCATCCGGGTGGTCGCCACGACCGGCGTCGGTGACCGCCTCGCGGAGGCGCCGCTGCGCCACGGCGAGCACCCGGAGGTGGTGCTCGGCCGTGCCGGGTGGGCGATCGACGCGCCCGCCTTCGCCGACCTGGCGGACGACGGGGCGCTCGAGCTGGGCTACCTCGTGCGCGCCCTCGACGGCGCCCACCCCCGCCGCGAGGGGCCGGCCCGCGACGCAGGGGTCGCCGACGACGAGGTCGGTGAGCCGCACCAGCGGGTGGCGGCATACGCCGTCGTCACGAGTGACCGCGGTGTGCTGCTGACGCAGTTCAACTCCCAGACCCACGTCGCCGGTGACTGGGGGCTGCCCGGCGGAGGGCTCGACGTCGGGGAGCCACCGACCACCGGCGTGCACCGCGAGGTGTGGGAGGAGACGGGGCAACGGATCGTGCTCGGCGGGCTGCTCACGGTCCAGTCGCAGCACTGGGTCGGGCGCGCTCCCGCCGGTGGGCTCGAGGACTTCCACGCCGTGCGCATCGTCTACGCCGCGACGTGCCCGGAGCCGACCGAGACCGTCGTGCACGACGTCGGCGGCACGACGTCCGACGCGCGGTGGGTCAGCCGACCCGAGCTCGTCGACTACCCGCTCAGCTCGTCGTGGCGGCGCCTCGACGACCTGCTGCGGATGGCGGGGGAGGGGCAGCAGGGCCACGGCTCCGACGCTCCGTAGGATGTCGGCCATGGACCTCGTCTACAACATCCTCGTCGCGCTGCACCTGCTCGGCATGGCTGCGGTCGTCGGCGGATGGATCGCCGTGCGCAGCGGCCGCACCGTCATCGCCCCGATCGTGTGGGGCGCTCGGGCGCAGCTCGTGACCGGGCTGCTGCTCGTCGGCATCGCGTCGGCGATCAAGGACGACGACCACACCGTGGACAACACGAAGATCGCGGTCAAGCTCGTCGTCGCCCTCGGCGTCCTGGCCGCTGCGGAGATCGGCGCGGCGCGCGGTCGCAAGGGGCGTGACACGGGTCCGCTCCTCGACGTCGCGGGCGGGGCGGCCGTCGCCAACGTGCTCGTCGCGGCCCTCTGGTGATCCGCCTCGTCCACTCCTTCGGTCGCTGAGATGCGTTGGGACGCAGGCGTTCTCGCAGGCCTGCTCATCGGCCTCGTGTGGCTGGTGGCGGGCCTCACGCTCGTCGTGACCGGACGCCGCCGGCGGCGTGTGTCACGGGCCGACGGCGCCGGCAACATGGCCGTCATCGGCTTCTTCCTGCTCGCGGTGGCCGGCCTCACGTGGTTCGCCACGCTCCTGCTCGCCCTCGTGCCGGCCTGACCCGGTCGCGCCGGGACGGGGACGCGACGCCGCGCACGACGTCGCGTGGTTCGCCGGCCCGCGGACCGCGAACGCCTTCGAGTCGGTGGTCCATGCGCTCTCGCTCGAGGTGCCCGGGCTGCGCCTGATCCCGCAGGTGCGGATCCGTCTGGGCGGGAAGCGCATCTGCCCCGACCTCGTCGACCGCGAGCTGCGCATCGTCGTCGAGGCCGACAGCCGCGAGTTGCACACGCGCGCCCGGGCCATCGACGCCGACTGCTGGCGCTGCTCCGAGCTCGTCCTCGCCGACTGGGTTCGTCGTCCGGGTCTTGTGGGTGCAGACGATGTCTGGCGCCGGTTGTGTCACGTCGGCGCTGACCCGGGCTGCGGCGCGGCAGGACGCCGCGCTGAAACCGGCGCCCAGAGCAGCGAGCGGCTCGCCGGAGCCACCCGTGCGAGAGACGGTGGTCGCTCGGTGTCGCGGTCGGTCGTCCGTGCCGCCGCCGTATGCCGTTCTGCTCAGCCGCGCTCGTGCGCGAGCTCCCCGCCCACCCAGGTCTGGAGCACGGCGGTGTCGCGGATCTCGCCGGGCGCCGTCGCTTCGAGGGCCCACAGGTCGCGGTCGACGGCGACGAGGTCGGCGAGCTGGCCCGGGGCGAGGCGTCCGACGTCGGTGCGCCCGACGGACTCGTGGGCGCCGACCGTGAAGGCGTGCACCGCCTCCGTCAGGCTGATCCGCTCCTCCGGCCGCCAGCCCCCGAGCGGGTGCCCGTCGGCGCGCTGCCGTGTCACGGCGGCGTGCAGGCCGAAGAACGGGTTCGGGTCCTCCACCGGTGCGTCCGAGCCGAACGCGAGGCGCACCCCGGCGTCGAGGAAGCTGCGCCAGGCGTACGACGCGAGCCGCCGCGGCCCGATGATGGCGTCGGCCAGCTCCAGGTCGGCCGTGCAGTGGCTGGGCTGCATCGACGCCACGACGCCCAGCGCGCGGAAGCGGGGGATGTCGACGGGGAGCACGTGCTGCGCGTGCTCGACGCGCAGCAGGGCATCCAGGCCCTCCGCCCGGACCGCCTCGAAGGTGCCGAGCACGAGGCGGTTCGCCTCGTCGCCGATGGCGTGGGTCACGACGTCCAGCCCGTTGCGCGCCGCGAGGAGCGTGCGCTCGAGCAGCACGTCGTAGGGCATCGCCGCGATGCCGCAGCCCTCGTGACCGACGAACGGCTCGGTCATGTGGGCCGTGTGCGACCCGAGGGCGCCGTCGCTGAAGAACTTGACGGGCCCGACGCGGAAGGTGTCGTCGCCCTGCCCGGAGCGCCGGCCCTCGGCGACGGCCGCCTCGAGGTCGGGGTCGCGCGTGCACTTCGTGACGCGCAGCCGCAGCGCGCCCTCGGCGTGAAGGTCGGCATAGGCCGCCCGGACGTCCTCACCGTCGATGTCGGTGATGCTCGTGAGACCGTCGGCGAGCAGCGCCTGCTGGCACCGCTCGAGCCACGGTCGCAGCGGGGACTCGTCGCGGGGGATGACGTCGAGCAGCTCCTGCGCCGACTCGCGCAGGATGCCGGTCGGCTCGCCGGACGCGTCGCGCGCGATCTCGCCGCCGACGGGGTCAGGGGTGTCGCGGGTGATCCCGGCGCGTTGCAGGGCAAGGGAGTTCGCCCAGATCGTGTGGCCGTCGACGCTCGCGAGGGCGGCGACGCGGTCACCGGACACCGCGTCGAGGGCGTGTCGGTCGGGCTGGACCGGCACCGCCCACCGGTTGTGGTTCCAGCGCCCGCTGTGGAGCCACTCGCCGGCGGGAAGCCTTGCGGCGTGGGCACGCACGAGCTCGAGGGCCTCCTCGAGCGAGCGCGCCTCGCGGAGGTCGACCGAGGAGAGGTCCCGGGAGAGCCAGCCCGTGTGGATGTGGGCGTCGTGCAGTCCGGGCATGACGAGCGCACCGGTCAGGTCGACGGTCGACGCCGCGCCGGCCTCGCGGGCGTCGGCGCCGACGGCCACGACGCGGCCGTCCTCGACGAGCAGTGCGTCGGTCCAGGGGGTGGTCGCGTCGCCGGTCCAGATGCGGTCGTGCCGCAGGAGCGTTCGGCTCATGCGCCCGGCACCAGGATGAGCTTGCCGGTGGTGCGGCGGCCCTCGAGGGCCTCGTAGGCCGCGGCCACCTCCGACAGGGGGTAGCGCCCGCCCACGTCGATGCGCAGCGACCCGTCGGCCACGGCCCCGAGCACCTCGCCGGCGCGCCAGACGTACTCGGCCCGGTCGGCGACGTAGTCGGCCAGCGTCGGGCGCGTCAGGAAGAGCGAGCCGCTGCGGTTGAGCCGCTGGATGTCGAAGGGCGGCACCTGGCCGCTCGCACCGCCGAAGAGCACCATCGTCCCTCGGGGTCGCAGGGAGGCCAGCGAGGCGTCGAAGGTCGACGCGCCGACACCGTCGTACGCCACGTCGACGCCGCGCCCGGCCGCCCGGCGCACGTCGGCGGCGAGGTCGTCGGCGGTCGTGTAGTTGATGAGGTGCTGCGCGCCCAGCCCCCTTGCGATCTCGAGCTTCTCGTCGGTGCCGGCGGTCGCCACGACGGTCGCGCCACGGGCCGTGACCATCTGGACGAGCAGCTGCCCGACGCCACCGGCGGCGGCGTGCACGAGCGCCACGTCACCCGGCTTGACGGCATACGTGCTCGTGACGAGGTAGTGCGCCGTCAGGCCCTGCAGCATCGTGGCCGCCGCGACCTCGAGGTCGACGGCGTCGGGCACGGGCACGACGAGGTGGGCCGGCTTGTTGACGAGCGTGGACTCGCTGCCGGCGGACTGGCACCACGCCACGCGGTCGCCGACGGCGACGTCGGTGACGCCGGCGCCGACAGCGGTGACGGTGCCTGCGCCCTCCTCGCCGAGCACGAACGGGGTCGGCACGGGGTAGACGCCCTGGCGCTTGTAGACGTCGATGAAGTTGACGCCGGCGGCGCCGACCTCGACCTGCACCTCGCCCTCGGCGGGGTCCGGCAGGTCGTGCTCGCGCACCTGCAGGACGCTGCGGTCGCCGGGCTCGGAGACGAAGACGCTGGTCGCTCGGTTCATGCCCGCCACCCTACGACCGGCGCCGCGCCGCCCGGTGGGGGGGAGCGCCGCCCACGCCCGCCGGGCCCGGCCCCTCCTGCCCGGCCGTCGTCGTCCGTCCCGGCCGCACCGATGCGCACGAGGAGGGCCACCTCGTCCTCGAGCGCCGTCAGCAGGCGCTCCGGCTCCGGCACCTCCGCGTCGTCGGCCATGATGCCGATGCGCACGGCGCCGTCGTAGGTGACGATGCAGAAACCGACCGTGTGGCGCCCCGACCCCGGCACCCAGCCGAGCACCCCCGTCACGGGCACGCCCGCGAGGCGACGCGGCTCGCGGGGCCCGGCCACGTTCGTCGTGACGCCGATCGCCTTGTCCGCGAAGAAGTCCACGAACCGGCGCTGCAGGCGGGCGGGCACGCGCCCGATGACGGAGAGCAACGCGAAGGTGAGGGATGCCTCGGGCGAGGCCTTGAGCCAGTCCATCCGGGCCTTGCAGACGGCGAGACGGCCCAGCGGGGTCGCGTCGGCGCTCGGGAAGCGGAGGAAGAGCAGGGCGAAGCGGTTGCCGAGCTCGCGGGGGAGCGGCTCGTCGGGCGGCCGGACGTCGACGGGCACCATGGTCGCGAGGTCGACCGGAGAGCGGCCGCTCTCGCGCTGGTAGGTGTGCAGCGCGCCGGCCACCGCGCTGAGCAGCACGTCGTTGAGGGTGGCCCCGACGAGGCGGCCCACCTGCTTGAGCCCGGTGAGCGGCAGGGGCGCCGTCCACAGCACGCGCTTGCGGTGGCCCGGCACGCCGCCCACCGCGCTCTCGGGGCTGCTCGTGAGGAGCACGTCGCCGACGACCTGGCCGGTGCGCAGCGCGACGGCCGCGGTGGTCGTCGCGGCGTCGACGACGACGCGGCGGGCTCCCTTGTCGCGCAGCTGCATCCGCCCGGAGCGGATGCCGGCGCGCGCGAGTCGCAACCCGGCGGCCAGGAGGCCGCCGTTCGGCTCCCCGGCCCGGCCGAGGGGGAGGGCGGTGAGGGGGAGGGCGGCGAGCCCCGCCGCCTCCGGCGGGCCCACGAGGTCGCCGGGCACGCCGTCGGCGTCCTCGGTGAGGCCGAGCAGCACGCGGGTCAGCGCGATCCCGTCCGCGAGCGCGTGGTGGATGCGGAAGACGAGGGCGGCCCCGGGCCCGGGGCCGTCGACGAGGTGCACCTCCCAGAGCGGGCGGGACCGGTCGAACGGCCGGGGGAGGTGCTCCTCGACGTAGGCCTGCAGCGCCGCGTCGGCAGTGCCGTGCACCGGGCCGGGGAGCGTCGCCCGGTGCACGTGGTGGGAGAGGTCGAAGTCGGGGTCCTCCTCCCAGCGGTGCGCCCCGAACGGCCGTCGGCGGTGGCGCGAGCGCTCGCGGAAGACGGGGTGGGGCTCGACGAGGCGGGTGCGCAGGACGTCGAGCACGGCGTCCCAGTCGGGTCGCGACTCGAGGAGCACCACCGAGGTGATCACCATGAGGTTCGTCGGGCGGTCCATCGTCAGCCAGAGGGAGTCGGCCGACCCCATGCGCCGGCTCGCGCGGGCCACCTACGGGCTCGCCAGCCGGGCGAGGGCGTCGCCGTCCACCCGGAACGTCGTCCACTCGTCGAGCGGGCGGGCACCCTGCGCGCGGTAGAACGCGATCGACGGGGTGTTCCAGTCGAGCACCGTCCACTCGAGGCGCGTCCACCCGCGCTCGACGCACGTCGCAGCGAGCCGGGCGAGCAGGGCCCGGCCGAGACCGCCGCCCCGGTGCGCCGGCTCGACGAAGAGGTCCTCGAGCCAGATGCCCGCCTCACCGGTCCACGTGGAGAAGCTGCGGAACCACAGCGCCATCGCGACGGTCCGTCCCTCCCACACCCCCACGAGGGCGTATGCCGTCGGGTCGCCCTGCGCCGGGAAGAGGGCCCCGTGGAACTGCTCGGGCGTCGCGGTGGCCGCCTGCGGCTCCTTCTCGTACGCCGCGAGCTCGCGGACCAGCCGGATGAGGTCGGGCACGTCGGCCGGCGTCGCCTCACGGATCTCGAAGTCGCTCACGGCCCCATCCTCTCCCGCCGCGACGGGGGCACGCCTCCGGCCACGGCGGGAGGCGTGCCCCGATCGCGACGGCCCGGGCGGCCCGGGTGGCGCGGTCGGGCGCTGTGGGTGGTTCGACGTAGGCTTGAGCGATCATGAGCACGCTCTTCGACGACCTCCCCATCCCCGGCTTCCCGCACGGTCAGGACGCCTCCTCCGGAGGCTCCGGGCGGACGTCGCGGAACGGCGACGTCACCGAGCAGGGAGTGCCCACCTGGGCCGAGGCGGCCGCGCGGGGCGGGGTGGCGACCCCCGACGGGGGCCGCGGCGGGATCGACCCCGACGCCCTGCTCCAGGGGCTCAACCCCGAGCAGCGCGAGGCCGTCGTTCACGAGGGCACGCCCCTGCTCATCGTCGCCGGTGCCGGATCGGGCAAGACCCGGGTGCTGACGCACCGCATCGCGTGGCTGCTCGGCGAGCGCGGGGCGCAGCCGGGGCAGATCCTCGCGATCACCTTCACGAACAAGGCCGCGGCCGAGATGCGCGAGCGGGTCGAGGCCCTCGTCGGGCCGCGGGCGCGCGCCATGTGGGTCATGACCTTCCACTCCGCCTGCGTGCGCATCCTGCGCCGTGAGGCCGCCAAGGTCGGCATGAAGTCGACCTTCTCCATCTACGACGCCGCCGACAGCCAGCGACTCATGAGCCTCGTGCTGCGCGACCTCGACCTCGACCCGAAGCGCTACCCGCCCCGCAGCTTCTCGGCCCAGGTGAGCAACCTCAAGAACGAGCTCGTCGACGAGGAGGCCTACGCCTCCCAGGTCACCGAGGGCAACCACTACGAGCGCACGCTCGCCAGCGCCTACTCGCAGTACCAGCGTCGCCTGCGCCAGGCGAACGCCCTCGACTTCGACGACATCATCATGATGACCGTCAACATCCTGCAGGCCTTCCCCGACGTCGCCGAGTACTACCGCCGCCGGTTCCGCCACGTGCTCGTCGACGAGTACCAGGACACCAACCAGGCGCAGTACCAGCTCATCAAGGAGCTCGTCGGCGAGGTCAAGGGCCCCGAGGGCGCCTATGCCGTGCCGCCGGGCGAGCTGTGCGTCGTCGGCGACTCCGACCAGTCGATCTACGCCTTCCGCGGCGCGACGATCCGCAACATCCTCGAGTTCGAGCAGGACTACCCCGACGCGCGCACCATCCTGCTCGAGCAGAACTACCGCTCCACGCAGCGCATCCTGCGCGCGGCCAACTCGGTCATCGCCCGCAACGAGGGGCGCCGCGCCAAGAACCTGTGGACCGACTCCGGCGACGGACCGATGATCACCGGATACGTCGCGGACAACGAGCACGACGAGGCCGCGTTCGTCGCGAAGCAGATCGACGACCTCGCGGCGGAGGGCGACGTGCGCCCCGGCGACGTCGCGGTGTTCTACCGCACCAACGCCCAGAGCCGCGCCATCGAGGAGGTGCTGGTCCGGGTCGGGCTGCCCTACAAGGTGGTCGGCGGCACGCGCTTCTACGAGCGGCGCGAGGTCAAGGACGCGCTCGCCTACCTCCGGGTCATCTCCAACCCCACCGACACGGTCAACCTGCGCCGCATCCTCAACACCCCGAAGCGCGGCATCGGCGACCGCGCCGAGGCGTGCGTCGCCGCGCTGGCCGAGCGCGAGCGCATCCCCTTCGTCGCGGCACTGGGGCGCGCCGAGGACGCCCCGGGCATCGCGACCCGCTCGGTCGCGGCCATCCAGGGCTTCACGGCGCTGCTCGAGAAGCTGCGCGGCGTCTACGACGCCGGTGACGGCGTGGCAGCCCTCCTCGAGGCCACGATCGAGGAGAGCGGCTACCTCGCCGAGCTGCGGGCGAGCCACGACCCGCAGGACGAGACCCGGATCGAGAACCTCGCCGAGCTCGTCGCGGTGGCGCAGGAGTTCGACGACCGCAAGCTGCAGGAGGCCCAGGAGGTCGCGGCCAACGGCGGCGAGCTCGCCCCGGGCCAGGAGCCCGAGGACGTCGGCCCGGCCGGGGCGCTCGAGGAGTTCCTCGAGCAGGTCTCGCTCGTGGCCGACGCCGACGAGATCCCCGACGAGCCCGAGGCGAAGGCGCTCGGCGTCGTCACGCTCATGACGCTGCACACGGCCAAGGGGCTCGAGTTCCCCGTCGTCTTCCTCACCGGCATGGAGGACGGCACCTTCCCGCACATGCGTGCCCTCGCGGACCCCAAGGAGCTCGAGGAGGAGCGCCGCCTCGCCTACGTCGGCATCACGCGCGCGCGCGAGCGGCTCTACCTCTCGCGCGCGGCCGTCCGCTCCGCGTGGGGCGCGCCGCAGTACAACCCGCCGTCACGCTTCCTCGACGAGATCCCGGGCGACCTGCTCGACTGGCAGCGCCTCGGCCCCTCGTTCAGCGGTGCCCGCGGCTCCGACCGCCCGGCCGTGGCGACGCTCGCCGCCCGACCGGGCGTGCGCAGCGCCGGCAAGCGGCCGGTCATCGCCCTGTCGGCGGGCGACCGCGTCACGCACGACTCGTTCGGACTCGGCACCGTCGTGCGGGTCGAGGGGGAGGGCGAGAAGTCGATGGCGCACGTCGACTTCGGGGCCGACACCGGCACCAAGCGCCTGCTGCTGCGCTACGCCCCCCTCGTCAAGCTCTGACCCCGCACCCCCCACCCCCCACCGTCGAAAGGCCACCCTTCGCGAGTGCGCCACCGTCGAGAGGCCACCTTTCGCGGGTGCGCCACCGTCGAGAGGCCACCTTTCGCGGGTGCGCCATCGTCGAGAGGCCGGGTTTCGCGGGTGCGCCACCGTCGAGAGGCCACCTTTCGCGGGTGCGCCATCGTCGAGAGGCCACCTTTCGCGGGTGCGCCATCGTCGAGAGGCCGGGTTTCGCGGGTGCGCCACCGTCGAGAGGCCGGGTTTTGAGGGGTCGTATGCCGTCGAGCGCCGTCATCGGACGGAGGCGCACGAAGGCATCTGGCGAGGCACGGCGCCAGGCAGACGGCCGGCGGGATCGCCAAGGGTGACCTTTCGACGGCATACGGCCGCGAAAAATGGCCCCTCGACGGTCTAGGACCCGCGAAAAATGGCCCCTCGACGGTCTAGGACCCGCGAAAGGTGGCCTCTCGACGGGTCAGGACCCGCGAGAAGTGGCCTTTCGACGGTTGGGGGCGTCCGTCAGATGTCGACGCCGCGCTTGGCGAGCCAGCGCACCGGAGCGACGGCGCCGCCGTCCTCCGGGTGGATCTCGAGGTGCACGTGCGGGCCGGTGGAGTTGCCGGTGTTGCCGCTGTAGGCGACGCGCTGGCCCGGGGCCACGTCCTCGCCGACCGAGACGAGCAGGCGGCTGTTGTGCGCCATCCACGAGACGGTGCCGTCCCAGTAGCGGATCTTGACGAGGTTGCCGTAGCCCTCGTTCGACCAGCCGGCGAAGACGACGGTGCCGCTCGAGAGGGCGCGCACGGGGCTGCCGACGGGGCAGGCGAGGTCCTGGGCCGGGTGCATCTTGCCCCACCGCATGCCGTAGCCCGAGGTCAGCGTGTAGCCGGCGACGGGGGAGACCCAGCGGCGGGCCTTGGCGAGCGCGGCCTCGGCGGCCTTCTGCTTCGCGGCGGCCTTCGCGGCCTTCGCGGCCGCGGCGGCCTTCACCTTGGCGGCGGCGGCCTCCTGCGCCTCGGCGGCGGAGCGCTGGGCCGACGCGCTCGCGGTGGCGATGAGGGCGGTGGCGTCGCGGGCCACGTCACGGGAGGAGCGGGCGCCCGCCCGGTTCGCGGTGGCGGCGGCGACGGCGTCCGGGTCGGCCACGAGGCCGAGGCCGGCGACCGACTCGGAGATGTTCTTCATGGACGCGGCCTCGGGGCTCAGCTCGCTCGCGCCGGCGTCGCGGATGACGAGTCCGGCCGCGACGGTGGAGGAGAGCAGTGCGACGGGGACGACGAGACGTCGACCCCGCGAGGGCTTGGCGGCCGGACGGTGCCGGCCCGTGTAGCTGCGTGTGGGCACGAAGAGATTACCTATCGGGTCACTGGAGGAGAGCGGTCAGCCTAACGTGATCGTTTCGTTATCCGAAATCGTGTCCACAGGCCTGGCTGCCGCGATCCCGGGGCAGGGCGGAGGACGACCCGGGCCGTGGCTGACCTCGACCCTAGGACATCACCGGACGAAGCGGACAGCATTCGTGCGCATGGCGCGGTCTGGTCGTGACCGGGCCGCGACCGGGCCGCGACCGGGCCGCGACCGGGCCGCGACCGGGTCGTCAGCGGCCCGTCAGCGCGTCGAGCCCGACGACCGACCGCCGCCCGCGCGTCGGCTGCGGAGGGGGCTGACCCCCCGCGTCACCGTGGCGCCCGTCGTGTCGAGGTGGGCCAGCGCGGTCGAGATGCCGTGCACGACGCTGCGGATGATCGGCAGGCTCATGTGCCCGACGCCCTGCAGGCCGACGTGGTGCACGTCGAGGTCCTCGTGCTCGAGCCGTGCGTTGCGCTGCGGCACGACGACCTGGTCGAGGTCGCTCCAGTAGACGATGAACCGGGTCTGGCAGTCGGCGACCGGCCCGGCGAGCTCCTCCATGAGGGCACTCCCGGGGCGCAGCTGGCGGGTCAGCGTGTTGTTCCACGTGTAGGCGAGGTAGCTGCCCTGGTGCGGCGTGCCGAGCGTCACGAGCGTGTGCACGTGCTGGTCGCCGCCGAGGCGGGTCACGTAGTAGCGCGCGATGAGCCCGCCCATCGAGTGGCCGATGACGTGGATCCGCTCGTAGCCGGTCTCCTCGACGATGCGCTCCACCTCGGCGCCGAGGTCGGCGGCCGCCGCGCGCACGTCACCGGTGAGGATCGAGTAGTTGATCGTCTCGATGCGCCCGAAGCCACGGCGCACGAGCCCCCGGCGGAGCACGGTGAAGATCGAGCGGTTGTCGACCATGCCGTGCACGAGCAGGATCGGGGTCTCGGCCGCCTCGACGTCCTGGATGGCGAGGCCGCGCTGGGTGGGCGGCAGGTGCTCGAGCCGGTAGCCGCTGCGCCGGTCGCTCGCCCGCGAGCCGAGCAGCCCGAGGGGGTAGAGCCCGAGGTGCAGCCCCATCCACGTCGCCTCGACGGCGGCTCCGGCCAGCCCGGTCGGCGTCAGCAGCGCCGTGGCGACCTCTCCGGCGGCCGCGAGGAAGCCCCGCGACCGCGGCGTCGTGCCGGTCGCGGCCGCCTCCGGGCGCGGCGTCCTCGCCGCACGTGCTGCCGTTGCCACCCCGGGAACGTACCCCGATCGGTGGGCGATGCGTCACTATCGTCCGCCGCCCCGCGCGGCGCGAACTAGAGTTCCCCGCATGAGCCAGACCACCGGTGCCGAGGCCGCCGCCGTCCAGACCGCTGCGAGCCCGACCGGGGGCGGGAGCGCCGCCGACGTCATCCGCGTCGTCGTGGCCAAGCCCGGCCTCGACGGGCACGACCGTGGTGCGAAGGTCGTCGCCCGCGCCCTGCGCGACGCGGGCATGGAGGTCATCTACACGGGTCTGCACCAGACGCCGGAGCAGATCGTCGAGGCCGCGATCCAGGAGGACGCCGACGTCGTCGGCCTCTCGGTGCTCTCCGGCGCGCACCTGACCCTCTTCGCCCGGGTCGTCGAGCTGCTCGCCGAGCGCGACGCCGCCGACATCATCGTCTTCGGCGGCGGCATCATCCCCGAGGACGACATCCCCGAGCTCGAGCGGCTCGGTGTCGCCAAGGTCTTCACCCCCGGCGCGACGACGACCGAGATCGTCGGCTGGGTGCGCGAGCACGTCCACGCCGACTGAGCGGGCGCTCCCGACACCCGCGCCCGCGCACGGCAGCGGTGCAGCGAGGGCGTATGCCGTCCGCGACCTCGCACGCCGCCCGCACCGCGCGAGCCGGGCCGGCAGTGTGATCTTCGTCCGGTCGCCCGCACCCGGTGGCGTCAGCACAGGTCAGGGGCACTAGAGTCCGAGGGACAGCCTGATTCGGTTGCGCCTCGGCGCAGGGCCCCTCTCCGCGCGGAAGCGTGATGCACGTCGGGCCCCGGACGCCGCGGTGGCGCAGTCGACGACGATACGAATCGACGACGAGGACGGACCCCACCCGTGGATCTCTTCGAGTACCAAGCCCGCGACATGTTCGAGAAGCACGGGGTGCCCGTGCTGGCCGGCGCCATCGCCACCACCGCTGAGCAGGCCCGCGCGGCCGCCGAGCAGATCGGCCCGAAGTCGGGCGGCGTCACCGTCGTCAAGGCGCAGGTGAAGACCGGTGGCCGCGGCAAGGCCGGCGGCGTCAAGGTGACGAAGAGCCCCGACGAGGCGCAGGCCGCCGCCGAGGCGATCCTCGGCATGGACATCAAGGGCCACACCGTCGGCACCGTGATGATCGCCCAGGGCGCGCGCATCGCCGAGGAGTACTACTTCTCGATCCTGCTCGACCGGGCCAACCGCACCTACCTCGCCATGTGCTCCAAGGAGGGCGGCATGGAGATCGAGCAGCTCGCCGTCGAGCGCCCCGAGGCCCTCGCCCGCATCGCGGTCGACCCCAACACCGGCATCGACGCGGCCAAGGCGCAGGAGATCGTCGACGCCGCCGGCTTCGACGAGGCCGACAAGGCCGCCATCGCGGACGTCATCCAGAAGCTCTGGACCGTCTACCGCGAGGAGGACGCGACGCTCGTCGAGGTCAACCCCCTCGTCAAGACCGAGGACGGCGAAATCGTCGCCCTCGACGGCAAGGTCTCCCTCGACACGAACGCCGGCTTCCGCCACGCGGACCACGCCGCGCTCGAGGACACCGCCGCGGCCGACCCGCTCGAGGCCGCCGCCAAGGAGAAGGACCTCAACTACGTCAAGCTCGACGGTTCCGTCGGCATCATCGGCAACGGCGCCGGTCTCGTCATGAGCACCCTCGACGTCGTCGCCTACGCCGGTGAGGAGTTCGGCGGCCAGAAGCCGGCCAACTTCCTCGACATCGGTGGCGGCGCGAGCGCCGAGGTCATGGCCAACGGCCTGCACATCATCCTGTCGGACCCGCAGGTCAAGAGCGTCTTCGTCAACGTCTTCGGCGGCATCACCTCCTGCGACGCTGTCGCCAACGGCATCGTCGGGGCCCTCGACGCGCTCGGCGACGAGGAGAACCGCCCGCTCGTCGTGCGCCTCGACGGCAACAACGTCGAGGAGGGCCGCCGCATCCTGCAGGAGCGCAACCACCCCCTAGTGACGATCGAGCCGACGATGGACGGCGCCGCGCGCCGCGCCGCCGAGCTCGCCGCCGCCTCCGCCAACTGACCCCGAGCCTTCGACAAGAGAGAACGACACCATGGCTATCTTCCTCAACGCCGACTCGAAGGTCATCGTCCAGGGCATGACCGGGTCCGAGGGCATGAAGCACACGCAGCGCATGCTGAAGTCCGGCACGACCATCGTCGGGGGCGTCAACCCCCGCAAGGCCGGCACGAGCGTCGACTTCGAGGGCGGCGTGTCCGTGCCCGTCTACGGCTCCGTCAAGGAGGCCGTCGAGGCCACCGGCGCCAACGTCTCGGTCATCTTCGTGCCCGCGCAGTTCACCAAGGCCGCCGCGGTCGAGGCCATCGACGCCGAGATCCCGCTCGCCGTCGTCATCACCGAGGGCGTCGCGGTCAAGGACACGGCGGAGTTCTACAACTACGCCAAGGACAAGGGCACGACGCGCATCGTCGGCCCGAACTGCCCCGGCCTCATCACGCCCGGCGTCTCGAACGCCGGCATCATCCCGGCCGACATCTCCGGCACCGGCCGCATCGGCCTCGTCTCGAAGTCGGGCACCCTGACCTACCAGATGATGTACGAGCTGCGGGACTTCGGCTTCAGCTCGGCCGTCGGCATCGGCGGCGACCCGATCATCGGCACGACGCACATCGACTGCCTCGAGGCGTTCCAGAACGACCCCGACACCGACGCGATCGTCATGATCGGCGAGATCGGCGGCGACGCCGAGGAGCGGGCCGCGGCCTACATCAAGGACCACGTGACCAAGCCCGTCGTCGGCTACGTCGCCGGCTTCACCGCCCCCGAGGGCAAGACCATGGGCCACGCCGGCGCCATCGTCTCCGGCAGCTCGGGCACGGCCCAGGCCAAGAAGGAGGCCCTCGAGGCCGCCGGCGTCAAGGTCGGCAAGACGCCGTCCGAGACGGCCGAGCTCATGCGCGAGATCATGCAGGGGCTGCGCAAGTAGCCGGCGCGACAGCGCGTCCGGAGCGGGCGGTCACCCACGGGTGGCCGCCCGCTCCTGCTGTCAGCAGGCCATCAGGCCGATGACGTAGCCGCGGGCCCGCAGCTTCGGGACGAGCTGGTCCAGAGCGGCCACGCTCTGCGACCGGTCACCGCCGCCGTCGTGCATGAGGATCCGGGAGCCGTCGCGCACGGCGGCGAGCACCCGGCTGACGATGGTCGTCGTACCGGGGCGCGACCAGTCGCGCGGGTCGACGGTCCAGAGGATCAGGCGCTGCCCGCGGTTCGCGATGATCGTCGCGATGCGCGAGTTCGTCGCGCCGTAGGGCGGGCGCACGCAGCGGGGGCGGTAGCCGAGCGCCGACTCCATCCGGTTCAGCTGCGAGGTGACCGACGCGGTCGAGAGCGTCGTGAGGTCCGGGTGGCTCCACGTGTGGTTGCCGATGAGGTTGCCGTAGCTGCGCAGGCTGCGGGTGATCGACGGGTACCACGACACGTTCTCGCCGACCTCGAAGAAGACTGCGTGCACGCCGTACTTCCGCAGCACGGCCAGCATCCGGGGCGTCCACGTGGCGTGCGGGCCGTCGTCGAAGGTGAGGTAGACGGTGCCGGCGTAGGCGAGCGCCGTGGTGGTGCCGCCGCCGGCGCCGGTGGTGCCGGCCGGGCCGACCGCGGCTCCGGCGCCCGCCGGCGGGGCGGCGAGGGTGAGGGCCGCGAGCACGGCGGCGATCAGGGCGGTGAGGAGGTGGGCGGTTCTGGTCCTCATGGCGAGTCATCCCTTTCGCCTCCAGTCTCCGTCGCGCCGGGCCGCGCGGCGGCCCCGGAGCACTGATCCGTGCCTCACACCTCGCGCAGCGTCCCTTCCTTCGGGGTCGCGCGGCGTGGGCGCTCGCCCCGGGACGGTGATCTTGTGACCATGGGACGACGCGCCGGACCCGCGTGGCCCGCACGACCAGACCGACCCGCACATGCAGGAGTGAGACCACTGGCCCCGCCCAGCCCGACCTCGACGCCGACGGCCCCCTCGACCCGTTCCACGACGGGCCCGACGTCGGCCCTGCCCGCCGCGCTGCGCACCGGCGCCCTCGCGGCCGTCGCCACCTGGGCCGTCGTCGTGCTGCCCGCCCTCGTCGGCTGGGTCGCGGCGCCCGAGAGCACCGTCGGCTGGTTCTCGGCGGTGTCGGTCGGCAGCGCCATCTGGTTCCTCGGCCACGGCCAGTCGATCGGGGCGGGCGGCGTCGCCGTCTCGATGACGCCGCTGCTGCTGCTGGGCGTCTTCGTCCTCATCGCCCACCGCTGGGCCCGTCGCCTCGCCGCGACCGAGCGCCTGCGCGTCGGTGCGTCCGACTGGAGCCGCGTCGCCCTTCGGGGCGTCGTGCCGGGCTTCCTCGTCGGCTACGGCCTCGTGGCCGCCGTCCTCGCCCTCTTCACCCTCGGCGGGCCGGCCACGCCGGGCGTGGCCGCGGTCGTCGGGTCGCTGCTCGTGCCGCTCACCGCGCTCGGCTTCGTGCTCGTGCGCCCCGACGACGACGAGGCCCCGGCCTTCGTCCGGTCGTGGTTCCGCCGGGGGCCGACCTGGCTGCCGGCGGTCTGGCGCGTCGGCTGGCGTGGCGCGGGGCTGCTGCTCGCCGTCGGGTTCGCCGTCGTCGTGCTCCGGCTCGGCATGTCGTGGTCGGCCGTCGCCGACATCCAGGGGCAGTACGACGCCAACCTCGCCGGCGCCCTCGTCATCGGCATCGGCCAGCTCGCGATCCTCGGCAACGCGGCGACGTGGGCGCTCTCGTTCCTCGCCGGTCCGGGCTTCCAGGTCGCCGTCGGCTCGGCGATCGCCCCGGCCGCGGCCCAGCCCGGCCTGCTCCCGCTCGTGCCGGTGCTCGGCGCCCTGCCCCGATCCGCCGACTACCCGCCGCTCCTGCATGCCGTCCTGCTCGTCCCCGTGGCCGTCGGCGCCTGGCTGGGCCACCGGGTCGACGCCGAGCTCGAGTTCTTCGGCAACACGCGCGCCCGCCTCACCGCCACGGCCGTCGCCGCGGTGCTCGCGGCCGGCGTCGTCGTGGCCCTGACGGCCCTCGGCAACGGGGCCGTCGGCCTCGACCGGCTCTCGTCCGTGGGCCCGGCGCTCCTGCCGTTCGGCCTGGCCCTGGTCGCCGAGGTCGTGGCGGGCGCCCTGCTCCTGCTCGGGGTGCTCCTGCTCCTCGAGCGTCGCCGTGAGCGGGCGGCGCACGCCGACGTGACGGCGGAGGACGCCGACGAGGCCGACGACGCCGACGGGTCCGACGCTGCGGACGGCGACGTCAGCGGACGATGAGCCCGAGCATGCCGCTGTCGCGCAGCTGCGCGCAGGCACCCTGCGCGATGCCGGTCTGTGCCCCGGCGAGGCACTCCTCGTAGGCGCTCACGCTGTCGTAGAAGGCGACCTGCATGGCGAGCGTCGAGAGCAGCATGATGCTGATGACGAGCGTCACCGCGGGCCAGACCTTCTCCCGGCCCCGCCGCGAGGAGAGGAACCGGAGCAGGCGCACCGTCAGCACGATGGCGATGACGAGCGGCAGCACGGCGACGAAGCGCTTGGGCAGCGGGAGGTACATCGCGACGAGCGCGAGGAGCACGAGCAGCGCGACCGGCAGGGTGCGCTTGGCCTTCTCGCGCGCGAACGCGATCTCCTGCTCGGGCGTCGGGTCGGTCATGGACCCATCCTCACCCATCGGCCGCTGCGTCCCCACATCGCCCCGTGGGACGGCCCGGTCTGCCGCAGACGTCTCGGCCCGGGGAGCGGCCGGCCGACTACACTCCGGCGCGTGACGATCGACGCCGCGCCCGCCCCGCACCTCCCGGTCGACGTCGTCGTCCTCGTCTCCGGGTCGGGCACGCTGCTGCAGGCGCTCCTCGACGCGAGCGTCGACCCCGACTACGGCGTGCGCGTCGCCGCCGTCGGCGCCGACCGCCCGTGCGCGGGGATCGAGCGGGCGCAGCGTGCCGGCATACCGACCTTCGTCGTCGCCCCGTCGACGTATGCCGACCGTGGGGCGTGGGACGCCGCCCTCGCCGAGCGGGTGGCCGGGCACGCGCCGCGGTTCGTCGTGACGGCCGGCTTCATGCGCATCCTCGGCCCGGCGACGCTGGGCACCGCGCCCGTCGTCAACACCCACCCGGCGCTGCTGCCGAGCTTCCCCGGGGCGCACGGGGTGCGCGACGCCCTCGCCTACGGTGTCAAGGTGACGGGCACGACGTGCCACGTCGTCGACGCCGGCGTCGACACCGGGCCCATCATCGAGCAGCGGGTCGTGGCCGTCGACGACGACGACACGGAGGAGAGCCTGCACGAGCGGATCAAGGTGCAGGAGCGCGAGCTGCTCGTCGAGGTCGTGCAGCGGCTGGCGCGCGAGGGCTTCGTCGTGCAGGGGCGACGAGTTCGGCTCGGGAGCGCCTGACCGCTACGCTGGTCGCACACGACTGGCGCAGGTGGGACACCACCGGGGAGTGACGTCGGGAGCATCGACCGCCTGGGTGCCTCGCGAGAACGGATGCCGACCGTCTGACCGACGGACGCACCGCGACCGATGTCACCGAACCAGGAGTGCACCCATGACCGCAGCCCCGTCCGCGCCGAGCACCGACGGCCGCCGCCCCATCACGCGGGCCCTCGTCTCCGTCTACGACAAGTCCGGCCTCGAGGAGCTGGCCCGCGCGCTCGACGCCGCCGGCGTCGGGATCGTCTCCACCGGCTCGACGGCCAAGGCGATCGCGGCGCTCGGCATCGAGGTGACTCCCGTCGAGGCCCTCACCGGCTTCCCCGAGTGCCTCGAGGGACGCGTCAAGACGCTGCACCCGAAGGTGCACGCCGGCATCCTCGCCGACACCCGCAAGCCGGACCACCTGCACCAGCTCGACGAGCTCGGCGTCGCGCCGTTCGAGCTCGTCGTCGTCAACCTCTACCCGTTCCTCGAGACCGTCGCCTCGGGCGCCACCCCCGACGAGTGCATCGAGCAGATCGACATCGGCGGACCGTCGATGGTGCGCGCGGCCGCCAAGAACCACCCGAGCGTTGCCATCGTGACGAGCCCGGCGGCATACGGCGAGGTCACCGAGGCGCTCGGGGCGGGCGGCTTCACGCTCGAGCAGCGCCGGCGGCTCGCGGCGGAGGCCTTCGTGCACACCGCGTCCTACGACGTCGCGGTCGCGAGCTGGATGGGCAACGTCGTGGCCGACACGAGCGACGGCACGGGCTTCCCGGCCTGGGCCGGCGCGACGTACGAGCGGGCGGCGGTGCTGCGCTACGGCGAGAACCCGCACCAGCGCGCGGCGCTCTACCGCACCGGGCGCCCGGGGGTGGCGAGCGCGGAACAGCTGCACGGCAAGGAGATGTCGTACAACAACTACGTCGACACCGACGCCGCCGTGCGCGCGGCCCACGACCACGGCGACCAGCCCACGGTCGCGATCATCAAGCACGCCAACCCGTGCGGCATCGCCGTGGGTGCCACGATCGAGGAGGCCTACGAGCGGGCGCACGCGACCGACCCCGTGAGCGCGTACGGCGGCATCATCGCCTCGAACCGCACGGTCACGGCGGCCATGGCGGCGGCGGCCAAGCCGGTCTTCACCGAGGTCGTCATCGCGCCCGACTACGAGCCCGAGGCGCTCGAGATCCTCACGGCCAAGAAGAACCTCCGTGTGCTGCGACTGCCCGCCGGCATGGCGCAGGCGGGGGCGGCCGTCGAGACGCGCCCGGTCGGCGGCGGGCTGCTCATGCAGTCGGTCGACCGCGTGGACGCCGTCGTGAACGGCGAGGACGGCGACGTCACCGGTGGTGACGACGCGGCGAACTGGCGCCTCGTGTCCGGCGAGGCCGCCGACGAGGCGACCCTCGGCGACCTGCAGTTCGCGTGGCGCGCCATCCGCGCCGTGAAGTCCAACGCCATCCTGCTCGCCGACGGCGGCGCGGCGGTCGGCGTCGGCATGGGCCAGGTCAACCGCGTCGACGCGTGCCACCTCGCGGTCCGCCGGGCGGGGGAGGAGCGGGCCCGTGGCTCGGTCGCGGCCTCCGACGCCTTCTTCCCGTTCGCCGACGGCCTGCAGATCCTGCTCGACGCGGGCGTGCGCGCCGTCGTCGCGCCGGGCGGCTCGATCCGCGACGACGAGGTCGTCGCGGCGGCGCAGGCGGCCGGCGTGACGATGTACTTCACCGGCACCCGGCACTTCGCGCACTGACGCGACGGTTCCGAGGGCCACGAGGCGGCCACGACCCCGACGGGTCGTGGCCGTCCGCGTGTCCGGTGGGCTCGTGGTCGGCCGGCGCGCCGGGGATGACAGGCTGAGCCGCATGCCCGACCTCTCCCGTGCCGCCGGCCCGACCGGCTCCCGCTCCCGCGGCTCCGACCGCACCTGGCTCGTCGCCCTCGCCGCCTCGTTCTGGGGGCTCTCCGCGCTGTGGCGCGAGCCGCTCGCCCGCGAGTACCCCGCGCTCGCCATCGTCTTCTGGGAGCACCTCGTGCTCGTGGTGCTCGTCAGCCCGTGGGTGGTGCCGGCCGTCCGCCGGGTGCTCGCCGCGGACGTGCGCACGAAGGTCAGCGTGCTCGTCATCGGCGCCGGCTCGTCGGCGCTCGCCACGACCCTGTTCACGGCCGCGTTCCGCACCGGCGACCCGATCACGCCGCAGGTGCTGCAGAAGCTCCAGCCGGTCATCGCCGTCGCCCTCGCGGCGGTCGTCCTCGGCGAACGGCTGCACGCGCGCTACGTCCTCTTCGCCGTGCCGGCGCTCGCCGGCGCGTGGCTGCTCGCGTTCGCCGACCCGCTCGGCGTCACGGTCTCGAGCGCGAAGGCCGCGGCGCTCGCGGTCGGCGCCGCCGGGCTCTGGGCCGCCGGCACGGTGCTCGGACGGGCCGCGAGCGCGCAGCTGCGCTTCGCCGACATCACGGCCCTGCGGTTCGTCGTCGGGCTCGTCACCCTGCTCGTGCTGAACCTCGTGACCTCCACGCCCCTCGCGCTCGGCTGGGACGCCGCCCCGAACATCCTGCTGCTCGCGGCGATCCCGGGCCTGCTCGCGCTGCTGCTCTACTACCGGGCGCTCGGGCGCACCCCGGCCTCCCGCGCCACGCTGGCCGAGCTCGCCTTCCCGCTCACGGCGGCGCTCGTCGGGGTCGTGGCGCTCGACGCGAGCCTGACCGGCTCGCAGTGGGTCGGCTTCGCGGTCGTGCTGGCCTCGGTCGTCGGCCTCGCCGTGCACGAGCAGGTCGCGAACCGACCGTCCGTCGTGGCTCCCGCCCGCGCCGAGGAGGCCCTGGCTCCCACCCCCTGACCGGGACCCCGCACCGGGCCCGCGCCGCCCCACCGGGCGCGCGCGAGCCGGGGTGGGTGGGAACGTGCGAGTGCCCAGGCCCCCGTGAGGACCTGGGCACTCGGCATACGTCGGACCGGGGTCAGCGGGTCCAGCGGTAGCCGGTCGGCTCGCCCTCGCCGAGGTCGACGATGGCGGCCACGGGGCCGCCGCCGTCGGGGCCCTGGTGCGCGGCCGAGACCGACACGAAGACGGCCGGGTCGCCGGTCACCGCGGCCGTGACGCCACCGACGCACGACTTGATCTGGCGGTGCCAGTGCACGTCGGAGTCGTCGAGCATGGCGTTGCGACGGCCGTGCACCTGCCCGTCCTGGCTCACCTCGCACTTGAGGAAGACGTTGACGAGGCGGCCCTGGATGTCGCTCGTGTGGGCGCGCTCCGGCAGGTCGAGCCCGGCGTCCTTGATGGCCGACCAGATGCCGTCGGCGTCGAGGGCGTCCTGCATGACGGAGTGGCCGATGCGGTAGCGACCGCCGACGCCGCGGGCGTTGCCGACGACGACGACCTGCGCCTGGTCGAGCTCGACACCCGAGCTGCACGAGGCGACCGAGGAGTAGAGCGAGCGGTTGTGCATGACGTCGGCGTCCGTCGGCATCTCGATCTCGCCGAGGGCGACGGCGATGCCGAGGCCGGTCGTGCCGTTGGAGAGGTCCATCGACTCGTGGGTGTGCTCGGTCCAGACCTGCTGGCCGCGCGACTTGGCGTCGCGGATCGTGTGGATCGTGAGCAGCGGCGTCTTCGTCTGCACGTAGTGCACGTCGGCGGGGTCGGTGATGCCGGCCCGCTCCATGGCGACCTTGACGGCGTCGGCGACCTTGCTGACCATCGCGACGTAGCCGATCTCCTCCGGCTTGATCGGCTCGCTCATCGCGAAGCCGACCGTGAGGCGCAGCTCGTCGGACGGCTCGGCCTTCTCGGCGGGCACGGTCGCGAAGATCGTCGCGTGGGGGCTGATGACACCGTCGGTGCCGCCGGACCACACGATGGGGACCTGCTTGACCTGCTCGGCGGGCGCCCCCTTCTCGACCAGCACCTCGCGGAAGGCGCGGTCGGCGATGATGCGGGTGTAGTCGTTGACCCCACCGTTGCCCTCGGTCTTGCCGATGATGGCGATGACGCGGCTCGCCTCCATCACGCCGTCGTCGATGAGCTTCGCGAGCTCCGACGCGTCGGCGACCGAGTGGATGGGGACCTTGCGCACCTCAATGGCTTCGGGCACGGAAATCACCTTTCTGTTTGCGGGTTCTCGATGACGGTCCCGACCTGGCCGTCGATGGCTGGAGCGAGCTGGTCGAGCGCGGTGATGATGGAGCGTCGGCCTCCACCACGGACGAACCGGAGCGCGGCCTCGACCTTCGGGCCCATCGAGCCCGACGCGAAGTGCCCCTCGGCGGCATACGCCTCCATCTCGGCGAGCGTGACGCGGCCGATGTCGTGGGCGTCCGGCGTGCCCCACGCGGCGACCGCGTGCGCGACGTCGGTGGCGATGACGAGGACGTCGGCGTCGACGGCGCGAGCGAGCAGCGCAGCCGTCAGGTCCTTGTCGATGACGGCCTCGACGCCCTGCACGGCGCCGTCGGCGCCACGCACGACGGGGATCCCGCCGCCGCCGGCCGCGACGACGACGTAGCCCGCGCCCAGCAGGGTGAGCAGCGTGTGCGTCTCGAGCACCTCGAGGGGCTCGGGCGAGGCGACGACGCGGCGCCACCCCTTGTCGCCGCGGTCCTCCCAGCGCTCGCCGTGGTCGATGAGCGCCTGGGCCTGCTCGCGCGGCAGGAAGCGGCCGACGGGCTTGGTCGGGTGGGTGAAGCCGGGGTCGTCGGCGTCGACGAGGGTGCGCGAGACGAGGGCGGCGACGGGGCGCGCGGCGTCGCGCTCGGCGAGCGCCGCCTCGAGCGTGTCGAGCAGCGTGAAGCCGATCGTCCCCTGCGTCTGCGCGCCGCACCAGTCGAGCGGCACGGGCGGCACGACGGAGGCGGCGAGCTCGTTCTTGACGAGCAGGTTGCCGACCTGCGGGCCGTTGCCGTGCGTCACGACCACCTCGTGGCCGGCCGCGACGAGGTCGGCCAGGTGCCGGCTCGCCTCGGCGATGGCGGCGCGCTGCGCCTTGGGCGTCGCGCTGCCGTCGGGCCCGGTCATGGCGTTGCCGCCCAGGGCGACGAGCACCCTCACGGTGCGTCCTCGGTCGTCATGGCGTGAGCCTAGGGAGCCGGGACGAGCGGGCGCGTTGGCACCTCCTGCCCAACGCGGGCCCCGACATTGGCAGATGTATGCCGTCCGCCCCGGTCACGCGGTCGGCCGCGGGTGCGCGAGCGAGGTGGACGGGTACGTGCCGGTAGGGTCGGGGGAGCGCCGCGAGGCGCACGAGCCGTCGAGCGGAGAGGTGGCCACGCTGTGGGAGTCGGAGTCCTGCTCGCCGTCATCGGCGCCATCCTGGCGTTCGCGGTGCGCGCCAACACGTCGGTCGTCAGCCTGCCCACCGTGGGCATCATCCTCATGGTCGCCGGTGGGGCGCTGATCTGGCACGGGCGCAAGGGAACCCGTCACCAGCGGGTCATCACCCGCGAGGAGCGGCCGGGCGGCGCCGCCGGCCCGTCGAGCACGGTGCGCCAGACCATCGAGGACCGCGACATCGACTGAACCGTCGAAAGGCCACTTCTCGTGGCCCCCACCCGTCGAGTGGCCACCGTTCGCGGGTCTGACACCGTCGAGAGGCCACTTCTCGTGGCCCCCACCCGTCGAGTGGCCACCTTTTGCGGATCTGCTTGGTCGAGGGGCCACGATCGGCGCCTGGCCACTCGACGGAAGCAGACCCGCAGAGTTTGGCCTCTCGACGGGAGCAGACCCGCCAAGGTTGGCCTCTCGACGAAAGCAGACCAGCAAAGGTTGGCCCTTCGACGGTGTCAGCGGCGGCCGAGGCGGCGGTAGCGGTCCAGCCGCGCGGCGAGGCGCTGCTCCGGCTGCTCGCGGGCGAGGACCGCGAGCTCGTGCTGGATCGTCTGGCTCATCCTCCGGCAGAAGTCCTCGGGCTCGTCGGCGGCGTCGGGGTGCTCGGCGACGATCCGGTCGACGATGCCGTCCGCGAGCAGGTCGAGCGAACGCACCCGCTGCGCGGTCGCGAGCTCGGGCGCGTGGTCGGTGTCGCGGTGCAGGATCGCGGAGGCGCCCTCGGGCGGCAGCGGAGAGAGCCACGAGTGCTGCGCGCAGATGACCCGGTCGGCGGGCATCACCGCGAGGGCCCCGCCGCCGGTGCCCTGTCCGAGCAGCACGCACAGCGTCGGCGCCTCGAGCGTCACGAGCTCGGCGAGGCAGCGGGCGATCTCGCCGGCGAGGCCGCCCTCCTCCGCCTCCTGGGAGAGCGCGGCGCCCGCGGTGTCGACGATGCTGACGAGGGGCAGGCCGAGCTCACGGGCCAGGGCCATGCCGCGCCGCGCCACGCGCAGGCCCTTGGGCGAGAGCGGCGCGTCGAGCGTCTGGCCGCGGCGGTCCTGGCCGAGCACGACGCAGGGCGCGCCGCCGAAGCGCGCGAGCGCCATGAGCAGGCCGGGGTCGTACTCGCCCTGGCCCGTGCCGTGGAGGGGGAGGACGTCGGTGGCGCCGAGGCGCAGCAGGGCCCGGACGCCGGGCCGGTCCTCGCGGCGCGACCGGCCGATCGAGTCCCACGCCGGCAGGTCGGCGAGCGGCTCCTTGGACAGCTCCGGCACGTCGGGGAGGTCCTCGTGGGGCGCCATCAGCACGTTGAGCGCCCGGTCGGCCGTCTCGGCGAGCGCCTCGACGGGCAGCACGGCGTCGATGAGGCCGTGCTCGAAGAGGTTCTCGGCGGTCTGCACGCCGTCGGGGAACGCGCGCCCGTAGAGGGCCTCGTAGACGCGGGCGCCGAGGAAGCCGATCGTGGCGCCCGGCTCCGCGACGGTGACCTGGCCGAGCGAGCCCCACGACGCGAAGACGCCACCGGTCGTGGGGTGTCGCAGGTAGACGATGTAGGGCAGCCCGGCCGCCTTGAGCTGGGCGCAGGCGGCGCTGATCTTCACCATCCCGACGAACGCGGGCGTGCCCTCCTGCATGCGGGTGCCGCCCGAGCTGGGCGCGGCGAAGACGGGCAGCTCCTCGCGGCGGGCGCGCTCGAAGGCGAGCACGATGCGCTCCGCGGCCACCGCGCCGATCGACCCGGCGAGGAAGGCGAACTCGCCGGCGATGACGGCGACGCGCCGTCCACGCAACCGGCCCTCGCCGGTGATGATGGCCTCGTCGCACCCGCTGCGCTCGGTCGCCGCGGCCAGCTCGGCGGCATACGTGCTGCCCGGCTCGGCGGGCTGGTCGGGCGGCGCGTCCCAGCTGCTCCACGTGCCCGCGTCGAGCACCGTCTCGAGCAGCTCGCGCGCGCCGAGGCGGCGGGGCTTCGGCCGGTCGGTCGGTGCAGCGACAGACGGCTCCTCGCCTCCCGGGCGGGTGGCGGTGGCAGCGGGGTCGGGCGATCCGGACACGGTGCTCCTCGGCGCCCGCGGTCTCCGGCGCTGCGGTCGGCTCCGCAACGCGCACTGCGCGGGCCCGTCCCACTGTGCCGCAGCCGTGCGCGGGCAGCGTCGGCAGCCCTTGCCGGAGACGGGCCGGATGCCTTGGCGCACCCTGCCAGCGCCGCCGGGGTCCGCCGACTCCGTCCCACGCGCCGACCGGCTCCCAGCGTCCTCCCAGCCGGCGACCGACCGCGGCGCAGGTGCGACGCCCACGATGGCGCCATGAGAGCCGACGAGCCCAGGGTGCTGCGATGGGAGGCGCGCACCGGCTGGGTGCTGAGCGCCGCCGCCGTCGCCTTCCTCCTCGCCTACGCCCTGCCGATCCTCGACCCCGGGCTGCCGGCGGCCCAGCAGGCGCTGTGCGCCGCGGCGACGTGGGCCACGTGGGCCGTCTTCGCCCTCGACTTCGGCGTGCGGGTCGGGCTCGCCTCGGACCGTCGGCGTTTCGTCCGGAACAACCTCGTCGACCTCGTCGTCGTCGTGCTCCCGGTGCTCCGGCCCCTGCGCCCGCTGCGCCTCGTCACGCTCATGTCGGTGCTCATCCGGCACGCCGGCAGCTCGTTGCGGGGGCGCGTGCTCACCTACGTCGTGGGCGCGACGTCGCTCGTCATCTTCGTGGCCGCGCTCGCCGTGCTCGACGCCGAGCGGCAGAGCCCGACGGCCAACATCCGCTCGTTCCAGGACGCGCTGTGGTGGGCCGTCTCCACCGTGACGACGGTCGGCTACGGCGACCGCTACCCGACGACGACCGAAGGGCGTTACGTCGCAGCGGGTCTCATGATCGCCGGTATCGCGCTGCTCGGCGTCATCACCGCCGCCTTCGCGTCGTCGCTCGTCGACCGGGTGCGTGAGGCCGAGCAGGAGACCGGCGCGGCCACGCGTCGTGACGTCGCAGCGCTCGCCGACGAGGTCGCCGCGCTGCGGCGCGAGCTGGGCGTGCTCGGTGCGCTGCGCACACCGCACGCCGCGTTCACCGAGTCGTTCCCGGTGCCCGCCGACGCGGTGCCCGCCGACGCGGGGCCCGCGGCGTTCGACGATCCTCCGACGAGGGCCGGAGAGCGTCGTGACGCACGTCGGCCGGAGGCCCCACCCGGGGGGCGGGGACTCCGGCCGACGGTCCTCTCACGCTGAGGGTCGTCGCACGCCGCGTCAGTGCGAGGTGCGACTCTCGCGGTCGTAGTTGCGCCCGAGGAAGGCCGGGATGCTGGCCCACCGCAGGGCGAACATCATGACGAGCAGGGTCGCGACGTAGGGCAGCATCGAGATGAACTGGTGCGGCACGTCGAGCCCGCCGACCTGCACCCGCAGGGCCAGCACCTCCATGCCGGCGAAGAACGCCGAGCCGGCGAGGATGTACTGCGGCCGCCACCCGCCGAAGAAGGCGAGGGCGATCGCGAGCCAGCCGCGCCCGGCCACCATGCCCTCGGTGTAGGTGCCGGTGTAGGTCATCGGCAGGTACGCGCCCGCCAGGGCCATCAGGGCGGCGCCGCCGGCGCTGCACCAGATGCGGGTGCGGGCGACGTTGACGCCGAGGCTGTCCGCCGCCTTGGGGTTCTCACCGACCGACCGCAGCGACAGGCCGTGGTTCGTGCGGTAGAGCAGCCAGTAGAGCAGCCCCGAGACGAGGAACGCGAAGTAGACCATGGCCGACTGCTCGAAGAGCACCGGGCCGAGGACCGGGATCGCGGACAGGCCCGGGATGCTGAGGTCGTCGAGCGTCGGGATGAGCGGCGGCTGGAGCGTGACGCCGATGACGACCTTGTAGAGCAGCGACGCGATGCCGGTCGCGGCGAAGAAGAGCGCGAGCCCGATGACGAACTGGTCGAGGCGGAAGCGCGTCGTGACCCAGCCGAGGAACCAGCCGAAACCGCCGCCGACGAGACCCGCGACGAGCAGGCCGACGAGGTTGCCGCCGAACGTGAGCGACACGAGGAAGCCGACGCTCGCGCCGAGCATCATCAGGCCCTCCTGGGCCACGTTGAAGACGCCGGCACGACCGGCGAGCATCGTGCCCTGGGCCGCGAGGATGAACGGCACCATGGCGGTGACGACGAGCTGCAGGAACGAGGTGACCTCGGTCATCGGGCGTGCCTCCTCAGGCGGGATCCGACGACGTCGGAGAAGAGCAGGAAGAGCAGGATGAGCGCCTCGACGATGAGCACCATCTCGCTCGGGACGCCGGCGCTGCGCTGCATGGCGCTGGAGCCGACCTCGAGCACGGCGATGCCGAAGGCCACGAAGGGCACGGCCAGCGCGTTGCCGCGCGCGATGAGGCCGATGATGATGCCGAGGAGCAGGTAGTTCGACTGCATGCCCTCGATGAGCTTGCCGTGCACGCCGGCGACCTCGATGGCCCCGGCCAGGCCGGCGAGGGCGCCGCCGACGACGAGCGAGCCGACGGCCACCCGCCCGATCCGGATGCCGTGCACCTGGGCCGCGCGGCCGTTCGCCCCGACCGCGCGCAGCTCGTAGCCCGGCACGCTGCGCCGCATGACCACGACCGTCGCGGCCGCGACGAGCACGGCGAGCACGACACCGAGGTGCATGGGTGGGCGACCGACGAGGGGGAGCAGGCCGCCCTCGCCGATGGGGATCGTCGTCGGGTGGCCGGCCGCCGGGTCGCTCCAGACCTCGGAGGCGACGTAGTCGACGATGCCGAAGCTGACGAAGTTGAGCAGCACGGTGCTGAGGATCTCGTTGATGCCGAAGCGGTCCATGAGCCAAGCCGCGATCCAGGCGAACACCGCGCCGGCGAGGACGCCGACGACGAGCACGACCGGGAGGAGCACGACCATCGGCAGGTCGGCGAGCAGGATGCCCGCCGCCGCGCTGGCCGTCGCGCCGACGAGCAGCTGCCCCTCGCCGCCGATGTTGTACTTCCCGGCCGCCAGCGGGATCGTGAAGGCGAGCGCGAGCAGCACGAGCGGCACCCACTTGTGCACCGTCTCGACCAGGCCGAAGCCCGACTTGAACGACGTCGTGAGGATCGCGCGGTAGGCGTCGACGGGGTTGTGGCCGAGCGCGGCGATGACGACACCGGCGACGACGAAGGCGAGCAGGACGGCGACGACGTACGAGCCGATCCGGCCCGCGAGCGAACCCCCGCGGCCGCGCGGGGCCTCGGCCTGCGGCGGCGTCTCGACCGGGGTGCTGGTGGTGGTGGTCATGCGGACTCCTCCAGGCCGGCCATCAGGTGGCCGATCTCGTACTGGTCGTACTCCCCGCGCCGGCGCTCGCCGACGATGCGACCCGAGTAGACGACGAGCACGCGGTCGCACAGGTGCGTCAGCTCGTCGAGGTCCTCGGAGACGAGCAGGACGGCCGAGCCGTTCTGCGCCGCCTCGCGCGTGCGGTCGTAGACGAACTGCGTCGACGGGATGTCGAGACCCCGGGTCGGGTTGTGCAGGATGAGGAAGCCGGGCTCGTGCGAGAAGGCGCGGGCCAGGATGATCCGCTGGATGTTGCCGCCCGAGAGCTGCGCGGCGGGCGTGCCGGCCGAGGGCGCCTTGATCGAGAAGTCGCGGATCGCGGCGTCGGCGTGGGCCCGGGCCCGGCGCCAGTCGAGGAACGGTCCCGTGCGGAAGCGGCGACCGCGCTGCGCGCCGAGGACGAGGTTCTCGACGATGCTCTCGGAGGGCAGGATGCCGTCACGGTGGCGGTCCTCGGGCACGTAGGCCACGCCCCCGTCGAGCCAGGCCGCGGTCGGCTCGCCGGCGAGGTCGCGTCCGTCGAGCGCCATCGAGCCGGCGGCCGCCGGTCGCACGCCCGAGAGCGCCTCGACGAGCTCCACCTGGCCGTTGCCGGCGACGCCGGCGATGCCGACGATCTCGCCGCCCCGGACCGAGAGGCTGACGTCGGCCGCCACCACCCCGTGGTCGTTGTGCGCGACGAGCCCCTCGACGACCACCCGCGCGGGCGGGGCGTCGGGGTCGGCGACGCCGGTCGCCGACCGGTCCGACGCACCCGACGCACCCGACGCACCCGACGCGCCGGCAGGAGCGGCAGCGGCGTGGCCGGCCACGCCCGACGTGGGCGCGGCCATGCCGGCCGTGACGACCTCGGTCACGCGGCTCACCATCGCGTCGTCACCGACCATGAGCTTGGCGAGCTCGGTGGGGGAGGTCTCGCGCCGGGCCACGGTGCCGATCCGCCGGCCGTCGCGCATGACGGTCAACGTGTCGCAGACCGACATGGTCTCGCGGATCTTGTGCGTGATGAAGACGACGCTCATGCCCTCGTCGACGATCGCCCGCAACGAGCCGAAGAGCGAGTCCACCTCCTGCGGAGTGAGGTTCGTGGTGGGCTCGTCGAGCACCAGCACCTTGGCGCCGCGGTAGAGCGCCTTGAGGATCTCGACGCGCTGGCGCAGCCCGACCGAGAGGTCGGCGATGGTCGCCCGGGGGTCGACGGTGAGGCCGAAGCGCGTCGACAGGTCGCCGATCCGGTCGGCCGCGCCGCCGAGGTCGAGGGCCGGCCACGAGGGGAGGTGCGTGCCGAGGACGATGTTCTCGGTGACCGAGTAGGTGTCCACCTGGAGGAAGTTCTGGTGGACCATCCCGATCCCGTGGGAGATCGCGTCGCGGGGGTCGCGGATGACGACCTCCTGCTCGTCGAGGGTGACCGTGCCGCTGTCGGCGCGGTAGAGGCCGTAGAGGACGTTCATCAGGGTCGTCTTGCCGGCGCCGTTGCCGCCGAGCAGGCCGTGCACCTCGTTGCGGCCGACCGTGAGGTCGACGCCGTCGAGGGCCACGACCGGCCCGAACGTCTTGCGGATCCCGTCCATGTGCAGGAGGGGGCGCGCGTCTCGCGCGGTGTGCTCGCTCATGTCCGCGCCGTCACTTGATCGCGGTGAGGTTCTTCTCGACCGTGATCTTGCCCGACGTGATGTCGGCGACGGCCTGCTCGACCTTCTTGGCCACGGCGGGGTCGACGTTCTTCGGGGTCTGGATCGAGACACCGGCGTCGAAGCCGAGCGGGTAGTAGCCGCTGCGCTCGCCGGCCTTGATCTTCGTCAGCATGTCGCCGAGGGGCTTGGTGAAGTCGTAGATCGCGGCCGTCGCGTAGTGCTCCGGGTCGAACTGCGACTTGTCGGTGTACTTCGCCGTGACGACGACGTCGTCCGTCTTGCCCTTGACGGCCTGGAAGGCGCCGACCATGCCGAGGTTGAGCGAGCCGATGATGACGTCGTTGCCCTGGCCGACGAGCTGCGAGGTGATCTGCTGGGCCTTGGTCGGGTCGTTGAAGTCGCCCGTCCACACCGGGGTCACGGTCGCGTTCGACCCGTTGTCCTTGAGCGCCTGGTTGACGGCGTGCACCTCGGAGTACGAGAACGGCAGCGACAGGCCGCCGACGTAGCCGATCTTGCCCGACTTGGTCTGGGCGGCGGCGAGCACGCCCAGCGGGTAGAACGCGGTGTGGAAGTTGCGGTCGAGCACCCACAGGTTGGGCACGGCCTCCTTCGGCTTGTCGTCGAACTCGCCGATGAAGGTGACGTCGGGGTTCTGCTTCGCGAGCTTGCTCGTGGCCTCGAAGTACTGGCTGCCGTGGCTCCAGATGACGGTGTACCCGTCGGCGAGGTACTCCTTCATCACGCGCTCGGCGTCGGGGACCGGCACGCTCTCGGAGTGCGCGGTCTGCGCGCCCGAGGACTTCTCGGCGGCCTGGAGGGCGAGCAGGCCGAGGGCGTTGTAGTCGGCGTCGGTCGCCGACCCGGAGAAGATCGCGGCGATGCGGGGGCTGTCGCCGCTCCCGCCGCCGGTGGCGCCGGAGCCCGCGTCACCGGACCCGCAGGCGGTGGTGAGCAGGGCGACGGTGAGGACAGGGGCGGCGATCCGGACGAACGTGAGGCGTGCCATGTGTTCTCCAAGGGGTGCTCCGACCGCGAGGTCGGTGTGTGAGTGCGGCCTGTGCCGTTGCGGAGGACTGTGCCATCGCTCACAAACACCGCTCTTCGTCAACATCTGACAGCGGGACCGCCCTCAGGTTGTGGTGGATTCAGCCACCAGGACCCGGGCCCACGTGGTGGGCCGCCTCCCGAGGAGGGCCGTCAGGGTGGCCGGATCGCCGACGAGACCGCCGCGGTCGTATGCCGTGAACATCGCGAGCAGGTCGGCGCGGGCCTGCTCGCCCAGGGCGGCTCCCGGCCCCTCGGCCCACGTCTCGGGGGCGAGCTGCTCGGCGACGACGGGGCGCGCGAGCACGTCGGCCGCGACCGCGGCCTGCTCGCGCACGGTGAGCCGTTCCGGGCCGGCGAGGTCGAGCGCGCGGCCCTCGTGGCCGGGGGTCGTCAGCACCGTCGCCGCGACCTCGCCGACGTCGTGGAGGTCGACGTTCGTGAAGGGTGTGTCGAGCGAGTGCGGCACGGCGATCCGCCCGGCGAGGGCGGCCCCGACGAGGTTCTGGTGGTAGGCCGCCGGGCGGAGCACGGTCGCGTGCGGCAGGAGCTCGCGCACGACGGCCTCGGCGCGCCCCTTGCGCACGTGGTGCGGCATCGAGGCGTCGTCCGGGTGCAGCACGGAGTGGAAGGCGAACCGGCTGACCCCGGCACGCGCGGCCGCGGTAGCCACGCGCTCGGCGATGCCCACCTCGTCGGGGTGGACGTTGGGGGCGAGGTGGTAGACGGCGTCGACGCCGTCCACCGCCTCGTCGAGACCCAGCCCCGTCTCGAGGTCAACGACCGAGATCGATGACGCCCCAGCGGCATACGCCGTCTCGGCCCTCGCCGGCGATCGTAGGGCAGCGCGGACGTCGACGCCGCGCCGCGACAGGGCGGCCGTCATCGCGCGGCCGGTCTTGCCGGCCGCGCCGACGACGAGCACCGTCGCCCGGGTCGGCCGGTGCGGTGCGCTCGTCGTCACGGATCTCGTCCCCGGCGTCAGAGCCAGTCGACATCCGCGGCCACCTTGCCCTCGGCGAGGGCCGCGTAGCCCGGACCGCGGTCGAAGAACGGGGACTCCTCCGGGCGCTCGGCCCGGCGACGCCCGCGCTCCGCGTCGGACGCGGCCGCGTCGATCACGGGGGCCTCCTTGTCGCCCGAGGCGACGACGCCGTAGTCGCGGAGCGCGCCCTCGATGGAGACCTTGCCCCACCGGAGGTCGCGCTCGACCTCGTCGTAGGGGCGCTCGAGCGGGTCGCCCCAGCCGCCACCGCCCGTCGTGCGGATGCGGATGACCTGCCCGGCCTTGATGACCTCGGCGTCGGCCAGCGCGTCGACGGTGCGCTCGTCGGGGCCACCCACGTCGACGGTCACCTCGAAGGGACGACCGGCCTTGCCACCCTTGACGCCCCAGCACGCGAGGATCGAGCGGTCCGCGATCGACATGAAGTTCGCGTCCTTGAGCATGCGGATGTGCTTCTCGTAGCCGAGCCCACCGCGGTGACGACCGGCGCCGCCGGAGTCGACGGCCAGGCCGAGCCGCTCGACGATGAACGGGAAGCGGCTCTCGGTGAACTCGGTCGGCAGGTTGCGGCTGTCGGGCACGACGTGGATCGTGTCCTCGCCGTCCGCGTAGTAGCGGCCGCCCGAGCCGCCGCCGAGCACCTCGCGCATGAGGTAGTCGTTGCCGTCGCGGTCCTTGCCGTAGACGCCCGTGTAGCGGATCGTCTCCTGGTCCGCGGGCATCCGGCCGTCGACGGCCTTGGCGACGACGCCGGCGAGCACGCCGAGGAGGCGCAGGATGACGAAGGTGCGGGCGTTGGTCGGCGCCGGGTAGATCGGCGTGAGCAGCGTGCCCTTCTCCGGGAACTTCATCTCGATGAGCGGCACGATGCCCTCGTTGACGTCGAGCTCGGCCATCCGCTCGGGGGTGTCGGCGAGGTTGCGGAGGATCGGGGCGAGCCACTTCTTGAGGAAGTTGCCGCCGACGTAGTCGCCGCAGTGGTTGATCGGGCCCTTGGCCTGCTTGGCCGTGCCGGTGAAGTCGATGACGAGCTTCGGGCCGCCGTCGCCGGGGCCGGGGCCGCCGGTCGAGACCTTGGTCAGGGTGATGCGCTGCGTGTGCAGCATCGGCTCGTCGACGCCGTCGTGCTCGGCGTAGTCCTCCCAGACGTAGGTGCCGTCGGGGATCTTGCTGAGGATCTCGCGGCGGTAGGTCTCCGTCGTCTTGTCGAGGATCGCGTCGAACGCCGCCTCGATGGTGTCACGGCCGTAGCGCTCGAAGAGCTCGCTGAGGCGGCGCGCGCCCATGAGGCAGGCCGAGCACTCGGCGTCGAGGTCGGCGGCCAGGCTGTCGGGCATGCGGCTGTTGCGCGTCATGATGCGCAGGGCGGCCTGGTTCGGAACGCCCTTGTCCCACAGCTTGATCGGCGGGACCGAGAGTCCCTCCTCGAAGACGGTCTGCGCGTTGCTCGGCATCGAGCCCGGCACGGCGCCACCGATGTCGTCGTGGTGCCCGAAGGCCTGCACGAACGCGACGACCTCGCCGCCAGAGAAGACCGGCACGGTGACGCAGAGGTCGGGCAGGTGGCCGATGCCGCCCTCCGACTCGTAGACGTCGTTGTGAAAGAAGACGTCGCCCTCGCTCATCTCGGAGAGCGGGAAGTCGCGCGCGATGGGGTGCACGAGCGCGCTGTAGGACCGACCGGTCAGCTTGCGCAGCTGGCGGTCGTGGATGCCGGCGCGGAAGTCGTGCGCGTCACGGATCATGGGGGAGCGCGACGTACGCGCGATGGCCGTCTCGACCTCCATCTCGACGCTCGCGAGGGTGCCCTCGACGATCTCGACGAGGATCGGGTCGACCGAGCTGCCCTCGGGCGTCAGCCGGTTGCCGTGCTCGTACGCCGTCGGGAGCCCCGCGGGGTTGACGGGCCCGTCCGTGTGGCCGGCCTCCGTGCTGCTCGCGTGGGAGCCGACGGCGGCGTCGACGGGGGCGAGGCGCGTGGCCGCGGTCTGGCAGGAGAAGCACATCTCAGGCCTCCTTGGTGATGACGAGGTTGCCGAGGCTGTCGACGCGGACGACGAAGCCGGGGTGGACGGGGACCGTGGAGCCGAACTCCTCGACGATCGCGGGGCCGGTGACGACGTCGCCGGCGAGCATGTCGGGACGCCACCAGACGTCGGTGTCGACGTAGCCGTCCTCGGGGTCGAAGCAGACCGGGCGGGTGCTGCGGTGGGCCCGCTCGCGCACGTCGGCGGCGCCCTCGGCGGCCCCGAGCTCGCGCAGCTCGGGACGGGTGATCGGGCCGACGCCGGTGACGCGCAGGTTGACCCACTCGACCTGCTGCGTGGGGTCGTCGCGGAAGTCGTAGCCGTAGAGCGCGCGGTGCTCGTCGTGGAAGCGCTCGGCCACACCGGCGGCGTACGCGGCGTCGACCTCGCCGTCGGGGGCACTGACCCGCACCTCGTAGGCCTGGCCGAAGTAGCGCAGGTCGATGGTGCGCGTGTAGCGGTGCGCGTCACGGGGGAAGCCCTCGGCGTCGAGCGCGGCGGCGGCGCGGCCCGTCAGGTCGTCGAAGGTCTTCTGCACGGCCGCGAAGTCGAGCGCGTGCTGGCGGGCGACGGCGGTCTGCACGTAGTCGTTCTTGACGTCGACGGTGAGCAGGCCGAAGGCCGAGACGTTGCCGGGGTTCTGCGGCACGACGACGCCGGCGAGGCCGAGGATGTCGACGAGGCGGCAGGCGAGCAGCGAGCCCGAGCCGCCGAAGGTCGCGAGCATGAAGTCGCGCACGTCGAGGCCGCGCTTGACCGACACCTGGCGCAGGGCGTTGGCCTGGTTCCACGCCGAGATCTCGAGGATGCCGGTCGCGCACCGCTCGAAGTCGAGGTCGAGCCGTGCCGCGAGCTCGGTGATGCCCGCCCGCGCGGCGTCGACGTCGAGCGGGATCTCGCCGCCGAGCAGGTGCGGGGGGATGCGCCCCAGGGTGACGTGGGCGTCGGTGATGGTCGGCTCGAGGCCGCCCTTGGCGTAGCAGAGCGGGCCGGGGTCGGCGCCGGCCGACTGCGGGCCGACCTTGAGCGAGCCCTCGGGGGAGACCCAGGCGATGGAGCCGCCGCCCGCACCGACCGTGACGACGTCGATCATCGGGATCTTGCTCGGGTAGGCGCCGACGGAGCCCTCGGTCGTCAGGGTCGGCTCGCCGCCGAGCACGACCGAGACGTCGGTCGAGGTGCCGCCGCCGTCGCAGGTGAGCACCTTCTCGAAGCCCGCACGGCTCGCGATGAGGCCCGCGCCCAGCGCCCCGGCCGCCGGTCCGGAGAGGACCGTCGTGATCGGCTGGTGCACGACCTCGTCGGCGGAGAGCACGCCGCCGTTGGACTTCATGATGTAGAAGGGCAGCTTCGCGCCGCTGCTGACGAAGTCGTCGAGCCGCTGGTGGATGTTGGCGACGTAGCGCGACACGTTCGGCTTGACCGCGGCGTCGACGAGGGTCGTCATCGAGCGCTCGTACTCGCGGTACTCGCGCAGCACCTCCGAGCTGATCGACACGATCGCCTCGGGGTGCTCGCGCCGCAGCACCTCGCGCAGCGCGAGCTCGTGGCTGTCGTCGGCGTAGGAGTGCAGGAGGCAGACGCCGATGGTCGTGATGCCGCGCTCCTTGAACCAGCGGGCCGCGCGGACGGCGCTCTCCTCGTCGAACGGCCGGATCTCGTTGCCCTCGAAGTCGATGCGGCCGCCGACGGTCTTGACGTAGTCGGCCGGGACGATGCGCGGGGGCTTGACCCAGAAGTAGGAGTTGCCGTAGCCGTCGGGCACGGCCTGGCGGGCGATCTCGAGGATGAACTCGTAGCCCTCGGTCGTGATGAAGCCGAGCGCCTCGACCTTGCCCTCGAGGAGCTTGTTCGTCGCGACGGTCGTGCCGTGCGACACCGCGGTGATGTCGTCACCGCTCGCGCCCATGAGGTCGAGCACCTTGCGCACGCCGTTGAGGAAGCCGTCGGCGGGGTTGCCGGGCGTCGACGGCGTCTTCGTCGTGACGAGCTCGCCCGACACCTCGTCGAGGGCGACGACGTCGGTGAACGTGCCGCCGGTGTCGATCCCGATGCGGATGCGACGGGTGGCGGACGCCCCGGTCTCGGCGGGCTGGGTGGTCGCGTCGGGCATGCGCGCTCCTCGGGTGTGACGTGCGGGCTGGGCTGCACCGATTCAACGGCAGATGGCCGCGCCGTTTCGTTGGCACAACCTGCCAACGGAACGGCCCTCCCGGCTCACACCTCGCCAATCCCGCATTTCGTCGTTCCGGCGTGCTCTCACCCGCGGCGCATGATGCCGCGCCCGGCCACCGGCGCGACGCTGGGTGGGCGACCCGGCATCCGGGCGCGGGTCGGGAGGAGGGCGGCATGGCCGACGAGGACAGGCGCGCCGACGTCGCGGCGCTCGAGGCGGAGGTCGAGCGGCTGCGCCGCCGCAACGCCGCGCTCGAGTCGCCCGGCGGCGCCCGGGCCCGTCGCCTCGCCCGCAGCACCACGGTCGTCGTGCTCGTCGTCGTCGGCGCCCTGTGCCTGACCCTGACGGTGCCGGCGGTCTGGGCCCGCAACCAGGTGCTCGACACCGAGCGCTACGTGGCCAACACGGCTCCGCTCGCCACCGACCCGGGCGTGCAGGCGGCCGTCGAGGCCGTCGCCAACCGGCAGATCGCCGCGCGCCTCGACGTGGGCGGGCTCGTCGCCGAGGCGCTGCCCCAGCAGGCGCAGCGGCTGCGTGCGCCGATCGCGTCCGCGGTCACGGGCCTCGTCGCGGCCGCCGTGCACCGCGCCGTGGTGAGCGAACAGTTCGCGGCGGTGTGGACGGCCGCGAACCGGGCGGCGCACGCGACGCTCGTCGGCATCCTGACGGGCAAGGACGACGGACAGGCCGTGACGGTCTCCGGGGGAGCGGTGCTGCTCGACCTCGCACCCGTCATCGAGCTCGTGAAGGCCCGGCTCGTGGCCTCGGGCCTCACGGTCGCGCAGTCGATCCCGGCGGTGGGGACCTCCATCGAGATCGCCCGGCTCGACGGCGTCGAACGCGCCCAGCAGCTCGTGCGGTGGCTGCGCACCCTCGCCGACTGGCTGCCGTGGGTCGGGCTGGCCGCGATCGCCGGCGGCGTCGCCCTCACGCCCGGGCGCCGGCGCCGGACCGTGCTGCGGGCCGCGCTCGCGACGGCGCTCGGCCTGCTGCTCCTGCGTGCCGGTCTGCTCGTGGCCCGCGAGGTCTACCTCGACCGGATGCCGACCACGGTCCTGTCGACGCCGGCCTCCGCCGCCGTCTTCGACACCCTGACGCGCTTCCTCCGTGACGGCATCCGGCTCGCGTTCGTCGTGGTCCTCGTCGCCGCCGGGCTCACGGCGCTGCTCGGCCACCGCGCCGCCGTGGCCCGCCTCGCCGGCCGGGCGCTCGCCGTCGGACGCGGGCTGTGGCGCGACCTGTCCCACGGCCCCCTCGGTGTCGCCGTGACGCGCCGCCCGCGCGCGGCGGCCGGCTCCGTCGTCGCCGTGGGGGCCCTCGTCCTCGTGCTGTGGGACGACCCGACGGGCGCCGTCGTGCTGACCGTCCTCCTCGTCGTGGTGCTCGTCCTCGCCGTGGTCACGGCGCTCGTGTCGCGCGGCCCGCGCACGGTCCGTCGGGATGATGTCGAGGGCGCGCCGCCGGCTCCGTCCCACGGGTGAGCGTGCCACGCTGGCACGACACGACGAAGGAGCAAACAGATGGCCAGGTACCTCATCGGCGTCGACTTCCGGTCCGGCCCGGACGACACCCCCATGTCGGAGTGGGAGCCCGCCGAGGTGCAGGCGCACCTCGACCACTACGGCGCCCTCAACGACGAGCTGATGGCCTCGGGCGAGCTCGTGGAGGGGACGATCCTCACCGGCCCCGACCTCGCCAAGATCGTGACGAGCGACGGCGGCGCGCCCGTCGTGACGGACGGCCCGTTCTCGGAGTTCAAGGAGTGGCTCGCCGGCTTCCAGGTCGTCGAGGTCGCGTCGGAGGCGCGGGCGATCGAGATTGCCGCGCGGGTCTCGGCCGTGCCGGGACGTGGTGGGCGCCCGACGCAGCAGCCGGTCCACGTGCGGCAGGTCATGGACGAGCCGCCCGCCGACCCCGAGGGCATGGACGCCTTCCTCCGCACCGCCGAGGGTGCGTCCTGAGCGCTCCGTCGACCGTCGACGACCTGCTGCGCGAGCTCGCGCCGCAGGTCGTCGGCATCGTCAGCCGCAGGTTCGGCGACTTCGACGCGGCCGAGGACGCCGTGCAGGAGGCGCTGCTCGTGGCATCCGGGCGCTGGCCCGTCGACGGGGTGCCCGCGGAGCCCCGGGCGTGGCTCGTCACGGCGGCGTCGCGCCGGCTCGTCGACCTGTGGCGCAGCGACTCGGCGCGCCGCGCGCGGGAGGCCCGCGTCATCGCGTGGGACGTGCCCGCCGCCGACCCGGACGACCGCGACGACAGCCTGGCCCTCCTCCTGCTCTGCTGCCACGCGTCGCTGACGCCGGCGTCGGCGATCGCGCTGACGCTGCGCGCGGTCGGTGGTCTCACGACCGCCGAGATCGCGCACGCGTTCCTCGTGCCCGAGGCGACGATGGCGCAGCGGATCAGCCGGGCCAAGGCGACGGTCCGTGCGTCGGGCGCCCGCTTCCGGATGCCGCCCGCTGCCGATCTCGACGCCCGCCTCCCGTCCGTGCTGCACGTGCTCTACCTCGTCTTCAACGAGGGCCACACGAGCTCGCGCGGGGCGCAGCTGCGGCGGGTCGACCTCTCCCGCGAGGCGATCCGGCTCACGCGACTGCTCGTGGCGGCCGTGCCCGACCATGCGGAGGCCTCCGGTCTGCTGGCCCTCATGCTCCTGCTCGAGGCGCGCGGCCCCGCCCGCACCGACGGCCACGGCGAGCTCGTGCCGCTGCCCGAGCAGGACCGCTCGCTCTGGGACGCCGCCCTCGTGGCCGAGGGCCTAGCCCGGCTCGACGAGGCGCTCGCCCACGGCGCGGTCGGGGACTACCAGCTGCAGGCGGCGATCGCGGCCGTGCACGGCCGCGCCGCCACGGCGGCGGACACCGACTGGGCCGAGATCCTCCGGCTCTACGAGCTGCTCGAACGCGTGACGCACAACCCCGTCGTGACGCTGAACCGCGCCGTCGCCGTGGCGATGGCGCAGGGACCCGACGCCGCACTCGCCGTCGTCGACGCCGTCGAGCCCGACCTCGGTGCGACGCACCGGTGGCTCGCGGTGCGGGGACGGCTGCTCGAGATGGCCGGCCGCGCCGACGAGGCGGCCCGGCACCTCGAGCGGGCGGCCGGCATCGCGACGAACGAGGCCGAGCGTCGCCACCTCGCCGGTCGGGCGGCAGCGGTCCGCCGCGCAGCCGGGAGCTGAGCCCACGGGCCGACGGACGACCGTTGCCCACCCGCCCACGTGCCGGCACACGGCAGGAGCCGTCTCGCCGCGAGGCCGGGCCCACCAACGGTCGTCGGTCGGCCCGGCCTCAGGGCGTCGTGCGTGTCGGTCGGCGTCAGCCGGCGTCGCCGCGGTGGATCGGGGCGTGCGGGAAGGACGTCTCGGCGGCGCCCTCGAGCTCGGCCCGGTGGTTGCGGATGAGGTCGAGGTTGCGGTCGCGCAGGTGGTCGAACGCCTGGCCGACGTTCGAGCCCGGCGTCAGCGAGGCGAGCGCGTCGGCCGGGTCGAGCCGGGCCGCCACCCAGCCGGGGTGCGTCGCCGCCTTGGCCACGACGTGACCGATCGGCGTCACGATGTGCGAGTTGCCGAAGTAGAGCACGCCGGCCGGGTCGGCGCCGACGGCGTTGGCGCCGATGACGTAGACGTGGTTGTCGTAGGCACGGGCGCGCGAGGTGAGGTCCCAGATGTCGGCCGAGCGCAGCAGGGCCGACGGGCGGCAGATGACCTCGGCGCCCTGCACCGCCTGGATGCGGGAGAGCTCGGGGTAGTCGCCGTCGAAGCAGATGATCATGCCGATGCGGCCGAGCTCGGTGTCGCACACCGTCACGGTGTCGCCCGGCGTGACCCAGCCGCCCCCCGAGACGATCTCGGAGCAGAACGGGTGGGTCTTGCGGTAGACGCCGAGCACCTCGCCGGCGGGGTCGACGAGCACCGACGAGTTGTAGACGACGCCGCGCTCGGGCCCGCGCTCGTAGGTGCCGAAGCAGACGTGCACGTCGAGTTCGCGGGCGACGGCCTGGATCGGCTCGGTCATCGCGCCGGGCAGCTTCGAGACGAGGTCCCAGAGCTCCTCCTTCGAGCAGTTGGGCGTGAACCCGGTCGTCGCCGACTCGGGGAGCACGACGAGCTCGGCGCCCGTCGCGGCCACGCACTCGCGGGTCATCTCGACGCAGCGCTCGAGGTTGGCCCGGATCGACTCGGCGGTGAGCGGTCCGGCGACGGGGGCGACCTGGACGGCCGCGGCGGTGAAGGCGCGCACGTCAGCCCCTCCGTCCCGCGGCCCAACCGACGAGGACGCCGACGAGGGCGACCACCCCACCGGTCACGACGCCCAGCGCGAACTCGCGCCCGGCGAACGCGGCCGCGGGACCGGGCCCACCGGCATACGTCGTCGGCGCGGCCACGGCCTCGCCCGTCGTCGCCGCAGGGATGCCGGGTGCCGCGGCGGGCGCGGCGGCGGGGGCGCCCTTGGCCGCGGGGCGGACCCCGCTGATGTCGGCGTCGACGGCCGAGAAGAACTGGCCCGCCATCTTCTTCGTCACGCCGGCGAGCATCCGCTGCCCGACACCGCCGATGACGCCGCCGACGGCCGCGTCGGCGTCGTAGGTGAGGGCCGTGCCACCGCCGGTTGCGGGCGCGAGGCGCACGACGACGTCGGCGTCGACGGTGCCGGGCGCACCCGACCCGGTGGCCTTCATGGTGAAGGAGTCGGGGTGGTTCGGGTCGCGGAGCGAGACCTCGCCGTCGTAGGTGCCCTTGATGGCAGCCACGCCCGCGGTGACGGTCATGGCGTAGTGGTCCGGCCCGAGCTCGGTGAGGCGCTCGCAGCCCGGCAGGCAGCGCGCGAGCACGGCCGGGTCGTGGAAGGCGTCCCACACCTGCTGCGGGTCGGCCGCGAGGGTGGCGGATCCGGTGATCTTCATGCGGTCGGCTCCTTCGAGAGCGGGCGTGACGGGCGGGTCGTGCGGTGGAGCGAGGGGATCTCGCCGTCGGCGTGCCGGCGGCGCAGCTCCCAGAGCTCGTAGGGCGAGATGGGCATGCGGGTGATCGGGAAGCCCTCGGCGTCCTCGATCGCCGAGGCGATGACGGCCGTGACCGGGATGCAGCCGGCCTCGCCGGCGCCCTTGATGCCCAAGGGGTTGAGCGGGCTGGGCGTCTCGAGGTGGTCGGCCTCGATGGTCGGCACCTCGGACGCGTAGGGCATGAGGAAGTCCATGTACGAGGCGTTGAGCAGCTGGCCGGACTCGTCGTACGCCATCCGCTCGTAGAGCGCACCGCCGACTCCCTGCGCGACGCCGCCGTGCACCTGGCCCTCGACGATCATCGGGTTGATCATGGTGCCGCAGTCGTGGATGACGCAGTAGCGCAGGATGCGGATCTCGGCCGTCACGGGGTCGGTCTCGACGATCGCGGCGTGCATGCCGTTGGCGAAGGTCGCCTGGGTGGGGGAGTAGAAGCCCTTGCCCTCGAGGCCCGGCTCCTCGCCCTCCGCGACGGGCGGCTTGTCGGGGTCGAAGGTGCCGGCGAACTGCGTTGCGGCCTGGGCCGCCTCGTCGAACGCGTAGCGCAGCGGGTTGGAGAGCACCGACACCGTGCCGAGGCTCATCGACGTCGTCGGGGCCCCCTTGACGCGCACCGTGCCCTCGACGATCTCGAGGTCGTCGGGCGACACCTCGAGGGCGTCGGCCGCGATGCGCAGGGCCTTCTCGCGGACCTTGCGGGCCCCGAGGGCGATGGCGCTGCCGCTCATGACCGCCGCGCGGGACGCGAAGGTGCCGACGGCATACGGCATCTTGCGGGTGTCGCCCGTCGTGACGTGGACGTCCTCCATGCGCACACCGAGCTCCTGCGCGACGATCTGCGCGAAGGCCGTCTCGTGTCCCTGGCCCTGCGAGGTCAGGCCGGTCGCGACGTTGACCCGGCCGCTCGTCTCGATCTGGATGTGGCCGCCCTCGTAGGGGCCGACGCCGGTTCCCTCGACGTAGCAGCCGATCCCGAGGCCGACCTTGCGTCCCTCGGCCTGGGCGGTGCGGCGGTAGTCGGCGAAGTCGTCCCAGCCGACGAGGTCCTTGAGCTTGGCGAGGCTCGTCGGGAAGTCGCCCGAGTCGTACTTGAGCGGGCGGCCGTCCTGGAAGAGCAGGCCGTGGTCGAAGGGCATCTCGCTCGGGAGGATGAAGTTGCGGGCGCGCACCTCGGCGCGGTCGAGGCCGAGCTCGTCGGCGATGGCGTCCATCGTGCGCTCCATCGCGAAGCAGCCCTGCGGACGGCCGGCGCCCCGGTAGGGCGTCACGAGGACGGTGTTCGTGTAGAGCGACCAGAACTCGCAGCGGTAGGTCCCGGGCTTGTAGGGCCCGAGCAGCTGGGTCGAGGTGATGATCGGGACGATGATGCCGTAGGGCGTGTAGGCGCCGTTGTCGTGCCAGAACTTCACGTCGAGCGCGAGCAGCCTCCCGTCGTCGTCGAACCCGACGGTGACGCGCTGGAGCTGGCCGCGCTCGTGGGCCGACGAGATGAAGTGCTCGCGACGGTCCTCTGCCCACTTGACCGGACGGCCGAGCAGGCGCGCCGCCCACGGGACGAGCACCTCCTCGGGCCACGGGTGCATGATCTTGACGCCGAAGCCGCCGCCCACGTCCGGCGCGATGCACTCGACCTTGGCGAGCGGCAGCTCGAGGCGTGCGGCGACGGCCGCGCGCACGCCCGTCGAGGTCTGGGTCGAGGAGTACATCCGCAGCTCGCCGCGCTCGGCGTCCCAGCGGGCGTAGACGCCCTTGCCCTCCATCGGCATGCAGGCGCTGCGCTCGATGTCGAGGTCGAGGGTCAGCGTGTGCGGTGCCGACGCCATGGCGGCGTCGACGTCGCCGACCTCCTGGAGCATGTGGGCAGCGACGTTGCCCGGCACGTCGTCGTGCACGAGCAGGTCGCCGTCGCGGGCCTTCTCGATGCCGACGACGACGGGCAGCTGCTCGTAGCTGACGCGGATCCGCTGGCAGGCGTCCTCGGCGACGTAGCGGTCGGTCGCGACCACCATGACGATCGCCTCGCCGACGTGGTTGACCTGGTCCTTGGCGAGCGCGTAGCCGGTGCGCCCGTGCGTCAGCGTCGGGTGGGGGATGAGGAGCGGCATGGGCTGGCCGACGCTGGTGGGGAGGTCCTCGTGGACGTAGATGCCCACGACGCCCTCGACGTCGATGGCGTCGGCCACGTCGATGTCGACGATCCGGGCGTGCGCGTGGGGGCTGCGCACGAAGGCGGCGGCGAGCGCGTCCTGGCCGAGGTCGTCGAGGTAGCGGCCGCCGCCCGTGACGAGGCGGGGGTCCTCCTTGCGCCTGATCGGCGCGCCGAACATCTGCGTCGTCATGCCTGCTCCTCGCCCGAGTCGCCCGATTCGCCCGAGTCGCCCGATTCGCCCTCGGCACGCTCGGCACGCTCGGCCTTGATCTCGGCGGCGCGGAGCACGCTCTTGACGATGTTCTGGTAGCCCGTGCAGCGGCACAGGTTGCCCGAGATCGCCTCGCGCGCCTGCTCGCTCGTCGGGGCCGGGTTCTCCTCGAGGTAGGCCGTGACCGTGGTGAGGAACCCGGGGGTGCAGAAGCCGCACTGGAGGCCGTGGCACTCGGCGAACGCCTGCTGCACCGGGTTCATCGACTCGCCGGTGGGGGCGACCCGGGCGTCCGGGGCGGTGCAGAGGCCCTCGACCGTCGTGATGGCGTGGTCTTGGGCCGTGACGGCGAACATCAGGCACGAGCGCATCGGCTGGCCGTCGACGAGGACGGTGCAGGCGCCGCAGACGCCGTGCTCGCAGCCGACGTGGGTGCCGGTGAGCTCGAGGTCGTGGCGCAGGAAGTCCGACAGGAGGCGCCGGGCCGGCACGGCGGCCGAGCGGCGCAGGCCGTTCACCGTGACGGTCACGTCGTGGAGGGTCTCGCTCGTGGTCTCGCTCGTCGTCTCAGACATCGCTGGCTCCTGCACGGTCGGCGGCTTGGGGGAGGACCCGTCGGGTCAGCTCGGTGACGAGCATGCGGCGGTAGTCGGCGCTCGCGTGGATGTCGCCCTCCGGCTCGACGTGCGCGTGGACCGCCTCGGCGGCGGCGTCGAGGGCCGAGTCCCACGCGCCCGAGCCCGGCTCGACGCCGCCGAGGGCGGGGGCGAGGTCGAGCACCGACGGCACGTCGGTGACGGAGACGAAGGAGGCGCGGGCGGCGGAGACGAGGCCGTCGGTGACCGTGACCGCGACGCCGATCCCGGCCATGGCGTAGTCGCCGTGCCGCCGGGCGGCCTCGACGAAGGCGGTGCCGGTGCCGGCGGCGAACCGCCCGAAGCGCACCGCGACGGCGAGCTCCTCGGCGGCGAGCGAGGTCTCGAGCGCGCCGAGGAAGAAGTCCGACCAGGCCACCTCGCGCGACCCGGACGGCCCGGCCACCTCGATGACCCCGTCGGTCAGGGCGAGCACGGCCGGCATCTCCCCGGCGGCGTCGGCGTGCGCGATCGAGCCGACCGTCGTGCCGCGGTTGCGGATCGCGGGGTGGGCGACGTTGACGAGCGCCTGGCGCAGGAGGGGGAGGGCGGCATACGCCCCCTCGGAGCGCTCGAGGCCGGCGTGCCGCACGAGGGCGCCGACGCGCACGGCGTCCGGGCGGACCTCCACGGCGTCGAGGCCGGCGACCCGGTTGATGTCGACGAGGTGCGCCGGTGACGCGAGCCGCATGTTGAGGATCGGGATGAGGCTCTGACCGCCCGCGAGGACCTTGCCGTCATGGCCGACCTCGGTGAGGACGGAGACGGCCTGCTCGACGGTGAGCGGGGCGTGGTGCACGAAGGGGGCGGGCTTCACCGAACTGATCCTGCCTCTCGATGACGGTCGGGTACTAGTGATGGTTGTGCATGGCTGGGCGTGGGCTTTTGGCAACATCTGCCGTGAACGACCGTGGGCCCCCGATTCGAGATCGGGGGCCCACGGGCCGCGGGAAGCAGGTGCGTCAGCGGCGGCGCAGGTCCGGCCCGCCGGGACGGTCCTGGTAGAGGTCGTCGATGCCGTCGGCATCGCCGTAGTCGCCTTCGCGTTCGCCGAGCGAGATCATCGTGCCTCGTGCGCTGTCGGCGCGTGCACGCAGGTCGGCCGGGGCCAGGCTGCGGGCCAGGTGGAAGGCCGCGACCGCGACGATCGTGCCGAGCGCGATGCCACCGAGGGTGAAGCTGTCGGTGAACTTCAGCTCGACGTTGCCGATGCCGATGATGATGCCGGCGGAGACGGGAACGAGGTTGATCGGGTTGCCGAAGTCGACCCCGTTCTCCTTCCAGATCTTCGCGCCGAGCAGGCCGATCATGCCGTAGAGCACGACGGTGATGCCGCCGAGGACGCCACCGGGCACCGAGGCGACGAGCGCGCCGAACTTCGGCGAGAGGCCGAAGATGATCGCGACGACCGCCGCGACGTAGTAGGCGGCCGTCGAGTAGACGCGGGTGGCCGCCATGACGCCGATGTTCTCGGCATACGTCGTCGTCGGCGAGCCGCCGACCGCGGACGCGATGACCGTGCCGACACCGTCGGCGGCGATGGCCCGGCCCATGTAGGGGTCGAGGTTCGTCTTCGTCATCTCGGCGACGGCCTTGACGTGGCCGGTGTTCTCGGCGACGAGGGCGATGACGGCCGGGAGCACGAGGAGGATCGCGGCGATCGAGAACGACGGGGCGTGGATGCCCGCGATCTCCTTGCCGTCGGCGCCCGTCGTCGTGGAGGGCGGGAAGCCGAACCACGGCTGCGCGGCGAGGTTGTCGAAGTTCGTGCGGAAGTGCGTCGTCACCTTGCCGGCGCCGGCGTCGTAGGACGTGATCTGGCCGAACGCCTTGTCGAAGATCCAGCTGATGACGTAGCCGAAGATGAGCGCGAGGAACACGGCGATGCGCGAGACGAACCCGCGGAAGGCGACCGCGCAGACGACGGTGAACGTCATGACGAGCAGCGCCACCCACTGGTCCTGCGGCCAGTAGATGCCGGCGACGACCGGGGCGAGGTTGAAGCCGATGAGCATGACGACGGCGCCGGTGACGACCGGCGGCAGCACCTTGTGCACGATCGAGGAGCCGAGGAAGTGGATGGCGACGCCGACGAGCGCCAGCACGAGACCGGCCACGAGGATCGCGCCCGTCACCTGCTGCGAGGTGCCGCCCTGCGCGCGGATCGCGACGACCGCGCCGACGAAGCTGGCCGACGTGCCGAGGTAGCTCGGCACCTTGCCCTTGACGATGAGCAGGAAGCAGATCGTCGCGATGCCGCTCATCATGATCGCGAGCTGCGCGTTGAGGCCCATGACGAGCGGGAAGACGAAGGTCGCCCCGAACATCGCCACGACGTGCTGCGCACCGAGCCCGATCGTCCTGCCCCACGCGAGCCGCTCGTCCGGAGCGACGACGTCGTCGGGGCCCATCGTCTTGCCGTCCCCGTGCAGTTTCCAGCCCAAAGCCATTCCGACTCCCTTGGTTGCCACGTCTCGTGACGTGGGTCACGCCCCCAGGCGGGGTTGGCCGAAAACTACTCCCACTGCAGGCGATTCCGTTCGTCAAACGTTGATACACGCCGAGGTGCGCCCTCTGGCAGGAGATGACGTATGCCGTCCGCCGCCCACTCCGCGAACCCGCGCCGTCCCGGGAGCTGCGTACACGGGAGCAGCCCCAAGGACGCCCAGCCGGTCGCGGATTCGAGGTGATATGCCGCGGTTGGGCGCGACCAATCACCTCGAATCGCCTGTGGCGACGTCGGATCGAGGTGCCGCGCCGATCTGGGACGCGACGTTTCACCTCGAACGGCGTCAGATGCCGCGCATCTGGTGGATCTTGAGGGCCAGGGCGAGGGTGAGGCGCAGGTCGGGGTCGGTCGTGAAGGGGCCGAGGATCTTCTCGAGCTTGCCGATGCGGTAGCGCAGCGTGTTGTAGTGGAAGAAGAGCAGGCGGGCCGTCTCGGCGACGTTCATGTTCGTGTCGATGAGGATGCCGAGGGTCTGGCGCAGGCCGGCGTACTCCGGCGAGTCGTCGGTGGCCAGCTCGCGCAGCGACTCGTGGACGAAGCGCCGCAGGTCGGTGCCGTCGGGGATCAGGGCGAGCAGGCGGTAGATGCCAAGGCCGTCGACGTGGGTCAGGGCTCCGTCGCCGTGCATCTGGCGCCCGACCGTGACGGCCGAGAGGGCCTCGTCGTAGGCCTGGGGGAGGTCGGCCACCGAGCCGATGGGCCGGGAGACGCCGGCCGAGAAGCTGCGCCGGCCGCCGCCGCCGTCACCGCGCACGACCCGGACGTACTCACCGACGATGCGCATCACCTGGTCGGTGTCGGAGCCCTCGGGCACCCCGATGAGGGCGACGACCTCGCGGCTGAAGCCCATGACGGGCGAGGCGGCGTCGCGGACGGCGACGGCATGGGTCCAGGCCCGGGCGAAGCGCTGCTGGAGGAAGCGGACCTCCTCGGCGTCACGCGTCGAGCGGTCGTCGTCCTCGTCGGTCTCGGCCACGACGACGACGAGGGGTCGGTCGATGTCCCAGCCGAGCGAGCTCGCGTGGGCGACGGCGTCGACGGGGGTGCCGGCCCGGCCGGCGAGGGCGTCGCGGAGGAACTCGGCGCGGTACTTGCTCTCGACGGCCGACACGGCCGAGTCCTTGGTGATGGCGAGCGCGGCGACCGTGGCGGCCCGCTCGAGCAGTCGCACGTCGTCGGTCGTCAGCCGCCGCTGGCTGCAGAAGGCGACGAGCAGGCCGTGGTCGAGGTGCCCGGCAACGATCCGGACGGCGGCCCGGTTGGCGTTGGGGCCGTCGGGGCGGGGGCCGGTGGGCTCGGCCTCGGTGAGGAGGCGACCGGTGCGGTCGAAGCAGTCGAGGCCCTCGGCGTGGGCCAGCTCCCGGGCCGAGCCGGCGCGGGCGATGACCCGCCCGTCGGTGGTCGTCACCATGGCTGCCCCGTCGAGGAAGCCGACGACCTGCTCGCACAGGTCGTCGAGCGAGCCGCCGGCGAGCACGATCTGCACGAGGGCGCGGTCGGCGTCCTCGAGCCGGCGCAGGGTCGCGGTCTGGTGGTCGAGGATCGCGCTCAGCACCTCGGTCGTGAAGGCCGCGATGCGGTCGAGCGGGATCTCGATGACGGGCAGGGCGACCGGCCCCGCCGCTGCGACGAGCTCTGCGGCCTCCGCGTCGTCGAGGCCCGAGACGACGAGGCCCGCGGCCCCCGAGGTCTGCAGGAGCCGCACGACGTCGGCCATCCGGGAGTCGCCGTGCCCGGACGGCGCGGCCGGCTCGCGCGTGTCGCCCGGCTCACCCGTCTCGGCGAGCGAGGCCGCGTCGGCGAGCACGAGGCGGTGACCGAGGTGCGCCCCGGCGGCGGCGTCGCGCAGGGCCGGGCGCAGGGGGGCGGTGCCGTCGACGGTGACGTCGAGGCGGCCGGAGCCGGCCCGCACCGACCCGTGGGCCGTCGCCGCGAGGCCCGCGATGAGCCGCAGCGAGATGCCCGACACCTCGGGTTCGGGCTCGCCGGGGCGACCCACCGCTGGCAAGTCACCCTCGGTGCGGGACGGATCGTTGGCAACTTTCACCATGAGCGCACCCTACCCAGCGTCGGTAGCGTCGCGGCAGCGGTCCGCGTGGACGACCCTCCACCGGGGATCGGACGCGCGTCCGGCGAGCACGCCGCGACCGCACGGCAGACGGCACACGGCACGACGAGTGGAGGCGCGATGGGCGAGCGACCCGGCACGACCCTGCGGCCCGGCGCGGTGTCGCCCCTCGTGCTGACCGAGGTCACCGGCGCGCCGCGACGGGCCCGCGTCCTGGCCGCCTTCCCGACGTGCGTCTACCTCGACCTCGGCGCGCACGAGCGCGTCCTCGCCGTGCTCGCCTCCGACGCCCTGGCGCTGCCGATCGGGGTGCGGCTCGCCGTGCCGGCCGCCGCGGTGCGGTGGGGCGTCGAGCCGGGCGACCACGCCGTCGTCGGCGAGGGCCGCGTCGTCCTGCCCGGGCTCGAGGTCGTCGCGTCGCGCACCCAGCGTCCGGCGCGCGTGCGGCCGGTGGCCCCGAGACGTCGCCGGCTCCTGCGCGTCGGTGCGGTGCCCGTGCACCTGCCCGAGCCGGGCGTGCTCGGTGACCTCGCGCACGACCTGACCGCCGCGGCGCTGGCCGGCCGGCCGGTCGGTCCGGGGGTGCGCGGGCTCGTCGGCGTGGGCCGCGGGCTCACACCGAGCGGCGACGACGCGCTCTGCGGCGTGCTGCTCACGCTCGGCGCCGTCGACGCTCCCGCCCCGCGACGCGCCCTCGGCTCCCTCCGTGACGCCGTCCGCGAGGCGCTGCCCTCGACGACGAGCCTCTCGGCCGCCCTCCTCGTGGCCGCCGGCGCCGGGTATGCCGTGCCGGACGTCGCGCGCCTCGTCAGCCTCGTCGCCGCCGGCGGCGCACCCCTCTTCGACCGCGACCGACTGGTCGACCGCGTGCTCTCGATCGGGCACTCGTCCGGTCGTGACCTGCTCTCCGGCGTCTCCGGTGCCCTCCGCGCCGTCGACGCCTCCCTCGAACCCGCCCCCCCAGGAAGGAGCCCATCGTGGCTGACCACGTCGAGCTGAGAACCGGTGCCTACTTCGACTCCGTGACGCTCATGCAGGTGTCGCGCACCGTCGCCGCTGCGCCCGGAGTCGAGGCCGCCCAGGTCGCCATGGCGACCGAGCTCAACCTCGAGGTGATCCGGGGCATGGGCTTCGAGGTGCCCGAGTCGGCGCCCAACGACCTCGTCGTCGCGATCCGCGGCGACGAGTCCGGCATCGCGGCCGGCACGGCGGCGCTCGAGACGGCGCTCACCCAGAAGCACTCTGCCGCAAGCGGTTCCGGCGGCTTCGGCGACGCGCCCGCTGCCCGCACCCTCGGCGGGGCCATCCGCCTGTCGGGCGCGGAGCTCGGGCTCGTGTCGGTGCCCGGCGAGCACGCCGTGGCCGAGGCGCTCGACGCCGTGCGCGCCGGCGTCTCGGTGATGGTCTTCTCCGACAACGTGCCGGTCGAGGACGAGGTGCGCCTCAAGGAGGCGGCCGCCGCGGCCGACGTGCTCGTCATGGGTCCGGACTGCGGCACCGCCGTGGTCGGCGGCGTCGCCCTCGGCTTCGCCAACGTCGTGCGGGCCGGCTCGGTCGGTCTCGTCGCGGCCTCCGGCACGGGCGCCCAGCAGGTCATGTGCCTGCTCGACGCGGCCGGGGTCGGCATCAGCCACTGCCTCGGCGTCGGTGGGCGCGACCTGAGCTCGGCCGTCGCCGCGCGCTCGACCAAGCAGGCGCTCGCGGCCCTCGCCGCCGACCCCGACACGACGTCGATCGTCGTCGTGTCCAAGCCCCCGGCACCCGAGGTGCTCGCCGACCTCGAGACGTATGCCGCCGGGCTGGGCAAGCCGGTCCACTGGGCGACGCTCGGGGCCGGTCGCCCCGACCTGACGTCCGCCGTCGAGGCGGCCCTCGCGGCCACCGGTCACGAGGTGCCGCGGGACTGGCCGTCCTGGGGGACTCCTGAAGGCGAGACGTCGAACACCTCTGCTGCGCAGGGCAGCTCGCTGCGCGGCCTCTTCTGCGGAGGCACGCTCGCCGACGAGGCGATGCTCGTCGCCGGCGCGGTGCTCGGCGACATCCGGTCCAACATCCCGCTCCGGCCCGAGCTCGCGCTCGGGGCCGACCTGCGCGATGCCGGGCACGTCGTGCTCGACTTCGGCGACGACGCCATGACGGTCGGGCGCGCGCACCCGATGATCGACCCCTCGCTGCGTCTCGAGCGGATCGCCGCCGAGGCTGCCGACCCGACGTGCGGCGTGCTCCTGCTCGACCTCGTGCTCGGTCACGGCGCCCACGCCGACCCGGCCCCGGAGCTCGCCGAGGCGGTGCGCGCGGCGCGGGCCACGGCATCCGGGGACGGGCGGCGCCTCGACGTCGTCGTCTCGCTGACGGGCTCGGAGGGCGACCCCCAGGGGCTCGAGAAGAGCGCGGCTCTGCTCGTCGAGGCGGGCGCCGTCGTCCTGCTCTCGAACGCGGCGGCCACGCGCGAGGCCCTGCGCCTGCTCGGCCACGAGGCCGGTGCCCCCTCGGCCAGCGGTGGGGACGCCTCCTCGGCTGGAGCTGCCCCCGCGACGGGCGGAGGCGCCGCTGCGGCCGGCGCGACGGAGGACGAGTCCGCGGCCGAGGCCGGGGGCGAGCGGCTGCACGGGCTGCTCTCGCACGACCTGTCCGTCGCCGCCGCCGGCGTCTCGCTCTTCTCCGAAGCCCTGCGCGCACAGGCGGTCTCGGTGACCGAGGCGGCGTGGCAGCCGCCGATGGCCGGCACGGCCGGTGACCTCGCGCGGGTGCTCGCCGACTCCCGGCGCGACGCCGCCAACGCGGAGGCGGTGCGCCGCATGACCGCAGCGGGCGCCGACCTCGTCGACGTGCGCCCGGCCCACGAGGTGCTCGGGCTGGAGCGGGGCACGTTCCTGCACGCGGGCCCGCCGATCACCTTCGACCGGGCCTCCGGTCCGCTGCGCGGTGCCCTCATCGGCGCGATGCTCTTCGAGGGCCTCGCCGAGACCGCCGAGGAGGCCGAGGCCAAGCTGGAGAAGGGCGACGGCATCACGCTCGAGCCGTGCCACCACCGCGACGCGGTCGGCCCGATGGCCGGCGTGACGAGCCCGTCGATGTGGGTCTACGAGCTGCGCGACGAGGTGCACGACAACACGTCGTGGTGCTCGCTCAACGAGGGCCTCGGCAAGGTGCTGCGCTACGGCGCCTACGGCCCCGAGGTCATCGAGCGGCTGACGTGGATGAACACGGTGCTCGGCCCGATCCTCCAGCAGGCCGTGCGGGCCCGCGTCGAGCAGCAGGGACCGATCGACGTCAAGGCGATCATCGCCCAGATGCTCCAGATGGGCGACGAGGGCCACAACCGCAACCGGGCCGGCTCGCTCATGCTGCTGCGCGAGCTGCTGCCGACGATGATCACGGCCGACGCCTCGTCGACCGACATCGCGGAGGCCGTGCGGTTCTCCGGCGCGAACGAGCACTTCTTCCTCAACCTCGGCATGCCGGCCTGCAAGCTGAGCACCCTCGCGGCGCACGGCATCCCGGGCTCGTCGGTCGTCACGACGATGGCGCGCAACGGCACCGACTTCGGCATCCGGGTCTCGGGCACCGGTGACGAGTGGTTCACCGGACCGGCGAACACGCCCGAGGGCCTCTTCCTCGGCTCCTACGGCCCCGACGACGCGAACCCCGACATCGGCGACTCCGCGATCACCGAGACGGCCGGCATCGGCGGCTTCGCGATGGCCGCCGCCCCCGCCATCGTCAAGTTCGTCGGCGGCGACGTGCCGTTCGCGCTGCGGGCCACGCAGACGATGTACGAGATCGCCGCCGGGGAGCACACGGCCTACCAGGTGCCGATCCTCGAGTTCCGGGGCACGCCGACCGGCATCGACGTCGCGGCCGTGGCGCGCACCGGCATCCTGCCGCAGATCAACACCGGTATGGCGGGGCGCGTGGCCGGCACGGGCCAGGTCGGCGCGGGCCTCGTGACGCCCCCCGAGCAGTGCTTCACGCAGGCGCTCACGGCCCTCGCCGAGGCGGCCGCGCGGTAGCTACACGGCGCGCACCCACCCCGGGGAAATTGGGTGGGTGCGTGTCGGTGCGCCCGCCTAGGGTGGACACGCCATGCGAGACTTCCCGCCCGAGACCCGGGCCTACACCGACCGGGGCGCCGACGTGCCCGACACGCGCACCCCACGGGCCTTCCTGTGGTGGATGGTGCGCCAGAACGGCGTGCTCTTCTGGGCCGGGCTGCTCGCGGCGCTGGCCTGGATGGTCCCGCAGACGCTGGGGCCGTGGATGGTCGGGCGGGCCATCGACACCGGCATCGTCACCGGCGACTCGTCGGCGACGACGCGCTGGGTCGTCGCGCTCGCCGTCGTCACCACGCTCGGCGCGGCGAGCGGCATCGTCTTCCACACCATCATCGTCCGCGAGTGGCTCATCGCCCTCTACGGCACGACGAAGCTCGTCACCCGCAAGGCCCTGCAGCTCGGTCACGTGCTGACCCGCCGCACGCCGACCGGTGAGGTGCTCTCGGTCTCGGGCAGCGACGGAGACCAGTTCGGCGCCCTCATGGAGATCTGCACGCGCGCCTTCTCGCAGCTCGTCGCCTACCTCGCCGTCGCGGCCATCGTGCTGACGACGTCGGTGCGCATGGGCGTGCTCGTGCTCGTGTCGGCGCCGCTGCTCGTGCTCCTCGGCACGCCCCTGCTGCGACCCATGCAGCGCTGGCAGGGGGTCGAGCGCTCCCGCAACTCCGAGCTGACCTCGATGGCGACCGACATCGTCGGCGGGCTGCGCATCCTGCGCGGCATCGGCGGCGAGGAGACCTTCGGCGGCAACTACGCCGCCCAGTCCCAGCGCGTGCGCCACTCCGGGGTGTCGGCCGGCCGGTGGCTCGCCGCCGTCGAGTCGGTCGGCGTGCTGCTTTCCGGTGGCTTCGTCGTGGCGCTGCTCTGGCTGGGCACGCGCGAGGTCGCGCAGGGCCGGCTCACGGTCGGCCAGCTCGTCAGCTTCCTCGGCTACGGCCTCTTCCTCGTGCAACCGATGCGCACCTTCGTCGAGTTCGCCCAGAAGTGGACGCGGTCGGTCGTCTCGGCCCGCAAGGCCGTCGCCGTGCTGTCGCAGCGCCCGCCGTGGGTGCACCCCGACGAGCCGCAGCCGCTCGACACGGCCGCCGAGATCGTCGACACCGAGTCGGGCGCGACGATCCGCCCCGGCGTGCTGACCATGGTCGTCTCCGCCGTGCCGGACGACTCGGCCGCCCTGGCCGACCGGCTCGGACGCTACCTGCCGAGCGAGGAGGGTGCCCTCGTCAGCGACGAGATCCCCGAGGAGCTCAAGGGCCGGGCCGCGCGCCGGGAGCGCTCGGCGCGCGCCCGGGCCCGCGAGGAGCAGGCTCGCCGCGACGAGGAGCGCGCCCGGCAGCCGTGGGGCGTCAGCGTCGGTGGGGTCGACCTCTCCCGGGTCGAGCTCGACGAGGTGCGCGCCCGCATCCTCGTCAGCGACACCGCGCCCCAGGTCTTCGCCGGCACGCTGCGCTCGGCCATCGACCCGCAGGGTCGGCTGAGCCGTGCGGAGGCCGAGCGGGCCCTGCACACGGCGGCCGCCGACGACGTGTTCGACGCGCTGCCCGGCGGCTGGCAGGGCGAGCTCGAGGAGCGCGGCCGCGGCCTCTCCGGCGGCCAGCGCCAGCGCCTCGTGCTCATGCGCGCGCTCGCGGCCGATCCCGACGTGCTCGTGCTCGTCGAGCCGACCTCGGCCGTCGACGCCCACACCGAGGCCCGCATCGCCGAGCGCCTCGGCGCGCACCGCGCGGGTCGCACGACGGTCGTCATGACGGCGTCGCCGCTGCTGCTCCACCACGCCGACGAGGTCATCCTCCTCGAGGACGGCGCCGCCACCGCGCGCGGCCGCCACGCCGAGCTGCTCGCCGAGTCCGCGTCCTACCGGTCCGTCGTCGTGCGCGGGGAGGCGACCGCCGGCTCGAGCCCGGAGCCGGCCGACCTCGACGCCGCGCCCCCCGTCGCGCACGGGCCGCGGGACGTCGACGTCGACCCCGTCCACCACGACGACCGGGAGGAGCTGCGATGACCGACGTCGACCAGCACGTGTCACCCGCCGGCTCCCCGCCGCCCTCCGGCGCCCCAGCGGGTCTGCCGACCCTGTCGCCGGACCTGCCTGCCGAGCTCGCGGCCGAGTCGGCCCGCACGTGGGACGCACCCGCCGCGCCACCCGCCGTGCCCGACGAGCTGCGACCGCCCACCGACGTCCCGGTGCGCGAGCGCATCGTGGCCCTGCGCCGGCGCCACCTCCTGCGCGAGCGCCGGGCCCAGGAGTTCGTCGCCGACACGATGAACGCCCGCACCGGCCTGCCCATCGCCGACAACCGGCGGGTCGTGCGCTTCGTCGGGCGGCTGCTCTCCGATGAGCGCCGCCTCGTCGTGGTCGTCGTGCTCGCCAACGCCCTCGCCGCCACGGCCGGCCTCCTGGTGCCCCGGCTGCTCGGCGAGCTCGTCGACTCGACGGTCGCCGACGTCCAGGCCGGGCGCGTGGACGCCGCTCTCGCCGGGGCGAACTCGGCCGCCCTGGTCGTGGCCGGGCTCGTCGTCGTGCAGAGCGCCTTCACCCTCGCCGCGAAGATCTCCTCGGCGGTGCTGGGGCAGAGCGTGCTCGCCAGCGCCCGTGAGTTCGTCGTGCGGGCCATCCTGCGCCTGCCGCTCTCGCGCGTCGAGAGCGCGAGCTCCGGCGACCTCGTCACGCGTGTCACCCGCGACGTCGGCACCATGAGCGAGAGCGTGCGCTGGGCGCTGCCCGAGTCGATCGTCGCGAGCATCACGGTGGTGCTGACGCTCGTCGCGATGCTCAGCAACTCGGCGCTGCTCTCCGCGCCGTCGATCGTGCTCATGGGCCTGGCCCTGATCCAGGTGCGCCGCTACCTGCAGCGCGCCCCCAAGGGCTACCTCACCGAGGGCGGCACCTACTCCCGCATCAACACGACGCTGACCGAGACCGTCGAGGGCGCCCGCACCGTCGAGGCGCTGGGCCTGCGCAGCCACCGCCTGCGTCGCGGCGACGACGACATCGAGGTGTCGGGCCAGGCCGAGCGCTACACGCTGACGATGCGCAACCTGCTCTTCGCCGTCATGGACATCGCCTTCAGCACGCCGCGCGTGCTCGTGCTGCTCCTCGGCGCGATCGGCTACACGCAGGGCTGGGCCACGCTCGGCCAGATCACGACGGCCATCCTCTACACCGAGGCGCTCTGGGGCCCGTTCGACATGCTCGTGCACACCGTCGACCGCGTGCAGGTCGGCATGGCCTCGACCACGCGCCTGCTCGGCATCGCGACGGTGCCTCCCGACCGCGAGGCCGGTGACGACCTGCCGGCCGGCCCCGACCTCGTCGGGCGCGACCTGCGCTACGCCTACCGCGCCGACCACGACGTGCTCCACGGCATCGACCTCACCCTCACCACCGGCGAGCGGCTCGCCGTCGTCGGGCCGAGCGGCTCGGGCAAGTCGACGCTCGGTCGCCTCCTGTCGGGCATCCACGGCCCGCGCACCGGCTCGGTCGCGGTGGGGGGCGTCGAGCTGACGTCGCTGCCCCTCGACGTGCTGCGCACCGAGGTCGCCCTCGTCACCCAGGAGCACCATGTCTTCATCGGCTCGGTGCGCGACAACGTCGTGCTCGCCCGCGAGGGCTCCACCGACGAGCAGGTGCGCGACGCGCTGCGCGCCGTCGACGCGCTCGACTGGGTCGAGCGACTGCCGGAGGGGCTCGACACGAAGCTCGGTTCGGGACACCAGGCGCTGACGCCGGGTCGCGCCCAGCAGATCGCCCTGGCCCGGCTCATCCTCGCCGACCCGCACACCATCGTGCTCGACGAGGCGACCTCGCTCATCGACCCGCGCACCGCCCGTCACCTCGAGGGCTCGATGAACGCGCTGATGACCGGCCGCACCGTCGTCGCCATCGCGCACCGGCTGCACACCGCGCACGACGCCGACCGCATCGCGGTCGTCATCGACGGGCGGATCGCCGAGCTCGGCAGCCACGACGAGCTCGTCGCCCAGGACGGGGAGTACGCCGCCCTGTGGCGGGCCTGGACGTCCTGACGACGGCGCCCGCGCCCGCCGCACGCGTCCGCCGCGCCCGTATGCCGTGTCCCGCCCTGCCGTCCCGACGCCCGGTCAGGCGCGGGCGCGGCTGCGGGCCAGCCGGTCGCGCACGACCGGCCCGGTCAGCTCGAGCAGGGCCCGGGTCAGGGCGACCCGCTCGTGCACCGAGCGGCGCAGCGTGGCTGAGTCCGAGCCGCGGAGCTCGGCCACCGGCAGGGCCGTGAAGAGCGAGCGGGCGAAGAGCGAGCCGAGGTAGCCGAAGTTGACGTCCTCGGGGTCGACGTCGAAGCCCTCGACGGCCAGGCCCTGCAGGTAGCCCTCGAGGATCGCCGGGTGGATCCGCTCGATCTCGGAGGCCGGCGTCAGGCCGGCGTGCATGGGTCCGACGAGCAGCTGCCCGAGGTCGAAGCCCACGGCGAGCGGGGAGCCGAACCCCCAGTCGATGACGACGACGTCGTCCTCGCCGTCGCAGATGAGCAGGTTCTGCACGCTGGCGTCACCGTGGGCATACGTCTGGGGGAGGGCGTCGAGCTCGTCGAGGACCTCGTGCAGCAGGGGCAGGTGGCGCCGCAGCTCGTCGCGCAGGTCTGGTCCACCGGTGGTCCGGACGGCCTCGTCGAGCGTCGGGTGCCGCCACAGCTCGTCGTCGGCGAGGTCGGCACCGGCGCCGTGGAGGACGCGCCCCTCGACGAGGTAGCGCAGCGCGGCGCCGTCGGGGATGCGGCAGGCGTCGGGCAGGGCGTCGTTGGCGGCGGCTCCGGCGCGGCGGCGCGCGGCCAGCCGGCCGAGCAGCTGTGCGACGTGGGTGAACTCGGCGACCGACCACGGCCCACGCCGCTCGTGCACGAACTCCCACCAGAGCCCGACGTGGTGGTCGTCGAACTCCTCGTGGTGGTGCAGGGTCGGCAGTCGCAGGCCCGGGGGCAGCACCGCCCCGATGCCCGAGAGCGCCATCTCGAGCTCGAAGCGCCACGGGAAGCTCGAGGCGAAGTGCTCGCGCAGGGGCCCCTCGGGGATCTGGCCGAGGCCCGGCCAGAGCCGGGGGTGGCGCAGCAGCTTGACGAAGTACGTCGCCTCGGCGCCGTCCGGGTGCACGGCCGAGGCGTGCCACAGCCCGGCCGTGGCGGGCGAACCCCAGGCGTAGTCGATCGACGAGAGGGTGACGGCGTGGTCGGGGACCGCTGCCAGCCGGGCCGTGACCCCGGCGATGTCGACTGCCATGGACCCTCCAGGGACGTGCTCCGAAGAAGTAAAGGTGCTTGACCAATTCGAGGATAGGCTCGCGGTGTGGCACCCGACAAGCCTTTTCCCGCCGCCCCCGCCGCCCCCGCCGGCGAGGTCGCGGACGACCTGCCCGACCACCTGTTCCGCTGGTCGGAGGCCGTGGGACGGCGGCTGTCGCGGGAGATGCGGGCCATCGCCCCGCCCGACCTGGCGGCACTCGGCGGTCGGCGTGGCCGGCTGCTGCAGATGATCCCGCGCGAGGGCCTGCGCGTCACCGACCTCGCGTCACGCGCGGGCGTGACGAAGCAGGCCGTCGGTCAGCTCGTCGACGCGCTCGAGGAGCTCGGGCTCGTGCGGAGCGGTCCGGGCGAGGAGGACCGCCGGGTGCGGTGGGTGCGGCGCACGGCGGCCGGTGACGCCGTGACCGACCAGACCCTGGCCCTCATCGCGGGGGCCGAGGACCGCCTCCGCGCCCAGGTCGGCCGGCGCCGGTTCGACGACATGCTGGCGACGATGCGCGAGCTGGGACGCGAGGTCACGTGGTGACGTCCACCCGCACCCCGTCCACGGGCACCGGCGCCTCTCGACGGTGGCTCGTCCTCGTGTGAGGGTGAGGCATGGACACTGACACGACCGCAGGGCCGGAGCGCACGGCATACGTCATCGTCGGCGGGGGACTGGCGGCAGCGAAGGCGATCGAGGGCATCCGCGAGAGCGACACGGCGGGCTCGATCGTGCTCGTCACCGAGGAGGACCGGCTGCCCTACGAGCGTCCGCCGCTGTCGAAGGGCGCGCTCAAGGGCGACGACGAGCTCGAGTCGGCCTACACGCACGACCGCGACTGGTACGCCGAGCACGACGTCGAGCTGCGGCTCGGCACGCCGGCCACCTCGCTCGACGCGGAGGCGCACACGCTCACCCTCTCCGACGGCACCGTCCTCACCTACGAGCGGCTGCTGCTCGCGACGGGCTCGTCCGCCCGCGCGCTCGAGGTGCCCGGGGCCGACCTCGACGGCGTGCTCTACCTGCGCGAGATGCAGGAGTCCGAGGCGCTGAAGGCCCGCCTCACCGACGGCGCGCGCGTCGTCGTGGTCGGTGCGGGCTGGATCGGCCTCGAGGTGGCGGCCGCCGCGCGCGAGGCCGGGTGCCCCGTGACCGTCGTCGAGCCGCAGGCCGCCCCGCTCCTCGGGGTCATGGGTGAGCAGGTGGGCGCGTGGTTCGCCGAGCTGCACCGCGGCCACGGCGTCGAGTTCCGATTCGGCGAGGGCGTCGAGCGCATCGAGGGCGACGGCGCCGTGACCGGGGTCGTCACGAGGTCCGGCGACACCCTGCCCGCCGACGTCGTCGTCGTGGGCGTCGGCATCACCCCGAACACCGGCCTGGCCGAGGGGGCGGGCATCCGCACCGACAACGGCATCGTCACGGACTCCTCGCTGCGCACGGCCGCCGACGGGGTGTGGGCGGCCGGCGACGTCGCGAGCTGGCGCAGCGTCACGCTCGGCACCAACGTGCGGGTCGAGCACTGGGCCAACGCCAACGACGGCGGCCTGGCGGCCGGCCGGTCGATGGCTGGGCAGGACGTGACCTACGACCCGGTGCCGTTCTTCTTCTCCGACCAGTACGACGTGGGGCTGGAGTACGCCGGCCACGTCGCGCGGGGCACGGACGCCGAGGTCGTGCTGCGCGGCAAGCCGTCGGACAACGAGTTCATGGCGTTCTGGGTCGTGCCCGAGGGCGAGGGCGTGCGGGTGCTCGCCGGCATGCACGTCAACGTCTGGGACACCATCGACGACGTGCAGCGGCTCGTGCGCGACCGCACCGTCGTCGAGCGCGACCGCCTCGCCGACCCCGACGTCGCGCTGTCGGAGCTCACCTGAGGTGGGGAGGCCGGTGACCGGGATGGCAGGATGGCCTGCGTGACGGCACAGATCCTCGACGGCAAGGCCACCCTCAAGGCGATCAAGGTCGAGCTGACCCAGCGGGTCGCCCGGCTGCGCGAGCAGGGCGTCGTGCCCGGGCTCGGCACGGTGCTCGTCGGCGACGACCCCGGCAGCCACTGGTACGTCAACGCCAAGCACAAGGACTGCGCCGAGATCGGCATCACGAGCATCCGGCGCGACCTGCCGGCCACGGCCACCCAGGCCGAGGTCGAGGCGGTCATCGACGAGCTCAACGCCGACCCCGGGTGCACCGGCTTCCTCGTCCAGCAGCCCACCGGGCTCGACGAGATGGCGCTGCTCTCGCGCGTCGACCCGGGCAAGGACGTCGACGGCCTGCACCCGATGAACCTCGGCTGGCTCGCGCTCGGCAAGCCCGCGCCGCTGCCGTGCACCCCGATGGGCTGCATCGAGCTGCTCCGCCGGCACGACGTGCAGATCGCGGGCGCCAAGGTCGTCGTCATCGGCCGAGGCCTCACCGTCGGCCGACCGCTCGGGCTCATCCTCACCCGCAAGAGCGAGAACGCGACCGTGACGCTCTGCCACACCGGCACGAAGGACCTCGCGGCCGAGGTGCGCCAGGCCGACATCGTCATCGCCGCCGCCGGGGTGCCGAGCATCGTGACGGCCGAGATGGTCAAGCCCGGTGCCGCGGTGCTCGACGTGGGCGTGAGCCGTGTCGACGGCAAGATCGCCGGTGACGTCGCGCCCGACGTCGCCGAGGTCGCCGGCTGGGTGAGCCCCAACCCCGGTGGCGTCGGCCCGATGACGCGCGCCCTGCTGCTGACCAACATCGTCGAGGCGGCCGAGGCCTCGCTCGCCGCCGGCGCCTGAGCGGCCCCTGATGCAGTGGCGGGGGAGCGGCTTCGTCGTCCTCAGCTGGTGGTACCTCGTCGCCGCCGTCGCGGCGGCCGGGGTGTTCGTCATCGCCTTCGTCGACGTGCGGTGGGGCGGCCGGATCGTGGCGGCCGCGTTCCTCGTCGGCGCGAGCATCCGCCTCGTCGCCCGCCCCGCGCGCAGGGCCGGCGGTCTCACCGTGCGCTCCCGGGCGCTCGACGTCGTCATCCTGCTCGCCCTGGGCGCCGGCGTGCTCATCGCCTCGGCGACGGTCAACGTCGCGGCCGACGTGCCCTCGCGCGTCACCGAGGACCTCTCCACGCGCTGACCCGCGGTGCCGGCCGCATCCGTATGCCGGTGGCCCCGAACGCGCGAGCGCCGGCCACCGCTGGGGTGACCGGCGCTCGCGCTGGGTGTTCAGGTGGTGCGGCTCAGATGAGGCCGAGACCCTTGACGGCGTCGCGCTCCTCGGCGAGCTCGGCGACCGACGCGTCGATCTTGCCGCGGGAGAAGTCGTCGATGTCGAGGCCCTGCACGATGCTCCACCGGCCGTCATGGACCGTGACGGGGAAGGAGGAGATGAGCCCCTCCTGCACGCCGTAGGAGCCGTCGGAGCGGACCGCCATGGAGACCCAGTCGCCCTCGGCGGTGCCCTCGACCCACGTGCGGGCGTGGTCGATGGTCGCCGACGCGGCCGACGCGGCCGAGCTGGCGCCGCGGGCCTCGATGATCGCCGCGCCGCGCTTGGCGACGGTCGGGATGAAGGTGCCGGCGAGCCAGTCCTGGTCGCCCACGGCCTCGGCGGCGTTGCGGCCGCCGACCTCGGCGTGGAAGAGGTCGGGGTACTGCGTGGCCGAGTGGTTGCCCCAGATCGTCATCTTCCTGATCTCGGTGACCGGCACGCCGAGCTTCGCGGCGAGCTGGCTGATCGCGCGGTTGTGGTCGAGTCGCGTCAGGGCCGAGAAGCGCTCGGTCGGGATGTCGGGGGCGTTGCTCATGGCGATGAGCGCGTTGGTGTTGGCCGGGTTGCCGGTCACGGTGATGCGGATGTCGTCGGCCGCGACCTCGTTCAGGGCCTTGCCCTGGGGCGCGAAGATGCCGCCGTTGGCCTCGAGGAGGTCACCGCGCTCCATGCCGGGGCCGCGCGGGCGCGCGCCGACGAGGAGGGCGTGGTTGACGCCGTCGAAGACCTTCGTCGCGTCGTCGCCGATCTGCACGCCGGCGAGCGTCGGGAAGGCGCAGTCGTCGAGCTCCATGACGACACCCTCGAGCGCCTTGAGCGCCGGGGTGATCTCGAGCAGCCGCAGCTCCACCGGGGTGTCGGGCCCGAGCAGGGCACCGCTCGCAATGCGGAACAGGAGGCTGTAGCCGATCTGGCCGGCGGCGCCGGTGACGGCGACCTTGACGGGGGTTGTGCTCACAGGAAGGCCCTTCACATCGGTGGCGCTGGACGCTCCGACGCTACCAGTGCGCGCCGGAGGCTCAGGCGGCGAGGGCGAGCGAGGCGAGCGCGATGAGCCAGCTGACGAAGCTGCCCACGAGGAAGTACTCCGTCACGTCGTCGATGCCGGCCGGGCCGCCCGGGTAGCTGCCGGCCGGGTCGGTGGCCGTGCGGCCGCGGGCGGTCGCCTGGATCTCGGGGAAGCGGAGCAGACCCTTGGCGGCGATGACGAGCCCGGCCGCGCCGAACTCGCCCGCCAGCCCGAGCCCGACGATGACGAGGCGCTCCATGGGCCCGAGGAGGCGGCCGCCCTTGAGCCGGTCGGAGGGTTGCTGGCCCGTCCCCGAGGGCGGGTCACCGGCCGCTGCGGCGGCCGCTGCGGCCGCGGCTGCGGCCGCCGAGACGTCGGAGGGCCGCAGGGCACCGATGGCGAGCAGCACGAGCCGCACGATGAGGTTCGCGGTGGCGAGGTTGAAGGCGGCGAGCCCGGTGAGGAGCAGCACCCGCGACGCGGAGGGGGTGCCCGTGCCGGGCAGGTCGGCCCAGGCGAGCCACGTCGCGAGCGGGCCGCCGGCGGGGCTGGCGGCCCCGGAGGCCGCGAGCAGGCCGACGACGACGACGGCGAAGGCCGACAGCGCCGGCAGCGCGCCGCGGCCCGTCTCGTGGGTGCGCTGCGACAGCTCGATCCAGGCCGCGCCGGCCACGGCGGCGAGCGTGAGGGCGAGGGCGTCGGCCCACGTGTGCATGCCGGCGAGGAGGGCGACGAGCAGGATCACGACCGGCGTCGTCGCGTGGGCGACGGCCCGGCCCGGCCGCCACGACGTCGAGCGCACGAGGTCGCCGACGCCGAGGCCGACGAGGACGATCGACAGCCAGGTCACGGGAGCTCCTCGAGCCGGGCCAGCGCCTCGAGCGCGACGCCGAGGCCGTCGCGCCGCACCCGCTGCGAGACGGCCGACGCACTGATGCCGAGCCGGTCGGCGACGTCGGCCTGCGCTTCGCCCTGCATCAGTCCTCCGAGGATCTCGCGTGAGGTGGTCGACAACGAGCCAACCATGAAGTCCAGACAGTCGAGGGAGGCCTGCACGGCCGTCACGAGAGCGGCGGGCTCGTCGGGGGCGAGGTACGCCGTTCGCGCGGTCCGCGTCTGCGGGCGTCCCGCGCGCTCCTCGGCGAGCACGATGGCGTCGCGCGCCGCCCAGTAGGCCGGGCCGTCGTGCACCCCGCGCTCGGCGTCGAGGGTCGTCACCGCTCCCCGGCCGAGCCCGAAGCGCACGTCGGCCACGGGGTGGAGCCCGGCGCGGACGACGAACGCGGCGCGCAGGGCGTCGCCGAGGGAGGGGTAGACCGCCTGGAACTCGTCGCCGAGGGTGATGACCGGCGGCTCGAGCGCCGGCACCGCCTCGGTGACCTCCTCGATGACGGACTGGAAGCGGGCGTGCAGTCCGGCCCGGTCTGCGGCGGCGCGCGAACCGACGATGTCTCCGATGAGGGCGACGGGTGAAGGAGTGGGCTCCAGTGACGGCATATGAAGATCATAACTTCAGTAGGCCGATCTGAAGCTCAAACCTTCGCGCCAGTCGCACCACCACCCCTGACGCCTACGTCACTGAGTCGCCCCGCGGGTCACTGACGTAGCGCCGGGAGGGGAGTTCTGCACCGAAATGTCCGAAAACGGAGTCAGCGGGGGGTTCGGCTGCTTACCGTCGTGCGCATGACCGCTCCGACCCCCGACGCGCCGCCGGCCGCCGCCCCCGCGCGACGGCGCGTGCTGTCCGGGCTCGGTGCGGGCACCGCCCTGGGCGCCGTCGCCATCGCGACCGCGGGCAGCGCCACGGCAGCCCCCGCCACCGCAGCTCTCGCCGCCACCACCGCCGCCACCACCGCGGCCCCCGGTGCGGCCCTCGGTGCTGCCGCGTTCGCCGCCGCGACGACCACGACCGACCCCGTGCTGCACCTGCTGCGCCGCGCCACGTTCGGCCCGACGCCGGCCCTCGTCGCCGAGGTGCGCAAGACCGGCACCACCGCCTGGCTCGACGCCCAGCTCGCCCCGCTGACGGCCGTGCCCGACACCGCGATGGATGCCCTGCTGAAGCGCTGGACCCGCCTCGGCTGGAAGACCTGGCAGGTGCGCGAGCGGCTGCTCGACACCGACCGCTGGGCCGTCATGATGGAGGTCGTCGAGTCGCACCTCGCTCGGGCCCTCTTCTCCCGCCGCCAGCTCCTCGAGACGGCCGTCGACTTCTGGACCAACCACCTCGTCGTGCCGGTGCCGAGCAGCGAGGTCTGGGACAACGCGCACCTCTTCCAGCGCGACGTCGTCCGGCGCCACGCGCTCGGGCGCTACAGCGACATGCTCGTCGCCGCGTCCCGCCACCCGGCGATGCTCAAGGTCCTCGACAACGCCGACAGCACGAAGCGTGCCCCGAACGAGAACTACGGCCGCGAGCTGCTCGAGCTGCACACGGTCGGGGTCGGCAACTACACCGAGACCGACGTGCGGATGTCGGCCCGCGCCCTGACCGGGCTCAGCGTCGACAGCGAATCGGGCCTCTTCTCCTACAAGCCGCAGCGCCGCTACGTCGGCCCCGTCAAGGTGCTCGGCTGGAGCGACCCCAACCCGGTGGCCGAGGACGGCGTCGCGGTCGCCACCCGCTACCTCACCTACCTCGCCCAGCACCCCGCGACGGCGAACCGCATCGCCCGCAAGCTCGCCGTCCGCTACGTCTCCGACACCCCGCCCGCGACCCTCGTCACGAAGCTCGCCCAGGTCTACCTCGCCAACGGCACCGCCATCGCGCCCGTGCTGCGCGCGCTCTTCCTCTCGCCGGAGTTCGCCGCATCGGCGGGCCAGAAGGTGCGCACGCCCTACGAGGACGCCCTCGCCGCGTGCCGCGTGCTCGGCCTGACGCCCGAGCCGGCGCCGACGTCGGGCGACAGCAACCTGCGCCACCTCTTCTGGGCGCTCGGCTCCTTCGGCCAGGCACCGATGGGCTGGCCCGCCCCGAACGGCTACCCCGACGTCGCGGCGGCGTGGAACGGCGCGTCGAGCACGCTCAACCGCTGGAACTTCCACCTCGGCCTGGCCGGCAACTGGACCCTCAAGGCGATGGCGCGCCCGGCCGTGACGACGTTCGTGCCCTCCCCGCTGCCGAGCACGTATGCCGCCCTCGTCGACGCGCTCGCCGCGCGCCTCTTCGTCACGCTGACCGCCGCGCAGCGCGAGGCGATCTGCCGCTTCGTCGACCACGCGCCGACCGACCCGCTGCGGGCCGGCTCGGCCGCCGTGACGTGGCGCCTGCCGTCGATCGTCGCGCTCCTGCTCGACTCCCCGAACTTCGCGATCCGCTGAGGACACCATGACGAGCGCCCTGACGAGCACCCCGACCCCCGACGTCGCCTCCGCTGCTCCCGCCACCACCGCCCCGACGGGCTGCGGGTGCCCCGACGGGCAGGCGCTCGCCGCCCAGGTCTCGCGCCGCACCCTGCTCGCGGGCGCCTCCGCGCTCGGCGCGCTCGGGACGGTCGTCGGCACGGCCGGTCCGAGCGCCGCCACGCAGCTGGCCTTCGCCGGCGCCGGCTACACGGGTGACACCGTCGTCGTGCTCAGCCTGCGCGGCGGTTTCGACGGACTGTCCGCGGTCGCCCCGGTGGGCGACCCGGCATACGCGGCGGCGCGCCCCGACATCGCGGTGCCTGCGTCCCGGGCCATCAGGCTCGACGCGACGTTCGGCCTGCACCCGGCGCTCGCGCCGCTCAAGCCGATCTGGGACGCGGGCGGCCTCGCCGCCGTCCACGCCGTCGGGCAGGTCAACCCGACCCGCTCGCACTTCGAGGCGATGGCGGCGATGGAGAACGCTGCTCCCGGGAGCACGCTGCGCACCGGCTGGCTCGACCGGATGATCGGCCTCACGGGTCCGGTCACGAGCTTCTCGTCCGCCGCGGTGGGGGCGGCGTCGTCGCCGCCCTCGATGATCGGGCCCAACCCCGAGGTCGCGGTCCGCACCGTCGACAGCTTCAGCCTCGGCGGCGCCGACGACCCGCAGGAGCGGGACCGTTGGACCACGGCCCTCTCGGCGCTGTATGCCGGCGCCCCTGCCACGCTCGCCGCTCCCGCCCGCGCGACGCTCGGCGCGCTCGCGACGATGAACCCGCTGCGGGCGGCCGGCTACACGCCGGCGAACGGGGCGGCCTACCCGCAGGGGGCCGTCGGTGACGCGCTGCGCGACCTCGCCCGGCTCATCAAGGCCCGCGTGGGGCTGCGCGCGGCCACGGTCGACGTCGGCAACTGGGACATGCACTCCGACCTCGGGCGCAGCGACGGCGGGTGGATGTTCCGTCAGCTCACCGAGCTGGGCCAGGCGCTCGCCGCCTTCCACCGTGACCTCGGGGCACAGATGCAGGACGTCACCCTCGTCACCCTGAGCGAGTTCGGCCGGCGCGTGGCGCAGAACGGCTCGGGCGGCCTCGACCACGGCCACGGCAACGTCTCGCTCGTGCTCGGCGGCGGGGTGCGCGGCGGCAAGGTCTACGGCCGCTGGCCCGGGCTCGCCCCGGCCGCCCTCGACAACGGCGACCTCGCCGGCACTACCGACTACCGCACGGTCCTCGCCGAGGCGCTCGAACGACGGGCCGGCATCTCTGCCTCGACGGTCTTCCCGCAGCTCGACAGCGCCCGCCTCGGCCTCTTCACCGCTAAGGCCTGACCGGCCCGGATTAACCCTGCGCCGTCGTCGAGCGGGCTCGCTCGACGATCGGCTCAGTCGTCGAGGACGGGCCGGCCCTCGGCGTCGACCGCCGCGTTGGTCACCGTGTCGGTCGACCCGCTGATGTCCATGTCCTCCCGGCGCTCGCCGGTGATCCACGCGTACGTCGTGCCGGCGATGAGCCCACCGACGATCGGCGCGACCCAGAAGACCCAGAGCTGGCCGACGGCGCCGTTGCCGTTGAAGAAGGCGACGGCGGTGGAGCGGGCCGGGTTGATCGAGGCGTTGCTGATCGGGATCGCGACGAGGTGGGCGAGCAGCAGCCCGAAGCCGATCGCCAAGGGCGCGAAGCCCTTCGGGGCGTCGTCCTTCGTCGCGCCGAGGATGATGTAGACGAAGAACGCGGTCACGAGGGCCTCGACGACGAGCACGGCCCCGAGGCCGAAGCCACCGGGGGAGAGCGCGCCGTAGCCGTTCGCGGCGAGGTTGCCCGTCGCCGTGAGCCCACGGGACGCCACGAGCCCGGCGAGCGCGCCGCCGGCGAGCAGCCCACCGACGAGCTGCGCCGCGACGTACGCCGGCACCTCGCGCCACTCGAAGCGCTTGGCCACCGCGATGCCGATGGTGACGGCGGGGTTGAAGTGGGCCCCCGAGACGTGGCCGACGGCATACGCCATCGTCGTCACCGCGAGCCCGAAGGCGATGGCGACGCCGAGGTGGCCGATGCCGAGGTCGAGGGGCGCGGCGTCCGAGAGGGCCCGCACGACGAACTTCGCGTTGAAGACCGCCGAACCGCAGCCGATGAAGACGAGCCAGAAGGTGCCGAGGGCCTCCACGGCGAGACGTGAGCTCAGCTTGGGCGTGTACACCGGGGTCCTCCCCGGGGTCCTCCAGCGGGACGAGCGTCGCGATCCACCCGGGCGGCTCCCGGTGCTCGCAGCGTAGTGGACCGTCTGCGTGTCAGGGGGCGACGCCGCCGAGGGCCGTGAGCACGGTGCGGGCCCAGAGGCGGCCGCCCTTGGCGTTGGTGCTCGGCGGGTCGACGACCGAGACGAAGGCGTTGGGGTCGCCCGCTGCGGAGAAGGCGGCGGCGACGTCGATGGTGGGGAGCCCGTGGGAGTCAGCCCAGTCGCGGGTGGCGGTGCGCACGGGGCCGATGGCGTCGTCGCGGTCCTGGCCCTGCAGCACGACGCCGACGGCGGCTCCCGGCCAGCGGGCCGTCACGGCGCGGTACGTCGACTCGAGCCCGGCGGTGATGCCGGATGCCGTGTCGTCGCGGCCGAAGCTGAGCAGCACGGCGTCTGGGGTGCGCGGCCCGAGGAACTCGAGCCGCTTGGCCGGGTAGTCGGCCGTGGCGCCGGTGCGCGAGCCGTTCCAGATCGTCAGGGCGGGGCCGGCGGAGCCGACCTTCTCCTTGGAGGCGTACTGCGTCGGGTCGTTGGGGTCCAGGCCGCGCAGGGTCACCCGGTGGGTGTCGCCGGCCTGCTCGGCGAAGGCGCTGACCCACTCGCCCGCCTCGTCGCCGGTGCCGTCGCCGAGCACGACGAGGGTCGCGTCACGGCCCGAGCCGAGCAGGGTGGAGATCGTCGGCGCCGTGGGTGTCGTCGACGTCGGGGTGCTGGGCGACGGGCTCGGCGTGGTCGGTGCGGTCGTGGCCGGCCGGCTCGTCGTCGCGGTCGGGGGAGTGCCGCTCGACTGGCTGAAGCGGCCGGTCGCGAGGGCGACGACGCCGAGCACGAGCAGCACGTTCGCCAGCACGGCCGCCACTCCCAGGGCGAGGTCCCGCCCGCGGCTCCTGCGCATTGCGTCATTCTGCCCCAGGTCGGGCGCGGGTGCCCGGAGGCGCCCGCCGGGTCGGCTACGTTGGTCGCGCGACGGGCGAGGCCGTTCCGCCCGAGCGCGCCGCGCCCCCGCTCCCACCACCCGAGGTGCTCATGCCTGTTGACCGACGCCGCCCGAGCGACCTCCGGACGGCGCTCTGGCACCTGCGGCGGGGCGGGATCACGCAGCTGCGCACGTGGCGGCGTCGCCGGTCGATCGCGGGGCACCAGCCGTCGGCGGGGATGGCGCGCCGGGCCGACGGCTCGCTCGACGTCGCCGCGTGGCCGATGCCCGAGCGGGCGCCCCGGCGCCCGCAGCTGCGCGTCGGGGTCATCCTCGACGACTTCTCGCGCCTGGCCCTGGGCTACGAGTGGCAGCAGGTGGAGCTCGTGCCCTCTCGCTGGCGCGAACAGGTCGCGGAGGCGCCGCTCGACCTGCTCTTCGTCGAGTCGGCGTGGCACGGCAACCGCGACGCCTGGCAGTACGCGCTGACGGGCACGTCGGCTCCTCGCCCCGCGCTCGTCGAGCTCGTCGCGTGGTGCCGGGAGAACGGCATACCGACGGTGTTCTGGAACAAGGAGGACCCGGTGCACTACGCCGAGTTCCTCGACACCGCGAAGCTCTTCGACCACGTGCGCACCACCGACTCGAAGCGGCTCGAGGACTACCGGCGCGACCTCGGCCACGACCGCGTCGGCGTCATGGCGTTCGCGGCCCAGCCGGCGATCCACAACCCGGTGCGGCCCGGCACGGGGCACCAGTCGCGCGACGTCGCGTTCGCCGGGATGTACTTCGCGCACAAGTACCCCGAGCGCCGCGCGCAGATGGACCTGCTGCTCGGCGCGGCCGCCGAGGTCAGCTCCCGGATGCCGGTCGGCCTCGAGATCTTCTCGCGCTACCTGGGCGGTGACGCGAACTACCAGTTCCCGGAGCCGCTCGGCTCGCGCGTCGTTGGCTCGCTCGACTACGCGCAGATGCTGACGGCATACCGGCTCTACAAGGTGTTCCTCAACGTCAACTCGATCGTCGACAGCCCGAGCATGTGCGCGCGGCGCATCTTCGAGATCACGGCGTGCGGGACCCCCGTGGTGTCGACGGCGAGCCCCGCCATCGAGAACTTCTTCGCCGCCGACGAGGTGCTGCAGGTCGACGCACCGCAGGAGGCGGAGTGGACGCTGCGGGCGCTCGTCAACAGCCCGGAGCTGCGCGACCACCTCGTGCACGTCGCGCAGCGGCGGATCTGGACCGAGCACACCTACGAGCGGCGCGTCGACGAGGTGCTCGAGGCCGCGGGCCTCGGGGCGAAGGTGCGCCGGCGTCCGACCGTGAGCGCCCTCGTGTCGTCGAACCGACCCCAGCAGATGACGCACGTCGTCGAGACCGTGGCGGCCCAGCAGGGCGTCGACGTCGAGCTGCTGCTGCTCGGCCACGGCTTCGAGGTCGACGCGGCCGTCGTCGAGCGGGCGCGTGAGCTGGGGCTCGAGAACGTGCAGATGCTGCACGCGCCGTCGACGCAGTCGCTGGGCGCCTGCCTCAACCAGCTCGTCGCGGCGGCGTCCGGGGAGGTCGTCGCCAAGATGGACGACGATGACCTCTACGGGCCGCACTACCTCTCCGACCAGCTGCACGCGCTCGACTACTCCGGCGCCGCGCTCGTCGGCAAGCAGGCGCACCACATGTACCTCGAGGCGCAGGACGTGACGCTCGTGCGCTTCCCCGAGCGGGAGCACAAGTTCACCGACTTCGTGATGGGCCCGACCATCGTGACCTCGCGCGAGGTGGCGCTCGCGCACCCCTTCGGTGACCTCGGCCGGGGGGAGGACACCGACTTCCTGCGTCAGGTGGCGACGGACGGGCTGTCGATCTACTCGAGCGACCGGTTCAACTTCGTGCAGATGCGTTACGGCGCCGCCCACCACACGTGGGAGGCCAGCGCGGCCGAGCTGCTCGCCAACGCCAGGGTGCACGCGTACGGCCGCACCACCGCCCACGTCATGATCTGAGGACGGCAGCGCCGGCAGGCGTGTGATTGGTCCCGGGTGCTTTTCCGACAATTTGCTGACTATCCTCGCCATGACCCCTAGGAGCGCGACATCGTGACGTCAGACCAGAAGATCGACGCCCTCACGAGCGGCATGACCTCGATCATCGGACGACTCTCGAGGCTCGACACCTATGCTCACGCGATTCCGGTGGACGTGGCGGGAGAGGTGGACGCCGTCCACTACCTCCGGTCACAGCTGACGCCAGCGGCGTACATCCCTCCCGCCGGCGGGTGGGCGGCGCAGTACAAGACCATCGCCTGGCTCGTGGCGCAGATCCTCGAGTCCCGGATCGAGGGTCTGGTTCTAGAGCTGGGTGGTGGTGTGTCCACGGTCTGGCTGGGCCTGGCGCTGCGACGGCGGGGAGAAGGCGCCCTCGTCAGTCTGGACCACGATGACGACTACGCGAACAAGACGCGTCGTGGTGTTGAGCAGCAGGGGCTGCAAAGCTACGTCTCGGTCTTGCACACGCCGCTCGCCACCCAGGAGATCCGCGGTGAGAGCCGCGTCTGGTACGACCTGGCGTCGCTAGAAGTCCCGGACAGCTCTGTCGGACTGCTCTTCGTCGACGGGCCACCCGCCACCTCCGAGCCTTTGGCGCGTGACCCGGCCTTCGTTATGCTGCGGAGCAAGCTGCGTGACGGTGCGCTGGTGGTCCTCGACGACGTGGATCGGCCCGGGGAGCAGCAGATCCTCGAGAACTGGACGGCAGCAGCCGCGTCTGACGGCAGCACCCTTTCTCACATCGAACGCCTCGGTCGCTCGGTGGTGCTGCGCTTCGATGCTGCCCAGCGCAATCAGACCCCTCCTCAATCCCTCTAACGAAGGCGACGATGTCCACCTACGAGTTGAACTTCGGTGTTCCATACGGGGTGACCACGGCCCGTGTGTACCTCGACGTGCTCACGCCCGTTGACGCGGACCGTCAGTACGTGGTCGGTCTCCGAGCGATGGCTGGGGACCGCGTCGTCGATCTCGATTCGCCGGGGTGGCACTACTCCAAGCACCTGCAGACGAAGTTCTGCTACCTCCCTCGCCGCAGCGAGCCCGGGATGGCCAAGCTGCCGCTGCTGACAGTGGGGCGCGAAGTCACCCATCTGGAGGTGCAGCCGCTCGCCTGGGCACGCGGGTCCGCACCTGTCGAAGAGGTCGTCGGGTCTGTGTGGCTCGCGACGCCGGACCCGGCCGGAGGCACCACGATCTTCGAGGCTGTCAGCCGTCAGGAAGGTGAGAACCATGTCTGATGTCGACGTCTCGGTAGTCATCGGTTTCAAGGACTGGGGTCGTGACAGGGTCGCGATGGCCGTCCGCTCGATCTCGAAGGCGTTCGGGGAGCTTAACGGAGAGGTGATCGTCTCCGACTACGGTTCCGTCGAGCCGGGTCGTGAGGAGTTCGAGGCCCTCGTCGCGAGCCTCGGTGGGCGCTACGTGTACACGGAGACGAATGGCATCTGGTCCCGCTCTCGGGCCCTGAACGCCGGTTTCGCCGTGGCGCAGGGGCGTGTCCTGATCTCCACGGACGCCGACATGGTCTTCACGCCCGGCTCGCTCGAAGTCGTCGCCCGCAGGATTCTCGAGGACGAGGCCCAAGCCATCGTCCTGCAGTGCCGCGATCTGCCCGAGGGCTTCGCTCCCGAGGACCTCATCGGGACGGACATCGACTGGGCGACGCTCGAGCGCAGCTCGCGACTGCGCCCCCGGTGGGGCATGGGTGGGATGATGGCCTGCTCGCGAGCGGCTTACCTCCACATTCGTGGTCTGGACGAGCGCATGGAGATCTACGGCGGAGAGGACATCGACTTCGCCAACAGGCTCCGGCGCTCGGGACGTCGCATCGAGTGGATCGAGGACCCTCGGGTCCGGATGTACCACATGTGGCACCCGCCGACGCGGAAGATCGCCGTGAGCACCGAGCAGGGCGCCAGCGCCATCGACCTCAACACGAAGATTCACGTCAGCGACCCGTCCTTCATCCGCAACACGACGTCGTGGCGGCATGCCCCAGCCGATCGACAGCTCCCTGTCAGTGTCGTCATCTCCACGTTCAACCGCTGCGAGTACCTGCCCGACGCCATCAACTCGGTGCTCGCCCAGACGATGCCTGACTTCGAGCTGATCATCGTCGACGATGGCTCCACCGACGACACGCGTGCGGTCGTCGAGAGCTTCGACGACGAGCGAATCCGCTATTTCTACAAGGAAAATGCCGGTCTGGCTGCAGCCCGGAACTTCGCGGCGGACCGGAGCCGTGGGCGCTACACCGCCATCCACGACGACGACGACATCATGCTGCCGTGGCGGCTGCAGCGGCACCTCGAGACCCTGACGGCCGACGTGAGCGGGTCCTACGGCGGTTGGGTCGACTTCAACAACGAGACGGGAACCATCAACCCGCTCTACGGCAAGCGGTTGAACATGGGAGCGCTGCTCTTTTCCGGCAAGGTGTACCTGCACCCCACGCTGATGGTCGAGACCGAACTGCTGCGTCGGGTCCGGTACAACGAATCGCTTCGCTCCGGTTCCGACTACAACCTCGGCCTGCGGCTGCTCCGTTCTGGCGCCGACTTCCTGCACACGGGAGAGTTCCACACCCTGCGACGACTGCATCCGAGGCAGATCACCGAGACGGATTCCTCCGTGCAGAAGACGTCCGCGGTCCTCACGTCCTTCATGGCTCGCGTCCCGATGTCCGCCGCGAACATGGACCGTCTGCGTGCGGCGCAGAAGGAGGTCAAGTCGCCCACCGTGCGCGGCTCAAAGGACGTGCTGGGTCTGGTCGGGCAGTACTTCCCCGACCACCTCGTCCGCCGCTCGGCGAGCGTGACGGTCGACCCCAAGAGCCCCCGCATCGTCGAGCAGCGGGCGTGGCTGGTTCGGAACGCAAGCCGCTACGTTCGGGTCGAGACGGCCAACGGCGAGGTGGAGGTCGAGACGGCTCAGTGCAGCAACGTATCGCTGGCCGATCTCGCCGGACTTCGCGCTGCAGGGCTTGACTTCGAGCTGCTCATCCAGAGCACCGGCCCGGATCCGTCGAACGGTCGCGCGGACGTCGAGCCCGCGGCAGGCGCAGGCAGCATGATGCGCGGCCTGGCGTCGAAGCTGCACGCCGACAACCAGCGGGCGGACCAGCCCTACCTTCTCGTCGTGACCACCGATGACTCCTTCGACCTCGGCGAAGTCGTCCTTTCTGACGGCGCCCAGCCCCTCAGCCGCCTCGTGACCGACGGCTCCAGCAGCAACGTCCTTCACCTGGTGTCAGGGCTCCCGCTCGATCAGCTCGGTCAGCTCCGCAGCCGACTCGCTCGCAGGAGCGACGTCGCGTACGTCGGAGTGGGAGTGCCTGCAGAGCATCTGGGGCAGGATGAGGCAGTCGCAATGCTGGCGCGGACCGCAAAGGACGACAAGTGAAGATCATCTGGCAGCCGACGGACGACACCGGACGGAGTGGCCTCGCTGCCGTCGTGGAGCAGTACGACGCCGTCCCCCCCATCAGCAAGCTGCTCTTCGATGGTGCGCCGCGGCTGTTGACGGCCGAGCGGATGGGAGCGGCCGCGGCGCTCGCCTTCGGCCGGTTCAGCAGCGGCAGCGTCGTCCTTCCTCGGCCGGTCGCACCCGCTCTCGCACAGGCCATCCAGGACTACTGCGCGGGCTCGTGGACCGTGGTCAGCCCGGTCGTGTTCGAGCCGGCGGCGCTGCCTGTCGGAGCCTCGACCTTCGTGCTTGGCGCGCCGCCCGAGTTTCGTCCCGACAACGAATGGGGGCGCCCCCGCCAGTTCAAACTCGACATCCGACGGGCCGACGCCTACGCGGGCCAGCTGGCGTCGATGGACGAGCTGATCATCGCCAGTAACGCCTACCTCCACGCGGCGACGGATGACGTGACCGACATCGGCCACTTTCTCGGTGACCTGGCGGTGGCGGTGCTCTTCTCCGAGAGTCTGCAGGTCGACTCGATCGCCCTGCCGCACACTGTCGACCTCGGGTCCGCGGCTTCGCAGAAGATCCAGAACATTCTCGCGGCATGCCGTCTGGGGCTGACGTCGCAGGAGGATCCGACCGCGGCATGAGCACGACTGATCGACTGGGCCCGGAGGCGCGGGTCGACGGGTCGCCAGGCCCGGCTGCGGACGGCGAGGGCGTTCACACCTCGCACGGCTACGACATCCGGTACAAATTCCGGGCAGCCAGTGGTGACCGCCGACACCTCATCGTGGTCTTCACCGGGATCAAGACCGATGGCGACTACGACTTCGACGGCAGGGCCGCGGCCGGATGCAAGGCCGCGATGTTGTGGATCGCCGACGACTTCGGTGGCGAGAACGCGTACTACATGAGCCACGCGGGCGAGCGCGGTCTCGCCGATGGCGTGGACGAGCTGATCCGGACACAGCTCAGCCGTCTGGGGCTGACGGCGAGGGACTGCACGCTGATGGGCTTCTCGAAGGGTGCTTCTGCCGCGCTCTACTACGGCACCAAGTACGGCTATGCCAACATCGTGGCCTCGGTCCCGCAGATCAAGGTGGGCAGCTTCGCCAGGGACACCTACCCCAAGATCTATGCGCACATGACGGCATCAGGATCTGTCGAGGACTGCGTCGAGCTCAACGGCCTCATCCCCGAAGCGGTACGTCTCGACGCCGATCTCGCCAAGAACATCTACCTCTTCAGCTCCGTCGACGATTCGCAGTTCGGCTTCCACCTCAAACCTTTCGTCCCCGAGCTGATGAAGTACGAGAACTTCAACATGATCATGACAAAGTCGTCACAGGTCACCCACCACGGCGAGGTGACCCACTACAACGTCCCCCTCATCCTCTCGATCATCTACGCGCTGTCGGAGGGCATAGCTCCCCGGTTCGGGCTGACGTCGAACGGTGCGGGCGAGCCCTTCGACTACTCGGAGATCAAAGCCGGCGGGGCCGACGGCTGATCCCGTCGCGACGGCCGGGCTCAGGACAGTTCCGTGAAGCCGAGTCGAGACAGGACCTCGAGCTCGGCCTGGAGCCAGACGTTGCGGTCCGTCATACGGGCGTACGCCTCATGGGCGTTGTCGATGATGCGCAGACATTCGTCCGGGTGAGCCTCGCAGTATGCGAACTTCTCCTCGAGGTCCGCCAGGCCTCGAGCCACCGGCACGTAGTGCACCCACGGCTTCAGGAAGTAGTCGGGGACCACCTCGTAGGCACAGTCCTCGCGCAAAGCAAGGCTGTTCGTCTGCAGCACCCAGTAAAGGCTTGATGCCACGTCGTTCCCGTTGGGGCAGAGGATGTATCGGTGCTGGATCTGTTCCTCCGGCGTGGCGTGCTCGCCCCTCACATCGAGATCGGCCACCCACGGTCTAGCGTCCAGGACGCTTCCGGTCAGCTTCAGGTCGAGGTTGTCCGACGTGTTCGACATCAGGACTGCTCGCAGTCGCGAGTAGAACTTCGCGGACGTCCGGAACTCGTCCACTGAGCGGAGCAGCAGCGGACCGCTGCGATGGTGGGGATCGAGCCACCTGCTTCCCACCATCGCGCCACGCCAGAAGACGCGGGCCTGCTTCTGCAGGAAGGGAGTGGCGTCGTCCACGATGACGCCGGGGTGTCCGACGTTCCGGGACGGCTCGAAGTAGGCGCGCAGGCGCCAAAGGACGGCGTTGCGACTGCCGACCCGCCGGTTGTACTGGAAGACATTGAGCGGCCGACCGAAGTGGACGTCGGCGTCCATGGCTCGGGCATCCTCCATGTCCCAGAAGATGGGAGCGGTGGGACGCCCATGCAGGGACTCCACGAAGTTGGCGTTGCGATGTCCCTTGTAAGCGTCGCGGTCGAAGACGTCCTCCGGGGATCCGGCCGGAAGAAGCTCGCCGCCCCTGAGGCCGACCGCACTCACGGGGTCGAACCCGTGGAACATGCCGGTGGAAGGCGCCTTGCCGGCAAGATCCGTCAGGGACGACGACGGGGGAACGACGTCGGGCAGCATGAAGTCTGCGAGGCTCACGGGCGTCCTCTCGGTGAACGTGAGTCGGTGTGGAGTGCGTCGCGAGCCTAGCCGCGTGTGCGTGGAGAGCGTGAGACGCGGGGTCGAGCGCCGGGCCAGAGCCGAGCATCACGGCAGTCGGTGTCCCAAGTCCGGTAGATTCGCCCCGCGATGTTCTGCGGGCCAACGCCCTGCAGGACGGTTTCGAGGAACGACGGAAGGAAGTGCCCAGTGGGTGGCACACAGACGGTGGCAGTGATCGGGCTGGGCTACATCGGCCTTCCCACGGCAGCGATCCTCGCCACGAACGGCGTCAAGGTCATCGGCGTCGACGTCAGCGACCGCCACGTCGACGCGGTCAACCGCGGTGAGGTCCCGTTCGTCGAGCCCGACCTCGCGACGCACGTCGCCGGCGCGGTGAGCCAGGGCATGCTGTCGGCCCAGAAGGACACGCCCAAGGCGAGCACCTACATCGTCGCCGTCCCGACGCCGTTCAAGGACGGCTACGAGGCCGACCTCAGCTACATCGACGCCGCGACCGACGCGATCATCCCGCAGCTCGAGGGCGGCGAGCTGCTCATCCTCGAGTCGACCTCGCCCCCCGGCGCGACCGAGCACATGGCGGCCCGCGTCTTCGAGGCGCGGCCCGACCTCTCCCTCGACGGCTCGGAGGGCCGGCCGGTCGTCCAGTTCGCGCACTGCCCCGAGCGGGTGCTCCCTGGACGCGTCATGATCGAGCTCGTCACGAACGACCGCATCATCGGCGGCCTGACGCGCGAGGCCGCCGAGCGCGCCCGCGACCTCTACCAGATCTTCTGCGACGCCGAGCTGCACCTGACCGACGCGACGACGGCCGAGATGGCCAAGCTGACCGAGAACAGTTTCCGCGACGTCAACATCGCCTTCGCGAACGAGCTGTCGATCATCGCCGACCGCCTCGGCATCGATGTCTTCGAGCTCATCGAGCTCGCGAACAAGCACCCGCGCGTCAACATCCTCCAGCCTGGCCCGGGCGTGGGCGGCCACTGCATCGCCGTCGACCCGTGGTTCATCGTCAGCGCCGTGCCCGAGGACGCCCGCCTCATCCGCACGGCGCGCGAGGTCAACGACCACAAGCCCGAGGTCGTGCTCGGCAAGGTGGCCGACCTCGCAGCCCGGCTCAAGGAGCCCGTCATCGCGGCTCTGGGTCTCGCGTTCAAGCCCGACATCGACGACCTGCGCGAGTCGCCGGCGCTCAGCATCACCCAGCAGCTCGCGCAGCGCCACCCGGATGCCCGCATCCTCGCCATCGAGCCCAACGTCGACGAGCTGCCGCGGGCACTCGCCGCGCTCGAGAACGTGACGCTCGTCGAGACCGCCGCCGGGATCGCGCAGGCTGACATCGTCGTGCTCCTCGTCGACCACAAGGAGTTCAAGAACCTCGACCGGTCGGTGCTCGCCGAGAAGTCGGTCATCGACACCAGGGGCGTCTGGCGCTGACGGCGTCGCCCGTCCCATCCTCCGCTCACAGGGAACCCCTCATGCACGCTGACGAGAGTCGCGATCCATCCGTCCTCGACCGTCAGCTGCTGGCTGACTTCCTCGCAGACCCTGAGGGCCTGCGCAGGAAGCACCTCGGGCTGAGATCCCGCGACGCGACTGCTCGCAAGCGGATCGCAGAGCTGGAGAAGCAGCTGACCCGGCTGCGCAAGCTCGAGAAGGAGAACAAGGACCTCACGCGCCGGCTCGGCAGCGCGAACAGTGCCCTCGACGCCTACCGGGCCGAGACGGCGCGCCTCAAGGCCGACCTCAAGCGGCTGCGGTCCTCGCAGGCCTACCGGCTGGGGCGCACGCTGACGCGTCCCGCGACGCTGCTGAGGCGCCCGTCCCGGCCGACGCCTGCCGCGCCGCAGCCCGCGGCGATCGAGTCGGCGGCCGCGCCGGAGCCGAGCACGACGGACCCCTCGGTCGGGGAGTCGCCCGGCACCTCGAGCCCGCCGCCGCCCGTCCCGCGGCGGCTCAGCGAGTACTCCTTCGACGAGCTGCTTGCCCGCTTCGAGGAGGCGCCCGGCCCCGACCGCCTCGGCCACGTGCTGTCGCGGGCCTGGTACCAGCAGGGCCTCATCGGCCTGCCGGCCCGCCTGCTGCGCGAGAACCCCGAGATCGCCGCCCAGCTCGACCCGCGCAGCGGCGACCTGGCCGCCCGGATCCTCGGCGCCGACCGCGTCGTCACGCACGGCATCGAGGTGCCCCCGCGCGCGAGCGGCCCCGCCTACGTGCCCGAGCGCGACCGCGTCATGTACTGCGCCTACTCCACGCCGGCCTTCAACTCCAACGGCTACTCGATCCGCACCAAGGGTGTCGCCGACGGTCTGCGCGAGGCGGGCGCCGACGTCGTGGTCGTCGGCCGGGCCGGCTACCCGTGGGACGCCGCCGCCGACGGCGCGCGCCCTCCGGTGCGGCGGCACGTGCGCACCGTCGACGACGTCGACTACGTGCACCTGCCCGGGGCCAACCTCGGCACGACGCCCATCGACCACTACGTGCTCCAGTGCGCAGACGCGTTCGTCCGCGAGGCCCGCCTCAGCCGCCCGAGCGTCATCCACGCCGCGTCGAACCACCGCGTCGGGCTCGCGGCGCTCATCGCCGCGCGCCGGCTCGGGCTGCCCTTCGTCTACGAGGTGCGCGGCCTCTGGGAGATCACCGAGGCGTCGGACAAGCCCGGGTGGCAGGAGACGGAACGCTTCGCCGAGCAGGTGCTGCTCGAGACGCTGGCCGCTGCCGAGGCGGACCTCGTGCTCGCCATCACCGCGCAGACCAAGGACGAGCTCGTCGCTCGTGGCGTGCCTGCTGACCGGATCCGGTTGGCGCCCAATGCGGTCGACCCCCACGACTACCTCCCCCTGCCGACCGACGAGGCCTTCGCCAAGGCCCATGGAGTGCGCACCGACGTACCGGTCATCGGCTTCGCGGGCAGCATGGTCGCCTACGAGGGCCTCGCCACACTGCTCGACGCCGCTGCCGTGCTGCGCGAGCGGGGCGTCGGCTTCCAGGTCGTCCTCGCCGGTTCGGGCAGCGCCCAGCCGGACCTCGAGGTGCGCGTCCAAGAGCTCGGTCTCGGCGAGGACGTGCGCTTCCTCGGTCGGGTCCCCTCGTCGCAGATGCCGCGCGTGCTGAGCCTCTTCGACATCATGCCGTGCCCGCGGCTCTCGCTGCCCGTCACCGAGATGGTCTCCCCGCTCAAGCCGCTCGAGGGGCTGAGCGCCGCCAAGGCCATCGTCCTGTCCGACGTCGCACCGCACGTCGACCTTGCGGGGGAGCACGAGGAGCGTGCCCTGCTCTTCCCGGCGGGCGACGCCACCGCGCTCGCCGACGTGCTCGAGCGGCTCATCGGCGATCCCGGCCTACGCGCCGACCTCGGTCGCGCCGGCCGGCTCTGGTGCCTCGACGAGCGCAACTGGCTCTCGCTCGCCGGCTCGATCCGCGCCGGGCACCGGGAGGCGCAGCGCACCCACGACGCGCTCGTCGACGGCGAGGCCGGACGCTCGCTCGGCAGCCTGCGGGTCGGACTCATCGCCGACGAGTTCACGAGCCAGACGCTCGCGGCCTCGGTGACGACGGTCCCGCTCGATCGTGACGGATGGGTCGACCAGCTCGACGGCCTCGACCTCGTCTTCATCGAGTCCGCGTGGTCGGGCAACGGCGGCCAGTGGCACCGCGGCGTCGGCTTCTACTCCGACGACGAGGACGCCTCTCTCGCAGCCCTGCTCGCGACCACCCGGGACCGCGGTATCCCCACCGTGTTCTGGAACAAGGAGGACCCGGTCCACTTCGCGCGCTTCGTGCGCACGGCTTCGCGGTGCGACCACGTCTTCACGACCGACGGCAACATGGTCGTGCCGTACCTCCAGGCCGGCATCGGCACCGTCCGTACGGCGTCATCGTTGCCCTTCTACGCGCAGCCGCGCATCCACAACCCGCTGCCCGGCCGACGCCCCTTCGAGCAGTCCGTGGCGTATGCCGGCACGTACTACGGCGACCGCTACGCGAAGCGCTCGGCCGAGCTCTCCCGCCTGCTCGGTGCCGCCCGCCCCCACGGCCTCGCCATCTACGACCGGCAGCTGGCCGTGCCCGACTCGCCGTACCACTTCCCGCCGGAGTTCCAGCGCGACGTGCGCGGCAGCCTGCCCTACGACGAGGTCATCGACTCCTACAAGGCGCACGTCGCGAACCTCAACGTGAACTCCGTGGCCGACTCGCCCTCGATGTTCTCGCGCCGGGTCGTCGAGGTCGCCGCCTGTGGTGGCGTCGTCCTCTCCGGGCCCGGGCGCGGCATCGAGGAGACGTTCGGCACGGCCATCCCGAGCACCGGTGACACCGCGACGTGGCGGGCGCTGCTGCGCGACTGGTCGCTCGACCCCCAGGCCCGCCTCCGAGAGGCCTGGCTGCAGATGCGCGCGGTCCTGCGGGCGCACACGGTCGACACCGCGCTCACCATCCTGGCGCGGACCGCCGGCATCCCCGTTCGCGCGGCCGGACTGCCCACGTATGCCGTCGTGCTCGACGGCACGCGAGCCGACCTCCTCGCGACGGTCGCCTCCCAGTCGGTGCTGCCGACGGCGGTCTGCGCGTCGGCTGGTGACGCCGAGGCGCGAGCCGCGTTGGAGCCGCTGGGGATTCGCGTCCTGGCGTGGGACGAGGCGGTCGCGGACGTCGACTTCATCGGTCACGTGACCGAGCCGGTCGGCCGCACCCACGTCGAGGACCTGCTGCTCGCGACGCGGTTCGGCAGCTGGGAGCGGATCGTTCCGGTCAGCGAGCCCGGCCTCGAGCACGGCCGCCCGATGGCCCGGCCCGTCGAGAGCGGGCGACCCGTCGACTCGGTCGACGGCCTCGCCTCACGTGAGCTGCTCGCCCGGCACGCCGACCTGCACGAGGCGCTCCGGGCGCCCTCGGTGGCGGTCGAGCTGCTCGTGCCGCGTCCCCTCGAGCCCTACGGGCCGCCCGACCCCACCGAGGAGGAGCCCGAGATCGACTGGGCACGTGAGCTCGGTGGCCGGACCGTCGTCGTGGCGGGCCACGACCTCAAGTTCGCTCGTTCGACGATCGCCGCGCTCGAGGCGGCCGGGGCCGAGGTGCTGCTCGACGAGTGGCTGTCGCACAGCGAGCACGACGAGGAGCGATCGCGCTCGCTCGTGGCGCGCGCCGACGTCGTCCTGTGCGAGTGGGGGCTCGGCAACGCCGTCTGGTACTCCCGTCACGTCCGTCCGGACCAGCGCCTCGTCGTGCGGGTGCACTCGCAGGAGCTTCGCCGGGCACACCTGTCCCGCATCAAGCACACCGCCGTCGACCGGTACGTCTTCGTCGGTGCCCTCGTCCGCGAGGCCGCGGTGCACAGCCACGGCGTGCCGCGCGACCGGACCGTCATCGTGCCGAACGCCGTCGACGTCCGGGCCCTCGACCTGCCCAAGCTGCCGGGCGCAGAGCACACGCTGGGACTCGTCGGCATCGTCCCGCGCACCAAGCGCCTCGACCTGGCGCTCGACGTCCTCGAGGGTCTGCTCGCCCACGACGACCGCTACCGGATGCGGGTCCGGGGGCGGACGGCCGCCGACTACCCGTGGATGCTCGACCGCCCGGACGAGATGGCCTACTACGACGCCCAGGACGCCCGCATCGAACGCATCAACGATGCCCACCCGGGAGCCGTCCGGCTCGACGGGCACGGTGACGACATGCCCGAGTGGTACCGAGAGATCGGGATCGCCCTGTCCGTCAGCGACTTCGAGTCCTTCCACCTGACGATCGCCGACGGTGCGGCTTCGGGCGCCTTTCCCGCCCTGCTGGCCTGGCCGGGATCCGACCTCGTCTATCCCCGGGGGTGGGCCAGCCCGTCGGTCCCGGCGCTCGTCGACCGGATCGTCTCCGCGCCGCGCCGGCCGGAGGAGTACCGCGAGGTCGCGCGCCAGAGCTTCGACGAGGCGATGGTGATGCGCCGGCTGCTCGACGTCCTCGCCGGTCGCAGGGAGTCCGACGATGCCTGAGCAGCACGCGACGGGGTCGCAGCCGGGGTCGGGGACGAGCACCGGGGTGCTCATCTTCGGAAGCTGCGTCTCACGGGACACCTTCACCTTCCTGCCCGACACGTTCCGCCTGCTCTCCTACGTGGCCCGGCAGTCCTCCATCAGCGTCGGCGCACCCGCCGACGGGGTCGCCGCTCGTCTCAAGGAGCTGCCGTCGGCCTTCCAGAACCGGGTCGTCCGGGGCGATGTGCGAGGCGACCTGCTCGACACGGCCTCGCGACTCGTCGCGGACATCGACCTGGTCCTCGTCGACCTCATCGACGAACGCGGCGGTGTCGTGGCGGTCGGTGGTGGCTACGTCACCAAGCTCTCGGAGCTGTGGAACGCCGGGGGTGCGGCCGCGACGACCGGCGGCCGGCACGTGCCGTTCGCCACCGACGAGCACTTCGCGCTGTGGTCGACCGCGGCGAGGCGGATCGCCGACCGCCTGCAGGAGCTCGGCCTCCTCGAGCGGGCGATCGTGCTGCGCACGCCGTGGGCGAGCAGGATGCCGTCGGGCGCTGCCGTCCCGGTGCCGCACTGGATGACGCCCCCCGCGACGGCCAACGCCCAGTACGAGCGGTACTTCGAGCTGCTCGGAGAGCTCGGCTACGAGGTGGTCACCCTGCCGGACGACCTCGCGCTCTCGACGGAGGAGCACCAGTGGGGCGCCAGCCCGTTCCACTACCTCGACGCGGCCTACGAGCACCTCGCCGGGCGGATCACCGACGTCGTCGCGCGGCGGGCCTCAGACCACGCGCAGCGGTGAGCTCGCCACGGGGATGCGTTCCCCGTCGGTACGCAGCACGAACGCGCGGCAGCGGTAGATGTCGGGCTTCGGCACCGTGAACGTGTACGTCAGTCCACGCTGGTAGGGGGTCAGGGCCAGCCGCTGCCCACCGGCGTGGAGCGAGAAGGCGCAGGCGTCGAGGTGGCTGGCCGAGACCGTGGCCGTGACCTCGAGCGCTCCCGTCTGCACGAGCGTCACCTCCGGCGCCGAGCTGCGTCCCATGGGAGTGCGCTGCGCGGTGGTCGGGACGCGCGTGCGCCCGTGCGGATCCGCGGCATCCCAGCCGAAGGGGTGGACGAGCTGCTCGGCGACCGCTGAGATCTCGGTGGCCAGGCGCTCGTAGGTCCAGTCGTCGTAGTGGAACGGCGCCAGGCCCCACTGGTGGGTCGACAGGGCGTGGACGTCCGGGAGGACGCGACCGACGGCCGGCACCCCGAGCACGTGCTGCGCGTGCGCGAGGTAGGCCTCGGTCAGCCTGTTCGCCTCGTCCGCGCCGAGCCCGAAGCTCGTCGGGGTCGGCTCATCCGTCTCGGAGCTCGTGGCCCACGGTGGGGCCACGATCACGGTGCGGTCGAGCAGCCCGAGCTCGGCGAGAAGGTCGCGCCAGGGCCCGAGGGCGGCGGCGAACCGGTCGAGGTGCTCGGGCGTGCCGAAGGGCACGCGGCTCAGACCGTCGGGCAGCTCACCGGCGAGGTGCGTCCGCAGCTCCACGGAGTCCGTGCTGACACCACCGTCGACGTGGTCGAGCACCCCGAGCCGTTCGTCGACGAGGTCCCAGAGCACGAGGTCGACCTCGGCAGCGGCGTCGCGCAGCACGGTGGGGAGCGATGAGCCCGCGTCGGCCTCGAGCATCCGTCGCTGGAACGCGCTCGGGAAGGCGGACGGGTCGACCGGCGGTGTCGTGGGGGCCCCGAAGGCACTGACCAGGCTCTGGCGCGCCACGTAGCCCGTCAGCTCGAAGAACTCCGGGTCGAGGAAGGCGAAGGTGTCGCGCGAGACGCAGCTCCCGACGACGAAGGTGCGCAGCCGGGAGGGTACCGGCGTCACGTCGGCCTCGAGCGCGAAGAGCTCGTTGAGGTGACCGTCGCGCACCCGGGCCCGCACGTGGGTGACCCGGCCGTCCGAGTCCTTGACGAGCACGGCGTTCTGCCGGTGGCTGCGGGTGAACGGCTCGTCGGCACCGAAGAAGTCGAAGGCCGTGCTGATGCCGCCGTACCGGTTCGGCAACCCCTGCCAGACGAGCGCGGCCCAGAGCTGTCCGGACGCGTCGCGGGTGACGCGCAGGGACACAGCGGCCCGCAGGCGCTCGACCTCGCCCCGCAGGTCGCGTGGCAGGCTCTCGAGACCGGTGCTCGGCAACAGCTGGCGGTGCTGGAGGGACTCCACGACGTCGGCCGCCTTCCTCGAGGTGTCGAGCAGGTCACGCAGACCCTCGACGAGGACGTCGCGCGGCGGCGGGTCGTGCCCCTCGCTGAACGCCGAGACGAGGACGAGCACGCCCTCGTCGTCGACGTAGCGGCCGCCGCCGACGTGCCGCAGGCCGCCCTGCTCGACGAAGGGCGCGAGGTGGTCGATGACGTGCGCGTCGCCGGCGTTCTGCAGGTAGAGCAGCCGACGTCGTCCCGGCGGCCGGCCGTCGCTCAGCACCCGGTGCTCGACGCCGCCGGCACGGAGCGCCTCCGATCGCTGCTCACGCGACAGGCGCGCGACCTCGACGCCCTCGGCGGGCAGGGCGTGCGTGAGGTACTCGGCGACGGCCCTCGGCTGGTAGTCCAGCAGGTCGGTCTGGGGGTTCCAGACGAACGCCGAGACGGGTACCTCGAGACGGGCGGCGTTGTAGAGCGAGGCGAACCCGCCGCCCGAGCCCCCGACGAGCACGAGCTCACGGTCGTAGCGGCGTCCGATGGCGGTGAGGACGGCGAGCGTCGCCGGCTGGAGGTCGTCACCGCGCCGCCCGGCATACCAGCTGAGGGTGAGGGAACGGTCGGCGTTGAGCGTGGCGTCGCTGATGGCCACGAAGGGTGACCGGATGCTCTTGCCCAGGCCGATGCCGGAGAAGAAGGGCCCGGGGTTGCCGTCCCGCTTGGAGACGGCTCCCGAGAAGATCACCGGTAGCGCTCGGCCCTCCGGCACGGCCCCGGCGTCGCCGCCGAGGTAGAGATCGATGTGCAGGCCGCTCGACAGCTGCACGACGTTGACGCCCGGCACCCAGTCCGCGGCCGCGACGAAGTCGTCGAGGGTCGGCCACAGCGTGACCGCAGGCAGGAACCGGCCGTAGTCGCTGTCACGCGGGAGGTCCTCGGGCCGGGCCCAGCGCGGGTCCGGCTCCCCGGCGGCGGGGTCCGGGATGGGCGCGGTGTCGGCAGCGGGCCCGCCATCGAGCACGATGCGGTCACCGGAGAGGACGTAGCGCTCCTCGGCAGCGGTGCGCACGAAGACACGGCACCGGTAGGCACCGGGTGCCAGGCGGCCGAACGTGTGCGCGTCCTTGCGGACGTAGGGCGTCGACTCCGCGAGCTCGGAGCCGCGGTAGAGGTGGTAGCTGTAGAAGGCGCCGTCGGCGGCGTGGACGCGCACGCTCAGCCCGTCGTACCCGGACCGCGCGACGTCGAGGCTCGCCCTCGGGGCGGCGTCGTCGGCGCTATTCGCGGGCCTCGTCACAGCAGCAGTCCTCAAGCGGGTCGGTCGTCGCCCTCGGCGACGGGTCACGGCACTCTACCCGCCGCTGCACGCGCCGGCCTCATCGAGGCGTGGCCCGCACCAGGGTCGCGCGGGAGGGGTAGTAGAGCACGCCGTCGGTCTCGCGGACCCGCGGCGGGGACACCCCGGAGGAGGCGATGGTGCCCACCTCGAGGGTCTCCACGTCGACTGTGAAGAGGCCGCCACGGGTCGCCACGACGACGCGGCCCGGCACGGCCGCCAGGTCGACCGTCCGGTAGGTGGGGGTGTCGGCCTCGCGGGCCGGCACGAGCGGCACGCGGCGTAGCGTGGCGCCGGTGTCCGGGTCGAGCTCGAACAGGGTCGTCGACGTGGCGGCCCACAGGCGGCCGCTCGCATCGACGAGGACGGCGGCGAAGGCCTGGGCTCCGTCGAGCGGCGCGACGTGCCATTGGGTGGTCCCCGTGTCGAGGTCGTAGGCGAAGACCTCCGCGCTCGAGGTCTCGGGCTGCACGCCGAGCCCGCCCCAGCGCGAGGTGCCGCCGAAGACGACGGAACCGCTCGAGGCGAGGGCGACCACGCTCTGCTCGGGGACGGGGCACCAAACCGTGCGCGGAGTCGTCGCCGCACCGTCGAACCAGCCCAGGACGCCGCCGAGCCGGCCGTAGCGCGGGATCGTGCCGAACACGGTGCGACTGCCGGCTGTCGTCCACGCGATGGGCCGGTCCTGACCGAGCGTCGTGCCGAACGTGGCGAGCAGCCGAGGGTTCTGCCCGTCGACCCACGGACGCGTGGCGTCGCGGCGGAAGATCCGCGCGGACGTGTAGCTGCCGAAGTAGTCGTATTGCCCGTTCGAGACCATGCCCTCCACCTCCCCGAAGGCGTCCCTGCCCACCGGGTCGGAGATGAGCGGGGTCAGGTGAGGGTCGGCCTGCGTCGGGTCGAGGATCGAGAGGTTCGAGCCGCCGAAGCCGCCGACGAGCACCTCGCCGCGAGAGCCGATCGCGAGCGACTTGATCGGCACGGCCGTGGGGCGCAGGCGGATGGTGAAGGTCCGCACGGCAGCCTGTGGGAGCGGTCCCGACGTGACGGCGGGCAGCACCCCGGCATTGACGGCGGTGACCGTGGAGAGGCCGTCGTAGGAGATGACCCAGTCGCCGAGCACGCCGCCGATCCGGGTGCGGGCCACGGTGCGGTCGCGGGCCGCGCCCGCCGCGAGCAGCGCCACCGGACGCTTCGCGCCGGGCCCGGCCAGCCGGGGGTCGACCCGCCAGAGGCGTCCGTTCGTCACGTAGTAGAACGGGCTGCCGGGCACCGTCGTCGTCGTCGGGGTCTGCTCGATCGTCTGGCCGGTGGCGTCGAGCGCCAGCGGTACGTCCCACGTGCGCGCGACGGTGTCATAGACCGCCCGACGGCCCTCGGGAAGCCGGGCGGCGAGGTAGCGGCCGTGGAGGTCGAGGGTGACGACGAAGCCACTGGTGACGGGCTCCGGGAGGTCGATGACCTCACGGCGTGACGGGTCGGTCGCCGAGATGCGGACGATGTCGGGTCGCGTGGCGCCCGTGCCGACGTAGACCCAGTCGCGGTCGACGGCGATGCTCCGCGCGTACTCGTGGCCCCCGCCGACGGGGTCCGGCGCCGAGAAGGACTGGCCGGCGGGGTCGAAGGACCACACCTCACCACCCGGGTAGCTGGCCCCCCAGATCCGGCCGTCCGGGCCGGTGGCGAGGTCGAAGACGAGCGTGGCGTCTGGCGTCGCCCGGCCGAGGTCGACAAGGGTCCGGGCGGCGAGGTCGAAGCGGGCCAGGTGCCCCCCGCCGGAGCCGACGTAGACCGAGCGGCGGTCGAGGCTCTCGGTCAGGGCCCAGCCGTGCACGAGCCCGGGTAGCGGCGTGCTGTCCTCGACCTGCCCGGTCTGGAGGTCGGCCAGCTGGAGCGTCGCCGGTGCACCCGAGACCACGGTGACGAGCTTCGGCCGACCCGCGACGTCGACGACCCGTGAGGTCGTCGTCGTCGTGAAGCCGTCCAGCCGGGCCACCGGTGAGGGCTGCCACGTCGTGGCCGGCGCGCTGGGGGAGGGCTGCAGCGACACGTCGTCCCAGGCCGCGGTCCCGGTGCCCGCCTCGCTCGTCGAGAGCTCGACGCTGGCCCAGGCCGCGGTGTCGGGGGCCGTCGCCGTCGTCAGCAGCTGCTGCCAGCCTGCGCCGTCCGGTGCGCGCACGGGTGCACCGGGCGTGCCGAGGGGCTCCATGGCCGCGTCGAACCATCGGACCGTCAGGCTGGGGGTCGGGGCGCCGCCCGACCCGGTGCGCACCCAGGCCGCGACGCGCACCCCGACCGACGGCGCAACCTGGACGAGGGAGGTGCGCGCCGTGGCGGCCGTCGACGTCGACCGGTCGGTGAGCAGCAGGGACGCAGAGCCGCTCCGGTGGACCGCGGTGCTGCGCTCCGCGGTCGTCCCGTCCGCCGAGGCGCAGCGCCACGACGTCGGGCAGCCGCCCTCGGGGTCGCCGGCAGCGCGCGACTGCTCGAACCCGCCGTTCGGAACCGTCGTGTCGACCGCGACGAGGTCGTCCCAGTCGACGTCGCTGGCCCTGCCGCCCTCCGCGGACAGCATCAGCGAGGCCGACGTGGTCCCGGCGGGTGCGGTGCCGGTGACCGCGACGCGGGACCAGAGGCCCGTGGTGGGGCCGGTCGTGGCCTCCACGGCGTCGAGCAGCCGCCCGTCCGCGCCGTGGAACGTGAGGCTCAGCCGCCCACCTCCCGCGGAGACGAGCGCGAAGGCGCCGGCGGCATACGACCGCCCGGCGCTCGCCGTCACGTGCGGGTAGGTGGCGGCCGCCAGGGGCGCCGCCCCGGTGCCGGAGACACGCAGGGACGACGCACCGCTGCGCGCCCGGGCGGACGTCAGGCCCACGTCGCCGTCACCCGGGCTGAGGCGCCAGCCCAAGGCGCCGGGATCGCTCTCGAAGTCGCCCGGGACGAGCGTCGGCGTGGCCCGCTCGGGTCGCGGTGCCCCGCGGTCGAGCAGGAGCGCCACCGCCGCGCCCGTGGTGAGCAACGCGGCCACGACGAGCGCGATGACGAGCCGGCGCTTCATCCGTCTCCCCTCGTGGGTCTCGGGTCCTGCGACGCGGCTGGTCGTGTCGTCGTGCCGGTCAGGGCCCGCCAGCCGCTGCGCGTCTCAGGCGCCGAAGTCAGGCAGCCGGCGGCCGACGCCGAGCAGCTCGGCGATGGCCGCCACGGAGCGGGCGGCGGCCTGGCCGTCGCCGTAGGGGTTCACGGCGTTCGCCATCGACGCGTAGTGGTCGGCGTCCGACGCGAGCGCGCTCACCTCGGCGACGATGCGCTCCTCGTCGGTGCCGATGAGCTTGACGGTGCCGGCGTCGACCGCCTCGGGACGCTCGGTGTTCTCGCGCATGACGAGCACGGGCTTGCCGAGGGAGGGAGCCTCCTCCTGCACGCCGCCGGAGTCGGTGAGCACGATCGTCGACGCCGCCATCATCCGGGTGAACTCGCCGTAGGCGAGCGGCTCGGTGACGAGCACGTTGTCGAGGCCGTCGAGCGAGGGCAGCACGGCCTCGCGGACGATGGGGTTGCGGTGGGCCGGCAGCACGACGGAGTAGTGCGGGAAGTCGCGCGCCAGGCGGGCGACCGCCCGGCCGACGACCTCCATGACGTGCCAGTTCTCGCGGCGGTGGGTCGTCACGAGCAGCACCGGGCGGCCGGAGTCCTCGATCGCCTTGAGGGCCGGGTCGCTGAACGGGATGTCCTGCTCGACGGTGTGCAGCAGGGCGTCGATGACGGTGTTGCCGGTGACGGCGATCGTCGCAGGATCGATGTTCTCGCGGAGCAGGTTGTCGCGCGAGGTCGTCGTCGGGGCGAGGTGCAGAGCGGTGACCTGCGAGGTGATCTTGCGGTTCGCCTCCTCGGGGAAGGGCGAGTGGATGTCGCCGCTGCGCAGCCCGGCCTCGACGTGCACGACGGGGATCTGGCGGTAGAACGCCGCGATCGACGCCGCCGCCACCGTCGAGGTGTCGCCCTGGACGACGACGGCGTCGGGCGCCTCCGCCTCGAGCACGGCGTCGAGGCCGTCGAAGACCTTCGACATCAGGGCGTTGAGCGTCTGGCGGTGGGCGAAGACGTTGAGGTCGTGGTCGGGGACGATGCCGAAGATCTCGTTGACCTGGTCGAGCATCTCGCGGTGCTGGCCCGTCACGACGGTGACCGATTCGAGCACGTCGCTGGCCTCGAGGGCCTTGATGACCGGGGCCACCTTGATCGCCTCGGGGCGGGTGCCGTAGATCGTCATGATTCGCTTCGTCATGTCCTCATCCCTGTCTCGCCCGGCGGCGCGCGGCGCGCCCCCGGGGAATCTCCGTCTCGCGCGGCGGCTGAGACTCGCTGAGCCTGGCGCGGGCGTCCTCGAGGAGGCCGGCCGCCTTCTCGGTCTCGCCCTTGGCGATGTTCCACGCCCACCAGCGGTAGGCACGGGCCGTCTCGTAGGCCGGACCGTCGGCGACCATCTGCCCCTCGTGCAGCCAGATGGCGCGTGTGCACATCTCCTCGATGGTCTGCGCGGCGTGCGAGACGAGGAAGATCGTGCCGGCGTCGGCCCGGATCTCGGCCATCTTCTTCTCGCTGCGCTCCTTGCTCGCCGCGTCGCCGGTGGCGAGGGCCTCGTCGATGAGCAGGATGTGCGGCCGGGCGGCGGCGGAGATCGCGAAGCGCAGGCGTGCGGCCATGCCGGAGGAGTACGTCTTCATCGGCAGGTGGATCGAGCGGCCGATGCCGGCGAGCTCGACGACCTCGGGAATGGCCTCTTTCACCTCCGCGGGAGTCTTGCCCATCGCGAGCAGGCCCAGGCGCACGTTGGCCATGCCCGACATCTCGGGGAGGAGCGCGGCGTTGACGCCGAGGAACGACGGTGTCTCGGTCGCGAGCACCGTGCCACGCGTCGGCGTCTCGAGGCCGGCCATGATGCGCAGCAGCGTGCTCTTGCCCGACCCGTTGTGCCCGACGATGCCGACGGACTCGCCCGACCGGGCGACGAACGACACGTCGTCGACCGCGCGGACCGTGACGTTGCGGGCGAGACCGAGGCGGCGCGCGAGGCGCGTGCGCCTGTCGCCGCCGCCCGACTCCGAGCTGGGCACGCGGTAGTGGACCGAGAGCCGCGAGACGACGACCGAGGGTCGGCCGAGCGGCACCTCGATCCCCTTCTTCGGCTCGTCGCCGGAGCCGTGCTCCGCGCCGGTGCCGACGTCCTGGACGTCGTCGTCCCGGGCCGCGTCCTCGACGTCCGCGCCGGTGATCGCCTGGTCACTCACGGCCGTACTCCTCCTCCGCCTGCCAGAAGTAGAGGAAGCCGAAGATCGGCGTGAAGACGGCCCACGCGGCCAGGGTCAGCCAGAGCTTGAGGTCGGGCGTCGTGCCGTAGAGCAGGAGCTCGCGCGACAGCTCGAGGGCGCAGTAGGCCGGGTTGAGCTGGAGGATCTCGAGCACGGTCGGGTGGGTGATGAAGCGGTCGAGCGAGAACATCACGCCGGACCCGTAGCGCCAGAGCCCGGAGAAGAAGCTCATCAGCATCCGCATGTCCGGGATGGCGTTGGTGAGCCGGGCTGCGTAGAGCACGAGGCCTGCGTTGAACAGCACCTGCAGCACGAAGACGAGGGGGAAGAGCGCCCACCGCCACGTCACGTTCGCGTGGGGCGGGATGAGCAGGATCATCGCCATCATCGTCAGCACCACGGGGAACATCGAGATCGCCTCGCGGATGACGAGGCCGAGCGGGATCGCCGCCCGCGGGAACGAGAACGCGCGGATCAGGGTCTTGCCGCCGACCATCACCGTCGAGCCACCGGTGAGCGCGCGGCCGGTGAAGGAGAACATGAAGACGCCGATGAGGAGGAAGCCGATGTAGTTCGGCACCCCGTTCGAGGTGCCCAGGATGACCCCGAAGATGACGTAGAACATCAGGCCGTCGAGGATCGGCCGCCCGACGAGCCAGAAGCGGCCGAGGATCGTGTCACGGTTGCCGCTGAACGCGCGAGCGCGGGCGTCGGCCCAGATGAAGTACCGCCGGCCCCAGAGGGCCGCGACGTACCTGCCGAGCGACGGACGCTGACCGACGGGCTTGAGCCGGGCGACGTCGACGGCGTCGAAGTCCGCCGTGCCGACGTCGGCCAGCGCCGACTGGATCCTGCTGCGTCGCCGCATCAACGATCGCTCCCAAGGTGCTCGTAGAGGTTCCGGTACCGCGCCGCCAGACCCTGCCACGTGCGGGTGGCGGCGAAGGCGCGCCCGGCGTCGCCGAGGCGGCGGCGCAGGGGCTCATCGTCGAGCAGCGTCTGAAGTCTAGTGGCCAGATCCTGGGCGTCCTCTGGGCGCGCGAGCAGGCCCGTGCCGGGAACGGCGACGATCTCGGCGAGCGCCGGCAGGTCGCTCGCGACGACGGGCCGACCCGCGGCCATCGCCTCGATCGGCTTGAGCGGGGTGACGGTGCGGCACACGTCGACGTCCTGACGCGGCACGACGAAGACGTCGAGGGCGCGGTGCCAGGCCGCGGCCTCCGTGCGGTCGACCCGGCCGGGCAGCACCACGACCCCCGACAGGCCGAGGCGGTCGACCTGCGCCTGCAGCGCCGGTCGGGCCGTGCCGTCACCGACGACGGCGCAGCGGACGTCGAGGCCCCGGGCCCGAAGGAGCGCCACCGCGTCGACGAGCACGTCGATGCCCTCGTACGCGACGAGGGACGAGACGGTGCCCACCCAGAAGCCGTCGGCCGGCAGCCCGAGCGCACGGCGGGCGTCGCGGGCGGCGACGGTGGCGGAGAGGAGGCCCTCGTCGACGGCGTTGGGCATGACGCTGATCGACCCGGCCGGCACCCCCCGCTCGACGAGGTCGCGCCGCAGCGCCTCCGACAGCACCACGACGTGGTCGGCCGCGAGCGACATCTCCGTCTCCTTGTCGTGGCAGAGCCGGAAGCGCTCGCTCTGCAGCGCGGCCGCCTGCTCGCCCGCCGGCCTCGACGCGAGCCACGTCTTCTCGAGCTGGCCCCGCACCTCGTAGACCCACGGCACGCCCGTGGCCTCCGAGACCGCCTGTGCGACAAGGGCGTTCGGGAAGTGGGTCGTCGTGTGGATGGCCGTGGGCCGGAAGCGCTCGACGTGCGGCAGCAGCATCTCGACCGTCTGGGAGAGCCGCTCCTCGATCGTCGGCGCCATCCGCCCCGGCACCAGTCGTCGGTACGTGATGCCGTCGACGACCTCCGACTCGAGCGCACCCGGAAGCCCGATCGTGACGGGGTAGCCGAGCCGGGTGACCGCCTCGACCTCGATGCCGGCCGCGCGCTGGGCGCGCAGGATCGAGTGCGAGCGCAGCGCGTAGCCCGAGCTCGTGCGGGGCACGCTGTTCGTCAGCAGGTGCAGCACCCGCGGCCCGCTCCCGCTCCCGTATGCCGGGGCCCGGGAGCCGCCGTCCCGCCCGTCGCGCACCCGGGCCGCCGCGGATGGAGCGTTCGGGACCGGGAGCCGGAAACCGGGTGTCATGGTGCGGCGGTCGGAGGTGAGTCGGGCGTGCTGGCGACGGGCCGCGCCGCCGCTCGCACCCTCGAGCACCTCGAGAGCGGCCGTGAGGTCGCCTCGGCTCCACGCGGCCCGGGCCAGCGCCGAGGCCGGTGCGTCGTCGCCGAGCGCCTGGCCGACCTGCACCGCGAGCTCCGCGGCGAGCCGTCGACCTGCCGCCGTGCGCGGGCTCACCTGCGCGAGCAGCGACCGCACCTCGGCCGGGCGGTCGGCGAGGAAGTAGCCGAGGGCCTGGCGCAGGGACGGGTCGGTGGCGTCGTCGCGAAGGACGAGTCCCGACGCGCGGGTGCGAGCGCGGAGGGGGAGGCGCCGCACCGCCTGCACGGCGAGCAGCGCGGGGTCGTCCTGGGCGTTGCGCCAGGCGACGTGCGCCAGCAGGCGCAGCTGGCGCAGGCGCCGTGCGGCGTTGCCGCGGGACGTGGCTCCGGTCATGCGCCCACCACCTCGTGGAGCACGTCGAGGTAACGACCGGCCAGCCGGTCGTCACTGGCGTGCTCGCGCACCCAGTCGCGGGGTCCCGCGCCGACGCAGAGCCGGTCGGGGTCGTCGACGAGCGTCTTCCACAGGTCGGCGAGCGCCTGCGCGTCGCCGGGAGGACTCACGTGACCGGCGCCGGTGCGCTCCACGATGTCGGCCGCCTCGCCGGCGACCGACGCGGAGACGTGCACGCCCAGCGACATGGCCTCGTAGAGCTTCGACGGGACGGTGAGCGACAGCCCCCGCCAGGCGCGCAGCACGACGAGCACCGAGTCGGCCCAGGCGTACTGCTCGACGAGCTCGGCCCGGGGCACGGTGCCCCGCACGTCGACGGGGGCGTCGAGGCGCCGAGCCAGCTCGGCCAGCACCTGGCCCTCGGCCCCGGCGCCGACGATGCGCACGCGCACGGGCATGCCTGCGCGGGCGGCGAGGCTCGCGGCCTTGACCACGGTCGAGAGCCCCTGGGCGCGGCCGAGCGTGCCGGCATACAGCACGCGGAGCGTCCCGTCGGGCTCACGCGCCGGCCGGCCGGTCCAACCGAGCAGAGGGTGGGCGCCGTTGCGCACGACGTGCACCGAGCGCACGCCGCGGTCACGGAGGGTGTCGGCGAAGCTGTCGGTCGTCGTGACGACCGCGGTGCCGCGTCGCTGCAGGCCGGTGGCCACGCGGTGCACGGCTGACATCCCGGCGCGGCGCGCCGTGTCCCGGGCCCCGTCACGCAGGCGGTCGAGGCTGCCGCGCGGCGCCGGGTGCGGCCGGGGCGCGATGGCGTCGCCGGCGGCGCCGTGCGCGGTCTCGGGAGCGGGCAGGTCGTGCGGAGACGCGAGCTCCCACTCCTCGGCCACGTCGAGCAGGTCGGGCCACGCGTCCCTCATCTCCACGACGAGCGGCACGCGCAGCGCCGTCGCCACGGCGCTGCCGGCTGCGAGCATGGGGAGGGAGGGCACCGTCGCGACGACGACGTCCGGGCGGTGGCGCCGGAAGCGGCTGACGGCCAGACGCGTGGCGCTCGTGGCCGCGACGAGCTGGTCGGCGAACCGGGATCCCACCTCGGTGTCGTAGGCGAGGAAGGCGGTGCGGTGCACGGTCTCCCCGTGCCGGCCGACGTGGACGGCGCCCGGGCCGAGGTCGGCGTGCGCGGGGTCGAGCGGACCGCGGGGGTAGTGCGGCGGGGGAGCGAGGACGCTCACCTCGTGCCCGGCGCGCACGAAGCGCTCGACGAGCGATGCCCACCGCTGCTGCGGCGCCCCGACCTCCGGCTCGTAGTAGTGGCTGAGCAGCAGGATCCTCACTGTCCGTCGGCGCCCTGATCGCCGGTGCCACCGGCGTCGGACGGTGGCGGCGTGCTCGGCTCGGTCGGCGTCGGCGTCGGGTCGGGCGTCGGGGTCGCGGGGTCGGTCGTGGACGGCTCGGGCGTGCCCGTGCCCGGATCGGTCGGCGTCGGCGTCGGCTCCGGTTCGGTGGTCGGGTCCACGGGCGGCGGCGTGTACGGCGGCCGCGGACGCGTCGGCACCGGCGTGTACGAGGGCAACGGCGCCGCCGGGGTGGTCGAGCTCACGGCCGGCGCGGGTGCGACCGGGTCGGGGGCGGTGCCACCGAGGGCGCGGTAGACGGCGAGCCCCCAGAGCTCACCGCCGCGCTGGTTGACGCTGGGCGGGTCGACGACGGAGACGAACTGGTTGGGGTCACCGGCCTTGCGCAGGGCGGCGGCGACGTCGATCGTGGCGACCCCCTGGGTCTTGGCCCAGGCGCGGGCGGCCTCACGCACGACGCCGCTGACGTCGTCGCGCTCGGGTGCCTGCAGCACGGTCGCGACGGGCACCCCGGGCCAGCGCGTGCTGATGGCCTTGTACGTCGTGGCGAGGTGGCTCGCGATGTTGTCGGCCGAGTCGTCGCGCCCGTAGCTGAGCAGCACGGCGTCGGGGCGCTGGGGCACGAGGAACGAGAGGCGCTTGACGGCGTAGTCGGCGGGCGCGCTGCGGCGGCTGCCGTTCCAGATGGTGAAGGTCGAGCCCTTCTTGCCGTAGGTCAGCTGGTCCGCGTAGCGCGTGGGGTCGGAGGTGTCGAGGTTGTGCAGGACGACCTGGTGGTCACGGCCGAGGAGCGTGCCGAGGGCCGTCACCCACTCGCCCTCCTCGTCGCCCGTGCCGTCCCCGAGCACGGCGAGCGTCACCGGGCGGGTCGCCGTGGCGAGGCGCGTGAGCGGCATCGACGCCACGACCCTCGTGGGGGCGGCCACCGTCGGCGGTGCCGTCGTCGTGGACGTGGCGCGCGTCGGGGTGGGCGTCGGCTCGGGAAGGGTGTCCGACCGCCCCGCCGTGAGCATGACGACGCCGGTGACGAGCAGCACGTTCACCGCCACCGCGAGCAGCCCCAGAGAGAGGTCGGTCCCCTTGAATCGACGCATGCGCCACATTGTGCCGTGCACGGGGTCGGGACGACGAACCGGCGGCCGCCGGCGCCGCTCAGATCTCGAGCTCGTCACGCACCTGCGACCAGCGTGCCCCGCTGTTGCCGAGACGCGGGAGGAAGACGTAGAGCACGCCCACGCCGGCGAGCAGGACGAGCGAGACGAGCCGGGTCTGGCGCCCGGCGCCGAGCAGGCCCGGCAGGGTGAGCAGCGCGCACACGAGCGTCAGAGCACCCACGACGCACGAGGTGCGCAGGTGGCTCCAGCCGGCGTGGGTCAGCCGCTGGTAGACGTGCAGCCGGTGCGGCTCGAAGATGCGGTCGCCGTTCGCCATCCGGCGCACGAGCGTCGTCAGGGAGTCGGTGAGCAGGATGACGAGCGGCGCGACGAGGACCTCCACGGGCGCGCCCGCGAGGAGCAGCCACACGCTGAGGACCGCCCAGATCGCGCCGAGGGCGTAGGAGCCGACGTCACCGAGGAAGACCCGCGCCTGGGGCACGTTGAAGGGCAGGAAGCCGAGCGACCCGCCGAGCACGGCGGCGGCGAGCAGGGCCGCCGCGGGCACGTCCGTGACGAGCGCGACGACGGCGTACCACCCCGACGTGATGACGGCGTGCCCGGAGACGAGCCCGTTGATGCCGTCCATGAAGTTCGTGACGTTGACGAGGACGATCGTGCCGAGCACCACGAGCGGCACCCAGAAGGCGGTCCGGTGGGCCACGATGGGGGCCGTCGTCGCCCAGACCACCGCCACGAGGGCCTGCGCACCGAGCCGCGGCACGACCGAGAGCGTGCGCAGGTCGTCGACGAGTCCGATGGCAGCCATCGCGACGATGGGCAGCACCGCGAAGGCGAGGTCGCGCACGACCGTGTTCGCGATCTCGGGGGTGAGGAGGACGCCGAGGAGGCTGACGCAGGCGGCGGCGACGATGCCGAGGCCGCCGCCGCGGGGGGTCGGCACGGCGTGCATCGAGCGGTCGACGGGCACGTCGACGACGCCGCGGGCGCGCAGCAGCGGCAGGAGCGCGAGGATCGTGGCGACGGACACGAGCAGACCACCGACGCTGGTGGCGAGAACGGGGGCGGTCATGAGTGCGAGGTCCAGGCCGTTCGGTCGTGGCGGTCGGGGGAGTGGTGGGCCGCGTCGTCGTCCTCCGGCACGGGTGTCGGCACGGGAGTCGGCTCGGACGGCAGCTCTGTGGTCGACCCGGTGCCGGCTGGCGAGGCCTCCTCGTGGAGGGTGGCGGCCGGGGGCGCGACCACGCCCACGGCGTCGCGCAGCCAGTCCCGCACGAGCTGGACGCCGCCGGAGCTGACGACACCGGCACGCAGCTCGGTGATGTCGAGCAGGAGGTCGCGCGGCAGCACGGGGATGCGCACCCGGCTGATGAGCGGGTGGAAGGGCCGCTCGTCGGGCTCGTCGGCCGCGAGCGTCGTCTCGGAGAGCTTCTCGCCCGGGCGGGCGCCCGTGTAGACGATGCGCGGCTCGGCGAAGCCCTGCAGGGCCGCGAACCGGCGGGCCAGCTGCTCGATGTTGTGGGCCGTGCCCATGTCGAGCACGAGGCCGTCGCCCGTCTCGCCGTCGACCGCGGCCTGCAGCACGAGCTGGCACGCCTCGTGCACCGTCATGAAGTAGCGCGTCATGTCCGGCGAGGTGATGGTGATGGGCCGGCCGGCCGCGAGCTGCGCCGCGAACGTCGTCAGGGCAGAGCCGCGCGAGCCGAGCACGTTGCCGAAGCGCACCGACATGTAGCGGGCGTCCTCGGAGGCCGTCGTGCCGAAGGTCGCGGTGAGCAGCTCGGTCGTCCGCTTCGTGTAGCCGAGCACGCTGCGTGGGTCGGCCGCCTTGTCGGTGGAGATGTTGACGAAGCGGTCGACGTCGGCGGCGACGCAGGCGCGCAGCAGGTCGGCCGTGGCGACGACGTTGGTGAGGAAGGCCTCGGCCGGGAAGCGCTCGGCCAGCGTCAGGTGCTTGATCGCCGCCGCGTGGAACACGACGTCGGGACGGATGTCGGTGATGAGGTCGGTGATGAAGCCGGGCGTGCGCAGGTCGCCGAGCACGAGGTCGCGCGACTCGAGGGCGCCCTGCCCGTCGATCGAGAGCTGCACCGCGTGCAGGAGGCTGTCGTCCCGGTCGGTCATCACGAGCCGGGCGGGGGAGTACTGCGCGATCTCGCGGCAGAGCTGTGAGCCGATCGAGCCGCCGGCGCCCGTGACGAGCACGGTCTTGCCGTCGAGGTAGCTCGCGATGGCCTCGGTGTTCGTCTCGACCGAGCCGCGGCCGAGGAGGTCCTCGAGGAGCACCGGACGGAACGCCTGGCGCGGTAGCTCGACCTGCGACCCGACTCGGCGGCCGGGGCTCGCGGGCGCGCCCTCGGAGGTCAGCATCTCGGAGAACGAGGGCAGCACGAGCAGCTCGCAACCGCTGTCGGCGGCGACCTGCACGACGCGCTCGACGGTGGCCGCCGGCGCGGACGGGATGGCGAAGAGGATGATCTCGGCCTCGCTCGAGCGCACGACCTCCGCGAGGTCGTCGATGCGCCCTGCCACCCGCACCCCGAGGACGCCGAGGTGCCGCTTGGCGGGGTCGTCGTCGACGAGGGCGACCGGGTGGAGGGCGGCACGGGCGTCCTGCAGCATCATCGCGACGGCCTGCTGACCACCCGAGCCGGCGCCGACGACCACGGCGCGGCGCCCGCCGCGGCGGTCGCGCCGCTGGCGGGCGCGGTGGATGCGCACGGCGGCGTAGCGCAGCACGAGCCACGCCGACCCCGCCGAGGGCGCGATGGTGACGGCGACCGAGAGCGGCACGATCGAGGGGTCGGTGAGCACCGATGCCGCGCTCAGTGACGCACCGAGGCAGAGCGCGGTGATGCCGAGGCCCAGCATCTCGTCGGTGCTGGCCCAGCGGTAGCGGCGCGCGACGAGCAGTCCGTAGGTCACGAGGTAGACGGCGGCCGACAGCCCCATCGCGAGGGCGACGCCCGGCCGGTTCTTCACCGAGAACGTCAGGTCGTAGCGCGCGGCCGCGAGCACGGCGAGCACGAGCACCAGGAGCGCGACGTCGAGCAGCATGAGCAGCAGCCGCGGCCACCTGGGTGCCCGCGGTCCGATCGCGATGCTCGGCATGCTCACCGTGATCGTCGGCCTACTTGTAGGACTGCAGCGCGTCGGTGCGGATGGCCTCGCCGAGCTGGTCCATCTTCACCTCGTCGACGACGTCGATCGACTGGCCGTCGGGGCTGGTGCCGAAGCCGGTGAAGGGCGCGGTGACGAAGCGGATGTCGCTGCCGCGAAGCCCGCGCAGCGCGAAGGCCTCGGATCGCATCGTGCCGACGTCGAGCTTCTGGTCGACCGTGAGGTTGTCGGTCGCGGCCTCGACGAAGTTCTTGAACTGCACCGGGTTGGTCAGCGTGTCCTTGCTCAGCGTCTTGAGCATGAGGGCCTTGACGAAGGCGAGCTGGCGCTGGCCGCGGGAGATGTCCCCCTCGCTCAGCTGCTTGCGCTCTCGGACGAAGGCGAGCGCCATGTCGCCGTCCATGTGCATGACGCCCTTGGTGAACGTGTAGCCGGCCGAGACGCTCGGCTCGGCCACGTTGACCTCGACGCCGCCGACGGCATCCGTCATGCTCTTGAAGCCCTCGAAACCGAGCATCGCGACGTGGTCGACGCGGATGCCCAGCATGTTCTGCATCGTGGAGACGAGCAGGGGAGCGCCGCCGAACGCGTACGCGGCGTTGAGCTTGTTCTTCCCCTTGCCCGGGATCGACACGTAGAGGTCGCGCGGGAAGTGGATGAGGGTGACGTCGCGGTGGTCGGCGGGCACGTGCACGAGGACCATGACGTCGGAGCGTGCGCCGCTGCGCCCCGGGCCTGCGTCGTTGCCGATGATGAGGTAGTTCGTGCCGTTGCCCTCCGGCTGCGCCACGACGCTGCCGTCGTCGGCGGTGGGCTGGTTGTTGCCGTCGGGCAGGAGCAGCTCCTGCTTGACGTTGTTCGTCACGATGTGGTTGAGCCAGGCCAGGTAGCCGCCTACGGCGAGCACCGGCACGAGGATCAGCACCAGGGCCGCGACCAGGATCTTGCGGTTGCGCCGCTTCTCGCGCGTGGGGACGTGCCCGTCGTCGCCCGTGTCGGGGTCGTCGAGGTGGTCCTCGTCCCCGAAGAGATGGGCCTCGTCCTCGTGTTCGCGCGTCCTGTCCACGCGGGCCAGTGTACGGCGCCGGCCTCCCCGCGCTCGCCGGTCGCCAAGGGATGAATCGGACTTTATATACCAAACACTATATATCCGGTTTTAATGGGGGTTACCGTGCGTCCGTGACCCCCACTCCCCGGCTGCTGAGCAGCGCCCTCGCCCGGTGCCACCGCGCCCTCGGCCTCGTCCCCGTCCGTGACGCCCGGCCCCTCGGGCGCGATCGTCCCACCCGGACCGCCACCGTGGCGGCGTCGGTCCTCGTGCTGGCGTCCGGGGCGCTCGTCGCGACCTCGCCCCACGGGCAGGCCCTCGAGCCCGTCACCTCGGGCTACGCCGCCGGCGACTTCGAGACCGCCGGTCTGACCCCGCAGGGCTGGACGGTGAGCGCACCGTCGCCGAACCGTGTCGTCGTCTCGTCGAGCCGGGCGATCAGCGGCGTCCGGTCGCTCCTCGTCGAGGACACCTCGACGACGGCGCCCGTCACGGTGACCCGCGCGAAGTTCACCGTCGTCCCCGGGGTGGCCTACCACGCGCAGGGCTACGGCTACACGACCCGGGGCGTGCAGAACCTCGGGATCGTGTTCTACGACGCCGCGGGCAACCGCGTCGGAAGTGCGACCACGCCCAGCAGCGGGGCGGTCATGGTGTGGTCGCGCACCGAGGTGCACGCCACGGCGCCGGCCACGGCGCGAACGGCGACGATCCAGCTGTCGTCGACGAGCGGGGCGCTGTCCCAGGTCTGGTGGGACGCCGTCAGCGTCATCAACCCGACGATGCCCAACAACAGCTTCGAGTCCCTGCCCACAGAGACGGCGCCGGTGCCGGGCTGGTCCACCTACGGCTCCGGCGGGGCCACCGTCGCCCTGTCGAGCGCCCAGGCGAAGGTCGGCGGTCGGTCCATCGAGCTGACCGACATGTCGCCGACGGGGATCGCCATGGTGAGCAGCTCGCTCGTGCCCGCCTTCGCCGGGGTCGCCCACGACGTGCGGGCCTACGTCCGCCCGACGAAGGGGGCGTTCTCCCTCAACGTCCGCTGGTACGACGCCGCGCGCAAGTTCATCGGGATGCAGCGGTTGCCGGTCTCCAAGGCGCTCAACGTCTGGAGTCTCGTGTACTCCCGGGTCACCGCTCCCAACAACGCCCAGTACGTCGCCGTCCAGCTGACGACCGCCGTCACGGGCAGCTCGTCCGGCGCGTGGGACGCCGTCTCCGTCACCCCGAGCCCGGGGGCCACCGTCACGTCGTACTCCTCGACGTCGCACGGTGAGCCCCTCGACGCCTTCTCGAACTCGAACGTCACGGGCACCACCGTCATCGGTGGCCGCGCCAAGCTCTTCACGCTCGTCTCCGGCTACCCCGGCGAGTTCCAGCTCGCCGACGTCGAGACGGGCCGCGTCGAGACGCGACTGCCGGCCCCGGGCATGGACGTCGGCTGGGCCATGACCAAGACCGACGACGGCGCCGTCTACCTCGGTGGCAGCGGTGGTCACCTGTGGCGCTACCGCCCCGGGGCCGGCGAGCTCGAGGACCTCGGTCAGGTGGCCGACCGGGCCAGCACCGTGTGGGATCTCGAGACGGCTCCCGACGGCCGCGTGTGGGGCGTGTCGTACCCCGGCTCCCAGCTGTGGTCCTACAGCCCCTCGAGCGGCACCTTCGACCGGCTCGGCAGCGTCAGCGACACCCACGACTACGCCCGCAGCCTCGCTGTCGACGGCCGCTACGCCTACGTCGGCGTCGGCTCGGGCCACCCGACGATCATCCGCGTCGACCTGACCGACCCGTCGTCGAAGGTGGAGATCCCGCTGCCGACGCCCGTGACCTCCGGCAACGTCACCGAGCTCGAGCTGCTCGGCCGCTACCTCATGGTCCGGGCGCCCTCCGGCGTCACCGCGTCGGGAGCGAAGTACGCCGGCGAGCGCCGCCTCTACGACACCCGCACGGGCAGCTGGGACGTCGCCGCGAACATGGCCGCGCAGACGCCGAGCGAGCTCGACTCGCAGGGCCGTTTCTACTACCTCAGCTACAAGCAGCTCTGGGCCGTCGACGGATCCACCGGTGAGAAGACGGCCGTGGCCCCGACGAGCATGGTCGCCGGGCGCGACCGCATGGTGCTCCGGGCCACCATCGACGGCGTCGCGGGGGAGTGGATGCTCGCCTACGACCCCTACGGCACGGTGCGGGCCATCGAGCTGGGCAGCTTCGCCGAGCGCAGCTTCCCGGTCGGTTTCCTCGCGACGAAGATGCGCATCAAGTCCCTCGACCAGGGGCCCGGCGGCTCGGTCTACGCCGGCGGCTTCGGCGGGTCGAGCCTGGCCGTCGTGCAGCCCGACACCGGCGATCGCGCGCAGTACCCGGCGACCGCAGCCCCCGCCGTGAGTCCCGGGGCGGGGGTCATCGGCGAGGTGGAGGGCACGGCTGCGCACGGTCACTACCAGTACCTCGGCACGTACACCGACGGGAAGGTGTTCCGGTACGACACGAGCCAGCCCTGGGTCGACGGCTCCAACCCGACGCTGCTGACGACCCTGGGGACGAGTGAGCGCCAGGACCGGCCCATGGCCTGGGCGTCGGCCGGGTCGCGGACCTTCTTCGGCACGGTCCCGAAGTACGGCGTCCTCGGCGGCGTCCTCGGCATCTTCGACGACGACGCGTCCGCCCCGGTCATCGTGCCGGCCCCGGTCGCCGACCAGAGCATCATCGGCCTGGCCGCTGCCGGCGACGTCGTCTACGGCGGCACGTCCCGCTGGGGTGGGCTCGGTGCGACGCCGACCCAGGCCTCGGCCAAGGTCTTCGCCTACGACGCGTCGACGCGGCGAAAGCTGTGGGAGACGGCGCCCATCCCGGGGGCCCAGGCGTTCGGCGCCGTGTCGATGGGCCCGAACGGGTCGCTGTGGGCGGCGTCCGGGCCGCTCCTCGTCGAGCTCGACCCCCGCACGGGCGCCGTGCTGCGCAAGGTGATGATCTACCCGGCTCCGCCGACGACCGGCGCCGTCTACCGCAACGCCGACCTCGTGTACGCCGACGGCGTGTTCTACCTGGCTGCGATGGACAAGGTCTACGTCGTCGACCCCGTCACGCTGCGGGTGACCGCGGCCGTTCCGAGCGGAGTGAGCATCCCGCGGCTCGCTCTCTCGGGCGACCGGATCTACTACGCCTCGGGCACCGTCCTCAAGTCGATGAACCGCTGACCCGACGGGACGCCCGTGCCACCCGTCGGGGTGGTGCGGGCGTCCCGTATACCAGACGCCGAACGAGGATGAGTGAGCGGATGCCCCCTTTATCACTTTCGATGCGACCTGTCAGGCGAATGACCGGTACGCTCTCGCGCGTGTTTCCCCTCAACGCATCCTCCCCTCCCGTCCCCCAGGCCCGTCGATCGCGACGGGGGGCCGCCGTCGTCGGTGTCACCCTCGCCGCGCTCGTCGGGCTCGTCGCCGGGGGCTCCGTCCCGGCCGGCGCCCTCGAGAAGGTCACCTCCGGAGCCTCCTACGGCGACTTCGAGACCGTCGGGCTGACGCCCCAGGGCTGGTCGGTCAGTGCGCCGAGCCCCAACCGTGGGGTGGTGTCCAGCAGCCGGTCGATCTCCGGCGCGCGCTCCCTCCTCGTCGAGGACACCTCCACGAGCCGAGGCGCGGTCGTGGCTCGACGGCTCGCCGTGCGTCCGGGCGCGAACTACCACGCGCAGGGCTACGCCTACACGACTCGTGGTGCGCAGACCCTGAGCCTGACCTTCGCGGACGCGGCGGGACGGGTCATCGCCCGCCACTCGACCCCGTCGACGGGTGCTGCCATGGTGTGGTCGCGCGTCGAGGTCCATGCCAAGGCGCCCGCGGCAGCCCGTAGCGTCGTGGTGCAGGTGTCGTCGTCGAACGCCGCGGTCTCGACGCTGTGGTGGGACTCCATCTCGGTGATCAGCCCCGCCGTCGTCAACGCCGGCTTCGAGTCGGTCCCCACGGCCACGGCTCCGGTGCCGGGCTGGAGCCGTTTCGCGTCGGGTGGCGCCACGGCGGGGGTGACGACGAGCCAGTCGCGGTTGGGCAGCCGCTCGCTGCACCTCGCCGACCGCACGACGGCCGGCTTCGCGCTGGTCCGCAGCGCCAAGGTCCGGGTCTTCCCCGCCGTCAGCCACGACGTGCGCGCCTGGGTGCGGCCGACCGCCGGCGCGCTGACGGAGACGGTGCGGTGGTACGACAGCGCCCAGCGCCTGGTGCGTTCGCAGGGCTACAGCGTCTCGGGCCGCCTCAACGCGTGGAACCTCGTGTCACGCAGACTCACCGCGCCGCAGAACGCCCACTACGCCACGGTCGAGTTCGGCACGACGCGGGCCGGGACGGGCACGGCGGACTGGGACGCCGTCTCGGTGCTTCCCGCGGCGGGAGCGAAGGTGAGGACCTACCCGACGGGTGTCCTGAGCCAACCGCTCGACGGGTTCTCCAACACGAACGTCACCGCGGCGACCGTCGTCGGAGGCCGCGCGAAGCTCTTCACCATCGTCGCCGGCATGCCGGCCGAGCTGCAGATGATCGACGTCCAGTCGGGGTCCGTCGAGGTCCGTCGGGCCCTGCCCGGCGTGACGTCGGGCTGGGCACTCACGACCGGCTCCGACGGCAGCCTCTACGCCGCTGGTTCGGGGGGTCACCTGTTCCGCTACCTCCCCGCGAGCAAGACCCTCCGTGACCTCGGGCGCGTCACGAGCAGGGCCACGACGGTCTGGGACCTGGAGCGCGGCGCCGACGGCCGCATCTGGGGTGTGTCGTACCCCGGCTCGGAGCTCTGGTCCTACAACCCGAGCACCAACCGTGTCACGTCCCTCGGCTCGGTGAGCACGGCCCACGCCTACGCCCGCAGCCTCGCCGTCTCGGGTTCCTACGCCTACGTCGGCGTCGGCTCCACCTACCCGGCCGTCATCCGCGTCTCGCTCTCGACCGGGGCGAAGACGCGCATCGGCCTCCCCGTGCCCGTCACGGCGGGCACCGTGAGCGACGTCGAGCTGCTCGGGCGCTACCTGCTCGTCCGGACGCCTGCCGGGACCAACGCCTCGGGCGGGCGCTACGCCGGCGAGCGTCGCCTCTACGACACCCGTACCGGCTCGTGGAACGTCGCGGCGAACATGCCGGCCCAGACGCCGTCGTCGCTCGACCCCTCCGGCCGCTTCTACTACTTCAGCTACAAGCAGCTGTGGGCCGTCAACTCCGCCACGGGCGCCAAGGCGGCCGTGGCGAGCACCACGATGAACCCGGGCCGCGACCGGCACGTCGTGACGGCCACCCTCGGCGGGGTCTCGGGTCGGTGGCTGCTCGCCTACGACCCGGCCGGCGTGGTCCGGGCCATCAACCTCTCGACACACCGCACGGGCCTCTACTCGGTGAAGTTCCGCTCGACGAAGATGCGTCTCAAGACGCTCGAGGAGGGCGCTCGCGGCGCGGTCTACGCCGGTGGCTTCGGTGGGCCGAGCCTGGCGGTCATGAGTCCCACGACGGGTACCGGCCCGCAGTACCCGGCCCGCTCCGGCGTCCGCAACTCGATCGGTGAGGTCGAGGGCACCAAGGCGCACGGCTCGTTCGAGTACATCGGCACGTACACGGGCGGCAACGTCTTCCGCTACGACACGACCAAGCCGTGGGTCGACGGCTCGAACCCCCGCCTCGTCGCGTCCCTCGGCACGAGCCACAAGCAGGACCGCCCGCTGGCCTGGGCGACGGCGGGTTCACGCACCTTCTTCGGCACCGTGCCGAAGTACGGGGTGCGCGGCGGGGTGCTGGGCTACTTCACCTCGGACTCGTCGGCCGCGACGATCGTCCCGCAGCCCGTCGCCGGCCACAGCGTCGTCAGCCTCGCGGCGTCGGGCAACGTCGTCTACGGCGGCACGTCGCGCTGGGGCGGCCTCGGCGCCGCACCGGCCGGTGGAGCGGCCCGTGTCTTCGCCTACGACGCGTCGAGCAGGCGCAAGCTGTGGGAGTCGACACCGATCTCGGGCGCCCAGTCGATCGGCGCCCTGACGATGGGACCCAACGGCTCGCTCTGGGCCGCCTCCGGCCCGTTGCTCGTCGAGCTCGACCGGCGCACCGGTGCGGTGGTGCGGCGGGTCATGGTCTACCCGGCTCCCGCCACGAGCGGCGCGGTCTACCGCAACGCCGACCTGGTCTACGCCGACGGGGTCTTCTACCTCGCCGCGATGGACCGCGTCTACGTCGTGGACCCGGCGACACTTCGCGTCACGGCGGCCGTGCCGAGCGGCATGAGCACCCAGCGCCTGGCCGTCACCGGCAGCCGGGTGCTCTACCCGGCCGGCACCTCGGTGCGCTACTTCAACCGCTGACGACCGTGCCTCGGGCGCTGCCTACACTGTCCGCCATGGCACGGGGACAGGGGCAGCGCCCGAGGGCCGGTGGCGACCTGCCCGTCGCCGCGGCCTTCGTCGGCGGGTTCGTGCTCTACGTCTGGCTGCTCACGCGTCTGACCGAGCCGCTCGTCACCGTGCTCTCGTTCGTCTCGGGTGGCCACCCGAAGGTCTACGCCGCGCTGCTCGCCGCGCTCACCGGCCTGCCCGGCCTGCTGCTGACGCTGCCCCGCGCGCTGGCCCCGCAGGTGCCCTTCGTGCGCGCGTCGGTCCGCAGCCGACGCCAGCTCGCGCTGCACCGCAGGTCGTATGCCGTGCCCGACGTTCTCGGCGTCGCCGCGCTCCTGCTCGCGCAGGTCCCGCTGCCCGCGCCCTGGGGGCCGGCGGGCAAGGCGGCCACGATCGCCAACGTGACGCGCAGCCCCGCGATCGTCGAGCTGAGCGCGCTCTTCGCCACGTGGTCGCTCGTCGTGCTCGCGGTCGGGATCGCCGCGGCCGCGATCGTGCGGGTCTACGGCCACGCGGCCGCGTACCGGGTGATCGGCATCATCCTCGCCGGCGGCGCCCCGGTCGTCGCGTGGTTCGCGGTGGTACGCGCCATCGCCTGACCGGCGTCGACCGGCGTCGACCGCCGTCGACCGGCGTCGACCGGCAAGGTGACCGGCGCTGACCGGCAAGGTGACCCGTGGCAGAGCCTCGCCGTGGAGTCCACGACAATGGACGCCATGCGCATCATCACGGCGAACGTCAACGGCATCCGGGCAGCAGCGCGACGGGGCGCCGTGCCGTGGCTCGTCGCGGCCGAGCCCGACGTGCTGTGCCTCCAGGAGGTGCGCGCCGACGACACCGAGCTCGCGAAGGTGCTCGCGGAGGCCGGTTTCGGCCACTGGTCCGTCGCCCACACCGAGGGGTCGGCGAAGGGTCGCGCCGGCGTCGCCGTCGCCACCCGGGAGCCCCACCTCGCCCAGCGCGTCGGCATCGACGGCCTGCACGCGGACGAGGGCCGGTGGGTGGAGGTCGACGTCGCGACCGCGCGCGGACCGCTCACGCTCGTGTCGGCATACGTGCACACGGGCGAGGCGGAGACGCCGCGGCAGGACGCGAAGCACGCCTTCCTCGACGCGATGACGGCGCGGATGGCGCGTGCGGCGCAGGCCGGCGAGCTGATGGTCGTCACCGGCGACCTCAACGTCGCCCACCGCGAGGCCGACCTCAAGAACTGGAAGGGCAACCTGCGCAAGGCCGGCTTCCTGCCGTCCGAGCGCGCCTACTTCGACGGCTGGTTCGACGACGGCGCCTGGGTCGACGTGCCCCGCTCCCTCGCGGGGGAGGGCCCCGGCCCCTACACGTGGTGGTCGTGGCGGGGGAAGGCGTTCGACAACGACGCGGGCTGGCGCATCGACTACCAGCTGGCGACCGCACCGCTCGCGGCCCTCGCGACGACGGCGAGCGTCGGGCGCGCCCCGACGTACGCCGAGCGGTGGAGCGACCACGCGCCGGTCGTCGTCGACTACGCGGTCTGAGCCGAGCCGCCCCCCCGAACCGCCCCCCGAACCGCCCCCGAGCCGCCCCCTGGGCGACCCGGGCGCCCTCGCCCCGATTGGGGCCGCACGACGACGATGGGCCAGAATGCACGCATGTCCTCGACGCCGACCGCCCCGCACGCGCCCCGCAGCCTCTCGGGCATGCAGCCGACGAGCGACTCGCTCCACCTCGGCAACTACATCGGGGCGCTCGTCGAGTGGGTGCGGCTGCAGGAGACGCACGACGCCTTCTACTTCGTCGCCGACCTGCACGCCCTGACGGTCGCGACCGAGCCCGAGCTGCTGCGCCGGCGCACCCGGCTCACCGCGGCCCAGTTCATCGCCGGTGGCGTCGACCCCGGGCGGTCGGTGCTCTTCGTGCAGAGCCACATCTCCCAGCACACCGAGCTGAACTGGATCCTCAGCTGCCTCACGGGTTTCGGCGAGGCGAGCCGGATGACCCAGTTCAAGGACAAGTCGGCCAAGGGGACCAACACCAACGTCGGGCTCTTCACCTACCCGGTGCTGCAGGCCGCCGACATCCTCGTCTACGACGCCGACGTCGTGCCCGTCGGCGAGGACCAGCGTCAGCACCTCGAGCTCTCGCGCGACCTCGCCGGCCGCTTCAACCAGCGTTTCGGCGACACGCTCGTCGTGCCGGACCCGCACATCATGAAGGCGACGGCGAAGATCCAGGACCTGCAGGACCCGACGGCGAAGATGAGCAAGTCGGCCGCCAGCGACGCGGGACTCGTCAGTCTCCTCGACGAGCCCAACCGCATCGCCAAGAAGATCCGCTCGGCCGTCACCGACACCGAGCGCGAGATCCGCTTCGACGAGGACGCCAAGCCCGGCATCTCCAACCTCCTGTCGATCCACGCGGCCCTCAGCGGCACGCCGGTCGCGCACCTCGAGGCGCAGTACGAGGGGCGTGGCTACGGCGACCTCAAGAAGGACGTCGCCGAGATCGTCGTCGAGAAGGTCACGCCGTTCCGCGAGCGCACGCTCGAGCTGATGGCCGACGAGGCCGAGCTCGACCGCATCCTCGCCGACGGCGCCGACCGGGCCCGCGAGGTCGCCGAGGCGACGGTCCAGCGGGTCTACGACAAGGTCGGGCTGCTCCGCCGTCCCGGTCGCTGAATCCCCTCCGACCCAGAGGTGTCGTCGACAGGCCCGTTCGATACGGTCGGGGGCGTGACTGACGCGCGCCCCACGACGATCGGCGTCTCCATCCCGATCCCCTCGCCCTACGGCGAGTTCCTCCAGGCCCGCCGCGCCGACTTCGGCGACCCGGCGGCCTGGCAGATCCCGGCGCACATCACCCTCCTGCCGCCGACCGAGGTCGACGAGCCCGCGCTGCAGGCCTTCCACGACCACTGCGCGAAGGTCGCCGAGGCCCACGCCCCCTTCGACGTGCTGCTCCGCGGCACCGGCACCTTCCGACCGCTCTCCGACGTCGTCTTCATCCAGGTGGCCCAGGGCGTCTCGGCGTGCGAGAGCCTCGAGCGTGGGCTGCGCTCCGGCCCGGTCCTGCGCGACCTCGAGTTCTACTACCACCCGCACGTGACCGTGGCGCACAACGTCGACGAGGCGGGCCTCGACCGCGCGTTCACCGAGCTCGCCGACTACTCCGTGCTCTTCCGCGTCGACGCCTTCCACCTCTACGAGCTCGGCGCCGACGCGGTGTGGCGGCCGACCCACGACTTCCCGCTCGGCGGCTGAGCGTGGGAGCGCTGCAGCGCCTCGTCCAGAGGCTCCTCGACCGCCTCAAGCAGACCGAGGCCTGGGAGGCCTGGCAGCGCTACGGCAGCGCCAACGGCGACCTCCTCGCGGCCGGTGTGGGCTACTTCGCCTTCTTCTCGATCTTTCCCGCGCTCGCGCTGGCCTTCGCGATCTTCGGCTTCGTGCTCCAGGGCCGCCCCGACCTGCTGACGGCCATCGCCGACTCGCTCAACGCCGCCCTGCCGGGCATGGTCCGCACGGCGAGCACGCCGGACGGCATCATCGGCCTCGAGGCGCCGGCCAGCCTCACCCTGACCATCACCGGCATCGTCTCGTTCGTCACCCTGCTGTTGGCCGGCCTCGGCTGGATCGGGGCGCTGCGCACCGGCATCCGGGGCGTCTTCGGCCTCGACTCGTCGGCGGGCGGGGTGGTCGGCACCAAGGTGCGCGACCTCGGCGTGCTCGTCACCCTCGGCGTCGCGATCGCCGCGTCGGCGATCCTCACGAGCGCCGCGGGCGGCTTCGCCGAGCGCGTCGCCGACTGGATCGGCCTGCCGCAGGCCGGGGTGTTCGTCGGGCTCGTGGGCGTCGTCGTCGGCGTCCTCTTCGACACCCTGATCCTCGTCGTGATGCTCCGCGTGCTGACCGACGTGCCGCTGCCGATGCGCCACGTGCGCGACGGGGCGGTGCTGGGCGCGGTGATCCTGACGCTCCTCAAGCTCTTCGGCGGCTTCCTCATCAGCCGCACGACGGCCAACCCGCTCCTCGGTGCCGTCGCCGTCGCCGTGGGGCTGCTCTTCTGGCTCAACCTCATGTCGAAGGTCGTGCTGCTCTCGGCCGCCTGGGCCGCCAACGACGTCGACGTGGCCGCCCTCGCCGGCGACGGGGAGCCCACCGGCCCGCCGCGCCCCGTGCGCCCCGCCTTCGTCGCCCCGCTGCCGGCGCACGCCGACGCCACCGCGCTCCCGTATGCCGGCGCCGCCCCTCGGGCGCCCGCCGTGGCCGACCGCGCCGGCGAGGGCCCACCCGCGGCCCGCGCGACCGACCGGGTCAGCCTCGCCGCCGGCGCCGTGATCGGCGCGGCCGCCGCCACCGCGGCCGTCACCGCCCGCCGCCTCCGCCGCCGCTGACCCAACACCCCCCGACGCCCGCAACACCCCGAGACTCCCGTAACACACCGAGAAAGATCCAACTCACCGCGATCCGATCCCGGTGAGTTGGATCCTTCTCGGTGTGTTGCGGGGCGGGGCGGGCGGGGCGGGGCGGGCGGGTCAGGTGCGGTGACGACCGCGGCGCCTCGAGCGGAGCGCCGGGACGGCGAGCGCCCCGCCGCCGGTGACGACGAGCCCGAGCAGGGCGATGCCGGCCAGGGTCATCGTGCCGTCGTCCACGGGCGTGCCCGCGTCGGCGGCGGCCACCGGCTGCGGGGTGCCGGTCGGCGTGCTCGGCTCCGTCCCGGGATTCGTGGCGGTCACCGACCCGTCGGGCCCGTCGGGCCCGTCGGGCCCGGTGGGGAGCCGGGGGATCGCCGGGGCGGCGGTCGGCGGCGTCGCCTCGCCGGGCTCGACGAGCCGGCCCACGGGGGTGACCCGGTCGGCGTTGGCGAAACCCCAGTCGAGCAGGGCCGCCGTGGGCTTCCACGACCCGGTGACGCTGCCCATCTGCGCGACGACGAGCGTGCGGCCGCCGCGCGTGGCGGCGCCGATGAAGGTGTGCTGCGCCCGGTCGGTGCGGCCCGGCTTGATCCCGATCGTGCCGGGGTAGTGCCGCAGCAGCTCGTTGATGTTGTAGACGTGGAACGCCGGCCAGACCTTGCCGGAGCGGTCCTTGCCGCCGGGGAAGACGGTGTCGCGCTTGACGATCGCGGCCCGGAAGCTCGGCAGCCGCATGGCGTTGCGTCCGATGAGGGCGAGGTCGTAGGCGCTGGAGCGCTGCGCGCCCTCGTCGAGCCCGCTCGGGTCGACCGTCAGGGTGTCGTGCGCGCCGATCCGCGCCGCCTCCTCGTTCATGAGCGCGACGGTTCGGTCGTAGCCGCCGGCCGCGTCGGCGAGCGCGTAGACGGCGTCGTTGGCGGAGAACATCAGCATGGCGTCGACGAGCGCGCTGACGGGGTAGCGGTTGCCGGCGAGGATGCCGACGCGCGAGCCGGCTGCCGACTGGGCGTCCTCCTTGGCGACGACGACCCGCCTGGGGTCGAGGCGCGGCAGCAGGGTCAGTGCGGTCAGCGTCTTCAGGGTGCTCGCCGGCCGCAGCCAGGCGTGCGGCGACTTGGCGGCGAGGATCTCGCCGCTGTCGAGGTCGGCGACGACGTAGGAGACGTCGTAGACCTCGGGTGGCGCCGGCGTCGCCGGAGGAGCGTCGACGACGACCCCGTCGGAGGCCAGCTGCGCCCCGCCGACGACCGAGTCGGGGGCCCACTGCGGGTGCGCGAAGGGCTTGGGCGGTGCGTTGCGGCATACGACCCTCGGCTCGGGCGCCGGCGTGGGCGTGGCGTGCGGGCGGCCCGCCGTCGAGGCGCTGCCCGTGGGTGGCCCGGTCGGCGCGGCCGGCGTGGCGGTGGCCCTGACCTCGTCCGTGGGGAACACCCGCGGCGTCAGCACGACGCCCGGTGGCACCGTCGTCGGCACCTGCCAGGGCCGGCAGGCGGGCGACGCGGCCGGCGCGGCCGGTGCGCCTGCGACGGCGGGGGACGACCCGGCATACGCGGTCGTCGGCGTGGCCAGCGCGATCGACACGAGCGCCCCGAGCGACACCAGGGTCCCGAGCGTTCCCGAGGTGGTCCGCACGCGTCGTGCGGCGGGTCGGGGGGTGCCGGGTCCGGGGGTCCGGGGCGTCCGGGGCGTCGAGGGCGTCATCGCGGCCACAGACTAACCCGCCCCGGATGCTCCGGGGCGGGTCGTCGGTGGTGCGTCACGGATCGTGACCTGGCGGGCGGCGCCGTGGTCAGTGACCGCGGGTCATCGCGCCGCGCAGGTCGCGGTTCAGCTGGCTGATGACGTCGAGCGGGATCTCCTTGGGGCAGGCCGAGGCGCAGGCGCCGACGTTCGTGCAGCCGCCGAAGCCCTCGTGGTCGTGCTGGTCGACCATGTTGACGACGCGGGCGTCGCGCTCGGGCTGGCCCTGCGGGAGCTCGCCGAGGTGCGTGATCTTGGCACCCATGAAGAGCATGCCGGACGCGTTCGGGCAGGCCGCCACGCAGGCGCCGCAGCCGATGCAGGCCGCGGCCATGAAGGCCCGGTCGGCCTGCGGCTTGGGCACCGGCACCGAGTGCGCCTCGGGCGCCGATCCGGTGTTGGCGCTGATGAAGCCGCCGGCCTGGATGATGCGGTCGAAGCTGCTGCGGTCGACGACGAGGTCCTTGATGACGGGGAACGCGTCGGCGCGCCACGGCTCGACGGTGATCTCGTCGCCGTCGGAGAAGCTGCGCATGTGCAGCTGGCACGTCGTCGTCACCTCGGGCCCGTGGGCCTTGCCGGAGATCATCAGGCCGCACATGCCGCAGATGCCCTCACGGCAGTCGGAGTCGAACGCGATGGGCTCCTCGCCGCGGGCGTTGAGCTGCTCGTTGAGCACGTCGAGCATCTCGAGGAAGCTCATGTCCTCGGAGATGTCGGTGACCGGGTAGGTCACCATCTCGCCCTTGGCCTTGGGGCCGGTCTGGCGCCAGATCTTGAGGGTCAGGTTCATTCCGGTCCCACTCACTTGTAGCTCCGCTGCTTCATCTCGACGAATTCGTAGACCAGGTCCTCCTTGTGCAGCACCGGGGCGCCGTCCTGGCCGCCCCACTCCCAGGCCGCGACGTAGGCGTACTCGTCGTCGTGACGCAGCGCCTCACCGTCCTCGGTCTGGGACTCCGCCCGGAAGTGACCGCCACACGACTCGCGGCGGTGGAGGGCGTCGATGCACATGAGCTCACCGAGCTCGAGGAAGTCGGCCACGCGGCCGGCCTTCTCGAGGCTCTGGTTGAGCGTGTCGGCGCTGCCGAGCACCTTGACGTTGCGCCAGAACTCGTCGCGCAGGCCGCGGATGAGGTCGATGGCCTTGAGCAGCCCCTCCTCGGAGCGCTCCATGCCGCAGTACTCCCACATGATGTTGCCGAGCTCCTTGTGGAAGGAGTCGACCGAGCGGTCCCCGTTGATGGAGAGCAGCTTCTGCACGCGGGCGTCGACGGACGAGCGCGCCTCGGCGACGGCCGGGTGCGCCTCGTCGAGCTTCTCGAACGGGCCCTTGGCGAGGTAGTCGCGGATCGTGTTCGGGAGCACGAAGTAGCCGTCGGCGAGGCCCTGCATGAGGGCGGAGGCGCCGAGGCGGTTCGCGCCGTGGTCCGAGAAGTTCGCCTCGCCGCTGACGAAGAGGCCCGGGATGCTCGACTGGAGGTCGTAGTCGACCCAGAGCCCACCCATCGTGTAGTGCACGGCGGGGTAGATGCGCATCGGCACCTCGTAGGGGTTCTCACCCGTGATCCGCTGGTACATGTCGAGCAGGTTGCCGTACTTCTCCGCGACGGCTTCGGCGCTCATGCGCTGCAGGGCGTCGGTGAAGTCGAGGTAGACGCCACGGCGGAAGTCGCCGACCTTCGGCCCGACGCCGCGACCCTCGTCGCAGACGTTCTTGGCCTGGCGGCTCGCGATGTCGCGCGGGACCAGGTTGCCGAAGGAGGGGTAGATCCGCTCGAGGTAGTAGTCGCGGTCCTCCTCGGGGATCTCGCGGGGGTCCTTCTCGCAGTCGGCGGCGTTCTTCGGCACCCAGATGCGGCCGTCGTTGCGCAGCGACTCCGACATGAGCGTCAGCTTGCTCTGGTGCTCGCCGGCGACGGGGATGCAGGTCGGGTGGATCTGCGTGTAGCAGGGGTTCGCGAAGTGCGCGCCCTTGCGGTGCGCGCGCCACGTCGCGGTGACGTTGCTGCCCATCGCGTTCGTCGAGAGGAAGAAGACGTTGCCGTAGCCGCCGGAGGCGAGCACGACGGCGTCGGCGAGGTGCGTCTCGATCTCACCGGTGACGAGGTCGCGGGCGATGATGCCGCGCGCCTTGCCGTCGACGACGATCACCTCGAGCATCTCGTGGCGGCTGAACATCTCGACGGTGCCCGCCGCGACCTGGCGCTCGAGGGCCTGGTACGCGCCGATGAGCAGCTGCTGGCCCGTCTGGCCACGGGCGTAGAAGGTGCGCGACACCTGCACGCCACCGAACGATCGGTTGTCGAGCAGGCCGCCGTACTCACGCGCGAAGGGCACGCCCTGCGCGACGCACTGGTCGATGATGTTCGCGCTCACCTCGGCGAGGCGGTAGACGTTCGACTCGCGCGAGCGGTAGTCGCCGCCCTTGACGGTGTCGTAGAAGAGGCGGAACGTCGAGTCGCCGTCCTCCTTGTAGTTCTTGGCGGCGTTGATGCCACCCTGCGCGGCGATCGAGTGCGCGCGGCGCGGGGAGTCCTGGTAGCAGAAGGACTTGACGTTGTAGCCGGCCTCGCCGAGCGTCGCGGCGGCCGCGCCACCGGCGAGGCCGGTGCCGACGATGATGACCGTGAGCTTCCGGCGGTTCGCCGGGTTGACGAGCGCGGCCTCGAACTTGCGCTTGTCCCACCGCGACTCGATGGGGCCCTTCGGCGCCTTCGTGTCGACGATCGGCTCGCCCTCGGTGTAGAGGCCGTGCACGACGCCGGGCGCCTCGGTGGGCGCTGCGGCCGGGGCGGCAGCGGGTGCCTCGGGCGCGACGGTGCTGGCTGTCTGGGTGTCGGTCATGGATCAGTTCCCCTTGACGATTCCGAACAGGATGGCGAGCGGCGGGAGCGCGAAGCCCACGGCGGTCACCAGCGCGATGACGGTGGCGGTGGCCTTGGCCGTGCGGCGGGCGCGGGCCGTGCTCGTCCAGCCGAGGGTCTGCGCGGCGCTCCAGACGCCGTGCCACAGGTGCATGCCGAGCGCGGCGAGCGCGAGCAGGTAGATGAGCACGACCCACCACACCTGGAAGCTCGAGATGACGAGCGCGCCGGCGCTGTCACCGACGGCGGCGTCGGGCCCGACGTTGAACTTGACGATGGTGAACTGCAGCAGGTGCCACACGAGGAAGAGCAGCAGCGTGACGCCGCCCCAGCGCATCATCCGGCTGCGGATCGTGGCCTGGGCGGCCGCCTTCGCGACGTACCGGTTCGTGCGCGCCCCGTTCGCGCGGGTCCACAGGTAGAACGCGGACCAGGCGTGCGCCACGAGGGCGACGACGAGCAGGGCGCGGAAGATCCAGAGGAAGCCGCCGAACGGCAGGATCGGGGTGAGGAGCGTGCGCAGGTGCAGCGCGTACTCGTCGAAGCCCTCGACGCCGCCGAAGATCTTGAGGTTGCCGTACATGTGCACGAGCACGTAGAAGACGAACAACGCACCCGACGTCGCCATGAGCAGCTTCATGAAGACGGTGGTGCGGCGTGCTGACGCAGGTCGACGTTTTCCCGTCGCTGGGAGAGTGTTGGTGGCCACGTCCGCACCCTATCGCCGCGGATTCCGCACCCGAATTCCTACTCGCTGGTAGACGGGCGACTGTGACAATCTCAACAAGAAGCCTCGACAAAAGGGCGTATGCCGGGTGCCGGGCCGCGCACGCACGCGCGGCGCCGCTCCCGCCGGGAACCCGCCGTGCCCGGACGGGCCGGGACCGCCCTCGTGCGGCTCCTAGGCTGGGACCCATGGTGCTCTCCGACACGACCGCGGCGCTCGACTGGCTCATGGACAAGTCCCTCGTGCTCGGCTACACGAAGATCGGCCCCGCCCTGCGCCGCTCGTGGTGGCCGGCCGACCCCGCCACCGGCGCGCTCGCGGGGCGGCACGTGCTCGTCACCGGCGCGAGCGGCGGGCTGGGGCTCGCGACGGCCCGGGGCGTCGCGCGGCTCGGCGCGGTCGTGCACCTCACCGGCCGCGACGCCGCCCGCCTCGAGGCCGCGCGGGCGCGGCTGCAGGACGAGCTGCCCGCCGCCACGGTCGAGGTGCACGTCTCCGACGTCAGCGACCTCGCCGGCACCGCCGCGTTCGCCCGCGACCTCGCCGCCCGGCTGCCGCGCCTGCACGCGCTCGTGCACAACGCGGGCGTCATGCCGCCGCGGCGCACGACGACCGCCGAGGGGCACGAGCTGACCTACGCCACGCACGTGCTCGGACCGCAGGTGCTGACCTACGGCCTGCGCGAGTCGCTCGCGGGCGGCCGGGTCGTGCTCGTGACGTCCGGGGGCGCCTACGGCCAGCGGCTCGCCGCGGACGACCCCGAGTTCACCGAGGGGGAGTACTCCGGCGTCACGGCCTACGCCCGCACCAAGCGGATGCAGCTCGTCCTGACCCGCCTGTGGGCGCGCGACCTCGCCGCCGACGGCATCGGGGTGCACGCGATGCACCCGGGATGGGCCGACACCCCGGGCGTCACCGACTCGCTCCCGCGTTTCGCCGCGCTGACCCGCCCGCTGCTGCGCGACGCCGACGGGGGCGCCGACACGGCGGTCTGGCTGACGGCGACGACCGACGCGCTCGGCACGGGCGGCTTCTGGCACGACCGCCGGCGCCGGCCCACCCACTACGCGCCGGTCGGGGTGGAGACGCCGCAGCAGGTGGCCCGCTTCTGGGACGGCGTGCGCGCGGCAGCGGGGGTGCCGGCGCCGACGGCGTGACCCGACGGCCGCGTGGTCGCGAGATGGCGCACCCGGCCGACTTCGTTACGCTGCCGGAGTGAAGATCACTGTCGTGGGCCTCGGGTACGTGGGTCTGTCCAATGCCGTCATCCTCGCCCAGAACAGTGAGGTCGTCGCCCTCGAGGTCGACGCCCACCGGGCCGCGCTCGTCAACGACGGGCACTCGCCGATCGTCGACCCCGACCTCGAGGACTACCTCGCCCGCGGCGGGCTGGACCTGCGCGCGACGACCGAGCCCGCGGAGGCGTATGCCGGCGCGTCCTTCGTCGTCGTCGCGACCCCCACCGACTACGACCCCGAGACGCAGCACTTCGACACCTCGTCGGTCGAGTCCGTCATCGGGGCCGTGACGCAGCACGCGCCCGACGCGACGGTCGTCATCAAGTCGACCGTGCCGGTCGGCTTCACCGAGCGCATGCGCGCGGCCCACCCCGGCACCCACATCGTCTTCTCGCCCGAGTTCCTCCGCGAGGGGCGGGCGCTCTGGGACAACCTGCACCCGAGCCGCATCGTGCTCGGCGACACGAGCGCCGAGGCCAAGGAGTTCGCCGCGCTGCTCGTCGAGGGCGCCGACGCGACCGACGTGCCCGTGCTCTTCACCGACGCCACCGAGGCCGAGGCGATCAAGCTCTTCGCCAACACCTACCTCGCCATGCGCGTCGCCTACTTCAACGAGCTCGACACGTATGCCGCCACGCACGGCCTCGACACGCGCTCGATCATCGAGGGGGTCGGCCTCGACCCGCGCATCGGGTCGCACTACAACAACCCGTCGTTCGGCTACGGCGGCTACTGCCTGCCCAAGGACACCCGCCAGCTGCTCGCGAACTACCACGAGGTGCCGCAGAACCTCATCCACGCGATCGTCGAGTCGAACACGACCCGCAAGGACTTCATCGCCGAGGACATTATGGCCCGGCGCCCCGCGGTGGTCGGGATGTACCGCCTCGTCATGAAGTCGGGGTCCGACAACTTCCGCGCCTCGAGCATCCAGGGGATCATGAAGCGGATCAAGGCGCGCGGCATCGAGGTCGTCGTCTTCGAGCCGTCGCTCGAGTCGGACGACTTCTACCACTCGCGCGTCGTGCGCGACCTCGAGGAGTTCAAGGCGGTGGCTGACGTCATCGTCGCCAACCGGCACGCCGACGAGCTCGAGGACGTCAGCGCAAAGGTCTACACGCGCGACATCTACGGCCGCGACTGACGCGACGACCGCGGCCGCCCGTGCCGGCCGGCGTCAGGTCAGCTCGGTGCGGCCCTGGGCGGTCAGCGCCTCGACGATCTTCTTGACGTCCTGCGCGCGCTCGGGCGTCGTGATGAGCAGGGCGTCCTGCGTGTCGACGACGACGAGGCCCTCGACGCCGACGAGCGCGACGAGCCGGCCGCCGGCCGCGACGGTGGCCGTCGAGTCGATGCTGAGGATGTCGTCGGTCGGGCCGATCGCGGTGATCCCCGGCAGGTCGGTCGACTCGGCGACGAGGGTCGTGAGGGCCGCGAAGTCGCCGACGTCGTCCCAGCCGAGGGCGGCCGGCACGACGGCCACGCGCCCCGCGGCGGCGGCGGGCTCGGCCACCGCGTGGTCGATCGCGATCTTCTGCAGCGCGGGCCACAGGTCGCGCATCCGTCGCGGGTCGGCGGCGATGGTGCGCAGGTGGTCGACCATCTCCGCGTGGTTCTCGGCGAGCAGCTCGAGCAGCGTCGTCGCCCCCACGACGAACATGCCCGCGTTCCACCGGTAGGCGCCGGTCTCGAGGTAGCGCGCGGCGGTCTCGGCGTCCGGCTTCTCCACGAACTCGTCGACGCGGTGCGCGCTCGGAGCGCCGTCGACACCGAGGGACTCGCCGAGGCGGATGTAGCCGAATCCCGTTGCGGCATGGGTCGGTTCGATGCCGATGGTGACGAGCTCGCCCTGCCGGGCCAGCACGACGGCCTCCTCGACGGCGCGTCGGAAGTTCTCGGGCTCGGTGATGACGTGGTCGGCGGCGAACGAGCCGAGCACGGCCTCCGGGTCGCGCCGCTCGAGGATGGCGGCGGCGAGGCCGATGGCCGGCATCGAGTCGCGCGGCGAGGGCTCGCCGACGACGGCGTCGTAGCCGAGCATCGGCAGCTGCCGGCGGACGGCGTCCTCGTGCGCGACGCCGGTGACGACGAGGATGCGCTCCTGCACGAGCGGCTCGAGGCGGTCCCACGTCGCGCGGAGCAGCGACTGCCCGGAGCCGGTGAGGTCGTGGAGGAACTTCGGTGAGCTGCGGCGCGAAATCGGCCACAGTCGGGTGCCAGAGCCACCGGCGGGGATCACGGCCCAGAAGCCGGGGATGCCTGTCATGGGGGACACCGTACCGATCCGCCGGCGCGGCGCCCGAACCGCCGCGACGGGTCAGCCGATGTCGCGGCGGCGCAGGGCCCCGAGGCCGACGGCGGTGACGACCACCGCGACGGCCGTGAGCCAGAGCAGGGGCCCCCACGCCAGCTCGCCGCCGGGCAGCGCCGGCAGGTGGGTGAACGGCGAGAGGTCGACGAGCCAGCCCGGCAGGTCGAGCAGGTCGCCGAACTCGCCGAGGAGGAGGAAGGCGATGAGGGCCGCCCACGCGAGCCCGGTGAACCGCGGGAGCGCACCGTGCAGCAGCACGGCCACGCCGAGCGCCACCCACACGGCCGGCAGCGTCGAGAGCGCCGCGCCGACGAGCAGGGTCAGCCGGCCGCCGACGTCACCGACGTCGGCGCCGTGCACGAGCGCCGCCACGGCCGCGCTGACGACGAGCACGAGGGCCGAGGCCGCGACGGCGAGCGCGACGTGACCCAGGGCCCACGTCGTGCGCCGGACCGGCGTCGCGAGCACGGCCTCGAGGCGCGAGGTCGTCTCCTCGGTGTGCATCCGGGTGACGAGCGCGATCGCGAGCGCCGCCGCCCCGACGGCGGCGAAGTGCAGCTCGGTGGAGAAGTAGAGGTCGGTGACCGACCCGGCGTCGCCGCCCATGGCCCGCAGCATGTCGGCCACCTCGGGGGAGTCGACGAACGACTCCACGCTGCCCGCGATCGAGCCGAGCACCACGCCGAGCACGACGTAGGCCGTCACCCACCCGACGAGGGTGCCGCGGGCCAGCCGCCGGGTCAGCCCGCCGGCGGTGCGGATGTCGCTGCGGGCGCGACCCGGACGGCTCGGCAGCACGCCGGCGCCGAGGTCGCGGCGGTCGAGGAGGGCGTACGCGACGACGACGAGGACGGCATACGCGAGGACCCCGAGCGCCGCGACCCACACCCGGTCGGCGCCGTAGGGGGCCACCTGCACGCCCCAGCCGAGCGGCGAGAGCCAGCTGAGCGCGCGCAGGGGGCTGCCATCGGCGGCGGTGTCGCCGACGGCCCGCACGAGGAAGGCGACCGCGAGGGCCCCGAGCGACCAGCCGGCCGTGCCCCGCGTGCTCGAGGTCAGCTGCGCGGCGACGGCGGTGACGCCGACCCACGAGAGCCCCATGGCGAGCCACGCGGCGCCGAGCGCCACCGAGCCCGCCGGGTCGAGCCCGACGGCGACCGACCACGCGACGGTGAGCACGACGGTCAGCAGCACGGCGGCGGTGCCGAGCAGGACGGCCGCGGTCAGCGCGGCCCGGCGGCCGACGACCCCCGCGCCGAGCAGCTCGAGGCGGCCGGCCTCCTCCTCGGTGCGGGTGTGGCGCCGCACGACGACGTAGGCGAGCAGGGCGAGGAAGACGCCGCCGAGGAGCACCGACTTGAACGTCGCGATGGAGTCGAGGCCGAGGCTCGAGATCGGGCCGTACATCGCGACGAGGGCGGGGTTGGCGAGGGTCGACGCCATCGAGGCCTGCGCCTGGCGCAGGTCGGGGAAGAGCGCGAACGTCGCCTGCGCCGACAGCGCGACGAAGCCGGCGAGGCCGATCGCGCTCGCGGGGACGAGCACCCGGTCGCGCCGGGCCGCGAGGCGCAGCAACGACACGGTCCCGGTCAGCCCCAGGCCTGCCGGGCGGGTCGGTCCGCCCGGCCCACCCGACCCGCCCGCACGCGGGCGGGTGGCGACGGTCGTCACGACGTCGCCGCCGGGGTGCGGCGGTACTGCTCCATGAACAGCTCCTCGAGGGTCGGCGGCGCGCTGCTGAGGCCGGTGATGCCGTGCGCCCCGAGCACCTCGAGCAGGCGGCCGAGCTCGTCGCCGCCCACGGTGCACGTCACCTGGTGGTCGGTGACGACGACGTCGCCGACGCCCGGCAGCGCGCCGATCGCGGCGGCGTCAGGGGTGCGCGCGAGCGTGGCGCGCACCGTGGTGCGGGAGAGGTGGCGCAGCTGCGCCAGGGTGCCGGACTCGACGTTGCGGCCCTCGCGGATGATGCTGACGCGGTCGCAGACCTGCTCGACCTCGGAGAGGATGTGGCTCGAGAGCAGCACGGTGCCGCCGGCCTGGCGGAACTCGTGCACGACGTCGCGGAAGACCGCCTCCATGAGCGGGTCGAGCCCCGAGGTCGGCTCGTCGAGCAGCAGCAGCTCGACGTCCGAGGAGAGCGCCGCCACGAGCGCCACCTTCTGCCGGTTGCCCTTGGAGTACGACCGGCCCTTCTTCGTCGGGTCGAGGTCGAAGCGCTGCACCATCTCGGCGCGCCGCCGCTCGTCGACACCGCCGCGGAGCCGGCCGAGCACGTCGATGACCTCGCCGCCGGTGAGGCCGGGCCAGAGCGCGACGTCGCCGGGGACGTAGGCGAGCCGGCGGTGGAGGGTCTCGACGTCGCGCCACGGGTCGCCGCCGAGCAGCGTGGCGTCGCCCCCGTCGGCGCGCAGCAGCCCGAGCAGGATGCGCAGGGTCGTCGACTTGCCGGCGCCGTTCGGGCCGAGGAAGCCGTGGATCTCGCCGGTGCGCACCTGCAGGTCGAGGCCGTCGAGGGCGACCGTGCGGCCGAACGTCTTGTGCAACCTGTGGACCTCGATGGCGGTGGTCATGATTCGACGGTACACATCATTCAGCATTTACTGAATACCATGAGCGGTCTAGGGTCGAGGCACCCGGAGGAAGGAGCAGCGGTGACGGCAGCGCGACGACCAGCACGTGACGAGCAGGCGGTCTCGTCGTACGTCGAGCGCCTCGGCGACACCCTGACCGATGCGGGCATGCCGCGCCTCGCCTCCCGGGTCTTCGCCCAGCTGCTCGCCGACGACGACGGGCGCATGACCGCCGCGGAGCTCACCGACCGGCTCGCGGTCAGCCCGGCCGCCATCTCGGGAGCCGTCCGCTACCTCACCCAGACGGCGCTCATCGGCAAGGAGCGCACGCGCGGCTCGCGCCGTGACGTCTACGTCGTGCAGGCCGATGCCTGGCACGGCGCCATGCTGAGCCGCGACCGGGTGCTCGCCCAGCTCGAGGCCGGCATGCGCTCGGGCGTCGACGCCGTGGGCGGCACGGCGACACCGGCCGGCCGGCGCCTCCAGCTCTCGGTGGCCTTCCTCGAGTTCCTCGCCGAGCGGCTCGGGGCGCTCGAGGACGAGTGGAGCGAGCGCCGCAGCGAGATCACGGACGGCTGGCCCGCCGGCGCCTGAACCGTCGAGAGGCCACTCCTCGTGGGTCCCGAACCGTCGAAAGGCCACTCCTCGTGGGTCCCGACGTGTCGAGAGGCCAGGGTCCGTGCGGTCCCGGCCACCGGCATACGACCTCCGCGACGTGAGATCGGCAACTCTCGACGGGCGACCTGCAGCGGGCGACCCGCTCGCCGATACGCTCGGCACCATGGCTGACAGCACTGGCGCGCGCTCCGAGTCCGACCTGCCCATCGAGCCCGTCTACGACGCGTCGGCCCTCGCCGGCTTCGACGCCGACGCCAAGCTCGGCGCACCCGGGCGCTACCCCTTCACCCGCGGTGTCTACCCGTCGATGTACACCGGTCGGCCGTGGACGATGCGCCAGTACGCCGGCTTCGGCACCGCCAAGGAGAGCAACGAGCGCTACCACCAGCTCGTCAAGGCCGGCACTGGTGGTCTCTCGGTCGCCTTCGACCTGCCGACGCAGATGGGCTACGACTCCGACGAGGCCATCGCGCACGGCGAGGTCGGCAAGGTCGGCGTCGCCATCGACAGCCTCGACGACATGCGCACCCTCTTCGACGGCCTGCCGCTCGACAAGATCTCGACGTCGATGACGATCAACGCGCCCGGCTCGACGCTGCTGCTGCTCTACCAGCTCGTCGCCGAGGAGCAGGGCGTCGCCGGCGACCAGCTGACCGGCACGATCCAGAACGACGTGCTCAAGGAGTACATCGCCCGCGGCACCTACATCTACCCACCGCGCGAGTCGCTGCGCCTCATCGCCGACATCTTCGCCTACTGCCACAAGGAGATGCCGCGCTGGAACACCATCTCCATCTCCGGCTACCACATGGCCGAGGCCGGGGCGACGCCCGTGCAGGAGATCGCCTTCACCATCGCCAACGCCATCGAGTACGTCCGTGCCGCGCAGGCCGCCGGGTTGCACGTCGACGACTTCGCACCGCGCCTCTCGTTCTTCTTCGTCGCGCGCACGACGCTCATCGAGGAGGTCGCGAAGTTCCGTGCGGCCCGCCGCATCTGGGCGCGGATCATGAAGGAGGAGTTCGGCGCCCAGAACCCGAAGTCGATGATGCTGCGCTTCCACACCCAGACCGCGGGCGTCCAGCTCACGGCCCAGCAGCCCGAGGTCAACCTCGTGCGCGTCGCGCTGCAGGGCCTCGGCGCGGTGCTCGGCGGCACGCAGTCGCTGCACACGAACAGCTTCGACGAGGCCATCGCGCTGCCGACCGAGAAGGCCGCACGCCTCGCGCTGCGCACCCAGCAGGTCATCGCCTACGAGACCGACGTGACGAAAACCGTTGACCCGTTTGCCGGTTCGTACGTCGTCGAGTCGATGACCGACGACATCGAGGCCGCCGCGCTCGACCTCATCCAGCAGGTGGAGGACAAGGGTGGCGCGGTCGCGGCCATCGAGCAGGGCTTCCAGAAGTCCGAGATCGAGCGGTCGGCCTATCGCGTGCAGCTCGAGATCGACGGCGGCGAGCGCACCGTCGTCGGCGTCAACCGCTTCACCCTCGACCAGGAGGAGCGCTACGACCCGCTGCGCGTCGACCCGACCATCGAGGCCGACCAGCGCGCCCGGCTCGAGGCGCTGCGCTCCGACCGCGACCAGGCCGCCGTCGACGCCGCACTCGCCAAGCTGCAGGACGCCGCCCGTGGTACCGACAACGTGCTCTACCCGATGAAGGAGGCGCTCTCCGCGCGGGCGACCGGCGGCGAGGTCGCGCACGCGCTGCGCGCCGTCTGGGGCGTGTACCAGCCGCACGAGAGCTTCTGACCGAGGCCGGATGCCGGGTGCCGGCCCGGCGGACCGCCACCAGCCCGCCGTCGGCCAGGCCCTGAGCACGACCTCGGGGTGGTAGCCGGGTTCGTGGCGGTCCGTCGGTGCGCCGAGGGCGTATGCCGGCCGGCCGGGCGGGCGGGTCGGCCGGGGTCAGCTGGGGCGGGCGCCGACGCGGGCGGCGGCCGCGCTCCCGGCCGCCACACCGGCCTGCAGGGCGGTGACCCGGTCGCCGCCGCGCAGCCACGACGCGAGCAGCCCGGCGTTGAAGGCGTCGCCGCAGCCGGTGGCGTCGACGTTCTCGACGTGCGGCGCCTCGGCCGTCACGTCCACGTCGGGTCCGACCCACCGGGCACCGGCCGCGCCGTAGGTGGCGACGACCTCGCGCGCGTGGCCGAGGATCGCGGCGAGGCCGCCGAGCGCGGCGACCTCGTTCTCGTTGGGCAGCAGCAGGTCGACGCCGTCGACCCACGAGGAGAACGCGTCGACGCCCTCGCGCTCGATGAGGGCCGGCGACTGCGGGTCGACCGACGTCGTCCACCCGAGCTCGCGGGCCTGGCGCAGCGACTCGAGGCCGGCCGCGCGCGACCCGGCGTCGAAGAGCACGTAGCCCGACAGGTGCAGGTGGGGGCGCGGCTCGGCGGGCAGCCCGAGCGCGGCCAGGTCGACGTCGGCGACCGAGAAGGCCTTGTTCGCACCGCGGTCGGGGAACATCGTGCGGTCGCCGTGCGCGTCGAGCAGGATGACGACCATGCACGTCGGCAGAGCGGGGTCGACGGCGAACGCGCACGTGACGCCGGCGGACTCGAGCTCGCCGCGGCACGCCTGACCGGCTGCGTCGTCGCCGATGCGGGCCACGAGCGTCACCTCGGCGCCGAGGCCCGCGAGCCACGAGGCGGAGTTGCCCCCGGCGCCCCCCGGCACGAGGGCCACCGCGGACGGCGTGTCCGAGTGCCAGCGGATGTCGCCGGAGGGCCGGGTGATGACGTCGAGCCCGACGTCACCGACGACGACGACCGGCCGCGTCGTCATGCGCGCGCCGACGCTGCCGACCCGGCCTCGGACGCCGGCGCGGCAGACTGCGCGGCCACCTCGACGGCGACCTCGCCGGCGAGGCGGGCGTTCGACAGCACGAGCTCGACGTTGGCGCGCAGCGACTCGCCGCCGGAGTGGTCGTGGAAGTGCTCGAGCAGCCGCGGGGTCACGTCCTTGCCGTGCACGCCCTCGCGCTCGAGCAGGGCGAGGCCCTCGGTGACGAGACGGTCGTGCAGCTCGCGGTCGACCTGCCGGTCGGCGGGCAGCGGGTTCGCGAGCACGACCCCGGCCGCGTCGGTGCCGAGGCGGTCACGCATGACCACGACGCGTGCCGCGTCGGCGGCCGTCTCCACGCGCCAGGGCACCTCGTGCCCCGAGTCGGAGAGGTAGAAGCCGGGGAAGGCGTTGGTGCGGAAGCCGAGCACCGGCACCGAGAGCGTCTCGAGGGTCTCGAGGGTGCCCGCGACGTCGAGGATCGACTTGACCCCGGCACACACGACGAGCACCGGCGTCGACGCGAGCACGCCGAGGTCGGCCGAGACGTCGAAGGTCTCCGACGCGCCGCGGTGCACGCCGCCGAGCCCGCCGGTCGCGAAGACGCGGATGCCGGCGAGGCGGGCCAGTGCGGAGGTCGAGGCGACGGTCGTCGCGCCCGAGAGCCGCAGTGCCGCAGCGACGCCCACGTCACGCACCGAGAGCTTCGCGATGTCGGGGTCGGTGCAGACGCGCTCGACCTCGCGGGCGCCGAGGCCGACGTGGACGACGCCGTCGAGCAGCGCGATCGTCGCCGGCACCGCCCCGCCGGCGCGCACCGCGTCCTCGATCTGGGCGGCGACGGTCACGTTGTCGGGGTGGGGGAGCCCGTGGGCGAGGATCGTGCTCTCGAGGGCGACGACGCCGACGCCGGCGGCCAGGGCCTCGCGCACCTCCTCGTGGACGACGACGAGCTCGGGGGAGGGCAGTGCGTGCGGCATGGCCGTCACCCTAGTGGCGCCCCCGCGGTCGACCGCCCCGGGGACAGGCCGCGCACTCGCGCATGCCCGGCAGGGCGTAGATGAAGCAGCACGACACCCGCGTCGGCTCCGGGCCGACGCTCTGGCCGGCCGCGCCCCGCGCGCGCCGGACCGTGCCCGACCACAGGTCCTCGACGACGCCCCAGCGCTGCCGCGAGCCCATCCGCACCTCGGGGGCGAAGCCGGTGACGACCTCCGAGACGAGGCCGAGGTATGCCGTCCGCGCGCGTTCGAGGCAGCGCTGCGGGTTTGCGTCGGCCTCGGCGCCGACGGCCGCCGGGTCGAGCACGATCCGCGCCGGGTTGAGCCCCGCGGCGAGCTCGAACCCCAGCCCCGCGCCCGACGGGGTGAGCACCCACGGGCCGAGCACGGCGGCATACGCGATCGGGATCGCGACGACCTCGCACCACCACTGGAGCACGAACGCCGCCGGGACGTGCGACGGGACGGGCGCGCCGTGGCGCTGCTCCATCTGCGTGCGCAGCGCCGCCCGCCACGGCTCGAGCGGGTCGGCCCCGGCCCGCACGTGCGCGACGACGTCGCCGCACCACACGGTGGCGGGGGAGGGGGCCGTGCCGACCGACGTGAAGGGCAGGGCGCGGTCGACGAGGTCGGCGACGTGCCGCACGAGGTCCTGATGCGCCGACTCGCGCTCGGGCTGGCCGCTCACGACCGTCTCCTCTCCCGCTCCCGCGTGGCCGAAGGACCCCGACGTCCGGGGCCGCGGCCCATCCTCTCGCTAGACTCCCGTGCTCGTGACCGACCGCTCCCTCTCCCTGCCCTTCGACGCCATCTCCAGGAGCGTCGAGGAGCACCTGCCGGAGCTCGTCGCCATCCGTCGTGACCTGCACACGCACCCCGAGCTCGGCCGCGGCGAGGTGCGCACCACGGCCATCGTCGCCGAGCGCCTCGAGCGCGAGGGCTACGCCGTGCGCCGGCTGCGCGGCACGGGCCTCGTCGCCGACCTCGGGGCCGAGGACCCGACGCACCGCATCGCGCTGCGGGCCGACCTCGACGCGCTGCCGATCCGCGAGCAGACCGGGTTGGACTTCGCCTCCCAGACCGACGGCGTCAGCCACTCGTGCGGCCACGACGTGCACACGACCGCCCTGCTCGGGGCCGCCATCGCGCTCGCGGGCGTGGAGGACCGGCTCCGTGCGGCCGGCATCGGCGCCCGGCTCGTCTTCCAGCCCGCCGAGGAGCTGATGCCCGGCGGCGCCGAGGACGTCGTGGCCCAGCAGGGGCTCGAGGGCGTCGACCGCATCTTCGCGCTGCACTGCGACCCGGGCCTCGACGCCGGTCAGGTCGGGCTCCGCGTCGGCGCCATCACCGCGGCGGCCGACCAGATCGACGTGACCCTCTCGGGTCGCGGCGGCCACACGTCCCGGCCGCACCTGACCCAGGACCTGACGTACGCCCTCGCCAAGGTCGTCACCGACGTGCCCGCCGTGCTCTCGCGCCGTCTCGACCCGCGCGCCGGGGCCGCCCTCGTGTGGGGCTCGATTCACTCGGGCGGCGCGCACAACGTCATCCCGTCCTCGGGCAAGGTCGGCGGCACGCTCCGGATGCTCGACGCCGGCATCTGGGAGGGGGTCGAGCGCCTCCTCGAGTCCGTGGTGCACGAGGTCGTCAAGCCGTATGCCGTGACGGCCGAGGTGACCATCACCAAGGGCGTGCCCCCGGTCGTCAACGACGCCGGCAGCATCGACGCGCTGACCGCCGCCGTCACCGGCACGGGCTCGCACGTCGCGCCGACGCCGCAGTCGCTGGGCGGCGAGGACTTCGCGTGGTACCTGACGCACGTGCCGGGCGCCATGGGCCGCCTCGGCACGCGTTCGCCAGGGGGCCACACCTACGACCTGCACCGCGGCGACCTCGTCGTCGACGAGGCCGCGATCAGCGTCGGGGCACGCACGCTGGCCGGTGTCGTCTTCGCCTCGGCCGCCCGGCTCGCGGGCTCTCCGACCCTCGGCGGAGTGGCTCCGCTGAGCGCGGTCGCGGATCGATAACACTTCCTGCGAGTTGCCCCGAGGCGCTCAGATCGTGTGGCGCCGGGGTCTACAGTTCCGTGCTATCTGGGCCGATGTCGTCGTCGGCCCCGCGGAATCTAAGGAGCACCTCTTGCGTCACGCAACCAAGGTCGCGGCCGTCGTCGCCGCCGCTGCGCTCGGCCTCACGGCCTGCGGCAGCAGCAGCGATAACACGCCGGCGGGCAGCAACACCTCGGCCGGAGGGTCCGGCACGCAGGCGACCGGCACGAAGATCGTCGTCGGCATCGCCTACGGCGTGGGTGGTCGTGGTGACCAGTCGTTCAACGCCTCCGCCGCCGCCGGTCTCGACAAGGCCAAGGCCGACCTCGGCGTGGAGTTCAAGGAGGCGACCCAGGTCAACGGCGAGAGCGAGTCCGCCACCGAGGAGCGCCTGCAGCAGTTCGTCGACGCCGGCGCCACGCACGTCATCGGCGTCGGGTTCGCGTACGCCAAGGCCATCGGCAAGGTCGCCAAGGACAACCCCGACGTCCACTTCGCGATCATCGACGACTCGTCCGACGACTCCAAGGGTGCCAACGTCGCCCAGCTCACCTTCGCGGAGGAGCAGGGCTCCTTCCTCGTCGGCGCGGCCGCCGCGCTCAAGTCCAAGACGAACAAGGTCGGCTACGTCGGCGGCGTCGCGACCGACCTCATCAAGAAGTTCGAGGCGGGCTTCATCGCCGGTGCCAAGGCGGCTAACCCCTCGATCACGGTCAAGAGCCAGTACCTCTCGCAGCCGCCGGACTTCTCGGGCTTCAACGACCCGGCCAAGGGCAAGACGGCCGCCGAGGGTCTGTTCCAGGGCGGCGCCGACGTCGTCTACCACGCTGCCGGCGGTTCGGGCTCGGGCGTCTTCACGGCCGCCAAGGCCGCGGGCGCGCTCGCGATCGGCGTCGACTCCGACCAGGCCCTGACGGCCGCGCCGGAGGTGCGCGACGTCATCCTCACGTCGATGATCAAGAAGGTCGACGTCGCGGTCTACGACTTCCTCAAGTCGGGTGCCGAGGGTAAGGACATCACCGGCAACAAGGTCTTCGACCTCAAGGCCGGCGGCGTCGACTACGCCACCACCGGTGGCAAGGTCGACGACATCAAGTCGAAGCTCGACGAGTACAAGCAGAAGATCATCTCGGGCGAGATCAAGGTCCCGACCCAGCCCTGATCGACTGCGACCAGTCAGATCCCCCAGCGGGGCGACACGGCCCGGGCGGCGCGGTAGCGTCGTCGCGGGCCGTGTCCGTCCCCGGCTCCGGCGGGCGGTCGCCGGCCCGGGCACCCCCTGCGTGCCCCCGGTCCGACCCGCACCACCACCCTGCCCGGACGGCGTTCCGGGCCCGGACGAGGAGTTGTCGCCATCACTGCCACTGCACCTGAGCGACCCGACCGGACGTCGGACGCCCAGCCCGCCGTCGAGCTCGAGGGCATCACGAAGCGCTTCCCCGGCGTCGTCGCCAACAAGGACATCGGCTTCGCGGTGCAGCGTGGCGCGGTCCACGCCATCGTCGGCGAGAACGGCGCCGGCAAGTCGACGCTCATGAAGATCCTGTACGGGGTCCAGCGTCCCGACGAGGGGACGATCCGCATCGACGGCACACCGGTCGACCTGCACTCGCCGGCCGACGCCATCGCCGTCGGCATCGGCATGGTCTTCCAGCACTTCCAGCTGGCCGACAACTTCACCGTGCTCGAGAACGTCGTCCTCGGCGCCGAGAAGCTGCACGGGATCGGTGACGGCGCGCGGCGTGAGATCCGGCGGCTCTCCGAGGACTACGGCCTCGGCATCGACCCCGACGCGCTCGTCGCCGACCTCGGCGTCGGCGCCCGCCAACGGATCGAGATCCTCAAGGTGCTCTACCGCGGGGCGCGCATCATCATCCTCGACGAGCCGACGGCCGTCCTCGTGCCCCAAGAGGTCGAGGAGCTCTTCGACAACCTGCGCGAGCTCAAGTCGGAGGGCCTCACGGTGCTCTTCATCTCGCACAAGCTCGACGAGGTGCTCTCCGTGGCAGACTCCATCACCGTGATCCGCCGGGGGACGACGGTCGACACGGTCGACCCGAGCACCGTCAACGCACGCCAGCTGGCCGAGCTCATGGTCGGCGCGGAGCTGCCGACCCCACAGACCGAGGAGTCGACGGTCACCGACCGCGTCGTGCTGCGCACCGAGGACCTCGTCCTCAGCGGCGGACCCGACACGCGCAACGTCCTCGACGGCATCTCGGTGACGATCCACGCGGGTGAGGTGCTCGGCATCGCGGGCGTCGAGGGCAACGGCCAGGCGGAGCTCGTCGAGGTCATCATGGGGATGCGTGAGCCCAGCTCGGGGCTGGTCTTCCTCGGTGACACCGACATCTCCGACTGGGGCACGCGAGAGATCCGCGAGGCCGGAGTGGCCTACATCCCAGAGGACCGGCACCGCCACGCGCTGCTGCTCGAGGCGCCGCTCTGGGAGAACCGGATCCTCGGACACCAGACCGAGCCGCCGAACGCCAAGGGCTTCGTCATCGACGCCGCGGGCGCCAAGGCCGACACCGAGCGCATCGTCCGGGAGTACGACGTGCGCACGCCGGGCATCAACGTCAAGGCTGGTTCGCTCTCCGGCGGCAACCAGCAGAAGCTCATCATCGGCCGTGAGATGAGCCACCAGCCCAGGGTCCTCGTCGCCGCGCACCCGACCCGCGGGGTCGACGTGGGCGCCCAGTCGAGCATCTGGGACATCATCCGACAGGCCCGGCGCGACGGCCTGGCCGTCCTGCTCATCTCGGCCGACCTCGAGGAGCTCATCGGCCTGTCCGACACCATCGAGGTCATCCTCCGGGGCCGCCTGACCGGCACCTTCGACCCCGACACCGTCACGGCCGAGGACCTCGGCGCAGCGATGACCGGCGCGAGCGCGTCCCCGGCCGACGAGGAGACCCGATGAAGAGCTTCCAACCCCGCAAGGCCCTGCTGGGCCTCGCGGCCCCGGTCCTCGCGCTGCTCGTGGCCTTCCTCGTCACCTCGGGCATCCTGCTCGCCCTCGGTGACCCGGTCGCCGAGGTGTGGCAAACGATCCTGTCGTGGCCCAAGCCGCGCCAGCTCGTGCAGATCGTCAACGGCGCCACCGTCTACTACCTCTCGGCGATCGCCGTCGCGGTCGGGTTCCGGATGAACCTGTTCAACATCGGCGTGGACGGCCAGTACCGGGTCGCCGTGTTCGCCGGTGCGCTCTTCGCCGGGCAGGCCTGGTTCCCGGGCCCGCTCAACGTCCTCCTGACGCTCGTCGTCGCGATGGCCGCAGGCGGGCTCTGGGCAGCCATCGCGGCCTACCTCAAGGTGCGCCGTGGCATCTCCGAGGTGATCAGCACCATCATGCTCAACGCCATCGCCACGGGCGTCGTGCAGTGGCTGCTCCTCAAGGTCGCCGTCAAGCAGCCGGGCAGCAACAGCATCTCGACCAAGCCGATCCCCGAGTCCTCGGAGCTGGGCGGCCTCGCGCTCATCCCGGGGGCGTCGAACAAGGTCTACACGCTCATCCTGCTGGCCGCGGTCGTCGGCTTCGCCTACTGGTTCGTGCTGGGCAAGACCCGCTTCGGCTTCGACCTGCGGGCCACCGGACGCTCGGAGTCGGCGGCCCTCGCGAGCGGCGTCAAGGTGCCGCGCATGGTCGTCTCGACGATGGTCATCTCCGGCGCGCTCGCCGGGCTCATCGGCATGCCCCTGCTCTTCGGGCAGGACCACAGCTACGGCACCACGTTCCAGGCCGGTCTCGGCTTCGCCGGCATCGGCATCGCCCTCCTCGGGCGCAACCATCCGCTGGGCATCGCCGTCGCGGCCCTGCTGTGGTCGTTCCTCGACGTCCAGTCCAACGCCCTGCAGATCCGCGCCGGCGTGGCCTCGGAGGTCGTCTTCATCATCCAGGGCGTCATCCTCTTCGCCGTCGTCATCGCCTACGAGCTCATCCGTCGGGCCGACGTACGGCTCGAGCAGCAGCGCGTCGCCAGGGAGCTGGCGGCCCAGAGGGTCGACGCCCCGTCCGTGGAAGGAGCCTCGGCATGAGCGCCGCAGGACTTGAGGTGAGCACCGAGCCGGTCGCCACCTCCCGCCGTCGCCGACTGCACCTGACCCCGCTCCACTGGGTGGGTGTCGTGCTGGGAGCGGTGCTCCTCGTCTCGGTCCTGCGTGTCGTCACCGGGGCCAACGACGTCGACTCGTCGGGTCTGCTCATCGCGGCCTTCGGACTCGCGGTCCCGATCGCGCTCGCCGGGCTCGGCGGTCTCTGGTCGGAGCGAGCCGGCGTCGTCAACATCGGCCTCGAGGGCATGATGATCCTCGGCACCTGGGGGGCCGGCTTCCTCGGGTACCACCTCGGCGCCTGGTGGGGTCTGGTCGGCGCCGTCGTCGGTGGTGCCGTGGGCGCCCTGATCCACGCGGTTGCGACGGTCACCTTCGGCGTCGACCACATCGTGTCCGGTGTGGCCCTCAACATCGTGGCGCTCGGCTTCGCCAAGTACCTCTCGGTCCGCTTCTTCAGCACCCTCCCCGGAGGCGGCCCGACCCAGTCGCCGCAGCTGCCGCAGCTGCCGTCGTTCAGCGTCCCGTGGCTCTCCGACGCGTTGGGAGACCTCGAGCAGCAACGGATCTTCTTCGTGTCCGACCTGGCTGCGGTGCTGCGCGCGCTCTGCACCAACGTCAACGTGCTGACCCTCATCGCCGTCGCGCTGTTCGTCGCCACGTGGTGGATCCTCTGGCGGTCTGCGTTCGGTCTTCGCCTGCGGTCGGTGGGGGAGTCGCCGGTCGCTGCCGAGTCACTGGGCGTCGACGTCATCCGCTACAAGTTCCTGGCCGTGCTGGTCTCGGGCGGGCTCGCGGGCCTCGGCGGCGGGTTCCTCGCGTTGGTGGCCGCCAACGTCTTCCGTGACGGCCAGACGGGTGGCCGCGGCTACATCGGCCTCGCGGCGATGATCTTCGGCAACTGGCGCCCCGGTGGCCTGCTCGCGGGCTCGGCGCTCTTCGGGTACACCGACGCCGCGCAGCTGCGCGGCGGCGGCACGACGGTCCACGCCTTCCTCCTCCTGCTCGCCCTGCTGCTCATCGGCATCGGGGTGTGGCAGATCGTGCGCCGGGGGCGGCGCGTCCAAGGGGCGCTCGCCGTCGTGGTCGGACTCGTCGTGGGCCTCTGGTACTTCACGACCGACGTCGTCCCGCCGGAGCTGTCCGGCACGACGCCGTACATCACGACGCTGCTCGTGCTCGCCTTCGCGTCGCAACGACTGCGGATGCCGGCAGCCGACGGACAGGTCTACCGCAAGGGTGAGGGGCACTGATGGTCGACCGCCCCGAGGTCGACTGGGAGGCGCTGCGGCTGCGCGCCGTCGAGCTGATGGAGCGCGCCTACGCGCCCTACTCGAGGTTCCGGGTGGGCGTGGCGGGCCTCGTCGACGACGGCCGCGTGGTCGCCGGCTGCAACGTCGAGAACGCCGCCTACGGGGTGACGCTCTGCGCGGAGTGCGGCATGGTCTCCGAGCTGCACGCCACCGGCGGCGGGCGACTGACCGCCGTCTTCTGCGTGGGCGGCGACGGCCAGGCCCTGATGCCCTGCGGCCGCTGCCGCCAGCTGCTCTGGGAGAACGGCGGTCCCGACTGCCTGCTCATGACGCCCGAGGGAGTGCTGCCGATGTCGGCCGTGCTGCCCCAGGCGTTCGGGGCCGAGCACCTGCGCCACGCCGAGGGCTGAACCGGCGCGGGTCGCGCGCGCCGCGTGTAGGCGCTGGGACATGATGGGTCCCGTGAGCGAAGCCTTCGATGCCGTCGACGTCATTTCCGCCAAGCGCGACCGGGCCGAGCTGTCCGACGCCCAGATCGACTGGGTGATCGACGCCTACACCCGGGGCGCCGTCGCGGAGGAGCAGATGTCGGCCCTCGCCATGGCGATCTACCTCAACGGCATGTCGTCGCGCGAGATCGCCCGGTGGGCCGACGCGATGATCCGCTCCGGCGAGCGGCTCGACTTCTCCGGCCTCAGCCGGCCGACGAGCGACAAGCACTCGACGGGAGGAGTGGGCGACAAGATCACCCTCCCGCTCGCGCCGATCGTGGCCGCATGCGGCGTCGCGGTGCCGCAGCTGTCGGGCCGCGGTCTCGGCCACACGGGCGGCACGCTCGACAAGCTCGAGTCGATCCCCGGCTGGCGAGCCGACGTGACGAACGAGCAGATGATGCGTCAGCTCGAGGACGTCGGGGCGGTGATCTGCGCGGCCGGCACCGGTCTCGCCCCGGCCGACAAGAAGCTGTACGCGTTGCGCGACGTCACGGGCACCGTGTCGTGCGTGCCGCTCATCGCGACCTCGATCATGAGCAAGAAGATCGCCGAGGGCACGGGCTCGCTCGTGCTCGACGTCAAGGTCGGCTCGGGAGCCTTCATGAAGGAGCTCGGCCAGGCCCGCGAGCTCGCCGAGACGATGGTTCGCCTCGGCACCGACGCGGGGGTGCGCACCGTGGCCCTCCTGACGAACATGGAGACCCCGCTCGGGCTCACCGCCGGCAATGCCCTCGAGGTGCGTGAGTCGGTGGAGGTGCTCGCCGGTGGAGGGCCCGGCGACGTCGTCGAGCTGACTCTCGCCCTCGCCCGCGAGATGGTCGCCGGCGCGGGGCGCGAGGACATCGACCCCGCCGACGTCCTGGCCGACGGGCGGGCCATGGACGTGTGGCGCCGGATGATCCGCGCCCAGGGGGGAGACCCGGACGCCCCGCTGCCGACGGCCCGCGAGACCCACCACGTGCTCGCACCGGCCGACGGCGTGCTCGTCGAGCTCGACGCCCTCGCCGTGGGTGTGGCGGCCTGGCGCCTCGGGGCCGGGCGCGCCCGCAAGGAGGACCCGGTTCAGGCCGGCGCCGGCGTGGAGCTGCACGCGAAGCCGGGGGCGACCGTGCGCGGGGGAGAGCCGCTGCTCACCCTGCACACCGACGAGCCGGAGCGGTTCGGGCGTGCCCTCGAGGCGCTCGAGGGCGGCTTCACCATCGCTCCCGAGGGCTCCCGCCCGGACCTGCCGCCCATCGTCATCGACCGGGTCGGCTGACCGCGGCAGGGCGTCGGGGCCCGATTTGGCGTCATCCGGGAGCCCATGTAATGTTCTCTTCGTCAGCCCGACAGGGCGGAACGGACGCCACCGCGATCGAGTTTCTCGTGAGCGAAGTAGGCCGGTCCCGGGGTTGACGTGCGTGGCCTGCTGATCCAAGCGGGTCGAGCCTGGACGGTCTGTAGGCCGGTTCGCGGGTTTGACTCCCAAGCTTGAGGCGGGTAAGTTTGAAGGGTTGCCCCGGAGGCCGGCTCGCTGAGACGGTTGATGGTGTGTGTCCGATTCTTGAGAACTCAACAGCGTGTCAAAAATCGATGCCAATTACCTCGTCCCGAGGCTCGCATCCAACGTACCCCGTTCGGGGTGGGTGGGTCGTGTCTTGGACGAATATCCTTTGGTTGAAACTGAATGATCAACTCTTTTTGAGCTGGTTGTTCGACTTCAGTCAGGTTTTCGAGCCCTTCACGGGTTCAAAGTT
>NZ_JBEPDF010000004.1:0-420152 GCF_040300125.1 Terrabacter sp. NPDC000476
CGGCTCCATTCCGAACCCGGAAGCTAAGCCCTTCAGCGCCGATGGTACTGCACTGGTGACGGTGTGGGAGAGTAGGACGCAGCCGGACAACCATTCACAACGAGCCCCACCAGAGACCTGGTGGGGCTCGTTGCATTTCCCGTGCTTTTCGCGGGTCCACTAGGGTGGGTTCGTGCCTCATCTCATCCCCTCCCCGACCCGTATCCCCGTGCCCGGTGGCAAGGTCATCGACGAGCACGTCGGTGCGGTCAACACCCCGGACGCCGGCCTGCAGTCCTCCGTCTCCGTCGCGCGGATGGTGGCGCCTGCCGGATGGTCGGAGCCGTTCCAGACGCCCGAGTTCGACGAGATCACGCTCGTCCTGGCCGGCTCCGTCGTCATCGACCACGACGGCGGCTCGCTCGAGGTCGTGGCCGGCCAGAGCGTGATCACGCGTGGGGGAGAGCGCATCCGCTACTCGTGCGGGCCGGAGGGGGCCGAGTACGTCGCCGTGTGCCTCCCGGCCTTCTCGCCCGACTCCGTGCACCGTGAGGAGGAGGCGTGATGAGCACCGACGAGCTGCGCCGGGCCCCCAAGGTCCTGCTCCACGACCACCTCGACGGAGGACTGCGCCCGCAGACGGTGCTTGACCTCGCAGCGGCGGTCGGTTACGACGAGCTGCCAGCCACCGACGCCGCTGCCCTGGGCGCGTGGTTCCGTGAGAGCGCCGACTCCGGATCGCTTCCGCGCTACCTCGAGACCTTCGACCACACGCTCGCCGTCATGCAGACCCGTGAAGGGCTCTTCCGTGTTGCCAGCGAGTGCGCGCAGGACCTCGCCGCGGACGGTGTCGTCTATGCCGAGAGCCGCTACGCACCGGAGCAGCACCTGACGCGCGGCCTCACCCTGGAGGGCGTCGTGGAGGCCGTCAACGCGGGCCTCCGGGACGGGGAGGCGCGTGCGGCCGCCGCCGGCCACCCGATTCGTGTCACCGCCCTGCTGACGGCCATGCGGCACGCGGCCAAGTCCACCGAGATCGCCGAGCTGGCGATCCGCTACCGGGACGATGGCGTCTCCGGTTTCGACATCGCCGGGGCCGAGGCGGGCTACCCGCCCACCCGTCACCTCGACGCCTTCGAGTACCTCCGCCGCGAGAACTTCCACTTCACCATCCACGCGGGCGAGGCCTTCGGCCTGCCGTCGATCTGGGAGGCCATCCAGTGGTGCGGGGCCGACCGGCTCGGCCACGGCGTGCGCATCGTCGACGACATCACGATCGACGGCTCGCCGTATGCCGACTGGGTCGAGGGCCACAAGCACGATGCGGACGCCCTGACCGCTCTCGAGCTCGACCGGGTGCGCCTGGGCCGGCTCGCGGCCTACGTGCGCGACAAGCGCATCCCGCTCGAGATGTGCCCGAGCAGCAACCTGCAGACCTCGGCCGCGCCCTCCATCGCGCTGCACCCGATCACCCTGCTGCGGCGGCTGCGCTTCCGCGTCACCCTCAACACCGACAACCGGCTGATGAGCGGCACGATGATGAGCCGCGAGGCCGAGCTGCTGCACGACGAGGCGGGCTGGACGCTCGACGACCTGCGGTGGGTGACCATCAACGCCATGAAGTCGGCCTTCATCCCCTTCGACGAGCGGCTCGCGCTCATCGACGAGGTGATCAAGCCCGGGTATGCCGCCCTGTCCGGTGGCACGCCGGGGGAGGGCGTGACGGGCGGGGTCGTCAGCCCCGCGTAGCAGCAGGGCGCACGAGCGTCTCCAGCTCCCGCTCGGCGTCGCGCGGGTGGATGCAGCGGGCGCCGTGCGCCCGCGCCTCGGCGATGACGTGCGGCTCGTCGCGCCAGAGCGCGAGGCCGCGTCGGAGCAGGATGTGCGGCGGCTTGCGGCGCTCGGAGAGGTCGCGCACGAAGCGTCGCACGGCGGTCAGGGTGCGGTTCTGGCGCACGCACAGGGCGTCGGCGAGCAGCCCCTCCGCGCGCAGGTCGTCGACGAGGCGTCCGGCGAAGAGGCCCTCGGCGAGCACGTAGTCGGTGGGCCCGGCGGTGACGACGTGGTGGCCGGTCACGCTGGAGGCCCCGATGTCGTAGACCGGCACGTCGACGCGGCCGTCGTCGACGAGGGCGCGCAGCGCGGCGACGGCGGCCTCTGCGTGCCACGAGTCGGCGTGGTCCCAGTCCGGGATGCCGAGCGGTGAGCGTGGCAGGTCCGGGTCGTCGGCCTCGCGGTAGAAGTCGTCGAGGCGCACGACCGGCCAACCGTGGGCGGCGCTGAGCCGGGCCGAGAGCCGGCTCTTGCCCGCGCCGGACGGGCCGGTGAGCAGGATGACCCGGCCCCGGTGCCGGTCAGCGGCACCGACGCCGGGGTCGTCCGCAGCGGTCACCGGTCAGAGGCCCTTGGGGTGCCAGACGGTCTTCGTCTCGACGAAGGCGCGGATCCGGCCGAGGCCGGGGTCGGCGGTCCAGTCCGGCTCGACCGCGGCGCCGTCCTGCAGCGCCGGGCGCAGGACGCGCTTGAGGTTGCCGGCCGCGTCGGCCTCGAGGCTCGCCCAGTCGACGCCGTCGGCGCCCGCCGCACCGGCGAGGTCGACGGCGTTGACGTCGCGGTGCGACGCGAGCCACGAGGCGACCTCCGCCGTGCGCGCCGTGACGAGGTTGACGACCCCACCGGGGACGTCGGAGGTGGCGAGCACCTCACCGAACGTCACGGCAGGGAGCGGACGGTCCGCGGACGTCACGACAACCGCGGTGTTGCCCGTGGCGATGACGGGGGCGACGACCGACACGAGGCCGAGCAGCGAGGAGGCCTGCGGCGCAAGGATGCCCACGACGCCGGTCGGCTCGGGGGCCGACACGTTGAAGTAGGGGCCAGCGACCGGGTTGAGGTTGCCGAGCACCTGGGCGACCTTGTCGGTCCACCCGGCGTACCAGACGACGCGGTCGACGGCGGCGTCGACGACGGTCGACGCGGCGCGGGCCGTGAGCCCCTCGGCGGCGCCGACCTCCTCGACGAACTGTGCGCGTCGGCCCTCGAGCACCTCGGCCACGCGATAGAGCACCTGGCCGCGGTTGAACGCGGTCGCGCCCGCCCACCCGGGCTGCGCGGCGCGTGCGGCGACGACGGCGTCGCGCACGTCCTTGCGCGAGCCCATCGAGGCGTTGGCGAGGAACTGGCCCGAGGCCGAGACGACCTCGTAGGACCGGCCCGACTCGCTGCGGGGGAACTTCCCGCCGATGTAGAGCTTGTAGGTCTTGCGCACGTCGAGGCGGCTCATCGGGCGGCTCCCGTCAGGGTCGCAGGTGCAGTGGTCAGGTACGCCTCGAGCCCGTGGCGGCCGCCCTCGCGGCCGTAGCCGGACTCCTTGTACCCGCCGAACGGCGAGCTCGGGTCGAAGCGGTTGAAGGTGTTCGCCCAGACGACGCCCGCCTTGAGCTGGTCGGCCATCCAGAGGATGCGCGAGCCCTTCTCGGTCCACACGCCCGCGGAGAGGCCGTATGCCGTGTTGTTCGCCTTCGCGACCGCCTCCTGGGGCGTGCGGAAGGTCAGCACGGTCAGCACCGGGCCGAAGATCTCCTCCGTCGCCACGCGGTGCGTCTGCGAGACGCCGGTGAGCAGGGTCGGCGGGAACCAGAAGCCCTTGGCCGGCAGGGCGCAGGCCGGGCTCCAGCGCTCCGCGCCCTCGGCCACGCCGGCGTCGACGAGCGTCGTGATGCGGTCGAGCTGCTCGCGCGAGTTGATGGCGCCGAGGTCGCTGTTCTTGTCGAGGGGGTCGCCGACGCGCAGCGTCTGGAGCCGGCGCTTGAGCCGGGCGACGACCTGGTCGTGGACGTTCTCCTGCACGAGCAGGCGCGAGCCGGCGCAGCAGACCTGCCCCTGGTTGAAGAAGATGCCCCCGACGATGCCCTCGACGGCCTGGTCGATGGGCGCGTCGTCGAAGATGATGTTCGCGGCCTTGCCGCCGAGCTCGAGCGTGGCCTTCTTCGTCGTGCCGGCGATGGAGCGGGCAATCGTCCTGCCGACGTCCGTCGAACCGGTGAAGGCGATCTTGTCGACGTCGGGGTGCTCGACGAGCGCCTGGCCCGTGCGGCCGTCGCCCGTCACGATGTTGACGACGCCGGCCGGCAGGTCGGCCTGCTGGCAGACCTCGGCGAAGAGCAGGGCGCTGAGCGGCGTCGTCTCGGCGGGCTTGAGCACCACGGTGTTGCCGGTGGCGAGCGCGGGCGCGACCTTCCACGCGAGCATGAGCAGCGGGAAGTTCCAGGGGATGATCTGGCCGACGACGCCGTGCGGGCGGGCGGGCGCCTCACCCGGGGTGGTGAGGCCGGCATACTCGAGCTTGTCGGCCCAGCCCGCGTGGTAGAAGAAGTGCGCGGCGGCCGTCGGGACGTCGAAGTCGCGGGTCTCCTTGATCGGCTTGCCGTTGTCGAGGCTCTCGAGCACGGCGAACTCGCGGGCGCGCTCCTGCAGGATGCGGGCGATCCGAAAGAGGTACTTGCCGCGCTCGGTGCCGCTCATCCGGCCCCAGACGCCGTCGAACGCGCGGCGCGCGGCGGCGACCGCCTTGTCGACGTCCTTCGCGCTCGCCTGGCTGACCTCCGCGAGCACCGTCTCGTCGGCCGGGTTGATCGTCGGGAACGTCGCCTTGGGGCGGGTGAAGGCGCCGTCGACGAAGAGCCCGTAGGACTTCTCGATCGTGACGACGGCCCGAGACTCCGGGGCGGGGGCGTACTCGAAGGTGGGCATCAGCGTGTCTTTCGTGGGCGCGGGTGGAGGTCGCGGGTGTGCGTCGCCGGGAGGCGGGCGCGGGCAGTCAGTCGATCGTGACGTAGTCGGCGCCGGAGTAGACGCCGGTCGAGAGCTTCTGGCGCTGCAGGAGCAGGTCGTTGAGCAGGCTCGAGGCGCCGAAGCGGAACCACTGCGGGGTCAGCCAGTCCTCGCCGGCGATCTCGCTCACCATGACGAGGTACTTGATGGCGTCCTTCGTCGTCTTGATGCCACCGGCAGGCTTGACGCCGACCTGGACGCCGGTGAGGTCGCGCCAGTCGCGGACGGCCTCGAGCATGACGAGCGTGACGGGCAGGGTCGCCGCGGGCTGCACCTTGCCGGTCGAGGTCTTGATGAAGTCGCCGCCGGCGAGCATCGAGAGGAACGAGGCGCGGCGCACGTTGTCGTACGTCACGAGCTCGCCGGTCTCCATGATGACCTTGAGGTGGGCGGCGCCGCACGCCTGCTTCACGGCGGCGATCTGGTTGAAGACGGTGAGGTAGTCGCCCGAGAGGAACGCGCCCCGGTCGATGACCATGTCGATCTCGTCGGCCCCGGCCTCGACGGCGTCACGGGTGTCGGCGAGCTTGACCGGCATGCTCGCGCGGCCCGAGGGGAACGCGGTCGCGACGGCGGCGACGTGGATGCCGCTGTCACCGAGGGCGGCCTTCGCGGTGCCGACCATGTCGCCGTAGACACAGATCGCGGCGGGCCGCGGCGTCGTGGGGTCGCTCGGGTCCGGAACGAGCGCCTTGGCGCAGAGCGAGCGGACCTTGCCGACCGTGTCGGAGCCCTCGAGGGTCGTCAGGTCGATCATGCCGATGGCGGTGTCGATCGCCCACGCCTTGCTCGTCGTCTTGATCGAGCGGGTGGCCAGGCCGGCGGCCCGGGCCTCGCAGCCGACCTGGTCGACGCCGGGGAGGCCGTGCAGCCACGTCGTCAGGGCGTGGTTGGTGAGGCGCGAGACCCCGAGGACGTCGCGCGCCTGCGCGGTCAGGTCCTGCGCGGTGGGCATCGTCGTGCTAACAGTCACCACGGGAGTGTAGCCGCCCGGTGAGGAGGCCCGCGCCGCGTGAGAGGCTCGGGCGGTGACCTCCGAGCCTCCCACGCCGCCGTCAACACCGCCGTCCGCGCCCTCACCCGCGTCGTCGCCCGCCGACCCGGACGGCGCCGCCTCGCGCACGCTGCGACCCGGCTCCGCCGTCCTCGTCGGGGTCGTCGGTGGTCTCGCCGGCCTCGGCCTGCTCGTGCCGGCGCTGCTCACCTCGCCGCGCAGCTGGGCGCTCATCTCGACCGTCGTGCTCGCGCTCGTGCTGCTCTGGCTCTTCGTCGTGCGCCCGGCCGTCGTCATCCACCCCGAGGGCATCCGGCTCGTCAACCCGATGCGTGTCGTCGAGCTGACCTGGCCGGCCATCACCGAGGTGCGCTCGCGCTGGGCCCTCGAGCTGGTCGCCGACGGCCGCCGCTACACCGCGTGGGGCGTGCCGGCCGATCCGGGGCGTCCCCGCTACGGCCGCAACCTGCTCACGGCGCCGGCCAACAAGGTGCGCGGCAAGGGCACGTCGGAGACGCCGGCCAAGCCCAAGGTCGAGGCCCAGGTCGTCGCAGCGGAGGTCGAGGCACGCATGGCGGCCGACCGCCGTCGCAAGGACGGGCGCACGCCGAGCATCGCCACGCGGGCCTGGGACCCGGTGTCGGTCGGGCTGCTCGTCGCCGCCCTCGCCTTCTTCGTCATCGGCACCTTCGTCGCCTGAGCGGGACGACGGTGCCGCGCGCCGAGCCGGGCGGGCCCGTCGCGCCCGCTCGGCGACTCAGAGCGCGGTGAGCCGCTCCATGTCGGCGCGGACGGCCGCGAGCCGGGTCTCGGCGACGGCGCGAGCCTCCGACAGGCCGGCCGGTCCCGACACGGGCTCGATGACCTCGAGGTAGACCTTCACCTTGGGCTCGGTGCCGCTGGGGCGCACGATGATGCGCGAGCGGTCGACGAGGTGCTGGCGAAGGCCCTCGGTGGGCGGCAGGCCGCCGTCGCCACGGCTGAGGTCGTCGGTGCGCTCGACGTCGATGCCGGCGACGGACACCGGCGGGTTCGCGCGCAGCCGGCCCATCAGGGCATCGGTCTGGGCGAGGTCCGAGACGCGCACCGAGAACGAGTCGGTCGCGTGCACGCCGTGCTCGACGGCGAGGTCGTCGAGCAGGTCGGTGAGCGTCCTGCCCTGCGCCTTGAGCGTGGCGGCCAGCTCGGCGAGGAGCAGGGCCGCGCTCACACCGTCCTTGTCGCGCACGAGGTGCGGGGCGACGCAGTAGCCGAGCGCCTCCTCGTAGCCGTAGCGCAGGTGGTCGACGCGCGAGATCCACTTGAAGCCGGTCAGGGTCTCCTCGTGGGCGAGCCCGGCTGCCGCCGCGATCGAGGCCAGCAGCCGCGAGGAGACGATGGAGTTGGCGAAGACGTCGCGCCGACCGACGCCGCGGCTCACGACGTGCGCGCCGAGCAGGGCGCCCACCTCGTCGCCGCGCAGCATCCGCCAGTCGCCGAGCGCCGGGTCGAGCACGGCGGCCGCACACCGGTCGGCGTCGGGGTCGTTGGCGATGACGAGGTCGCAGCCCACCGCGCGTGCCCGGGCGAGGGCGAGGTCGATGGCGCCCTTCTCCTCGGGGTTGGGGAAGGCGACGGTCGGGAAGTCGGGGTCGGGCACGGCCTGCTCGTCGACGACGACGGGCGCCTCGAAGCCGGCGCGGACGAACGCGGCGTGCACCGTGCCGTGGCCGACGCCGTGCAGGCTCGTGTGCACGATGCGCAGGTCGCGCGGGGAGGCCGGGTCGACGACGGTCGCGACGGCGGCGACGTAGTCCTCGAGCAGGTTGTCGCCGAGCGTCTCCCAGCCCTCCGGGGCACGCGGCACGTCGGCCACCCGCTCGACGCGGTCGATGTGGGCGGCGATCTGCGCGTCGACGGGCGGCACGATCTGGCTGCCGTCGCCGAGGTAGACCTTGTAGCCGTTGTCCTGCGGCGGGTTGTGGCTCGCCGTCACCATGACGCCCGCGTCGGCGCCCACGTGGCGGATCGCGAAGGCGAGCACCGGGGTCGGCAGCGGCGCGGGCAGCAGCAGGGCCCGCCCGCCGGCAGCCACGACGACCGCCGCCGTGTCGCGCGCGAACACGTCGGAGTTGTAACGGGCGTCGAAACCGATGACGACGCAAGGCTTCTCGCCCACCCCGCCCTCGTCCTTGAGGTATGCCGTCAGGCCGGCCGCCGCACGGATGACGACGCTGCGGTTCATCCGGTTGGGCCCGGCGCCGAGGGCGCCGCGCAGACCCGCCGTGCCGAACTCGAGCAGGCCCGACATCCGGTCGGCGAGCTCGGCACGCGCCGCCTCGTCGCCGTCCGTCGCGGCCGTGAGGAGCGTCTCGAGCTCGGCCCGGGTCGTCGGGTCGGGGTCGTCGTCGCGCCAGGCCCGTGCGGCCGCGACGAGCACGTCGGTCGTGTCGGTGGCCGTCATGCGAGGCGACCCACGACGTCGGCGAGCAGGCGCCCGCAGCGCTCGGCCGCGAGCTGGCCGGCCTCGAGGACCTCCGCGTGGCTGAGCGGCGCATCCGAGATGCCGGCGGCGAGGTTCGTCACGAGCGAGATGCCGAGCACGTCGAGCCCGACCTGGCGGGCGGCGATCGCCTCGAGGGTCGTCGACATGCCGACGAGGTCGCCCCCGAGCACCTTGGCCATCTGCACCTCGGCGGGGGTCTCGTAGTGCGGCCCGCGGAACTGGACGTAGACGCCCTCGTCGAGCCCGGGGTCGACCTCACGGGCGAGCTCGCGCAGGCGCGGCGTGTAGAGGTCGGTGAGGTCGACGAAGTTCGCGCCCTCGACGGGGGAGTGCGCCGTCAGGTTGATGTGGTCGCGGATCAGTACGGGCGTGCCGGGCGCCCACGCGGGGTTGAGGCCGCCGCACCCGTTCGTCAGCACGATGGTCGTCGCGCCGGCCGCCCTGGCGGTGCGGACGCCGTGGACGACGGACCGCACGCCGCGCCCCTCGTAGAAGTGGGTGCGGGTGCCGAAGACGAGGGCGCGCCGACCCGTGTCGCCGATCGCGACCGAGCGCATGCTGCCCGAGTGACCGGCCACGGCGGCGGCGTGGAACCCCGGGACGTCGGCGTTGTCGACCGTCGCGAGCGTCTCGCCGATGAGGTCGGCGGTCTGGCCCCAGCCGGAGCCGAGCACGAGCGCGACGTCGTGGCGCGGGGCGCCCGTGCGCTCCGCGATGACGGCGGCTGCATCGGCCGCGACCTCGAAGGGGTCGGTGGACGGGTCGCTGAGATCACGCTGGGTACTGGTCACGCTCAGGACTCTAGCGAGGTGCCGCGCGGCCGGGCATGCTCGCCGCCGGGTTCGGGCCGGGCCGTGCCGGGATGGTTGGATGGAGCCCGTGATCACGCGCGAGACTTCCGTTGTCATCATCGGCGGCGGCCCTGGTGGCTACGAGGCGGCCCTCGTGGCGGCCCAGCTCGGGGCGCAGGTCACCATCGTCGAGCGCGACGGCATCGGCGGCGCCGCGGTGCTCACCGACTGCGTGCCGAGCAAGGCCCTCATCGCGACCGCCGACTACATGTCCGACTTCGAGGTCGCGTCGTCGCTCGGGGTGCGGCTGCAGGACGACGACGGCGATGAGGTGTCCGACGCCGTCGCCCAGGCGCACACGGTCAACGGCCGCATCCTCGAGCTCGCAGCCGCGCAGAGCTCCGACATCCAGGGCAGCCTCGAGCAGGTCGGCGTGACGGTGCTGCGCGGGTCGGCCCGGGTGGTCGCCCGCGACCTCGTCGTGGCCGAGCTGCCCGACGGCACCACGCGCGAGCTGCGCGCCGACGTGGTGCTCGTCGCGACCGGCGCGGCGCCGCGCGTCATGGACACCATGCGCCCCGACGGCGAGCGCATCCTCACGTGGCAGCAGATCTACTCCCTCGAGGAGCTGCCGGAGCGCATCGTCGTCATCGGCTCGGGCGTCACGGGCGCCGAGCTCGCGCAGGCCTACCTCGGCCTCGGCTCCGAGGTCGTGCTCGTCTCCTCACGCGACCGGGTGCTCCCCGGTGAGGACGCGGACGCCGCCACCGTCATCGAGGACGTCTTCCGCAAGCGCGGCATGGAGGTGCTGAACAAGTCCCGCGCGGCCTCGGTCGAGCGCACCGCCGACGGTGTCGTCGTCACCCTCGTCGACGGGCGCACCGTCGAGGGCTCGCACGCCCTGCTCGCCGTCGGTTCGGTGCCGAACACGTCCGGCCTGGGCCTCGAGGAGGCCGGCGTCGAGCTGGGCCCGGCGGGCCACGTCCAGGTCGACCGGGTGTCGCGCACCTCGGTCGGCGGCATCTACGCCGCGGGTGACTGCACCGGCGTGCTGCCCCTCGCCTCCGTGGCGGCCATGCAGGGCCGCATCGCCATGTGGCACGCCCTGGGCGATGCCGTGGCGCCGCTCAACGTGCGCGGCGTGGCTGCGAACATCTTCACCGAGCCCGAGATCGCGACCGTCGGCATCAGCCAGAACGCCGCCGACGAGTCACCCGACGTCGAGTCGGTCATGCTCCCGCTCGCGCGCAACCCGCGGGCCAAGATGCAGGGCATCTCCGAGGGCTTCGTCAAGCTCTTCTGCCGCAAGGGGCACGGGACCGTGCTCGGTGGCGTCGTCGTGGCGCCCAAGGCCTCGGAGCTGATCTTCCCGGTCGCGCTCGCCGTGCAGAACCGGCTCGGCGTCGACCAGGTGTCGAGCACCATCACGGTCTACCCGTCGCTCTCCGGCTCGATCGCCGAGGCAGCGCGCCAGCTGCATCAGTCGGACTGAGCGGGTCCCTCGCCGGAGGCGTCGCGTCGCTCGAGCTCGGCGAGCCGGTCCTCCTCGGCCCAGCGCTCGCGGCGGCGGCGCGACACGGCCTCGCGCAGCTTCTTCTGCAGCGGGTAGAGCACGGCACCGACGACGAGCAGGATGAGCAGGTTCGTCGGGTTGAGGACCGGGCCGGGGTCCGCGGTCGGCAGGCTCGTCAGGGTCGGCAGCACCCCAGCAGTGTGCCAGAGGCGTAGCGTCGGGCCCGTGGCGGCGTCGCCGCCACGTCGGGGCGGGGCCGGGTCGGCCCGCGCCCCGGCCGGTAGGCAGCGTGGAGGCACAAGGCATGAGCGACTGGATCCAGAAGGCCAAGGACTTCGTCACGGGTCATCCCGACCAGGCCCAGCAGGGCATCGACAAGGCCGAGGAGCTGATCAACGAGCGCACCGGCGGCAAGTACGCCGACAAGATCGACCAGGGCACCGACAAGCTCAAGGAGACCCTCGGACTGCCGCCCGACGACACCGCGGGGCCGTCGGAGATCCCGCCCGCCACCGAGCCGGCGAGCGAGCCGGACCTGCCCGGCACGCCGAACCCGAACCTGCCCGGAGCGGGCGGCGACATCACGCTCGGCGACCCGCCGGCCCGGCAGGGCTGACCCGGGCAGGACTGACCCGGGCACGACCGACCCGGGCCCGGCACCTCGCCACGGCGCCCCGGGACGACGAGGGCCGACCCGCCGTGCGGCGGGCCGGCCCTCGTGCGTGCTGCGGGTCTCAGCCCTCGGCGTCGGTGATCTCGGCGAGCACCGCGCCCGAGGCGACGGTCTCGCCGACGGTCGCCGTCAGGCCCGAGACGACGCCGGCCTTGTGCGCGGTGATCGGCTGCTCCATCTTCATCGCCTCGAGGACGAGCACGAGGTCACCGGCCCCGACGGTGGCACCCTCCTCGACGGCGATCTTGACGATGGTGCCCTGCATGGGTGCGGTGAGGGAGTCACCGGAGGCCGCGCCCCCGGACCTGCCGCCGCCCGAGCGCTTGGGGGCCTTCTTCTTCGCGCTGCCGTTGGTGCCGCCGCCCCCGAGCGAGAGACCACCCGGGAGCGAGACCTCGAGGCGCTTGCCGCCGACCTCGACGACGACCGTCTGGCGCTCCACGGCCTCGGCCGCATCGGCCGACCCGCCGGCATACGGCTCGACGGTGTTGTCCCACTCGGTCTCGATCCAACGGGTGTGGATCGTGAAGGGGCTGTCGTCGGCGGGTGCGAAGGCCGGGTCGGAGACGACCGCGCGGTGGAAGGGCACGACGGTGGGCATGCCCTCGATCGTCAGCTCGGCGAGCGCGCGGCGGGCCCGCTCGACCGCCTGCTGCCGGGTGCGGCCGGTGACGACGAGCTTGGCGATCATCGAGTCGAAGGCGCCGGCGACGGTGTCGCCCTCGACGATGCCGGCGTCCCAGCGCACGCCGGGGCCGTGCGGCACGACCATCCGGGTCACGGTGCCGGGAGCGGGGAGGAAGCCGCGGCCCGCGTCCTCGCCGTTGATGCGGAACTCGATGGAGTGGGCGTGCGGCTCCGGGTCGCCGTAGTCGAGCGACTCGCCGTTCGCGATGCGGAACTGCTCGCGCACGAGGTCGATGCCGGTGACCTCCTCGGTCACGGGGTGCTCGACCTGCAGGCGCGTGTTGACCTCGAGGAAGCTGATGTCCCCGGCAGGCCCGACGAGGAACTCGCACGTGCCCGCGCCGACGTAGCCGGCCTCCTTGAGGATCGCCTTGCTCGCGCGGAGGATCTCGGTGTGCTGCGCCTCGGTGAGGAACGGAGCCGGGGCCTCCTCGACGAGCTTCTGGTTGCGGCGCTGGAGCGAGCAGTCGCGCGTCGAGACGACGACGACGTTGCCGTGCTGGTCGGCGAGGCACTGGGTCTCGACGTGACGGGGGTGGTCGAGGAAGCGCTCGACGAAGCACTCGCCGCGGCCGAAGGCCGTCACGGCCTCGCGGACGGCCGAGTCGTAGAGGTCGGGGATCTCCTCGACGGTGCGCGCGACCTTGAGGCCTCGGCCGCCGCCGCCGTAGGCCGCCTTGATGGCGACCGGGAGCCCGTGCTCCTTCGCGAACTCGACGACCTCGTCGGCCCCCGAGACCGGGTCCTTCGTGCCGGGCACGAGCGGCGCGCCGGCCTTGGTGGCGATGTGGCGGGCCTTGACCTTGTCGCCGAGGGAGTCGATGGCGTCGGGCCCGGGGCCGATCCAGACGAGCCCGGCGTCGATGACGGCCTGGGCGAAGGAGGCGTTCTCGGCGAGGAACCCGTAGCCCGGGTGGACCGCGTCGGCGCCGGCCCGGCGGGCGACCTCGAGCAGCTTCTCCTGCACGAGGTAGCTCTCGCCCGGGGTGGCGCCGCCGAGGGCGTACGCCTCGTCGGCGACCTTGACGTGGAGGGCATCCCGGTCGGGGTCGGCGTAGACCGCCACGGACGCGATGCCGCTGTCGGTGCAGGCCCGCGCGATGCGGACGGCGATCTCACCACGATTTGCGATCAGGACCTTGCGAATGGATGCCATGGAGCGGACTCTATCGGGCTGACGTGGCGTCGAATCGGGCTCCTCGCGCGTATTCCCGGGCGTCTCAGAGTGAGGTCGCGCACATCGCCGGGGCGGCCGCCGACCTAGCGTGAGGAGCATGACGACACACCAGTCAGTCCCCACGCTCGCCCTCGGCCACGCCACCACCCCCGGTCTCGCCGTCCCCCAGCTCGGCTTCGGCGTCTGGGAGGTCCCGGACGCCGACGTCGACGCGGCCTTCGGCCGTGCCCTCGAGATCGGCTACCGCCACATCGACACGGCCCGCATCTACGGCAACGAGGAAGGCGTCGGCCGCGTCCTCGCCTCCGGTCCCGTCGACCGCGACGACGTCTTCGTCACGACGAAGGTCTGGAACGACGACCACACGAACGTGCCCGCCGCCTTCGACGCCTCGATGGGCCGGCTCGGCATCGACGTGCTCGACCTCTACCTCATCCACTGGCCGGCGCCGGAGCAGGACGCCTACGTCGAGGCGTGGAAGGCCATGCTCGACCTGCAGCGCGAGGGCCGGGTCCGCTCGGTCGGCGTCTGCAACTTCCAGGTGCCGCACCTGCAGCGCCTGCTCGACGAGACGGGCGTGCTGCCCTCGATCAACCAGATCGAGCTGAGCCCCTACCTGCAGCAGCGCGAGCTGCGTGCGTTCCACGCCGAGCACGGCATCGTCACCGAGGCCTGGAGCCCGCTCGCCGTGCGCGCCGGGCTGCTCGAGGACCCCGTCGTCGTCGAGCTCGCCGCGAAGCACGGCGTCTCGCCCGCCCAGCTCGTGCTGCGCTGGCACGTCGAGCTCGGCAACGTCGTGCTCACCCGCTCGGTCACCCCGGCACGCATCGCCGAGAACTACGAGATCTTCGGCTTCTCGCTCGGCGCCGACGACCTCGAGGCCCTCGAGGGCCTCGACCGGGGCACCCGCACCGGGCCCGATCCCGACACCTTCGGCTGACCTGACGCCGGTCGGCGCGGAGCCACTAGATTGGCTGGCATGGGACTGTTCTCGCGCAAGGGCAAGGACGACTCCGCCGCGCCGACCGACGTGACCGAGGGCGTCGTCGACGGCTCCGACGTCGACGCCTCCGACGGCGACGAGGCGGGCCACACCGGACGCCCCGTGGCCGCCCCGCTCGGTGAGGCCGAGCGCGCCCGCATCGAGGCCGCCCTGCAGCACGCATCCGCCGAGGGGGTCGACGTCGACGACCTCGCCTCCATCGGCGCGCACTTCGACGCGGCGTACCGCCGCTGGTCGGGCGAGGGCGGGTCCGCTGAGGGCCCGGACGTCATCGTCGAGACGTATGCCGTCGCGATAGGCGAGCACCTCGCGCGCCACAGCGCCCGCGACTGGGCGATCGTCACCGACGTCTTCGGCACCGACCTCGGACTCGTCGCGGCCCGCGCCGACACCGTGGTCGTGCCGCACAACCTCGTCGGCGCGCGCTGGATGCGGGGCGAGACCGGCTGGATCCCCGGCGTCGTGTCGCACCTCGTGCAGCTGCGCCCCAGCGCGCGGTCCTGAACCCGTCTCGGCGCCGGGTAAACCTCCCGGCCCGGTTCCCTGTCGTTACGGGCATGACCACACAACAGGGCAGACAGGGGTGACCGCGTGCGCGACTTCGAGGAGTTCTTCGCCAGCTCGGCGCGGCCGCTGCGCCGGACGGCATACGGGCTCGTCGGCGACTGGGACCGGGCCGAGGACCTGACGCAGGCGGCGTTCGTGCGCCTCTACCGGCACTGGGACCGCATCCAGGACGTCAACGTCGAGGCCTACGCGCGGCGCGTGCTCGTCAACCTCTACATCGACGAGCGCAAGTTCGCCGCCGAGGTGCCGACCGACGTCCTGCCCGAGCGGGGCCGGGCCGACGAGGACCGAAGCACCAGCATCGACATCGGCAGGGCGCTCGCGACCCTGCCCCGACAGGCGCGCGCGGTCATCGTGCTGCGCTACCTGGACGACCGGCCCGTGGCCGAGGTCGCCGAGGTGCTCGGCATCGCCGAGGGCACCGTGAAGAGCCACACCCACCGGGGGATGAGCGCGCTGTCGGCCCTGCTCTCGCCGGCCACCGAGCTGAGGAGCCTGACATGACCGACGACACGACGGTGCGAGAGCTGATGCGCGGCTACGCCGGAGACGAGCCTCCGCTGCGGCTCACGGTCGAGGACGTTCGACGCGAGGCGGGCACCGGCCTGCGCGACGCCCCGGGCGGCGTCACCGTGCTGCCGAGGCGGAGCCGGTGGCGGGCCTCGGTCCCGCTCGTGGCGGCCGCGGCGTGCGCGCTGCTCGCCGCCGGTGGGGTGGTGCTCGCGATCAACCGCGGTGGCGCAGCCGCCCCGACTGGGGTCACCCCGGCGGGCGGAGGTCCGGCGCAGGGCACGCTCACCGCGCCGCCGTCGATCAGCCCGTCCCCGGTGCCGACGGCGACGTCCTCCGCGCCGTCGGCCGGACCGGTCCGCGGGTCGGGGATGCCCGACCTGCTGCGCTCCGTCGCACGCTCCGTCGCGGGCCCCGGGCTCACCGAGCGCGCCGTCGAGGCAGCGACGTGGACCTTCGACCAGCACGCGCAGGACGGGGTCACGAGGGTGCCGCTCGGCCGGGCCGACGAGGCCACCTCGTGGACCGGTTCGTGGGGCTTCGACGACGGAGCGCGCACGCTCTCCCTGACCTCCGAGCTCAAGGCGACCGACGTCACCGAGGCCCAGCGGCGCGCGCTCGACCCCGCCTGCACGTCCGCGCCTGCCACGCTCAGGACGTGTCGCCAGTGGACCCTCGCCGACGGCTCGGTGGCCAGAGAGACCTATGCGGACTTCACCTGGCTCGACACGGCGTCCGACCGGCGCGTGACGCACTCGGTGACCGTCGAGACGCAGGACCGGGTGCTGCGCGCCTCGGAGTCGCGGCTGACCGACCACGTGCCGGCCGACATCACGACGGGGTGGTCCGTCGGCACGAGCCGCCTGCAGGCAGTCCTCGAGGACGACCGGCTCCGGTTCGTGGCGCCCGCGACGCTGCCCGACCTGCCGAGCATGGAGTTCTGCGTCCTGCCGGGCAACACGGCCGAGAGCGGCTGCGTGCCCAACCCCTGACCGCCGGCTCACCGTCCGTGGCCGTGGCCGTGACCCTAGGATCGCAGCCATGGCCACGGACGACCGGCGCAGCAGGCGCGACCTCGAGGAGGGCATCCAGCGCGACTTCACGCGCAAGATGTCCTACGGCGACTACCTCCAGCTCGACACGCTGCTGAGCGCGCAACGGCCGCTCAGCGAACCGGCTCAGCACGACGAGCTGCTCTTCATCATCCAGCACCAGACCTCGGAGCTCTGGCTCAAGCTGCTGATCCACGAGCTGCGTTCTGCCCGAAGCCTGCTCAAGGACGACGAGCTGGCTCCTGCCCTCAAGCGCCTGGCCCGCGTCAAGCACATCCAGCACACCCTCACCGACCAGTGGTCGGTCCTCGCGACGCTCACCCCGAGCGAGTACGCCCAGATCCGGCCCTTCCTCGCCGCGAGCTCGGGCTTCCAGTCCGCCCAGTACCGCGAGGTCGAGTTCCTCCTCGGCAACAAGAACGCCGACATGGTGGCCGTCTTCTCGCACGACGACGGCGCCCGGTCCGCGCTCGACGGGCTGCTGCGCGAACCGAGTCTCTACGACGAGTTCCTCGCCTACCTCGCCCGGCGGGGGTATGCCGTCCCGGCCGAGTTGCTCGACCGTGACTGGAGCCAGCCCTACCGCCTCCACGACGGTCTCGTCGACGTCTTCGCCGGTGTCTACGCCGAGCCGGCCGAGCACTGGGGCGTCTACGAGACGTGCGAGGAGCTCGTCGACCTCGAGGACAACTTCCAGCAGTGGCGCTTCCGCCACCTGCAGGTCGTGCAGCGCACCATCGGGCAGAAGACGGGTACCGGTGGCTCGACCGGCGTGGACTTCCTGCGGCGCGCGCTCGACCTCACGTTCTTCCCGGAGCTGTACGAGGTGCGCACCCGCGTCGGAGGCTGATGCCGGCGCGGGGGGCCGCCGTCGCAACCCCTGCCACCCGTTGCCGCGGGATCCGTTGTGGGACAGGGTGGGGCCATGTCACAGGTTGCAGAGGCACAGGGGACGGCCGAGAGCGGCGAGCTGAAGAGGGTCATGGGGCCGGGGCTGCTCCTGCTCTTCATCGTCGGCGACATCCTCGGGACCGGCGTCTACGCCCTGACGGGTGACGTCGCCGCCGAGGTGGGCGGAGCGGCGTGGGCGCCGTTCATCGTGGCCTTCGCCATCGCGATGGTGACGGCCTTCAGCTACCTCGAGCTCGTCACGAAGTACCCGCAGGCCGCGGGTGCGGCGCTCTACACGCACAAGGCGTTCGGCATCCACTTCCTGACGTTCATCGTCGCCTTCACCGTCATGTGCTCCGGCATCACGTCGGCCTCGACCGCGTCGCGGGCGTTCGCGTCGAACCTCGCCAAGGGCTTCGGGCTCGACGACGGCAACGCGACCCTGATCATGGGCATCGCCCTCGCGTTCATGGCACTCGTGGCGCTCGTCAACCTCCGCGGGGTGGGCGAGAGCGTCAAGGCCAACATCGTGCTGACGCTCGTCGAGCTCTCCGGACTGCTGCTCGTCATCTTCGTCGGCTTCTTCGCGATCTTCGCCGGCAAGGGTGACTTCTCGCGGACGATGATCTTCGAGTCGCCGAGCGACAAGTCGACCTTCTTCGCCGTCACCGCCGCCACGTCGCTCGCGTTCTTCGCCATGGTCGGCTTCGAGGACTCGGTCAACATGGCCGAGGAGACGAAGGACCCGGTGCGCACCTTCCCGCGGATGATGATCACCGGCATCGGGATCACCGGCGTCATCTACGTGCTCGTGTCGCTGTGCGCGGTCGCGATCGTGCCCGTCGGGGACCTCGCGGCGAGCGACACCCCGCTCGTGACGGTCGTCGAGCGGGCCGCGCCGGGGGTGCCCATCAAGGACCTGCTGCCGTTCATCTCGATGTTCGCCGTCGCGAACTCGGCGCTCATCAACATGCTGATGGCCTCACGCCTCCTCTACGGGATGAGTCGTCAGGAGGTGCTGCCGCAGTTCCTCGGGCGGGTGCACCCGCGACGCCGCACCCCCTGGGCCGCCATCGTCTTCACGACGCTGCTCGCCTTCGGGCTCATCGCCTACGTCTCCGGCGCCAGCGAGGACGCCGTCTCGGCCCTCGGTGGCACCACGTCGCTGCTGCTGCTCGGCGTCTTCACGATCGTCAACGTCGTCGTGCTCGTGCTCCGACGCGACCCGCAGAAGGGCGACCACTTCGTCACGCCCTCCGCGCTGCCCGTCGTCGGCGCCGTCGCCTGCTTCTTCCTCGTCCTGCCGCTGTCGGGCCGACCCGCGGAGCACTACCGGATCGGTGGCGGGCTGCTCGCCCTCGGCGTCGTGCTCTGGGCGCTCACCTGGCTGGCCAACCGTGGTCTCCGCGCCAAGAAGACCTACTTCCGCGACACCGACGACCTCGGCGGCGGCGGCCCCGTCAACTGACGGTCGCCGCATGGCGTGCAGTCCCCGGCGCGGCTCGCACTGGCACTCGCACTCGGGCAGGCAGAGCTCCTCGAAGCACGCGTCCGGGCACCAGCACTCGATGTCGGGGCCCGGCGCCGCCGACACACGTGGCTGCGGACCGCGCATCGACCGGCGGCGCAGCGCGAGCTGCGCCTCGGTCGGGTGGTCGACCGGCCGTTCCCGCCCAGCGACCGACGAGGAGTCTGCGGCCCCCGCGCGAGCGGTGCGGGAGGGCGCGTCCCGTCGCGCCCGGTGGCGGTACCACCCCCGCGCCGGCTCGCGGTCGTAGCGCGGGAAGGCCCAGCGCTCGCGGGGCACCTCGTCCGGCGGCGCCACGTCGAGGTGCGCCGGGAACCGCCGGCCCTGGTTGTCGCGGACCGCGTCGGCCGGCACCGGCCGCACCGACCGGCCGTTCCCGTCGACGACCACGAGCCGGAGCCCCGCGAGGGCCAGCACGGAGGCGAAGGACTCGAGGTCGACCCGCGTGACCCCCTGCTCGAGCCGGCCGATGGCCGACTGGGAGGACCCGACCCGGCGACCGAGGTCGCGCTGGCTGAGGTCGGCCAGGCGTCGCACGCGGACCACGAACCTCCCGGCCAGCGAGTGGTCCGACCAGTCGAGCTGCGCGTCCTCGGCGTCCATGGGCTGACGATGGCAGCGACCTCCGACACCCGACGGCCGGTAGGGTCGCCGCCTGTGGACAGCAGTGGCCTCCGGCCGATACGTCACTGACCCGCAACCCGGGTCAGTGACGTATCGGTCCTCCGCGGAGGGGGGTCAGCGGCTACGTCAGTGACCCGTTTTCCGGGTCAGTGACGTAGCGAGCGGGGGACAACGTCAGGCGGTGGCGGTCCTGGCGCGGACCTGGCGCTTGATGCGGGCGAGCATGGCGACCATGCCGCGCATGCGCAGCGGCGAGACGGCCTCGGCGAGGCCGAAGCGCATGGGCGCGTCGTCGGGGACGGCGAGCACCTCGGCCGCCGTGAGTCCGTCGAGACCCTCGTGCAGGATGCCGGCGAAGCCGCGGGTCGTGGGCGCCTCGGCGGGTGCGTCGAAGAAGAGGTGGACGGCGCGCGCGTCGAGGGCGTCGCCGTCGTCGACCTCGACGGTGAGGAAGAGCGGTGACTGGCACTCGTCGACGCGCTCGAGCTGGTCGAGGTGACCGACGTAGCGCTCCGGGAGTCCGGGCAGCTCGTCGCTGAACTCGAGCAGCAGCTGGAGCTTGAGGTCGTTGCTCGCGGACCGGAAGTCCTCGGCGATCTCGGCCAGGGACGGGGGAAGGGGCGTGTCGCTCACGGGGACCGCCGACTCACTTCTCGATCGGGACGCGCACGGAGTTGCCCCACTCGGTCCACGAGCCGTCGTAGTTGCGCACGGCCTCGAAGCCGAGCAGGTGGGTCAGCACGAACCACGTGTGCGACGACCGCTCGCCGATGCGGCAGTAGGCGACGACGTCGTCGGTCGGGGCGAGGCCCTGCTCCGTGAGGTAGATGGCCTCGAGCTCCTCGCGCGAGCGGAAGGTGCCGTCGTCGGCGGCGGCCCGGGCCCAGGGCACCGACTTCGCGCCGGGGATGTGCCCGCCGCGCATCGCGCCCTCCTGGGGGTAGTCGGGCATGTGCAGCAGCTCGCCCGAGAACTCACCGGGGGAGCGCACGTCGACGAGGGGCTTGCCGAGGTGGGCGAGCACGTCGTCCTTGAAGGCGCGGATCGGGGCGTCGTCGCGCTCGGCGACGGGGTAGTCGACAGGGGTCGGCGTGGGGACGTCGCGGGTCAGCTCGCGGCCCTCGGACACCCACTTCGCGCGCCCGCCGTCGAGCAGGCGCACGTCCTCGTGCCCGAAGAGGCTGAAGACCCACAGGGCGTAGGCCGCCCACCAGTTGCTCTTGTCGCCGTAGATGACGACGGTCGTGTCGCGGCCGATGCCGCGCGAGCCCATCACCTCGGCGAAACGGGCGCCGTCGACGTAGTCACGGGTCACCGGGTCGTTGAGGTCGACGTGCCAGTCGATCTTGAGGGCCCCAGGGACGTGGCCGGTGGCGTAGAGGAGCACGTCCTCGTCGGACTCGAGCACGACGATGCCGTCGGGTCCGCCGACGGCCCCGGCGGCGATCTGCTCGGCGAGCCACTCGGTCGTGACGAGGCGCTCGGGGTGGGCGTAGGCCGCGATCTTCTCTTCAGCGCTCATGCGCCCCATCGTGTCACGCGCGTCGTCAGGCCAGCTTGTCGAGGTCCTCGCGGCAGCGCCGCTCGAACTCGCCGAGCTCGGCGATGGCGTCCTGGATGTCGCGCAGGCGCTGCTCGAGGTCCTCACGGCGCTCGTCGATCTGGCCGAGCACGTACTCGAGCTGCGTGCGGCGTCCACGCGGCGCGTCGAAGAGGTCGATGATCGTGCGGATCTGCTCGAGCGGGAAGCCGAGTCGCTTGCCGCGCAGGATGAGCCCGAGGCGGGTGCGGTCGCGGCGGTGGTAGACGCGCTGGGTGCCCAGTCGCTCGGGGGAGATGAGGCCGAGGTCCTCGTAGTGGCGGACCGTGCGGTGGGTGACGCCGAACTCCTCGGCCACCTGCGCGATGGTCCACGTCGTCGGCGCACTTGTCATGGACCCGATAGTGCTTTACGTTGACGTCAACGTCAAGCACGCGTCACGAGCGCGTGATGGCGTCCGACCTTCTCCAGGAGAACAGCGATGTTCGAGCTCAGCCAGGACCACGAGGACTTCCGCATGGTCGTCCGCGACTTCGCCGAGAAGGAGGTCGCACCGCACATCGCCAAGTGGGACGCCGCCTCGTACTTCCCCACCGACCTCGTGCCCAAGATGGGCGACCTCGGCCTCTTCGGCCTCGTCGTGCCGGAGGAGTACGGAGGCGCCGGTGACGCCGGCGACTTCACGAGCCTCTGCGTGGCCATCGAGGAGCTCGGCCGCGTCGACCAGTCGATCGGGATCACGCTGTCGGCGGGGGTCGGTCTCGGCATCAACCCGATCCTCACGTACGGCACGGAGGAGCAGAAGCAGCGCTTCCTGCCCGACCTCGTGGCCGGCCGCGCCCTTGCCGGCTTCGGCCTCACCGAGCCCGAGGCGGGCTCGGACGCCGGCGCGACGCGCACCAGGGCCGTGCGCGACGGCGACGAGTGGGTCGTCAGCGGTGCCAAGTCGTTCATCACCAACTCGGGCACCGACATCACCTCGGTCGTCACCGTGACGGCCCGCACCGGCACGAACGCCGACGGTTCGGCGCAGATCTCGGCCGTCATGGTCCCCTCGGGCACGCCCGGCTTCGTCGTCGAGCCGGCGTACCACAAGCTCGGCTGGCACGTCTCCGACACCCACGGCCTCACCTTCGAGGGCTGCCGCGTGCCGGCCGACCACCTCCTCGGCGAGGAGGACCAGGGCTTCAAGCAGTTCCTCAAGACCCTCGACGACGGCCGCATCGCCATCTCGGCGCTCGCCGTCGGCTGCGCACAGGCCTGCCTCGAGCTCGCCACCGACTACGCGAAGACGCGCATCGCGTTCGGGCGCCCCATCGGCGTCAACCAGGGCGTCTCCTTCCAGCTCGCGGACCTCGCCGTCATGGTCGAGGGTGCGCGCCTGCTCACGTACAAGGCCGCGTGGCTCAAGGACGAGCTGCACGCCGGTCGGCGTTCGGTCAAGGAGGTCAAGCAGGCGGCCGCCATCGCCAAGCTGCACTCGACGGAGGCCGCCGTCACCGCGACGCGCATCGCGACCCAGGTCTTCGGTGGCAACGGCTTCATGGAGGAGTACCCCGTGGCCCGCTTCTACCGGGACGCGAAGATCCTCGAGATCGGCGAGGGCACCTCCGAGGTGCAGCGCATGCTCATCGCCCGGGGACTGGGCCTGCCGGCATGAGCGCCGAGACGAATGCCGGGATGGACGACGCGACGAACCCGCACGCCGACCCGCGCGTCGCCGACGTCCGTGCCCGCCTCGGGGCCGCGCACGCCGCGTCCGCCAGCGCGCCCGAGAAGGCGCAGGCCAAGCTCGACGCCCAGGGCAAGATCTACGTCCGCGACCGCATCGCGCTCCTCTTCGACGAGGGCAGCTTCGTCGAGGACGGCCGCTACGCGAACGCGCTCGCGGCCGGGCTGCCGGCCGACGGCGTCGTGACCGGGCGGGGGACCGTCGACGGCCGTCCCGCGATCGTCATCGCCAACGACCCGACGGTCAAGGCCGGCTCGTGGGGCGCCCGAACGGTGGAGAAGATCGTGCGGGCGACCGAGATGGCGCTGCGCGAGGAGCTGCCGGTCTTCTGGTTCGTCGACTCGGCGGGGGCCCGGATCACCGACCAGGTCGAGATGTTCCCGGGCCGCCGTGGCGCGGGCCGCATCTTCCACAACCAGGTCGCCCTCTCGGGCAAGGTGCCGCAGATCTGCTGCCTGTTCGGGCCGAGCGCCGCGGGTGGGGCCTACATCCCCAGCTTCTGCGACCTCATCATCATGGTCGAGGGCAACGCCTCGATGTACCTCGGCAGTCCCCGGATGGCCGAGATGGTCGTCGGCGAGAAGGTGTCGCTCGAGGAGATGGGCGGTGCCCGCATGCACTGCACCGTCTCGGGAGTCGGTGACCTCCTCGCCCACGACGACGCCGAGGCCATCGAGCTCGCCAAGCTCTACTTCTCCTACGTGCCCGGCAGCTGGCGCGACCAGCCCCCGACCTACGAGGCGGAGGCACCGGCCGTGCCGCTGACGCGCGAGACGGTGCCCGAGCGGGAGTCGGTGCCCTTCGACATCCACGACGTCATCGAGGGGCTCGTCGACGAGGACTCCTTCTTCGAGCTCAAGCCGCTCTGGGCCGGTGAGCTCGTCATCGGCTTCGGCCGTCTCGACGGCCACAGCGTCGGCATCGTCGCCAACAACTCCATGGTCAAGGGCGGCGTGCTCTTCACCGACAGCGCCGACAAGGCCGCCCGCTTCATCTGGCTGTGCGACGCCTTCGGCATCCCGCTCGTCTACCTCGCCGACGTGCCGGGCTTCATGATCGGCTCGGAGGTCGAGCGCGGCGGCATCATCCGGCACGGCGCCAAGATGGTCAGCGCGGTGTCGTCGGCCACCGTGCCGCAGTTCTGCGTCGTCGTCCGCAAGGCCTACGGCGCGGGCCTCTACGCCATGGGGGGACCGGGCTTCGGGCCCGACGCGACGATCGCGCTGCCGACCGCCCGGATCGCCGTGATGGGTCCCGAGGCCGCGGTGAACGCGGTCTACGCGAACAAGATCGCCGAGATCTCGGACCCGCAGGAGCAGGCGGAGTTCGTCGCCGCCCGCCGCCGCGAGTACGAGGAGGACGTCGACATCGAACGGCTCGCCGCCGACCTCGTGCTCGACTCCGTCATCGAGGCGGATGAGCTGCGCTCGGACCTCGTGCACCGTCTGGCTTATGCTTCCCGGCGTGACCGTCACTTCAGCGAGCGCCGACGCTCCGTCCCGCCGGTCTGAGCCGCGTCTCGGTCACCGCCTCGAGCACCCCGACCGGGAGCTGGAGGCGCGCACCCCCTTCTGGCGGCGTTTCCCCGTCTGGTTCCCGTTCGCGGTCTACGCCGTGTCGCGGCTCGTCGTCTGGGTGGCCGCGACGTACCTGTCGCGCTTCCAGATCCCGCTGCCGATCGGCACGGCGAACATCCGCATCTTCTACCCGACGCCCGCCGACCCCGGCTACCTCGCCGTCATGACCGGCTGGGACGGGCAGTGGTATCGCGTCATCGCCGAGCAGGGCTACCCGGCGGTGCTGCCCCGGGTCGGCTGGGGCGGCATCGACATGAACCCGTGGGCGTTCTTCCCGGTGTTCCCGATGTCGGTCGGCCTGATCATGACGGTCACCGGCCTGCCCTTCGCGCTCGTCGCGCCGCTGCTCTCGACCGCCATCGGGTTCGCGGCCATGCACCTGCTCTTCAAGCTCGTCGACCAGGCCGTCGGGCGGTGGGAGGCCATCGTCGCCGTCGTCGCGACGTGCTTCTTCATCGCCTCGCCGGCCTTCTCCGCGTCCTACACCGAGTCGACCGCCTTGCTCGGGGTCGTCACCGTGCTCTGGTTGCTGCGCGGTCGGCGCTACGTCTGGGTGGCCGTCGCGCTGCTCGTGCTCTCGCTGAGCCGCAACGTCGTCATCGCCATGGTGCCGGTCATCATCGCCCACGCGGTCGTGCGTTGGCGCCAGGGCGACGAGGGCACGCACCCGACCCGGTTCCGGATCGGGATGGCGGCGCTCGCGGCCTACGCGGGGGCGTTGACCTGGCTCTGGCCGACGATCGTCTCGATCGCGACCGACACGCCCAACGCCTACAACGACACGATGCTCGCCTGGAACATCGAGACGAAGATCAAGCTCTACCTCTGGTGGAACCTGCTCAACGACTACGGCGGCGTGCTCGCCCAGGTCGCCGGGGTGCTCGGCGTCGCCGCCTTCGCGTGGTTCATGCTCTCGAAGCACTCGTGGCGCTGGGGCCCGGAGATCTGGGGCTGGGCGGGGGCGTACCCGGCATACATCATCCTCGTGACGAGCACGACGCCGAGCCGCGTGCGCTACGCGCTGCTCGCCTTCCCGATGACGCTCGTCATCGCGTGGTTCCTCAAGCTGCGCTGGTGGGCGCGCTACCGCTACTGGGCGCTGGTCGCGATCGTCGTCGTCGGCGCCGCGCTGATGTGGTGGTGGACCGAGCACTACCTCGTCATCGAGAACCTCACCGACGACCTCTACCCCTGACCGACCCCGCCGACGACGTCGAACCAGCCGATGCCGGCGTCGGCGAGCAGCTCACGCAGCAGCGGCAGCGAGAGGCCGACGACGTTGTGGTGGTCGCCCTCGACCGCCGTGACGAACGCACCACCGAGGCCGTCGATGGTGAAGGCGCCGGCCACGGCGAGGGGCTCACCCGTCGCGACGTAGGCGTCGACCTCCTCGTCCGACAGGTCGGCGAAGTGGACGGTCGTCGACGCCGTCGCGCCGAGCGTCGCGCCGCCGTCGCCACGATCGTCGACGAGCCAGTGACCGGTGTGCAGCACGCCCGAGCGGCCGCGCATCCGGCGCCAGCGTCGGGTCGCCTCGGCCGCGTCGGCCGGTTTGCCGTGCACCTCGCCGTCGAGCTCGAGCACCGAGTCGCAGCCGAGCACCACGCCGCCCTGGTCGACGTGGGCGGCGACGTCCTCGGCCTTGGCCCGGGCCAGCAGCAGCGCGACGTCGGCCGGCTGGAGAACACCGTAGCGCTCGGTGGCCTCGGCCACGGCGAGGTCCTCGTCGACGCCGCTCACGACGACGACGGGCTCGATGCCCGCCGACCGCAGGGTCGCGAGGCGGGCGGGCGAGGCGGAGGCGAGGACGAGCGGGACGGAGGGCGCGTCGGGGACGGTGCTCGGCGGCATACGGCCATCGTAGGCGGGGCCCGGGGACGCGGAACGGCGCCGCCCCGGGTGGGAGCGGCGCCGTCGTGCGGACCAGGGCGCGGGTTCAGCCGATGGCGGTCGTCTGCGCGGAGTAGACCGACCTGGTGAGGTAGCCGCTGCGCGCGCCGGTGACGCGCACCTTGATGAGCTTGCCCTTGTCGTAGGTCGTCAGCTTGTACGACTTGGCGGTCGCGCCCGAGATGGCCGCGCCCGAGCGGTACCACTGGTAGGTCACCGTCGAGGGCGCCGGGCTCCACGTGCCGGGCAGGGCGGTGAGCGTGGATCCGACGAGCTTGGTGCCCGAGATCGTCGGGGTCGGCGCCGTGAAGGAGCCGAGGACGGCGGTCGTCGCCGCCGACGTCTTCGCGGCGGACGTGTAGCCCGACTTCGTGCCGGTGACCCTGACCGTGATGGTCTTGGTCTGGTCGCTCGTCGTGAGCTTGTAGGTGCTCGCGGTAGCGCCGGCGATCGCGGCGCCCGAGCGGTACCACTGGTAGGCCAGCGTGACCGGAGTCGGGCCCCACGTGCCGGGGACGGCGGTCAGGGTGTAGCCGACGGCCTTGGTGCCGCTGATCGTGGGCGTCGGGGCGGTGAGGACGCCGGCGGCGACGGCCGCGGTGGCGGCCGACGTCTTCGACGTGCTCGCGTAGGTCGACCGCGAGCCGGTGACCCGGACCGTCATCGTCTTGCCGAGGTCGGCTGCCGCCAGGACGTACGTCGAGCGGGTGGCGCCGGAGACGGCGACGCCCGAGCGGTACCACTGGTAGGCCAGCGTGACCGGCGCGGGGCTCCACGTGCCGGCGGCGGCGGTGAGGGTGGACCCCACGCGGGCGGTGCCCGTGACCGTGGGGACGGGCCCTGAGACCGTGCCGGCGACCACGACCGGACCGGCTGCCGCGACCTGGAGCGTGGCGTTGTTCAGGTATGCCGTCATCCGCAGGCTCGTCGTCTTGCCGAGCATGGCGCTCGTCAGGGTGAGCGGCGCGATGGCGCCCCAGTCCGTGTCGCGCTCGACGCCGCCGACGACCCACGTGTAGCTGGGCGACCAGTCACCGCTCGGGGTGATCGCGCCGTGGGAGGCGCTGAGGGTGCTGCCGACGACGCCGGTGCCCGAGACCTTGAGCGGGCTGGACAGGGTGGCACCGTTCGTCTGGACGAAGACCGCGTTGGAGTAGGCCTTGGCGGTGCGGTAGCCGGAGAGCGAGCCCGTCACCCGTGCCGTCACGTACTTCCCGACGAGGTCGCTCGTCAGGGTGAAGGTGCGTCCCGTGGCTCCCGGGATCGCCACGAGGTCGGTGCCGGCGGCGTTGGGCTTGAGCCACTCGTACGACAGCGCCACGCCGCTCGGGCCCCACGTGCCGGGGTCGACGGTGAGGGTGCTGCCGACCGCCGAGTTGCCGCTGACGAACGGGTCACGAACGGTGAGGCCCTTGCCGGCGACCGGCAGCACCATCGTCAGCGACCGCTTGCTGGGGGTCGAGAAGGTGAGGTCGGTCGCGGTCTCGAGGGTGGCCGCGCCGTTCCAGCACTGGTCCTGGTAGCGGGTTGCGGGCGTCCAGTCCTGGTACCAGGTGTCGAAGACGCAGACCCGGTACCTCTTGCCGAGCTCGGTGTGCTCGGAGAACGTGCCGTCGGGGCCGGTGAGGAGCGGGCCGTACTGCCGTCCGAGCCAGTCCTTCTCCACGGGCCGGTACTCGTAGAGGTTCCAGTTGATGTTCTGCAGCGGCTTGCCCGCGGAGTCGGTGACCTTGACGACGACGCCGGTCCAGGGGTCGAGCACGAACTTGACGCCGGTGACGGCGGTGCCGGCGGGCACCGACCAGTCGACGTAGTCAGGGGTGCTGGCCGTGCCGTTCCACCACTCGTCCTCGTAGAGCTGCTGGCCCGAGGTGTCCCGTGCGCCGAGGTTGCTCGGTCCCGCCTCGACGCCGGTCAGGGTGAAGGCGCCCGCGGCGTTCGGGACGACCGTGACGGACTGGCCACCGCTGGAGGGGGTGACGCTCACCTCGGCGGCCGTGACCGGCTTCCCTGCGGTGTCGGTCACCGTGCCCGAGATGGTCGAGCGCCGGTCGAGACGGATGTTGGCGACGGCGGCCGTCGTGCCCGCCGTCACGGGGACGGCGTCGTCGAAGGAGCCCTTGTCCGCGTACCACTCGACGCCCCACTCGTCGCCGCAGTCCATGAAGTCGTAGCAGCCGGCCTGGATGCGGTAGGGCCCGGGGGAGGAGAACGTGCCAGAGTACGTGCCGTCGGGGTTCACCGTCACGGTGCCGACGTCGTCGTAGTTGTCGTCGTAGAACGACACGGCGGCGTCGACGCCGACGACCGTCCTGTCCGCCGCCAGTCCGGTGATGCGGCCGGTGATCGTGTAGGTGGCCGCGCTCGCGGCCGGGGCCGTGAGCGGGAGCAGGCCGAGGGTGACGGCGGCGGTGGCGAGCAGGCTCAGGGCACGGCGCGCTCCTCGGCGCGACCTCGTCCCCTGAGCCCGGCCGACCGCAGGGCGGTGGCTGAGCACGATTTCTCCCGAAGGGTCCGGCGCCAGCCGGTGGTCGGTGGCGTCCGGGGCCAACGCTAGTGCCCCGGACGCCACCGGTGGGCGCTATGCCGGATTTGCACCCGTCGGTCTAGATCTCCTCGAGGATGGCGGCGCGCAGCGTGTCGAGGCCGACGCCGCCGATGTCGAGCGCGCGGCGGTGGAACGCCTTGAGGTCGAAGCCGTCGCCCTCGCGACGCTTCACCTCGTCGCGCAGCTGCAGCCACAGCCGCTCGCCGATCTTGTAGCTCGGGGCCTGGCCCGGCCAGCCGAGGTAGCGGTTGAGCTCGAAGCGCAGCACCTTCTCGTCCATGAACCCGTAGCGGGTCAGGTAGGTCCAGGCCTTCTCGTAGTCCCACGCGCCGCCGCCGACCTCCTCCGGGGCGTCGAAGCCGCAGTGCACGCCGATGTCGATGACGACGCGGGCGGCGCGGAGCGACTGTCCCGCAAGCCAACCCATGCGGTTGCCCGGGTCGTCCATGTAGCCGAGCTCGGCCATGAGCCGCTCGGCGTAGAGCGCCCAGCCCTCGCCGTGGCCGGAGGTCCAGGCCTCGAGCCGGCGCCAGCGGTTGAGCAGCTCGGAGCGGTAGACCGTCTGGGCGACCTGGAGGTGGTGGCCCGGGACGCCCTCGTGGTAGACGGTCGACAGCTCGTTCCAGGTGCGGAACTCGGTGTTGCCCTTCGGCACCGACCACCACATCCGGCCCGGACGGCTGAAGTCGTCGGACGGGCCCGTGTAGTAGATGCCGCCCGTCTGCGTCGGGGCGATCATGCACTCGATGCGCTGCACCGGCCCGGGGATGTCGAAGTGCACGTCCTTGAGGTCGGCGATGACCTCGTCGGCGCGCTCCTGCATCCAGGCCTTGAGGGCGTCGGTGCCGTGCAGCTGGTAGCGCTCGTCGGCGTCGAGGATCTCGACGCCCCGCTGCACGCTCGCGCCGGCCTCCAGGCCCTCGGCGATCTGCGACATCTGGGCGTGCAGGTCGGCGACCTCCTGCTGCCCCCAGCGGTAGGTCTCCTCGAGGTCGACGGCCGCGCCGAGGAAGTAGCGCGACTCGAGGCGGTAGCGCTCGATGCCGCAGGCGTCCGCCTCCGGGGCGTGCGGCAGCAGCTCGCGCTCGAGCCAGTCGGCCATCTCGCCGTATGCCGTGGCCGCCGTCCGCGCGGCCGCAGCCAGCGCCTCCCCGACCTCACCGGAGAGCGGGGCGTCGCCCACGGTCGCGTTCGCGACGAGGTTGGCGAAGTAGCCGTCGTCGGCGACGAGCTCGCGGGACTGCTCGGCGCACGCCTCGACCTGGCGGCGGGGCGACACCTGGCCGCGGTCGCGGGCCAGCAGGAGCGACTCCCGGTAGCCCTCGAGCGCCGCCGGGATCTTGCCCATGCGGGTGGCGAACGTGCGCCACTGCTCCTCGGTCTGCTGCGGCATGAGGTCGAAGACGTCGCGCACCGCCTGCAGCGGCGACGCGAGGACGTTGAGCGACATCTCGTCGAGGCCCGCGGCGTAGCGGTCCTCGGACAGCTGGAGGCGCTCGGTCATCGCGTCGACGGTGACGCGGTCGACGTCGTCGCTCGGGGTCGCGCCAGCGAGGGCCGCGAGCGTGCGACGCCGCAGCTCCGACGCGGCGGCGTTGCCGGCGGGCGAGAGGTCGTCGAGGTCCTCCTCACCGCCGGGCACGCCGAGGAAGGTCGCGTTGATCGGGCTGAGGGCGACGGCGGCCTCGAAGTGGGACTCCGCGATGCGGTCGACATCGGTCTGGGGGCGCGTGGTGGGCGCGGTGGTGTCAGTCACCCGCCGAACGTATCCCACGGCCCGCCCGCGGTGGCCAGTCGATTTCCGGGGTCGTCACGGACCGGGGGATGGGTCCGCGCTCCGCTGGCCTGACGAGGTGAGCAGCACCATCTGCCCCGCGCGCACGGCGGCCCCGGGCCCGGGATAGGTGGCCAGCACGGTGCCCCGGGGGCTCCCGGACGCCACGAGCGAGGTGATGGCGGTGATGCCTCGACCCTCGAGGCCGCGCGCCAGCACCGCGCCGGGTGCTCCGACCACCCAGGCCGGCACGCGCCAGCCGCCTCCGCCGTCCCGGCCGTCGCCGGTCCCGCGACTCGTGACGGTGACCACGGTCGAGCCCGGCGGCACGGTGCTGCCCGATCGCGGGTAGAGCGAGAGCACCCGGCCGCGGGGCGCGCTCGAGCGGACCCCGACGCGTCGTTCCCGCAGGCCGAGGTCGCGCAGCACCTGACCGACGGCGTCGGCGGAGGAGCCGACGAGCTCGCGCGGCACCGGCACCGCGGCGCCCGGGTCGGCGGGCGACGCGCTCGGGCCCGGGTCGAGCGGCTCCGCGTGCTGCGTGGGTGCCTCGGTCGGTTCGCCGGTCGGTTCGCCGGTGGGCCGGCCGGTCGGGGCAGGCGTCGGGACGGGTGCCGGCGGCGCGCCCGTGCCCGGGAGGGCCGAGGCCACCGGCCGGGTGGCGCCGGGGAGCACGACGAGGGCGACGACGAGCGCGACGACGAGGGCGACCACCGCGCCGGCGGTGGCGAGCACGGCCGGCCGCGGCCGACGCAGCGCGCCCGAGCCGAGCGTGCGGCGTGGGGCGCGGTGACGCCCGGCGACGGGGAGCGTGACCGCGGTGACGTCGGGGCGCGAGACGTCGGGGCGCGAGACGTCGGGGCGCGTGGCTGCCGGGTGCTCGATGCCGACCGCCACCGCTGCCGCACCCGCACGGCGCACCGCGCGCGCCATCTCCCGGGCGTCGCGGAAGCGGTCGGCCGGGTCCTTCGCGGTGGCGCGCAGCACGACCTCGTCGAGGGCCGGCGACAGGCCGGGCAGCCGCTCGCTCGGGGGCGGCACCGACTCCTCGAGGTGGCGCAGGGCCACCACCACGGGGGTGTCGCCCTCGAACGGCACGACACCGGTCAGCATCTGGTGGAGCAGGATGCCCAGCGCGTAGAGGTCGGAGGCCGGCGTCACGGCCTCGCCGCGCACCTGCTCCGGGAGAGGTAGGCGGCCGTGCCGAGCACGGCGCCCGCATCGGTCAGGGTCGCGAGGCCACGCACCCGGGCGATGCCGAAGTCGGTGACCTTGACGCGGCCCTCGGCCGTGAGCATGACGTTGCCGGGCTTGACGTCGCGGTGCACGACGCCCGCGTCGTGCGCGGCGGCGAGCGCCGCGCAGACCTGCGCGGTGACGTCGACCGCCTCGGCCACGCCGAGGCGGCCCTTGTCGCGCAGCACCCGGGCGAGGTCGGGCCCGGGCACGTGCTCCATGACGAGGAAGTGGGTGCCCGGCCCGTCGTCGTCGTGGCCGTCGTCACAGCTCTCGACGCCGTAGTCGTAGACCTGCGCGACGGCCGGGTGGTCGAGTCGCGCGGCGGTCAGCGCCTCCCGGCGGAAGCGCTCGACGGCCTCGGGGTCGTCGGCGAACCGCGGGCCCAGCACCTTGACGGCCACCGGTCGGGCGAGCCGCTCGTCGGTGGCGAGGTGCACCTCACCCATGCCGCCGACGGCGATCCGCTCGCGCAGCAGGTAGCGCTGCGCGAGTCGCACGACGGGGCTCGGGGGGACGGACACGGCGTACGACGTTAGGGGAGTCGGCGGCATACGGCCAATGCGCAGCACGCGTCGGGCGTCCGGAACCCCCCGGTCAGCGCGGCAGGCCGCTGGCGCGCCACCCGCCCGAGCGGCCCGGTCCGAGCAGGCGCCACGACGGGTCGGACCACGCCGAGGTGCGGTGCTCGGGCGCACCCTCCGGCTCGCCCCCGAGGGCGGAGAGCACGGCGACGAGCGCCGCCACCTCCTCGGCGGTGGCGGCACCGGTCACGCGGATCGAGGGCGGGGCGTCCTCCGGGGTCGGCTGCGCGCTCACAGCGGGATGTTCCCGTGCTTCTTGGGCGGCAGCGTCTCGCGCTTGTTGCGCAGCGCGCGCAGCGCCCGCGTGACGTTCATCCGCGTGTTCGAGGGGCTGATCACCGTGTCGACGTAGCCGCGCTCGGCCGCGATGTAGGGGTTGGCGAGCGTCTCCTCGTAGTGCGCGACGAGCTCGGCGCGGCGCGCGTCGACGTCGCCGCCGGAGTCGGCGACCTGCGCGAGCTCCTTGCGGTAGAGGATGTTGACGGCGCCCTGCGCGCCCATCACGGCGATCTGCCCGGTCGGCCACGACAGGTTGATGTCGGCCCCGAGGTGCTTGCTGCCCATGACGTCGTACGCGCCGCCGTAGGCCTTGCGGGTGATGACGGTGATCTTCGGGACGGTCGCCTCGGCGTACGCGTAGATGAGCTTCGCGCCGCGGCGGATGATGCCGTCCCACTCCTGCCCGGTGCCGGGCAGGAAGCCCGGCACGTCGACGAGGGTCAGCACCGGCACGTTGAAGCAGTCGCAGGTGCGCACGAACCGGGCGGCCTTCTCGGACGCGTCGATGTCGAGGCAGCCGGCCAGCTGGGTCGGCTGGTTGGCGACGACGCCGACCGACATGCCGTCGACGCGCGCGAAGCCGGTGATGATGTTCGGCGCGAAGAGGGGCTGCACCTCGAGGAACTCGCCGTCGTCGACGACGTGCTCGATGACGTGCTTCATGTCGTAGGGCACGTTCGGCGAGTCCGGGATGCACGTGTCGAGCCACAGGTCGTCGTCGGTGACGGTGAGGTCGCCGTCCTGGTCGCCGTAGGCCGGCGGCGTCTCGAGGTTGTTGCTCGGCAGGTAGGAGAGCAGCGCCTTGACGTAGTCGATGGCGTCCTGCTCGTCGGTGCCCATGTAGTGCGCGACGCCCGACTTGCTGTTGTGGGTCTGCGCGCCACCCAGCTCCTCGAAGCCGACGTCCTCGCCCGTCACGGTCTTGATGACGTCGGGACCCGTGATGAACATGTGCGAGGTCTGGTCGACCATGACGGTGAAGTCGGTGATGGCGGGGGAGTAGACGGCGCCGCCCGCGCACGGCCCCATGACGAGGGAGATCTGCGGCACGACGCCCGAGGCGCGCACGTTGCGGAAGAAGATCTCGCCGTAGAGCCCGAGCGAGACGACGCCCTCCTGGATGCGGGCGCCACCCGAGTCGTTGAGCCCGATGACGGGGCAGCCGATCTTCATGGCGAAGTCCATGACCTTGACGATCTTCTCGCCGAAGACCTCGCCGAGGGAGCCGCCGAAGACGGTGAAGTCCTGGGCGAAGACGGCGACCTGGCGGCCGTCGACCATGCCGTAGCCGGTGACGACGCCGTCGCCGTACGGGCGGTTCCTCTCCTGCCCGAAGTTGTTGCTGCGGTGCCGGGCGTACTTGTCCATCTCGATGAACGTGCCCTCGTCGAGCAGCATCTCGATGCGCTCGCGGGCGGTCTTCTTGCCGCGCGCGTGCTGCTTCTCGACGGCCCGCTCGGACCCCGCGTTGGCCACCTCCGCGACCCGCCGCTTGAGGTCCGCGAGCTTGCCCGCGGTCGTCGTGAGGTCGGGTCCGGCGCTCTCGGCCGGCGGGCTGGACGACTGCTGCGCCACGGCGTTCTCGGTTGCCATGCTCGGCACTCTAGCCTTGTGGACGTGCGCGATTCGCTCGACTCGGAGACTGTCGGTGCGGCCTTGGTCACGTCCGACCGGCCGTGGCGCGGGGTCGAGTTCCACCCTGCCCTCGGCTCGACCAACACGCGGCTGCGTGACCTCCTCACCGGGGCCGCGACGCCGACGGGGCCGTATGCCGTCGGCGCGGCCGAGCGGGCCGCCGACGGTCCCGCCGGTGGTGCCGCAGGTGGTGCCGCAGGTGGTGCGCCCGGCCTCTGGTGGGTCGTCCTCACCGACCACCAGACCGGCGGTCGTGGGCGCCTCGGCCGGGCCTGGACGGTGCCCGACCGCGCCTCGCTCGCCGTCAGCGCCGCCGTGCCCGTCACGGACGCGGCCCACGTCGGCTGGATGCCGCTGCTCGCCGGTCTCGCCCTCACCCGCGCGGTGCGCGAGGTGACGCGCGCCGCGGGCCACGAGCTCACGGCGCGGCTCAAGTGGCCCAACGACGTGCTCCTCGCCGACGACGGCGACCGCAAGCTGAGCGGCATCCTCTGCGAGCTCGTGACGACCGGCGCCGGCACCTCCCGCCCCGCGCAGGTAGTCGTCGTCGGCACCGGCGTCAACGTCGACCAGACGCGCGCGGAGCTGCCCGTGCCGACTGCCACGTCGCTCGCCCTGGCCGGGGCGGACGTGCGCCGCGAGGAGCTCGTCGTCGCCTACCTCGACCACCTCGCCGCCCTCCTCGCCCCCGCGCTGTCGGCCGACGCCGACCTCGCGCCCGCGCGCGACGCGTACCGCGCGGCCTGCGCGACGATCGGGGCGCAGGTGCAGGTCCACCTGCCCCAGGGCGGGCTCGTGTCGGGCACCGCGGTAACCGTCGACGACCACGGCTCGCTCGTCGTGCGCACGCCGGGCGGCAGCCGCACCTTCGCGGCGGGCGACGTCGTCCACGTGCGGCCGCCCGGAGCCGGGCTGGCATGATCGGCGCATGACCGAGCCGGGCAGCACGGGCAGCACGGGCGCCGAGCCCGGCGGCGCGCGACCGAGCGAGGACTTCACCGAGCAGCTGCTCGGGCGCCCGCTCGAGCTGCGCCGCCGCGACGTCAGCCGTGCGGCCGAGGTCTCGCTCCTGTCGGCGCGCAAGTTCTGGCACGCCCTCGGCTTCCCCGTCGTCGACACCGACGACGAGCTCTTCACCGAGGCCGACCAGAAGGCGCTCGCGGCCGTCGCCGGCATCGTGCGCGACGGCCTGCTCGACGAGACGACCGCCCTGGCCATGACCCGGGCGTTCGCCCGCTCGGCCGACCGCCTAGCAGGGTGGCAGTCGCAGCTCATCGCCGAGGCCGTCGAGACGCACATGAGCGCCGCGCTCGCCGACGAGGGCGACGACGACGCGCACGAGTCGCGCTCGGTGCCCGGCATCGAGACCGCGGCCGAGACCGCCCGCCGGCTCGCGGTGCTCACCGACCGGCTCGAGCCCCTCCTCGTCTACGCCTGGCGCCGGCACCTGTCGGCGACGGTGGCGCGCATGCTCGCCGACGCCGACCCGGAGTCGTACGGCCTGACGAAGATGCGTTCGGTGGGCTTCGCCGACCTCGTCAACTTCACCGCCCTCGTGCGGCGGTTGTCGGAGCGCGACCTGGCTCGGCTCGTGTCGCGCTTCGAGGCGCTGTCGGCCGACGTCATCACGGCGCACGGCGGCCGCCTCATCAAGACGGTGGGCGACGAGGTGCTCTTCACGACCGTCGGGGCCGCGCCCGCCGCCGCCATCGCCCTCGACCTCGTCGAGACGATGACGCACGACGACGTGCTGCCGGACGTGCGCTGCGGCATGGCCCGCGGCCCGATCATCTCCCGCCTCGGCGACGTCTTCGGCACGACGGTCAACCGGGCCTCCCGGCTCACCGCCGTCGCGGGGGCCGGCACCGTGCTCGTCGACGCGACGATGGCGCGCGAGCTCGCGAGCCTCTCCGGCTTCGAGCTGACCGGGCAGCGCCGTCGCATCCTGCGCGGCGTCGGCCCCGTGACCCCGTCGCTGCTGCGCCGCGCGACCTCGGCCGCGCGGCGCTCCGTCACCCAGCAGCCGGCCCGACCCACCACCCCCGACCCGAGCCCGACCCACCAGCCGCCTCGCCACCGCGACGCGTGAGCCCCGAAGGAGCCGTCCGCATGCCGTCAGCGCCGACGCCGTCGTCCGTGCCGTCACCCGCCCCCGCCGACGCCACCCCGCACGGGGGTCTCGTGCGGGTCGAGCGCTTCGACGCCACCGAGCACCCGGCCCTCGCGCACGTCGCGGAGATCGTGCTCGACCGGCCCGCCGCCATGAACGCCGTCTCGACGGCCATGGCGCGCGACATCGCGGCCGCGACGGCGGCCGTCGCCGCCGACCCGACGGTGTCCTGCGTCGTGCTCAGCTCGAGCCACGACCGGGCCTTCTGCGTGGGCGCCGACCTCAAGGAGCGCAACGCCTTCTCGGACGCCGACCTCATGGAGCAGCGCCCGGTCGCGCGGGCGGCATACGGCGGGGTGCTGGGGCTCCCGGTGCCGGTCGTGGCGGCCGTCGACGGCTTCGCCCTCGGCGGCGGCTTCGAGCTCGCGCTCTCGTGCGACCTCATCGTCGCGGGGGAGGGGGCCCTCGTCGGGCTGCCGGAGGTGGGCGTCGGCGTCATCCCCGGCGGCGGGGGCACCCAGCTGCTCGTGCGCCGGGTCGGCTGGTCGCGCGCAGCCCGCGCCGTGTTCACGGCCGCCCGGTTCACCGCGGCCGAGGCCCTCGAGCTCGGCGCCGTCGACGAGGTCGTGCCGGCCGGCACGGCCCGCGACCGGGCGCTCGAGCTGGCCCGGACGATCGCCGCGCACTCGCCCGTCGGGCTGCGCAGCGCCAAGCGCGCCATGCGCCTCGGCGCCGACGTCGACCTCGCGGCGGGCCTCGAGATCGAGGACGCGTGCTGGCGGGCCACGGCCTTCTCGGGCGACCGGCGCGAGGGGGTCGCGGCCTTCGCCGAGAAGCGCACGCCGGTCTGGCCCGGACGCTGAGCCCTGCGGCGGCGCGTGTTGCGTCGTGTCGTGCGGGGGTCGGGGTGCGGATCGGTCCGATGTCGATAGGCTCTCGACGGTCGGTGCCTCCCGCCGACTCTGGACGAGGACGGTGACATGACGCGAGTGCTCCTGGCGGAGGACGACCCCGCCATCTCCGAGCCGCTGGCGCGCGCGCTGCGGCGCGAGGGCTACGACGTCGACGTGCGCGAGGACGGCGAGGCCGCCATCGACGGCGCGAAGGAGAACCCGGACCTCGTGCTGCTCGACCTCGGGCTGCCGAAGATCGACGGCCTCGAGGTGTGCCGGCGCATCCGGGCCGAGGGCCGCACCATCCCCGTGCTCATCCTCACGGCCCGCGCCGACGAGGTCGACACCGTGGTCGGGCTCGACGCGGGCGCCGACGACTACGTCACGAAGCCGTTCCGCCTCGCCGAGCTGCTCGCACGCGTGCGGGCCCTGCTGCGGCGCACGCCCACCGAGGTCGTCGCCTCCGGCGAGCTGGTGCGCATCGACTCCGACGGCCGGCGCGCCTGGTTCAAGGGCGAGGAGCTGCAGCTGACCGCCAAGGAGTTCGACCTGCTGCGCGTGCTCGTCCGCGAGCAGGGCAAGGTCGTCTCCCGCGAGCAGCTGATGCGCGAGATCTGGGACACCGCGTGGTTCGGCTCGACGAAGACGCTCGACATGCACATCTCGGTGCTGCGCCGGAAGCTCGGTGACGACGCCACCTCGCCGCAGTACATCGCGACCGTGCGCGGCGTCGGCTTCCGCTTCGAACGACCCCAGGGCGACTGACCGTGCGGCGGCTGCTCGACCGGATGACCTCCGTCGTCGCGGCGGTCTGTGCCGGCCTGTTCGTGCTGCTCTCGACCGCGGTCGTGGCTTGGGTCGTGCTCCAGCGGCCCGAGGCCGTGCGCGACTGGCTGCTCGCCGACCCGTCGCTCGGAGTGGCGCGGTTCGGCGCGGTCATGCTCGGCGTCGGGGTGCTGAGCGGCCTCGTCGCCTACTTCGCCACCCTCCAGACCCGCCAGCACGTCGAGCGGTCCTCGAAGGAGCTCGTCCAGCTCGCGACCCGCTTCGCCGCGGGGGAGGCCCGGCTCACCCCGCTCCGTTCCGACATCGACGAGCTCGACCACGTCTCGGGCGTCATGACCCGCCGCGCGCACGACATGACGAAGTCGCTCGCGGCCGAGCGCGACTTCGCCGCCGACGCCTCGCACCAGCTGCGCACTCCACTGACCGCCCTGCTCATGCGGCTCGAGGAGATCTCCGAGACCGACGACGCCGAGGTGGTCAAGGAGGAGGCGAACATCGCCATCGCCCAGGTCGAGCGGCTCACCCGCGTCGTCGACGACCTCCTCGGGCGCACCCGGGGGGCGGGCGGGCCCTCGCCGGCCGTCTCCCTCGACTCGGTCATCGCCGCCCTGCAGCGCGAGTGGCAGCCCGCCTTCGAGCAGGCCCGCCGGTCGGTGCGCGTGCGGGGCGAGCGCGGCCTCTTCGTCCGCTCGACGCCCGTGGCGCTCTCGCAGGTGCTCTCGACCCTCCTCGAGAACTCCCTCGTGCACGGCCGCGGCACCGTCGACGTCCACGCCCGCCGCTCGGGCCCCTCGGTCATCGTCGAGGTGAGCGACGAGGGCGACGGCGTGCCGGCCGCCATGGCACCGCACATCTTCGAGCGCTCGGTGAGCAGCGGCGCAGGAGGCAGCACGGGCCTCGGCCTCGCCCTGGCCCGCGACCTCGCCGAGTCGAACGGCGGCCGTCTCGACCTCGTGCAGGCCCAGCCCGCGCGCTTCGCGCTCTTCCTCTCCGAGGGCGAGACCGATTGACGTCGCAGGGAGCATCCTGCTCGCGGCGGTAGGGTTCCCGCGTGAGGCGCCTGCGTGAGTTCCTGTTCGTGCGCCACCGCCACAACTGGGTGCTCCTCTTCCGGTTCGCGGTGGTGGGCGCGTCGGGCGTGCTCGTCAACCTGCTGACGCTCGTCGCCGTCAAGAAGCTCGGGCCGAGCTTCGACGCGGCGCTCGTCGGGCTCCCGGGCACCGAGTTCAACGTCCGCTGGTACCACGTCTACTCGACCGTGGCCTTCCTCGTCGCCAACCTCTGGAACTTCCAGCTCAACCGCACGTGGACGTTCCGCACCACCCGGCACGCGCGCTGGTGGGGCGAGTACTGGCCCTTCCTCGTCGTCGGCCTGCTCGGCCAGGTGGTCGGCCTGGTCCTGCTGACGCTGCTCATGCACCTCGACTCCCCGGTGCACCTGCCGACGTCGGTGCTCGACGACTCCACCGGCTTCCGCACCCGCCTCTACTGGGCCCAGCTCATCGTCATCGCCGTGGTCACGCCGATCTCGTTCGTGCTCAACAAGCTGTGGACCTTCGCCGCCGTGCGCAGCCACCACCCCGACCTCGCCGACCCCAGCCACGCCCAGGCCGCCCTCGCCGAGGAGGAGGCCGCGAACGCCCCGGTGCCGGACCGGCCGCGCCGCGCGACCTGAGGCCGACTACGCTTGGCCGTCGTGAGCAAGCCGAAGCGCGCCCCCGGAGGATTCCCCGTCGTCGGCGTCGTCGGAGGCGGCCAGCTCGCCCGGATGATGCAGGGCCCCGCCGTCGAGCTCGGCGTGCAGCTCTCCGTCCTGGCCGAGAGCGACACGGCCGCCGCCGCCCTCGTCGTGCCGAGCGCCCCCGTCGGTGAGCACACCGACCTCGAGGCGCTGCGGGCCTTCGCCGAGCACTGCGACGTCGTGACGTTCGACCACGAGCACGTGCCGCCGCACCTGCTCGAGGCGCTCGAGGCGGACGGGGTCGCCGTGCACCCGAGCCGCGCCGCCCTGAACTTCGCCCAGGACAAGCTCGCCATGCGCGAGCGGCTGACGGCCCTCGGCGTGGCCTGCCCCCGCTGGACGCGCGCCGAGACCGCCGAGGCCGTGCAGGCCTTCGGCGACGAGGTCGGCTGGCCGATCGTCGCCAAGACCCCGCGCGGCGGCTACGACGGCAAGGGCGTCGCCGTCGCGTCGTCGGTCGACGAGCTCTCCGACTGGATCGGCCGCATCGGCGAGCCCGGCCCGCTCGAGCACGGCCTGCTGCTCGAGGAGAAGGTCGACTTCGTCCGCGAGCTCGCGGTGCTGCTCGCGCGCAGCCCCTCCGGACAGGCGGCCGTCTGGCCCGTCGTCGAGACGGTCCAGACCGACGGCGTCTGCACCGAGGTGCTCGCGCCGGCGCCGGGCCTCGACCCCGACCTCGCCTCGGTCGTCACCGAGGCGGCGCTGCGGATCGCCGGCGAGCTCGGCGTCACGGGAGTCCTCGCGGTCGAGCTCTTCGAGGTCCGCGCGTCGGGCGGCGGGGGCGAGCCGGCGTACGTGGTCAACGAGCTCGCCATGCGCCCGCACAACAGCGGGCACTGGTCGATGGACGGCGCCGTCACCGGGCAGTTCGAGCAGCACCTGCGCGCCGTGCTCGACCTCCCGCTCGGTGACCCGCGCCCCCGCGCGCCGTGGACCGTCATGGCGAACGTGCTCGGCGGCGACTACGAGCACCTCTACCCGGCCTACCGGCACATCATGGCCCGCGACCCCGGCGCCAAGGTGCACGTCTACGGCAAGGGCGTGCGTCCCGGCCGCAAGATCGGGCACGTCAACGTCAGCGGCGCAGACCTCGACGACGCGCGCGAGCGCGCCGGGCACGCCGCCGACTACCTCCGAGGAGTGATCACCGAATGAGCGAGTCGTCAGCTGCCGCAGGCGCTCCCGTCGTCGGCATCGTCATGGGCAGCGACAGCGACTGGCCCGTCATGCGTGAGGCCGCCCGCGCCCTCGAGGAGTTCGGCATCCCCTACGAGGCCGACGTCGTGTCGGCGCACCGGATGCCCGACGAGATGATCGCCTACGGCCAGCAGGCCGCGGGGCGGGGCCTGCGGGTGGTCGTGGCCGGTGCCGGCGGCGCGGCCCACCTGCCCGGCATGCTCGCCGCCGTGACGCCGCTGCCCGTCGTCGGCGTGCCGGTGCCCCTGAAGTACCTCGACGGCATGGACTCGCTCCTGTCGATCGTGCAGATGCCGGCCGGCGTGCCGGTCGCGACCGTGTCGATCGGCGGCGCCCGAAACGCCGGGCTGCTCGCGGCGCGCATCGTCGGCACCGGCGGCGACGCGCTGTCGGTCGACGTGCGCGAGCGGATGGCGGCCTTCCAGTCCGACCTGCGCGACCAGGCCCACGCCAAGGGGGCGGCGCTGCGCGAGCAGGTGGCCCGGGGCGTCACCGACCCGGCCTGACGGCATACGGCCGCCTGACGGCACACGGCGCTCGGCACACCGCCGCGGCGTCGCCGGGGTCAGTCGGACGACGCGAGGAAGCCCTGCACCGCGACGGAGAAGGCGACCGGCTGCCCGGCGTGCACGAGGTGGCCGGCGTCGATGCGCACGAGGCGCCCGTCGGCGACCGTCTCGGCCATCTCCGCGACGTGCTCGGCCGGCATCGGGCTGCTCGGGCCACCCCACACGACGAGGGTCGGGGCGCGCACGGTCGCGACGACGTCGGGCCAGCCGGGGTCCGGGTCGTCGACCTGCGCGCGCACCTGCAGCACGGCCTCCCAGTCGAAGGCCAGCTCGCCCTCGGGGCGCTCGGGCGGTCGCGGCTCGCGCGGGTGGGGCACCGGGACGTCCTCGAGCACGAGGCGGCGCACGAGGTCGGGGCGCCGGCTCGCGAGCAGGCAGGCGACGAGCCCGCCGAGCGAGTGGCCGACGAGGTCGAGCGGGCGGCCGTTCCGGGCGGCCAGCGCCGCCGCGACCGCCTCGACGTCGTCGGCCAGCTCGGTCAGGGGATAGCTGCCCGGCCACGGGCTCGCGCCGTGACCGCGCAGGTCGACGGCGACGACGAGCCGGTCGCGGGCGAGCAGCGTGGCGACCCGGTCCCAGTCGGCCGACGTCTCGCCGGTCGCGTGCACGAGCAGCACGGGGGACAGGGCGCCGGGCTCACCCCAGGCCCGGGCGTGCAGGCTGACGGCGGTCACGGGACTCAGCCCGTGACCGCCCCGGCACCGTCGCCGGGCTGCACCCGCGGGTACTCGATCTTCGGGCAGGTGTCCATGACGACCGACAGGCCAGCGGCCTGGGCCCGCGCGGCGGCGTCCTCGTCGACGACGCCGAGCTGGAGCCAGAGGGCCTCGATGCCGAGCCGCTCGCGCTGCGCGATCGCCTCGTCGACGACCGCGCCCACGCGGTCGCTGTTGACGAAGCAGTCGACGACCTGCACGACCGTGCCGTCCGGGATGTCGGCGAGGCTCGGGTAGCCCTGGGCGCCGTGCACCGTCGCGCCGCTCGGGTGCACGGGCACGAGCTTCATGCCGAGCTCGTGGTGCAGCCACGACGAGACGGAGTACGCCGTGCGGTCGGGGTTGTCGCCGAGGCCGACGACGGCCCACGTGGCCGGGGTGTGGAGCAGGTCCCGGACGACGTCGGGGCTGTTCTGGTGCGGGGTCATGCCGCCCATCCTCACACGACCGCTCCGGGCACTGCCGACGTGCAGGTGGCCGTGGTTGGATGGCGGGATGCGATTCGGAATGTTCGTTCCCCAGGGCTGGCGGATGGATCTCGTCGGCATCGAGCCCGCCCAGCAGTGGGAGTCCATGGTCAACCTCGCCCGGCACGCCGACGACGGAGACGTCTTCGAGTCGATCTGGGTCTACGACCACTTCCACACGGTGCCGCAGCCCTCGGGCGAGGCGACCCACGAGGCGTGGTCGCTGATGGCCGGCTTCGGCGCCGCCACGAGCCGCGTGCGGCTCGGCCAGATGTGCACGTGCATGGCCTACCGCAACCCTGCCTACCTGGCCAAGGTGGCCGCGACCGTCGACGTCATCTCCGGCGGCCGCACCGAGATGGGCATCGGCGCGGGCTGGTACGAGCACGAGTGGCGGGCCTACGGCTACGGCTTCCCCAAGGCCGGTGACCGCCTCGGCGCGCTCCGCGAGGGCGTGCAGGTCTTCCGCGACATGTGGACGAAGGGCGAGGCCACCCTCGACGGGACGTACTACCAGGTCGACGGCGCCATCTGCGCCCCGCGCCCGCTCCAGGGCACGAGCCACCCGGGCAGCGCCCTCAACGGCATCCCGATGTGGATCGCCGGCGGCGGCGAGAAGGTGACGCTGAAGATCGCGGCGCAGTACGCCGACTACACGAACTTCGACGGCAGCGCCGAGGGCTTCGACCACAAGAGCGAGATCCTCAAGGGCCACTGCGAGGCCCTCGGGCGCGACTTCGGCGAGATCGTCCGCTCGGCCAACTACAACGTCGTCATCGGCGAGACCGACGCCGACGTCGAGGACCGCCTCCAGTTCTACGGCGAGCTCCTGCGCAAGGGCGGCGTCGCCGACGACAAGGCCGCCGGGGCCGTCGAGGACCTGCGCAAGCAGCCCGCGGTCGGCACGCCCGACAAGATCGTCTCGATGTTCAAGGACATGGAGGCTCGCGGCATGGCGTATGCCATCACGTACTTCGCCGAGGCCGCCTACGACCGCTCCGGCATCGAGCTCTTCGAGCAGACGGTCGCGCCCGAGCTCAAGAACTGACGGGCCACCGACCCACCCGCGGTTCGATGTGTTTCACGGTCACCCCTGACCGTGGAACACATCGATGCGGACCGGGAGAGACGGTCACCAGGCCGTCCAGCCCCCGTCGACGGCGACGACCTGGCCGGTGACGTAGGCCGAGGCGTCCGAGGCGAGCCACGTGACCACGCCGCGGAAGTCGTCCTCGGTGCCCATCCGGCGCAGCGGGGTCAGGGCCTCGTAGCGCTCGACGAACGCGTCGTCCTGGCCGCGCGCGATGCCGCCCGGCGCGAAGGCGTTGACCCGGACCTCGGGCGCGAGGACCGTCGAGAGGTAGCGCGTCAGCTGGGCGAGCCCGCCCTTGCTCGCCGCGTAGGCCGCGGGGTTGCCCATGCGGGTGCCGGCGTAGAGGCCCATGTTGGGCCCGACGAGGCCGTAGATGCTCGACACGTTGACGACGCTGCCGTGGCCACCGGCCCGCAGCAGCGGCGCGAGGCGGCGCGTCAGCGAGAACGGCGCCGTGAGGTTGAGGGCCAGCGCCATCGTGAACGCCTCGTCGGTCTGCTCGTCGAACGGGACGGCATACCCCGGCACCCCGGAGGTTCCGGTGAAGGCCGCGTTGTTGACGAGCACGTCGCATGCGCCGAGCCCGGTGACCGCCTCGACGACGTCCGAGAGTCCTTGCGGTTCGAAGAGGTTCGCGCCCAGGGCGACGTGGCCGGCCCCGGGCAGGCCGTCGGCCGCCGCGGCGCACGCGCCCTCGTCGAGGTCGACGACGACGACGCGCGCGCCGGCGGTGGCGAGCGCGTCGGCGAGCACCCGACCGAGCGGACCGGCGCCGCCGGTGACGACGGCGGTGCGGCCGGCGAGCCCGGAGGGGTGGGTGGGCCCGGGAGGACCGGCAGGGCTGCTCGTCACGGGGTCTCCTCGGGGTCGGGCCGGGCGTCGAGCCAGGGCAGGGTGAGCAGGCCGGCGCCGACGAGGGCGTCGATGAGACGGAACTCGTAGTCGTCGTCGATGGAGAAGGCCTGCGCCTCGGGGATCTCGAGGCCGGCGTGCGTGCCCTCGTCGAACCACGACGACTCGAGGCGCCGCACGAGGTCGGCGCGCCAGAGGTAGAAGTTGCCGTTGATCCGCAGGAAGCGCTCGACGTCCTGGCGCCGGGTGACCCCGGTGCCGGAGGTGAAGTAGCGCGCGAGGGCGCCGGCCTCCGGATCGGGGCGCACGCCCACCCAGACCGGGTTGAAGGTCGGCTCCGAGACGCTGATGACGCCGTCGAGGCGGTCGTCGGCCGCGAGCCGCCGCACGGCCTCGGCGAGCTGGGCCGGAACGCGCGCCGGGCTCGTCGGGTCGAGCAGGAGCACGGCGTCGTAGGCCTCGCCCTCCTCGGCCTCGACCCACGCGAGCGCGTGGCGCACGACCGGCGCCATCGGGGTGTCGTCGGCCGCGAGGTCGGCGGGTCGCAGGAAGGGTGCGTCGCCACCGTGCGCGCGCACGACGTCGGCGATCTCGGCCGAGTCGGTCGTCACGACGCAGCGCGTCACCTCGGGCGTCAGGGCCGCCGCGCGCAGGCTGTGGGCGATGAGGGGGAGACCCCGCAGCGGGCGGATGTTCTTGCCGGGCAGGCCTTTCGAGCCGCCGCGCGCCGGGATGACGGCGAGCACTCGTGGGGTGGTGGGGCCGGTCGGACGGGTCATGACCCGCCCTCCCGGTGTGCGAGGTCGGCGATGACGTGCGCGCCGGCGGCCCGGGCCTCGTCGCACAGGCGGACGGCGTCGATGCCCTCGGTCAGCGTGGCCGGCGCCCCGCGGGCCACCCGTTCGTCGACCGAGGTGGACGGCCGCAGGTTCATCGCGGCCCGGGCCTGGGCTCCCATGACGAGGTCGCGGTCGAGGTCGTGGTCGAAGACCTGCTCCGTCACCTCTCCGTCGGCCGACGTGTGGCGCACCGTCGCCCGCGTGACGTCCCACTCGAGGGTGCCGTCGGGCGACCGCACGACGACGCCGCGGGACGCGGGACGACTCGTGTAGTCGAGGCGCACCGTCACGGCGAAGTCGCCGGGGGTGCGCCACAGCAGGGTGGCAGCCTGGTCCGACTCGACGTCGAGCGGTCCGTCGCTGTCGACGACGGCCCCGAGCAGCAGCGGGCGCCCGAAGAGCACGGTGGCGTGGTCGATCTCGTGGACGAGGTCGCGCAGCACCCCGCCCTCGTCGGCGCGGGCCGAGTAGGACTCGCGGTAGTCACGCTCGGGGCGCCAGTCGGGCAGCCACGACTGGCACCACACGTGCGCCGAGCCGCCCCGGTGGAGGCGTCCGACGAGGCGGCGTAGGTGGCGGAACCCCTCGTGGGCGCGCAGCGGCGCGGCCACCCAGACCGCGGAGCGGCGGGGGTGGGCGTCGAGCGCGGCGACGGCGTCGGCGCTCGGGGCCACGGGCTTCTCGACGAGCACCTTCTCGGCGCCGGCGTCGAGCGCCTCGAGGGCGTCGGCCACGTGCCGGGACGTGTCGGTGGCCACGACGACGAAGGCGTCGCGCAGGGCCGCCGGTCCGCTCGCGTCGTCGAGCAGGTGGGCGCCGGTGGCCTCGTCGACGCCGCCGACGCCGGTGAGGTCGCGGTCGCGCACCGGCCACAGCCAGACGTCGGCGCCCTCCTGCCGGAAGACGCGGGCGTGCCGCTGCCCGATCGAGCCGGAGCCGCGCACGACGACGCGCGGCGGGGAGGAGGGCTGGCTGGACACCCCTGCAGGCTAGAGGACGGGGGTCGCGGCCGGGCACCGGTACCTTCGGGTCTGTGACGAGCCCAGCCGGTAGCCCCGCCGCCCCCGCCGGCCGCCCGGGAGCCTCGCTCGGCGGGCACGCCGTCGTCTACCTCGTCGGCACGGCGCTGCAGGGCCTCGGGGTGCTGCTCGTGCTGCCCTTCGCGACCCGCGTGCTCGGCGCCGTCGAGTTCGGCCGGGTGGCCACCGGCCTCGTCGTCGTCCAGATGGTCGGCACGGTCGCGGCCGCCGGCCTTCCTCAGGTGCTCCTGCGCGAGCACCACCGCGGCGCCGAGGGCCCGCGCGTGGCGCGGGCCCTGGCCGGCACGATGATGCTGCTCGCGCTCGCCCTCGGCGTCGTCGGCGTGGCCCTCGCCCTCGTGCTGTCGGCGACCGGGCACGCCGACCTCGGCCAGTGGCTGCCCCTCGTCGTCGCCGCCGTCGCGCTGACGACGGTCGTCGCCGGGCAGACGCTGATGCGGGCCCGCCTGCAGCCGTGGGGGTTCCTCGCCCTCGCCGTGCTCGCGACCGTCGGCGCGCAGCTGGCGGGTCTGCTCGCGGCGCGCGGGGAGGCGACCTCGGGGAGGTACCTCACGGCATACGCCCTCGTCGTCGTCGTCGCGGCCGCCCTCGCGGTGGTGCTGGGGCGACCGCTGCCGCCCACGGCCGAGCGCGAGCGGGTGCGCGCGGGGATCCGCCTCGCAGCGCCCCTGCTGCCCCAGGCCGTGGCGATGCTCGGGCTGCTCTCGGGCGACGTGCTGCTCGCGCGGGTGCTCGTCGGCGAGTCGGGTGCCGGCAGCTACCAGGTGGCGCTCCAGCTCGGGAACATGCCGTTCGTGCTCGCCGTCGCGCTCTTCAACGCGTGGGGCCCGCTCGTGCTCTCCCACCCGCTCGGCGAGCGCTGGGCGTGGACGGCCCGCACCGGCACGGCGCTCGTCGGGGTCGTCGCGGCAGGCGCCGCGGGCGTCGCCCTGCTCGGTCCGTGGCTCGTGGCGGTCATGGCCGACCCCGGCTTCGACCACCCCGCGATGGTGCGCGCCCTCGGCCTCGTCTGCACGGTGTCGGTCTCCTACATGCTCTACCAGGGGTCGTCGCTCGCGGTGCTCGACGCCGAGCGCACCGGGCGCCTCGCCTCGGCGGCCTTCTTCGGCCTCTCGTTCCTGCTGTCGGTCTCGGTCGCCCTCACGAACCTCGACGCCGGCATCGCGGGCGTTGCCGCGGCCAAGGCCGTCGCCTACGTCGTGCTCATGGGCGTGACGACGTGGTACGCCCGCACCGACGGACCGCTGCACTGGCCGCGCCCCGCCGTCGTCGTCGCGCTCGGGGGCGTGGCGCTCGCGCTGGCCGGGGCGGCCCTGCCCGTCGAGGGTCCGCTCGTCTGGGCGCGGCTCGTGCTCGCCGTCCTCGTCGCGGCGGTCGCGCTGGTCGCGGCGCCCCGGGTCCTGCGTGCGCTGCGCCGATAGGATGGGGCGCTCGCCCGGCCCGCCTCGTGCCGGCACGCACCGACACGCAGGAGACACGCTTTCGTGGTGACACCGCTCGTCCACATGGGGTTGGGCTACGACGACCTCCTGGTGCCGGCCCTCGTGCACGCCGGGTTCGACACGAAGGACCTCGTCCTCGTCGTGCGCACCGACGCCAACCTCGCGTGGGCCCGCCGCCACGCGCCGCGCGCCACCGTCGTCCGGCTGCCGTACGCCGCCGCCCGCAAGGCCAACGTCGTCAGCGGTCTCGCGCCGCACGCCGCCCTCAAGCGGGCCTGCGCCGGGGTCGGGCTCGACCCGCTCGACCTGCTCGTGTCGGAGCGTGCCCTGCGCCGCAACCGCGTCGACACCGCGATGAACTTCCTCAACCTCGCGGCCGAGGAGCTCGAGTCGGCCATCGAGGGCCGCGGGCCCGTGCTCGCGCTCGTCGAGTTCACCGTGACGTCCGAGCTGCTGACCGCCGGGCTCGTCACCCACCACGGCGGGCTGGCGACGTGGCCGCGCGGCATCCGGCTGCCCTCCGACCGCTTCGGCCTCATCGGGGCGCCCAAGGGGATCACCTTGTGGGAGCGGGAGGTCGAGGACGCGTCGGCGCTGGCGGCGGGCCAGGCGTTCGTCGACACGTGGCGGGCCGAGCAGGGCCGCCCGATGGGCTTCGCGCGCAACCTGCAGGTCGAGTCGGGCCAGGAGATCTGGCGCCTCGCGAGCGACCGGGTCAAGGAGTTCGCCGTCGACCGCGGCGCGAACCTGCAGCTGCCCCGGCCGTCGGACTACGCGCGCCTGCCGTGGCTCAACCCCGTCAAGGCCCGGCTCAACCTCCGGGAGTACCGCGACCGCCGCTGGGACCCGGTGCCCGAGAAGTTCGTCTTCCTGCCGCTCCAGGTGCAGCCCGAGTCGAGCGTCGACGTCATGGGGCAGGAGTGGCGCGACCAGGCCTACACGGCCCGCGTGCTCGCCGAGGCCCTCGCACCGCTCGACATCGGCGTCGCGGTCAAGGAGCACGCGCACTTCATGTGGCGGCGCGACCCCGACTACTGGCCGCAGTTCGACGTGCACCCGAACATCGCGACGATCGACCCCTTCGCCGACTCGCGCGAGCTCATGCGCGACGCCGTCTTCACGGTCACGGCCACCGGCACCGTCGGGCTCGAGGCCGGCCTGCTCGGGCTGCCCGTCGTCACCGGGGCCGAGATGCCGTGGAGCGCGCTCGGCAACGTGGCCCGCCTCGGCAGCCCCGACGACCTCACCGCGTTCGTCGCCGAGCGCCGCTGGGAGTCGCTGCGCGCCGACCGGGAGGCCATCGACGCCTGGTTCGTCAACGACTACGTGCGCAACTCGTGGGAGGGGCTCGTGCTCGACCCGCCCCGCGTGCCCGCCGTGCTCGAGCCGGACAACATCCGCAAGGTCGGTGGCGCCTTCGCCGAGGCCGCCGCGTCGCTCGGGACGGCCGGACGTGGCTGACGGCCGGGCCGACGTGGCCGACGTGGCCGACGTGGCCGACGGCGCGGGGTGGGTGGTCCTCGGCGCCGGCGGTCACGCGCGCTCCGTCGTCGACGTGCTCGAGCGTCTCGGGCGTGAGGTCGTGGCCGTCACCGGCGCCGTCGCCGAGGGCGAGACCCCTTGGCACGTCGAGGTGCTCGCCGACGACCGGGAGGCCTTCGAGCTCGTCCGCGCGCGTGGCCTGCACGCCGTCGTCGCCATCGGCGCGAACGCCGCACGGTCGGGGCTCGTGCACGACCTGCTCACCGCCGGCCTCTCCGTGCCGCCCGTCGTCGCCGCGACCGCGACGGTGTCGCCGCGGGCCGTGCTCGGTGCCGGCACCGTCGTGCTCGAGCACGCGCACGTCGGGCCGGCGAGTCGCCTCGGCGACGCCGTCGTCGTCAACACCGCCGCCGTCGTCGAGCACGACTGCCGCGTCGGCGCCGGGGCCCACGTCGCACCGGGGGCCACGCTCCTCGGAGGGGCGTCCGTCGGGTCCGGCACGCTCGTCGGCAGCGGCGCCCGCATCCTGCCGCTCGTCGGCGTCGGCGCCGGCGCGACGATCGGTGCCGGCGCCGTCGTCACCGGCCACGTGCCCGAGGGCCGTACCGTCGTCGGCGTCCCCGCCGTCACCCGTGGAGCCGGAGGCCCCCTGTGATCGACCCGCTCAACGCCGTCACGCCCGTCGCGATCGGTGACGCCCTCGTCCCGTCGCCCGGCGACGTCTTCGTCATCGCCGAGGCCGGGGTGAACCACAACGGCGACGTCGACCTCGCCCACCGGCTCGTCGACATCGCCGCTGCCTCAGGCGCGGATGCCGTGAAGTTCCAGACGTTCTCGCCCGAGAAGCTGGTCTCGTCGGCGGCCGCGACGACGCCCTACCAGCGCGACCGCGGGGGGTCGACCGACCAGCGCAGCCTGCTCGAGGCGCTGACGCTGCCGCAGGAGGCCTGGGTCGAGCTGCGCGACCACGCCACCGAGGCGGGCACGACGTTCCTCTCGACGCCCTTCGACCTCGACAGCGCCGAGATGCTCGTCGGCCTCGGCCTGCCCGCCCTCAAGGTGAGCTCGGGGGAGCTGACGAACCTGCCCTACCTGCGCGAGATGTCGCACCTCGGCGTCGTGCTGCTCGTCTCGACGGGGATGGGCACCGAGGACGAGGTCGAGGCCGCGGTCGAGGCCTGCGCCGACGCCCCCGGACTCGTGCTCTTCCACTGCGTGTCGGCCTACCCGGCGCCCGTCGAGGAGTGCAACCTGCGCGTCATCCCGCGCCTCACCGAGCTGCACGGCATCCCGGTCGGCTGGTCGGACCACACGCCCGGGCTGACGACGGCGCTCGGCGCGGTCGCGCTCGGGGCGCCGATCCTCGAGAAGCACTTCACGAGCGACCGCACGCTGCCCGGTCCCGACCACCTGGCGAGCCTCGAGCCCGGCGCGCTGACCGACTACGTGTCCGCGACGAAGCAGCTGGCGGTCGCCCTCGGCGACGGCGTCAAGGTCCGCATGCCCTCGGAGGAGGAGAACGCCGTACTCGTGCGCCGCTCGTGGCACGCGGCCCGCGCGCTCGGCGCCGGGACGGTGCTGGAGGGCGGCGACCTCTCGCTGCTGCGCCCCGAGGGTGGCATCAGCCCGGCCGTCGACATCCGCGGACGCACGCTGGCCCGCGACGTGCCGGCGGGTGCCCCCGTCACCGACGCCGACCTCGCGGGCTGAGGCGCGGCTCGTGAGCGACCGCTTCACCGTCGCCGTCTTCGTCGGCACCCGGGCCGACCTCGGGCCGCTCACCCCGGTGCTCGAGGCGCTCGAGGAGGCGCCCGACGTGCGCCTCCGCGTGCTGACGGGGGTCATGTATGCCGTCGACGACCTCGTCGCGGCCCTGCCGGCCCACGTGTCGCCGCAGCGGTGGCGGGCGGCGGTCGTGCCGCTCGCCGAGCCGATGGCCGAGGTCACGGTCGACGCCCAGCTCGAGCAGGGCGCCCGTCTCGCCCGGGCGGCCGGGACGGCGCTGCGCGACGACGTCGACGTGCTCCTCGTGCTGGGGGACCGGTGGGAGCTGCTCTACGTCGTGCCGCCGGCCGTGCTGCTCGGCGTGCCCGTCGTGCACCTGCACGGCGGCGAGGTCACCGAGGGCGCCCTCGACGAGCGCGTGCGCCACGCCGTGACGAAGCTCGCCGACCAGCACTGCGTGGCGTCCCCGGACGCCGCGGCCCGGCTGCGCCAGCTCGGGGAGCCCGCCGAGCGCATCCACGTCACCGGCGCCCCCGGCCTCGACCGGCTGGCGACCGCCACCGCGCTCGACGACGCCGACCTCGCCGAGCTGCTCGGCGTCGACCGGGTCGAGCACCCGCTCGCGCTCTTCACGTACCACCCGCCCACGGCCCAGCCCGGGGCCCCCGTCGGCCGGTGGGCCCGGGAGGCGGCGGAGGCCGCCCTCGCGGTGTGCGGCACCGTGATCGCCACCCACCCGGGCATGGACGAGGGGCGCGAGGAGATCCTCGTGGCGCTCGCCGGGCTCGCCGCCGACGAGCCGCGGCTCTGCCTCGTCGCCGCGCTCGGCCGTCACTACCCCCGCGTGCTCGCGGCCTCCGACGTCGTCGTCGGCAACTCCAGCTCGGGCGTCATCGAGGCCGCGACCCTGCACGTGCCGGCCGTGGACGTCGGCGAGCGCCAGCGCGGGCGGCTCCGCGGCGCCAACGTGCTGCACGCGGACGAGGGGAGGTTCGCGGTGGAGGCCGCCGTCCGGCGCGCCGTCAGCCCGCAGTGGGTGGAGCGGTCCGCGGGCGCGGCCAACCCCTACGGCGCCGGTGAGGCGAGCAGCCGCATCCTCGATATCGTTCGGGAGGCGGGGTCGGCCCCGCGGGCGAAGCACTTCGTCGACCTGACGAGCGAGGAGGAGCGGTGACGGCGCGAGACCTGCGCGCGGCGTGCGCGCCGACGACCGCGACGATCCGCGACGCCCTGGAGGTCGTCGACCGCAGCGGCAACCTCGTCTGCCTCCTCGTCGACGACGACGACCGTCTGGCCGGCCTGCTCACCGACGGCGACCTGCGCCGGGCCTTCCTCAAGGGCACGAGCCTCGACGACCTCGCCCTCGACCACGCGACGCGCTCGCCCCACTTCGTCGCCGCCGGCTCGCCGCGGGCGCTCGTGCTCGACCTCATGCAGGCGCTGCGCATCTCGGCCGTGCCCGAGCTCGCCGACGACCGCACGCTCGTCGGGCTGCACACGCTCTCGGACGTCGTGGGCGCCGCGCCGCTGCCCAACGTCGCCGTCGTCATGGCCGGCGGCCGCGGCACCCGCCTCGGCGAGCTGACGAAGGACACCCCGAAGCCGCTCATGACCGTGGCCGGCCGCTCGATCCTCGAGTGGATCGTGCTCGGCCTCGTCGGTGACGGCATCCGCGAGATCTACGTCAGCGTCAACTACCTCGCCGAGCAGATCGAGGAGCACCTCGGCGACGGCTCGCGCCTGGGCTGCCGCGTGCGCTACCTCCGGGAGGACCCGGACCGCCCGCTCGGCACCGCCGGCTCGCTGACGCTGCTGCGCGACGAGCGACCCGACCTCACCGACCCGGTGCTCGTCATGAACGGCGACCTCATGGTCGAGTTCGACGCGAGCGACCTGCTCGAGGCCCACCGCCGGTCGGGCGCCGCCGTCACGGTCGCCACGCGCACCTACCAGCACGAGGTGCCCTTCGGCGTCGTCGAGAGCGACGGCGGCCGGGTCACCGGGGTCTCGGAGAAGCCGACGCTGAGCTTCGACATCAACGCGGCCGTGTATGCCGTCGAGCCCCGCGCGCTCGCCTGGTTGCCCTCTGGTCGGGCGAGCACGATGCCCGGTCTCGTCGAGACCTGCCTCGAGCGCGACGAGCCCGTGACCGCCTGGCCCATCCAGAGCGACTGGATCGACGTCGGTACCCCGAAGGACCTCGCCCGGGCGAAGGGAGAGGCATGAGCGACGAGCGGGACGACGCCCGACCACCCAGCGTGGTCGACGGCATACGAGCGAACCTCCACGACGAAAAGGCAACTGTGACAACACTTCCCGCCAGCAGCGACGACACCCGGTCGGTCGAGATGACCGCACGTCCGGTCGAGGGCTCGGTCGCCGGGCAGACCGTGCTCGTCACCGGCTCCGACGGCTTCATCGGCTCGCACGTCGTGGAGCGGCTGCTCGCCGACGGCGCACGGGTCAAGGCCTTCTGCCTCTACAACTCGAACGGCTCGACGGGGTGGCTCGACGAGTCCGACGCGTTCCGCGCGGCCGTGCGGGACGGTCAGGCCGAGGTGGTGCTCGGCGACATCCGCGACCCGGAGCACGTCATGGCCTCGACCGAGGGCGTCGACGTCGTGCTCCACCTCGCCGCGCTCATCGCGATCCCCTTCTCCTACGTGGCTCCCCGCTCCTACGTCGAGACCAACGTCATCGGCACCCTCAACGTGCTCGAGGCCGTGCGCCGCCACGGCACGCCGCGGATGGTCAACACGTCGACGTCGGAGGTCTACGGCACGCCGGAGGAGGTGCCCATCACCGAGGCGCACCCGCTCCGCGGCCAGTCGCCCTACTCCGCGACGAAGATCTCGGCCGACAAGATGTGCGAGTCGTACGCGCTCTCCTTCGAGACGCCCGTGACGACCCTGCGGCCCTTCAACACCTTCGGGCCCCGTCAGTCGACCCGCGCGGTGATCCCGACGGTGCTCTCGCAGCTGCTCGCCGGGGCGAGCCAGCTGAGGCTCGGCGACCTCTCGCCGAAGCGCGACTTCACGTTCGTCGCCGACACGGCCGACGGGTTCGTCCGCGCGGCGCTCGCCGACGTCGCCCCGGGCACGACGATCCAGCTCGGCACCGGACGCACGGTCTCGGTCGGCGACGTCGTCGAGCTGTGCCGCAAGGTCACCGGCAGCGACGCCGAGATCGTCACCGAGAGCGACCGCATCCGGCCGGAGGGCTCCGAGGTGCAGATTCTGCTCTCCGACCCGTCCCGCGCCAACGAGGTGCTCGGCTGGGCGCCGACGGTGTCGCTCGAGGACGGCCTCGCGGCCACAGCCGAGTGGCTCCGACCGCGCGTCGACCCCGAGACCGCCGGGCGGTACCACCGGTGACCGCGGCCGGGGAGGCGCACGCGCCGGGCGCTCGCGGGCCGGAGGGCACGATCCCGCTCGCGGTGCCCAACATCGGGGAGCTGGAGCGGCGCTACGTGCTCGAGGCCGTCGAGTCCGGCTTCGTCTCGTCGGTCGGACCCTTCGTCTCGGAGTTCGAGCAGCGCTTCGCCGAGCGGGTGGGCTCGAAGCACGCGATCGCCTGCTCGACCGGCACCGCGGCCATCCACGTCGGGCTGGTGCTGCTCGGGGTGGGACGCGACGACGACGTCTTCTGCTCCGACTTCACTTTCGTCGGCTCGGTCAACCCGATCGCCTACTGCGGCGCCCGGCCCGTGCTCGTCGACGCCGAGACGACGACCTGGAACCTCGACCCGGCGCTGCTCGCGGCCGAGCTCGACCGGCGCGCGGCGGCGGGGGAGGCCCAGCCGAAGGCCGTCGAGGTCGTCCACGTGCTGGGGCAGCCCGCCGACCTGGAACCGATCGTGGACGCCTGCGACCGGTACGGCATACCCGTGCTCGAGGACGCCGCCGAGTCGCTGGGCGCGTCGTGGACCGGCGGTCGCTACGCTGGCCGGCACACCGGCACCGTCGGCCGCATCGGCTGCTTCTCCTTCAACGGCAACAAGATCGCGACCACCGGCGGTGGCGGCATGATCGTCACCGACGACGACGACCTCGCTGCCCGTGCCCGCCACCTGACGACGCAGGCCAAGGTGCCCGACGTCGGCTACCTGCACGACGAGGTCGGCTACAACTACCGCCTGACGAACCTCGCCGCCGGCCTGGGCCTCGCCCAGCTCGAGCGGCTCGACGAGTTCGTCGCAGCCAAGCACCGCATCGCCGCCCGCTACGACGAGGCGTTCGCCGACCTGCCCCTCGTGCGCCCGCCGCGCGTCGAGGGGCTCGACGCGACGTACTGGCTCTACTCGGTGCTCGTGCCGGAGACGGACGGCCGGGGCCGCGACGAGCTGCTCGCGCACGTCGGCGACCTCGGCGTGGGGGCTCGCGCGCTGTGGCGCCCGCTCCACGCGCAGCCGCCCTTCCTCACCGCGCCGGTGCTCGGCGGGGCGGTCGGTGACGGGCTCTTCGCGCGCGGCGTCTCGCTCCCGTGCGCGACCGACCTCACCGAGGCGGACCAGCAGCGCGTCGTCGACGCGGTGCGGGGGTTCTTCGGCTGAGCCGGTAGGGCAGGATGGCGTCGTGGAGATCGCCATCGGGCTGCTCGCGATCGCGGCCACCGTCCTCGGTGGGTCGTGGCTCGCCGACCGCTTCGACCTGCCGCCCCCGCTCGTGCTCATCGTCGTCGGCATCCTCGGGTCGTACCTGCCGTTCGTGCCGGAGGTGGCCCTCAGCCCCGACGTCGTGCTGCTCGGCATCCTGCCCCCGCTCCTGTATGCCGCCGCGATCCAGACCTCGCTCGTCGACTTCCGCAACAACCGGGGCGTCATCCTCGGGCTGTCGGTCGGGCTCGTGCTCTTCACGGCGCTCGGGGTCGCGCTCTTCCTCCGGTGGGTGCTCGGGATCGACTTCGCCCTCGCCTTCGCCATCGGCGCCGTCGTCGCGCCACCGGACGCGGTCGCCGCGACCGCGGTCGGCCGACGGATCGGCTTGCCCCGCAGGCTCGTCACGATCCTCGAGGGGGAGTCGCTCGTCAACGACGCGACCGCCCTCGTCTCCCTGCGCACGGCGCTCGCCGCGGCGGGACTGGCCTCCGGGGTCGCCGCCGGCGGCGTCAGCTTCGGCGGCGTCGTGCTCGACTTCGCGTGGGCGTCCGTGGGCGGCGCGGCGATCGGCGTCGTCGTCGCGCTGCTCGTGACCGTCCTGCGCCGGCACTTCTCGACCGAGCCCGCCTTCGACACGGTGCTCTCGTTCATGGTTCCGTTCGCGGCCTACGTGCCGGCCGAGGAGCTGCACGCCTCGGGCGTCATCGCGGTCGTGACGGCGGGCCTCGTCCTCGGTCACAAGTCGCCACGCACGCAGTCGGGGGCCTCCCGCCTCAGCGAGCGGATCAACTGGACCTCCATCCAGTTCCTCCTCGAGAACGCGGTCTTCCTCCTCATCGGCCTGCAGGTCTTCTACGTCGTCGACAGCGCGCGCGCCTCGACCCTCTCCGCCGGGCAGATCGCGCTCGCGGCCGTCGGCACCCTCGTCGCCGTGCTCGTGCTCCGCCCCCTCTGGGTCGTGCCGTTCCGCTGGGTCAGCACGCACGTGCTGCGCAACGAGGCGCAGGCGCCGTGGACCCACACCGTCGTGCTCTCCTGGGCCGGCATGCGCGGCGTGGTGACCCTCGCGGCCGCCCTGCTGCTGCCGCCCACGAGTCCGCAGAACCCGCACCGCGACGTGCTCGTGCTCATCGCCGTCGTCGTCGTCGTGGGCACCCTGCTCATCCAGGGCACGACGCTGCCCGGTCTCGCGCGCCGGCTCGGGGTGCGCGGGCCCGACCCGCGCGAGGACGCCCTGCAGGCCGCGACGGTGCTGCAGGCGGCGACGCGGGCCGGCCTCGACGTGCTCGAGACGGCCGACGTCGACGACGGCACGCGCGAGATGCTGCGGTCGCGGTCGGAGGACCGCCTCAACCACATGTGGGAGCGGCTCGGTCCGCAGAGCGGCGACGCGGACGACACCCCGAGCGCACGCTACCGACGGGCCCGCATGCAGATGCTGCAGGCCGAGCGCGCCGAGGTGCTGCGCCTGCGCGACGAGGGGCGCGCCGACCACGCGGTGCTCCGGGTCGTGCTCAGCGCGCTCGACCTCGAGGAGACCATGCTCGACCGCTACGACGACCAGGAGAGCCGCCTGGCAGAGAGTGAGATGTTGCCCGTGGACACGATCGAGGCTCCCTGCGAGCACCTGCAGCACACCGAGGCCTGCCTTCCCGCACGCACCCCGGAGGGCTGCGAGGAGTGCCTGCGCGACGGCACGACCTGGGTGCACCTGCGCCTCTGCCTCCAGTGCGGGCACGTCGGCTGCTGCGACTCCTCCGAGTGGAAGCACGCGACCGCTCACTTCCACGAGTCGCAGCACCCGGTCATGCGCTCGATCGAGCCGGGCGAGTCGTGGCGGTGGTGCTTCGTCGACGAGGTCGTCGGCTGAGTCCGACGGGTTCGACGGGTTCGCAGGTCAGGCGTTGGGCTCGGCCAGCAGGGCGAGGAACCGGGCGCCGTACTTCTCGGCCTTGACCGGCCCGATGCCGTTCACCTCGAGCAGCTCCGCCGTGCCGGCGGGCCGGGCCCTGACCAGCTCACGCAGCGTGCGGTCGGGCAGCACGACGTAGGCCGGCACCCCCTCTTCGTCGGCGATCGAGCGCCGCTCCGCGCGCAGCCGCTCGAAGAGTGCCGTCTCGGCGGCGTCGAGCCGGTCGCTGCCGCCGGCCGATCCATTCGCCGAGCCTCGGCCCGACGCGCCCGAGCGGGAGCGCGAGCGCCTGCCGGCGGGTGCGGCGGAGGGGCGGCGCAGCTCGACCTCCTCGGCGCCGTCGAGGATCGGGCGCGCGGCCTCGGTGATGGTCAGGGCGCCCATCCGGCCCGGGTCGGGGGCGAGCACCGAGCGCGCGACGAGCTGGCGGATCACCGAGCGCCACTCGCGGTCGTCGAGCTCACCGCCCACGCCGAAGGTCGGCAGCCGGTCGTGCTCCCAGCTGCGCACCTTCTCGGTGCTCTTGCCGAGCAGCACGTCGACGACGTGCCCGGCGCCGAAGCGCTGACCGGTGCGGATCACCGCCGAGAGCACCTTCTGCGCGGGCACGGTCGCCTCCCAGAGCTGCGGGGGCGACAGGCAGGTGTCGCAGTTGCCGCAGGGGCCCGACTCCTCGTCGAAGTAGGCGAGCAGCAGTCGCCTGCGGCAGGTGGCGGCCTCGGCGTAGCCGAGCATCGCGTCGAGCTTCATCGAGTCGACGCGCTGGTGCTCGGGGCTGCCGTTCGACTGCCGGATGAACGAGCGCTGCTGCACGACGTCGGCCAGGCCGTACGCCATCCACGCGATCGCCGGCTCGCCGTCGCGGCCGGCCCGGCCGGTCTCCTGGTAGTAGCCCTCGAGGCTCTTGGGGAGGTCCACGTGGGCGACGAAGCGCACGTCGGGCTTGTCGATGCCCATCCCGAAGGCGATGGTGGCCACGACGATGACGCCCTCGTCGCGCCGGAACCGCTGCTGGGCGGCCGACCTCGCGTCGCCGGGCAGGCCGGCGTGGTAGGAGATCGCGTCGAAACCCTTCTGGCACAGGAAGGTCGAGATCTCGTCGGTGCGCTTGCGCGACTGGCAGTAGACGATGCCGGCCGAGCCGCGGAAGCTGGCGCCGTCGTTGCCCTCCTCGAGGAAGCGCAGCAGCTGCGCACGCGCGTCGGTCTTCTCCTCGACGAGGTAGCGGATGTTCGGCCGGTCGAAGCTCGACACGAACTCGGCCGCGCCCTCGAGGCCGAGACGCTCGTGGATCTCGCGGCGGGTCAGCGCGTCGGCGGTGGCGGTGAGCGCGATGCGCGGCACCCCGGGGAACCGCGCGGTGACCTCGGCGATGCGGAGGTACTCCGGCCGGAAGTCGTGGCCCCACTGCGACACGCAGTGCGCCTCGTCGATGGCGAACAACGCGATGCCGGCCCCGGCGGCCGCGTCGTCGAGCAGGCGCTGGAACGAGGGCATGAGCAGTCGCTCGGGGGCGACGTAGAGCAGGTCGAGGCTGCCGTCGCGCACGGCCCCGCGCACGGCGTCCGACTCCTCGGTCGACGACGTGGAGTTCCAGAAGGCCGCGCGCACCCCGAGCAGCCGCAGCGCCTCGACCTGGTCGTGCATGAGGGCGATGAGGGGCGAGACGACGATGCCGACGCCGGGCCGCACGAGCGCGGGGAGCTGGTAGCACAGCGACTTGCCGCCACCCGTGGGCATGAGCACGACCGAGTCGTGGCCCGACACGAGCCGGTCGACGATCTCCTGCTGAGCTCCGCGGAACGCGGTGAAGCCGAAGACGTCGTGCAGCACGCGCCTGGCGCCGCCGGCGGTGGACTCGTGCTCGTACTCGTGCTTCTCCATGACCCGGCGAGCGTACCCGTCGTCGCGGCCGGGTCCGTCAGTCGAGTCGCTGGGTGAGCGTGTGGGTGTCGCCGTCGTGCACGACGGTCGTCGTCGCTCCCTGCACCAGCGCGAGGAACGGCTGCACGTGGCCGCACTCGACGTCGGCGACGATCGGGATGCCGAGCATGCCCAGCGCGTCGACGACGGCCGCGTGCTGGGTGAAGCCGCCCGGCTCGGGAGCAGACGTCCGCGAGACGAGAATGCCTGTGGCGCAGTCGAACCAGCCGCGCAGGCGCATCGCGTGCAGGGCTCGGCAGATGTCGTATGAGTTCCACTCCGCGATGTCGAGGAGCATCACGGTCCCCTGGCGGGCGTGCGTCCGGGCGAACGCGCCGAGTTCGGCGAAGCGCCCGCCGGCGAGGAAGCTGACCGTCTCGACGCAGCCCGCGACGAGGCGTCCGGAGAAGGTGACCGGCTCGTCCTCGTGGCCGGGGTCGATGCGCGTCCAGGTGCCCTGCCCGTCCAGCCTCATCTGCGAGACCGTGGGGTGGTCGGCGTAGTCGTCCCAGCCGCCGGTGCGGTGGCGGCCGGGGGAGTGCTGCTGCAGCTCGCTGCCCGCCGGTGCGCTCGCGACGTCGACCCAGTGACGGATGCCGTCGGGCACGGCATACGGGGTGTCCATGAGGTTCTGCCCGTGGATCGTCGCGATGCCCGTCGTCAGGGTGAGGGGGGTCAGCCACGTCGAGGTGTCGGAGAAGCCGACGCACCAGGTGGGCTCGGCCGCCGCGACGGCGTCGAGGTCGAGCAGGTCGAGCAGGTCGATGCCGGTCTCGCCGCCCCACGGCGGCACGACCGCGCGGATGGTGGGGTCGAGCAGCATCGCCATGAGCTCGGCGGCGCGCGCCTCGCGCGGTCCGCTGACGTGGGAGGGCGCGTGGTTGAGCTCGCCGACCACGACCTCGAAGCCGCGGTCGCGCAGGCACGTGACGGCATACGTGAACCGACCCCAGAGGGCGTCGCCGACGCCCGAGCTCGGCGACGTGACGCCGATGCGGTCGCCGGGACGGAGCGGGGCGGGGTAGCGGATCGGCATGGCCGCCATCGTGCCAGCCATGCCGATCCGTCTCACCCCCGTTTCGGGGTCACACCTTGGCGGCGGTGAAACCCTGCTCGAGGTCGGCGAGGATGTCGTCGATGTGCTCGATGCCGACCGAGAGGCGCACGAGGCCCGGCGTGACGCCCGCGGCGAGGCGGTCCGCGTCGGGGCCCTGCGAGTGCGTCGTCGAGGCCGGGTGGATGACGAGCGAGCGCACGTCGCCGATGTTCGCGACGTGGCTGTGCAGCGTCAGCGCCTCGACGAACTTCTTGCCCGCCTCGAGCCCGCCCGCGATCTCGAAGGACAGCACGGCACCCGCGCCACGGGGGGTGTACTTCTCCGCGAGAGCGTGGGAAGGACTGTCGGGCAAGGACGCCCACACGACACGCTCCACCTGGTCGTGGCCCTGGAGGAACGCGGCGACCTGGTGCGCGTTCGCGATGTGCCGCTCGATGCGCAACGACAGGGTCTCGAGGCCCTGGGCGATGAGGAAGGCGTTGAACGGCGACGCCGCGGGACCGAGGTCGCGCAGCAGCTGCACGCGCGCCTTGAGGATGAAGGCGAGGTTGGCGCCGAGGGGGCTGCCGACGCCGAGGTCCCGGGCGAAGACGAGGCCGTGGTAGCTCTCCTCGGGGGTGTTGTAGTTCGGGAACTTCTCCGGGTCGGCGGCGAAGTCGAAGTTGCCCGAGTCGACGATGACGCCGGCGATCGACGTGCCGTGGCCGCCGAGGTACTTCGTGGCCGAGTGCACGACGACGTCGGCGCCCCACTCGATGGGTCGGATGAGGTAGGGCGTCGCGACGGTGTTGTCGACGACGAGGGGCACGCCGTGCTCGTGGGCGACGGCCGCCACCGCCTCGATGTCGAGGATCTCGCTCTTCGGGTTCGCGATGGTCTCGCCGAAGAGCAGCTTGGTGTTCGGCCGGATCGCGGCGCGCCACGACTCGATCGAGGTGGGGTCCTCGACGAAGCCGACCTCGATGCCGAACTTCGGCAGGGTGTGCTTGAAGAGGTTGTAGGTGCCGCCGTAGAGGCTCGGCGAGGCCACGACGTGGTCGCCGGCCTCGGCGATGTTGAGCACCGCGAGGGTCTCGGCGGCCTGGCCCGAGGCGACGAGGAGCGCACCGACGCCGCCCTCGAGCGCCGCGATGCGCTGCTCGACGACGTCGGTCGTCGGGTTCATCAGGCGCGTGTAGATGTTGCCGAACTCCTTGAGCCCGAACAGGTTCGCCGCGTGGTCGGTGTCGTTGAAGACGTAGCTCGTCGTCTGGTAGATCGGGAGGGCACGCGCACCCGTCGCGGTGTCGGCGCTCTGTCCGGCGTGGATCTGCTTGGTCTCGAAGGACCAGTGGGGCTCGGTCATCGGTCGTCCTGCTCTTCCTGGGTCGTGTCGATGACCGGGGCCCCGTCATTCGTGACGATCCGGGCCCGTCGCACCGACGGATCGGTGCGGGAGAGGAGCTCTCCGCGCTTGCCCGAGCGCCGGGTGGCGTCGACGGGCCAGGTCTTCACCCGGGGCACCCCACCGCGGTTGGAGGGTTGCCGGCCAGCGAGCCGGGGCTTGGCGCTGGCGCTCATGACCTGCCGTGAGTGTACGAACTCGTGTCCACCTGTCGGGAGGCGGTGTCCTCATCGTGGACGCGCGCATGACTCGAGGGTTTGACGGAGTGTTCGAACACCTGTTCTAATTGGGCAAGGGAGGAGCTCGACGGAGGCCGGGGGAGGCGCCGTCGACGCCGGTGGAGAGGAGGGGCTCGTGCCGTATCTGACGACGTCATCGAGCGACGCGGGACGACCGGCCGTCCTCGGCGCCTTCGGCCTGAGGCTGTGGCGCATCGCTCCCGGCTCCGCCGGCAGCGGCCGCGCCGTTCCGGCCGACGTGGGCGGGTCGAACGAACCGGGCGACGGGGGAGCAGCCCGGACCAGCACGAAGTCGCACGTCCGGTCCGGCGCAAAGGCGCGCATCCGCCCCGATGCAGGTCCATGCACGGGGTCGCGCATGGACGTAGGCCTCGCGTCGAGCGCCGAGGAGCCGGAAGCGTCACTCGCCGGAGCTGACGCGGGAGCCCGCGCGGGGGCGACGGCGTGGGCGACCGCGACGGCGGACGCGGTAGCGCCAGCAGGTTCGAGCGCTGACGCTCGCCCCGCGTGGGCCACCGGACCGGACGCGCGGCCGGGCGACGACGCCGACGCCGACGCGGCAGCTCGAGCCGAGCGGCTGCGCTCGGCCGAGCGTCTCGACGCCCTGGCGAGGGCGGGTGAGGACGTGCTCGCCGAGATCGAGGCGCTCGAGCGGGCCAAGGCGCGCGTCGAGGCCGACCTGCTCGCTGCGTACGGAGCCCTGCACAGCATCGAGGCGCAGCAGATCGAGGCGTTGCCGGCCGGCGCGCCGTCACGACTCGCGGGGGCGGTGTCGACCGACCGCGTCGTCGGCGAGGAGATCGCGCGCTCGCGACCGGGGTGGGCCCGGGCGAGGTGGCACGCCGGCTGGCCCTGGCGACGTCCCCGCGGCGCCACCGCCTGGTCCTGCGAGCCCTTCGCGACGGGGCGATCACCCTGCAGCGCGCTCTGCAGGTCGTCTCGGAGACCGCCTGCCTGTCGGATGCCGACGTGGCGACCGTCGAGGAGTCGGTGCTGGCGCCGACGCGCGACGGACTGCCGCTCTCACAGCGCGCCTTCACATCGCGCCTGCGGCGAGCCATCGCCGCGGTCGACGAGCGTGGTGCGGCCGAGCGGCGCAGCCGGGCCCGGACGCGCCGCGGCGTGTACGGCCGGATGATCGAGGACGGCATGGGGTGCCTGACGATGACGACCGACGCCGCGACGATCGCGGCGATCCTCGACCGGCTCGACACGGCCGCCCGCGCCCTGCGGGCCGCCGGGGACCCGCGAACGCTCGACCAGCTGCGCTGCGACCTGATGGCCGACGCCCTCCTGCGCGGGCACCTCAGCCTCGCTGGGGCCGCCGCCCGCCCCAGCCGTGGTGCGGCTGGCAGGGTCGACGAGGGTGAGGGACCCACTCGCCACGCGCAGGACGCGGGCACCGGTCCCGCCCGTCAGCAGGCATTTGGTTCGCGGGGCTCCGGCCGTCGAGGGTCGAACGAGGTGCCGGGTACCGCCCGACACGGACCCGCCGGGCGTGCGGGTCCCTCTCGCCACGAGCCGGATCGCGAGCCGGGCTTCTCCGAAGGCGCGAGTGGACGGGTGCGCATGAACGATCCGCATCCTGATCCTGATCCTGATCCTGATTTTGATCCTGATCCGCGGGCGGGGTCGGTCTGCGAGGGCCCGCCGAGCTCCGCGGACGTCGTCGAACCGGAGCGACGGACCGGCGAGGCACCGGCGCGTGCGTGGATCGTGGTGCCGTTCGAGGTGGCCGTCGGGCTGTCCGACGCGCCGTGCGAGCTGCCCGGGCACGGGTGGGTCACGGCCGAGCACGCGCGTGCCGTCATGACGAGGCCCGGGTCGGTCTGGCACACGCTGCCCGTCGACGTCCGCACCGGCGAGGCGCTCGCCCGGCCGACGGCCGGCTACCGGCCGACCCCGGCCATGGTCGCCCACGTGCGGGCCGTCGACGGCACCTGCCGCGCCCCAGGCTGCGAGGTGCTCGCCGACCGGTGCGACATCGACCACGAGACGCCGTACCCCGCGGGACCCACCGCGATCGGCAACCTCGTCAGCAAGCACCGCCACCACCACAACCTCAAGACCGCCGGGGTCTGGACCACGCGCCCAGCGGCCGACGGCGAGTCCGGCACCGTCGAGTGGACCACGCTCACCGGCCGCACCTACCTGACGCGACCCAAGAACTGGCGCGCGGGCGTGCAGACGCCGTCGCCCACCCCGCCGCCGGGCCCATCATCCATCCCGCCGCCGGGCTCGCCGACCAGCCCGCCGCCGGGCCCACCCACCAGCCCGCCGCCGTCGGTCGCGCCGCCCTTCTGAGCAGGGCCCGGACCCGGCACGTGGCGTCGATCACGAGGACGTCCTAGTAAACCGAACTCGCGAGTAGGATCGTCGTCCGTGAGCACGAATGCCGACTTCGACCTGTTCCGGACCAGCGAGGACCACGAGGCCCTGAGGGAGGCCGTCCGAGCGGTCGCCGAGGACAAGATCGCGCCCTACGCGGCCGCCGTCGACGAGGAGGCGCGCTACCCGCAGGAGGCGCACGACGCCCTCGTCGCCTCGGACTTCTTCGCCCCCCACGTGCCCGAGGAGTACGACGGGGTGGGCGCCGACGCGCTCGCCACGTGCATCGTCATCGAGGAGGTCGCCCGGGTCGACGCGTCCGCCTCGCTCATCCCCGCCGTGAACAAGCTCGGCTCGCTCCCGATCATCCTCGACGGTGACGACGCCGTGAAGGCGCGCTACCTCCCGCCCCTGGCCAAGGGCGAGACGACGTTCTCCTACGGCCTCTCCGAGCGCGAGGCCGGCTCCGACACCGCCTCGATGCGGTGCCGCGCGCGCCGGGACGGCGACGACTGGGTCATCTCCGGCCAGAAGTCCTGGATCACCAACGCCGGCGTCTCCGAGTACTACACCGTGCTCGCCGTGACCGACCCCGACGGTCCACGCGGCGGCAACGTCACGGCCTTCGTCCTCGAGAAGTCCGACGAGGGCTTCACCTTCGGCGAGAAGGAGCGCAAGCTCGGCATCAAGGGCAGCCCGACCCGCGAGCTGCACTTCGACAACGTACGCATCCCGGGTGACCGGGTCGTCGGCCAGGTCGGCGACGGGCTCAAGATCGCCCTGCGCACCCTCGACCACACCCGCGTCACCATCGGCGCGCAGGCCGTCGGGATCGCCCAGGGCGCGCTCGACCAGGCCGTGGCCTACGTCAAGGAGCGCAAGCAGTTCGGCAAGCGCATCGCCGACTTCCAGGGCCTGCAGTTCATGCTCGCCGACATGGCCATGGAGCTCGAGGCCGCCCGCCAGATGGTCTACGTCGCGGCCGCCAAGTCCGAGCGCGGCGACAAGGACCTCGCGTTCTTCGGTGCGGCGGCCAAGTGCTTCGCCTCCGACGCCGCCATGAAGATCACGACGGATGCCGTGCAGCTGCTGGGCGGCGCCGGCTACACCCGCGACTTCCCGCTCGAGCGGATGATGCGCGACGCGAAGATCACCCAGATCTACGAGGGCACCAACCAGGTCCAGCGCATCGTCATGGCGCGCCAGCTGCTCAAGGGCTGACGTCGGGGCCCGCCGCCGACCCCTCAAGTAGGCTGGCGCCGCTTCGCCAACCCCGCACCCCACGACAGGACCCCAGAGTGGACCCGACCCCTGACCCCCGGCCGGCGGTCAGCGTCATCATGCCCCTGCTGAACGAGGAGCGGCACCTGCGTGACGCGGTGGCGATGATCCTCGCGCAGGACTACAGCGGTCCGCTCGAGGTCGTCCTCGCGCTCGGCCCGTCGACCGACCGGACCGACGAGGTGGCGGCCACCGTCGCCGCCGCAGACCCGCGCGTGCGCCTCGTGCCGAACCCGTCGGGTCGCACGCCCGACGGGCTCAACGCGGCGATCGGGGCCGCGACCGGCGAGGTCATCGTCCGTGTCGACGGCCACGCGGAGATCCCCGACGACTACATCAGCGTCGCGGTCGAGGAGCTGCTCCGCGTGGGTGCCGACAACGTCGGCGGCATCATGGACGCTCGCGGCACGACCGACTTCGAGCGCGCCGTGGCGTGCGCCATGCGCAGCCCCCTCGGCGTCGGGTCGGCACGCTTCCACACGGGCGGCGAGGCGGGGGAGGCCGACACCGTCTACCTCGGCGTCTTCCGGCGCGCCGCCCTCGAGCGGGTCGGTGGCTACGACCCGCACTTCGCCCGGGCCCAGGACTGGGAGATGAACCACCGCATCCGCGAGACCGGCGGCACCGTGTGGTTCACGCCCGCGCTCAAGGTGACCTACCGCCCCCGCGCCTCCGTCAAGGCGCTGGCCCGGCAGTACTTCCACTACGGCCGCTGGCGCCGGGTCGTCGCGCGCCACCACGAGGGCACCATCAACCCGCGCTACCTCGCGCCGCCCACGATGGTGGGCGTGACGACGGCCGCCGCGGTGATCGGCTTCTTCTGGCACCCCGCCTGGGCGGTTCCGGCCGCGTATGCCGCCGGGGTGACCGCGGGCGGCCTGGCCATCAGCCGTGGCGAGTCACCCGCCACCCGGGCCGCCACCCCGCTCGTGCTCGCCACGATGCACTGGTCCTGGGGCGTCGGGTTCCTCACCAGCCCGAGCCGGCTCCAGCGCTGACCGCGCCGCGACCACACGCAGCTCACCCGAACACCCGAACGACCGAACGTACGGAAGGCACGACCTTGCTCGACAACGCGAAGCTGGCGGTCCAGCTCGTCCGGAACACCGTCCGGCGCCAGCTGGCCAAGCGCGAGCTGGCCGGACGCCTCGAGCACGCCGTCCCCGGCCGGCCCACCGGCGGCGACGACACCCGCTTCCGCTGCGCCGTCTACTTCTCCGACGACCCGGTCAACCTCTACCAGATCCGGCAGTGGTACGCGCCCCTGCAGGAACTGGCCCGCACGCAGCCCGTCGTCGTGCTCTCCCGGATGCCCGAGACGACGAACGTGCTGCTCGACGAGTGCCCACTCCCGGTGCTGCACGCCCCGCGGATCACCGACGTCGAGTCGTTCATGGAGCACCACGACATCGGTCTCGTGCTCTACGTCAACCAGAACCTGCGCAACTTCCAGATGATGCGCTTCGCCCGCCCGGCCCACGTCTTCGTCAGCCACGGCGAGAGCGACAAGTCGTACATGGCGAGCAACCAGCTCAAGGCCTACGACCGGGTCTTCATCGCCGGCCCGGCGGCCGCGGCCCGCCTCGAGGGCGCCCTCGTCGAGTTCGACGTCGCCCGGCGCACCGTCGAGATCGGCCGTCCCCAGACCGACGCCACCTACCCGGCGCCCGCGCTGCCCGACGACGGCCGCACCACCGTGCTCTACGCGCCGACGTGGGAGGGCGACCGGGCGAGCATGGCCTACGGCTCCATCGCCAGCCACGGCGCCGCGCTGCTGACCGGCCTGCTCGCCGACCCCCGCTTCCGCGTCGTCTACCGGCCGCACCCCCGCTCGGGAGCCTTCGACCCGGCATACGGCGTCGCGTCGACGCACCTCGCCCGGCTCGTCGCGGAGGCGAACCACGCGGACCCGACCGCGGCGCACCTCGTCGACGTCGACACGTCGTTCGGCTGGCACCTGGCCCGCCTCGACACGTGCATCACCGACGTCTCCGCCGTGGCGCTCGACTGGCTGGCCACGGGTAAGCCCCTCGTGCTGACCCAGCCGGCCGACCCCCGCGCCGAGGTCGAGCCCACCCGGCTCACCACGAGCGTGCCGATGGTGACGGCGGCGCAGGCCCGCGACATCGTCAGCGTCCTCGACGACACCATGTCGGCCCCCGACGAGGCCCGGGCCGACGTCGTGCGCCACTACTTCGGCGACACGACGCCCGGGGCGGCGACGGCGCGCTTCGTGCGGGCCTCGACCGACCTCATCGAGTCGCGCGTCGGGGCGCCCGCCGACCCCGCCGCGCCTGCCGCGGACGCGGCTCCCGGCTCGCACCCCTAGACTTCGGCGAGGACCGGGCCGGGGACCTCCCGCCCGGTCGTGGTTGCAGAAGCCTTGTTGGAGAGCACGAAGGAGAAGGTGGTCTGCGCGCATGATCGGCGTGTCCCAGTTCCGCGGCCTGATGGCCCAACGTCAGGTGCTGCGCACCCTGGTGGAGCGCGACCTCAGGGTCCGCTACGCCGGCAGCGTGCTCGGCTACGTGTGGACGGTGCTCGACCCGCTGCTCATGGCGCTCGTCTACTTCATCGTCTTCACGCTGATCTTCACGGCGCGCCAGACCGGCAACCAGCCCTACTTCCTGCACCTCATCACGGGCCTCTTCCTCTGGCAGTGGTTCGCCTCGAACATGTCGGAGAGCTCGCGCGCGCTCCTGTCGGAGTCGCGCCTCGTACGCTCGGCGAACCTGCCCCGTGAGCTGTGGGTCGTGCGCGTCGTGCTCGCCAAGGGCATCGAGTTCGTGCTCACGCTGCCGGTGGTCGTCGCCTTCACGGTCTTCTACCTCGTCACCGGCGCCACGAAGCTGCACTGGACGATCGTCTTCATCCCCGTCGCCCTGGTGCTGACCTTCCTGCTCTCCGTCGGCATCGGGATGATCCTCGCGCCCATCACGGTGCTCGTCACCGACATGGCGCGCGTCGTGCGCATCGCCCTGCGCCTCGGGTTCTACGCGACGCCGGTGCTCTACAGCGCCGACATGGCGCCCGACACCCTGCGCACCGTGCTCGCCCTCAACCCGATGAGCGGCATCCTCGAGCTCTTCCGCTCGGGCTTCTTCAAGGGCGAGATGAACCTGCTGTCCGTGGCCTCGGCGTGCGTCCTCACCGTCGTCCTGCTCCTCGTCGGGGCGTTCGTCTTCAAGCGGCTCGAGCCGGCCGTGCTCAAGGAGATCTGATGGCCAAGCCGGTGATCGAGGTCCGCGACCTCGGGATCGAGTTCTTCCGGTCGCGGCGGCGGCGGATGTCGCTGCGCGAAATCGTCTTCAAGGGCCAGAGCGGGGCCACGACCGAGACCTTCTGGGCGCTGAAGAACATCTCGTTCGACGTCGGTCGGGGCGAGGCCGTGGGTCTCGTCGGCGGCAACGGCAGCGGCAAGAGCACGCTGCTCAAGATGATCGCCGGCGTCATGCTGCCCGACGAGGGCTACGCCACGGTGCGCGGCAAGGTCGCCCCCCTCATCGAGCTGACCGGTGGCTTCCTCGGCGAGCTCACGGCGCGCGAGAACGTCTACCTCGCGGCGGGCCTGCACGGCCTGACGAAGCGGCAGATCGACGAGCGCTACGACGAGATCGTCGACTTCGCCGGGCCGCAGGTGCGCAACGGCATGGACATGCCCTTCCGCCACTTCTCCTCGGGCATGCAGGTGCGCCTCGCCTTCTCGCTCATCACGACCCTCGACCAGCCCGTCGTGCTCGTGGACGAGGTGCTCGCCGTCGGCGACCGTGCCTTCCGCGAGAAGTGCTACACCCGCATGGAGTCGATGCTCGAGGGCGGCAAGACCCTCTTCCTCGTCTCGCACAGCGAGCACGACCTCAAGCGCTTCGCCGACCGCGGGCTCTACCTCAAGACCGGCACGCTCGTGCAGGACGGCCCCATCCTCGACGTGCTCGCCCGCTACCACAGCGACGCGGACTCCGGTTCGTGAGGCTGGACGAGCGACCGCTCGTCGGCGACGCTCGTGCCCGCTCGCTCCACGGCACGTCGGCCGGCGGTGACCTCGTCGTGCTCGGCGGCACCCCGGACGCCGACCTGCTCGAGTCGCTCGAGCCCTTCGCGCTGACCCGCCGCGACGAGGTGCCGGGCCCGCTCGCCGACCAGCTCGCGGCCGCCGCCGACGTGGCCGCGCAGGGGAGCGGCCCGCTCGTCCTCGTCGCGGCTGACCTCCGGGTCGGGCCCGTCGCGCTCCTCGACGTGCTCGACGCGCCGCGCGACACGACGGCGGCGGCCGTCGTGGCCGCGCCGGCCGTCGTGGGCACCCCAGCCGCCGAGAGCCGCTTCGCCCCCGTGCGCGTCGACGACACCGCGCGCCGGGTCGTCTCCGTCGGCACCGTGCGCCACGTCGCCAGCGCCCCGACGGCGTATGCCGTGGGTGTCCTGCGCGTCGCGGCCGCCGACCGCGCCCGGGTGGCCCAGGTGCTGCGTGCCGCCGCGACGAGCGAGTCGTCCCGCGAGCCCGGGATGCCGGCCTTCGACCTCGCGCTGCTCGCGGTGGTCCGCGACGCCGCCGTGCCGGTCGCGGCCGTGCCGCTCGCGCACGTCACGGTCGCCCGGGGCGACGTCGAGCTCCCCGGTGCGCCGGGGTCGCCCTGGCAGCAGCGGCTGCGCGCGGCCTCGCGCGGCAACGACGGCGTCTTCTCCACGCACGCGATCCGTCCGCTCTCGCGCCGCCTGACGGCATACGGCCTGCGCCACGGCTGGACGCCGAACGTCGTGACGCTCGTCAGCCTCCTCCTCGGCCTCGCGGCGTGCGGGCTCGCCGCCGTCGACGCGCGCTGGAGCTGGGTGCTCGCGGCCGTGCTGCTGCAGGCCTCGCTCGTCGTCGACTGCGTCGACGGCGAGATCGCCAGGTTCACCCGCCGCTACAGCGCGCTCGGTGGCTGGCTCGACGCCGTGAGCGACCGCGTCAAGGAGTTCACGCTCGTCGCGGCCGTCGCCTGGGTCGCCGCCCGGCGCGGGGACGACCTGTGGTGGCTCGCCCTCGTCGTGCTCGCGGTGCTCGCCGTGCGCCACGTCGAGGACTTCGCCTACGCCATGCGGGGGCGTGCCCAGCGCGCGCGACCCCTCGTCGCCCGCGCGCTCGACGTGCCGGGCGACGGCGGCCCGCAGCACGCGCGCACCGACGTGCCGCCGCCACCGCGCGGCCGCGCGCGGCTCGTGCGCGACGTCAAGCAGGTACTGCATCTGCCGATCGCCGAGCGCTACCTCGTCATGTCGGTCGGGCTGCTCACCTTCAGCCCTGCGGTGCTGCTCTGGGCGCTCGGCGTCGCGTCGGTCGGGGCGCTCGCCTGGACCGAGGTCGGCCGCCTCGGCCGGGCCCTCGCCGGCCGTGACGGCTTCAGCCCGGAACGCCCCGACGCGACCCTCGCGCGGCTCGCCGACCTCGCCGTGCTGCCCCGGCCCACCGGCCGCGGCCGGCTCGCCTGGCAGCTGCCCGGCCTGCTCGTCGCGGTCGAGGCGGCGGCCCTGCTCCTCGCGGCCGGCGACGACCCGGTCGCCCGGGCGGCGGCCTACGCCTGGCTGGCCGCCGTCTGCTGGCACCTCTACGACGCCGTCTACCGCCTGCGCGAGACCGGGCGCGGGCCGTCGCGCGCGCTCGTGCGGGCCACGCTCGGCGTCGAGGGCCGCGTCGTCGTGCTCGCGCTCGTCGGCGGGTTCACCGACCACCCGGCCTGGGCGCTGCTCGTCGGTGCCGTCCTGCTCCTCACCGCGTATGCCGTCGAGTCCGCCCACGCCTGGCGCTCCGATGCGGCCGGTCGGCCCCCGACACGGCAGGATGGGCGATCGTGACGCACGACCCGACGAACGACCGCCCGAGCATCGCCGAGCTCAAGGCCGTCGCGCAGCCCCCGGAGCACATCGCCCGTTACAACGCCGAGCACTGGGCGGGGGCGCTCTACATCCGCCACCTGTCGATCTACGCCACGCGGGCCCTGCTGCCGACGCACATCACGCCGAACGGCGTCACCTGGCTGATGATCCTCACCGGTCTCGTGGGGGCGCTCGCCATCCCGTTCGGCGGCCTCGTCGGACCCGTCGTCGCGGTCGTTGCGATGCAGCTGCAGATCCTGCTCGACTGCTCGGACGGCGAGGTCGCCCGCTGGCGGCAGCGCTTCTCGCCCGCCGGCATCTACCTCGACCGCATCGGCCACTACGTCACGGAGGCGGCGATCCCGGTGGCGATCGGGCTCCGCGCGGACGGCTGGTCGCTCGCCGACCCCGGTGACGTGGGTGGCTGGAGCGTGCTCGGGCTGCTCGTAGCCCTCGGCGTGCTGCTCAACAAGGCCTTCACCGACCTCGTCCACGTGGCCCGCGCCAAGACCGGACGGCCCCCGCTCGAGGACGTCGCCGGCACCGCCCGCCCCAAGGCCTCGGGCATGGCGGCCGTGCGCCGGGCCTTCGACTACCTGCCGATCTTCCGCGCCTTCGTCGCGGTCGAGGCCTCGATCCTCGCGCTCGTCGCCGGCGTCGTCGACGCCGTCCGGGGCGACCTGCTCGGCACGCAGGTGCTCGTCGTGGCCATGGTGCCCCTCATCGTCGTGACGGCCGGGGGCCACCTCCTCGGCGTCCTCGCGAGCTCGCGGCTCGACTGATGCTGCCGGTGCTGCAGTGGGCCCAGGAGCACGGCGAGGTGGGCGGCGTGCGCACGAGCCACGCGCAGCTCACCGCGATCCTGCGGGCCGAGGGGGTCCAGGTCGACTACGTGGACACCGGCTCCGCGCGCCGCGCGGCCGCCATGCTGCCCCGGCTGCGCCACCGGGCGATGCACCTGCTGCACCTGACGCGGCTCTGGCGCGCCATGCTCCTCGCCCCGCTCTTCGCGCTGCTGCGCGGGCGCACCGTGCTCGTGCTGCACTCCGGCTCGACGAGCGGCCAGGTCGCCCGGATGCCGTGGTGGCGCCGCCGCCTGCTCGTGCTCGCCCTCTACGCCTACGACGAGATCTGGGCCGTCAACGACGAGATCGGCGCCATCCTGCCGGAGGCCCTGCGCGCGCGGGTCACGGTCGTCACGCCGTTCGACTCGTCCGCGGCGCCCGTGCCGAGCGCCATCGAGCGCGAGCCGCACGCGCTCGCCCTCGCCACGAACGCCGGCCTGGCGCACTACAACGCCGACGTCGGCGTCGAGGTGACGCGGCGGGTGCGCGAGCGCTGGCCCGACGCCACGCTGACCGTGCTCGCCTACGGCAACGACACGCCCGAGGTCGAGGCCCTGCGCCGCACGGCCACGAGCGAGCCGTGGCTCACCGTCGAGTTCGACGCCAGCCCCGCCGAGGTCTCGGCCGTGCTCGCGCGGGTCGGCACCTTCCTGCGCCCGACGAGCTGGGACGGCGACTCCGTCATCGTCCGCGAGGCGCAGGCGGCCGGGGCGACCGTCGTCGCGAGCGACACCGCGCCGCGGCCGCAGGGCGTCGTGCTCGCCCCGCTCGACGCGTCCTCCCTGGCGGCCGCGGTCGTCGACGGGGGAGTCGTGAGCGACGGCAACGGGCTCGCGCAGACGACGCTGGCGGACGCCGTGCGCGCGGCCGGCCGTGCTGCCGGGCATGCGCCGGGTCGTGCTGCCGGGCATGCGCCGGGTCGTGGCTGAGGCGCCCGCTTCGATACCCTCGCAGTCGACGGGCGGGGCCACCGCCTCGTCCACCCCGCCCTAGGAGCAGCGTGAGCAACCGGACCGTCATCACCTTCGGGACGTTCGACGTCTTCCACGTCGGGCACGTGCGGGTGCTCCAGCGCGCCGCCGAGCTCGGCGACCGCCTCGTCGTCGGGGTGTCGGCCGACGCCCTCAACGTCGCGAAGAAGGGCCGGCCGCCGGTCTTCAACCAGGACGAGCGGCTCGAGATCATCGCCGCCCTCAAGGTGGTCGACGAGGTCTTCGTCGAGGAGTCGCTCGAGCTCAAGCGCGACTACATCGTCGAGCACGGCGCCGACGTCCTCGTCATGGGCGACGACTGGGCCGGCAAGTTCGACTGGGTCGGCGACGTCTGCGAGGTCGTCTACCTCCCGCGCACGCCGTCGGTCTCGACGACGGGCCTCATCGAGCACATCGCCAGCCTGGGCTGAGCGCCTCACTGCCCCCAGGGGGCTGTCGACGCATACGTCCCGGCGCGGAGCGGGGGAGCGAGTCGCGAGTCGCCCTGCACGCGGTAGACGAGCAGCGCGCCGTCGCTCGAGCGCCGCGCGAGGAGGTCGCCCCGCCCGTCGCCCGTGAGGTCACCCGCACCGCGTACGGCACTCATCCCGTTCCAGCCGGAGGCCCCGACGACGCGCACGGCCCGGAAGCCGCCGGCACCGGTGCCGGAGTAGAGCACGAGCGCGCCGTCCTTGGCCCGGACGGTCATGAGGTCGCGGTGGCCGTCGCCGTCGAACTCGCCGGACGTGATCTGGCTCAGGCCGCTCCAGCCGGAGCCGATCTGCCGGCTCGCGACGATGCGGCCGGAGCCGTCGCCGCGGTGCAGCACGAGGCGGCCGTCGGTCATGCGGGTGACGATGTCGGTCTTGCCGTCGCCGTCCCAGTCGCCGACCGGCACGACGAGGTCGACGGCCTTCCAGTTGCCCGCCAGCTGGTAGCGGCCGGCGTTGAGGCCGCTCCTGCCGAGGCCGGGGTAGTACCACGCGACGCCCGCGGCGTCGATCGCGACAACGTCCCCGAGCGTGTCGGCGTCCCACGGGCCGACGGCCGCGGCCGCGCGCATCCCCGAGAAGCCGACCGACAGGATCTGCTTGGTCGTGAAGGCCATCGAGCCCGTGTACGACACGGTCCGCAGCGTCGGTCCCGACGGCAGCACGACGTCCGGCAGTCGCTCGCCGGTGACGTCGCGCGGCGTGTAGGCCGACGAGCGGGCGGGCGCCGAGGTGATCGTCCACCAGGTGCTCCGCAGCTTCATCGTCGTGCGGAAGGACTCGCCGCTCACCGTGGTCGAGCCGGCCGACCCGGCGAGCGTGACCGAGGCGACGCGACCGCCGAAGGTGCCGTTGCCGCCGCCGCCGCTCCGTGAGTCCACGGTCAGGGTGCGCAGCGCGCCGACGCGCGGGTAGGCCTTCTCGATGGCCGAGGCGGGCAGCCCGGTGGTCCACGAGGCCGGGTTGGCGCTCGAGCGGACGACGCCGTCGTAGGGGTCCGTCCTCGCCGGCAGGTAGGTGGCCGAGCCCTTGACGGTGCGCCCACCGTTGGAGGCGGAGTACTGCGTGAAGGCCGGCTTGCCGCCGTAGGTGAGGATCGTGCCGGCCGTGGCCACGGTCGCTGCCGTCGAGCGGGCGTCCTCGTAGCGACGGGTCAGGACGCCGGTCGAGCTGTAGTCGGCCACGCCCTTGTAGGCCTGGCACGCCACGTCGCACGTGTCGTAGACCCGGGAGCCCGCGGTGGCCCGCGCGTTCGCGGCGAAGGTGCGCGCCGCGACGGCCTGCGCCGACAGGGCGGCGGCCGGCCAGCTCGCCGACATCTCGACCGGCACCACGGCGCGCGTGTAGCGCTCGAAGCCGAGGACGTTGACGGCATACGCCCGTCCGCTGACGTTGACGACGCGGATCGTGCCCGAGTACTCACGCTGGGCGCCGCTCGGCAGGAGCACCCGCACCGACGACGTCGAGGGGCGGCTCACGGTGAGCGGCGCGGAGGAGGCGCGCCAGTTCGTGGCCGCGAACCAGCCCGTGCCGGAGTTGGCCTGGAGCGTCATGCCCGAGCCCTCCGGGACGATGCGCCAGCGGTAGCTCGTCGACAGGCTCGAGGTGCGCCGGCCGTCGGAGACGACGAGCCCGCTCAGCTTCGACACCTGCACGCCCGAGGTGCCGAGGGCCGAGAGCCACACGCGCAGGGCGGGGTCACCCTGGCCCGTGCGGGTGGTGCCGGGGTAGTAGAAGCCGAGCACCTGCGACCACGAGAGACCCCTCGTCGCCGCGCCGTACGCACCCCACTGCGAGAGGCCGACGCCGTGGCCCGAGCCGCGGCCGGAGAACGCGAAGAGCGAGGACTCCGGGCGCGCATACGTCTCCGACGCCGTCCCCGGAGCCATCGGCTGCCACTGCCCGGCACGCCACCGGGTGCCGGCGTCGCGCCGGATCGTCGGCAGCTGCGTCGTGTACGCCGTCGTGCCGGGGCAGCCGGTCAGGCTGAGGTCGCGGTGCCCGATGGTGCGCGGGAGGGTGACCTCGACGCCCGGCTTGAACTTGGAGTTGCCGGCCGAGGTCAGGGTGACGCTCGACGTCGGGTCGAAGAGCGAGCGGTCGGCCTCCCACGCAACGAGCTGGGTCACGGTGTTCTGCGTGGCCGACGAGAAGGGGGTCGAGGTGTGGTCGCCGAGGACCGAGATGCCCGTCGTCTCGGCGTTGAAGCCGCCCGCCTGGGCGCCCTGGACGAAGCCGGTCGGGCTGCCCTTGCGACCTTCGTAGGCGCGGCCGAAGCGGTCGACGAGGATCTGGTAGCCGAGGTCGCACCAGCCCTGGCTCTGCGTGTGGTACGCGTAGATCGAGCGGATGAGCGCCGGGGCCTGCTCCGCCGTGTACGTGTTCGAGTTGACCGTGTGGTGCACGACGACGGCCTTGAAGCCCGGCAGCCGCTCGGAGTCGCAGGTGCGCAGGCTCTCGTCGGCGCCCCACTCGGCGCGCGAGATGATGGTCGGACGGGTCACCGCGGCGGACGCGGAGCCGGGCGGGTCCGCGAGCGCCGCGTCCGCGCTCGAGCTGCCGCCGTCGACGAGGCTGGCGCGCAGGCCCTTCGGGGTGCTCCCGTCGGGGGTCGTGACCCGCACGTCGATGCCGTCCGAGCCGGCCGCGGCCACGGCCTCGGTGCCGGGCCGGGCGTGCCGCGCGTCCGCCGAGCCGGGGTCCGGGCCGTCGTCGTCGATGCCGAGCTCGGTCCAGCCGCTCCAGCCGGCGTCACCGTGCGTGCGCACCTGCACCGTCGTGCCCGCGGGCGGCGTCGTCGAGAAGGTCACGCCCGCGAGGTCGAAGTCGACGTCGCGCACCTGCGTGCTCGCGACGACCGGGTCCGCCGCGGGGGCCACCCGCGAGCCCGTCCCGGGCGCCGTCGGGGCGAGCGTCCTCGCCTGCGCACGCGCCTGGGTGCGCGCCGGGGCCGGGCTCACGGCGGGGATGTCGACGTCGTGCACGACGGGGGCGACCGGCCGGGGTGCGGCGCCCGAGGTGACCGTGGGCGCGACGACGAAGGTCGCGCCGAGGGTGACGACGGCAAGGGTGGTGGGGACGAGACGCACGGCGTCGCTCCTGGGTCAGGTGACAACAACAGTCCCAAATGTCCCATTATCAAGGCCCGGATGACGACTCGGGGCCCGACGAAATCCGTCGGGCCCCGAATTCACAGGAACGGCGCTGGGCCGTCGGCCGGTCTCAGCCGCGCACCGGCGCCGGCTGCAGGTCGACGGTCAGCTCGGGCTCGGTGCGGGCGCGTACCTCGTCCTCGCTCACGCCGGGGGCGAGCTCGCGCAGCACGAGGCCGTGCTCGGTGACGTCGAGCACGCAGAGGTCGGTGATGATCCGCTGCACGACGCCGCGGCCGGTGTAGGGCAGCGAGCACTCCTCGACGATCTTGTAGGAGCCGTCCTTGGCGTTGTGCTCCATCAGCACGATGACCTTCTTGGCGCCGTGCACGAGGTCCATCGCGCCGCCCATGCCCTTGACCATCTTGCCGGGGATCATCCAGTTGGCGATGTCGCCGCCCTGCGAGACCTGCATGGCCCCGAGGATGGCGGCGTCGACCTTGCCGCCCCGGATCATGCCGAAGCTCGTCGCCGAGTCGAAGAAGGCGGCACCCTTGCGCAGGGTCACCGTCTCCTTGCCGGCGTTGATGAGGTCGGGGTCCTCGTCGCCGTCGAACGGGTAGGCGCCGACGCCGAGGATGCCGTTCTCCGACTGGAGCACGATCTCGACGTCGTCGGGCACGTAGTTCGGCACGAGGGTCGGCAGGCCGATGCCGAGGTTGACGTAGGCGCCGTCGGCCAGCTCGGCGGCGGCGCGGGCCGCCATCTGCTCACGGGTCAGTGCCATCTCAGGCCTCCTGCTCGGTCGGGGTGGCGCGCGGGCGGACGGTGCGGCGCTCGATGCGCTTCTCGGTGGCCTGCTCGGGCGTCAGCGGCAGCACGCGCTGCACGAAGATGCCGGGCAGGTGCACCTCGTCGGGGTCGAGCTCGCCGGGCTCGACGAGCTGCTCGACCTCCGCCACCGTGATGCGCCCGGCCATCGCGCAGAGCGGGTTGAAGTTGCGGGCCGACCGGTTGAAGACGAGGTTGCCGTGCCGGTCGCCCTTCGCGGCGCGCACGAGGCCGAAGTCGGTCGTGATGGCCGTCTCGAGCACGAAGGTCCTCGTCTCGCCCATCCACTCGAGCTCCTGCGTCTGCTTCGGCGGCGACGCGACGGCGACGTTGCCGGCGTCGTCGTAGCGCCACGGCAGCCCGCCCTCGGCGATCTGGGTGCCGACGCCGGTCATCGTGAAGAACGCGCCGATGCCCGAGCCGCCTGCGCGCAGCCGTTCGGCGAGCGTGCCCTGCGGCGTCAGCTCGACCTCGAGCTCGCCGGAGAGGTACTGCCGCTCGAACTCCTTGTTCTCGCCGACGTAGGAGCTCACCATCCGCCGGATCCGCTTGTCGCGCAACAGGATGCCGAGACCCCAGTCGTCGACGCCGCAGTTGTTCGAGACGGCCTCGAGGTCGGTCAGACCGGTCTCGTGGATGGCGGAGATGAGCACGCTGGGGATGCCGCAGAGGCCGAAGCCGCCGACCGAGAGCGACATTCCGTCGCGGATCCCGGCGATGGCCTCCTGGGGGGTGGAGACGACTTTGTCCATGGCCGGACTCTATCCGCGCCGCTGGTCCGGTGGGCCGTGGGGTGGCCCCACACGAGGGCCCCGACGTGTGGTGCCGGCCCACGTGGGGGCGTGGCAGCGCGGAGGGTGCACCCGGGGCTCTCAGCGCGCGTCGGTCGTCACGCCCTCGGCCGTGAGGCGCGCGGTGAGGTCGGCGTCGCGGGGCCCGCGCACGAGCACGACGGAGCCGTCGGCCGCCCACGCGGCCAGGCACGCGCGCAGCGCGTCCTCGAGCGCGCCCCCGAGGGCCACCCGGGGGGCCTCGCCCCACTCCGGTCGCGCCACGACCACCTCGCCGTATGCCGTGTCGCCCGTCGCGCCCGCGAGCGCCACGTCGCCCGCCTCGGGGTCGGACATCGGGCTGAAGACGTCGCCGTGGGTCGCGAGCTCACGGGCCTCGTCGACGGCCGCCGGCGCCTCGGCCGCGTCGGGGTGGCTGCGGGCCAGTGCGGCGGGCGTCACGAGCACCGCGTCGCCGCCGTGCGCGGCGGCCGCGGCGGGGGAGGCGGTGACGAGGACGTCGGCGCCGGTCGCCTCCGGGCCGACGACGACCGTGCCACCGACCGACCACGTGGCGAGCGCCCAGTAGAGCGAGCGCCAGTGCGCCGGCAGGTCGAGCCCGACGGTCGTGCCCGGCCCGGCGGCCGCGTCGTCCTGGAGCAGGTTGGCGGCCTTGGCGACCCAGTTGGCGAGCACCCGGGCGCTCAGCTCGATGCGCTCGCCGGCCGTCGGGCCCGGCTCGTCGTCGTACCACGTGAGGCGCGGTCGGCCCGGGTCGGAGGCCGTCATCCGGGCGAGCACCTCGGCAGGCGTTCGGGGCGTCGTCATGTCAGCTGTTCGTCGCTCCCCGCACGGTGGTGCCCGCCGGCGGCTCGGTCAGGGGGTCGTCGTTCTTGAGCGCGCCGAAGAGGGCCTTGGCCCGCTCGGTGTCCCACTTGACGGCGAGCGCGCCGGCGCTCGTGCGGTAGGAGAGGTCGGAGGTCGGCACCGACAGCGAGAGGCCCTCGTCGTTGCTCACCGAGCGCATCGCCTGGAGCACGCGGACGGCATCCATGATCCCCGTTCCGGTGCCGACCGCGAGCCCGGCCGCCGAGGCGTCGGCGAAGTCCTTGTAGCGCCAGGGGATGAGGACCGTGGCGGGGGTGGCCGCCTTCTTCATGAGGGCGCCGAGGAACTGGCGCTGGCGGGCCGCGCGGCCGATGTCGCCCATCGGGTCCTCGTAGCGCGAGCGCACGTAGCCGAGGGCGTTGCCGCCGTCGAGGGTCTGGCAGCCCTTCTTGAGGTCGATGCCGGCCTTCTTGTCCTTCATGTCGCGCGGCACGCAGAGGTTGACTCCGCCGACGCTGTCGACGACGTTCGCGAAGCCGCCGAGCCCGATCTCGACGTAGCCGTCGACGTGGATGCCGGTCACCTGCTCGACGGTGTTCGTCAGCAGCTTGGGCCCGCCGATGGAATAGGCCGCGTTGATCTTGTTCGAGCCGTGGCCCGGGATCGGCACGTACGAGTCACGTGGCAGCGACACCATGACCGGCTTGCCACCGCTCTCGGAGACGTGCACGAGCATGATCGTGTCGGTGCGGTTGCCCTCGGCGTTGCCGGTCGCGTACTTCTTGCGCTGGGCCTTCGTCAGCCCCTCGCGGCTGTCCGAGCCGACGAGCAGGTAGTTGTAGCCCGAGGTGTCGACCGGGCGCTCGCCGTCGGGGATGTTGTCGACCTTGTTGACGGCACTCCAGGCGTGCATCGGCACCCACACCATGAAGCCGACCCACGCGAGGAGGAGGACGAGCAGGGCGACGAGCACGAGCCGGCCCTTGCGCCAGCGGTACCGCTGCCGCTCGGGGACCTCCACGGCGTCCACCGGCTCGGGCGCGGGGGCGTCGGACCGGCCGCGCTCGGGGCGCCGGGGCGGCGCGATCGCGCCCCCGCCGGGACGCTTCGGTCGGCGGCGGGTGTCGACGACGTAGGCGTCGTCGCGACCGGGTCGGGAAGGGGTGGGGTCAGTCGGCATCGGAGGTCTTCACGCTCGGGGACGGGGGGAGCTCGGCGGCCAGTGTGTCAGGCGAACCTGTCGACCTCGCGTGCTCCGCGGCCGGGCGGGCCTCGTCGAGGGCGATCCGGCGCGCGAGCCGGGTGTAGCGGGTCTCCATGGCGCGGAACCGCTTGTACGTCGTGACGACGAAGCCGAAGAAGGCGACGACGAGGCCGTAGAGGATGAGGTCGGCGCCACGACCGATGCCGACCCGCCTCGCCAGACCGGTCCACACGTCGGGGAAGAAGATCGACCAGATCGCGAAGCCCGCGAGGGCGAGCAGCCCGAGCCGGCGCAGGGCCTGGGTGCGCTGGCCCGAGCCCGCGAGCAGGCGCCAGGCGACGGCGAGGGTGCCGAGGACGAGGAGGAGCTGGATCCCGAGCTGCTTCATCGCCAGATCAGCTCCGCGAGGATGTTGACCGCGTTCCAGAGCGACTGGCCCTTGGCCCGGCTGTAGTCGGTGTAGAGGATGTGGACCGGCTCCTCGGCGTAGGCGACGCGCTGCCCGTCGAAGCGCATGGCCCCGATCTGCGCGACGATCTCGGAGGCGTGCGCCATCCGGTTCTGGGTGATGTCGAGCCTCGCGACGACGTCGCGGTGCAGCACCCGCAGGCCGTTGTGCGCGTCGGTGAGGCGGGTGCCCGTCGTGAGGTTGGTGTAGGCGACGGCCGCCCGCAGGACGAGCCGTTTGCCGGCCGAGGCCTCAGTGCGCTCGTCGAGGAAGCGCGAGCCGAAGACGACCCGCACGTCTCCGCGCCGGGCGCGCTCGAGCATGACCTCGACGTCGTGCAGCTGGTGCTGCCCGTCGGCGTCGTAGGTGACGACGTAGCGCATGGCGGGGTCGCCGAGCGCGTAGTCGAAGCCGGTCTGCAGCGCAGCGCCCTGTCCGAGGTTGACCGGGTGGCGCACCACCGCGGCCCCGGCGGCCTCGGCCCGCGCCGCCGAGTCGTCGTGCGAGCCGTCGTCGACGCAGACCACCTTCGGGAAGGTCACGAGGGCCTGGCGCACGACCTCGGCGATGACGGTGGCCTCGTCGTAGAGCGGCACCACCAGCCACACGTCCTCGTTCTGCATGCGACCCAGCGTAGAGCGGTCGGGCGGCACCTCCTGACACGCTCGCGGGCGGCCGGCCAACTAGAGTCGGGGCCACCATGACGGACGCGCTCTCACCGGGACCCCCGCCGACCGGACCGGCAGCGCTGCGCATCGCCGTCGTCGGGCCCACCCTCCCGCACCCGGGCGCGGCGGCCGCCCACACGACGACGCTCGCCCACCTGCTCACGGATGCCGGCCACGACGTGACGCTCGTGTCGTGGGCGAACCCGCGCCCGGCGTGGCGGCCCCGCCGTGCCTCCGCCGCCACGCCGGAGGACGTGCCCGCGGTGCTGCCGTTCGCCCGCACCGTCCGTGCTCTCTCGTGGGCGCGGCCGGACACGTGGGTGCGGGTCGGCCGGCACCTGCGGGAGGTCGACGCCGTCGTCGTCGTGCACGTCGCGAGGGCGGACGCCCCGGCCCACCTCGCCCTGCTGCGCGCGGCCCGGGCCCTGCCCGTCGTGGACGCCCCGTCCGTGCCCGGTCGTCGTGACGGGGCGCACCCGGGAGCGCGGGCGCGGTCGGTCGTCGTGTGCCACGAGGTGCTGCCGGCCGAGCACCACGTCGGTGACGCCCGTCTCGTGGGTGCCCTGCTCTCGCGCGTCGACGCCGTCATCGTGCACGCCGCCGAGGAGGAGCCGACGGCCCACCGCCTCGGGGCCAGGCGCGTCCGCGTCGTCGAGCTGCCGCCGCACCTGCGCGCGGGCGAGCCGTCCGGACCGTTGTCGCGCCCGGGGCCGACCCGCCTGCTCGCCCTCGGTCGGGTGCACGAGCCCGAGGGCGTCGACGTGCTGCTCCGCGCCATGCGTGCGGCGCCCGACGTGACGCTGACCGTCGCCGGCGAGCTGACCAGCGCGACCCGCGGGACGATCGCGCACCGGGCTGCCGACCCGGCGCTCGCCGGCCGGGTCGAGGTCCGCGACGGCCACGTGCCGGCCGACGAGCTGGCCGCCCTCCTCGCGGAGCACGACGTGCTCGTCCTGCCGCACCGCTCCGCGACCACGTCGCAGGACGTCGCGCTCGGCCACGCGCACGGCCTGCCCGTGCTGGCCGTGGGCGTCGCGCCCTTCTCGCACCTCGTCCACGACGGCGTCGACGGCCTGCTCGTCCCGCCCGACGACGAGCCGGCGCTCGCCGCCGCCCTGCGCCGGCTCGGCGACCCGGAGCTGCGCCGCCGTCTGGCCGAGGGTGTCCAGGCGCCCGACCTCTCCGGGCCGTGGGCGCACTACCTCGGCACGCTCGAGGCGCTCTCGGTCGACACGGACCAGCACCCCGGGGCCGACGACGAGGACGAGGACGAGGGCGATGGCGTGGGCGACGGCGTGGGTGAGGACGCCGGCCCGGGCCGCGGAGGCGGCTCCCGCCCCGCCCGGGTGCGGGCGGCGGCGACCCATGCCGTCGCGCGGACCGTCGCGCGTCCCGTGGCCGGCGCGACCGGCCGGGCCCGTCGAGCCGCGGCGCGCGCCGTTACGTCGCGGCGCCGCCTCGTGACGCTGCGCCGGAGCGACCTGCCCGAGTGGGTGCTCGCCACCGACGTCCTCGGCGAGCCCGACGAGGCGGACGACGCCCGCCGGCTCGCCCGCATCCTCGGCCTGCCGCGCTCGCTCGACAGCGTGTCCGCGTGGGCGGCGCTCGGCGCGCTCGCGGTGATCCTGCGGGTGCGCGACGACGGCCGTCGCAGCGCCGTCATCGTCGACGAGGGCGGCAGCCGGTCGCTGCTCTCACGGTGGGCCCGCGCCGTGGGGTTCGCGCCGGTGGAGATCGACTTCACCGGCGCCCAGCCGAGCGTGGCCGCGCTCGACGTCGACACCGGCTCGCTCGACGTCATCGTGCGCATCCACCCCGACGGGTGCGACGCCGACGACGTCGACCACGTGCTCGAGCAGGCGTCGTGGGCGCTGCGCTCGGGCGGCCTGCTCGTCGTCACCGTGCCGATCGGGCCGCGGGCGGCGGAGGGCGCGCTGGGGCCGGCGGACGTCCGCGGCGTGCTCGCCCGCGCGCACGACCTCGGCTTCGTGCTCGTCGGCGACCTCGACGGCGACGTCAACGCCCGCATGCGCGAGGCCGGCTCGCGGGCGCGGGCCGACGACGCGGCATACGGCCTCGTGCGGCTCACGCTGCGCCGGCGCTGAGCACGGGCGCGGCGTGCCGGCGCACGGATGCGGGGTCGGCGGCGGGTCGCTGCCATGATGGGGCAGCCATGACTCGACACCGGATCCTCACCGCGCTGCGCGTGGGCATCGCCCTCGTCACGCTCGCCGCCGTCGTCTACGCGGTCGCGCGCAACTGGGCCGACGTGTCCGTGCACCTGGGCAAGGTGTCGTGGAAGACCTTCGCCGCCTCGGGGCTCGCGGCCGTCGCCGGCACGTGGCTGACGATGATCGGCTGGAAGACGCTGCTGCGCGACCTCGGCTCGGACCTGCACCTCGCCCCGGCCTCGGGCGTCTACTTCGTCGGCCAGCTCGGCAAGTACCTGCCGGGCTCGCTGTGGTCGGTGCTCGTGCAGGCCGACATCGCGAGCCACCTCAAGGTGCCGCGGCGCCGCACGGCCGTCACGGGCCTGCTCGCGCTGGGGCTCGCGCTGCTGACGGGGCTGCTCGTCGGGCTGCCCGCGGCGTCGTTCCTGCTGACGAGGCAGTCGTCGGGCTTCGACTGGTGGCTGCTGCTCGGCATCCCGATCCTCGTCGTGCTCTGCGTGCCGCGTTTGCTCAACGCGATCATCGACCGGATGCTGCGCACGATGCGGCGGGAGCCGCTCGAGCAGGGCCTGTCGACGGGGGCCGTCATCCGGGCCGTCGTCGTCTTCCTGCTCGTCTGGGTGTGCTTCGGCGTCCACACGCTGCTGCTCGCGCGGGCGGTGTCGGGGGAGGGCGCGCACCCCGACCTCACCGTCGCCTCGATGACGGGCTACGCGCTGTCGGTCTCGCTCGGCATGCTGACGATCGTCTTGCCCGCCGGTCTCGGTGCCCGCGAGGGGCTGCTGACGCTCATCCTCTCGACGGCGATGCCGACGCCCGCGGCCGCGGCCGTCGCGATCATGTCGCGCTTCATCGTGACCATCGTCGACGTGCTGGCCGCGCTCGGCGGGTGGCTCTACGCGCGGTCGCACCACCTCGTCAGCGCGCGCCGCGCGGACTGAGCCACCCGGCCCGGTCCGGGCGTCAGCGGCGCTCGAGGACGAAGACGGGGATGAGCCGGTCGGTCTTCGTCTGGTACTCGGCGTAGGGCGGGTACGCGGCCACGCAGCGCTCCCACCACCGGCTGCGCTCGTCGCCCTCGAGCTCGCGCGCCCGCACGGGGAACGAGTCGGTGCCGGCCTGCAGCTCGATGTCGGGGTGCGCGAGGAGGTTGTGGTACCACTGCGGGTGCGTCGGGGCGCCACCCTGGCTCGCGACGGCCGCGAACGAGCCGTCGTGCTCGACGCGCATGAGCGGCACCTTGCGGATCGCGCCGGACCTGGCGCCGCGCATGGTGAGCAGCACGACGGGGCGGTCCATGATGTGCACGCTGTCGGTGGTGCCGGTGCGCGCGATGGTGTCGACCTGGTCGCGCACCCAGTCGCTGGGGCTCGGGACGTACTCGTCGGTGTTGGCCATGCGCTCAGGCTAACCCGCGCAGCCGACCGCCACGGCGGCCGGCTGCGCGGGTCGGCCCGGCTGGTGCGGGTCAGGCCGCGCCGGGCTCCGGGGCCGAGCTCCACGGGAACTTCTTGACGAAGTCCTCGACGACGGTGGTGTTGAGGCCACCGCAGAGCTGGCGGTGCCCCATCTGGTTCGAGACCTTGCCGGTCGACTGGTCGACGTCGGCGCCCCAGTGCGACAGCGCGTACTTCTTGCCGGCGGGGAAGGCGCCGCGGCTCGTGTCCCAGGGGGCGACGAGGAACTTGTTGCCCGCCTCCTGCATCGCGTTGACGCGGGTGGCGAGCGCGGCGAACGAGCTCGCCTGCTCCTTCTCGACCGAGGGGTCGTACCAGAGGATCGTGTAGCCGTGCTCGAGGTTGTGCACGAGGGTCTCGATGGCGGGCCGGTCGGCGGTCGTGTAGACGCGGCGGCTGTCGACGGCGGGGGCGACGAAGTGCTTGCCGCTCGAGGGGGGCACCGTCGCGTAGTCGACCTTCGTGAGGTCCGGGGTGTTGGTCCCCGGACCGACGTGGTCGCTCGAGCCCGTGGCCGGGTCGTTCGTCACGGGGTCGCACGAGGCCGCGGCGGCGTCACCGCTGATGGCGGCGAGCGCCTCGTCCTTCTTGTTCTGCTCCCCGACGATGGCCCACGTCACCGCCCCGGCGATGATGGCGAGCACGGCCACGCAGGCGCCGATGACGACGAAGAGGCGACGGCGCTCGGCCTTCTTCTGCTCGGCCTGCATGGCCGCCACGCGTTCGCGGCGGTCTCGGCTCGTCTCGCGGGCCATCGTTCCTACTTCCTGTCGGCGTGCGGTCGTGAGTCGCTGGCGTCGGCAGTCACCCTCCCGGTGCCCGACGGTGCCGAGTGTAGGCGAGGATGTTGTGGTGCCCGAACCGTCCAGCCGCCTCTGGCGCACCGAGCGCGTCATCGCGCTGCGGGCCCAGCTCGGGGTGTTCCGCCGCGGCTCCGGCGACCCGACGTCGCGGTTCGGCGCGGACGGGTCCGTGACGCGGGCGGCGCAGACCCCGGCGGGAGTCGGCACGCTGCACCTCGTCTGCCTGCCCCGGGGCTCGGAGGTGCACGCGCAGGCGTGGGGCCCGGGGGCGCAGTGGCTGCTCGACTCCGTGCCGGCCCTGCTCGGTGACGACGACGACGCCTCCGGTTTCGTGCCCCACCACGACGTCGTCGCGCAGGCCTGGCGCCGGTTCGCGCACTGGCGCGTGCCCCGTTCGGGCCTGCTCTTCGACGCGCTCGCCCCGGCCGTCATCGAGCAGAAGGTGACCGGCCAGGAGGCGTTCTCCGGCTACCGCGTGCTCGTGCGCCGCTACGGCACCCCCGCGCCGGGGCCGTTCCCCGGCCTGATGGCCCCGCCGACCCCGGCCGGCTGGGCGGCGATCCCGTCGTGGGCGTGGCTGCAGGCGTCGGTCGACGGCGCGCGGTCACGCACGCTCGTGCGGGCCGCCGGGTATGCCGGCCGGCTCGAGGAGGGCCTGTCCGTGTCGGTCGCGGAGGCGCACCGTCGCATGCGCGCCCTGCCCGGTATCGGCGTGTGGACCGCGGCCGAGGTGGCCCAGCGCGCGCTCGGCGACCCCGACTCGCCCTCCTTCGGCGACTACCACGTGGCCAAGGACATCGGGTGGGCCCTGACCGGCACCCCGGTCGACGACGACGGCATGGCCGAGCTGCTCGAGCCCTACCGCGGGCACCGCTACCGCGTGCAGTCGCTCCTGGGCCTCGCCGGTCACCACCGCCCCCGGCGCGGGGCGCGGATGGCGCCGCGCACCCACCTGCCGACGCGGGGACGCTGACCGCACCCGGCGCCCGTGACGGGCTTGGCCCATTCCGCGCTGTTTCGGGGGTTTGGTGACCTAGAGTCCGAGCCGGTCGGTGCTCCACCGACCGACACCGCTCACAGGGGAGAAAAAGCCGTATGGCTCGTCATGTCACCGGGGCCTCGGGCCTCGTCCTCGGGCTCGCAGCCTCGCTGCTCGCCCCGATCGCGCTCGCGACGCCGGCCGGCGCCGCGGCAGGTCCCACCTCCGGCTCGACGGGCGCCGACCCGCAGGGCCAGCGGGGCCGCACGGGTCACGTCCTCGCCGACGGCGCGGCCGCCGTGCACCTGACGCCGCGCGCCGCCGCGGGGAAGGTCGCCGCGGCCTCGACCGGCCGAGCCATGCCCAAGGCGCTGGGCGCCACGCCGCAGGCAGGCGCCACGCCCCAGGCGGGCACCCGGGTCGGGTCGGCGGCGCGCGGCGCGGACGTCCAGGCCGCGCCGAGCCCTGCCGCCGGGCTGGCGGGCTGCTCGAACGACGAGCTGTGGGTCAACACCCTGGCCGAGCGCTCCGTCGTCCACGTCGCCGTCCCCGGCGCGTCGAGCATCGTGCTCCAGCGCCAGCGCGACGGCGGTGCCTGGCGGTCCGTCGCCACGGTCGCCGCGGCGTCGGGCATCGTGAAGGACGCGTCGATCAACCAGCGCGCCGTCTACCTCTACCGCCTCGTGGCCAAGCGCGGCGACGGCACCGTCGTGCGCGACTGCGCGACGGAGTACTACCAGGGCACGTGGACCCGCGACGGCTGGGGCACGGTCGACGCCGTCGTCGCCGCGAGCACCGGCGTCTACCAGCAGGGCGAGTACGACCAGGGCTCGCGCTCGTCGTCCTCCGAGCGCTTCGTCGCCCCGGCCTTCTCGGCCGACGGGCGGCTGTATGCCGTCACGCGCGTCGCGGGTCCGGCGGGCCACCCGGTCCTCGAGGTGCGCCGGGCGAGCACGTCGGCCGTCGTCTTCACCGTCGACCTCGGCGCGAGCGTCATGCCGGCCGACCCGGCCTTCTCCTTCGACGGCCAGACCCTCGCCTTCTCGCGCTACGACGCGGGCGGCGAGCCGATCGGCGTCGGCTTCGTCGACGTCTTCGGCGCCCACGCCGTGCGGTCGGTGACGAGCGTCCCCGCCGTGGCCGAGCCGGCCTGGCGCGCCGACGGCAGCCTCGTCGTCAGCACCTTCGGCACAGACGACGACGGCCTCGGCGTCCTCTGCCGCACGTGCACGACGGTGACGCCGCTCGCCGGGACGTCCGGCGGCTACACGCCCGAGGTCGCGCCGAACGGCACGATCTGGTTCACGACCGACGACGGCGCGCGGAGCACGCTCAAGCGCAAGACGACGAACGGCGTCGTCGCGACGGTCCGCTCGTCCGCCACCGACTCGTTCGCCTCACCGCGCCTGACGACGGACGGCTCGCTCTACGTCGAGCGCGACGTGCCGGACCCCGCCGACGAGAACGCCTACACCGTGGGCGTCCACCGGGTCGACCTCGCGGGGGCCGCCGACGGCAGCGACGACGAGCTCTCGGCCATCGGCTGGGAGGAGGCGCCGTCGGGCACGACGCTGCACGGCTGGGACGTGCGCCAGGTCCAGGGCAAGGGCACCTCGAACCGCACCGGTGACGGTCACCACGACCTGCTCGCACGCGACGGCAAGGGCGCGCTGTGGGCGTACCGCAACACCGGCATGGAGCTCGACGGCCGGACCCAGATCGGCTCCGGCTGGGGGCTCTACCGCACCTTCGTGTCGGTCGGTGACCTCACCGGCGACGACCAGGCCGACCTCGTCGCCCGCGACGTCGAGGGCACCCTCTGGCTCTACCGCGGGCGTCTCGGCGGTGGCGGCTTCCTCGAGCGCACCCGGCTCGGCACCGGCTGGGGCAGCTACACGATCGTCGGGCCCGGCGACTGGAACGGAGACGGCATCGCCGACGTCGTCGCCCGTGACGGCCGCGGCACGCTGTGGCTGTACCCGGGCACGGGCCGCGGGACGCTCGCCGCGCGCCAGCAGATCGGCACCGGCTGGTCGGGCATGACGGCCCTCGTCGCGAGCGGCGACGTCGACTTCGACGGCCGCACCGACCTGCTGGCCCGTGACGGCATCGGCAGGCTCTTCCTCTACCCCGGCAACGGCACCGGGGGCTTCCTCGCCCGGCGCCAGATCGGCAGCGGCTGGGGCGGCTTCACCTCGATCACCGTGAGCGAGGCGACGTACGGCCGGGCCCTCGTCTGGGCCCGCACGTCGTCCGGTGAGCTCCGCGGCTACGAGATCTTCGGCGACGGCGCATTCGTCCCGGGGTCCTACAGCGAGGGCACCGGCTGGGGCTCGCTCCTGCTCACCGCCTGAGTCCGTGCGAGCAGAGCGGCCCGGCACCGTCCGTGGGTGCCGGGCCGCTCTGCGTCCGTTCAGCGGCGGGTCGTCACCTCCGGTAGGACACGACGACGCTGGGGCGCGGGAAGCCGTCGGTGTGCGGCCAGGTGCTCGACGGCGACTCGAACGTGGCGCCGTCCGTCTCGCCGGGGTGCTGCACCGCGACGAAGACCGAGCGCTGGTCGCGCGAGACGAGGGGACCGCACGTCTCGGCACCGAACGGGACGGTGAGGAACTGCTCGACGTGCCCGCGACGGGGGCCGGCCACCGGCACGCGGAAGAGCCCGTCGTTCGAGCCGAGCACGTTGCCGTCGGTCGAGATCCAGAGGTTGCCGGCACCGTCGAAGGCGACGTTGTCGGGGCAGCTGATGGGGCTGACCTTGCTCTTGTCGAAGCCGGCGAAGTACGTCTCCGGCGCCGTCGGGTCGCCGCAGACGAGGAAGAGGTCCCACGCGAACCTCGTTGCGGTGTGGTCGGTCCCGCGCTCGGTGACCTCGAGCACGTAGCCGTTGCGGTTGCCCGCCTTGCTCGTCAGCGGTGCGCCGAGCTCGGTCCGCACCATGCTCGAGGCGAGCGGGTTCGTCTCGTCCGTCGGGTACTTGGCCCCGCGGTCGGAGTTGTTCGTCAGGGCGCAGTAGATCTTGCCGTTGACCGGGTTCGGCTCGATGTCCTCCGGCCGGTCCATCTTCGTCGGGCCGACCGTGTCGGCCGCGAGGCGGGTGTTGACCAGCACCTCCGCGACGCTCATCCCGGGGACGTGCGAGCGGTGGTGCGACGTGAGCGGCAGCCACTCGCCGGACCCGTCGAAGACGCCATCGTCCGTGCCGTCGCCGGTGAACTTCGCGACGTAGAGCGTGCCCTTGGTGAGGAGCGTCTTGTTGTGGCGCCGGGCCGCGGGGGAGCGGCCGTGGCGGAAGCGGTCGGCGGAGACGAACTTGTAGATGTAGTCGCCGCGCTCGTCGTCGCCCATGTACGCGACGGCGTGGCCGGACTTCGCGATGGTGACGTTCGCGCCCTCGTGCTTGAAGCGGCCGAGCATGGTCTGCTTGACGGGCGTGGAGGTCGGCTCGAGAGGGTCCACCTCGACGACCCAGCCGAAGCGGTAGGCCTCGTGCGGGTGCTTGGCGAGGTCGAAGCGCTCGTCGACGTCCGACCAGCCGCGGTTGGTCGTGGCCGACGTGGCGAGGCCGTAGCGCTTGAACGACGTGGCGTTCGCGGCGTCGACGGGGCCGCTCGCGTCGAAGTAGCCGTTGAAGTTCTCCTCGCCGGAGAGCACGGTGCCCCAGGGCGTCGTGCCGCCGGCGCAGTTGCCGAAGGTGCCGTTGACGCGGGTGCCGGTCGGGTCGGCCTCGGTGCGGAGCAGCTCGTGCCCGGCGGCGGGGCCGTGGAAGGCGAACTCGGTGTGCACCGTGATGCGCCGGTTGTGGCGCGAGCGGCGGTGGTCGGCCCGGATCCACGAGCCGGCGGCGCGGCCGCGTTCGATGGTGACGACCGACATGCCGTGCGCGGCCATCGCGATCTTCTTGATCGTCACGTCGTCGTACTCGCCGGCCGGGAACATGAGGTTCTCGTCCGTGTACTCGTGGTTCGTGACGAGCAGGGCCCGGCGGCCGTCGAGCGGGAGAACACCGACGTAGTCGTTGTTGTAGCCGAACTGCTTCGCCTGCGCCTCGGGGGTCTGCGCGTGCACGTCGAAGCGGCGGGCGCCGGCCTCGACCGGGTCGCCCCAGCGGATGACGACGTTGTGGGTGAACTCGGGCGCGTTCGTCACGGCATCCGTGCGGTTCGGCGCGACGGGCGTGAAGGCGGCCTTGCTGACGTCGTGGCTGCAGTGCCGGCCGCCGCGGGCCGCGGCCGCGGTGGACGCGGCGGACGTGCTCGAGCTGCCGGGGGCGGCCGCGGCGGGGGCCGCCGTCGCGAGGCCTCCGACGACGAGGGCGCCGGCGCCGAGCGCGCCGGTCTTGAGCACGGAGCGGCGGGCGAGCGCGCCCTCGACGAGGTCGCGCATGGCGGGGTTGTCCGACTCGTTGGGCACGGGCGCGTCGCACGCGTCGTTGCAGCGGAAGCGACACGTCATCCGGCTGCGCGAGCCGTGGCGGGGCGTCGAGACCAGGGGGAGGAGGGTGGGGCTCACGGGGGTGCTCCTTCGGCGATGGGGTCCGCCGCGCCCCTGAGGTCGGCGCGGCCGGGAACCACTGGGAACGCTAGGAGCGCAAGGAGGCCCGGTGGGTGCCGCTGCGGTGACCGCCCGGTGAACAGCACGCATCCGTCCGTCGGCGGGCCGCGGGGCTCAGGGGATGTGCCGAGCGTCGTCGATGCGGTTGCGCATCTCGACGAGGGCGCGGGCGTGGTCGCGCAGGGCCCGGTCCTCGTCGCTGACGGGCTCCCAGGTGCGGGCGGCCACGGCGTTGCCCTCGGCGTCGAGCGGCACGAAGACGATGAGGGAGTGCGTCGTCAGGGCGAGCTCGCCGGTCGCGGCCGGGTCGCCGGAGCGCACGTGCACGCTGACGTGCATGCTCGAGGTGCCCGTGAGCAGCAGGCGGGCCTCCACCTCGACGAGGTCGCCGATGCGGAGCGGTCGGTAGAAGCGCACCCCGCCGGCGTAGACGGCCACGTTCGAGGCCGACCCCGTCCACTGCGTGGCGAGCACGTGCGCGGCCTCGTCGATCCAGCGCATGACGATGCCGCCGTGCACCTTGCCGCCCCAGTTGACGTCGGTCGGGGCGGCGAGGAAGCGGAGCACGACGCGGGGCGCCGTGCCGGCGTCGCTGTAGGTCTGCGCGGCCATCGCCTCGGCGATCTCGGCGCGCAGGTCGATGCGCTGCACGGCGCTGCGCTGCCAGTGCCGGTCGTCGTCGGTCTCGGCGACGAGGGCGGGGACCGGTGTCGGTCGGCCCGAGCCGTCGACGGCGACGAAGACCATGATGCAGTCGGTCGTCGGGCGGAGCTGCCCGTCGCGCGGGTTGCCGGCCGAGACGGTGACGAGGATGTGCATGCTCGAGGTGCCCGTGTGGATGACGCGGGCGGTCGCCTCGACGAGGTCGCCGACCTCGACGGGTCGCGAGAAGCGCACGTTGCCGACGTATGCCGTCACGCTGTACGTCCCGCTCCACCCCGCGGCGGCGGCGTAGCCCGCCTTGTCGATCCACTCGAGCACGCGGCCACCCCCGACCGTGCCGGAGTAGCCGGCGTCCGTCGGCGCCGCCAGGAAGCGCAGGGTGATCTCTCGGGCGCCACGCGTCATGGTCGTCCTCCTCGGCCGGGGTGGTGACCACGAGGGTGGCAGACGCCGGGCCCGCCTGTCGCCGCTGTCCGTGACCGAGCGCGTCCCGCTGTCCGGCCGTCCCGCGCCCCGGGGGGTGCGGTCCCACCGCTACGTCACTGACCCGCTTCCCGGGTCAGTGACGTAGGGGCCGGGGGGTCTGCGGTTCGGCGTCGGGGGTCCGTGGGCTACGTCACTGACCCGCTTCCCGGGTCAGTGACGTAGTGGCCGAAGGGTCTGCGGTTCGGCGTCGGGGGTCCGTGGGCTGTGTCAGTGACCCGCGCGGCGGGTCAGTGTCGTAGCTCCCGGGGCTCTACCGATCTGCTCTCGCGACCTGGATCGGTTCCGCGTGGCCGCCCCGGACGAGGAAGCCTCGCCCGGGACGACGCTCCTGCGGGAGCTCGAGACGCGCGCCGAGCACGTCGCCGTCGGACGCAGCCGTCGCGCCGAGCACGATGCCGAGACCGTCGCGGGCCACGGCGGGCACGAGGCCGCGGTAGGCGGCGCTCGCGCGGTCGAGCTCGCCGGCCACCACGACCAGGCCGTCGCTGTCATCGACGATCCCGACGGCCTCGACCAGCACCGCCTCCACCTCGCTGCCCTCGAGCAGCTCGACGTCGTCGACGAGGAGGCACGCGTGCGGCTCGCGGCGCAGTGTCCCGACGAGCTGCTCCCGGTCCGACGCGCCGAGCACGAGGACCGTGGACGAGGTCGTCCACGCAGCGGAATCCGTTCGCCGGGGTGCCACGACGACGACGGTACGGCCACGTTCCAGCAGACGGATCGCCAAGCACCGCAACGTGTTCGACCGACCGGAACGTGGGGGACCTGCGACGAGGGCCCGACGGTAGCCGCTCCCGAGAGGGACGCCCACGGGCCGGCATTCGTCGCCGCCCAGACCGACGACCAGCAGCTCGTCATCACTCGGCAGCACGCCGAGGCCGACCTCGCCCGGTAGAGGCCGGAGGCGCCACGGTGGTGCAGCCGACCGGGCCGACACGACGTCTCCGGGGCCGGCGCCGTCCGTCGGCGAGGTCAGCGCGTTCAGTCCGGTCAGTGCGTTCAGGGCGATGAGCGTGGCGGGGAGCGAGGCATCGTCGCCGGGGACCGCGAGCTGCACCTCGAGGCCGCTGCCGACGTCGATCGCGCGCCCCGGCGGTCGTGGCGTGCCGGCGGCCTCGGCTGCTATCCCCGCGAGCGCGAGGTCGAGGGGGTCCGGGAGGTGCAGGGCGAGCCGCCGCCGCAGAAGCCCGGGCAGCCGGCCGGAGAGGATCGCCCGTCCTCCGGTCACGGCGAACCGCAGACCTACGCTCGGACCGTCGCGGACGAGCCGGTGCAGGTCGTCGAGCGGTGCCCCGTGCTCGACGGTGGCGAGCGCCTCCTCGAGCGGCTCCCACCCGTCGACGAGGACGACCGTGTGCGAGGCGGGCGGCGCACCCGCCTCGAGCATCCCGACGAGCCGGCGGAGCAGGCGTCGGGTGACGGCCAGGTCGTCCGGACCGGTGACGGTGCCGACGTGGGGCAGGCCCTCGAGCGCGTCGCGGAGGCCCTCCGGCGGGGGCGAGCCGGTCAGCACGTGGAGGTGCACGTCGCCCGGGCTGGTCGCCACGGCGAGGCCGTGGGCCACCGTGGCGAGCGCGGTCGTGCGCCCGCTGCGCGAGCCGCCCGCGATGCCGAGATGGCCGCCGTCCTGCAGCTCCCACACCAGCACGTCCTGGCGCTGCTGCACCGGCACGTCGACGAGGCCGAGCGCGAGCACAGGTCCGGTTCCGAGTCGTGCGCTCACCTTGCCGATGTTTGGATCCCGCTGCGGGACTGACAGGTCCGCTGCGCACAGCTCACGGGGGAGCGGCGGCAGCCAAGGTGGTGCGGCGCCAGGGATGTGGAGCCGGGTCGCCGCCTCCTGCAGGGCCGAGACGACGGCATCGAGCTCGGTGGACCTCGGCTGCAAAGGCACCGCCGTCGTGGTCGGTCGCCGGCGCCCTGGGTCGAGCACGTGCACCGTGACCGCCTGACGGGCCGCGTGACGTGCAGCCGGGCCGCCGAGGAACGCGGTCTGCACCGTCGTCAGCTCGTGGTCGCCGGTGCGCACGCACGCCCGTCCCGGGGTGCGCGGCTCGAGGGCCGCGGCATCGGCCGCGTCGATGACGTCCGTGCTGTCGGAACGGTCACGGACGCGCAGCGCGATGCGCAGGGCGACGTTGGCCCGCATGTCGCCCGACACCACGCCCGACGGTCGCTGGGTGGCGAGCACGAGGTGCAGGCCCAGCGACCGTCCCAGCGCGGCCACGCGGACGAGCCCGGCGATGAAGTCGGGGAACTCGTCGGCGAGGGCCTTGAACTCGTCGAGCACGATGACGAGCCGGGGCAGGGTCGGCAAATCGACGCATACGGACGCCCGGGGGCGGTAGTCCTCGAGATCCTTCGCGCCGGCGCGGGCGAGCAGCTGCTCGCGGCGCTTCATCTCCGCGTCGAGGGAGGTCAGGGCGCGCGAGGTGAGGTGGCCGTCGAGGTCGGTGACGAGGCCGACGGTGTGCGGCAGCCGGGCGCACGCGCCGAACGCCGAGCCACCCTTGTAGTCGACGAGCAGCAGCGACAGCTGGTCGGGGCGGTTCGTGACGGCGAGGCCTGCGACGAGGGCCTGGAGCAGCTCGGACTTGCCCGATCCGGTGGTGCCGCCGACCAGGGCGTGGGGGCCGTCGGCCGCGAGGTCGACGTGGAAGGGCCCAGCGGGGCCGACCCCCAGCAGTGCTCGTGGGCGGCCGTCGCCCCGCTCCCACGCCTCGGCCACCTGCCGGGCGTCGGTGGGGTCGGGGCCGACCCGACGGTGCAGGTCGACGAAGGAGACCTCGTCGGGCAGGGAGGCCTGGCCGGGCTCGGGGGTCGCGTCGACGAGGGGGGCGAGGGCGCGGGCGGTCGTCTCCAGCCATCCCGGGGTGGGCAGGTCGGCGCGGATGCCGGTGAGCGTGCCGCTGTCGTCGCGTCGTGTCGCGCTCCCGTCGCGGGCGTCGACCTCGACCGTGACGCGCGTCTCCGCGGGAAGCGCCTGCGCGTCGTCGCCGAGGCAGACGAAGACGATGCCGGCCGCGGGACCCTCCGTGAGCAGCTCGGCGAACCCCCGCACGGTCCGCAGCGCGTCGGGCCCGTCGACGAGCACGACCGTGTCTGCGGGGTGGCGGGTCCGTGGGCCATCCAGGCCGGCTGCCGCCTCTCGACGCAGGACCGCGAGTGCACGCAGCTCGGCGACGCGCTCGCCCACCTCCCGCGGCCCCAGCGCGACCCGCGTGGACGTGCCGTCCCGCAGCGTCGCGTGCGGCAGGAGGCCGAGCCACTCCCACGCGCCCCCGGGTGACCGTGCCGCGGTGAGCAGCTCGATCGTCAGGTGGCGCGGAGAGTGCCACGACGCGATCTGGACGACGAGGCCGCCGACCAGGGACGCCCCCGCGGCCCGAGCGCCGTGGATCCCGGTCACGCCGGCGGCCGTCAGGTCGACGAGGACGGGCGCGTCGTCGGCGAGCGGGACGACGTCCGGCACGCAGCCGGTGACGCCGGTGCGGGCGGGCTGGTCGGCGCACCCGACGCGCACCACGAGGTGGTCGGCGTCCCCGGGGCGCCGCTCCCAGAGGCGGGTGGCCCGGGTACTGGCGACGGCGGCCACGACACCGAGGTCGGGGTGGGCGTCCCGGCGCACGGCGGTGTCGTCGCGCGCGGCGCTGAGCAGGGCCTGCTCCGCGTGCGCGAGGGCGGCTGAGTGTGCCTGGAGCCGGCGCCGGTGGGACGTGCGCCCGGCGCGGCGGTCGCTCCACCACTGGCCGATCAGCAGCACGGGGGAGAGGAGGGCGAAGAGGAGCAGCGCGGGGGAGGCGAGCGCGACGGCGAGCGCCGCGGACACGAGCAGGGGCGCCACCGACGCGAGCACCGGCATCCGACCAGGCTCGGGGCGCTGCGGCTCCTCGGGAACGTGGACGCTCGGTGGCGGGCTCGTGTCGACGAACCGCGGGGGCCGGTGGACCTGCACGACGCCGTCGCGCACCTCGTGCCGGGCGACGGCCAGACGAGGGCGCCCGAGCGTCAGGGACGTCGAGCCGACGACGACGTGCTGGCCGTCCTCCAGCCGGATGCCGCCGGTCGGCACGGGGAGACCGTCGACGGTCGAGCGGTTGGTCGGCTGCAGGTCGCGCAGCCGGATCCCGTCGGCACGCACGTCCAGGTGGGCGTGGGCCCGGGACACCGCGGGGTCGTCGAGGCGGACCGAGGCGCCGGCCGCCCGACCGATGAGGTGCTGGCCGCGGCCGAGGCGCATGGTGCGGCCGGCGCCGAAACCACCGGTGATCCGCAGCTCGACGGCTCCGAACAGGGACGCCCCGCCCGCCCCATCCCCCGTCGTCAGCACGGCGCCGCGCAGCAGCGGTGGCCGGCCGAGCTCGGCGTCGTCGCCGACCGGGCGCCCGTCGCAGGTGAGGTGCGCACCGTCGCAGCCGGCGGCGGTGGCGATCTCTGCACGGATGCGTCCGAACGGGGTGCCGGGCGGGGCGTCGACGAGCAGGTCACGGGGCGGCCCGCCCGCGTGCAGGTCGACGACGGTCAGGGGGATCCGCACGTGTCCTCCTCTCGCGCGGACGGGCCGGTGGTCCGATGCAACCCGAGCCGCGCCGGTGACGGCGCGAGTTGTCCATAGGTGGTGGATCACGCCGGTGGACAAGCGAATTCGAGGTTGACCGATTTGATCTGGTTCGCCCCGAGCTGTCCCGGGAGGCTGTGGATTCCGCCCACGAAGGCGCCCGCGGATGCCCTAGCGTCGGGGTGCCAGCAGGTCATGGCACCCGATGGGGTTCAGGGGTTTGCATGTCGACACACGAAGCAGTTCGACGCGTCGAGGGCGAGGTCCGCGAGCTGATCCGACGCTCGGGGCTCGACCCGGCGAGCGACACCAAGGCGGTGCGCCGCCTCGTGCAGGACGCCGTCCAGGACTACGACGAGCGCTCCCTGCACGGTGGCCTGCCCGCTCTGGGGGACCCGCGGCTCGCGGTCCACTCGATCCTCGCCGTCGTCGCCGGCTACGGGCCGCTCCAGCAGTACTTCGACGACCCCACGGTCGAGGAGATCTGGATCAACGAGCCGAGCAAGGTCTTCGTCGCGCGCGGTGGCGTGGCGGAGCTGACCCCGACGATCCTCACCTCCGACGACGTGCGCGACCTCGTCGAGCGGATGCTCAAGAGCAGCGGCCGGCGCGTCGACCTCAGCAGTCCCTTCGTCGACGCGACCCTGCCCGACGGCTCGCGGCTGCACGTCGTGATCCCCGACATCAGCCGCACCCACTGGCAGGTCAACGTCCGCAAGTTCGTCGTGCGGGCCGACCACCTCGACGACCTCGTGCGCCTCGGCACGCTGCCACGGCAGGCCGCGACGTTCCTCGAGGCGGCGGTGGCGAGCGGCCTCAACGTGCTCGTGGCCGGCGGCACCCAGGCGGGCAAGACGACGCTGCTGGGGTGCCTGGCCGCGGCGGTGCCGCCACGCGAGCGGATCGTCACCTGCGAGGAGGTCTTCGAGCTGAAGATCCCGCAGCGCGACGTGGCGGCCATGCAGTGCCGCCAGCCGAGCCTCGAGGGCACGGGAGAGGTGCCGCTGCGCCGTCTGGTCAAGGAGGCCCTGCGGATGAGGCCGTCGCGCATCATCGTCGGCGAGGTGCGCCAGGAGGAGAGCCTCGACCTGCTCATCGCGCTCAACAGCGGGGTGCCCGGCATGTGCACCGTGCACGCCAACAGTGCCCGCGAGGCGGTCACCAAGATGTGCACATTGCCGCTGCTGGCGGGGGAGAACGTGTCGAGCCGGTTCGTCGTGCCGACGGTCGCTGCCGCCCTCGACCTCGTGCTGCACGTGGCGCTCGAGCGCGACGGCGTCCGACGCGTACGGGAGATCGTCGCGGTGCCGGGGCGCGTCGAGGCCGACGTCATCGAGGTCGCCGACCTCTTCGTCACGCGGGACGGCGTGCTGCGCCGCGCCGACGGTTTCCCGCCGCGTCGCGAAGCCTTCGAACGCGCCGGATTCGACGTCACCGCCCTTCTCGCACAGGGGGACTCGTGAACTCACCGCTGGTCATCGGTCTCACATTCGGGGTCGGAGTCTTCCTCGTCTACGCCTCGTTCTGGCCGCGCCCGCCGGCCGAGGAGAGGGCGCGGCCGCCGGGCTTCCTCGTCGAGCTGCGCGACCACCTCAACCAGGCGGGACACCCGGGAGTGTCGCCGGCCAACGTCCTGTCCGGGTCGGCGGTCCTCCTCGTGCTCACATTCCTCATCGTGCTCGCAATGACCCGCGTGACCCCCATCGCCCTGTGCTTCGCGCTAATGGCGGGATCCCTGCCCGTCGCCCTCGTCCGCGCCCAGGCGCGCAAGCGCCGCAACAAGCTCCGCGACCTGTGGCCCGACGTCGTCGACAACATCACGTCGGGAGTGCGCGCCGGGCTCGCGCTGCCCGAGGCGTTGGCCCAGCTCGCGGTGCGCGGGCCCGAGGAGCTGCGGCCGGCCTTCGTGGCCTTCGCGGAGGACTACCGCACCACCGGCCGGTTCCACGACTGCCTCGACCGGCTCAAGGACCGGTTGAGCGACCCCGTCGGCGACCGGATCGTCGAGTCGCTGCGCATCGCGCGCGAGGTCGGCGGCAGTGACCTCGGCCGGCTGCTGCGCGCGCTGTCCTCGTTCCTGCGCGAGGACGCGCGCACCCGAGCGGAGCTCGAGACCCGGCAGGGCTGGACCGTCAACGCGGCCCGACTGGCGGCAGGCGCGCCGTGGGTCGTGCTCGGCCTGCTGGCCCTGAACGGCAGCTCGCTCGCCGCCTACGCCACCCCCACGGGCTGGGTCGTACTGGCAGTCGGCGCGGCCCTGTGCATCGTCGCCTACCGCGTCATGGTCTGGGTCGGCCGTCTTCCCGACGAGGAACGGGTCCTGCGATGACGCCCGTCCCGACCGCCGCCGACGTCGCCGGGCTGGTCGCCGGGTTGGACTCCGCCTTGGACTCCGGGAGCTGGTCGTGGGCCGGCGCGACGGCTGGCCTGCTGCTCGCGGCGGGAGTCGCCCTCGTCGTCGCCGGGATGCCGGCCGGCCGTCGGCCGACGCTCGACGACCGCCTCGAGCCCTACCTGCGCGACACCCCACGTCCCTCCAGCCTCCTCGCGCGACCGGCGCCGGCGCGAGGACCCTTCGGCTTCGGCGACCTGCTCGCCCCCTATCTGACGCGACTCGGCGCGGTCGTCGGACGGGCTCTCGGCGGGGCGGCATCCGTGGCCCGGCGCCAGCAACGCGCGGGACAGCCCGTGGACGTCGAACGGTTCCGTGCCGAACAGGTCGGCTTCGGCGCCGTGGGGGCCGTCGTCGGTCTGCTCCTCACCGCTGCGGTGACGGTGGCCCAGCGCGGCCTGCCGCTGCCCCTTCTCGTCGGGACGGTGGTCGTCGGCACCCTCGGCGGCATCACCGGCCGCGACTACGTGCTGAGCCGCGCGGCCTCTCGGCGCGAGGCACGGATGTTGACCGAGTTTCCCACGGTGGCAGAGCTGCTCGCCCTCGCCGTGAGCGCCGGCGAAGGGGCTGTCGGAGCCCTCGAACGCGTCTGTCGGCTGTCCCACGGTGAGCTCGCGGCCGAGCTGCGGCGGTGCCTCGCCGACGCGAGGGCCGGCGCCAACCTGCCCACGGCGCTGCAGGGTCTGGCCGACCGCACGGGGCTCGTCAGCCTGGCGCGCTTCGTCGACGGCATCGTCGTGGCCGTCGAGCGCGGCACGCCGCTCGCCGAGGTGCTCCGCGCGCAGGCCCAGGACGTCCGTGAGGACGGTCGCCGCACCCTGCTCGAGCAGGGCGGCCGCAAGGAGATCTACATGATGGTCCCGATCGTCTTCCTCACTCTCCCGGTGACGGTGCTCTTCGCCCTCTACCCCGGGCTGCGCCTCCTCCACCTCGAGCTCTGAACGCCGCATCGGCTCCAGGGCTCTCCTGTCGTGCCAGGTCCACATCCATCGAGTGCAGGGAGATCGACATGAACCGGATCGTCACCGCCCAGCAGCGTGCCTGTGCGGTCGTGAGGCAGGCCGGTGGGGGAGCGTTGCGCCGAGGCGCTGCGCGCCGCCTCGGCGGGTCCACCGACCGCGGCGACGTGCCCGGCTGGGTGCTCATCACAATCATGACCGCGGGGCTCGTGACGGCGTTGTGGGCCATCGCCGGCCCGCAGCTCGGACAGCTGTTCAGCGACGCGATCGCGGGCGTCAAGGGACCGTGAGGCCGCAGCGGCGCCGACGGCCGGGTGGGTCCGAGCGGGGATCGGCCGTCGCGGAGTTCGTCATGGTCGCGGCGTTGGTGCTCGTCGTCGGGCTCGGCGTCTTCCAGCTGAGCCTGGCGCTCTACGTCCGCAACACCCTCATCGCGGCGGCGTCGGAGGGAGCTCGCTACGGGGCACGCGCCGACGCCGGCCCGGACGATGCCGTGGCGCGCACCCGGTCGCTGCTCGGCGGTTCGTTCGGCTCCTCGGAGTCGCAGGTCGCAGCGGTGCGGTCGACGACGTCCACCGGCGTCCGGGTCGTGGAGGTCACGGTGTCGGCGCCGCTGCCGGTGGTCGGACCGCTCGGCCCGAGTGGAGGGCTGACCGTGACCGGTCGCGCCTTCAGCGAGGAGCAGGTGCTCTCGGGAGCGTCGCCGTGAGGACGCACGGACCGAGACCTGGGCTCCGGGGTCGGCTCCGGGGTCGGCTCCGCCGTGGGCGCTGGCGTGCGCTCCGGTGCCGTCCACCCGCCGACGACGGCCGGGCCATCATCGAGTTCATCGTGCTGGGGCTGCTGCTCCTGCTGCCGCTGACCTACCTCGTGCTCACCGTGGCCCGGGTGCAGGCCGCGTCCTTCGCGGCCTCCCTCGCCGGGCGCGAGGCGGGGCGGGCGTTCGTGACTTCCGGCACCGAGGGCGAGGCGCACGCCCGGGCCGGGGCGGCCGCGGCCCTCGCCTTCGCCGACTTCGCCTTCGACCGCGGCGCGAGCGTCGCCGTCGGCTGCGACGGGAGCCCGTGCCTGCGACCGCGCGCAGCCGTGACGGCCACGGCGACGATCGAGGTCCAGCTGCCCCTCGTCCCCGACTTCCTGGCCTCGCACCTGCCCGCCACCGTGACGATCCGCTCCACCAGTGTCGTCACCGTCGACCGGTTCGCGGCCCGATGACGCCGCGGCAGCCCGCCGGGCGCCGGCCGGCACCGGCCTCTCGACCCACCGGAACCCGCAGACGGTGGCCTCTCGACGGTGCAGGGCGCGGGGCGCGGGACCGTGGCCAGATCGGCATCCTCGTGCTCGGGCTCTTCGCCCTCGCGGGCCTGCTCGTGCTCGGCGGCATCGACGTCACGGCGGCGCAGCTGGCGCGCATCCGGCTGCTCGACGCGGCCGACGCCGCGGCGCTGGAGGCTGCGAGCGCCCTCGACGAGCGCGCCGCCTACGAGGGAGGCGTGCTCGACCGGCTCGCGCTCACCGACGCGTCGGTCGCCGCCGCGGCCGTCGCGCACCTCTCCTCGACCCCGCTCCCGCCCGGGATCGCCTCGTGGTCGGTGGTGCAGGAAACCGGCACGCCCGACGGCTCGACGGCGGTTGTCACGGTGCAGGGCACCGCGCGCCTGCCCATGTCGGGGTGGGTGCTCGAGTCCCTCGGTGGCAGCGTCACGATGACCGTGACGTCCCGCGCCAGGGCACCGCTGCGCTGAGTCCTGCTGCCGCGGCGTCGAGTCCTGCTGCCGCGGCGTTGAGCCCTGCCCTCGGCAATTCCGGCAAAACGGCCACGTCCTCCGTCGGCGCCCCCTACGGTCGGTCGTCGGTGCGCTCCAACCCCGCGGCGCCCGACCCAGCACGACCCAGCACGACAGAGCACACGTGCCGCGGCCGACGCCGCGGTGCCACGCACCGACCAGACAGGGAAGCATGCGCACCACTCTCACCCGGGCCCTCGTGGCCACCGCCGGCCTCGGCCTCGCCGTCGTCGCACCCGTCGCCACCGCGACCTCGGCCCAGGCGCTGCCGGCCGTCATGATCAGCAAGGTCTTCTACGACTCGCCCGGCGCCGACCGCGGCGGCAACGCGAGCCTCAACGCCGAGTACGTCGTGCTCAAGAACACGACGCGCAGCGCCCGCTCGCTCACCGGCTACACGCTGCGCGACAAGGTCGGCCACACCTACCGCTTCCCGACGTTCACCCTCAAGGCCGGCGCGAGCGTCACGATCCGCACCGGCAAGGGCACCGCCACGCAGAAGAACCGCTACTTCGGCAGCGGCTGGTACGTCTGGAACAACACGGGCGACACGGCGATCCTCAAGAACGCCTCCGGCAAGACCGTCGACACGTGCACCTTCAAGGGCACCCGCAAGGGCTACACCTCCTGCTGACCCCGCCCGTCCGGCAGCGGCGTGCGCAGACCCGCGCGCCGCTGCCGTAGGCTGCTGCCTCGTGGCTGTCGACTTCATGCAAGAGCTCAAGGACCTGCGCGCGACGATGGATTCCGTGCGCGGGGTCACCGACCTCGACGCGCTCGCGGCGACCATCGCCGACCTGGAGCAGCAGGCCTCCGCCCCCGACCTCTGGGACGACCCCGACAAGGCGCAGCAGGTGACGAGCGCGCTCTCGCGCGCCAACTCCGAGCGCGACCGCGTCGTGACGATGGACCAGCGCATCGAGGACCTCGAGACGCTCGTCGAGATGGGCCAGGAGGAGAACGACACGGCCACCCTCGAGGAGGCCGAGCGCGACCTCGCCAAGCTGAAGAAGGACGTCGGCGAGCTCGAGGTGCGCACCCTGCTGTCCGGGGAGTACGACGAGCGCGAGGCCGTCGTCACCATCCGCTCGGGCGCCGGTGGTGTCGACGCCGCCGACTTCGCCGAGATGCTCATGCGCATGTACCTGCGCTGGGCCGAGCGTCACGGCTACCCGACCAAGGTCATGGACACCTCCTACGCCGAGGAGGCGGGCCTCAAGTCCGCCACCTTCGAGGTCAACGTCCCGTATGCGTTCGGCCACCTCTCCGTCGAGGGTGGCACCCACCGCCTGGTGCGGATCAGCCCCTTCGACAACCAGGGCCGTCGCCAGACGAGCTTCGCGGCCGTCGAGGTCATCCCGCTCATCGAGAGCGACGACTCCATCGAGATCCCCGAGAACGAGCTGAAGATCGACGTCTTCCGCTCGAGCGGCCCCGGTGGCCAGAGCGTCAACACGACCGACTCGGCCGTGCGCATGACGCACCTGCCGACCGGCATCGTCGTGTCGATGCAGAACGAGAAGAGCCAGATCCAGAACCGCGCCGCCGCCCTGCGCGTGCTCCAGTCGCGCCTGCTCCTGCAGCGCAAGGCCGAGGAGGCCGCGGTCAAGAAGGAGATGGCCGGCGACGTCAAGGCGAGCTGGGGCGACCAGATGCGCTCGTACGTGCTCAACCCGTACCAGATGGTCAAGGACCTGCGCACCGAGTTCGAGACCGGCAACCCGGCCGCCGTCTTCGACGGTGACATCGACGGCTTCATCGAGGCCGGCATCCGCTGGCAGATCGGCCAGAAGCGCGCCGAGGCCTGATCGGCTGCGGGGCCGGGCTCGCTCTGCCGCCCGGCCCCACGCCACGCCACGCGCGGCGCGGTCCCGGGGAACGCTGCCCGCCGGCCGTAGCCTCGTAGGCGGCTGTGCGCGACGTCCCGCTCCCGGGACGACCGGCGCCGGCGCAGACCAGCCGTTCCCAGCACGAGTCGAGGCCCGACGCATGATCCTCTTCGAGAACGTCACGAAGACCTACCCGCGGACGACCCGTCCGGCCCTCGACGACGTCAGCCTCGAGATCGCCCGGGGCGAGTTCGCCTTCGTCGTCGGCACGTCGGGCTCCGGCAAGTCGACGATGATGCAGCTCGTCATGAAGGAGCAGGACGTCACGAGCGGCCGCATCCTCGTGGCCGGCCGGGACTTCGACCGGCTGCCCGAGCGCAAGGTGCCGGCGCTGCGCCGCGAGATCGGTTGCGTCTTCCAGGACTTCCGGCTGCTGCCGAACAAGACCGTCTTCCAGAACGTCGCCTACGCCCTGCAGGTGCTCGGCACGAGCCGCTCGCGGATCCGCCAGACGGTGCCCGAGACCCTCGAGCTCGTCGGCCTCGCCGGCATGGAGAAGCGCCTGCCGCACCAGCTCTCCGGCGGCGAGCAGCAGCGCGTCGCCATCGCGCGCGCCTTCGTCAACCGCCCGCCCGTGCTGCTCGCCGACGAGCCGACCGGCAACCTCGACCCGGAGACGAGCCTCGGCATCGTCCAGCTGCTCGACCGGATCAACCGCACCGGCACGACGGTGGTCATGGCCACGCACGACACCGTCACCGTCGACGCGATGCGCAAGCGCGTCATCCGGCTCGACCACGGCGTGCTCGTCAGCGACCTCGAGGCGGGCGACTACGACACCGGCAGCATCCCGCGGGTGCGCCTCGAGGAGGCGCTCGCCCCCGCCGTCGCGAGCCAGCCCGAGGTGTCGGACGGCTACGACGACGGTGCGCCGGCGGCATACGCCCCCTCGGCCGGGAACGGCGACGACACGGACGACGAGGCGGCGAGCCTGCCGCCCATCGGCCGCGACGCCGACCAGCCGCGCCAGCGGGGCGGGATGTTCCGCCGCCGCAAGCCCGTGCTGACGAACGACCGCTGACCGCGAGACGGAACGAGAACCCCCATGCGAATCCAGTTCCTCCTCGGCGAGATCGCCAACGGCCTGCGGCGCAACCTCTCGATGGCCGTCTCGGTCGTCATCGTCACGATGATCTCGATGTACCTGCTCGGCCTCGGCCTGATGGGCCAGCGGCAGGTCGACACCATGAAGGACTACTGGTACGACCGCGTCCAGGTCACCGTGCTGCTCTGCGCCGAGAAGACGCGCTACACCAACTGCGCGGGCGAGCCGACGACGGACGCCCAGCGCACCGCGATCAAGTCCGAGCTCGAGGCGCTCAAGCCGACGGTCAAGGAGGTCTTCTACGAGTCGCGCGACGAGGCCTTCGAGCGGTTCAAGCAGACCTACAAGAACTCGCCGCTCGCGCGGGCGGGGGAGTCGTACTTCGCCGACTCCTACCGCGTGAACCTCAACGACGCCGGCAAGTTCGACGTCGTCGCGAGCTCGATCAAGGGCATGCCCGGCGTCGCCGACGTGCAGGACCAGAAGAAGCTCCTCGAGAAGTTCTTCACCTTCATGAACACCGTCTCGTGGGCGGCGATCGCGCTGTCCTCGCTCATGGTCTTCGCGGCGGTCATGCTCATCTCGACGACGATCCGCCAGACCGCCTTCAGCCGGCGGCGCGAGACCGGCATCATGCGGCTCGTCGGCGCCTCGAACTTCACGATCCGCTTCCCCTTCGTCATGGAGACCGCCCTCGCGAGCGTGCTCGGCGCCGCCCTCGCGATGGGGATGCTCTGGGCGACGGTGCGCTACGGCGTCGTCGGCTTCCTCAGCCAGACCCTGACCGACACCGCGTTCATCGGGGTGGTCGACGTCTACCGCGTCGCGCCCTTCGTCATCGTCGGCGTCATCGGGCTGTCCTCGCTGACGTCGTGGGTGACGCTGCGCCGCTACCTGCGCGTCTGACGCCGAGCCGTGCCGAGACCGGGAGAATCAGGTGATCTCCGGCGTTTTCGGACGCCAACCTCTCCCCAAGCAGAGTGACCTGTGGTACCAATGCTGCATATGTGGCTCATGAGGCGCTCCGGCCCGACTCCCCGCCCCGCCGGCAGCACCGGCACGGCGACGTCCGCGACCCGTCTGACGGTCGCCGGCCTCGTCGTCACGTGCTCGGTGGCGGCCGCCTCGGCCTCGTTCGTCGCGCACGCCGACTCGGTGTCGGACCAGAAGAAGAAGAACGACAAGCGCATCGCCGCGCTCGGCCAGCAGCTCGAGGGCACCAACGCCTCGCTCGCCCGGGCCTTCGTCAATCTCGAGCGCACGAACGCGGCGCTGCCCGTCGCGCAGCAGCGGGTCGCCGCCGCCCAGAACGCGCAGGCGCGCGCGCAGGCCGCCCAGGTCGCGGCCGAGGCCACCGAGGCCCGCGCCATCAGCGCCGAGGCCAGGGCACGGGCGCACAACGAGGCCGTCGCCCAGAAGCTCGCCGTGGCCGTCGCCAACGAGCAGCGCGCCAAGGAGCAGCTCGCCAAGAGCGCCTCCGGCCTTGTCTCGAGCCAGGACGCGCTCGACTCCTACGCCGCCGAGGTGTTCCAGGGCTCCGGCCAGGAGTCGCAGCTCGGCATGGTCTTCGGCTCCACCTCGCCCGAGGACTTCGCCAACCGCCTCATCATGGCCGACACCGCGAGCGCGGTCGCGAGCGACACCATCGACAAGCTGGCCGCCATGACGGCCGACAGCACGTCGACGCGCTCCTACCTCACCTCCGTGCGCGGCGAGATCGTCGAGCTGAAGCGCCAGGCCGAGGCCGCGCTCAAGGGCGCCGAGGCCGCAGCCGCCGCCGCCACGCAGGCCAAGAACCAGGCGATCGTCGCGCGCAACAACGCCGTGACCGCCACCCAGAACGCCGCCGCGGCCAAGACCCAGCTCGACGCGCTCAAGGGCAAGCAGACGGCGTATGCCGCCGACCTCGCCGTCCAGCGCCAGAACGAGGCGGCCGACCTCGCCTCCGCGCGCGCGGAGTCCTCGCGCCTGCAGGCCATCCTCGTCGAGCGGGCCCGCCAGGCGCGCATCGCCGAGCAGAAGCGGCAGGCCAAGCTGCGCGCCGAGCGCGCCGCGAAGATCAAGGCCGAGCGCGCGAAGGCCGCCGCCGCCAAGAAGCGCGGCCAGGTCTACGTCCCGCGCAACCCGCCGCCCGTGCAGTCCGACCCGACGCCGTCGAACTACCTCAGCTACCCGGCCGTCGGCCCGACGACCTCCGGCTTCGGCATGCGCTTCCACCCGGTGCTGCAGAAGTGGATGCTCCACGACGGTCTCGACTGGGGCATCGCCTGCGGCACCCCGGTGTATGCCGCCGCGCCGGGTGAGGTCATCCGCGCCGGGTGGCGCGCGAGCGGGTGGGGCAACCAGGTCGTCATCGACCACGGCATCCACCGCGGCGTCGACCTCGTGACGACCTACAACCACATGTCGAGCATCGTGAAGTTCGGCGGCCACGTGAACCGGGGCCAGCTGCTCGGTTACTCCGGCACGACCGGCTACTCGACCGGCTGCCACCTGCACTTCGGCGTCTACGAGGACGGCACGCCGGTCAACCCGCGCGGCTGGCTCTGACCCCGCGCCGCCGGGCGGGCTCTCGCCCGCGCACCGGGCCACGGAAACCCGTTCCGGATCCGTGCCCTGCTCGGGGTAGCGTTGGTGCGCCGACCGCAGCGCGTGGTCGGCACTGACTCGAGTCGGAAGGATGGCCCGGTGCCCAAGGAGAAGGGGCGGTCGCTCATCGCGAGCAACCGCAAGGCCCGTCACGACTACCTCATCGACGACACCTTCGAGGCGGGGATCGTCCTGTCCGGCACCGAGGTCAAGGCCCTGCGGATGGGACGCGCCTCGCTCGTCGACGGCTTCGCGATGTTCACCGGCGACGAGCTCTACCTCGAGAACGTGCACATCCCGGAGTACCTCAACGGCACGTGGAACAACCACGCACCCCGACGCAAGCGCAAGCTGCTGCTCCACCGGGCCGAGCTGACGAAGATCGCGCTCAAGACGCGCGAGAGCGGGCGCACCATCGTGCCCCTCGCCCTCTACTTCAAGGACGGCCGCGCCAAGGTCGAGATCGCCATCGCCACGGGCAAGAAGGAGTACGACAAGCGGCACGCGCTGCGCGAGCGGCAGGACCGCCGCGAGGCCGACCGCGCCATGAGCACGGCCAACCGCCGCCGCTGAGCCTGCAGCGCTGAGCCTGCCGGGCGGAACCTGCCGGGCGCAGGACGCGTCCGGTGTCAGGATGGCGGGAACCGACGGGAGGGGACGGCGATGAGCGGAGCGAGCGTGGCGCGACGGGGGCGACTGGTCAGGCTCGGCCTGCTCGGCCTCCTCCTGGCCCTGGCCACCCTCCTCGTGGGCCCGGCCGGCAGCGCCCGGGCGGCCGGCGACGAGGGCATGGACTCCTACGCGGCCGTCTTCGACGTGCAGGCGGACGGCAGCGTCCGTGTCACCGAGACGATCACCTGGCGCTTCCCGACCGGGGCGCAGCGCCACGGCATCTTCCGCGACATCGTCGTGCGGATGGGCTACGGCGACCAGGAGAACCGCTACCGCTACTACGACCTCACCGACGTCGACGTCACGAGCCCGAGCGGCGCGCCCGACGCGTTCCGGGTCAGCGACAACGGGGCGGCCCGCGAGATCCGCATCGGGTCGGCCTCCGAGTTCACGAGCGGCACGCAGGTCTACGAGGTGCGCTACACGCTGCACAACGTGCTCAACCCCGTGACGGCCGACGGCAAGCCGGCCCCGGAGGGCACCGAGCCGGCCGCGGTCGAGCTCTTCTACAACGTCTTCGGCGCGAACGAGATGACCGAGCGCGATCGCGTCTCGGTCACCGTCAACGCCCCGGCGGCCGCCACGAAGGTGCGCTGCCTCCAGGGCGAGACCGGCTCGACGACGGCGTGCACCGCCACCCCCGGTGACCCGTCGCGCTTCTCGGCCGCCTCGCTGGGCTCGGGGGAGGCCATGACGATCGTCGCCAGCTACCCGCCGAGCGCGTTCGGGGACGTCCGTCCCGACGTGCGCGAGGGCGACGCCGGCACCTCGGTCGGCTCCGACGCCGCCCCCGCCGCCAACGCGGCGGCGTGGATCGGCGGGGTCGGCGCCCCCGTGCTCGCCCTCGCGGTCATGGGGACCCTCGTGTGGACGCGGGGGCGCGACGAGCGCTACGCCGACCTCACCCCCGGCCTCTCGCCGTCGTTCGGCACGGGCGCCGCAGGTGACGGCGCGCCGCCGGCCGCGACGGTGCGGGGCGGGGCGCCGACGGTCGCCGTGCAGTTCCAGCCGCCGCCGGGTGTGCAGCCCGGCATGGTCGGCACGATCATCGACGAGACCGCCAACCCCATCGACGTCTCCGCCACCGTCATCGACCTCGCCGTGCGCGGCTTCCTGCGCATCGAGGAGAACGAGGGCAACGGGATGTTCTCGCGCACCGACTGGACGCTGACCCGTCTCACGCCACCGCCGGCCGAGCGGTTGCTGCCCTACGAGCGGCAGCTGCTCGACGGCATCTTCGCCACCCGCGGCGACCAGGTGCGTCTCTCGGAGCTGAAGAACACCTTCGCCAGCACCCTGAAGAAGATCCAGGGCGCCATGTACCAGGAGGTCGTGACCCGCGGCTGGTTCCGCTCCTCGCCGCAGGCGCAGCGCGGCGCGTGGCAGGGCCTCGGCCTCGTCGTCGCGGCGCTCGGCGCCCTCGTGCTCTTCTACGGCCGCCCCGCCATCGGCGCGATCCTGGGCGGGGGCTTCAGTGGCGGCTTCGCGCTCGGCATCGGCCTGGTCGTCTCCGGCCTCATCGTCTGGGTGCTCGGAGGGCGGATGGCGGCCAAGACCGCCGAGGGCTCCGCCGTGCACGCGCAGGCGCTCGGGTTCAAGGAGTACCTGACGACGGCCGAGGCCGGTCAGATCGCCTTCGAGGAGGCCTCGAACGTCTTCAGCCGATACCTGCCGTATGCCGTCGTCTTCGGGGTCGCGGACCGGTGGGCCAAGACGTTCGCCGACGTCGCCCGCGCGGCCGAGGCCGCGAACCAGCCGCTGCTCATGCCGACGTGGTACGTCTGGAGCGGGGCCACCTTCCCCGACTTCACCGGCATCGCGAGCGGGGTCGACGCCTTCTCGAGCACCTCGACGGGCACCTTCACGTCGACGCCGGGCTCCTCGGGCTCGTCCGGCTTCGGCGGGGGCGGGTTCTCCGGCGGCGGTGGCGGCGGCTCCTCGTCCGGCTCGTGGTGAGGTGGAGCCGGACGAGGCGGCCGGGGTGCTCGGTCCCGCCGCGGCCGGGCGTCAGCAGGTGGCGCTGACCGTGAAGCGGATGTTCGTCGGCGTGCCGTTGAGGGCGTAGGTGTAGATGGTGATGGAGCTGCCACTCACGACGGCGTTGGCGACGTAGCCCCCCGACCCGTCCGGTGCGGCGTGGGCGGCGCACCGCGACACGTCGCGCGCGGTGCTGACCAGGAAGACGCCGGTCGCGGGTCGGGTGCTCGAGAGCACGAGCGGGGTGCCCGAGGTCAGCGTCCCGTCGAGCTCGACGTGGGCCTGGATCTGCGGCGTGAAGTAGCCGTTGACGTCGATGGCCAGGTGCGCCGGACCGAGGACGTTCTTGACCGTGATCTGGCCGCCGGTGCCCACCTGGAGGTTGGCGCCGGTCGTCACGTTGACGCCCTTGCCGTAGTAGAGCGTGCCCTGTCCGACGGGCGTGCCCGTCGGGTAGGCGATGAAGACGCCGTTCGCGTCGGCGGCCGTCGACGAGACGCGGGCGCTGACGGCCGTGGCGTAGCTCGGCACGCCGCACCCGCCGGACGTGCCGCCCTGCGTCGGGAAGCCGGTCGTGCCGGTCACCCGGAAGGTGCGCGTCGACCCGTTGGGGATCTTGCCGCCCGCCGTGGCGGTGGCGACGATCCGGCAGTTCATGAGCGGCACGTAGACCGACATCGGGTCCGAGATGACGACGGCCGGAGCCGGCGCCGGGGCGGGTGCGAGCCGGTTGGCGGGGGGCACGGGCGGGGGAGTCGGTGTCGCGGCGGATGCGGTCGGGCTCGCGAGGGCGAGGCCGACACCCGCGGTCGCGGTGCCGAGGGCGAGGAGGGTGGCGGTCGTGAGCCTGGTCGTGCGGCGCATGGTGTCTGCCTTCATGGAGGGTGTCGCTGACGTCACTAGGTGGCACGCGTGTGGCCTCCTGATACCTCGAGACAGGCGGGGACGTGCGGGCACGTGCCTGCACGTGCGGGGCGCTCGCGGCTCAGCGGCCGTGAGTCCGCGCCGGCACCCGGCCCGACGCGAGGGCCAGCACGGCCCCGAGACCGGCCACGACCCCGCAGAGCGGCCAGAGCCACCCCGGCCGGGCTGCGTAGACGAGACCGCCGAGCGGGGCCGAGACCATGCTCCCGCTCGTTGCCGCTGCGGTGTAGAGCCCCTGGTAGCGGCCGACGAGGTGGCCCGGGGCGGCGTCGAGCACGTGTGCGGTGGCGGTGGTCTTGTAGAGGATCTCGCCCGCCGTCAGGGTGACCATCGCGACGACGGCCACCAGCGCCACGCCGAGGGAGGTGACCCCGAAGAGGGTGAAACCGACGGCGACGAGGGCGTAGCCGGCCGCGATGACCGGGACGGCCGGTCGGTGCCTCAGCCACAGCGCGACCGGGATCTCGAGCAGCAGGATGAGGGCGGAGCCGACCGCGATGAGGGCCGTGTAGAGCGCGAGCGGCTGGCCCTGGTCGCGCAGGTGCAGGGGCACGGTCGAGTAGAGCTGGCGGTAGACGAGGTCGACGAGGACGACGCCCACGAGCAGGACCGCGAGCGAGCGGTCGGCCCGCAGCGCCTGCCACACGCCCGCCGGCGCCTCGGGGGCACGCTCCACCGGCGGCTCGTCGGTGAGGAACCGGGACGTGACGAGCCGCAGCACGAGGGTGAGCAGGCCGTCGATGACGAGGAGGGCGTCGTAGCCGCGCGTCGCGAGCAGGGCGCCGAGCGGCGGACCGACGACGAAGCCGGCGTTCGACGCGGCCCGGCTGACCGCCACCGAGGCCCGGCGCGACCCGACGGGCACGGCCAGCGCGGCGAGGGCGCCCTGCCCGAGCGAGGCGGTCGCGCCGAGGTAGCCGATGAGCGGGAGGGTGAGCGCGAGCAGCCACACCGGCTGCCACGGGACGAGGGCGGTCAGCACCCCGACCACGCTCGCGCTGAGCAGCAGCACGCGGCGGTGGCCGTGTCGGTCGCCGAACCGGCCGCCCGTGAGGTTGCCGAGCAGGGCGCCGACGCCGTTCGAGCCCGCGAGCAGCCCGGCCGGGACGACGTCGAGCCCCCGTGGACCGGTGAGGTAGAGCACGAGGAAGAGCAGCAGGAAGGCGCTCGCCGAGCTGACGAAACGCCCGGCGGCCAGGACCCACACGACACGTGGCAGCGCGCGCAGGTCGTTCAGGCCGCTGCGCTCGCGGACCACACCGGGGGACGACATCCACCCATCAGACCATAGTGAGTCTCTTTTCGATACTCATTACGATGGCGGCATGGCGGAGCGATGGTGAGGCGAGCGGTGCGGCCCGACGACCCGTGCGGCATCGCCCACGCGGTGTCGGTCGTCGGGGACCCCTGGACCCTTCTCGTGCTGCGCGACGTGGCCGGCGGGCGCACCCGCTTCGAGCAGCTGCGGGTCGAGTCGGGCATCTCCCGCAAGGTGCTGGCCCAGCGTCTCGAGGCGCTCGTCGCCGACGGGCTGCTCGAGCGGCGTGAGTACGTCGCGCACCCACCGCGGCACGACTACGTGCTCACGGCTCGGGGGCGCGGCGCGCTCCCCGTGCTCGCGGCGCTGCAGGACTTCGGCGACTCGTGGCTGCTCGGTGACGGCACGCCCACCGCGACCGCGGACCCCGACTCGGGCGAGGCCGCCCGGGTGGCCGCGCTCGTGGGTGACCGCATCCCGGTGCTCGAGGGCCTCGACCCGGCCACGACCGACGCGTTCACCGTGCTCTACTGCTACCCGGGCAACGCCTTCCCCGGTGCCGACGCGGTGCCGGGCGGCGTCGGCTGCACGCTCGAGTCGTGCACGTACCGCGACCGTCTCGGCGAGTTCGCGGCCCTCGGCGCCGCCGTCGTCGGGGTCTCGACGCAGCGCCCGAACGAGCAGGCGGCGTTCGCCCGGGCCAACGGCATCCGCTTCCCGCTCGTCTCCGACAGCGGGCTCGAGCTGACGACCGCCCTGCGACTGCCCACCTTCCGGGTCGGCGGGACCACGCGGCTGCGCCGGCTGACGCTCGTCGTCGACCGCGACCGGGTCGTGCGGGCCACCCTCTTCCCGATCCCCGACGTCACGGGGTCGGTCGAGCAGGCCCTCGCCGAGGTGCGTCGCCTCAGCCGATGACGACGAGCAGGTCGCCGCCCTCGACCTGCTGCTGCGCGTCGATGGCGACCCGGCTCACGCTGCCGGCCACCGGGCTCGTGATGCCGGCCTCCAGCTTCATCGCCTCGATCGTCGCCACGACCGCACCGGCCTCGACCTCGTCGCCCACCGCGACCACGAGGCTGACGACCCCGGCGAACGGTGCGGCGACCAGCCCGTGCGCGCCCGCGTCCGCGACGAGAACCTTGCGAGACATCGGACCTCCAGGGGCGCGGGGGACGGGGAGCCGGGCCGTTGGCACGCCTCGACCACGGGGGCAGCCTAGCGCCGGGGAATGGCGTGGACCCGGCGCGCGTTCCTCCTGCATACTGTGGTCTCCACCGCGAGGTGGGACGCAGTGCTTGACAAGTGAACAGCGTGACGTGGACACCCCCACGGGGGTGATCGGTTTCGACGGTGGTCGACACATCAGGAGAAGCGGGTCGAGGATGCAGGGTTATCTCGTTAACGCTCCCTGTAAACCAATAGGTGCCAATTCCAAGCGCACCGACTTCGCCCTCGCCGCCTGAGCGAGCCTCGAAGTCTGTCAGCCTGAGCTAGTTTCCGACTCAGTGCCTGGCATCAGCTAGGAAACTTGCTGCGCAGTCATGTTGGGGGGCTGCGCGGGACTCTTTCTCAACTGGGCCTGTCAGGGGACGTGTGCGTGCGAGCCCTGGGGCCGAGAAAAGCCATAGCGCACTGCACCCGGAGAAGTCCTGGTCTCTCGTCATCGGACGCGGGTTCAATTCCCGCCACCTCCACCACTTCGTGGTGGCCACGTCACGCGTTCGCCCGTCAGGCGCGACGAAGGAGGTCCTCCGGCACCTGGTGCCGGAGGACCTCCTTCGTCGTTCCCGCCCCGCGTGGGGGAGCGGCTCAGGCCTGCGGCTGGCCGCCCTGCTCGGGAGCGCCCTGCGGCTGACCGTGGCCGGCCGCCTCGGCCGCGATCTGCTCCTTGATCGGCGCCATGTCGAGGTCCTTGACCTGCTGGATGACGTCCTGCAGCGCCGACTGCGGCAGCGCGCCGGGCTGTGCGAAGACGAGCACGCCCTCCTTGAACGCCATCAGCGTCGGGATCGAGGTGATGTTGGCGGCCGACGCGAGCGACTGCTCGGCCTCGGTGTCGACCTTGCCGAAGACGATGCCCTCGTTGTCGTCGCTGCTCGACGCGGCGTCGTAGACGGGGGCGAACTGGCGACACGGGCCGCACCAGGAGGCCCAGAAGTCGACCAGGACGATGTCGTTGTCGAGGACGGTCTTCTCGAAGGACTGCGCGGTCAGGTCAGTGGTAGCCATGTAGGGGCCAACGGGCCGGCCGCGGCGACTATTCCGGGACCGGCCCCGCCGAGCCCTCCGCGGCGAGCTCCCACGTCACCGTGATCTCCGCGTCGACGTCGAGGTCGCCGCCCTCGACCGGCATCGCCGTCGCCATGTCGCGGTGCGACGCCGCGGCGGCGACGGCCTTGAACGACCCGACGGGCGTCGTGCCCGGCTCGGCCACGCCGAGGACCGCGCCGAGCCGCGCGCCGGAGAGGCCGGCATACTGCCTCGCCCGGGCGGTCGCGTCGGCGAAGGCGGCGTCGCGGGCCTCGCGGAGCGCCGCGCTGCGGTCGGCGACGTCGAGGCGCACGGCGTCGACGAGCAGGGCGTTGCCCACGGCCCCGGCAGCGGCGGCGAGCACCTCGCCGACCGCGTCGAGTCGCCGGACGGTGACGGCGAGCCGCTGCTGCGCCGTGAAGCCGACGGCCACGCCCGTGTTGTCCCAACGCTGCCCGACGGATGCGTCGAGCGTGCGCAGGTCGGCGTCGGGGACGCCCTGCTCGCGCACGACCGACACGACGCGCGTCACGCCGTCGGCCGCGCCGGCCAATGCGGCGGCGACGTCGGGGGCGTCGTGCCCGACCCGCAGGTCGAGGCGCACGACGTCGGGGGAGACGGCGGCCCTGCCGCGGCCGGTCACGGTCACCGTGCGCTTGCCCATGCAGGCAACCTATCTAGACTCCCTGCCCATGACGACCCCCTCGCGCCGAGTCCCGGCCCGCCGCGCCCGCGCGACCGGCTCGCGACTGCTCGTGGGCGGGGCCGTGCTCGCGGTCGTCGTGCAGCTGCTCGTGCTCTACTGGCCCGTCGTCACGGTCGAGGGCCCGGTCAGCTGGACCGACAAGGTCGTGCACCTGCTCGTCTTCGCCGTGCCGACGTATGCCGTGGGGCGGGCTCTCGGGTCCGTGCGCACCGCCGTCGTGGTGTTCGCGCTGCACGCCCCGGTGAGCGAGCTCGTGCAGCACTTCCTGCTGCCCGGGAGGTCGGGCGACCCGTGGGACGCGGTGCTCGACCTGGTCGGGGTGGCCCTCGGGGCGGCCGCCCTCGTGGTCGGGGCGCGGCTGCGCCGCTGGTAGACTGGGGCCATCCGACTCCGAGGTTCGCCTCGGTTCACGACGGACGAGGTGGCGCCGGGGATGCCCGGCGGGCAGGCTCGGCCGACGAGGTGACCACCCGCCCAGGGCGATCGCGCACACGGCGCGGCCCGGGCTCGACGCGGAGCGGATCCGATCGCCGGACGGCACAGATGCCGGGCACCGGTACACATGGGGCGCAGAACGCTGCGCCTGAGGCTCGTCTGCATGGTCGTGGTGTGACTCACGGCTCGAGGCGAAGTCTGCATCGAGTCAAGAGAGTTGAATACGTATGCCCAAGCACACCTCCTCCGGCGCGCCCAAGAAGGCCCGCTGGACCACCGAGAAGAAGTCCGCCGCGGCCAAGAAGCCGCACCGCGGGCAGGGTGGGCCCAAGACCTCCCGACCGGCACCCGCCGGCACCTCCCACGTCGGCGGCCGCGAGTGGCGCGCCCCCCGTGAGGACCGCCGCGACGATCGCCCGTCGTTCGACCGCCGCGACGACCGTGGTGAGCGTCGTTCGTTCGAGCGCCGTGACGACCGTGGCGACCGTGGCTTCCAGCGCCGTGACGACCGTGGTGACCGTGGCTTCCAGCGTCGCGACGACCGTCCGTCGTTCGACCGTCGGGACGACCGTGGCGAGCGTCGCTCGTTCGAGCGTCGCGACGACCGTGGCGAGCGTCGTTCGTTCGAGCGCCGTGACGACCGCGGTGACCGTGGCTTCCAGCGCCGTGACGACCGTCCGTCGTTCGACCGCCGCGACGACCGTGGCGAGCGTCGCTCGTTCGACCGTCGCGACGACCGCGGCGACCGTAGCTTCCAGCGTCGCGACGACCGTGGTGACCGTGGCTTCCAGCGTCGCGACGACCGTCCGTCGTTCGACCGTCGGGACGACCGTGGCGAGCGTCGCTCGTTCGAGCGCCGTGACGACCGTGGTGACCGTGGCTTCCAGCGCCGTGACGACCGTGGTGACCGTGGCTTCCAGCGCCGTGACGACCGCCCGTCGTTCGACCGCCGCTCCGACCGTGGGACCGACCGCTTCGTCGACCGCGCGCCCGTGAGCTTCGAGGACGCCGAGGTCGAGCGCATGGACGCCGACAACTGGACCAAGGCCACCCGCGCCGACATCTCCGACGGCCCCGTCGAGGTGGCGGCCGACAACGGCTTCGCCGCCCTCGGCCTGCCCGAGCGCCTCGTCGAGCGCCTCGCCCGCGAGGGCATCACGACGCCGTTCCCGATCCAGAGTGCGACGATCCCCGACGCGCTCGCCGGTCGCGACGTGCTCGGCCGCGGCCAGACCGGCTCCGGCAAGACGCTGGCCTTCGGCCTGCCGCTCATCACCCGCCTGCTCCAGGCCGAGCTGCCGCGTCGCCCGCGCAAGCCGCACGCCCTGATCCTCACGCCGACGCGCGAGCTCGCGATGCAGATCTCCGACGCGCTCGAGCCGCTCGTGCACGTGACCGGCCTGCGCCACAAGCTCGTCGCCGGCGGCCTCAGCTACACGACGCAGATCAACGCGCTCAACAAGGGCGTCGACATCCTCATCGCGACGCCGGGCCGCCTCAACGACCTGCTCGAGCGCGGCGCCGTCGAGATGGACGACATCGCGATCACCGTGCTCGACGAGGCCGACCACATGGCCGAGATGGGCTTCATGGCCGAGATCACCACGAGCCTCGACAAGATCCCGGCCGACGGGCAGCGCCTGCTCTTCTCGGCGACGCTCGACCGTGGCATCGACACCCTCGTCCAGAAGTACCTCACCGACCCGGTGACGCACTCGACGAACGACGCCACCGCGTCGGTCGAGACGATGGACCACCACGTCCTGCTCATCGACCCGCAGCACAAGAAGGTCATCACGGCCGAGGTCGCGAACCGCGAGGGCCGCACCGTCGTGTTCTGCCGCACCAAGCTCGGCGCCGACCGCATCGCGCTCCAGCTGCGCGAGCAGGGCGTCATGGCGGCCGCGCTCCACGGCGGCCTCAACCAGGGCCAGCGCAACCGCGTGCTCGGCGCGTTCCGTGACGGCACCCTCCCGGTGCTCGTCGCGACCGACGTCGCCGCCCGTGGCATCCACGTCGACGACGTGTCGGTCGTGCTCCAGGTCGACCCGCCGGCCGACCACAAGGACTACCTGCACCGCTCGGGCCGCACGGCCCGCGCCGGCGACAAGGGCACCGTCGTCACCCTCGCGCTGCCGCACCAGCGCAAGACGATGGAGCGCCAGCTCAAGGACGCCGGCCTCGACATCGCGCCGGTCCGGGCCACGCCCGGCGACGCGACCCTCGCCGCCACCGGGGCCACCACCCCGAGCGGCGTCGCCATCGCCGAGGACGACTTCCAGCGGCTCATCGCCGGCCCCAAGGCGCAGCGCCGCGGCCCGGCCGGCTCCCGCGGCCCGCGCCAGGGCTCGCGCGGCGGCTTCCGCCCGCACCACGGTGGCCGTGACCACCGCAGCGACAGCCGGGGCGACGACCGTCGTGGCCGTCGCGGCGACCGCGCCGAGGGCCTCGTCTCCCGCTGGGGTGACGACGACCGCTCGGGCGACCGCCCGGCTCGCCGGGGCGCACGCTTCTGAGGGGTCGCCGGTGTGGAAGGCTTGAGGCGTGAGCACGACCTTCCACACCGGCCGCCTCCTCGTGGCGACACCCTCGGTTGAGGGTGACGTGTTCCACCGGTCGGTGATCCTCGTGCTCCACCACGACGACGGTGGCGCCCAGGGCGTCGTGCTCAACAAGCCGCTGTCGGCGCAGGTCGACTCGGTGCTGCCGGGCTGGCAGCGGGTCGTCACCGCGCCGCCGGTGCTCTTCCAGGGCGGGCCGGTGTCGACGACCTCGGCGCTCGGCCTCGTCACCGTGCCGGGCGACGAGCCCGAGCCCCTCGGCGTCAAGCGGCTCTTCGGCTCGATCGGCCTCGTCGACCTCGACGTGCCGACGCCGGTCGTCGCCGCCGAGCTGGCCGGCATGCGGATCTTCGCCGGCTACTCGGGCTGGGAGTCCGGGCAGCTGGAGAACGAGGTGCGCCGCGGCGACTGGTACGTCGTCGACGCCGAGGTGCGCGACGCGTTCACGCCCGAGCCGGACGCCCTGTGGCGCGAGGTGCTGCGGCGCCAGCGCGACAGCCTGGCCTACGTCGCGAACTTCCCCGACGACCCGTCGATGAACTGACGTGGACCCGACCGCCCCGGCCCAGCCCCGGACGTCCCGAAGGCGAGTTGCCTTCGTCGACTCGGGGCTCGGCCTGCTCGGGTACGCCGACGCCCTCCACGCGCTGCGCCCCGACGTCGGGCTCGTGCTCTCGCTCGACCCCGACAACATGCCCTACGGCCCGCGCACGCCCGACGACGTGCGCCGGCTCATCCTCGCGTCGGCGCGGGCCGCGCTCGCCCACGAGCCCGACGCGATCGTCGTCGCCTGCAACACGGCATCCGTCCACGGCCTCGACGCCCTGCGCGCCGAGCTCGAGCCGGGCGTCGCGGTGGTCGGCACGGTGCCCGCCATCCGCCCCGCCGCGGCGGCGGGCGGGCCGGTCGCCGTCTGGTCCACCGCCGCCACCACGTCGAGCGCCTACCTGCGGGGCCTGATCGACGCCTTCGCCGCCGACGTGGAGACGTATGCCGTCGCCGCGCTCGGCCTCGCCGAGGCCATCGAGTCCGGTGACGCCCGGGCCGTCGACGAGTGCATCGCCTATGCCGCGTCGCAGACGCCCGCGGGGGTGCGGTCGCTCGTGCTCGGGTGCACGCACTACGGACTCGTCGCCGACCGCATCGTCGCGGCCCTCGGGCGCGGCGTCGCCGTGCACGACTCCCCGGTGGCGGTCGCCCGCCAGACGCTGCGGCGGATCGGGCTCGAGCCCGACCCGCTCGTGCCCGAGGCCGGGGTCGAGGCGGTGCTGCTGAGCGGCCGCCCCGGGAGCCTGCCCGAGTCGTGGGCGGCCTACCCGGCCGGACGGCGCCTGCGGGACGCGACGTCCGCCGTAGACTGGCGCGCATGAGCACCATGCCTCCCGACCCGTTCGAGCCCGACCCGTTCGAGCCGCAGCCGCTGCGGGGCACGAGCACGGCGACGATCGAGCGCGAGGAGGTGCGCGAGGAGCTGCAGGAGCCCGGCGACCACGAGCGCTTCTCGCACTACGTGCGCAAGGAGAAGATCCTCGAGAGCGCCCTGTCGGGGGAGCCCGTCGTGGCCCTCTGCGGGAAGATCTGGGTGCCCGGGCGCGACCCGCAGAAGTTCCCGGTCTGCCCGGTGTGCAAGGAGATCTACGACGGCCTGCGCGACCCGCAGGACGGCGGCGACGGATCCGGTGGCGGCTCGGGCAGCGGCTCCGACGGCGGTTCCTGACCCGTTCCGGACCCTCTTGGCGCGACGCCGACGCAGCCCGGGGAATCCGCGACGAGTCCTTACCCTCTCTTGACGGGGACCGGCGGACCCCCTGACCTTGGCGTACCTACGCTCGCTGGGATCGATGCCCGACCGGGCTCGTGACGGACGAGAAAGGTCACCCCATGAAGCTTCGCACCCTCGTGCTCGCCGCTCCGCTCGCGCTCGCCGCGGCGACGCTCGGCGCCCCTGCGCAGGCGGCACCGGTCGTCGACGGTCACGGCGGCGCCAGCTGCCTCGACCCCGCAGCGGTCGGCGCGGTCGGCGCCCGTGGCACGCACGGCACGGCGAAGGACCCGCACGAGCTGACGGCGTCGCAGGTGCGGGCCCAGGAGGCCGCCCTCGACAAGGCGCTCGCGGCCAAGGGCTACGCCCGCGACTCCGGTGGCAAGCTCGCCGCGGCCAAGGGCAAGCCGACCGCGACGTTCGCGCCGGCCGTCATCGACGTCTACTTCCACACCATCACCAACGGCTCGGCGGGCTCGGTGAGCAGCACGACGATCAACAACCAGATCAACGTGCTCAACGCGGCGTACTCCGGCGCCGGCTTCAGCTTCCGCCTCGCCGGCACGGACGTCACGAGCAACGCCACGTGGTACACGGTGACGCCCGACTCGACGGCCGAGCGCAACATGAAGGCCGCGCTGCACAAGGGCGACGCCGGCGACCTCAACCTCTACGCCGCCAACATCGGCGACGGGTTGCTCGGCTGGGCGACGTTCCCGACGAACAACCCCGGCACGATCGACGGCGTCGTCATCCTCAACGCCTCGATGCCGGGGGGAGCGGCGACGAACTACAACCAGGGCGACACCGGCACCCACGAGGTCGGCCACTGGCTCGGGCTCTACCACACCTTCCAGGGCGGCTGCAGCGGCTCGGGCGACCAGGTGAGCGACACCCCGGCCGAGGCCAGCCCCGCCTACGAGTGCCCGACCGGGCGCGACACGTGCACGAGCCCCGGCCTCGACCCGATCAAGAACTTCATGGACTACACGTACGACGCGTGCATGAACACCTTCACCTCGGGCCAGGTCGCGCGCATGCAGACGCAGTGGACCGCCTACCGCGCCTGACCACCCCGGTCGCACCCGGCATCCGGCGTGCGGCGCCGGGACAGACCGGCACGTACCACGCGAACCGGGGCCCCGCCCGTGCGGCGGGGCCCCGGGCATGTCGGATCGCAGAAGCGGCTACGGTAGGCCACCTATGAGTGCTGGGGCCGCCTTCCATCTCCCACCCGCCTTCCCCGAGCGGGCAGCCTGGGGTACCGCCAGCAAGCTGCGCGCGTGGCAGCAGGAGGCGCTCGACCTCTACCTCGAGCGCTCGCCGCGCGACTTCCTCGCGGTCGCCACGCCGGGCGCCGGCAAGACGACGTACGCGCTGCGCGTCGCGACCGAGCTGCTGAGCGCCGGCATCGTGCAGCGGGTCACCGTCGTGGCCCCGACCGAGCACCTCAAGACGCAGTGGGCCGACGCGGCCGCCCGGGTCGGCATCAGCCTCGACCCGAAGTTCAGCAACAGCATCGGGCGGCACAGCGACGACTACCACGGCGTGGCCGTCACGTACGCCCAGGTCGCCTCGCGTCCCTCGCTCCACCGCGAGCTGACGACGACGCGCCCGACCCTCGTCATCCTCGACGAGATCCACCACGGCGGTGACGCCAAGAGCTGGGGCGACGGCATCCGTGAGGCGTTCGAGCCCGCCACGCGCCGCCTCAGCCTGACGGGCACGCCGTTCCGCTCCGACACCTCCCCGATCCCGTTCGTCACCTACGAGCTCGACGCCGAGGGCACGCTCGTCAGCTCGAGCGACTACACGTACGGCTACGCGGAGGCGCTGCGCGACGGCGTCGTGCGCCCGGTGCTCTTCATGGCGTACGGCGGCAGCATGCGCTGGCGCACCAAGGCCGGCGACGAGCTCGAGGCGCGCCTCGGCGAGCCGATGACGAAGGACTTCGTCGCGCACGCGTGGCGCACCGCCCTCGACCCCAAGGGCGAGTGGATCCCGGCCGTGCTCGCGGCCGCCGACCGTCGCCTCACCGAGGTGCGCCGCCACGTCGAGGACGCCGGCGGCCTCGTCATCGCCTCCAACCAGACGCAGGCGAGGGCGTATGCCGCCATCCTGCGTCAGCTGACCGGTGAGGCCCCCACGGTCGTGCTCTCCGACGACCTCGGTGCGAGCAAGCGCATCGAGGACTTCGGCGCGAGCGACGAGCGGTGGATGGTCGCCGTCCGCATGGTGTCCGAGGGCGTCGACGTGCCCCGGCTCGCCGTCGGCGTCTACGCGACGTCGACGTCGACCCCGCTCTTCTTCGCGCAGGCCGTCGGCCGCTTCGTGCGCGCCCGCAAGCGCGGCGAGACCGCCTCGGTCTTCCTGCCGTCGGTGCCGGTCGTGCTCGACCACGCCTCGCGGCTCGAGGAGCAGCGCGACCACGCGCTCGACCGCAAGCCGAACCCCGACGACATCGGGCAGATGTGGGCCGAGGAGCAGGCCCTCATCGACGACGCCAACCGCGCCGACAAGGCGAGCGGCGCCCTCGACGAGGGGGCCTTCGAGGCGCTCGAGTCCGACGCGCACTTCGACCACGTGCTCTTCGACAAGCAGCAGTGGGGCATGCACGCGCAGGTCGGCTCGGAGGACGAGGAGGAGTACCTCGGCCTGCCCGGCCTGCTCGAGCCCGACCAGGTCTCCGCCCTGCTGCGCGAGCGCCAGAGCCGACAGGTCAAGAAGGCACCCAAGGGTGCCGAGGCCCCGATGCCGGTCGCCGCGCACCGGGCCCTCGCGGCGCAGCGCAAGGAGCTCAACACGCTCGTGTCGACCTACGCCCGGCAGAAGGGCCTGCCGCACGCCAACGTCCACATGGACCTCCGCCGGGCCTGCGGCGGCCCCGACCTCGCCGCGGCGAGCTCGGAGCAGGTGTCCGAGCGGATCGAGAAGATCCGGCTCTGGCTCGTCGGCCGTCGCTGACCGTTCGCCGATCGGTCGACCGGGGAACCCTTTGGTGTCGGTTCGTCCCGCTAGCCTCTGGCGTCATGACCTCCACCCCTGACTTCCTCTCCAACGCCGCCACGCGGCGCCAGCTGCTCTCGATGGCCGCCGTCGGCGGCGTCGGTGTCGCCGCCGTGGCGGGCGCCGGCTCCGCCTCGGCGACGGGTCTTGGCGACCACGACCACGACCACGACCACGACGGCACCGTCGCGGTCACGGTGCTCGGCACGACCGACCTGCACGGCAACGTGCTCAACTGGGACTACTTCAAGAACGCGGAGTACACCGACGCGAAGAACAACGACATCGGTCTCGCGAAGGCGTCCTCCATCATCAAGATGCGCCGCGCCGAGCTGGCCCGGGGCTCGAGCCTGACCCTCGACGCCGGCGACACGATCCAGGGCACGCCGCTCGCGTACTACTACGCGAAGATCGACCCGATCACGGGCGGCTCCACGCACCCGATGGCGGCCGCGATGAACGCCGTGGGCTACGACGCCGCCGCGCTCGGCAACCACGAGTTCAACTACGGCATTGACACGCTGCGGGCCTTCGAGAAGCAGCTGCGCTTCCCGCTCCTCTCGGCCAACACGGTCGACGCGCGCACGGGCGCGCCCGCGTTCCGGCCCTGGGTCATCAAGACCGTCAAGGTGCACGGCCACAAGCCGGTCAAGGTCGGCATCCTCGGGCTCGTGACGCCCGGAGTCGCGATCTGGGACAAGGCGAACGTCGAGGGGCGGCTCACCTTCCCGGGCATCGTCGAGCAGGCGAAGGTCTTCGTCCCGCGCCTCCGGGCCGCGGGCGCCGACGTCGTCGTCGTCTCGGCCCACTCGGGCACCAACGGCCAGTCGTCGTGGGGCGACGCGCTGCCCTACGTCGAGAACGCGAGCACGATCCTCGCCGAGGAGGTGCCGGGCATCGACGCCATCCTCGTGGGCCATGCGCACGTCGAGGTGCTCACCAAGGTCGCGAACAAGAAGACGGGCAAGCAGGTGCTGCTCTGCGAGCCGCTCTACTGGGGCATGCGGGTGGCGGAGATGACGCTGACGCTGAAGAAGGTGCGCGGCCAGTGGCAGGTCGTCGACAGCGCCGGGCAGCTGTGGAACGCGAACGCCGTGCCGGAGGACCCCGCGGTCACGCGCGCCGTGGCCAAGGCGCACGCCACGGTGCTCGGCTACGTCAACGGCGTCATCGGCACGTCGACGCAGGCGATGTCGGCGGCGACCTCGCGCTACGAGGACACCCCGGCCATCGACTTCATCAACTACGTCCAGGCCGACGCGGTGAAGAAGGGCCTGGTGGGCACGGCGGAGGCCGACCTTCCCGTCCTGTCGATCGCCGCGCCGTTCAACGCGCTCGCCTCGATCCCCGAGGGCGAGGTGACGATCCGCGACGTCGCCGGCCTCTACATCTACGACAACACGCTCCTCGGCATCGTGCTCACCGGCGCGCAGGTCAAGGACTACCTCGAGAAGAGCGCGGGCTACTACCAGCAGGTGACCGGCACGGGACCCTTCGCGGCGAGCGCCATCACCAACGCGAACGGCACGCCCGACTACAACTACGACATCATGGGCGGGCTCGACGCCGACCTCACCTACGACGTCGACATCGCCGAGCCGGTCGGCTCGCGCATCGTCGGTCTCGCCTACGACGGTGCCCCGGTCGCCGCGGACGCGCGGTTCGTCGTGGCGATCAACAACTACCGGCAGTCGGGCGGCGGCAACTTCCCTGGCGTCGTGACGGCGCCCGTCGTCTACAACCGCCAGATCGAGATCCGCCAGCTGCTCATCGACTGGGCCACCGCGAACCAGGTCATCGACCCGGCGCTGTTCTCGAGCCTCGACTGGAAGCTCGTCAGCAACGGGAGCCCGATCACGGTCACCGGCTGACCGGTCACGTGGATCGGAGCGCCCCGCCTGGGTGGGAGGACGGCGGGGCGCTCCGCCTTTCGGCCGACGGTCGGGAGGTGGGAGGAACGTCGGCACACGCAACGCACCCGTCGGGACAGGGGAGCTCCGACGGGTACGCGTTCTCATCCTGCTCGATCCACCCCCGCCCCGTCCCGGGATTGCGGACGGTTTTCCGGATTTTGTTGGCTGGAGCGGGATTCAAGCCGAGACGAGCACCTGGTGTCCCCACGCAGGCAGGGTGTGCTGCTGGCCCACGGCGAGCTCGACCGGCTCGCCGGTGAAGGCGTCGCGCCAGGCCCCGGCCTGTGGTCCGTCGCCCAGGGTGACCGTCTGCTCCTGCGCGGAGAAGTTGAACGCGGCGAAGACCCGGTCGTCGCCCTGGGCGCGCACGAAGGCCAGCACGGCGTCCTCGGCCGTGTTCGGCACCCGCACCATGCGCCCGCCGGCCGCGCCGTTCCACAGCGCGGGGTGCGCCTTCTTCAGGGCGAACAGCCGGCGGTAGAGCTCGCCCTGCTCGTCCTCGCGCCACTCGATCTCGTCCTTCTCGAAGAAGACGAGGCGGCGGTCGCTGCCCGCCTCCTGGCCGTTGTAGACGAGCGGCACGCCCTCGCCGACGACGGAGAGCACGATGGCCGGCACGAGGGCGTCACCGAACTGCTCGTACTCCGTGCCCTCCCACGCGTTCTTGTCGTGGTTGCTGACGAAGAGCATCCGGTAGGCGTCGCGCTGGTAGAAGCGGTCGTTCCACGCGTAGTAGACCTTGAGCGCCTCGACGTCCGCCTTGCCGTGCGCGATCTTGTGCAGGGTGTCGTTCCAGCTCCAGCCGTAGGTCATGTCGAAGGCGCGGGTGTGCAGGTCGCGTGACTCCCACTCGGCGAGCATGAAGACCGGCTTGATCGCGTCGAGCTCGCGCCGCACGTTGTCCCAGAAGTCGAGCGGGACGAAGCCCGCCACGTCGCAGCGGTAGCCGTCGACGCCCACCTCCCGCACCCAGTACGCCATCGCCTCGGTCATGTAGCGGCGCAGCTCCTCGTTGCCGTAGTCGAGGTCGATGATGTCGTCCCAGTCCCACCACGGGGTCGGGCGGAAGTCTCCCTTCCAGTCCCGTGCGTACCACTCGGGGTGCTCCTGCACGAGGTGGTTGTCCCACGCCGTGTGGTTGGCCACCCAGTCGAGGATGACGTGCAGGCCGAGGTCGTGCGCGGTGTCGACGAAGTGGCGCAGGTCCTCGAGGGTGCCGAACTCGGGGTTGACGGCGAGGTAGTCCTTGACGGCGTACGGGCTGCCGAGGCCGCCCTTGCGGTTCTGCTCGCCGATCGGGTGCACGGGCATCAGCCAGACGACGTCGATGCCGAGGTCGCGCAGCCGAGGCAGGTGCGCCTCGGCGGCGCGGAAGGTGCCCTCGGGCGTGAAGTGGCGCTGGTTGATCTGGTAGATCGTCGCGCTGCGGGTCCACTCGGGGTGGGTCAGCTCGACGTCGGGGCGGGGCGTGTAGGGGTTCGCGGTCACGGTGGGCTCCTGAGGGTCGGCGGGTGGGACGGGGCGGGTGGGCGACCGGGTCGGCGCGGTGGTGCGTTCCTACCCCGTCAGGGCGGGTCCTCGAGGAGGTGCTCGACGAGCGGGACGGTGCGGTGGTCGATCCGGGTCGCGAGCGAGATGACCGTCGACGCGCGGGTCACGTGGGCGTCGTCGACGACGCGGTCGATGACGCGCTGGAGGTCGGCGTTGTCGCGCCCGACGATGCGGATGAGCACGTCGCCGGAGCCGGTGATGGTGTGCGCCTCGAGCACCTCGGGGATCGCGGCGAGGTGGTCGACGACGGGGGAGTGCCCGCCCCGGCCCTGGCGGATCTCCAGCGTGCAGAAGGCCGTGACGGGGTAGCCGAGCGCGGCCGGGTCGACGTCGGGCGCCATCGAGCGCAGCACGCCCGTGCGCTGCAGCCGCTCGAGCCGGGCCTGCACGGTGCCGCGGGCCACGCCGAGGCGCCGGGACGCACCGAGCACGCCGATGCCCGGCTCCGTGAGCAGCAGCAGCAGGATCCGGCAGTCGAGCGGGTCGACGGGCGCGCGGGCCGCGGGGGACGGGGGCGAGGACATGGACAGAGTGTCCAGCACCACCCCGCATACGGGCAACACATTGTGCACGCTGCCCAGCGCTAGCGCGTGGTGTTGCACACCCGCACCGGCTCGGCCACCCTCGCACCATGACCGACACGATGCGGACCCCGGCCGCCGAACTCACCGACCAGGAGCGCGAGGCCGACCTCGACCTCAACCAGCTCAAGCAGCTCGTCGGCCTCGTCGAGTACGACGAGAACGCCGACGTCTTCCCCGTGACCGGGTGGGACGCCATCGTCTTCGTCGCGGGCAACGCCACGCAGAGCGCGCACTACTACCAGAGCGCGTGGGGCATGGAGCTCGTCGCCTACTCCGGGCCCGAGAACGGCAACCGCGACCACAAGGCGTTCGTGCTCAAGAGCGGCTCGATCCGCTTCGTCGTCAAGGGCGCCGTCGACCCCGACAGCCCGCTCGCCGACCACCACCGCCGCCACGGCGACGGCGTCGTCGACATCGCGCTCGAGGTGCCCGACGTCGACAAGTGCATCGCGCAGGCCGTCAGGGCCGGCGCGACGGTGCTCGAGGAGCCGACGAACCACACCGACGAGTTCGGCACCGTGCGCACGGCCGCCATCGCCACCTACGGCGAGACCCGCCACACCCTCGTGCAGCGCCAGGTCGACGGGCAGACGTATGCCGGTCCGTACCTCCCGGGCTACCAGCCGGCGGCCTCGACCCACGAGAAGCGCGACGGCCAGCCCAAGCGCCTCTTCCAGGCGCTCGACCACATCGTCGGCAACGTCGAGCTCGGCCACATGGACGAGTGGGTCTCCTTCTACAACCGAGTCATGGGCTTCGTGAACATGGCCGAGTTCATCGGCGACGACATCGCCACCGACTACTCCGCCCTCATGAGCAAGGTCGTCGCGAACGGCAACCACCGGGTGAAGTTCCCGCTCAACGAGCCGGCCATCGCCAAGAAGAAGAGCCAGATCGACGAGTACCTCGAGTTCTACCGCGGCGCCGGCGCCCAGCACCTCGCCGTCGCGACGAACGACATCCTCGCCTCGGTGGACGCGCTGCGGGCCAACGGCGTCGAGTTCCTCGACACCCCCGACAGCTACTACGAGGACGAGGAGCTGCGCGAGCGCATCGGCAACGTGCGCGTGCCGATCGAGGAGCTGCAGAAGCGCAAGATCCTCGTCGACCGCGACGAGGACGGCTACCTGCTCCAGATCTTCACGAAGCCGCTCGGCGACCGGCCGACGGTCTTCTTCGAGCTCATCGAGCGGCACGGCTCGCTCGGCTTCGGCAAGGGCAACTTCAAGGCCCTCTTCGAGGCGATCGAGCGTGAGCAGGACAAGCGCGGCAACCTCTGAGGCCGCGCGGGTCGACCCCGCTCCTCGCGCGACCCCGGTCCCGGCATGCCGGGACCGGGGTCGCGCCGGCTCATGGCACAGTTGAGCCATGAGCCAGCAGCCCTCCGGGTGGTACGACGACCCGAGCAACCCCGACATGCTCCGTTACTGGGACGGGGTGTCGTGGACGAACCACACCGCCCCGCGCAAGTCGCCGACGGCCGGGCCGGTCTCGTCCGGTGGCGCGGCGGGCGGGTCGGTGGGCGTGGACCGCACGGGAGCGGCGGCGGCCACGCCGACCCGGCCCGAGCCCGCCCGGCAGGCCGGGGTCCCGCAGGCGCCGCAGCAGTACTACCAGCAGGCTCCGGCCAACGCCCAGTGGATGCACGACATCCGCACCACCGCCGACGGCGTGCAGCTCGCGTCGTGGGGCAAGCGCTTCGGCGCGTGGGTGGTCGACGGGATCATCCTCGCGATCGTCGGCGGGTTCGTCTCGTGGTTCGCCACCCCGGCCCTCTCGACGCGCTTCGCCGAGCTCGTCGACGCCGCCGAGGCGGGCGACCAGGCGCGGCTCACGGCCATCCAGGGCGACCTGGCCGGGCCGGTGCTGCAGTTCTCGATCGTGCTGTGGCTCGTCACGACCGCCTACTGCCTCATCTTCTGGACGACGACGGGCCAGACGCCCGGCAAGAGGGTGCTCGGCATCAGCGTCCGGCGAGCCGACCGGCCCGGTCCGCTGCCGATCGGCACCGCGGTGCTGCGTCGGGTCGTGCCGCTCCTGGGCCAGTTCGTCCCGTTCCTGTCCCTCCTCGACGGGCTCTGGCCGCTCTGGGACGACAAGCGGCAGGCCGTGCACGACAAGCTCGCCGGCACCCAGGTCGTCGAGGGCAAGCAGCCGCGCCACCAGGCCTGAGTCGCGGTCTGGGCCGGTCTGGGCCGGCAAAGTCGCTTGCGCCGCTGTCGGTGGTCGGCGCGAGAATGGGGGTTGCCCCGGACGCCCTGCTCGCCCCCTCGGAGGTCCCGTGACCGCTCCCGCCGCTCCGGCCCCGCCTGAATACCCCGACGCCATCGACGCGGCGGTCCTCAAGATCGCCGGCGTCGTCGTGCTCGGCGCCATCATGTCGATCCTCGACATCACCGTCGTCAACATCGCCCTGACGAAGTTCCAGACGGAGTTCGCCGAGCCGGGTGGCCAGCCGCTGCTCTACTCCACCGTGGCGTGGACGGTGACGGCCTACACGCTCGCGCTCGCCACGGTCATCCCGCTCACCGGCTGGGCGGCCGACCGCTTCGGCACCAAGCGGCTCTACATCATGGCCGTCGTCCTCTTCACCGCCGGTTCGGCGCTCTGCGCCACGGCGGGCTCGATCGAGGTGCTCATCGGCTACCGCGTGCTGCAGGGTCTCGGCGGCGGCATGCTCATGCCGCTCGGCATGACGATCATGACGCGGGCCGCGGGTCCGGCGCGGATGGGCCGGCTGATGGCTATCCTCGGCATCCCCATGCTGCTCGGCCCGATCTTCGGCCCGATCCTCGGTGGATGGCTCATCGACAACTACTCGTGGCACTGGATCTTCCTCATCAACGTGCCGATCGGGGTCGTCGCCGTGGCCTACGCGCTCTGGGCGCTGCCGTCCGACGCCCCCGAGCCGTCCGAGTCGTTCGACGTCGTCGGCATGCTCCTCATGTCACCAGGCCTCGCGCTCTTCCTCTACGGCGTCAGCTCGATCCCGGGGGAGCGCACCGTCGGCTCGGCGAAGGTGCTCGTGCCCGGGCTCGTGGGCCTGGTGATGATCGCGGCGTTCGTCGTCTACAGCTTCCGCCCGACGCACCCGCTGCTCGACCTGCGGCTCTTCGCCAACCGGCGCCTCACCGTCGCGACGATCACGATGTTCCTCTTCGGCGCGGCCTTCTTCGGTGGCCTGCTCCTCGTGCCGCAGTACCTCCAGCAGGTGCGCGGCGAGACCCCCCTCCACGCCGCCTACCTCATGGTGCCGCAGGGCATCGGCGCGATGCTGACGATGCCGGTGGCGGGGGCGCTCGCCGACAAGCTCCCGGTCGGGCGCATCGTCCCGTTCGGCCTGCTGCTCATCACCGGTGGGATGTTCGCCCTGACGCAGGTGACGGCCGAGACGTCGTACTGGGGCTACCTCATCCCGGTGCTCTTCGTCATGGGGCTCGGCATGGGCGGCACGATGATGCCGATCATGACCTCCGCCCTCAAGACGCTGACGCACCACCAGGTGGCCCGGGGCTCGACGCTGCTCAACATCACCCAGCAGATCGCCAGCTCGATCGGCGTCGCCGTCATCTCGGTCGTCTTCACGAGCTACCTGACCGCGTCGCCGACGGCGGGAGCCGTGCTCGCGGCGCAGTTCGACCCCGCCGTCAGGGAGCAGCTCGGCGCGCAGGGTCTGGCCCAGGCCGTCTCCGAGCTCGCCGACGTCTACGGCAAGACCTTCCTCATCGCGGCGATCCTCTGCGCGACGACCCTCGTCGCGGCCGCGTTCCTCCCGCGCCGGCACGAGAGCTCGCACCTGCTCGACGACGAGGCGCCGGCCGCACCGGTCGTCCTGCACTGACCAGAGGTCGCAGATCGCTGGTCGCAGGTCGCGGCCCGCGACCTGCGACCTCAGCGGGCCGGGCGGATGGTGCCGGTCACCTCGGCGATCCCGATGCGGGACCCGCCGGGGCCCGGCGCCCAGGCCGTCATCGTCACCGTGTCGCCGTCCTCGAGGAAGCCGCGGGTCGTGCCGTCGTCGAGCGGGAGCGGCTCGGTGCCGTTCCACGTCAGCTCGAGCAGGCTGCCGCGGCTCTCGCGGACGGGGCCGCTGATCGTGCCGGAGCCGAAGAGGTCGCCGTCGCGGATCGAGGCACCGTTGACGGTGAGGTGCGCGAGCATCTGGGCGGGTGACCAGTACATGCCGGCGTGCTCGGGTCGCGAGACCACGGTGCCGTTCAGCGCCACCTCGACGTGCACGTCGAGCCCGAAGGCGTCGCCGCGCAGGTAGGGCAGCACCTCGGGGTCGGTCTGGCCCGGCAGCGCGACGCGGGCGGTGTCGAGCGCCTCGAGCGGGGTGACCCAGGCCGACACCGAGGTGGCGAAGGACTTGCCGAGGAAGGGGCCGAGCGGCACGTACTCCCAGGCCTGCAGGTCGCGGGCGCTCCAGTCGTTGAGCAGCACGACGCCGAAGAGGTGGTCGGCGGCCTCGTCGACCGACACGCGGGAGCCGAGGGCCGTCGCCCCGCCGACGACGTAGCCGAGCTCGGCCTCGATGTCGAGACGGATGCTCGGCCCGAAGACGGGGGCGGGGTCGTTCGGTCCCTTGCGCTGGCCGGTCGGCCGCACGACGTCGGTGCCCGAGACGACCACGGTGCCGGCACGGCCGTGGTAGCCGATCGGCAGGTGCTTCCAGTTGGGCGGCAGCGCGGCGTTGTCGGGCCGGAAGATCTGGCCGACGTTGCTCGCGTGGTCCTCGCTCGCGTAGAAGTCGACGTAGTCGGCGACCTCGATCGGTAGGTGGAGCACGACCTCCTCGAGGCGGTGCAGGTGCGGGGTGACGCCTGCACGGTGCACGTCGTCGCGCAGGACCTCGGTGAGCCAGGCCCGCGCGGTCGTCCAGGCCGGTCGGCCGAGCGCGAGGAACGCGTTGAGGCTCGGGGTCTGCCACGCGGTCGCGAGATCGGGGCCGTCGCCGACGAGCCCGGCGTCGCGGCCGACGGCGGCGACCGCCCCGGCGTCGAGGACGAGGTCGCCGATGCGGACCCCCACCCGGCGGGTGGGGTCGGTCGGCGTGCTGAAGACGCCGTAGGGGAGGGTGTCGATGCCGAACGGGTGGTCGTCGGGCACGTCGAGCCAGGTGGTCACCGCTGCTGCTCCTTCGGGGGGACGGACGGGATGAGGCCCAGGGCCTCGAGCTCGCGCAGCGGGTCGAGCACGCCGCAGCAGCCGTAGGCCGTGAAGCTGGCGCGCACGCGCTCGGCGTCGTCGGGGCCGAGCGAGGAGACGGCGGTGACGAGCACCTCGGTGTCGCGTCGGGCGAGCTCGCCGGCGAGCTCGTCGGCCTCCGCGCCGTGCAGCGCCTCGTGCGTCGCGAGCAGCACGTTGAGCAGACCGTGGCCGTCCTGGCCGTCGTGGCGGCCGCGGACCGTGTGGTGCAGCCCGCCGGTCAGCTTGAAGGGCAGGCCGCGCAGCACGGTGGCGTCGAGGAAGCCGGCCAGCGCCGCCTCGTCGGGCCAGCTCCACGAGGGGGTGGCGCCGGTCCGGAACTTCACCGTGACGTCGTGCTCGTCGTCCACCGCCGCGGCCACGTCGTCGAGCCCGCGCTCCTGCTCGTCACCGAGCCCGACCTCGACGACGACGGGCAGCTCCACCGCGAGCAGGTCGCGCCACGTGTCCGACCAGCCGACCTCGGCCGCCACGACGACGACGCGGGTGTCCGTGCGCAGGGCCTCGAGGGCGGCCGTCACCGTCTCGGTCGGCGTGCCGGGCCGGGCCACGAGCCCGACCTCGAGCGGGGCGTCGGCGGTACGGGCGTCCGCGGCCGCGAGCTCGGCGACCTCCCGGGCCGACGAGGCCGGCACGAGCAGCGCGCCGACGTGGGCGGCATACGGGCCGGTGCGCCGATCGAGGTGCTCGCGGACCGCCACGTCGAGCGGGGCGAGCCCCGGCGGGAAGACGGCCGCGTCGTCGACGAGGCGGTCGAAGAGGGGCGCGAAGGGCGTCCTTGACATGGTGGGGAGCGTACTCCACTGTGGCAATAGCGATACAGTGGCGTCCGCTGAGCGGACGTCACTCGGACACGAGAGGCGACGGTCATGGCGCACTACCAGGCGATGGGCAGCATCCCCCCGAAGCGGCACACGCAGCACCGCCGACCGTCCACCGACGAGGCGCCCGGAGAGCTCTACTACGAGGAGCTGATGGGCGAGGAGGGCTTCAGCTCCGACAGCTCGCTGCTCTACCACCGCAACATCCCGTCGACGACGATCGCCTCGGCCGTGTGGGAGCTGCCCGACCAGTCCACGACGCCGAACCACCCGCTCGTGCCGCGCCACCTCAAGCTGCACGACCTCTTCGACGCCGCTGCCGTGGACGGCACCGACGTCGTCACCGGGCGCCGGCTCGTGCTGGGCAACGGAGACGTCCGCATCTCCTACGTCGTCGCCGGCGCGCCGAGCCCGTGGTACCGCAACGGGATCGGCGACGAGTGCGTCTACGTCGAGCGTGGCAGGGCGCGGGTCGAGACGGTGTTCGGCGCCTTCGAGGTGGCCGAGGGCGACTACGTCGTCATCCCGCGGGCGACGACGCACCGCTGGATCCCCGAGCCGTCGGACACCGACCCGCTCCGGGCCTACTGCATCGAGGCGAACAGCCACATCGCTCCGCCCAAGCGCTACCTCAGCAAGTACGGCCAGCTGCTCGAGCACGCGCCGTACTGCGAGCGTGACCTGCGCCAGCCCGACGGGCCGCTCCTCGCCGAGCACGTCGGTGAGAGCCCCGACGCGCAGACCGACGTGCTCATCAAGCACCGCGGCAACGGCCCCGGTGGGGTGGTGGGCACGGTCCACACGCTGCCCTTCCACCCGCTCGACGTCGTCGGGTGGGACGGCTGCCTCTACCCCTACGTCTTCAACGTGCGCGACTTCGAGCCGATCACCGGCCGGATCCACCAGCCGCCGCCCGTGCACCAGGTCTTCGAGGGCTGGAACTTCGTCATCTGCAACTTCGTGCCGCGCAAGGTCGACTACCACCCGCTCGCCATCCCGGTGCCCTACTACCACTCGAACGTCGACAGCGACGAGATCATGTTCTACGTCGACGGTGACTACGAGGCGCGCAAGGGCTCGGGGATCGGCCGGGGTTCGGTCTCCGTGCACCCGGGCGGGCACCCGCACGGCCCCCAGCCGGGCGCGACCGAGGGGTCCATCGGCGTCGAGAGCTTCGACGAGCTGGCCGTCATGGTCGACACGTTCCGCCCGCTCGAGCTCGGCGAGGGCGGGCGTGCCGTGGACGACGGCCGCTACGCGATGTCGTGGTCCCGCGGGGTGGCCGGCGCCGGTTCCGGCGACGGCTCCGGCGGCGCGCACTCCGAGGGCTGAGCGCGATGAGCGGTGCCGGGCCCGCGCCGAAAGGGGAGTCCTCCCAGGCCCTCGATCGCGGCATCCGTCTGCTCGAGCTGCTCGCTGCCACAAGCGGATCCGCGGGTCTGACCATCACCGAGCTTGCCGCCGCGCTGGGCGTCGGGCGTCCCGTCGTCTACCGGCTCGTCACCACGCTCGAGCAGCACCGCCTCGTCGCCCGCGCGGCGGACGGGCGGGTGCGCCTGGCCCTCGGCATCAGCCGCCTCGCGTCGGCGGTGACGCCGGTCGTGCGCGCCGAGGCCCGCCCCGTGCTGCGTGAGCTGGCCGACGCGGTCGGGGCCACCGCGCACCTGACGATCGCCGAGGGCGACGAGGCGCTCGCGCTCGTCGTCGTCGAGCCGTCGTGGACCGACGTCCACGTCGCCTACCGGTCGGGTGCCCGGCACGGGCTCGACCAGGGCGCGGCGGGGCGCGCGATCCTCGCGGGCCGCGCGGGCCGCAGCGGCCCGGTCTCGACGGACGGGGAGCTGCAGGCCGGCGCGCACGGCCTCGCCCTCGCGCTGGCCGTCGCCGGCGGCGCGGGGGGTGCGCAGGGCGCGTCGGACGCCGGGCCCTGCGTCGAGGCCTCGGTCGGCGTCGTCTCGCTCGAACCGCTCGACGCCCGGGTCGTGGGCCCGCGCCTCGAGCGCGCGGCCGCGGCCCTGCGAGCCGTGATCCGCTAGGCCGGAACGGTGGGGGAGCCGAGCAGCCGCACCCCGGCCTCGGCCAGCTGGGCGAGCGCGGCCTCGGTGGTCGCCCGGGCGACGCCCGCGGTGAGGTCGAGCAGCACGACGGTCTCGAAGCCCTCGCGCCGGGCGTCGAGCGCCGTGGCGCGCACGCAGTGGTCCGTCGCGATGCCGACCACGTCGACGCGGGTCACGTCGCGCTCGCGCAGCCACGTCGCGAGGGCCACCTGCTCGTCGTCGGCCGAGCGGCCCTCGAAACCGCTGTAGGCGGCGGCGTGCTCGCCCTTGCGGAACACCGCCTCGACGACGTGCAGGGCGGGCGCGAGCTGGGGGTGGAAGTCCGCGCCGTCGCTGTCCGCCACGCAGTGCACCGGCCAGGAGTCGACGTAGTCGGGAGTCGTCGAGAAGTGGTCGCCGGGGTCGACGTGCCAGTCGGCCGTCGCGACGACGTGGTCGTAGTCGGCGAGGTGGGCGGAGACGTGCTCGCCGATGCGCAGGGCGACGTCCGCGCCGCCGGCCACGGCGAGCGACCCGCCCTCGCAGAAGTCGTTCTGGACGTCGACGACGACCAGCGCCCTGCCCGTGCGTTCGACCGTGGATCCACCCATGGCTCAGTCCTCCTCGTAGACGGTGGGGATGACGGGCTCCCCACGCGACAGCTGCCTGGCGGCCCGGGGGAGCTCGGCGCGCGAGGCCTCGTGACGGGCCCGTGCCTCGTGGATGTCCTGGTGGTCGACGACCTCGCCGCCCCGGACGAGCTCGACCATGAGCGGGCGGTCGTCGCCGTCGTTGCTCGGCACCTCGCCGATGCCGATGACCTCCGCCTGGGCGACGCCGGTGCTGCTGAGCCGGCGCATGGCCCACTTGCGGCCGCCCACCGACGTCTTGTCCTTGCTCTTCTTGGCGACGCCGCGCATGACGCCCGACGCGTCCTCGCGCTGGACGAGCTTGTAGACCATGGACGCCGTCGGCGACCCCGAGCCCGTCACGAGCGCCGTACCCACCCCGTAGCCGCTGACCGGCCCGGCGGCGAGGGCCGCGATGGCGTACTCGTCGAGGTCGGAGGTGACGATGATGCGGGTGTCGGTGTTGCCCGCGGCGTCGAGCTGCGCGCGCACCTCGGTGGCCTGGATGAGCAGGTCGCCCGAGTCGAGGCGCACCGCGCCGAGCTCGGGTCCGGCGATCTCCATCGCGAGGTCGACCGCGGCATGCACGTCGTAGGTGTCGACGAGCAGCGTCGTGCCCTTCCCGAGCGCCTCCACCTGCGCCGTGAACGCCTCGCGCTCGGAGTCGTAGAGGAGGGTGAAGGCGTGCGCGGCCGTGCCCGTCGTCGGCACGCCGTGGCGGCGTCCGGCCTCGAGGTTGCTCGTCGCGTCGAAGCCGGCGACGTAGGCGGCCCGTGCCGCGGCGACAGCCGCCTCCTCGTGCGTGCGGCGCGACCCCATCTCGATGCACGGCCGGCCGCCCGCGGCCGTCGTCATGCGGGAGGCCGCCGAGGCGATCGCCGTGTCGTGGTTGAGGATCGAGAGCACGAGCGTCTCGAGCACGACCCCCTCCGCGAAGGTGGACTCGACGACGAGGACGGGGGACTGGGGGAAGTAGCACTCGCCCTCGGCGTAGCCGCTCACGTCGCCGGTGAAGCGGTAGTCGGCGAGCCAGTCGAGCGTCGGGCGGTCGACGACGTCCGCGCGCTCGAGGTCCGCCAGCTCGGCGTCACCGAAGCGGAAGCTCTCGAGGGCCTCGAGGAACCGGCCGGTGCCGGCGACGACGCCGTAGCGCCGCCCGTCCGGCAGGCGCCGGGCGAAGGCCTCGAAGACGCAGCGCCGGTGCGCCTCGCCCGACGCCAGGGCTGCCTGCAGCATCGTCAGCTCGTAGTGGTCGGTCAGCAGCGCCGTGCTCGCGGGGTGGGGGCTCGTCGGGCTCACGCCTCCACCCTAGGCGGCAGAGGCGCCCGTGCACCTAGGGTGGCCCTGTGACTGCAGCCGTGCTCTCCCTCGCACCCGTCGAGCAGGAGGTGACCTCCGAGTCGAAGGTCGTGGCGCCCGACCTGCCCTGGGTGACGCTCGTGTGGAACGACCCCGTCAACCTCATGACGTACGTGACGTGGGTCTTCGAGTCCTACTTCGGCTACCCCCGCAGCAAGGCCGAGAAGCTGATGATGGACGTCCACCTCAAGGGACGGGCCGTCGTCTCGAACGGACCGCGCGAGTCGATGGAGCGCGACGCGGAGGCCCTGCAGGGCTACGGCCTGTGGGCCACCTTCGAGAAGGACTCCTGATGGCCAGGGCCTTCCTGCGTGAGGACGACCACTTCGTTGCGCACCTCGACGCCACCGAGCGCACGGTGCTCTCCGGGCTGATGCAGCAGACCCGGATGCTGCTCTCCCCGGAGATCGAGGCGACCGGCGACGTCTTCGACGACCTCGCCGCCTCGATCGGGCCCGTCCCGGATGCCGGTGACGCGGTGAGCGACGGACCCGACCACCCCGAGCGCCGCGACCCGGCCCTCGACCGGCTGCTGCCGACGGCGCACCGGGGCGACGACCAGGTCGCCGCCGAGTTCCGGCGCCTCACCGAGGAGGGCCTGCGCCAGCGCAAGAGCGGCAACCTCGACGCCGCCGTGCGTGCCCTCGACGTGCCCGTCGGCGACCGGGTCGAGCTCGACCAGGGCCAGGCGCCCGCCTTCCTGATGGCGCTCACCGACGTGCGGCTGCTCCTCGGCGAGCGGATGGGGATGCGCACCGAGGAGGACGCCGAGGCCCTGCACGCGGCGATGGAGGAGGTCGACGACGACGACCCGCTCGGCTACGCCATGGCCTGGTACGACTTCCTCACCTGGCTGCAGGAGACGCTGACCCAGGCGGTGCTCGGCGACGACCTCGGCGACCTGCCGACGGCATACGCCGAGGACGACGACCCGGACGACGACCCGGACGACGACCCGGACGGCGACGGGGCGGACGACCGGCGGGTGTGACGCAGCCGACCCGCGGGTCCGGGACCGCCGTCGGCGCCGGCACCTAGGCTCGGTGCCGTGGACGTCACCATCATCGGATGCTCGGGATCGTTCGCGGGGCCGCACTCGGCGGCCTCGTGCTATCTCGTGCGCGCCGAGCACGAGGGGCGCACGTGGAGCATCGTGCTCGACCTCGGCAGCGGCGCGCTCGGGCCGCTCCAGCGGCACGTGCAGCCGTATGCCGTCGACGCCGTCCTGCTCAGCCACCTGCACGTCGACCACTGCATCGACATGTGCGGCCTCTACGTCATGATGCGGTACGTGCCGGGCGGCCCCGGCCGAGACCGGCTGCCGGTCTGGGGGCCGCAGGGCAGCGGCGTGCACCTGGCGCGCGCCTACGGCGGTGGCGAGGCCGACAGCCTGCTCGGGGTCTTCGACTTCCACGACGTGCGCGACCGCGAGCCCGTCACCATCGGCCCCTTCACGATCACGCCCGTCCGGGTCGAGCACCCCGTGGAGGCCTACGGCTACCGCGTCGAGGCGGGTGGGCGCGTGCTCGCCTACACCGGTGACACCGACACCTGCGCGGCCCTCGACGACCTGCTGACGGGTGCCGACCTCGTGCTCGCCGACTCGGCGTTCGTCGACGGACGCGACGACGTGCCGGGCATCCACCTCTCGGGCCGCCGCGCGGCCGAGGCAGCCGTGCGGGCCGGCGGCGTGCAGCGCCTCATGCTGACGCACATCCCGGCCTGGAACGACCCCGAGGTGTGCCGCGAGCAGGCCGCTGCGGTGTGGCCGGGCGAGGTCGAGCTCGCCGCGCCCGACGAGACCCACTGCGTCTGAGCCGGGTGCGGGCCCCCCCGCCGGGTCAGCGGATGCCGCTGCGGGCGAAGCCCTGCACGAAGTAGCGCTGGAAGACGAGGAAGAGCAGGACCATCGGCCCGACGTTGACGAGCGCGAAGGCCATCGTGCCGCCGTAGTCGGAGCCGAACTGCCCCTGCAGGTAGAGCAGCCCGATGGGCAGCGTGAAGAGCTCGTTCTGCTTCAGGGCGATGAGCGGCCACGCGAAGTCGTTCCACGTCTGGAGCAGCGTCATGAAGAAGAGCACGGCGATGAGCGGTCTCGACAGGGGCAGGACGATGCGGGTGAAGACCCGCACGTGCCCGGCCCCGTCGATGCGGGCGGCGTCGATGAGCTCGCGCGGGATGGCGAGGATGAACTGGCGCGAGAGGAAGACGCCGAACGCCGACGCCGCCGTGGGCAGGATGACGGCCCAGTAGGTGCCGTAGAGCTGCGCCCCGGTCACGAGGCGGAAGAGCGGCACCATGATCACCTGCACGGGCAGCATCAGGGTCGAGAGCGCGACGAGGAAGAGGAGAGTCGACCCGCGGAAGCGCAGGTGCGCGAAGGCGTAGCCGGAGAGCAGGCTGATCGAGACCGTGATGACGGCGACGACGAGCGAGATCGCGAGCGAGTTGCCGAACCACGTCGCCACCGGGAACGCGGAGAAGACCCGTTCGAAGTTCTCGGTCGTCAGGCTGCGCGGCCACAGCCGCACGTCGCCGCCGAGCAGCTCGGCGCGCGTCGAGAACGCGACGACGACCATCCAGTAGAGCGGGAAGAGGATGACGGCGGCGAGGACGAGGGCAAGGAGCAGCCGCCCGACGTAGCCGGCGCGCGACGCCCTCATTCGACGAGGTCCCGCGTGCGGCTCGTGCGCCACCGGACGACGGTGAAGGCGAGCGTGAGGAGCAGCAGCACGATGCCGATGGCGGCGGCATACCCCTGGTCGCCGGTCACGAAGCCGTTGTCGTAGGCGTAGGTGACGAGCACCGTCGTCGCGTTCTGCGGGCCGCCGCCCGTCATGACGAAGACGATGTCGAACACCTGGAACGAGTAGACGACGTTGAGGATGAGCAGGAAGAACGACGACGGCCCGACGAGCGGAACCGTGAGGTGGCGGAAACGCTGCCAGGCACCCGCGCCGTCGAGCCGCGCGGCCTCGTAGAGCTCGGGGTTGATGGCCTGCAGCCCCGCGAGGTAGATGAGCATGTTGAACCCGACGCGCCACCACAGGGTGACGAGCACGACCGAGGCGAAGGCGGCGGTGCCGTCCGACTGCCAGCTGATCGCCGGGAGCCCGAGCGTGCGCAGCACCTTGTCGACGACCCCCGTGTCCTGGTCGAAGACGAGCACCCCCATGAGCGCCGTCGCCACGCCCGAGATCGCCATCGGGAGGATGAGGATCGAGCGGAAGAGCCCGCGCGCCGGCAGCACCGAGTCGAGGAGCACGGCGACCCCGAGGCCGAGCGCCATCGAGAGCGGGGTGACGAGGACGGTGAAGAGCAGCGTGTTGACGGTGGCCCGCCAGAAGACCGGGTCGCGCACCAGCCGGGTGTAGTTCTCGAGCCCGACGAACTGGCCGGAGCCGAAGCCGTTCGTCCGCTGGACGCTGATGACGACGGCCCAGACGAGGGGGACGAGGACGAAGACGACGAGCAGCACGAGGTTGGGTGCGACGAACGTGTAGCCGGTGAGCGCCTCGCCGCGCGCGAGTCCCGCACGACGCCTCCTCACGAGGCCGTGGCCGCGGCGATCCCGGCCGTCATGCCGGCGAGGGTGGTGGACGTGTCCTGGCCGCCGACGAAGGCCTGCTCGAGCTGGTCCTTGAGCACGGTGATGATCTTCGACATCGACGGCGACGCGACCTGCCCGGAGTCCTGCGCCTTGACCGCGCCGGCCTGGCCGATGAAGACGGGGGAGAGCTCGGGGCGCACGGCGAAGGTGATGCCCGAGGCGTTGAGGTCCTTGCGGGTCGGCAGGAGCGAGGCGCTCTCGCAGAAGCCCTTCATCGAGTCGGCGCGTGTCATGAAGTCGAGGAAGGCGGCGGCCAGCTCGGGCTTGCCCGTCTTCGCCGTCGCGACGAGGGCGTTGCCGCCGAAGTCGCTGGCGGAGCGGGCGTTTCGCGGAGCGAACGTGGCGCCCCACTCGAAGTCGAGCGTCTGCTCGGCGTCCGGGATGAGGAAGGCTCCGCCGAAGTTCATCGCCGTGGTCTGGGCGTACCAGAGGTCGGCCGCGAGCTTCGTCGACTTGACCGAGCTGTTCGGCGGCACGTAGCCCTTCGGGAAGAAGCTCTTCGTGAAGTCGACCGCCTGTCGGCCGGCGTCGGACTCGATCGCGGGGGTGACGAGGTCGTCGGCGAGGAACCGGCCGTCGGACTCGAACAGCCAGGTGAGCCAACGGGTCACGCCGTTGCCCTGCCAGTTGTAGGCGAACGGGTACCGGTCGGTCGGGAGGCTCCGGCGCAGCGCCTGCGCCACCTTCTCGAACTCGGCCCACGTCCAGGCGTCCTCGATCGACGTCGGCACGGCGTCGATGCCGGCCTTGGCCAGGGCGTCCTTGTTGTAGAGGATCGCCGTCGTGTCCGTGTGGTGCGGCACCCCGAACGGCTTCCCCCCGTTCTGCACGGCCGCCCAGGCCGCGGACGTGAACCGGTCGGAGAAGGCGTCGGGCAGGTGCGGCGTCAGGTCGAGCAGCTGGCCGCGGCCGGCATAGCTGCCGAACGTGTAGTAGGGCACCCGGAAGATGTCCGGCGGGTTGCCCGCCTGCAGCTGGGCGTCGACGTTGGTGAACATCTGGGCGTACGGCACGGCGTTGAGCGTCACGGTGGAGCCGGGGTTGGCCTTCTGGAAGGCGGCGATGGCCGTGCGGAAGCCGGCCAGCTCGCTGTCCGTGCCCCACGTCGTGAAGCTCAGGGTGTCGGTGCCCGACGGGCTCGACGAGGACTGCGGCGCGAAGCCGCAGCTCGACAGGAGTGCGGGCAGGGCCACCAGTCCGGTGGCGGTGAGGAAGTGGCGGCGGTCGAGGTCCATGCGGCGCTCCTGAGGCTCGGGTGAGTGATCGTTACCCCGCGCCGGGAGGACTCCACCGAGCCCGCGGATCTTGTCCAAGGTTGGGCCGTCGCCTCCGTGGTGCGCTGCCGCACGACCCGGGTACGGACCATGGCGCGGCGGTGGCCCGCCACCGCCCGCGACGAAGCGAGCGACAGCTCGCACGACACCCAGGAGGCACCCGTATGCAGCAGCGCACCATCGGTGGACGGACGGTCAGCGCCATCGGCCTCGGCGGCATGCCGATGTCGATCGAGGGGCGACCGGAGCGGGAGCGCTCGGTCCGCACCATCCACGCGGCCCTCGATGCCGGCGTCACGCTCATCGACACGGCCGACGCCTACCACCGCGACGCCGACGAGGTCGGCCACAACGAGTCGCTCATCGCCGCGGCGCTCGGCTCGTGGTCGGGCGACGCCGGGGCGGTCCTCGTCGCCACGAAGGGCGGTCACCTGCGTCCCGGCGACGGGTCGTGGACCCTCGACGGCCGTCCCGAGCACCTCAAGGAGGCAGCCAAGGCGTCGCTGGGACGCCTCGGCGGCGACGCCATCGGCCTCTACCAGTTCCACCGCCCCGACCCCGACGTGCCCTACGCCGAGTCGGTCGGCGCGCTGGCCGACCTCCTCGACGAGGGCGTCATCGAGATGGCCGGCATCTCGAACGCGAACCCCGACCAGATCCGAGAGGCGCAGCAGGTGCTCGGCGGCCGTCTGGTGTCGGTGCAGAACCAGTTCTCGCCGGCCTTCCGCAGCAGCCGCGCCGAGCTCGACCTGTGCGCCGAGCTCGGCATCGCGTTCCTGCCCTGGAGCCCGCTCGGTGGGATCAGCAAGGCCGGTGACCTCGGCAGCCGGCACGACGCCTTCGCCGAGGTGGCCCGGGCGCACGACGTCAGCCCGCAGCAGGTCGCCCTCGCCTGGGAGCTGGCCCTCGCCCCGGTCGTCGTCCCGATCCCGGGCGCCTCGCGGCCGCAGAGCATCGAGGACTCGGTGCAGGCGGTGGAGCTCGAGCTGGGCGCCGACGAGGTCGAGCGGCTCTCGCAGGACACGCTGCAGGACTGAGCAGCGGGAGTTCTTACGGTCCGGGGACGGGCGTGCGCGCCCGTTCCCGGGCCCCGCGATTCCGGCCTACCGTGGAGACATGGTTAGCCTCAAGGGCATGACTGACCGACATGACGGACGTGCCCCCGACCAGACGCGCGAGGTGCGGATCACGCGCAACTGGCTGGACCATGCCGAGGGCAGCGTCCTCGTCGAGTTCGGCCGCACCCGGGTGCTCTGCGCTGCCTCCTTCACCGAGGGCGTGCCCCGCTGGCTCAAGGGCAAGGGCACCGGCTGGGTGACCGCGGAGTACGCGATGCTCCCGCGCGCGACGAACACCCGCTCCGACCGTGAGAGCGTCAAGGGCCGCATCGGCGGCCGCACCCACGAGATCAGCCGACTCATCGGCCGCAGCCTGCGGGCCGTCATCGACACCAAGGCCCTCGGCGAGAACACGATCGTCCTCGACTGCGACGTGCTGCAGGCCGACGGCGGCACGCGCACGGCCGCCATCACCGGCGCCTACGTCGCGCTCGTCGACGCCATCGAGGACGCCCGGTCGCGGGGCCTCATCGCAGCCCGGGCGCAGCCGCTCACCGGCTCGGTGGCCGCCTGCTCGGTGGGGGTCGTCGCCGGACGCGCGGTGCTCGACCTCGACTACCCCGAGGACTCCACGGCCGAGACCGACATGAACGTCGTCATGACCGGCGACGGGCGCTTCATCGAGGTTCAGGGCACCGCCGAGGGCCAGCCCTTCGACCGTGACCTGCTCGACCAGCTGCTCGACCTCGCGGCCAAGGGCTGCGCCGACCTCACGAGCCGCCAGCAGGCGGCGCTCGCCGCGGCCACCGACGGGGGTGAGGTGGCGTGACGAAGGTCGTCCTCGCGACCCGCAACGCCCACAAGGTCGAGGAGCTGCGCGAGATCCTCGCCGACGTCAGCTCCGACCTCGGCCTCGAGATCGTCGGCCTCGACGAGTTCCCCGATGCCCCCGACGTCGTCGAGGACGGCGTCACCTTCGAGCAGAACGCCATCCTCAAGGCGGCTTCCGCCGCGAACGCGACGGGCCTGCCCGCGCTCGCCGACGACTCCGGCCTCACCGTCGACGTGCTCGGCGGCGCCCCCGGCATCTTCAGCGCCCGGTGGTCCGGGGGAGGCGGCGACCGCGCCAACCTGGAGCTGCTCCTGGCACAGCTCGGTGACGTGCGCGACGAGCACCGCGCCGCGGCGTTCGTCTGCGCGGCCGCGGTCGTCCTGCCGGACGGTCGGGCGGCGGCCGAGGTCGGCCGCTTCCCGGGCGCCGTGGCCCGGGCGCCCCGCGGCACCCAGGGGTTCGGCTACGACCCCGTCTTCGTCCCATCCGACCAGCCCGCGGGCGACGAACGCACCTTGGCGGAGTACGACGCCCAGGAGAAGAACCACGTCTCGCACCGGGCGCTCGCCTTCCGTGCACTCGTGCCACACCTGAAGGAGCACCTGAGGCCATGACCACGACCAGCCCGGCCACCCGACCCGCGCCGACGCAGCCTCCCGCTCGACCAGCGTGGTGGGGTCCGCTCGACGGGATCGTGGCCGGGCTGCTCACCGTCGGCGTCGCGACGGTCGCGGCGGCCTTCCTCGTCTCCGTCGGCCAGAGCTCCGGGCAGCCGGCGCCGATCGCGGCGGTGAGCGGTGCCTTCATCGACCGGACGCCCCCGTGGCTCAAGGACTTCGCCATCGCGACGTTCGGCACGAACGACAAGCGGGCGCTCCTCGTCGGCACGGTCGTCGTCCTGACGCTCGCGTGCGCGGCGATCGGTGCGCTCGCCCGGCGCCGGTTGACGGCCGGCCTCGTCGCCTTCGCGGTCGTGGGCCTCGTCGGTGCCGGCGCCGTGCTGACCCGGCCGGGTGCCGCGCCGCTCGACGTGCTCCCGACGCTCGTCGGCACCGCCGTCGGCCTGTGGTTCCTCAGCCGGGGCAGCGGCGCGGGGTCGTCGTCCGCCGCCGCCGCGACGTCGACGGCCGGACCGACGCGCCGGTGGGTCGTCGGGGGCGCCGTCGGCGCCGTCGCGGCCTGGCTCGGCACCCGCCTCGGCGGCGACTCGGCCGCGGCGACCGTCTCCCGCGACGCCCTCAAGGCCGTCCCGCTGCGCGGCACCACCCTGACCGTGCCCGCCGGCGCCGACCTCGGCGTGCCGGGTCTCACGCCCTACCTCGTGCCCAATGCCGACTTCTACCGCATCGACACGGCGATCGTCGTGCCGCGCATCGACGCGAACGAGTGGAAGCTCAAGGTCACGGGCATGGTCGAGCGCGAGGTGGAGATCGACTGGAAGACCCTGCAGGGCAAGCAGATGCGCGAGGCTCTCGTCACCCTGACCTGCGTCTCGAACGAGGTCGGCGGCGACCTCGTCGGCAACGCGGTGTGGACCGGCTGGCCGGTCCGCGAGCTCCTCGCGATGGCCGGGCCGAAGGCAGGCGCCGACATGGTGCTGCAGACGAGCGTCGACGGCTTCACCGCCTCGACCCCGATCGGCGCGCTCACCGACGACCGCAACGCGCTCCTCGCGATCCGCATGAACGGCGAGCCGTTGCCCTTCGAGCACGGGTTCCCCGTGCGGGTCGTCGTGCCCGGGCTCTACGGCTACGTGTCGGCCACGAAGTGGGTCACCGAGCTCAAGGTGACGACGTATGCCGACGACGTCGCCTACTGGACGCCGCGCGGGTGGTCGGCCACGGGACCGATCAAGACGGCATCCCGCATCGACGTGCCGCGGGCGGGTGCGGTCGTCAAGGCCGGCACGGTCGCGGTGGCGGGCGTGGCGTGGGCGCAGCACCGCGGCATCTCCAGGGTCGAGGTGCAGGTGGACCAGCAGCCCTGGGCCGAGGCCCGCCTCGCCGTCGACGCCAGCACCGACACGTGGCGCCAGTGGGTCTACGAGTGGCAGGCGACGCCCGGCAGCCACGACATCCGGGTGCGGGCCTACGACGCCTCAGGTGAGGTGCAGTCGCCGCTCGAGGCCCCGCCCGCGCCCGACGGCGCCACCGGCATCCACGTCGTCACCGTCCGGGTGGAGTGACCCCCGGCGCCAGCCGGGCACCGGGTGCTCCCGCCCCGCTCGTCGTCGTCAGCGACGACAGGGGGAGCACGAACCAGTGGCGCGCGAGGCACGTCACGCGGGCGTGCTCGACGGGGCCGTCCGTGCTCTCGAGCACGCTCCGGTCCGTCACCTCGGCCACGGCCCCGCACACGGGACAGGTCGTCGTCTCCAGCGTCGCCGCCGCCTCCTGCTCGAAGCCGTCCACGGGGTCACCTCCTGCTCGTCCCGCCTGGATGGACGGAGGCGCGGGCAGCGCCTGCTGATACGCGATCCCGCCCAACTACAGTGGGGGCCGCACCCGCGAGCGGACGTGGTGGAACTGGTAGACACGCAGGATTTAGGTTCCTGTGCCTCAGGTGTGCGGGTTCGAGTCCCGCCGTCCGCACGAGAGACCCATCGCGGCGACCCCGAACGACCCGAACGGGTACGGGCTCGCCGACACGCGAACGAAGGAGCAGACCGTGACCGCTCGACTCGAGCCGGGCCAGCAGGCCCCCGGCTTCCGCCTCACCGACGACTCGGGGCAGACCGTCTCCCTCGAGGACTTCGCGGGGCGCAAGGTCATCGTCTACTTCTACCCGGCGGCGATGACGCCGGGCTGCACCAAGCAGGCCTGCGACTTCAGCGAGTCGCTCGACTCGCTCAAGAAGGACGGCTACGAAGTCGTCGGCATCTCCAAGGACACGCCCACGAAGCTCGCCACGTTCCGCGAGCGCGACCACCTCACCCTCCCGCTCCTCAGCGACCAGGACCTGTCGGTGCACCGCGCCTACGGCGCGTGGGGCGAGAAGAAGCTCTACGGCAAGACCGTCGAGGGCGTCATCCGGTCGACCTTCGTCGTCGACGAGGAGGGCACGGTCAGCCACGCCTTCTACAACGTCAAGGCGACCGGCCACGTGGCCAAGCTCCGTCGCGACCTCGGCCTCGCCGACTAGAGTCGCACCACCGCGAAAGGAAGCCACATGAGCGACACCGCACGGATCGAGCAGGACATCCGGACCGCCCGCACCCGCCTCGAGGGCACGGTCAACGAGCTGGCGTACCGCGCTCAGCCGCAGGTCATCGCGCAGCGGCAGCTGCAGGGGCTGAGGTTGCGCCTCGACGCGGCCACCCACACCGAGTCGGGCGAGCTGCGCGTCGAGCGCATCGGTGCCGTCGTCGCCGCGGCCGTCGTCGTCGTCGTGGCCGTGGGGCTGCTCCGGCGTCGCCGCTGACCGTATCGGCGTCAGTCCGGCCGGAGGCCGAGGTGGCGCAGCAGGCCGGGGCCCGGCCACACGGGCTTCGTCGGCAGCGGCCACCGCTTCGGGTCCTGCCGGTTGAGCAGCGCGTAGCGGTCGAAGCAGACCTGCTGCGACACCGGACCGTAGAGGTCGGCGGCCTCGCCCATCCACGCGGCGCGGTGCTCGGCCCGGTAGGAGGCCGGCATCGAGTCCCAGAGGGCCTTGTTGAACCGGCGCACCGCCGCGTTGCGCCTGCCGGGACGGATCGCCTCGTCGTCGACGGGCGGTGCGGCCGTCAGGGTGACCGCGCCCCCGCCCCCGCCCCCGCTCGGGCCGGCGCCCCCGAGACCGGGGATCGGCACGCCCGCGAAGTCCGACGACCACCCGCGGTAGGGCTTCTTCCACGCGTCGGTCAGCCGGGCGATCGAGACCTCGCCGACGACGCCGTCGTGCGACCAGTCGGTCGACCGGACGGCGCCGCCGCCGACCGAGAGGGCGATGTGGCCGAACCGGCCACCACCCCAGTAGACGGGGGCACCGGCGGGCGGGTCCTGGTCCGGGTGCCGACGCGTGGCGCGGTCCCAGGCCTCGATGGCGTGGTGCAGGCCGAAGTGGCGCGGGGCCGCGAGGCAGTTCCAGACGAACCGCGTGCACATGTCGACGTCGAAGGTCGTGAACCGTCGTGCGAGCGGCACGCTCTGGCCCGGCCCGCGGATCTCGATGCCGCGGTCGTCGCCGCCCGGACCGTCGGCGGGCAGGTCCGGCTCGACGACCACCTCGACGTCGAGGCCTCGGCCCTGTCCCTCGTGCTCGCTGTGGGCCGTCCACGGGTCCGGCCCGCCGGTGTCGTGCGTCATGGCATCTCCTTCGCGCGGCCCGGGCGCCCACCCGCACCCAGGTGTCCTCCCATGGTGCTAGGGAGGACGCCCGCTGTCACGGTGATACAGAGGGGATACACGGGGACACGGCGACACGGCATACGAGAGCATGCGGAAGGCCCCCGCCCGGATCTCTCCGAACGGGGGCCTTCCAAAGTGCGCCGCCAGGGACTCGAACCCCGAACCCAGTGATTAAGAGTCACTTGCTCTGCCAATTGAGCTAGCGGCGCAACGAGGGGAAACGTTAGCAGCCGTCCCGGGCCGGGACAAAATCGGCCGGCCTCGGACGGGCGACCTGTCGCTCCGGGCGGATTCGACGGGCGCCCGACCGGGCTACGGCGTCGCCGAGGCGGTCGAGATGAGCGAGAGCGCGAGGCTCACGACGATGACGCCGATGATGACGCCGACCGTGATCCGCTGGGCCTTCTTGTTCCCCATGAGCATGGCCCCATTCTGCGGTACGCCGGTCGGTGCACGCCCGCGGGTGCGCACCCGGAGGACTTCGGGTGGGCGGTGCGAGCGGGAGCCCGCTAGCGCAGCGACCTCAGGGCACGGCGCTCGAGGAGGGCGCCGCTGCCCACCGGGATCTCCGCGAAGAGCGTCTCGAGCACGACCGCCGGGTCGGTGTGGAGCAGTCGTGACGGCAGCGAGCGCAGGAGCGTCACGAGCGAGGCGGGCAGCGTCTCGTAGGCCTCGGCGGAGAGCACGAGCAGGCGCTCGCCGCAGGCGATCCGGGCCGAACCGGGTGGGCCGGGGGTCTCGGGCACGAGGTGCACGTCGTCCGGCGTGACGAGCAGGGCCGGGGGCGCTGCCCACGAGCGCACGACGACCTCTCCGTCGTCCAGGCACGCCACGTCGGTGCGACACGGCACCCGCGTCACGGCGCCGGCGTCGAGGTCCGTGTCATCGAGGCCCCCGGTGTCGTCGCCGACGGTCACGACGAGCCGGCCGTCCACGCGCCCGGTGACGGCCTGCGCCCCCGCCTGCTGCAGCATCGTCACCTCCCAGGTGACGGCGTCGGGGCCGGTGACGAGGTGGCGCCGGGCGAGCCCGCGCGGTCGGGCGGCGACGGTGCTCACCGCCGGCCTCCCGTCGACGGGCCCCGCACCTCGAGCATCCCGCACCGGCGGAGCACGTCGAGGTTGCGCGAGCTCGGGTTGGTGACGCGGACCTCGATGCCGTGTCGCAGGCAGCCCCGCTTGACCCAGAGGAGCACGGCCACCGTGGCCGAGGAGAGCCGGGCCACGCCCGAGAGGTCGACACAGACCGAGCCGTGGCCGCTCATGAGCAGTCGGGCCACCTGGCCACGCAGCTCCCGGAGGTCGCGGAGCAGGGTCTCGTCGTCAAGGCACACCTCCACCGCGTGCCCCGCGGGCGCCAGGGTCATCTCCACCGTCATCGGTCCTCCCCGAGGGTCTGGTGCTCGGTCTCGTCGTGCTCCCAACGCTGGCAGGGGGGCGTCTCGGCGGTCGGTCGGGTTCTTTGCAGTTGTGTGACAACTCCCGGGGGCCGACCACGCCCGGACGGGCCGCGACCGGCCCGGCTGGCAGCATGAGGGCATGCCACCCCGCCTGCTCGTGCTCGAGGACGACGACGGCATCCGGACCGCGCTCCGGATGTCGATGGAGGACGAGGGCTACGACGTCGTCGACCGCGCGGACGCCGAGGGCGCGCTGCAGGCGGTGCGCGACGAGGCGCCGGACCTCATGCTCGTCGACCTCATGCTCGGCGGGATGGACGGTTTCTCGTTCATCCGGTCGGTGCGCCCGACGAGCTCGGCGCCGATCATCGTGCTCAGCGCGCGGGCCGACACCCACGACATCGTGGCGGCCCTCGAGGCCGGGGCGGACGACTACGTGACCAAGCCCTTCGAGGTCAAGGAGGTCAGCGCGCGGCTGCGGGCCCTGCGCCGCCGCCCGCCCGTGGCGCCGAGCGAACCCGCCGGCAGCAGCGCCGGGGTCGTCGTCGTCGATCGCACGGGTGGTCCGCTCGTGCTCGACCGGGATGCCGGCGTGCTCCGGCGCGGTGGGGCGGACGTCCACCTCACGGTGACCGAGTTCCGCCTGCTCGGCGAGCTCGTGACGGCCGCGGGACGCGTGCTGAGCCGCCGCCAGCTGCTCGAGACGGTCTGGGACCGGGGCTACTTCGGTGACGAGCGCATCGTCGACGTGCACGTGCACCGCCTCCGCACCAAGATCGAGCCGGATGCCGCCCGCCCCGAGCTGCTCGTCACCGTGCGGGGTCTCGGTTACCGGCTCGACCCGCGCTGAGGCGCGTGGGCGGACGGGCAGGTGACGCGGTGACGGACGACGGCGTGACGGACGACGCGGTGGCGGAGGACGCGGTGGCCGAGCGGGGCAGCGGCGCGCGGCGCCGGGCCGGGCCGGGGCGGGTGCTCGCCGGCAGGGTGCGACGCGTGGGATGGCGCCCGCCCGGGCTGGGGCTGCGGGCCACGGTGACGGTCTCGTTCGCCGCGGGCGCGCTCGCCCTCTCGGTGCTGCTCTCGGTCGGCACCTACGTCGCGGCCCGGCACTACCTCGTCGACCAGCGCGAGCGGGTCGCCCTGCGCCAGGCCTTCGTCGACGCGTCCGTCATCCGTGACGGCCTGCTGACGAGGGGCGCGCGCACGAGCGACGTCATCGGGTCGATCTCGCCGCCCGCGGGTTCCGACGTCGTGCTCCACCGGAACGGACGCTGGTTCTCCTCGTCGCTGCGCGAGGGCTCGGCGAGCGTGCCGCCGGACGTCGCCGACGCGGCCACGGCCGGCGCGGTCACGCTCGCGTGGACAAGCACGTCGAGCGGCCCCGGCATCGTCGTCGGGGTGCCCCTGCCCGCGGTGCGGGCCCGGTTCTTCGAGGTCACCTCGACGACGGAGCTCGCCGCCACCCTGTCGACCCTGACCAACGTCCTGGCGAGCTTCGCCGTCGTCACGACCCTGAGCGGGGCCCTCGTGGGCCGTGCCGCGTCGCGGCGCCTCGTCGCGCCGCTCGACTCGATCGCGGGCGCCGCCGCCCGGATCGCCGTCGGCGAGCTCGGCACCCGGCTGCCGGCCACCGACGACCCCGACCTGGCGGTCATCGTCGGCTCGTTCAACAGCATGGTCGAGACGCTCCAGGAGCGCATCGAGCGCGACGCCCGGTTCGCGGCCGACCTCTCGCACGAGCTGCGCTCACCGCTGACGACGCTCAAGGCCAGCGTCGACGTGCTCTCGCGACGGCGCGAGGAGCTGGGTCCCCGGTCGCAGCAGGCGCTCGACCTCGTCGCCGTCGAGCTCGACCGCCTCCACCGGTCGCTCGAGGACCTGCTCGAGCTCGGCCGCCTCGACGCCGGCGTCGTCACCCGGGACCTCACGCCGACCGACCTCACCGAGCTCGTCCGGCACGCCCTGCGCGACAGCAGGCGCCCGGTCGAGGTGCTCGACGACGGTTCGTCGCCGTCCGGCGCCGGCGCCGGCACCGCGCCCGCGCTGCCGGTGCTCGTCGACCGGGGTCAGCTCCACCGCGCGCTGCTCAACCTCTTCGGCAACGCCGAGACGCACGCCGGCGGTCTGACGGCCGTCACGGTGCGTCGGAGCGGCGACCAGGCCGTCGTCCTCGTCGACGACGATGGCGACGGGGTGGCACCCGCCGACCGCGAGCGGATCTTCGAACGCTTCGCCCGTGCCGGGTCCCGGGGATCGCGGCCCGGCACGGGCCTCGGCCTCAGCCTCGTCGCCGAGACCCTGCGCGCGCACGGCGGCGCGGTCTGGTGCACCGAGGCGCCCGGCGGGGGAGGACGCTTCGTCGTGCGGCTGCCCCTTCGCCCGGCCGGAGACGCGGAGGTGGAGGCATGAGGTCGCGGGCGCTCGCTCTGCTCGGGGCCCTGGGCGTGCTGCTGGTGGCCGGTTGCGGTCTGCCTCGGTCGACCCCGGCGCAGGTCGTCGACCCGACCGACGTGCCCTACCGGCTCGTCGACCCCGCGCCGTCCGGCCCGTCGACGTCGGTGCGCGGCACCGTCACGACGATCCCCAGGGTCTACCTGCTGACGACCGACGAGCTGCTCACACCCGTGGCCGCGCCGCTGTCGCGTGACGGCCTCGTACCGGTCGTGGCAGCTCTGCTCGACCGCCTCGCGCAGGGCCCCGACGCCCAGCAGCGCGCCGCGGGACTCGCGACGGCGCTGGGGTCCGGGTTCGTGCTGCGGCTCGAGCGCGTGGCCGGGCGCACCGCGGTCGTCGAGCTCGACCCCGGCGAGCGCGAGCTCAACGCCAGCCGGCTGCCGCTCGCCGTCGGCCAGGTGGTGCTGACCCTGACCTCGCTCGGCGGCATCGACGACGTGCAGTTCGTCAGGCAGGGGCGCCCGGCGGAGGTCCCCCTGCCGGACGGTGCGCTGACCTCGTCGCCCGTCGACGGTGACGCCTACGACTCCCTCGTCGCGTCGGCGAGCCGCAGCGCCGCCCCCACGTCCCCCTAGCCTCCGGGGGAGAACGCGGCTGGAAGTGCGCCAGGGCGCGGTTGCGGGCGGCATACGGCTCGGTGTGCGCGGCTGGAAGTGCGCCAGGGCGCGGTTGCGGCCGGCGTACGGCTCGGTGCGCGGCTGGAAGTGCGCCAGGGCGCGGTTCAGGCGTCGTTGCGGATGAGCATGGCGCGCACGGCCGCTCGCAGGTCGCCGGTGCCGTCGGCGGCGACCGCGGCCCGCATGCGCTGGTAGCCCGCGCCGTCGCGCAGGATGTCCTCGATGCCGGCGAGCTCGGCCGTGCAGCCCAGCCGCCGGGCCGTCGGCTGCAGCTGCTCGAGCAGGTCGTGGATGTCGTCGACGACCTGCAGCTCGGTGTTGTCGGCGTCGCGGATGATGATCGCGTCGAGGCCGTAGCGGGCCGCGCGCCACTTGTTCTCCTGCACGTGCCACGGCGGCAGTGGCCGGGCGAGCACGCCCTCGGCCAGCTGGCGCTCGAGGTGGGCGACGAGGCAGTGGATGAGGGCGGCGACGGCGGTGACGTCCTGCGGGCGGGAGAAGCCGTCGCAGGCGCGCACCTCGATGGTGCCGAGCCGCAGCGACGGACGGATGTCCCACCGCAGCTCGCTCGCGTCGCTGATGACCCCGGTCGTGTGCACGTCGTGGAGGTACTCGCGGTACTGCGGCCACGTCTCGAACTGGAACGGCAGGCCGGCCGTCGGGAGCTGCTGGAAGAGCATCGTGCGGTTGCTCGCGTAGCCGGTGTCGGCGCCCGAGCCGTAGGGGGAGGAGGCCGAGAGCGCCGTGAGGTGCGGGTGGTAGGTGAGCAGGGCGTTGACGAGCGGCCAGACCTTCGCGGCGGAGGTGACCCCGACGTGCACGTGGACGCCGAAGATCACCATCTGCCGGCCCCACCACTGCGTGCGGTCGATGAGGGTGGCGTACCGCGGTCCCTCCGTGACCTGCTGGTCCTCCCAGCGCGCGAAGGGGTGCGCCCCGCCGCCGTAGAGGAGCACCCCGAGCTCGTCGGCGGCGGCCTGCACGCGTGCGAGTCCGTCGCCGAGGTCGGCGGCCGCCTCCTCCGCGTTGACGCAGACGCCGGTCACGATCTCGACCGTGTTGCGCAGCAGCTCCTGCGTCACGGTCGAGCGCGACTTCGTCGGGCGCGCGTGCCCGTGGTCCTCGGGCGCGTTCGCGAGGCCGAGCAGCTCGTCGGCCCGCGAGGTGAGGTCGAAGGTGACCGGGTCGATGAGCCCGACCTCCCACTCCACGCCGAGCGTCTGGCCCGCCGAGGGGGAGAACCGGGTGTCGAGCGGTGCGTCGGGCATCAGGGCCTCCGGAGGGCTCGTCGGATATGCAGCATGGCCCGGCGCCCTGATGGGGCACCGGGCCATGTGTCCGTCCTGACGAGCAGGACCGTGGGGTGAGTGACGGGACTTGAACCCGCGGCCACCTGGACCACAACCAGGTGCTCTACCAGCTGAGCTACACCCACCATGCACAACACGAGCCGGGCCCGAGGGCTCGGCGCCGTGTCACGGCGTCGACAATGCTACAGGCTCCGGTGAGGTGCTCGTGACCACCCCGCCGGACGGCATACGGGCTCGGCCGCGAGGACGGTCCCGGCCGTGTGCCGGGGGTCAGTGCTCGATGACGTGCGGGCTCGCGAGCGCCTTGGCCGTCGCGCTGTCGGGGCCGGGCTGGGGCACGAAGACGGCCTCGCGGTAGTAGCGCAGCTCGGCGATCGACTCGCGGATGTCGGCGAGGGCGCGGTGCCCGCCCGACTTCTTCGGGGCGTTGAAGTAGACGCGCGGGTACCAGCGCCGCGACAGCTCCTTGATCGAGCTGACGTCGATGATCCGGTAGTGCAGGTAGGACTCGAGCACCGGCATGTCGCGGGAGAGGAAGCCGCGGTCGGTCGCGACGGTGTTGCCGCCGAGGGGCGCCTTGCGCGGCTCGGGGACGAAGGTGCGCACGTAGTCGAGCACGATGTGCTCGGCCTCCTTGAGCGTGACGCCGGCCTCGAGCTCGGTGATGAGGCCCGAGCTCGTGTGCATGTCGCGGACGAAGTCGTCCATCTGCTCGAGCGCCTCGTCCGGCGGCCGGATGACGACGTCGATGCCCTCCCCGAGCTGGTTCAGCTCGAAGTCGGTGACGAGCGCGGCCACCTCCACGAGGGCGTCGGACGTCAGGGAGAGGCCGGTCATCTCGCAGTCGATCCAGATGATCCGGTCGGCGATGGCTCGGTGGTTCGTGTCGCTCACCGCTCCACCATAGAGGCTGGGGTCGGCAGGGCCGCTGCACTAGCCTGCCTGCATGAGCTCAGGGGACCCGACGACCATGCAGCCGGCCGGTGCGCCGGGCAGCCCGGCACCGCAGTGGAGCCCGGTCGCCAACCCGACGCGCCGCCCCCTCCTGCGCTCGGTGATCACGGCCGGGGTCGTCGCCAGCGGGTTCCTCGTCTGCCTGCTGGTCCTGCTCGACATCCTCGGCCAGCGCCTGACGACCCAGACCATCGTCGTGGCCGCGCTCATGGCGATCGTGCCGGTCTTCGTCATCGTGCCGACCTTCCTCTGGCTCGACCGCTACGAGGCGGAGCCGGTGCGCTACCAGGTGTTCGCCTTCCTCTGGGGCGCGCTCGTCGCGGTCGTCGGCGCCTTCTTCCTCAACACGTTCGGGCTCAAGCTGCTCGTCGAGGCGGCCTGGAACGACCCGCTCGCGACGGGCGCCGTCTACCTCGCGCCGGTCACCGAGGAGACCCTCAAGGGCCTCGGCATCCTGCTCATCTTCCTGCTGCGGCGCCGCGAGTTCGACGGCATCGTCGACGGCATCGTCTACGCCGGCCTCATCGGCGCGGGCTTCGCCTTCAGCGAGAACATCCTCTACCTCGGCCAGGCCTACAACGAGTACGGCAGCGAGGGCCTGACGGCGACCTTCCTCGTGCGCGGGCTGATGGGCCCCTTCGGCCACCCGCTCTTCACCTCGCTCACCGGCATCGGGATCGGCATCGCCGTGACCGCTCGCCGCCCGGCCACGCGGGTGCTCGCCGTCGTCGTCGGCTGGATCTGCGCCATGCTCCTGCACGGGCTGTGGAACCTCTCGGCGCTCGCCGGCATGGACGGCTTCTTCGAGGCCTACCTGACCTACCAGGTGCCGCTCTTCCTCGCCTTCCTCGGCTTCCTGCTGTGGCTGCGTCGTCGCGAGGGTCGCCTCATCGGCCGTCACCTCTCGCCGTATGCCGACGCAGGCTGGCTCACGCACGCCGAGGTCACGATGCTCTCCCACCTGCGCCTGCGGCGGGCGGCGCGGGCTTGGGCGCGGCGCACGGGAGGCCGCCCGGCGCGACGGTCGATGGACGCCTTCCAGGACAGCGCGAGCGACCTGGCGCTGCTGCGGTCGCGGATCGTGCGCGGCACCGCCGAGGAGGGCGCGGCCGCCCGGGAGCTCGTGCTGCTCGAGGCCATCACGGCCCACCGCCGCGACTTCATCGGCTCGCCCGTCACCTGAGGCCGGGCCACGCGGGCCGGGCCCGGCCGGGTGCCTATCATGGGCACGGCGCCCGGCCCTCCGACGGCCCGGCCCGCCGGCCCCTGTAGCTCAGCGGATAGAGCAAGAGCCTTCTAATCTCTTGGTCGCAGGTTCGAGTCCTGCCGGGGGCGCCCAGGTCACGAGTCGGAACCGGTCTGCCGGCGCAGGGCTCGTCGGTTTGGCGCGGTTCGCCCGACACGGAAGAATCGCGCCCGTGGCAGACATTTCCGGCGCCGGCACCGACCGGCTCCTCTCGACGGTCCAGGGGCTGCGCTCCGCCGTCGCCGACGCCACCCTCCCGCTGGAGCTCGCCGGGGCCGAGGCCGCGCGCCTCGAGCGTTCCGCGCTGCTCCACCAGCTCGACGACTACGTGCTCCCGCGCCTCACGGCCCTCGACGCCCCGCTGCTCGCGGTCGTCGGCGGGTCGACGGGCGCCGGCAAGTCGACCCTCGTCAACTCCGTCGTCGGGCGCGAGGTGTCGCTGCCCGGCGTGCTGCGGCCGACGACGCGCTCGCCGGTCCTGATCCACCACCCCTCGGACGCCGCCTGGTTCTCCCGGCCACGCATCCTGCCCGGCCTGGCCCGGATCACCGGACGGCACTCGGCCTCCGACGGCCCCGGCGCGGTGCGGCTCGTGTCGACCGACGCCGTCGCGCCCGGCCTCGCGCTCATCGACGCGCCGGACGTCGACAGCGTCGTCGCCGCCAACCGCGACCTCGCCACGCAGCTGCTCGCGGCCGCCGACCTCTGGATCTTCGTGACCACCGCCGCCCGCTACGCCGACGCCGTGCCGTGGGAGCTGCTGCGCGGGGCCTCCGAGCGGGGCACCGCCGTCGCGGTCGTGCTCGACCGCGTGCCCGCCGAGGCCGCCGACGACATCCGCACGCACCTCGCGGGCATGCTGCGCGAGCAGGGGCTCGACCGGTCGCCGATCTTCACCGTGCTCGAGTCGCAGCTCGTCGACGGGCTGCTGCCCGCCGAGCAGTCCGAGCGGCTGCGGGCGTGGCTCGGGGCGCTCGCCGGTGACGCGCAGGCGCGCGCCGTCGTCGTACGCCAGACGCTCGAGGGCGCGCTCGCGTCGCTGGACGCACGCACGCGCGCCGTCGCCGCGGCGACCGAGGCCCAGGACGCCGCGGCCCGCGCGCTCGTCGAGTCGGCGGCGACGGCATACGACGAGGCGGCCGAGCACGTGCGTGAAGGCATGGTCGACGGCACGCTGCTGCGCGGCGAGGTGCTCGCCCGCTGGCAGGAGTTCGTCGGGACCGGCGAGTTCTTCCGTCAGGTGGAGTCGACGGTCTCGCGCGTGCGTGACCGCTTCACGGCGCTGCTCAAGGGGGAGCCGGCCCGCGCCGAGCACCTCGGCGAGGCGCTCCAGACCGGCGTCGAGGCGCTCGTCGTCAACCGCGCCGAGCTCGCGGCCGGCCAGATCGCCCGGGCCTGGCGGCTGCTGCCCGGCGGCGACCAGCTGCTCACGGCGCAGCCCGCGCTCGGCGTCGCGGGCCCGCGCATCGACACGCGGATCCAGCGGCTCGTGCGCGACTGGCAGGGCGACATCCTCCAGATGGTGAGGGACGAGGGCCGCGACCGGCGCACGACCGCGCGGATCATGGCCTACGGCGTCAACGGGCTCGGCGTCGTGCTCATGCTCGTCGCGTTCTCGAGCACCGGTGGGCTGCTCGGCGCCGAGGTGGGCATCGCCGGCGGCACCGCGGTCGTCGGGCAGAAGCTGCTCGAGGCCGTCTTCGGCGACCAGGCGGTGCGCGACCTCGCGAAGAAGGCCCGCGAGCAGCTGATGACCCGGGTCGACGAGCTCTACGCCGCCGAGCTCGCCCGTTACGAAGGAGCAGTCACGACGGTGCAGGCCGACCCCCAGCAGACCGAGCGGCTCGTCCGCGCCGCCGAGGCCGTGCAGGCCGCCCGATGAGCCCGATCCGCATGGGCAGCGCCACGGTGCGCACCGTCTCCGCCGCCGAGCTCGGCACGCGCACGGCGGAGCTCGAGGCCGCGCTCGGCTCCGGCGCGGGGGAGCTCGACCCGGCCGCCGTCGACCGCGCGCGGCGCGTCGTCACCAAGGCGGCCGAGCGCAGCGGCCTCGCCGGTGACCACACGGTCGTGGCGCTCGCCGGCGCCACCGGCAGCGGCAAGTCCTCGCTCTTCAACGCGCTCGTCGGCGCCGAGGTCGCGACGATCGGCGCACGCCGGCCGACGACGTCCCGTCCCAGCGCGGCCGTCTGGGGCGACGCCGACGCGTCCGAGCTGCTCGACTGGCTCGGCGTGACGACCCGGCACGTCGTCGACGAGAGCCGACCCGACGGCGCCGACGCGCGGCAGCGCCGCGGGCAGGTGGCCGGTTCGCTCGACGGGCTCGTGCTGCTCGACCTGCCCGACTTCGACTCGCGCGTCGTCGAGCACCGGCACGAGGCCGAGCGGGTGCTCGAGCTCGTCGACGTCTTCGTCTGGGTGACCGACCCGCAGAAGTATGCCGACGCCCGCCTCCACGACGAGTTCGTCAGTCTCATGTCGCGCCACGACGCGATGACGCTCGCGGTGCTCAACCAGTCGGACCGCCTCGGCCGCGAGGCACTGGCGTCGGTGCGCACCGATCTGACGAAGCTGCTCGTCGCCGACGGGGTCGCGGGGGCGGCCGTGCTGACCACGTCGACCGTCACCGGTGACGGCGTGCCCGACCTCCAGCAGCGACTCGCGAATGCCGTTGCAGGGCACGCTGCTTCGCGTCAGCGGCTGAAGTCCGACGTCGTCGGTGCCGCCGAGCGGCTGCGGTCCGGCGTCTCCGAGACCGAGCCCGACGTGCGCGCGCTGGAGCGCACCGGCCTCGACGCCGCTCTCGGTCGCGCGGCAGGCGTGCCGATCGTCCTCGACGCCGTCGAGCGTGACCACCGCCGTGAGGCGTTCGCCCACACGGGCTGGCTCTTCGGCCGGTGGACCACCGGCTTCGCCGCCGACCCGCTGCGCCGGCTGCGCCTCGACCGCACCGGCGGGCGCCCGTCGATCCCCGTCGACATCGACGCCGCCGAGGTGCGCGCGGTGCTCGGCCGCTCGTCGATCCCCACGCCGACGGCCTCCACGGTGTCGGCCGTCGAGCTCGCCACGCGGACCTTCGTCCGCGACGCGTCGACCGGCCTGCCGGTGCGCTGGTCGCACGCCGTCGAGGACGCCGTCGACGAGGGGGACGGCTCGCTCGGCGACGCCCTCGACCGCGCCGTGGCCGGCACCTCGCTGCGCGCGCGCCGCCCCGCCTGGTGGTTCGTCGTCAACGTCCTGCAGTGGCTGCTCGGCGTGCTCGCCGTCGTCGGGCTGCTCTGGTACGCCGTGCTCTGGGTGGGTGGCCTGCTGGCCTTCGCGCGCCCGGAGACCCCGACGCTCGGCATCGTGCCGGTGCCGCTCGTGCTGCTCGTCGGGGGAGTGGGCCTCGGCATCCTTCTCGGCGTGCTGTCGAGGGCGTGGGCGCGGGTGGGGGCGCGCCGGCGCCGGACGCTCATCGCGCGGCGGCTCGACGAGTCGGTCGCGGGCGTCACCGACGCGCACGTCCTCGCCCCCGTCGACGAGGTACTGGCACGGCACCGCGCGACGCGCGAGCACCTGGCCGCCGCCGCCCGTTGACCCGAGCTCGCTGACCGAGCTCGTCGGCGAGGCTCGGCTTCGGGCGCGGAGTCGGGCGCGGACTCGGGCTGGGCGCGGGAGCGTCGTCCACACCCCCTCCGGCTGGTGGGCCGCTGTCCACAGGCGGGGAACAGGGCCTGCCGCGACGGGTGCGGCGCCGGGAGAGTGGGAGCAGGCGGCACGAGGCCGCCGGTGACCACCAGGAGCGCTCGATGAACGAGATCGGCATCACCGTGCACGGCAACGTCGTGACCGACCCGACGGTGCGGCGCGACCGCAACGGCAGCAACTTCACGACCTTCCGGGTCGCGACGACGCCCTACAAGCGCACCGCCGACGGAAGGTTCGTCGACGGCGACACGAGCTTCTACAGCGTCATCGCCTTCGACGCCCTGGCCGGCAACGTCGCCGCGTCGCTCCGCAAGGGTCAACCGGTCGTCGTGTCCGGCACCGTCGCGAACAAGGAGTTCGTCGGCGCCGACGGCGGTCCTCGCCAGTCCTCGGAGATCGAGGCCAAGCACGTCGGCCACGACCTCTCGTGGGGGCGCTCGGCCTTCGAGCGCGTGAGCCGGGCGGCGGCGCTGGGTCAGGACCGCACGGCCGACCCCGAGGTGCAGGCCTCGCTCCGCGCCATCGCGGAGGGCGGGTCCGCGTCGCGCCCGGCGGGTGTCGACGCGGACGGCGTCGCCTCCGCGGACTACGCGCCCGAGGCGTCCGGGCCGGACGACGCGAGCGGGCCCGACGAGTCGGGCGAGGAGGTGCCCGAGCCGGGCGACCCGCTCACCGACCCCTACGAGGTCGTCGACCGGGCGTCCGCCTGACCGCCGGTCCTGGGATGTCCGGGACCGGCGGCCGACGGCAGTCGGTTGTGGCCCGGTCAGAAGTCGATCGGGGGCGTGTCCATCTCGCTGCAGTTGTCGCCGGCGTTGTTGACGTTGCGGCAGACCCTGATGTTCATCTTGATCTTGTCACCGGCCGTCTTGTCCAGAGCCGACATCTTGTCGAGGACGTTGATGGACGGCCAGGTGTAGAGGGTCGTGCCGTTGCCGCACACTTCCTTGCGCAGCTCGTAGCCGGAGAGGCCGACTCCGAACCACGTGCCCGTGTAGCCGTAGTGGACCTTGGGTCGGAACGTGATGTAGGCGCACGAACCGTCGGCCTTGGTGTCCTTCACCGAAGCGCTGAACGAGTAGGTCTGTGCAGAGGTCGACCAGCTGCCGGAGGACGATGCCCCCGTCGTGCTGAGCGACCAGGTGCCGGTCTGGGCGTGAGCCATCGAGTTGCCGACGAACAGCAAGGCGACGGTCGTGCCGATGAGTGCCGAGGAGCGTGCTGCGATTCTCTTCATGGTGCCCCTTCACAACGGGTGCCCGCCCGCAGGCGCCGGCGGATAGGCCGGAGCCTAGGGCTCATCACGTCCCCACGGACACGGATTCGGCGCGCTGCCCTGCGGCCGATAGCCTCAGGGCATGGCCGAGTACATCTACACCATGACCCGCGCGCGCAAGGCGCACAACGAGAAGGTCATCCTCGACGACGTCTCGATGTCGTTCTACCCCGGGGCGAAGATCGGCATGGTCGGCCCGAACGGCGCCGGCAAGTCGACGATCCTCAAGATCATGGCGGGACTCGACCAGCCGTCCAACGGCGAGGCCCGCCTCGCCCCCGACGCCACGGTCGGCATCCTCCTGCAGGAGCCGCCCCTCAACGAGGACAAGACCGTCCTCGGCAACGTCGAGGAGGGCGCGGGCGAGATCAAGGCCAAGCTCGACCGCTACAACGAGATCTCGGCCGAGATGGCCGACCCGGACGCCGACTACGACGCGCTGCTCGCCGAGATGGGCAAGCTGCAGGAGGACATCGACCACGCCGACGCGTGGGACCTCGACAGCCAGCTCGAGCAGGCCATGGACGCCCTGCGCTGCCCGCCGCCGGACTCGCCGGTCACGACCCTCTCCGGTGGTGAGCGCCGCCGCGTCGCCCTGTGCAAGCTGCTCCTGCAGAAGCCCGACCTGCTGCTGCTCGACGAGCCCACCAACCACCTCGACGCCGAGTCGGTGCTGTGGCTCGAGCAGCACCTCGAGAGCTACCCCGGCGCCGTCATCGCGGTGACGCACGACCGCTACTTCCTCGACAACGTCGCCAAGTGGATCGCCGAGGTCGACCGCGGCCGCCTCTACCCGTACGAGGGCAACTACTCGACCTACCTCGAGAAGAAGGCCGAGCGTCTTCAGATCCAGGGCAAGAAGGACGCGAAGCTCGCGAAGCGGCTCAAGACCGAGCTCGAGTGGGTCCGCAGCAACGCCAAGGGCCGCCAGGTGAAGAGCAAGGCCCGCCTCGCCCGCTACGAGGAGATGGCGGCCGAGGCCGAGCGCACCCGCAAGCTCGACTTCGAGGAGCTGCAGATCCCGCCGGGCCCGCGCCTGGGCTCGACGGTCATCGAGGTCAAGAACCTCAAGAAGGGCTTCGGCGACCGCGTCCTCATCGACGACCTCTCCTTCTCGCTGCCGCGCAACGGCATCGTCGGCGTCATCGGCCCGAACGGTGTCGGCAAGTCGACGCTGTTCAAGACCATCGTCGGCTTCGAGGAGCCCGACTCGGGCGAGGTCAAGATCGGTGAGACCGTCAAGATCTCCTACGTCGACCAGGGCCGTGAGGGCCTCGACCCGACGAAGAACCTCTGGGAGATCGTCTCCGACGGCCTCGACTACATGAAGGTCGGCAACGTCGAGATCCCGTCGCGGGCCTACGTCAGCCAGTTCGGCTTCAAGGGCCCGGACCAGCAGAAGCTCTCCGGGGTCCTCTCCGGTGGTGAGCGCAACCGCCTCAACCTCGCGCTGACCCTCAAGCAGGGCGGCAACCTGCTGCTGCTCGACGAGCCGACCAACGACCTCGACGTCGAGACGCTGGGCTCGCTCGAGAACGCCCTGCTCGACTTCCCGGGCTGCGCCGTCGTCATCACCCACGACCGCTGGTTCCTCGACCGGATCGCGACGCACATCCTCGCCTACGAGGGCACCGAGGAGAACCCGTCGCGCTGGTACTGGTTCGAGGGCAACTTCGAGTCGTACGAGGCCAACAAGGTCGAGCGCCTCGGCCCCGACGCCGCGCGCCCGCACCGCGTCACGTACCGCAAGCTGACGCGCGACTGAGCGCACGTCGACGACGCCGGCGCGAGCCGCCGGCGAGCAGGAGGGCCGGGACGCACTGCGTCCCGGCCCTCCTGCGTCAGATCCAGCCCTTGCGGCGGAAGACGACGTAGAGGGCGACGGCCACCCCGGCGATGACGGCGGCGCTGAACGTGACGCCCCACGGCTGCTGGAAACCGGGGTAGGGCACGTTCTGGCCGAACCAGCCCGTCACGGCGGTGGGGACGGCGATGATCGCGGCCCACCCGGTCAGCTTCTTCATGACGGTGTTGAGCCGGGCGTCCTGCAACGACAGGTTCGTCTCGAAGATCGTCGTCACCATGTCGCGCAGCGACTCGGTCCACTCCGCCGCCCGCAGGACGTGGTCGTAGAGGTCGTCGTAGAAGCCGTCGAGCTCGGTGTGCCGCTGGTCGAGCTCGCCGCGGTGGCGCAGCACGGCGTTGACGACGTCGCGCATCGGCAGCACGACCCGGCGCAGCTCGACGAGCTCCTTGCGCAGCCGGTAGGTGCGCACCTGCACGGTGTGGGTGCGGCCGCGCTCGTCGAAGAGGAGGTCCTCGAGGTCCTCGACGGCGTCGTCGAGCTGCTGGATCGCCTCGAAGTGGCCGTCGACGACGGTGTCGAGCAGGCCGTGCACGAGGGCGCCGGCGCCCAGCCGGAGCAGCTCGGGGTCGTCGTTCCAGCGGTCGAGCACGGGCTGCATGTCGAACGCGTCGCTGCTGCGGACGGTGATGATGCCGCCCGGCAGCACGAACGCCGAGATGCGCGCCGTGCGCAGGCGCGACTCGGGGCCGGCGGGCTCGGTGTCGTCTGCCGCCCCGTCGCGGTTCGGGCCTCCCGCGTCGCCGGATGCCTCGGGCTCGGGGCCGCGCTCGAGCCGGGTCGCGTAGACGGTGAGGAAGGTGTGCTTCGCGTGCCGGGTCGCCTTGGGCCGCTCGCCGGCCGACACGGCGTCCTCGACCGCGTGCGGGTCGAGCCCGAGCTCGCCGGCGAGGGCGCGCAGACCGGCGTGGTCCGGTTCGCAGAGGTCGACCCAGATGAGGGAGTCCTCGCGGTGCAGGAGGTCGGAGACGTCCTCGAGGGGAAAGCCCTCGTCGACGACCTTGCCGTGCTCCCACCGGCAGGAGGTGATGCGCCCGGCGCTGTCGTTGCCCACCTCGCCAGTCTCGCAGCCCACCCGGCCTCCCGGCGTCAGGCGATGAGGGGCGTCACCTCGCGCCGCCCGCCGCGGTGGCCGCCCTGGGCCGCCTGCCAGGCGGACGCGAGGCGCCGACCGACCTCGTCGGCCTCGTCGGGAGCCACGCAGAACGGCACACGCACCCATCGCGAGAACCCGCCCTCGGCACCGAACTGCCCGCCGCGGGCGATCCGGATGCCGTGCGCCTCGGCCACGCGGGCGAGCTCGTCGCCACGTGCTTCCGGCAGCTCGCACCAGAGGTTGAGCCCACCGCTCGGCACGTCGAAGCGCCAGTCGGGCAGGTGCTGGCGCAGCGAGCCGACGAGGGCGTCGCGTCGTGCCCTCGCCTCTCGTCGCCTCTCGTCGAGGAGCGAATCGCCCTGTCGCAGAAGCTCGGTCACAACGAGCTGTTCGAGGATCGCCGTGCCGAGGTCGAGGCTGTGCCGTGCCTCGATGACGGCCTCTGCGGCTCCACGGGGAGCGCGCACCCAGCCCACGCGCAGCCCGCCCCACCACGTCTTGCCGGCGCTGCCGAGGGTGTGCGCGTCGCTCGACGTCACGGCGAACGGGTCGGCCCGCCCCACCTCCCCGAGGGCGAGCTCGACGAAGGTCTCGTCGACGACGGGGGTCGTCCCGGCCCGGGTGAGCACCCGTCCGAGCGCCTCGCGGGTGTCGGCGTCCATGACGAGGCCGGTGGGGTTCTGATGGTCGGGGATGAGGTAGGCGGCGCGCGCGCCGCTCTGGCGGACCGTCGTCGCGATCGCCTCGACGTCCCAACCCGTCGGCGTCAGCGGGGCGGGCACGGCCCGGTAGGCCGACCGTCGCACGCCCACGACGGCGTTGGGGTAGGTGGGGCTCTCGACGACCACGCGGTCGCCGGTCTCGAGCCGGGCGCGCAGCACCGCGGAGAGCGCCCCGTGCGCGCCCGAGGTGATGACGACCTGGTCCGGGGCCGTCGGCAGGCCACGCCCCTCGAACCACGCCGCGACCGCCGCACGGGTCTCGGGGAGGCCGCGCGGGTCGTAGCCGGCGGTCGCGAGGTGGCGCGGCAGCTCGGTCAGGGCGTGCTCGTAGGCGGCGGTGACGCCCGCGGCGGCCGGGAGGGCGGCATACGTGAGGTCGATGACGTCGGGCGGCACGTCGCTCGGGATGAGGCCCGCCTGCGACAGCGCGAGGCCGGCGGGTCCCGCGGGCAGGCGCACGACGCTGCCCGAGCCGCGACGCGTCACGACGAAGCCTTCGTCGCGCAGCGTGTCGAGGGCGGCGCCCACGGTCGTGCGGCTGAGGCCCAGCTCGCTCATCAGGGTCCGCTCGCTGGGCAGGCGGGTGCCGACGAGGAGGCGCCCGTCGCAGACGAGGCGGCGCACCGCGTCGGCGAGGCCGCGGTACGCCGGCCGGGGGAGCGGCTCGGGGCCGAGGAGCAGGGCGAGCGATCGGGCCGAGATGGTGCGCACCGGTCCACTGTCGCACAACTGGACCTGAGAAGTCGGTCCACTTGGCGGCATGCTGGGGGCATGCGCCGATCCGTGCCCCTCGCCAACCTCAGCCCGCGGCAGCAGCTGCGGGCCGGCCGACTGCCCCGCCGCCTCGTCCAGCTGCTCGGTGGGCTCACGCTCTACGGCGTGTCGATGGCCATGATGATCCGCTCGACGCTCGGCCTCGACCCGTGGGACGTCTTCCACGCCGGCATCACGAGCCACCTGCCGATGACCTTCGGCCAGGTGACGATCGTCGTCGGTGCCCTCGTGCTGCTGCTCTGGGTGCCGCTGCGCCAGTGGCCTGGGCTCGGCACCGTGGCCAACGTCGTCGTCATCGGGCTCGCGGCCGACGCCGGCCTCGCGCTCATCGCGCCCCCCGAGGCCCTATGGGCGCGGGTGCTGATGCTCGTCGCGGGCATCGTGCTCAACGGCGTCGCGGGCGGGCTCTACATCGGCAGCCAGCTCGGGCCGGGCCCGCGCGACGGGCTCATGACCGGTGTCGCGCGCCGTTCCGGGCTCTCGATCCGCCTCGTGCGCACCTCGATCGAGGTCACGGTGCTCGCGGTCGGCTGGCTCCTCGGCGGGCCCGTCGGTCTCGGCACGGTCGCGTATGCCGTCCTCATCGGCCCGCTCGTGCAGTTCTTCCTGCCGCGCCTCACCGTCGACCTCGAGCCGACCGGCTCAGCCGCCGAGGCGCCAGGAGTGCAGCACCCGACAGCGACCGGGCTCGTACCAGGCGAGGTCGAGCCGCTCGGCCCGGCACCGGGCCGGTAGCCACGGCGCGACGAGCGCGCGCGTCGAGGCCTCGGTGACGTCGGCCCCCAGGGCGTCGAGCGTCAGGTGCGGCACGACGGCGCCGAACCGGCCGGCATACGGCGGGCACTGCGGGAAGGCGTGCGCCAGGCGCGCGGTCAGCCGCGCGAAGGGTGCCGACGGCGACGGCAGGAGGTGGACGATCCCGTTCGGGAAGGTGTCGACGGTCTCGAGCGTGAAGTCGAACGGCTCTGTGCCCGAAGCGATCTCACCCACCATGCCGAGGGCGTCGGGGGTCTGGTCGGCGAGGGCGAGGAACGGGCCGAGCGCCGTCACGTGGGCGTGGGTGAACGCGGGGTCGGCCGAGACGTAGTCGAGGTCGTAGTGCCGCGTGCGGGCGAGCACGAAGGGCTCGAGCTGCGGCACCGGCACCTGCAGCACGGCGTGCCCGTGCGGCCCGACGCCGTCTCCGGCCGGCGCCGCCTCGGTCGGCACCGCCTCGGTCGGCACCGCCTCGGTCGGCACCGCCTCAGCGGCCGGCGCCGACGAGCCGCAGCGCGAGGGCGGCGTTCGTCGCGCCGATCTCGGCGGGGGAGCGCCGGATCGTGGGGGAGTACCACCGGGCGACGTCGACGACGATCGAGAGCAGCGCCAGTGCCGTGTCGCCGGTGTCGGCGCTGTCGTCGACGGTGAAGCTGCCGTCCGCGAGCCCGCGGTCGAGCACGTCGCGCACGAGCGAGTCCATCTCCTTGCGCAGCGCCAGCACCTCGGCGTGGTGGTCGGGGGTCAGGTGGTGGTGCTCGTACTGCACGACGCGGGCCACCTGGTACTGCTCGACGTGCCACTCGCTGAACCGGGCCATCAGGGCGGCCAGCTGGTCGGCGGGGCTCGTGTGCGCGGCGATGGCGGCGCGCAGCAGCCGCAGCGCGGACTCGTGCCCGCTCCGGCTGAGGTGGAAGAGCAGCTCCTCCTTGGAGCCGAAGTGGACGTAGACGCCGGCGGGCGACAGGCCCGCGCCCGACGCGATGTCACGCGTCGTCGTCGCGTGGAAGCCCTTGTCGGCGAAGGCGTGCGCGGCCGCCTGCATGAGCCTGTCGACGGTCGAGGCGTCGGGATCCGCGGACGGGGCGGAGCCCGTCGCCGGGGCGGGGGGCGTCGTCTGCGTGGGCTGCGGCACGTTGACAGCATGCCGCAGCGGAGGGAAACTAAGCAAGCGCTTAGTTACCGGTCGGTACCGCGCCACGCACCCGCTCGCCCGATGGAGGACGCCATGCCCCGCAACATCTACGACGAGGACCACGAGGCGATGCGCGCCTCCGCGCGCGAGTTCGTCGCGCGCACCCTCGCCCCGCGCGCCGAGGAGATGATCGAGGGCAAGTCGATCCCGCGCGACATCTGGCTCGAGGCCGGCAAGCAGGGCTTCTTCGGCCTCGACATCCCCGAGGAGTTCGGCGGGGCCGGTGTCGACGACTACCGGTTCAACGCCGTCGTCGCCGAGGAGATGTCGCGCTTCAACGCGGCGACGAGCTCGTGCTTCGGCATCCACTCGGACGTGTGCCCGCCCTACGTCGTCGACCTCGGCACCGAGGAGCAGAAGCAGCGCTGGCTGCCCGGCATGGCGAGCGGCGAGCTCATCTGCGCCATCGCCATGACCGAGCCCTCCGGCGGCTCCGACCTCGCGGCGCTCAAGACCACCGCCGTGCGCGACGGCGACGGCTGGATCCTCAACGGCTCCAAGACCTTCATCACGAACGGCTACCAGGCCGACCTCGTCATCGTCGCGGCCCGCACTGACCCGTCCAAGGGCGCCAAGGGCATCACCCTGCTCATGGTCGAGCGCGGCATGGAGGGCTTCGTCAACGGCCGCAAGCTCGACAAGGTCGGCATGGACGAGTCCGACACGGCCGAGCTGTTCTTCGAGAACGTCCGCGTGCCCGACGAGAACCGCCTCGGCGAGGAGGGCATGGGCTTCATCGCGATGATGCAGCGCCTGCCGCAGGAGCGCGTCGGCGCGGCCGTCAGCAACGTCGCGCACGCCAAGGCGATCCTCGAGGAGACGATCCAGTACGCCAAGGACCGCAAGGCCTTCGGCCAGCCGATCGGCGCCTTCCAGCACAACAAGTTCCTGATGGCCGAGCTCGTCACGAAGATCGAGGTCGCCGAGGCGTACGTCGACGACTGCGTGGCCGCGCACGCCGAGGGCAAGCTCTCGGCCGTCGACGCCGCCAAGGCGAAGTGGTGGAGCTCGGAGGTGCAGAACGACGTGCTCGACCACTGCGTGCAGCTGCACGGCGGCTACGGCTTCATGAACGAGTACCGCGTGGCCCGCGCCTGGCGCGACGCCCGCGTCACGAAGATCTGGGCGGGCTCGAACGAGATCATGAAGGAGCTCATCGGCCGGGACCTCGGCTTCTGATGGGCGTGCACGAGGGTGCGGTGGCGATCGTCACCGGTGCGAGCCGCGGCATCGGGCTGGGCATCGCCGAACGCCTCGTCGCCGAGGGCGCCCGGGTCGTCATCACGGCCCGCAAGCCCGAGGCGCTCGCCGAGGCGGTCGCGACGCTCGGCGGGCCGGAGCACGCGCTCGGGATCGCGGGCAACGCGGCCGACGAGGCCCACCAGGACGAGGTGGTCGCCGCCGCCCGCGAGACGTTCGGCGGGTTGCACCTGCTCGTCAACAACACGGGCATCAACCCCGCCTACGGGCCGATGCTCGACTCGGACGTCGACATCGCGCGCAAGGTGCTCGACGTCAACGTCGTCGCGGCCTTCTCGTGGATCAGGAAGGCCGTCGCCGCCGGCCTCGGCGACGACGACCACCCCGGCGCGGTCGTCAACCTCGCCTCGGTGGCCGGGCAGGGCGCGAGCGGCGTCATCGGGTGGTACGGCGTGTCCAAGGCGGCGCTCATCCACCTCACGACCGAGCTCGGCTACGAGTTGGGACCCGACGTGCGCGTCAACGCCGTGGCCCCGGCCGTCGTCAAGACCAAGTTCGCGGAGGCGCTCTACGAGGGGCGCGAGGAGAAGGTGGTGCGCGCCTACCCGATGAAGCGGCTCGGCGTGCCCGAGGACGTCGCCGGCGCGGTCAGCTTCCTGCTGAGCCGCGACGCGTCGTGGATCACGGGCCAGACCCTGACCATCGACGGCGGCGTGACCCTCGGGGGCGCTCTCTGACGAGTCGCGCTGTGCGACCAGCGATCTCGCTGATCGAGTATGCCGTCCGGGCCCGTGCCGCAGCACGGGCCCGGACGCATGCCGGGCGCCGTTTGACATAGGTCAGGGTTTCCTTACTAAGGTGAGGCTTACCTTAGCCACCCGGAGAGCTCCGACGGGCACGGCTGGGCTCCCGTCCCCTGACAGAGAGACGCCTCACGTGTCCCGCCTCACGACCGCCCTCGCCACCGCCGCAGCCGCGGTGCTCGTCCTCGCCGGGTGCACCACCGGGCCCACCGGTGGCGCCGCCGCCCCGACCGCCGCGGGCGCAGGGTCGAGCAGCACGTCCACCGGCGCCGACCCGACGGCCTACCCCGTGACCCTGACCGACGCCTTCGGCTCGGCCACCATCACGAAGGAGCCGCAGCGGGTCGTGACCCTCGGCTGGTCGGACGCCGACCACGTGGCCGCGCTCGGGGTGGCCCCGGTGGGCGCCCCCAAGGTGTCGTGGGGTGGCAACGCGACCCTCTCGACCGACTGGTTCGACGCGCAGCTGGCCACCTTCGGCGGGGCCGCGCCGACGCGCTTCGACGACTCCGACGGCAACCCCGTCGAGGAGATCGCGAAGCTGCAGCCCGACCTCATCCTCGCGACGAACTCGGGCATCACGAAGGACGAGTACGACAAGCTGAGCAAGCTCGCGCCCGTCGTCGCCTACCCCGAGGTCGCCTACGGCACCCCGTGGAAGGACTCGCTCGAGACCATCGGCAAGGCGCTCGGCCGCTCGAGCCGCGCCGACGAGGTCGAGCGGGCGACGGAGGCGACCCTGGCGAAGGCCCGGGCCGACCACCCCCAGCTCGAGGGCAAGACGTTCGTCTACGGCTACGTCGCGCCGACCGACCTCTCGCAGATCGGTTTCTACACCCCGAGCGACCTGCGGCCCCAGATGCTGACCGAGCTCGGCATGAAGAACGCGCCGTTCGTCGAGGCCCGGGCCAGGTCGTCGAAGGAGTTCTACCTCACCGTCAGCGCCGAGCAGGCGGCCTCGCTGGACTCGGACGTCTTCCTCACCTACATCACCGAGGACTCCGAGGTGCAGACGATGACGAAGGACCCGCTCGTCGGCCGGGTGCCGGCCATCCGGTCCGGTGCGCTCGTCGCGACCAAGGACCAGAAGGTGGGGCTGACGATGAGCTCGCCGACGCCGCTGTCGATCCCGTACATGACCAAGCTGTTCGTGCCGCTCGTCGCGGCGGCCGCCGACAAGGCCGCAGCCTCCTGATGGCGGGCCCGCAGACCGTCGAGCGCGTGGGGGAGGCGACGGGGGCAGCCGTGCCTCCGTCGCGACCCGGGGAGGGTGGGCGCCGTCGCGCCGTCACCGTCACCGCCCTGCTCGCCGGGCTGCTGCTCGTGGCGCTCGTCTGCTCGATCACGCTGGGGTCCAAGGCGATCCCGCTGTCGGACGTGGTGCAGGTGCTGCTCGGCCACGGCGACGGCATCGATGACCGTGGCATCGTCGACGCCCGGCTCGCGCGGACCGCGGTGGGGATCCTCGTCGGGGCAGCCCTCGCCGTCGCGGGGGCCGCCATGCAGGGCCTGACCCGCAACCCGCTCGCCGACCCCGGCCTGCTCGGCGTCAACGCGGGAGCGGCGCTCGCCGTCGTCGTGGCGATCAGCGTCTTCGGGGTGGGCTCGCTCACCGGCTACGTCTGGTGGGCCATGGCCGGTGCGGGCGTGGCGGCGGTGCTCGTCCACGCGCTCGCCGGCCTCGCCGGTGGCGGGGTGACCCCGTTGCGCCTCACGCTCGCGGGGGCGGCCGTGACGGCAGGACTGTCGAGCTGGTCGTCCGGTCTGCTCGTGTCGAACCGACAGTCCTTCGACGCCTTCCGGTTCTGGCAGGTGGGGACGATCGGCGGGCGCGGGCTCGACCTCGTCGTGACCGTGCTGCCCTTCGTCGTCGTCGGGCTCGTCGTCGTCCTGCTCGCCGTGCGCCGGCTCAACGCGCTCGCCCTCGGCGACGACCTCGCCCGGGGCCTCGGTGAGAACGTCGTGCTGGCCCGGGTCGCCATCGCCGTGGGGGTCGCCGTGCTCTGCGGCGCGGCCACCGCCCTCGCCGGCCCGGTCGGCTTCCTCGGCCTCGTCGTGCCGCACGTCGCGCGCTTCGTCGTCGGTCCCGACCACCGCCGCATCGTCCCCGTCTGCCTCGTCGCCGGCCCGACCCTGCTGCTCCTCGCCGACACGGCGGGTCGCCTCGTCGCGAGGCCGACCGAGGTTCAGGCCGGCATCATGACGGCGGTCGTCGGAGTGCCGTTCTTCGTCGTGCTCGTGCGCCGGGGACGGATGGCGAGCCTGTGAACGGCGTGTCCACGGCGCCCACCACGAGCGGTGCACCCGCCGCCACGCTCGACACGGGCCGGGTCCCCGCCGAACCACTCAGTCCGGCCGTGCCCGTCCCGGCAGCCGACGTCGCCCGCGTGCGCCGGGCCCGGCTGCGCCCGGCGCGGAGGGTGCGGCTCGTGCTCGCGTGCCTGGGCGTCACCGCCGTGGGCGCCGTGCTGGTGCGGGTGCTGCTCGGCGACTACGTCGTGGCCCTGGCCGATCTCCTGCCGATCCTGCGCGGCGAGACGCTCCCCGAGGCGCCCGGTGCGTCGTTCATCGTCATGGAGGCCAAGCTCCCGCGGGCCCTCCTCGGTGCCCTCGCCGGACTGGCTTTCGGTGCCGCGGGCTCGATGTTCCAGACGACCCTGCGCAACCCGCTCGCGAGCCCCGACATCATCGGGATCAGCCTCGGCGCCTCGGCCGCCGCCGTGGTCGCCCTGACCTTCCTCGACGCCCAGGGGCTGTGGCTCCCGGCCGCCGCGCTCGCCGGCGCCCTGGCCGTCAGCCTCCTCATGATGGCCGTGGCCCGGGGCACCGCCCTCGCCGGGCAGCGGATGGTCCTCGTCGGCATCGGCATCGCCGCCCTGCTCGGCAGCGTCATCCAGCTCGTCATGACCCGCACCTCGGTCCAGGACGCGCAGGCGGCTCTCGTCTGGCTCACCGGCTCCCTGGCACGCGCCACCTGGCCCGTCATCGGCCTGCTCGCCCTCTCGCTCGCCGTGCTCACCCCGCTCCTGGCCGCGTGCGCCGGCTGGATGCGCCTGGCCGAGCTGGGCGAGGACCTGTCGACCACCCTCGGCGCACCGGCCGGCCGGTCGCGTCTCGGCCTGCTCGTGGCCGTGGCGATGGCTGCGGTCGCGACGAGCGCGACCGGACCGATCGCCTTCGTGGCCTTCGTCGCCGGGCCGATCGCGCGCCGGCTGTGCGGCGGACGGGCCTCGCTGTGGGCCGCGGCTTTCGTGGGCGGCGTCGTGGTCGTGCTGTCGGACTTCGCCGGCGACTACCTCATCCCCGACGTCAACCTGCCGGTCGGCGTCGTCACGGGTGCGCTGGGCGCGCCCCTCATGGTCGCGGTCGTCGTGGCCGCCGGACGAGCCGGAAAGGACTGAGATGACCTCCGCCACCCGAAACCGCACGCCGCCCGGTGCGACCGCCGACGCCGGAGGGCGGGTGACGGCCGCCGGTCTGCGTGCCCGCGGCCTCACGCTCGCCTACGACGGTCGCCGGGTCGTCGAGGGGCTCGACCTCGAGGTGCCGGCCGGGAGGGTCACCGTGGTGGTCGGCCCGAACGGGTGCGGCAAGTCCACCGTGCTCCGCGGCCTCTCGAGACTGCTCCGACCCACCGCGGGCGCGGTGCTGCTCACCGGCGACGTCGAGGAGCAGGACGTGTGGTCGCTGCGGCCCAAGGACGTCGCACGGCGGATCGCGCTGCTGCCGCAGAGCCCGCCGCTCCCCGAGGGCATCACGGTCGTCGACCTCGTCGGCCGCGGGCGTCACCCGCACCACACGCTCGTGCGGCGATGGTCACCGGCCGACGACGAGGCGGTCACGCGGGCCATGCGCGCGACCGGGGTGCTCGACCTCGCCGACCGGCACGTCGAGGAGCTGTCCGGCGGTCAGCGGCAGCGGGTCTGGATCGCCCTGACGCTCGCCCAGGAGACCGGGGTCGTGCTGCTCGACGAGCCGACGACCTTCCTCGACGTGGCGCACCAGGTCGAGGTGCTCGACCTGCTGCGCGAGCTCAACCGCACGCGCGGCACGACGGTCGTCATGGTGCTGCACGACCTCAACCTGGCCGCCCGCTACGCCGACCACGTCGTGGCCCTGCGCGACGGGCGCGTCGTCGGCAGCGGCGCCCCCGGCGACGTCATCGACGAGCAATTCGTCGGCGACGTCTTCGGCCTCGACAGCCGGGTCGTCGCCGACCCGGTCACGGGCTCCCCGCTCGTCGTGCCGGTGTCGGCGACGCAGGCCGCCACGTGCACCCCGTCCGCGTCCACCCCCTCGCCGAGCGGAACCTCCTCATGACGACCACCACCCCGACCCCCACGACGACCACGGCGACCACGACCGGCCCGGTGCTGCTGCTCACGGCCGTCGTCCGCGACGTGCAGCGGCTCAGCCCCTCCTTCGTGCGGATCCGCCTGGGCGGCGCAGGCTTCGAGCACGTCGGGCCCGAGGGCCCGACGCTCGACCAGCGCGTCAAGCTGCTCGTGCCGCCGCCGGGGCGCCCGTGCGTGACCACGCACCTCGACGCCCGGGGCTGGTATGCCGCGTGGCTGGCCCTGCCGGAGGCCGACCGCGGCGTCCTGCGCACCTACACCGCCCGCGCCGTCGACGGCGAGGGCGCCGAACGGCAGCTCGTCGTCGACTTCGTGCTGCACGGCGTCGCCGGTCACGGGAGGCCCGGCGACGACGGCGTGGGGCCGGCCGGCGCCTGGGCAGCGGCGGCGGTCGTCGGCGACGAGATCGGCCTGGTCGCCCCGAGGCGCGGGTGCGAGGACGGCTTCGGCGGCATCGAGTTCCGGCCCGGCTCCGCCCGCCGGCTCGTCCTCGTGGCCGACGAGACGGCGCTGCCCGCGCTCGCCTCGATAGCCGAGGCCCTCCCGCCCCACGTCGACGGCGTGGCCGTCGTCGAGGTGCCCGACGCGCTCGACGCCGCCGACGTGCGCCTGCCCGACGGCATGGAGGTGCACCGGATCGTGCGGGGGGAGCGGCCGCGGGGCGAGCAGACGGTCGAGCGGCTGCGCGCCTGCCTGCGCCTCGACTCCGACGGGCGCGTCGCGGCCGAGCTGCCGTCGCTCGGGCTCGCCGCTGCGGGCGCCGGCGGCCCGTCGGGGGAGCTCGACGAGGACGTCTGGGAGACGCCGGTCCACAGCTCGTCGGGGGAGGAGGTCGCAGCGGCCGCGCCGCTCGGGCCCGACGACACGTACGCGTGGGTGGCGGGGGACTCCGACACGGTGAAGGCGTGCCGGCGCCTGCTCGTCGGTGAGGCGGGCCTGCCACGTCCGCAAGTGGCCTTCATGGGGTACTGGAAGCAGGGACGCCCCAGCTGACCGTACGGCGCACCTGCCCGATGGGCGCGCCGACCGGCATACGGCCGGTCTTGCGCACGACCGGGCGGGGCAGGAGAGAATGCGCACTGCGGCCACTGTCGTCCGCTCGACGCCCCACCTGTGGCGCCGTGGCCCCCGCGCCACGACCGATGACGGAAAAGAAGGTCCATGGAGATCTGGCCCGGCAAGCCCTACCCCCTCGGGGCGACCTACGACGGTTCTGGAGTCAACTTCGCCGTCTTCTCGGAGGTGGCCGAGCGCATCGAGCTCTGCCTGCTCGACGACGACCTCGGCGAGACCCGCCTCGACCTGCCGGAGGTCGACGGGTTCGTGTGGCACGGCTACGTCCCCTACGTGCAGCCGGGGCAGCGCTACGGCTTCCGCGTGCACGGCCCGTACGACCCCGAGAACGGTCACCGCTGCAACCCGAGCAAGTTCCTGCTCGACCCCTACGCCAAGGCCATCGAGGGCCAGGCCGAGAACGACCAGTCGCTCTACTCGTACACGTTCGGTGACGAGGACGCGGCGACGACGACGGAGATCAACACCGACGACAGCGTGCGCCACACGATGCACTCGGTCGTCGTCAACCCGTTCTTCGACTGGGGCGACGACCGCCCGCCGCGGCACGAGTACCACGAGACGGTGATCTACGAGGCCCACGTCAAGGGCCTGACGATGCTGCACCCGGAGATCCCCGAGGAGATCCGCGGCACCTACGCCGGCATCGCGCACCCGGCGATGATCAAGCACCTCAGCGACCTCGGCATCACGGCCATCGAGCTCATGCCGGTCCACCAGTTCGTGCAGGACGCGCCGCTCGTCGACCGCGGCCTGTCGAACTACTGGGGCTACAACACCATCGGGTTCCTCGCACCCCACAACGAGTACGCGGCCGGCGGGCAGCGCGGGCAGCAGGTGCTCGAGTTCAAGGCGATGGTCAAGGAGCTGCACGCGGCGAACATCGAGGTCATCCTCGACGTCGTCTACAACCACACGGCCGAGGGCAACCACATGGGCCCGACGCTCGCCTACCGCGGCCTCGACAACAACAGCTACTACCGGCTCGTCAGCGACGACCTCACGCACTACTACGACACGACCGGCACCGGCAACAGCCTGCTGATGCGCAGCCCCCACGTGCTGCAGCTGATCATGGACTCGCTGCGCTACTGGGTGACGGAGATGCACGTCGACGGCTTCCGCTTCGACCTTGCCGCGACGCTCGCGCGCCAGTTCCACGAGGTCGACAAGCTGTCGGCCTTCTTCGACCTCATCCAGCAGGACCCGGTCGTCAGCCAGGTCAAGCTCATCGCCGAGCCGTGGGACGTCGGCGAGGGCGGCTACCAGGTCGGCAACTTCCCGCCCCTGTGGACGGAGTGGAACGGCAAGTTCCGCGACACCGTGCGCGACTTCTGGCGCGGTGAGGGTGGCGCGCTCGGCGAGTTCGCCTCGCGCTTCACGGGATCGAGCGACCTCTACGAGCACTCGGGCCGCAAGCCGATCGCGTCGATCAACTTCGTCACGGCTCACGACGGCTTCACGCTGCGCGACCTCGTCTCCTACAACGAGAAGCACAACGAGGCCAACGGCGAGGGCAACAACGACGGCGAGAGCCACAACCGCTCGTGGAACTGCGGCGTCGAGGGCCCGACGGACGACGAGGGCGTCCGCGAGCTGCGGCTGCGCCAGCAGCGCAACTTCCTCACGACGCTGCTCTTCTCGCAGGGCGTGCCGATGCTCCTGCACGGCGACGAGCTCGGGCGCACGCAGGGCGGCAACAACAACGGCTACTGCCAGGACAACGACATCTCCTGGATCCAGTGGGTGCTCGACGAGGACGACCAGCAGCTGCTCGCCTTCACCCAGTCGCTCGTCAGGCTCCGGCGCGAGCACCCGGTGTTCCGCCGGCGTCGCTTCTTCGCCGGCAGCGCCGACCACGGCGGCGAGAGCGAGCTCGGCGACATCGCCTGGTTCACGCCCGAGGCGAGCCACATGGACGAGCAGACCTGGAGCGACGGCCGCGCGAAGTCGCTCATGGTCTTCCTCAACGGCTCGGCCATCCCGGAGCCCGACCCCCGCGGCCAGCAGATCCTCGGTGACTCGTTCCTCGTCATGTTCAACGCGCACGACGAGGTCCTGACCTTCACGCTGCCCGACGACGAGTGGGGCGCCCAGTGGGTCCCCGTCATCGACACCGCGCTGGCCGTCGTCGAGAGCACCACGCTCGAGCCGACCTGGCAGATCCAGGTGCAGCCGCGGAGCACCGTCGTGCTGCGCTGCCCGCGCGAGATCGTCACGACCACCGTTCCCGGCATCACGGAGGAGGCCTCCGCGTGAGGTACGCCACGGCGCCCGTCTCGACCCACCGGCTCCAGCTGGAGCCGGACTTCACCCTCGCGGACGCCGTGGCCCGGGTCGGCCATCTCGCGACGCTCGGGGTCACCCACCTCTACCTCTCGCCGGTGCTCCAGGCGTCGTCGGGCTCCAAGCACGGCTACGACGTCGTCGACCACACCCGGGTCGCCGAGGGCCTCGGCGGTGACGAGGCCTTCGCGCAGCTCGTCGAGGCGGCCCACGCGGCCGGCCTCGGCGTCGTGGTCGACGTGGTGCCCAACCACATGACGACCCCGACGCCCCTCTCGCTCAACCGCCCCCTGTGGTCGGTGCTGCGCGAGGGCCGGGCGTCGGCATACGCCACGTGGTTCGACGTGGACTGGGACGCCCAGGACGGGAGGATCCTCATGCCCGTCCTCGGGTCGTCGCTCGACGACGTGCTCGCCGACGGCGAGCTCGAGCTCGGCGAGCACGAGGGGGAGGCCGTGGTGCGCTACTACGACCACGTCTTCCCGGTCGCCCCGGGCACCGACGTGACCGCCCCCCTGGCCGACGTGCTCGCGCGCCAGCACTACCGCCTCGCCTCGTGGACGGTCGGGGACTCCGAGCTCAACTACCGGCGCTTCTTCGACGTCACGTCGCTCATCGCGGTGCGCGTCGAGGTGCCCGAGGTGTTCGACGCCACGCACGCCCTGCTCGTCGACGGCATCCGCTCGGGCGCCATCGACGGGCTGCGGATCGACCACCCGGACGGCCTCGCCGACCCCGAGGGCTACCTCGCACGGCTCGGGGACGAGACGGGCGACGCCTGGGTCGTCGTCGAGAAGATCCTCGAGGGCGACGAGACCCTGCCGCCGACGTGGCGCACCGCGGGCACGACCGGCTACGACGCGATGCTGCGGGTCGGCGGCCTCTTCGTCGACCCCTCGGGCGCCGAGCCCCTCACCGACCTCTCCACCGAGCTGCTCGGGGAGCGGCAGGACCTCGAGGCCATCGTCGCCGAGTCGAAGCGCTGGGTCGTGCAGGTCATGCTCGCCACCGAGGTGAGCCGCCTGCTGCGCCTCGTCGCGCGCGCCCGGCCCGACCTCGACGAGGCCGCCGCCCGCACCGTCGTCGAGGCGATGCTCGTCGGCATGGAGCGCTACCGCGTCTACCTCCGGCCGGGCACGCCCGCGCACGCCGACGACGCGGCCGAGCTGCAGGCCGCCGCGTCGCGCGGCGCGCACGTCGTGGGTGAGCTCGACCCGGCCGCCGTCACCGGGGTGCTCGACCTGGCCCTGGGTCAGGGCAGCGCCGAGGACCGCGCTGCGGCAGACGAGTTCGTCGTCCGGTTCCAGCAGACGTGCGGGCCGGCCATGGCCAAGGCCATCGAGGACACGGCGTACTACCGCCACGTGCGACTCGTCGGTCTCAACGAGGTCGGTGGCGACCCGACGCTCGTCGGGGTGCCGGCGGCCGACTTCCACCGGTTCGCCGAGACCCTGCTCGCCGAGTGGCCGCAGGCGATGACGACGCTCTCGACGCACGACACCAAGCGGGCGGAGGACGTGCGCGCACGCCTCTTCGTGCTCGCCGAGCGTCCGGATGCGTGGGCCACCTGGGTGCGCCGGGCGCGTGTGCTCGCGGACGACGTCCGCGCGGACGAGCTCGACGCACTGACCGAGTACTTCCTCTGGCAGACCGTGGTCGGCGCGTGGCCGATCAGCGAGGAGCGACTGCAGGCCTACGCCCTCAAGGCGATTCGCGAGTCGAAGCTGCACACCCGTTGGACCGAGCCCGACGAGGCCTACGAGGCCGCCGTCGAGCGGTTCGTCACGGGGATCGTCACGACGCCGGCCGTGGCCGAGCACGTCGAGTCGTGGGTGGCGTCGACGGCGCCCGAGACGCGGGCCAACGTGCTGGGTCAGAAGCTCGTGCAGCTGACGATGCCCGGCGTGCCCGACGTCTACCAGGGCACCGACCTCGTCGACCTCTCGCTCGTCGACCCCGACAACCGGAGGCTCGTCGACTACGGCGAGCGTCGCGACCGCCTCGCGCGGCTCGACGGGGGAGCCGAGCCCGTCGACCTGCACGACGAGAAGCTGCTCGTCACGGCGGCCGCGCTGCGCACCCGCCGTGAGTGGCCGGAGTGCTTCACCGGCACCGACGCGACCTACGTCGCGCTCGACACCGGCACCGAGCACGCGCTCGCCTTCGGGCGTGGCACGTCGGAGGGCGTCCAGGTCGTCGTCGTCGCCACGCGTCTCGCGGGCCGGCTGGCCGACGGCGGCGGTTTCGGCGACGCGAGCGTCGCCCTGCCCTCGGGGCGCTGGTCCGACGTCGTGTCGGCACGCACGTTCGAGGGAGGCGCCGTGCGGCTCGCCGAGCTCGTCGGCGCCTCGGACGACGGCCGGGCGGGCCTGCCCGTCGCGCTGCTCGTCCGCGTCACGGAGGAGGAGGCCTGATGGCCGGGAGCATCCGGGTGTGGGCGCCGGGCGCCTCGAGCGTCGAGGTCGTCGCCACGCGCCTGCGGGGACCGGGGCTCGAGCCGACCACGGCGGCCGCCCGCGCGCCGATGGTGGCGCAGGACGGCGGCTGGTGGTCCTGGGAACGCCCCACCGACGACGAGCTGGACTACGCCTTCAGCCTCGACGGCGGCGACCCACGGCCCGACCCCCGGTCGGCCTGGCTGCCGCACGGCGTGCACGGCGCGAGCCGCACGTTCGACCCGTCGGCGCACGCCTGGTCCGACGCGTCCTGGCGGGGAGCCCGCGACGGTCGCGGCATCCTCGGGGGCGTGGTCTACGAGCTGCACGTCGGCACGTTCACCCCCGAGGGCACCTTCGACGCCGCGGTCGCCCACCTCGAGCACCTCGTCGACCTCGGCGTCGACGTCGTCGAGGTCATGCCGGTCGCCGCGTTCGGCGGCACGCACGGCTGGGGCTACGACGGCGTCGCGCCGTATGCCGTGCAGCACGCCTACGGGGGCCCGGCGGCCTTCCAGCGCTTCGTCGACGCGTGCCACGTGCGGGGCCTCGGGGTCTGCCTCGACGTCGTCTACAACCACCTCGGGCCGACCGGCAACTACCTGGCCGAGTTCGGGCCGTACTTCACCGACACCCACATGACCCCGTGGGGCCCGGCGGTCAACCTCGACGCCGACGGCAGCCACGAGGTGCGCAGGTGGATCGTCGACAACGCGCTGCGCTGGTTCCGTGACTTCCACGTCGACGCGCTGCGCCTCGATGCCGTGCACGAGCTGCGCGACGAGTCGGAGCCACACATCCTGGCGCAGCTCTCCGACGAGACCGCTTCTCTCGCAACGGAGCTCGGCCGACCGCTGGACCTCGTGGCGGAGAGCGACCTCAACGACGCGGTCATGGTGACGCCGACGGACGAGGGCGGCCGCGGCATGACGGCGCAGTGGGACGACGACATCCACCACGCCCTGCACGTCGCGCTGACGGGTGAGACGCAGGGCTACTACGCCGACTTCGCGGGCGGCACCGAGGCCTGGCCGGAGGGCGGGCCCGTCTCGGTGCTCGCGAAGACCCTCACCGACGCGTTCCTGCACGACGGGCGCATGTCGACCTTCCGCGGCGAGCGGTGGGGTGCGCGCGTCGACCCCGAGGCCCACTCGGGCCACCGCTTCCTCGCCTACCTGCAGACGCACGACCAGGTCGGCAACCGTGCGACGGGCGATCGCATCAGCGCGCAGGTCTCGCCGGGGCAGCAGGCGGTGGGCGCCGCGCTCTACCTGCTCTCCCCGTTCACGGCGATGCTCTTCATGGGCGAGGAGTGGCGGGCCTCGACCCCGTTCGCCTTCTTCACCTCCTTCGAGGAGGAGTGGCTCGCCGACGCCGTCCGGTCCGGACGGCGGGCCGAGTTCGCCGCGCACGGCTGGGACGAGGCCGACGTGCCGGACCCGCAGGATCCCGCCACGCGTGCCGACAGCGTGCTGGACTGGCACGAGCCGGTCGCGCCGGGCCACATCGAGATGCTGCACTTCTACCGCGAGCTGATCAAGGTCAGGCGCAGCCAGCCGGACGTCGCGTCGGGCGACCTGCGGGCCACCTCGGTGCGCTTCGACGAGGACGCCCGCTGGATCGTGGTGAGCCGCGGACGCGTGCACGTCGTCGCGAACCTGGCCGGCCGCTCGCAGCAGGTGCCGTTCTCGGGCGAGGTCGAGCACGTGCTCGCCTCGTGGGGACGCTCGCCGATCGTCGACGCCCAGGGCGTACGCCTCGACGGCCACGACGTGGCCGTGCTGCGCACCGTGTGAGCGCCGGCGAGCACCACTGAGGGCCGAGGGCACGGTCCGGGTCAGGACTCCTTGACCCGGACCATGCCCTCCTGCGCGGTCGTCGCCACGAGCACGCCGTCGGCGCCGAAGATCTGGCCGATCGAGAGCCCACGGCCGCTGACCGCGGAGGGCGACTGCTGGTCGTAGAGCAGCCACTCGTCCGCGCGGGCGTCGCGGTGGAACCACATCGAGTGGTCGAGGCTGGCGACGCGGAGGCGCGGGTCGCTCCACACGAGGCCGTGCCGGCGCAGGACCGGCTCGAGGAGCGTGTAGTCGCTCGAGTAGGCGAGCACCGCGGCGTGCAGCAGCGGGTCGTCGGGCAGCCGGTCGACGGCCCGCATCCACACGTGGTTCGTGGCGACCTGCTCCGGCCCGGCGTCGACGAACATGTTGCTCTCGACGGGCCGCAGCTCGATGGGCCGCGACTCCGCGATGTGCCGGGCGCCCGGGTGGTCGACCCCGCGGAACGACTCGGCGAGCGACACGAGCCCCTCGGGGCCGACGACGTCGGGCATCGGCTCCTGGTGGTCGAGCCCGCCGGCCCGCTCCTGGAACGAGCAGACCATCGACATGATGGGCGCGCCCTTCTGGACGGCGTGCACGCGCCGGGTCGAGAACGAGTTGCCGTCGCGCATCTCCTCGACGGCGAAGCGGATCGGCAGCGTGTCGTCGCCGGGGCGCATGAAGTAGCCGTGCAGGGAGTGGATCGGACGGGCGCCGTCGCCGTCGTCGAGGTCGCGGACCGTGATCCCGGCGGCCATGACGCACTGGGCGAGCACCTGGCCGCCGAAGACGCGCCCGTGCGGCATCTTCTGGCTGCGGCCCTCGAAGACGCGCGCCGACGTCGCGCCGATCGACTCGGTGGCGTCGCGTCCCTGCACGTCGGTGACGGCGATGTGTGCCGTCCCGACGTCCTTGAGGTCGAGGACGTCGAGGAGGTCCTCGAGCGGGGTCAGCGGGCGCGGGTCGGGCGTGGCGTCGGCACTCACAGCTCGACCCTAGTGGTCGCTGCCGGTCCCGCGCTGCGCCCTCCGGCCGGCGTCAGGCCTCGAGCGCGAGGGTGAGGGGGAGCACGGCGGGCGCCTCGGCCTCGCGCAGCAGTCCGGCGCACACGGTGAGGGTCCAGCGCGAGTCGCTGACGTCGTCGACGAGCAGCACCGGGCCCGGGACGCCGGCCAGCGCGGCGGCGAGGTCGGCGCCCACCGCGAGCCGGCCCCAGACGTTCGCGAGCCGGAAGGCGCTGTTGCCGCCGGGCTCGCCGACCGGGCCGCCCTCGACGAGGTCGAGCGCCCCGAGGTAGGGCAGCCGGCCGAGCTCGCCGAGCCCCGCGGCGAGCGTGGTCACGAGCTCGGGCCGTCGGCGCGACGGCACGGAGACGATGGCGGCGGGCCGCTCCTGCCAGCCCCAGCCGGCGAGCACGTCGACGCAGGCCCGCACCACCTCGGCGGGCACGGCGCGGTCGCCGGAGCGGAGCAGCTCGCGCAGCCGCTGGCCCCAGCCGAGGTCGCTGAGGCGCGCGACGGCGCGGCCCTCGCCCATCGACACCGACGGGGCGATGCGGCCCTTGAGCGGCACCCCCAGCCGGTCCATGCCGCTCGGCCACTGCGCGCGCGGCTCGAGCACGACGCCGGGCCGCTCGAGCCGGGAGCGGGCGGTGTCGACCGCGGCCGCGGGGATGGCCGTCTCGAACCACGGCTCGGTGCAGCGGTCGCAGCGTCCGCACGGCTCGGCACCGGCGTCGTCGAGGCAGGTCTGCAGGAACGCCATGCGGCAGCCGTCGGTGCGTTCGTAGTCGACCATGAGCTGCTGCTCGCGGTCACGGGCCTCGCTGACGCGCCCGTAGCGCTCGGCGTCGTAGGTCCACGGCTCGCCCGTCGCCATCCAGCCGCCGGGCACCCGGTGGACCGCGCCGTCGACGTCGAGCACCTTGAGCAGCAGCTCGAGGCGCGTGCGCCGGACGTCGACGATCGACTCGAGGGCGACCGTCGAGAGGGCCTTGGGCGACTCGGCGAGGGCCCGCAGGACGGCGTCGGCCTGGTCCTGGCGGGGCATCGAGGCGGAGGCGAAGTAGCGCCAGATGTCCTTGTCCTCCGGGCCGGGCATGAGCAGGACGTCGGCGCGGTCGGTGGCTCGGCCGGCGCGACCGACCTGCTGGTAGTAGGCCACCGGCGAGGACGGCGCCCCGAGGTGCAGCACGAAGCCGAGGTCGGGCTTGTCGAAGCCCATGCCGAGCGCCGAGGTCGCGACGAGCGCCTTGACCCGGTTGTCGCGCAGGGCCTCCTCGAGCCGGATGCGTTCGGCGGGCTCGGTGCGCCCGGTGTAGGCCGCCACCTCGTGACCGGCCTCGCGCAGGGCGACCGCCACGTCCTCGGCGGCGGCGACGGTCAGGGCGTAGACGATGCCGGAGCCGGAGAGCTCGCCCAGGTGGGCGATGAGCCAGGCGAGGCGCTGCTCGGGCGAGGCGAGCGGCAGCACGCCGAGGCGCAGCGACGCCCGCGCGAGCGGGCCGCGGAGCGTGAGCACGTCGCGCCCGCCCGCGCCGAGCTGCTCGACGACGTCGGTGACGACGCGGGCGTTGGCGGTGGCGGTCGTCGCGAGCACCGGGGTGCGCTCGGGCAGGGTCGTCAGCAGGTCGCGGATGCGGCGGTAGTCGGGTCGGAAGTCGTGACCCCAGTCGCTGATGCAGTGCGCCTCGTCGACGACGAGGAGCCCGCACGACTCGGCGAGCGCCGGCAGCTGCTCGTCGCGGAAGCGCGGGTTGTTGAGCCGCTCGGGGCTCACGAGGAGGACGTCGACCTCGCCGCGGGCCAGCGCGCCGGAGACGGCACCCCACTCGTCGGCGTTCGTCGAGTTGAGCGTGACGGCCCGGATGCCGGCTCGCTGGGCGGCCCCGATCTGGTCGCGCATCAGCGCGAGGAGGGGGCTGACGATGACCGTGGGCCCGGCGCCCTCGGCGCGGCGCAGCGCGGTCGCCACGAAGTAGACGGCGGACTTGCCCCACCCCGTGCGCTGCACGACGAGCACCCGGCGGCGGCCGGCGACGAGCTCGTTGACGGCCTCGAGCTGCCCGTCGCGGAAGTCGACGTCGTCGCGGCCGACGAGCCGTCGCAGGGCCGCCGTGGCGCGGTCGCGGAGGTCGGAGTCGACGTCGGCGACGGCAGGGGCGGCGGTGGAGGGCGACATGGGACCAACCTACGTCGCGCCACCGACCGCGCCGCACGGCACACCTGGCCTGTGGACGACCGCTGCCGTCCGCTGAGGGGGTGTGGACGACCCGACGGCCCGACAGGCTGGAAGGATGGGCCCATGACGCAGACCACGCCGTATGCCGCGCACGTCTCGTTGCGCTGGTCGGACATGGACGCCTACGCGCACATCAACAACGTGCAGTTCCTCCGGCTGCTCGAGGACGCCCGTGTCATCGCGTTCCGCGACTGGTTCGACGCCGCCGGTGCGGGCGACAAGTCGCTGCTCGACGAGGGCGTGCTCGTGTCGCGTCACGAGATCGAGTACCGGCGCCCCCTCGGCTTCCGCCACGAGCCGGTCGAGATCCAGCTCTGGGTCTCGCGCATCGGCGGCGCCGGCTTCGACGTCGCCTACATCGTCACCGACCCGGCGGCGGCCGACGCCCCGGGGGAGCCGCCCGTCTACGCCGTCGCCGAGACCGAGCTGGCGCTCTACGACTTCGCCGGCGCCTCGCCCCGGCGGATGCGCCCCGAGGAGCGCGCATCGCTCGAGCGCCGCCTCGGTGACCGCGCCCCGTTCCGCAGGCGCAAGCGGTGAGCAGCACGCCGACCATCGACCTGGGCGACCCGCGCGGGCTGTCCGACCTCGCCACCTTCGTCGGGCGCGCCCGACGGGCGAACCCGGACGGAGCGGTGCGCCTGCAGACGATGGGCACCGTGCTGCTCACCACGGTCGCCGTGATCGAGGGGAGCGGACTGATGGGCGAGGGGACGGTGCTGGGGCTCCGGGCGGTCCCGATCCGCCCGTCGGACGACGTCGACGTCACCGTGTCGTTCGCCTCCGTCTCCGATCGCCTTGCGCACCAGACGGACTCGGCAGTCTTCTCCGTGCCGCCGGTGACGGTCAGGGCACCGTGGAGTGGGCTCACACCCCCGCGCGACGGGTGGGAGCCCGTCGGCCAGCTCGCCGGTGAGGTCGTGGACTCGATCGCCAGACAAGGCATCTCCGACATCGCCACGGGCTCGCCCGACGGCGCCGGTGGTCATGCGGTCGACGCGCTCCGACGCCGTGTGTGGGGGTCCATGAGCGACACCGTGCCGCCCATCGCGGCCGGGCTCGCCTTCGGGGCGCACGTGCTGGGCTTCGTCGTGCCGGGTGAGCCCGCGGCCCTTGCCGCGCAAGGACGCTGGACCCGTCTCAGCACGACGCGCGGGCACGTGCTCGTGCGCTGACCACGCTGCGGGTCAGAGGCGCCCGGTCCACGACCCGCGGTCGACGAGCACCTGCTTGAGCACGTCGATGCGGTCGCTCACGAGCCCGTCGACCCCGAGGTCGAGGAGGCGGTGCATCTCGTCGGGCTCGTCGATCGTCCACACGTGCACCTGCTTGCCGGCCTGGTGCGCGGCCCGCACGAGACCGGGCGTCACGACCGGCACGGTGCGCCCCCGCACCGTGACCGACGGGGGCACCTGGAACACGTCGGCCGGCGTGCGCAGGGCCCGGGGCAGCCAGCCCGGCCCGAAGCGCGCCGCAGCCGTGCCGACCTGGCCCGCGGCGGTGGCGACGGTGCCGCGGGAGAGGCGGCGGAACCGGCTGAGGTGTCGCTGCGAGAAGGAGCCGACGCAGACCTGCTCGTGCAGCGCGCGCTCCTGCACGAGCTGCCAGAGCGGCTCGGCGGTGCCGGGCGCCTTGAGGTCGATGTTGAGGTTGACGGTGGGCCAGGCGTCGAGCACCTCCGTCAGGAGCGGGACGCGTTCGGTCACGCCACGGGACGGGTCGCCCAGCGTCGCGGTCGACACCTCGGCCCACGTCAGGTCGCGCAGGCGCCCCCGCCGGTCGCTGACGCGGTCGAGGCGCACGTCGTGGAAGGCCACGAGGCGCCCGTCGCGGGTGACGTGCACGTCGGTCTCGAGGTGGGTGTAGCCGAGCGCGACGGCGTTGCCGAACGCCGTCAGGGTGTTCTCGAGCCCGACGTTCGGTGCGTAGCGGGCGCCGCCCCGGTGCGCGAGCGCCACCGGGGTGCGGTCGAGGTAGGGCCGTGGTCGCGCCATGCGGCCGAGGCTAGCGCGACCGCGGTCGGTCAGCCGGGTCGGTCAGTCGGGTCGGTCAGTCGGGTCGGTCAGTCGGGTCGGTCAGTCGGGTCGGTCAGTCGGGTCGGTCAGTCGAGCGGCCGGTCGACCCGCCACGCGCGCCGGCCGCGCTCGAGGCCCTCAAGCGTGGCCTCGAGCCAGACCAGGAACGAGTCCTGGGCGCCGTCGCGGTCGGCGCGCCACGTCGCGGCGACGTGCTCGGCCGCGGAGCCGGGGGAGCGCCGCCAGGGCTCGAACCCCTCGCGCGTGACGGTGCCGGCGACGGTGAGGCCCTGCTCGAGGAGCTCCGTCACCAGGCCGACGGCGACCTCGACGAGCTCGGCGTCGTCGGCGGGGCCGGCATACCGGGCCACGTCGAAGACGTCACCGGGGTGCACCCAGTCCTCGGCAGCCCGGGACAACAGCTCGTCGAGCTGCTCCTCGTGGGTGAGCCGCGACGTCGGCAGTGACCACCTCATCGGATGTGGACCTTCTTCCAGGTTCCGTCGGTGAACGTGAGGTCGATCGTCGCACCACCGGACGTCGAGGCCTCGCGGAAGCGCACCTCGACGCCGTCCGGCCGCAGGAAGCGCATCCCGGGGTAGTGGCCCGCGTCGACCCGCTTCGCGCCGCGCGTCAGGTCGCGGAGCAGCGTGCGCAGCTCGGCCTCGCTCTCGACGATCTTGGATGTCAAGCTGCGGCCGCGCGGCAGCCGGTCGAGCTCGGGAAGGCGTCCGTCGCGGCCCGCCGCGACGGCGAGCCGGCCCGGGTCCCGGGCGACGCCGCGCCTCGCGACGTCCTCGACGCGCCCGCGCGAGCCCTCGTCGCGCCACGCGTCCCACGCGGCCCTGACCTCGGCCGCCCTGGCGGCGCGCAGCTGCGGGGCCGTCGGCACGGCCGGGGCCCGCGCGGCCCCGCGGTCCATGGCCGCCCTCACGCTCGCCTCGGGGCCGATGCCGGGGATCGACAGCACGCGGCCCACGAGGGCGAGCCGCCGGCCGTCGTCGCGGAGCGTCTGCTCGAGCTCGACGTCCGAGCGCACGACGGCCACGGCTAGGTCGTCGGCAGCCGTGCGCATCGTGCCACCCGTGGCATACGTGCCGATGACGGTGCGCAGCCCGGCCACGGGGTTCCCGCGCAGCGCGAACGCCACCCCCTTGACCTCGGCCAGCCCCTGCCAGGCGGCCCGGTCGAGATCGTCCTGGGCGCGGGCCACGTCGACGAGCGCCGCGGCGGCCGCGCGCTCGAGGAAGCCGAGGCGCACGAGGTCGGCGCTCGCCGAGCCGCCCTCCGCCAGGGACCGTCGCGTCGCGGCGAGCTCCCCGTCGAGCAGCAGGTCGTACGCGCTCGCCGGATCGCGTGCGTGCAGGCCCGTGCCGGTCTCGACCGCGAGCGCGGCGACGACACCGGCCAGCTCGTCGGCGTCGAGCAGCGGCTGCGGCCCGTTCGTCGTCGGGGCGACGTAGGTCCCGTCGCCGGCCGGCCGAGGCGGCGCGGCCAGCGCACGGTCGAGGTTCTCTCGCATCGCGGCCAGCCACGCCACGACCGTGGGCTCGAGGGCGGCCGTGCCGGCGGCGTAGAGAGCGGTCGACGACGCCTCCCGCACGGCGTGCGCGCTCGTGCGCGACACCTCGAGCAGGAGCCGCGCCCTGACCTCCGCCGCGAGTCCCGGCCCGCTCCCTCCGGTCACCGTGCCGGGCGCCGCCGCCGACGCAGCGAGGCCGGTGAGCAGACGCGCGAGGTCGTCGTCCGTGGCCAGCTGCAGGTCTTCGTGCGTCTCGGTGCCGCCGGCCTCGACGACGACCCAGCGGCGCACGAGGTGCTCGCCGACCGTCAGGCGGTCGCCGCGCGAGTTCGCCAGGGCGGTCCCGAGGCCGCCGACGTCCGGCAGGGGCTCGGCGAGGAGCGCGGCTGCGGCGCCCGGCTCGTCGGTCGCCTCGCCCAGCACGACGTGCAGGGCATCGCCGGTGCGGCCGGCTTCGTCGAACCACGAGGCGAAGACGCCGGAGCCGTCCGGTTGCAGCGTCGTGCCGCGCCGCAGGCCGATGTCGGTGTCGCAGGTCTCGGCCACCTCGGCGGCGGCCACGGCGGCCGCCGCGCGGCGCACGAGGCGCGCCGGCAGCGGCCGGTGGTCTCCTGAGGCGCGGGCGCCGACGAGCAGCTGCCCGAGCAACCAGCCACCGCCGGCTCGGCCGCGGCCGCCGGCTCCGGCGCGCACGGCCCCGAGCCCCGCGACGAGGTCGTCGGCGAGCAGCGCTGCGCCCGAGGCGAGCTGGTCGCGGGTCCGGGGGTCGGCCCCCGCCACCGACGGCCCCGCCGCGGGCGGCCCGGCTGTCAGGGGCGCCATCGCCGACACGAGCAGCGAGCCGAGCAGCCCGAGGAGCTCGCGCACGGCGTCCACGTCGGTGGCCGGCCCGGCCACGGTCAGCTCGGCCACGGCCGCGCCGAACCCGTCGGCGCCGAGCTCGGTCAGCAGCGCCTGGGCGTGGAGGGTGTCACCGCGGTGGGCCCGCAGGCGGGCGCTCAACGCGGCCAACGCGGCTGCGTCGGGTGGTCCGCCGAGCGCCCGGCGCAGCGCCGCCGCGTCGCCGAGCGCGGACTCCCTGGCATCCCGGGCTGCGACGACCCCGTCGGCGAACGGCAGACCCCCGGTCACCGCCTCGCGCACCCGGGCCGCCGTGGGGTCCAGGGGCCACGGCAGCGTGCGGTCGGTGGCCGCCGCGACGGCCGAGGCGCAGCGCAGGGCCGCCGACCGCAGGAGGTCGAGCTCCTCCTCGTGGGCGCGTCGGAGCCTCGCGCGGGCCGTGCGGTGCTCGTCGTCCAGGCGCCGGCGGTGCTCCGCGACCAGCGGATCCGTGACCGGCGTGGCACCGCCGCCCGGGGCGGCACCGCCAACCAACGCGGCGACGGCACGCTCGTGCGCCTCGTCGGCGTCGTCCCAGCGCCGCTGCACCGATCGGACCCGCGCGATGACGCCCTCGAGCGTGGCGGCATACGCCAGGAGGGCGTGGGTCGCGGCCGGGAGGGCGTCGACGACGGCGCGCGCCCGACCCGCGAGAGCCGCTGCCTCGCCGACGGCGGCGGTGGCGGCATCGCCGGTCCACACCGCCCCGAGGCGCGGGGCGAGCTCGCCGCGCAGGGTCGGCGTCGCGCGGGCGCGGACGGCCACCCGGGCGACGGCACGCGCCCCCGAGCGCAGCTCCGCCGGGCGGCCGGTCGGGGCGGGCAGCGCCTGGGCGCCCGCGACCGGCCAGGGTGGGTCGGGCCCGGCCGCGGCCGGGCGGCTCACGGGTTCCACGGCGCTCCCGGGCCCGTGGCCCACCCGCCCGTGTCGGCGAGCGCACGGGTGACGGCGAGCTCCACAGCCCGAGCCTCGGCGACCGAGCGGTCGAGCCTCCCGCCGAGCGCGTCGGCCGCCTCCGCCACGGCGTCGAGCGCGTGCGCGTGCACGAGGCGGAAGCGCTCGGTCGCCGCACGGACGTCCGCGGCTTCGTTCCCCAGCGCACCGAGCACGTGTGCCGTGGCGGCCGCGAGCGCCGAGGCGCAGGCGCGCAGCTCGGCGGGGTCGTGCGCGAGCGCGAGCCGTTCGCGGGAGACCCCGTCGGCGTCCATGGCGTACCGCGTCATGCAGCGACGGTAGGAGAACCTCCGGCCGCTGGCGGCCCGTCGTCCACAGGTCCCGACGCGACGAGGCCCCGTCCACCGGGGACGGGGCCTCGTCGGGCGGTGCGCCCGCCTCGGGCGAGCGCCGGTCGCTCAGGCCCAGCGGGCCCAGACGGTCGTGTCGGTCGGCACGAGGCCGTCCTCGAGCGGTCCGGAGGCCACGACGACCTCGGCGCCCTCGGGCAGCGCGACCGGGGCCTCGCCGAGGTTGGCGACGACGAGCACGCGGTCGCGGGCGTCTGCGCCGTTGGTCAGCGCGACCACGTCATCGGCATACCCCTGCACCCAGCTCAGCGAGCCGGTGCCGAGCGAGAGCTCACGGCGTGCGGCCAGCAGCGCCCGGTACAGCTCGAGCGTCGAACCGGGCACGCCCGCCTGGCGGTCGACGGCGTAGTCGGCGTAGACGGCCGGCTGCGGCAGCCAGCTGCTCGCGCTCGGGCCGAAGCCGAGCGACGGGCCCTGCGACGACCACGGGATCGGCACGCGGCAGCCGTCGCGACCCGTCTCGGCGCCGTCGGTGCGCGCGAAGGTCGGGTCCTGGCGGAACTCGGCCGGCATGTCGGTCGAGTCGGGCAGGCCGAGCTCCTCACCCTGGTAGATGTACGCGCCACCGGGCAGCGCGAGCATGAGGGTCGTCGCGGCGCGGGCGCGGCGCAGGCCGAGCTCGCGGTCGGGCTGCGGGTCGGTCGCGGCGATGCCGTTCATCCGCGGCGTGCCGGGCGCGAAGCCGAGGCGCGACGCGTGGCGCACGACGTCGTGGTTCGAGAGCACCCACGTCGAGGGCGCGCCGACCGAGTCGGCGGCGTGCAGCGACGAGGTGATGACGGCACGCAGGTCGTCGGCCACCCACGACGAGGTGAGGAAGTCGAAGTTGAAGGCCTGGTGCATCTCGTCGGGGCGCACGTACTTGACGGCGCGCTCCTGCGGCTCGACCCAGGCCTCGGCGCAGAGGATGCGGTCGGGGGTGCCGTAGGACTCGAGGATCTTCCGCCACGCGCGGTAGACCTCGTGGACGCCGTCCTGGTCCCACATCGGGCTGCGCTTCGTGTGGTCGATGCGCGGCGCCTCGACCCCGTCGGTCGCGCCCTCGTGCCCGTCCTCGGCGTGGCCGAGCATCGTGGTGCGCTCCTCCTCGGTGTCGGGCAGGCCCTGCTCCTTGATGAGGCCGTGCGCGACGTCGACGCGGAAGCCGTCCACCCCGCGGTCGAGCCAGAAGCGCAGGATCGACTCGAACTCGGCGCGCACCTCGGGGTGCTCCCAGTTGAAGTCGGGCTGCTTGGTGTCGAAGATGTGCAGGTACCACTGGCCGGGGTTGCCGTCGGCCTCGGTGACGCGGGTCCAGGCGGCGCCGCCGAAGACCGACTCCCAGTTGTTCGGGGGCAGCTCGCCGTGCTCGCCGCGTCCCTCGCGGAACATGTAGCGCTCGCGCTCGGCCGAGCCGGGTCCCGCGGCGAGGGCCGCCCGGAACCAGGCGTGCTCGTCGGAGGAGTGGTTCGGCACCATGTCGACGATGACCTTGAGGCCGAGCTCGTGGGCGCGCGCGATCATCGCGTCGGCGTCGTCGAGCGAGCCGAAGATCGGGTCGATGTCGCGGTAGTCGGCGACGTCGTAGCCCGCGTCGGCCTGCGGCGAGGTGTAGAAGGGCGAGAGCCAGATCGCGTCGACCCCGAGGTCGCGCAGGTGCGGCAGGCGCGAGGTGATGCCCGGCAGGTCGCCGATCCCGTCGCCGTCGCTGTCGGCCCAGGAGCGCGGGTAGATCTGGTAGATCACGGCCTGCCGCCACCAGGCGGCGTCGGGTCGGTCGGCGGGGTGCACCGGGGTCGGGTCCTCGCGCAGGTCGGTCGCCGACGAGGGGTGGTTCAGGGTCTGGGCTGAGAATGGCGTCACGGGCCACCATCGTTCCGCATCCGCCCGAAAACTCAAAGAAAGTTCTGCAACTTCTTGCAGCGCGTCGGATTCCACCGGCTGTCGGCGGGGTGGGGTAGACACCGGGCATGAGGTCCGGCTTCGTCGTCCCGTATGCCACCGAGCGCGAGTTCGCGCAGCTCGCCCGCCTCGGCGAGGAGCGCGGGTGGGACGCCGTGCTGGGGTGGGAGGCGCTCTACGGCGTCGACGCGTGGGTGCAGCTCGGGGCCGCCGCCATGGTCACCGAGCGCATCCGGCTCGGCACGCTGCTGACGCCCGCGTCCCGGCACCGGCCGTGGGACCTCGCCTCCCGCGTGGGCTCCGTCGACCGGATCAGCGGCGGGCGGGCGTTCATGTCGGTCGGGCTCGGTGCGCTGCACCCGGGGTGGCTGGCCTTTGAGGCCGACGAGGGGCGCGCGGTGCGGGCGCGCAAGCTCGACGAGAGCCTGGCGGTCTACGCCGGGCTGCTCGACGACGCCGCCACGTTCAGGTATGCCGGCCGGTACTACAGCGCACAGGCCAACGACTTCCTGCTGCCGCCGCCCACCCCGCAGCGACCGCACCCGCCGGTCTGGGTCGTCGGGGCGCCCACCCCGGGCGGTGGCCGGCAGCGCTCCCTCGAACGGGCCGCCCGCTGGCAGGGCCTGATCCCGGCGATCACCCCGCCGGACGGGCAGCCCAGGACGCTCGCGGCGTTCGCCGCCGTCGTCGAGCCTGTCCGGCGGTTGCGAGAGGAGCAGGGCCTGTCGTGGGAGGGCTACGACGTCGTGGTCGAGGCGGACTCGTGGGGCTCGTTCACGACGCTCGAGCCCGCGGAGCCCGCGGCGTGGGAGCAGGCGGGCGCCACGTGGTGGATCGAGAGCTGGTGGGACGTGCCGCAGGGGGCCGAGGGGCTCGCCGAGGTGCGGCGCCGCGTCGAGGCCGGGCCGCCGCCCCTGCGTTGAGGGCACGTGCCGACGGCCCGCGCCGACGGCACGCGCCGACGGCACGCGCCGACGGCATCCGTCCTCGTCGCACGCACTAGCGTTACGGTCCATGACGACCTTTGTCACGGCTGCCTTCGCCCTCGTGCGCGACGGGCGGATGCTCACGGTCCGCAAGGCGGGCTCGAGCCGCTTCATGCTGCCCGGCGGCAAGATCGACCCCGGCGAGACGCCGCGGGAGGCGGCCGTGCGCGAGGTGATGGAGGAGGTCGGCCTCGACGTCACCGACCGCGGGCTCCCGCTCGGGCACTACCTCGACGTCGCCGCGAACGAGCCGGGGGCCTGGGTCGACGCGACGGTCTACGTCGCGCACCTCGGGCCCGACGACGAGCCGGCGCCGCTGGCCGAGATCGCCGAGCAGCGCTGGCTGGGGCTCGATGCCGAGCTGCCCGCCGACCTCGCGCCGTTGCTGCGCAACCACGTCGTGCCCGCCGTGCGGGAGCACCTGGCGGCATCCTGACGCGCCCGCCCGCCCCCCGCCCGACGAGGGGGAGCGGGACCGGTGGGTCAGTGCCGGCCGGGCCCGGCGCCGTGGCCGTCGATGACGCCCGCCTTGACGGCCTTCTCGACGGCGTCGGCCTCGGCCTGGGTCAGGGTTCCGGCCTTGACGGCCGCGGCGAGCCGGTCGTCGAGCGCCTTCTGCTCGGCGGCTTCGTGCGCCGTCCGCAGCTGGGCGAAGGCCGCCTTGACCTTGGCCACGTCGAGGCCGAGCTTGCTCGCGAGCTTCGTCGCGAGCTGGTCCTGCAGGGTCGCGGGGTCGGGCTTGGTCGTGCTGCTGCCCTGTCCCGACGACCGAGCGGCCCGCAGCTCGTCACGCACGGCCGTGAGCGCATCGCGCAGCTTCGTCTCGTCGACGCCGAGCGTCGTGGCGAGCGTGGAGAGGTCGGCGCCGGGGCCCATCCCGAAGCCCATCCCGAAGCCCATCCGGCCGGGGCCCATGCCCATGCCGCCGTGCCGGCCGCCCGGTCCCCAGCCGGGGCCCGGGGTCCCGGACGTCCCGGGCGCTCCCGGCGTGCCGGTCGCCGTCGGGGTGGGCGTCGCCGTGCGCGTGGCGCCCGTGTCGTCGGCGCGTGCCCCCTGCGAGACGCCGAGGCCGATGGCGGCCGCCGTCGCGGCGACGACGGCCACGCCTGCGGACTTCCTGCTGATCGAGACCATGCGCGTCCCCTTCGTCGGCCGCCGCGCGCAGCACGCCCGGCGGTGGATGGTGCCTGGTCCCAGCGAACACCCCTGCCGCGACCGGCGACCCGTGAACCGCCTGTGACTTGCTGTGAGTCCGGGGAGTCGAGGATCAGAAGGTGCCGTCGGGTCCCGGGGCGTTGACGAGGGAGTACGCGGCCCGGGTGAGGTAGTCGCGCAGCCGGTCGTCGTTCTCGGGGGAGAGCTCCAGCGTGTCGACGGCCGTCATCATGTGCAGCAGCCACCGGTCCCGCATGTCGGGCGTCACCGCGAAGGGCATGTGCCGCATCCGCAGTCGTGGGTGGCCGCGCTGCTCGGAGTAGGTCGTCGGGCCACCCCAGTACTGCTCGAAGAACATCCGCAGCCGCTCCTCGGCCGGTCCGAGGTCCTCCTCGGGGTAGAGGGCCCGCAGCTCCTCGTCGCCGGCGACCCCGCGGTAGAACTCGCGGACGAGCCGGGCGAAGGTCTCGTGGCCGCCGAAGTCGTCGTAGTACGTCACGCGGACCAGTCTCCCAGAGGCGTCGTCACTGGGGCTGCGTGCCCCCGTAGGGCGGCATCAGCGTCTGCGGGCTGCGCACCCCGGCGCGGTCGAGGGCGAGCTTGATCCGCTCGCGCATCTCGCGCTGCAGGCCGAACTGCTCGTTCGCGACGGTCTTCGCGATGATGCGGATCGTGATGGCGCCGTTGGCGATCGACTCGACGCCCGCGACGTTCGGCTCCTCGAGGAGGACGTCCTTCCAGGCCTCGTCGTCGTCCAGCCCGCTGACGACCTCGCGGATCGTGCGGATGGCCTTCTCGACGTCCTGGTCGTAGGCGATCGGGATGTCGACGAGGGCGGTGGACCAGCCCTGCGTCTTGTTGCCGATCCGGATGATCTCGCCGTTGCGCACGTACCACGTCATGCCGTTGGCGTCGCGCAGCTGCGTGACGCGGAGCGAGACGTTCTCGACCGTGCCGATGACCTCACCGGTGTCGATGACGTCGCCCACGCCGTACTGGTCCTCGACGATCATGAAGACGCCGGAGAGGAAGTCCTTGACGAGGCTCTGCGCGCCGAAGGCGAGGGCGACGCCGCCCACGCTCGCCGAGGCGAGCATCGGCCCGAGCGGGATGCCGACGAGGGAGAGCACCGTGAGCACGGTGATGCCGCCGACGACGAACGTCGTGATGCTCTTGAGCAGGGCCCCCATCGTCTGCGTGCGCTGCACGTGCCGGGTGTTCGCGACGCCGACGGCCTGCAGCGCCCGACCGGCGCCCGGCAGGTTGGTCAGCCGCTCGGCCCGCTTGGACGTCGCCGTGGCGACGACCCGGTTGATGAGCCGGTGCAGCACGAAGCGGGCGATGACACCGACGACGAGCACGGTGATGACGAGCAGCGGGGTGCCGACGAGCCAGTCGCCGACGCCCGACCACGTGAGGGCGGAGACGTCGGGCATCGAGAGGTCCACGGGCTGCTCCTGGGAGGGACTCGAGGTGGCGGGCGACGGACCGGTGGTGGGGTCCGCCGCCCGCGGGGCGAGGAGGGGGACGGTCGCGGAGGCGTCGAGCACGGGTCAGCCGCGGCGGTCGCGCTCCTGGGCCACGAGCGCGCGGGCGACGGTGTCGCGGTTCTCCGCCACCGTGCGCACGAGGCCGGGAGCGGCGTCCGCGTGCGTGGCGAGCCACGCGTCGGAGGCGTCCTTGAGCTCCTCGCTCGCGAGGGAGAACGGGTAGAAGCCGCCCACCACCCGCTCGCCGATGGCGACGCTGCGCTCGGCCCACGCGTCGACGAGCATCGCGTGGTACCGCTCGACGTAGGGCTCGAGGAGGGAGAGGTCGGTGCTGCGGCGGAAGCCGGCGCTCACGGCCTCGACCATCTGGTTCGAGAGCACGTTCTGCTCCACCGCGTCGGCCCACGCCTGGGCCTTGGCCTCGGCCGTGGGGCGCGCGGCGCGTGCCTCGGCGGCGCGCTCCTTGCCCGTGGCGGTCGGGTCGCGGTCGAGCTCGGCGTCGATCTCGTCGTCGGACGCGACACCGAGGGCGGCCAGGGCCTTGAGGAGCGTCCAGCGCAGCTCGGTGTCGACGGTGAGCCCCTCGAGGGCCTCGTCGCCGGAGAGCAGCGCGCGCAGCCGGGCCTCGTCGGCGGCGTCGGCCGTCGCCCCGGCCCAGGCCTCGACGAGCTGGAACTGGGCGTCGCTGCCGGCCTCGGCCGACTCGGCCAGCGCGCGGAGCGAGGTCGCGAGCAGCGCGCCCGTCTCGGCACGGTGCTCGGGAGCCGTGTAGAGCCGGGCCGCCGTCGACGCCTGCCCGAGGAGCACCCGGAGCAGCGTCGAGTCGGTCTCGCCGGGCAGCGACTCGAGCACGAAGCGGACGAAGTCGCGCGCGGGCATCTCGCCGTCGCGGGTCATGTCCCACGTGGCGCCGAGCACGAGCGAGCGCGGCAGCGAGTCGGTGAACCCGCGGGGGAGCGAGAGCGCCGTGGCGAGCGAGCGCTCGTCGAGGCGGATCTTGCCGTAGGCGAGGTCGTCGTCGTTGAGCAGCAGCAGGTCGGGCTGCACCTGGCCGACGAGCTCGGCGAGGTCGGTGCGCTCGTCGGCGATGTCGACCTCGTCGTAGCCGATGCGCTCGAGCACGTCTCCCGCGTCACCCGGGCGCACGGCGTACCGGCCGATGCCGATGCGGTGCGGGCGCAGCGTCGGGTGCTCGGCCGTCGCGGACTGGGTGATGGCGAAGGAGCTGTAGCGCCCGTCGGCGTCGACCTCGAAGACGGGGCGCAGCGTGTTGACGCCGGCGGTCTCGAGCCACAGCTTGCTCCACGCGGTCAGCTCGCGGCCCGAGGCCTTCTCGAGCTCACCGAGCAGGTCGGCGAGGGTCGTGTTGCCCCACGCGTGCTTGCGGAAGTACTCGCGCAGCGCGGCCACGAACGGCTCGCGGCCGACGTAGGCCACGAGCTGCTTGAGCACGGAGGCGCCCTTGGCATACGTGATGCCGTCGAAGTTGACCTCGACGTCCTCGAGGTGGCGCATGTCGGCGGCGATCGGGTGCGTCGACGAGAGCTGGTCCTGGGTGTAGGCCCACGCCTTCTCGGACGTGCCGAAGGTCGTCCACGCGCTCGTCCACTCCGTGGCCTCGGCCTGGCACGTCGTCGACGCCCACTCGGCGAACGACTCGTTGAGCCAGAGGTCGTCCCACCACTTCATCGTCACGAGGTTGCCGAACCACATGTGGGCCAGCTCGTGCAGGATCGTCAGCGCGCGGCGCTCGATCTTGGCCTCGGAGACCTTGGAGCGGAAGACGTAGACCTCGACGAAGGTGACGGCGCCGGCGTTCTCCATCGCGCCCATGTTGTACTCGGGCGTGAAGATCTGGTCGTACTTCTCGAAGGGGTACGGCTGGTCGAACTCCTCCTCGAAGAACGCGAAGCCCTTCTTGGTGCAGTCGAAGATGTTGTCGGCGTCGAGGTGCTGGGTCAGCGACTTGCGGCAGAAGACGCCGAGCGGCACGACGCCCTTGCGGGTCTGCACCTCGTCGCGCACCTCGTCGTACGGCCCGGCGATGAGGGCCGTGATGTAGGAGGAGATGCGCTGCGTCGGGGCGAAGGCCCAGGTGGCCACCTCGACGCCGTCGGCCACGCCGGCCGGCTCCGGCTCGGGCGTGGGGGAGTTGGAGATGACCTTCCAGTGCGCCGGCGCGGTCACGGTGAACGAGAAGGCGGCCTTGAGGTCGGGCTGCTCGAAGACGGCGTACATCCGCCGCGAGTCGGGCACCTCGAACTGCGTGTAGAGGTAGACCTCGTTGTCGACCGGGTCGACGAAGCGGTGCAGACCCTCGCCCGTGTTCGTGTACCGACCGGTCGCGTCGACCGTCAGCTCGTTCTCGGCCGCGAGGCCGGGCAGCGCGATCCGCGAGTCGGCGAAGACCTCGGCCGGGTCGAGGTCGGTGCCGTTGAGGGTGATCCGCTGCGCCGAGTCGGCGATGAGGTCGATGAACGAGTCGGCGCCGGGGTCGGAGCACGTGAACCGCACCGTCGTGACGGTCCGGAACGTCTCGGGTCCCGTCGTGAGGTCGAGACGGACGTCGTAGGCGTCGACGTGCAGGATCGCTGCGCGGCTCGCCGCCTCTTCGCGGGTCAGGTTCTTGCCGGGCACGAGGGGACCTCCTGGGGACGGATGCGGAGCACGACGGAGGGTCGGTCGGACGGCCGCCGTCGCGGGCCATCCTCGCACGGAACGCCGGGCGCCCCACCACCGCATCGTCCGCCCGGCAGCGGGTGCCATGATGGCGCCATGACGGACGTGAACGAGAGCACCCCGACGGCGACGAACCAGGTCGAGATGTGGTTCGACCCCATCTGCCCGTGGGCCTGGATGACCTCCCGCTGGCTCATGGAGGTCGAGAAGGTGCGCGACATCGAGGTGACGTGGTCGGTCATGAGCCTCGCCGTGCTCAACGCGGACCGTGACGACCTCGACGACTCCTACCGGGAGATGATGAAGGCGGCGTGGGGACCGGTGCGCGTCGTCATCGCGGCCGCGCAGGCCCACGGCGACCAGGTGGTCAAGCCGCTCTACGACGCCATGGGCACCCGCATCCACCCCGGCCAGGTCAAGGACTACGACGTCGTCGTCCGCGAGGCGCTCGAGGAGGTCGGCCTGCCGGTGGAGCTCGCCGAGGAGGCGCACCGCGACACCCACGACGACGCGCTGCGAAAGAGCCACGAGCGCGGCATCAGCCTCGTCGGCACGGAGGTCGGCACCCCGATCATCTCCGTCGAGGGCGTCGCCTTCTTCGGCCCCGTCGTCACCCCCGCCCCGAAGGGCGAGGCGGCCGCCCGCCTCTGGGACGGCTGCGTGCTCGTCGCCGGCACCCCCGGCTTCTACGAGCTCAAGCGGACCCGCACCCAGGGCCCCGTCTTCGACTGACCCGCCCTCCGACCGACCCGCCACCCCACCCACCACACCGAGGACGACCATGCGCATTCACATCGGCGGCGACCACGCGGCGTACGAGCTCCACCGGACGCTCGTCGCGCACCTGCAGGAGGCCGGCCACGACGTCGTCGACCACGGCCCCCACGCGTACGACGCCCAGGACGACTACCCCGTCTTCGTGCTGCGCGCGGCCGAGGCCGTCGCGGCCGACCCGGGCTCGCGCGGCGTCGTGCTCGGCGGGTCGGGCAACGGCGAGCAGATCGCCGCGAACAAGGTCGCCGGCATCCGGGCGGCGCTCGCGTGGAGCGCCGAGCTCGCGGGCCTGGCGCGTGAGCACAACGACGCCCACATCGTCTCGATCGGCGCGCGGTTCACGCCCGACGACGTCGCCAAGGCCATCGTCGACACCTTCGTCGCCACGGAATTCAGCGATGAGGAGCGCCACAGTCGGCGTCTGGGTATGGTTTCGGCGTACGAGACGACGGGGAACGTGCCGGCGCTGCCGGCCTCGGAAGAACGCTGAGAACGCCGCCTCCGGGCCGGTCCCCCCAGGCCCAGCAAGGGAGGCACGTGGCCACCAACGAGAGCATCGTCTCTCGGCGCGCGCGCTACGCTGCCGGACCCGTCCGTCGCCTGCGGATGCTCGGCCCGACGCTGAGCCACTCACCCTGGGTGCTCGTCGCCTTCTTCGTGCTCGTCAGCGTCTGCGCGGGTGCCGGCATCTTCATCTGGCCGGACCGGGTGCCGTGGGGCGTCTACGGCCTCATCGTCGTCGCGGCCGGGCTCTTCCTCGAGCCGCGCTACCTGCTCGTCGTCTACATCGGGCTGTTCCTGTCGATGGCGATCCTCGGGGCCTACCTCGGCTCGGCGAAGACGACGACCGCCGGCGCCCAGGTCGTCACCGTCGCGACGATGGCGCTGATGATGTGGCTCTCGCACGCGCGCGCCCAGGTCGGCGTCGTCGGGGTCAGTGGTGAGTCGATGCTCGTCGACATGCGCGACCGCCTGCGCGCGCAGGGCGAGCTGCCCCCGCTGCCCACGCCGTGGGGCGCCGAGGTGGCGCTGGAGTCGGCCTACGGCGACGGCTTCGCCGGGGACTTCGTCGTCGCGAGCCGCTCCACCGACGGGCGCACGCTCGAGATCGCGCTCGTCGACGTCTCCGGCAAGGGCCGCGAGGCGGGCACGCGCTCGCTCCTGCTCTCCGGCGCCCTCGGTGGCCTGCTCGGCGAGATGAGCCAGGGCGGCTTCCTCCAGTCGGCGAACAACCACCTGCTGCGCCTGCGCTGGGGCGAGGGCTTCGCCACGGCCGTGCACGTCGCCGTCGACCTCGAGAGCGGCGACTTCACCATCGGGTACGCCGGCCACCCCGCGGCGGTGCAGTTCGCCGCCGGGTCGGGTCGGTGGCGGATGCTCGAGGGCGGTCGTGGGCCGCTCCTCGGGGTCATCGAGCAGGCCGACTACCCGCGCGAACAGGGCACCATCCGCCACGGCGACGCGCTCGTGCTGTACAGCGACGGCGTCATCGAGGCACGCGACAAGGCCCTCGTCGACGGCGTCGACCGCATGCTCGGCCGCGCGGAGTCCTTCATCCGCACCGGTTTCGAGGGCCTGGCCCAGCGCCTGTGCGACCAGGCGGCGGCCGGCCTCGGCGACGACCGCGCGGTCGTCGTCATCTGGCGCGGCTGAGCGAGCGGCACACGCGTCACTACGATGCCGGGGTGAGCGATCGACCCCCGACGAACCTGCCCGACCTGCCGCCCGGCGTCACCCCGGCCCGGGTGCGCACCTTCGTGCGCCGGGGCCGGCTCTCGACGCTGACCCTCGACCGCGTCGAGCGGCTTGCCCCGGCCCGGTCGCTGCCGGACGGCCCCTTCGATGCGGCCACCGCCTTCGGGCGCAGCGCCCCCGTGGTCCTCGAGATCGGCTGCGGCCACGGGCACGCCGCCATCGCGTATGCCGCCGCGTTCCCCGAGCACGACATCGTGGCCATGGACGTGCACACCCCGGGCCTCGCCCGAATGCTCGCCGACGCCGACGAGGCCGGTGTGCCGAACCTGCGCGTCGAGATCGGCGACGCCGTGCTCTTCCTCGAGGAGCGGGTGGCCGCGGCCACCTTCGACGCCGTGCACCTCTTCTTCCCCGACCCGTGGCGCAAGAAGAAGCACACGAAGCGCCGGTTCGTCAGCCGGTCCAACCTCGACGAGCTCGCCCGGGTGCTGAAGCCCGGCGGTCATGTGCTCGTCGCCACCGACCAGGACTTCTACGCCGAGCACGCGCTCGAGCAGGTTGCCGCGCACCCGCGGTTCGAGGCGCGCCGCGTCGGGCGTCCCGCCTGGCGACCGGGAGCAGGCTTCGAGGCCAAGGGGATCGCAGCCGGACGCACGATCAACGAGCTGCGCCTCGACCTGCTGCCCGCTGACTGACGGGGGCCGAGGAACCGTGCGGCCCCGACGAGCGGAAGGCCCGCCGGGGGCGACGTCGTCGCTGCCGGCGGGTCTCCTCGCCGAGTCGGGGTGACAGGATTTGAACCTGCGGCCCTTGCGTCCCAAACGCAATGCGCTACCAAGCTGCGCCACACCCCGTGGCGTCGGAATCGTAACGGACACGAGGCCGGCCCGACACGGGACCGCGGCCGGAGCCAGCCGATTTCAGCGGCCGGACGCGAACCAGTAGGCTCATGCCTCGGATGCCGGCAGATCGGCTCCTCGCGGGCGTAGCTCAATGGTAGAGCCTCAGTCTTCCAAACTGATTACGCGAGTTCGATTCTCGTCGCCCGCTCCACAAAGCGCTGGACCCGGGTCCAGGCGCTGCCTACGGTGGCGGCATGTTCCGCCCCGACCTGCAGGACGCCCTCCGCGACCGCGACGCCGTCCTGCGTGCCTTCCTCGCCCCCGACGGATCGCTCACGAGCATCCCGACGAGGATCCGCAAGCGCCTCGTCGTGCTCGACCTGCTCGCGCAGCAGTTCGAGCCGGGGGAGCGCTACGACGAGACGCAGGTCAACAACCGGCTCCGGGCGTTCCACCCGGACGTGGCCGCCCTGCGCCGCTACCTCGTCGAGGAGGGCTTCCTCGACCGGGCCGACGGCAGCTACTGGCGCAGCGGTGGCACCGTCGACTGACCTTCAGCGGAAGCCGAGCGCCTCGCTGAGGTGGCTCTCGGCGCCGTCGGCCTCGAGACCGGCCTCGACCGCGGCCGCCGTGCGCGGCGAGGGCCACCCGTGCACCCAGAAGAGCGCGAACCCGCCGGGCAGCGCGATGAGCAGCGGCAGCCACGAGTGCGGCGTGAAGAGGAACGAGGCCGCGAACGCGACGAGCACCGGGGCCTCGGCGAGCGCCGTGCGCAGGGTCGTCGTCGACGTGAAGTAGCGCAGGCTGGTCGCCTCGGCGTTCTCGCGGGGCAGGCCGAGCGGCAGGGAGGGAACGGCATACCCCACCCAGCGGATGAGCACGGCCGCGGCGACGAGCGCGGCGAGCACGAGCGCGACCGCCCAGGGGGAGGGCATCGGGGCGGCCGGGTCGACGAGGATGCGCACCGCGCTCAGCATCGGTGCCCCCATGCCCACGGCGACGCACACCATCTGGATCGGTCGGAGCGTGGCGCGCTCGGGCGAGGCGAAGGGGCTCGGCGTGGTGCTCATGGGCCCCGAGCATAGGCGGACCGACGGCCCGGACGATCCGCGCATTTAGCCATCCGGGCCCCGGCCTATAGCATGGTGCGCTGGCCCGTCCGTTCACCGTCGACGACCACGTCGGCACCACCCCAGGAGTACCCCGCAGTGAAGAGTGCGCTCGAGACCCTCAGCCCGACCCGGGTCAAGATGACCGTCGAGGTCCCGTTCGAGGAGCTCAAGCCGAGCCTCGACGCGGCCATCAAGCACATCGGTGAGCACATCCAGGTGCCCGGCTTCCGCAAGGGCAAGGTGCCGGCCCGGATCATCGAGCAGCGTGTCGGCCGTGGCGCCGTGCTCGAGGAGGCCGTGAACAACGCCCTCCCGACCTTCTACGGCCAGGCCCTCGAGGAGAACGAGGTGCGCCCGCTCGGCCAGCCCGAGATCACCGACCTCAAGGTGCCCGCCACCGACGGCGAGGACTTCGTCTTCACCGCCGAGGTCGACAAGCGCCCCGAGATCGACCTGCCCGACTTCGGTGGCATCGAGCTCACCGTCGACGAGGTCAAGGTCGAGGACGAGGCCGTCGAGCAGCGCCTCACCGACCTGCGCGCGCGCTTCGGCACGCTCAAGGGCGTCGACCGCGCCGTGCAGGACGGCGACTTCGTCTCCATCGACCTCTCCGCCGAGATCGACGGCGAGCAGATCGACGAGGTGACCGGCGTCTCCTACGAGGTCGGCAGCAAGAACATGCTCGAGGGCCTCGACGAGGCGCTCGTCGGCATGGCGGCCGACGAGACCAAGCAGTTCACCGCCCCGCTCGCCGGCGGCGACCAGGAGGGCCAGGAGGCCAACTGCACCGTGACCGTCACCGCGGTCAAGGAGCGCGAGCTGCCCGAGCTCGACGACGAGTTCGCCCAGCTGGCCTCGGAGTTCGACACCCTCGACGAGCTCAAGGCCGACCTGACGGCCAAGGCCGAGGTCGACGCCAAGTTCGCGCAGGGCGTCGCCGCCCGCGACCAGCTCCTCGAGGCCATCCTCGAGAAGGTCGAGGTGCCGATCCCCGAGAGCATCGTCGAGGCCGAGGTGCACAGCCACCTCGAGGGCGAGGGTCGTCTCGAGGACGACGAGCACCGCGCCGAGGTCGGCGAGAGCACCCGCAAGGGCCTCAAGACCCAGCTCGTGCTCGACGCCATCGCCGAGAAGGAAGAGGTCAAGGTCGAGCAGCAGGAGCTCATCGAGTTCCTCGTCATGAGCTCGCAGCAGTACGGCATGGACCCGAACCAGTTCGCCCAGTCGCTCGACCAGGAGGGCCAGATCCCCGCCATGGTCGCCGAGGTCGCCCGCCGCAAGGCGCTCGCGACGGTGCTCGAGAAGGTCTCCGTCAAGGACACCGCGGGCAACGTCGTCGACCTCAACGAGGCCGTCCCCGGCACCGAGGGTGACGACGAGGCCGACGAGGCCGACGAGGCCGACGAGGTCGTCGAGGTCGTCGAGGCCGCCGAGGGCGCCGACGAGGCCACGGCCGAGAAGGCCGACGCCTGAGCGTCCGCTCCGCTTCGCAGAGGTGAGGCCGGTCCCCGTTCGGGGGCCGGCCTCACGCGTCCCCGGGTAGCGCCGACCGCGCCCGGGGTACGTCGCAGGCAAGCCGCCGGCCGGTGGCCGTGCGACGAGACGCACCGAGAGAAGGAGCCCCACCGATGAGCAACGACGACACGGGCGCGAACGTGGCGGACACCGACGTCAACAGCACCGACGCCGACGGCACGAACCCGCCCGAGCGGGACAGTGCGGCCGCCCAGGGCTCCGGCGACGACGCCGAGCGCGGCAACCTCGACGGCAGCAACGCCCCCGACGAGCCGCGCGACCGCTCGCTCGACCAGGCGGCCGGCAACGGCTCGTTCGACCAGGTCTCCGACCAGAGCAGCGACTCCGAGACGAGCGACACCTCCGACCTCGGCGAGTCCGGGCAGGACAACGGCCTCAACGACTGACCGCGCCCGACACCCGACCCCGCCGACGGCATACGGCCGCGGCGGGGTCGCGCGTCCGCGCCGCCCACGCGCACGCGGGTGGTTGCGTGGCACCGGCTCAGGTTTGTGCGCTCACGGCGAACACGGCGCGATTCGGGAAATCCGGCCGAGGGGTCGGGCGTTAGGGTCAGTGACGAGCCAGCCGGCGCCACATCCCGTGGCGGGAGGCTGGACCACTTCGACGATGGAGACATGGTGATTTCGGAGACCTCCGCCAACGGCAACGGCATGCCGGGTGGTCTGGACGACCACATCTACAACCGCCTGCTCAAGGAGCGGATCATCTTCCTCGGGTCGGACGTGCGCGACGACAACGCGAACGCCATCGCCGCGCAGCTGCTGCTGCTCTCGGCCGAGGACCCCGAGAAGGACATCTGGCTCTACATCAACAGCCCCGGCGGGTCGATCTCGGCCGGCATGGCCATCTTCGACACGATGAACTGGATCCCCAACGACGTCGCCACCGTCGCGATGGGCATGGCCGCCTCGATGGGCCAGTTCCTCCTCTCGGCCGGCACCAAGGGCAAGCGCTACGCGACGCCCCACGCCCGCGTCATGATGCACCAGCCCTCGGGCGGCATCGGCGGCACCGCCACCGACATCAAGATCCAGGCCGAGCAGATGCTCTACGTCAAGAAGCAGATGGCGCAGCTCATCGCCGAGCACACCGGCCAGACCGTCGAGCAGATCGAGAAGGACTCCGACCGCGACCGCTGGTTCAGCGCGGAGGAGGCCAAGGAGTACGGCTTCGTCGACCACGTCTTCAGCCGGGCCGACCAGGCGGTCGAGGGCAAGGGCGTCGGCCAGGCCGACGCCAAGGACGAGAACTGACCGCGGCGGCCTGAACCAGGACTTGGAGACACACATGAACATCGAACCCACCAACCGCCTCGCGGTCCCCGGCCCGTCGAGCCGCTACATCCTGCCGCAGTTCGAGGAGCGCACCTCGTACGGCATGAAGCGGTCCGACCCCTACAACAAGCTCTTCGAGGACCGCATCATCTTCCTCGGCGTGCAGGTCGACGACGCGTCGGCCGACGACATCATCGCCCAGCTGCTCGTGCTGGAGTCGCTCGACCCCGACCGCGACATCCTCATGTACATCAACAGCCCGGGTGGCTCGTTCACCGCCATGACGGCGATCTACGACACGATGCAGTTCGTCCGGCCCGACATCCAGACGTTCGTCATCGGCCAGGCCGCCTCGGCCGCCGCGGTGCTCCTCGGCGCCGGTGCGCCGGGCAAGCGCTTCGCCCTGCCGAACGCGCGCATCCTCATCCACCAGCCGGCGCTCTCGGGCGGCGACTACGGCCAGGCCTCGGACATCGAGATCCAGGCCAACGAGGTGCTGCGCATGCGCACCTGGCTCGAGGACACCCTCGCGCACCACACGGGTCGCACCTCGGAGCAGGTCCGCACCGACATCGAGCGCGACAAGATCCTCTCGGCCGAGGACGCCAAAGAGTATGGCCTCATCGACGAGGTGCTCGCCTCGCGCAAGGCCTCGCTCGAGAGCTGAGCCGCCGCTCGTCGTTCCGAGCACGTATGCCGCAGGGCCGGGTTCCACTGGGACCCGGCCCTGCGGCACACCTGCTTGGATGGGCTGACGGCAGCAGTCGATCGGTGGAGGTGTGGCATGGCGAGCGCGGAGTTCGAGCAGGCGGTCGAGGCGGTCAAGGGGCTGACCCGCGACCCGGGCAACGACGTGAAGCTGAGGCTCTACGGCCTCTTCAAGCAGGCGACCGCCGGTGACGTGACGGGCTCGCGGCCCGGTTTCACCAACCCCGTGGGGCGGGCCAAGCACGACGCCTGGGCGAAGCTGGCCGGCACCTCGCCCGAGGACGCGCAGGAGCAGTACGTCGCCGTGGTGCGCGACCTGACCGCCGACTGACGTCGCCCGCCCGCCACCCTCCACCGCGTCTGCGCCGCCATGCGCGACCGGGGCCTGCCGGTGCCCGCGCTCCGGGACGAGTGGCGCCGCCACTTCCCGAGCCTGCCGGGCGACCTGCGCGACCCCGGGTGATGCGCCCGCAGCCGCCGTGCGCCCGCGAGAATCCAGCCATGGCTGGGTCGTGGTGGCGTCCGGGCCGGGTCGACCGCAACGATCCAGCCACGGGTGGCTCACCGAGGCCGGGCCCGCTCCGGGCGGCCCGTACGCTCGGCCCATGAGGGCGTATGCCGTTCGCGTCGCCGCGGTCGCCGGGCTGGCCGCGCTCGGCCTCGGGGTCACGGCCCCGGCCGCCTCCGCGTCGTGCGCCGGCCGGAGCCCGGCCCAGGTCGTGGCCGACTCCGACGTCGTCCTCGCCGGCCGGCTCACCGGCGTCGACGACCCGGGCGGCGCCCAGAGCCCGCACGACGTCGTCTGGACCGTCCAGGTCGACGCCGTGCACCGGGGGAGCGCGCCGCGCAGCGCCCACGTCCTCGCCACGCAGTACTCGCACGAGGACGTGACTGCGGGCGGCTCCTACGTCTTCGCGCTCGACGTGGTCGGCGGCGGGCTGCGGGCCGGCGGCTGCCAGGACGTGGCCCCGGCCGGCGCGGCCGACGCCGCCGCCATGGCCGCGGCGGCCGGGCCCGCGGCGGCCCCCCTCGACGACGGGTCGGTGCCGGGCGCCGCGGTGCCGGAGGTGGCGCAGCGGTGGTCGTGGTGGGCGAGCCCGCTCGGCATGCTGACCATCGCCCTCCTGGGGCTCGTCGGGGTCACGGTGGGTGGTCTCGCCCTCGCCGTCGTACTCGGCCTCGTCGTGGGGCGCCGCCAGACCTCGGGGCCGCGCCCGCCCCACCCGCGCCGCCCCGGGGGCGGTGCGGGAGAGGACAACTCGACTGGAACGTCGTTCAAGTGACACGGTCGTCGTTTGTCCGCCATCAGCGGACAAACGGCGTTGCGCGAGCGGTGGCGGCCTGCTCCGTCGTCTAATGGAGTCGGCCCCACGACCGGGGCCGGCCGAGTGCACCTCGCGTTCGGCGCGAACGGACCAGGAGCGAATCGGTGGCACGCATCGGAGAAGGCGGGGACCTGCTCAAGTGCTCTTTCTGCGGGAAGAGCCAGAAGCAGGTCAAGAAGCTGATCGCCGGGCCGGGCGTCTACATCTGCGACGAGTGCATCGACCTCTGCAACGAGATCATCGAGGAGGAGCTCGCCGAGAGCAGCGAGCTGGGCCTCGACCACCTGCCCAAGCCGCGTGAGATCTTCGACTTCCTCGAGAACTACGTCATCGGCCAGGACGTCGCCAAGAAGTCGCTGGCCGTGGCCGTCTACAACCACTACAAGCGCATCCAGGCCGGCGAGGCCGCCAAGCGCGACGACGACCAGGTCGACATCGCCAAGTCGAACATCCTGCTCATCGGCCCCACCGGCTCGGGCAAGACCTACCTCGCGCAGACCCTCGCGAAGATGCTCAACGTCCCCTTCGCCATCGCCGACGCGACGGCCCTGACGGAGGCCGGCTACGTCGGCGAGGACGTCGAGAACATCCTCCTCAAGCTCATCCAGGCCGCCGACTACGACGTCAAGAAGGCCGAGACGGGCATCATCTACATCGACGAGGTCGACAAGATCGCCCGCAAGAGCGAGAACCCGTCGATCACCCGTGACGTCTCGGGCGAGGGCGTGCAGCAGGCGCTGCTCAAGATCCTCGAGGGCACGACCGCCTCGGTGCCCCCGCAGGGCGGGCGCAAGCACCCGCACCAGGAGTTCATCCAGATCGACACGACGAACGTGCTCTTCATCGTCGGTGGTGCCTTCGCCGGCCTCGAGAAGATCATCGAGTCACGCGCGGGCCGCAAGGGCCTCGGCTTCGGCCAGCCCCTGCACAACCCGAAGGAGCTCGCCGACAGCTTCTCCGACGTCATGCCGGAGGACCTGCTGAAGTTCGGGCTCATCCCCGAGTTCATCGGCCGCCTGCCCGTGCTGACGACCCTCGCGCCGCTCGACCAGCAGGCGCTCGTCAACATCCTCACCGTGCCGCGCAACGCGCTCGTCAAGCAGTACCAGCGGATGTTCGAGATCGACGGCGTCGACCTCGAGTTCACCGACGAGGCCATCGCGGCCGTGGCCGACCAGGCCCTGCTGCGCGGCACCGGTGCCCGAGGCCTGCGCGCCATCATGGAGGAGGTCCTCCTCCCTGTCATGTTCGACGTGCCCAGCGACGACGAGATCGCCCGGGTCGTCGTGACCCGCGAGGTCGTGCTCGACAACGTCAACCCCACGATCGTACGCCGCGAGGCCGAGCCCCGCGCCAAGCGACCGCGCAAGGAATCCGCCTGAACCGCAGGCGCGCCCACTGCTTCGGGTGAAGGCAGCCTGACCCGTGGCCCAGCCCTTCCGCCTCGTCGCCGGCGACAGCGCGCCGGTGCAGCAGACGAGCACGACGTGCGGCTCCGCGTCGCTGGCGGTCGCCCGGATGCTGCGCGACCCCGCGCTCGCGCGCTGGGTGCGTGACGGCGTCCACCCGCTCGGCGTCGTCGCCGACCCCCGCGACCCGGGGACGCCGACCGGACGCTTCGCGGCCTACGAGCAGGTCGTCGCCGCGCGCACGAACGCCGTCCTCGGCGCGGGCTCCCGGCCACAGCTGCCCTGGCCCCGCGCCCTCGGCACGCCGCCGTGGGGCGCCCGCCGCGAGCTCGAGCACGGCGCCGCCGACCCCGGCACGCCCTACGGCGTGGGCTGGCTGCGCACGCGCGGCCCGGCGGGGCTGGCGCGGGAGTATGCCGCCCTCCGCACCCGGGTGCGGCCGGGCGCCCCCGCGTTGCTCTACGTCGGCAACGCCTGGGCCCCGCGCCACGTCGTGCTCGTGCTCCCGGCGGCCGGGGCCGCCGCCGCGGGGCTCGTGGTCTACGAGCCGTCGATCGGGCGCGTCGTCGACCTCGACGAGGCGGCGTTCACCAGCCGGACGCTGCGTCTCGGCGGCTGGGACGTCCCCTGGCTCACCGTCCAGCCGGGCCCCCACTGACTGTCGAGAGGCCACTCCTTGCGGGTCCGCCCCGGTCGAGAGGTCACTGCCCTGGGACGAAGAATGGCCACTCGAGGCGACCGAGGTCGCGAAGAGTGGCCACTCGACGGTTGAGAGACGGGTGAAGCGAGCGGGTCAGCCCATGTGGGCGGGGGCGGCCCCGTCGGACGCCAGCTCGCGGTGGCGCACCGTGAGGAAGAGCAGCGTCACGACGCCGCCGACGGCGATCATGATCGCCGCGACGAGGTAGGCCCGGCTCGCGCCGTACGTGAAGGCCTCGTGGGCGATCGCCTGCTGCGCCGCCGCCACGGCCTCCTTGCTCGGTGCGGGACCACCCTGCGGCAGCCTTGCCGTCAGCTCGGCGACCTTGTCGTTGAGGTTGTTCACGAAGATCGTGCTCAGGGTCGCGAGGCCGAGCGTGCCGCCGACCTGCTGCATCGTGTTGAGCACGGCCGAGGCCACCGACGAGTCCTCGTGAGCCACGCCGTGCACCGCAGTGAGGGTGAGCGGCACGAAGATGAGGCCCAGGCCGAAGGCGAGGACGACGATCCACGGCAGGAGGTTGGCGGCATACGTGCTCTGTGGCGTCAGGTGCGTGAAGCCCCACATGCCGACCGCGGCGAAGCCGGCGCCCGCGCCGGAGATCCAGCGCGGGTCGACGCGCGAGATGAGGAACGAGGCGACCTGCGCGGCCACGACGATGCCGACCGAGAACGGCAGGAAGGCCAGGCCGGTCTTGAGGGCGGAGTAGCCGAGGATCGTCTGGATGTAGATGCCGAGGAAGTAGAACATCGCGAACATGCCGGCGCCGACGATGAGCATGACGAAGTACGACGTGCCGCGCGTGCGGTCGCCGGGGATGCGCATCGGCAGGAGCGGGTGCGCGACGCGCGTCTCGATGACGACGAAGGCCACGAGCAGGACGACGCCGACGGCGAGGTAGGCGACGGTGGTCGTGTCGCCCCAGGACGTGCTCGCCGCGTGGGTCAGGCCGTAGACGAGCGCCGAGAGGCCGACGATCGAGGTGATCGCGCCGGGCACGTCGAGCGAGCCGCGGCCGTCCTCGGACTCGGTGAGGATGCGCTGGGCGAAGAACGCGACGACGATGCCGATCGGCAGGTTGATGAAGAAGTTCCAGCGCCAGTCGATCTCGGTCAGCGCGCCACCGAGGATGAGGCCGATCGCGGCGCCGGCGCCGGACATGGCGGCGAACACACCCATGGCCTTGTTGCGCTCCTTGCCGGCCGGGAACGTCGTCGTGATGAGCGCGAGCGCGTTCGGCGCGGCGAGCGCGCCGCCGAGGCCCTGCACGGCGCGGGCGGCGAGCATCATCGCCTCGTTCTGGGCGACGCCCGCGACGAGCGAGGCGAGCGTGAACAGCGCGACGCCCCAGACGAACATGCGCCGGCGGCCGTAGAGGTCGCCGAGGCGGCCACCGAGCAGCAGCACCCCACCAAAGGCGAGGGTGTAGATGGTGATGACCCACTGCAGGTTCGCCTGGCTGAAGCCGAGGTCGCGCTCGATGTGGGGCAGGGCGATGTTCACGATCGTGCCGTCGAGCACGATCATCAGCTGCGCGGCGCAGATGACGAAGAGCGCGAGGCCGAGCCGCTTCGGTGGGGTGTCGTGGGAGGTGAAGGAGCCGGACGGCTCCTCGACCTCGTCGACGGTGGTCGAAGACATGGGTGTTCCTCTTTCAGGGCAAGGGTGACGTGGAGGTGCGGTGGGGCACGGCGGGCGCCGGGGCGCGGGCCGCGCGTGGTGCCGTCCGGCTCAGCGGTGCTCGGGTCGCGGCACGAGGCTGGCCGCACAGGCCGGGAGGACGACGGTGTCCACGAACTCGGCGATGCGCTCGGGCCCGGGTCGACGTCCCGAGAGCAGCGCCTCGTGGATCGACAGGGCCGGTAGGACCATCAGCAGGGTGTCGACGTCGGCGTCGGCGCCCAGCTCGCCCCGTTGGCGGGCGTGGTCGAAGATGACGCGGGCGGCCTCGATCTTCGGGGCCACGAACCGCTCGTGGATGCCGCGGGCCAGCTCCGGCTCGCGGTGGATGACGGGGAGCAGGGCGCTCCACGTGTCGACGACGTCGTCGTCGTCGAGTCCGCCCTGGGCGCAGGCCTGGGCGATGAGGTCGCCGCGCAGGGTGCCCGTGTCGGGGTCCTGCTCGGCGGGACAGTCCATGAACAGACCGACCGCGTCGATGACGAGGTCGCGCTTGTGCGGCCAACGCCGGTAGAGCGTCGCCTTCGACGCGTGGGCCGAGGCGGCCACGGCGTCGAAGGTGAGGCGGTCGTAGCCGACCTCGCGGAGCACCTCGATCGCGCTCTCGAGCAGCTCGACCTCACGGTCACCGGCCACCCGCGGGCGGCTGGCGGGGAGGGGCTCGGGTGTGGCGGCGCCGTCGGTGCCGGTCTTCCCACCCATGCTGGCCTCCTCTCGATGAAACGAAACTGTTTCGTTTCATCGAAGGGTAGGTCGTCGCGGCGTCCGGGGCAAGCGGCTTTCCCGGCGCGGTCGGCGGTGGGGTCGGCGGCGGGGTCAGCCGGGCGTGGTGGGTGGGCTGGTGCGCAGCAGCCACAGGCCGACGGCGACACCGCCGAGCCCGACGACGTATGCCGCGGGCACGAGTCCCAGCGGCCGGGCCGACAGCGCCCCGGCGAGCAGGGCGACGGGCACCGCGGCCGCCGCCGCGACGGCGGCGTGACGCACCCACCGGCGCACGGTGCGCTGCGTGAAGGAGCCGGCCGGCGGCGAGGACGCCGCCAGCGCGGCCGCGGCGTGCGCGCTGACCGCCCCGAGCGCGGCCGGCAGCGACCACCACGAGAAGCTGCCCGCGGGCGTCAGGACGAACCAGCCGAGCAGGAGCAGCGACCACAGGGCGAGCGGTGCGGCGGAGCCGGCCCACGACAGCGTGAGCAGGGGCACCAGCACGAGGGCCCACCAGACCGCGTCGAAACCGCCTGCCGCGACCGACAGGGCGGCGAGGAAGAGCGCCACCCCGCCCATGCCCGCGGCGGCCGCACCGAGCTGGCTGAGCGACCACTCCGGTCCGGCGCCGAAGCGGAGCGTGCGCCGCACGGGGTGGGTGGTCGGCAGGGCGGGGTCGGAGGGTTCGCGGGGAGCAGGGGCGTCGGGCGCGGTCACCGGGTCACCGCCTCGCCATCCGGGGCGCGGCCGCGCGCCGGGCGACGTCACGCAGCACCTGGTCGAGCGAGCCGGGGCCGCGCCACGGCACGACCGGGACGCCCCGCAGGCGCAGGCCGTGCACCTCGGCGTCGCGCGAGAGCAGCCGCATCCGCCAGGCCAGGGCCTCGTAGGGGTTGTCCGGGTTGCGGGCGAGGTGCTCCGGGAAGGTGTCGATGACCACGACCGTGCGCCCACGCGCCGCGAGGGTGTGCGCGAGCGTCACCATGGTGGGCTCGACGAGCGGCGAGAGCACGAGGCAGAGGGCGTTCGCGTCCACGGCCCGGACGGCGCGTTCGCCGGTGTCGCGGCGCTCGGTCGCGGGGGAGATGGCGGCGAGGGTGTCGAGCACCCGGCGCAGGTGGTTGGTGCCCGAGCCGGTGCCGAGCGTCGGCACCTCGGCCGAGCCGACCGTCCGCAGGGTCAGCCGGTCGTTGCTGCGCAGGAAGTGCTCGCTGAGCGCCCCGGCCGCCCGCACCGTGACGTCGAGGCTCGTCGGTCGGCCGTCGATGCCCTCGCGGGGACCGAGGTCGCTGAAGCAGTCGACGAGCAGGAACACGTGGGCGTCCTCGTCGGTGAAGGTCGAGGTGACGTGCAGCCGCCCGGTGCGCATCGAGACCGGCCAGTGGATGCGGCGGAGCCGGTCGCCCGGGTGGAACTCCCGGATCGTGCTGAACTCCGACCCGGACCCGGGCCGGTTCGAGCGGTTGAGCCCGACGATGCCGCGCGGGTGCGGCGTGGGGGCGCTTGCGTCGAAGGCGGCCGGCACGGGCAGCGTCGCCGCGTCGAGGTCGGGCAGGTCGACCGGCCCCACGCGGAAGGCGCCCCACGTGCTGACGAGGGCGACGCTCACCGTCCCGACGCGGCGGCGGCCCCACCGGGTCGAGCGCAGGCCGAGCACGGCGACGCCGTCCTCGAGCTCCGCGATGCCGCTCGAGGGCTTGCGTTCCACCCAGGCCGACCGGGCGACCGTCACGACACCGTGAACGTCGGCGTCGGCCGGCTCGGTGCGCACGACGAGACCGGTCACGGCGCCCTCGCGCAGGGTGGTGTCGCCGAGCCGGGCCGTGGCCGTGACGTCGCTGCGCGGCCGGGCGAGGTGCCCCCAGGCCGCGGCGACGGCGAGCGGGGCGACGATGACGAGCAGGTCGGCGCGGCGTCCGAGGACGGCCGCGATGGCACCCACGGCGGCGAGCACGATGGCGCGCTGGTGCGCCGCCGTGGACTCCCAGGCGCCGAGACGTCGCTCGGCCGTCCGGCGCGGGTGCCAGGTCTGCACGGCCGGTCAGCCCGCCGCCGGGTCGGAGCCGAGGTGCTCGCGGGCCGAGGGCGCGGTCACCGTGCGCAGCAGGCTCTCAACGACGCCCGACCCGGACGCGTTGCTCATCCACAGCTCCGGCTTGACCGTGATCCGGTGGGCCAGCACGGGTACCGCGACCGCCTTGACGTCCTCGGGCGTGACGTAGTCGCGGCCGTCGACCACGGCATACGCCCGCGAGCAGAGCAGCAGGCCGAGCGCGCCACGCGGTGAGGCGCCCATCAGCACGTCGCCGTGGGTGCGTGTCGCCGCGGCGAGCGCCACGCAGTAGCGGCCGACGGACTCGTCGACGACGGTCGCCTCGACGGCGGCCTGCATCGCGAGCAGCTGCTCGGCGTCGACGACGGGGTCGAGCTCCTGCTCCTCGCGCTGGCGCGTCATGCGGTTGGCGAGGATCTGCCACTCCTCGTCGAGCGTGGGGTAGCCGAACGAGATGCGCATGAGGAAGCGGTCGAGCTGCGCCTCCGGCAGCGGGTAGGTGCCCTCGTACTCGACGGGGTTCGCGGTCGCGAGCACGTGGAAGGGGCGGGGGAGCGGGAAGGTGCGGCCCTCGACCGTGACCTGCTTCTCCTGCATGGCCTCGAGCAGGGCCGACTGCGTCTTGGGCGGGGTGCGGTTGATCTCGTCGGCGAGCAGCAGCCCGGCGAAGAGCGGCCCGGGCCGGAACTCGAAGTCCGCGGAGCGCTGGTCGTAGATGAACGACCCCGTGATGTCGCCCGGCAGCAGGTCGGGGGTGAACTGCGCGCGCTTGAAGTCGAGGCCGAGCGCCTGCGCGAAGCTGCGGGCCGCGAGCGTCTTGCCGAGCCCGGGGAAGTCCTCCATGAGCACGTGGCCGCCAGCGAGGATGCCGGAGAGGACGAGGCGCAGCGCCTCCCGCTTGCCGACGACGGCGCGGTCGACCTCGTCGAGGACGGCGCCGGCGAGCTCGCCCACGCGGGTCAGGTTCATCTCGGTCATGCGCTACCACTGCTCGATTCGTCGGAGGATGGGGTCGAGACGCCGGGGCGTGTAGAGGTCGGGCGGCGGCAGCCCGACGAGAAGGTCCCACAGCTCGGGCGGCGTCACGCCCTGCGCCCAGCGGGGCTCCTCCTCGGCCACGATGCCGTGCCGGGCGTAGAGGCGCTCGCGGACGAGCACCTGCAGCTGCACGTGCAGGTCGTGCACGAGGGCCTCACGGCCCTCGCCGCGGGTGTTCGCGGCCTCGATGCGGCCGGCGAGGTTGGTCACGCGGAAGTCGCTGCCGCGGGCCCGGCCGGCCGGGTCGCCGTCGACGAGGGGCCAGGTCGTCAGGTGCTGCGGCGCGGTGTGGTCGACGAGGTGCCAGACCAGGCCGGCGACCGAGACGAGGATCGCGAGGAGCACGGGCACGTCGGGGCGCAGGCCCAGCCCGGCGGTGAGGAGCGAGAGGGCGACCCACGTGAGCAGCAGCCAGACGAGCCGGCGCCGCCAGGGCCGCAGCAGCGCCGCGGCAGCGGCGAGGCGGCCCGGCGGGCGCTCGCGCGCACCGCGGGGCAGGGGCCGCACGCGCGGGTCCTCGGGCACGCCGGTCACGGCCGCGTCCCCCGGTCGTTCGACCCGTTCGACCCGTTCGACCCGCTCGATCCTGTGGGCTCCTGCGCTGCCCGCCGGGCGGCCTGCTGCGCGGCCACGCGCTCGAGGCCGTCGACGAGCACCCGCAGGTCGCCGACGGCACGGCGGCGCTCGGGCTCTCCGAGGGGGTGCACCGAGAACCGGGCCTCACGGAAGAGCGCGGCGAGGTCGGCGAGCCGCTCGGCGTCGACGGGCCAGACGCCGAGCACCCGCGCGGTGTACTCGCTCGAGGTCTCGGCGGGCAGCCGGGGCAGGCCGGTGGCGGACGCCGACGACTCTAGGCCGAGCCACGCGGCGACGATGGCGTTGCGCGGCTCGCCCGTCTCGAGGTCGAGCAGCCGCGACCGGGCGGTCTCGAGCAGCTCGGTCGGCACGAGGGGGATCGCGAAGTCGGGCTCCTCGTGCTTCGTGACGTGCGGCTTGCGCAGCAGCGAGCGGAGCAGCTGCACGACCATGACGAGCAGGACGATGACCGTGAAGGCGAGCACGAGCTGTACGAGCACGACGAGGAACGGCGATGGCTCCAGCGGCGTCGCCGCGGCCGATGTCGACGGCGACGACGGCGTCGACTCCACCGTGCTCGTCGAGAGGGTCGGCAGCCGGGTCACGCTCTCGCTCTGCGCCGGCCGGGAGAGCAGGGGCAGGGGCTTGCCGAGCGCGGCCACGACGAGGGCGGCCATGACGACGACACCCCCGAGGACCGCGGCCAGCACCCCCCGTCTCGACATGCGGGAACCCTATGCCAGCGCCGCCGCCCGCGGACCGTTCAGGCCGGCGGAGGTGTCTTCTCGACGGGCACGAGCTCGGCGTCACGCACCTCGACGGCCTCGCCCTCGGCATACGTCAGCTCGCTGATGCGACCCGTGGCGCGCAGGTCGGCCTCGGCGGCGCGCACGTGCGCCACGGACGCGGCCGGCGCGACGAGGGTCATGGTGCGCACCTCGGCGCGCATGCCGACCTTCGCCTCGGACTTGACCTTGCGCACGCCGGCGAGCGCGGCGCCCACCGAGGCGAGCAGCGCGGCGTCGCCACCGGTCGGCAGCTCGTCGCGGGTCGGCCACGCCTGGCGGTGCACGGAGCCCTCGCCGAACCACGACCACACCTCGGCCGTCGCGTAGGGCAGGAACGGCGCCAGCAGGCGCAGCAGCGTCTCGAGCGCGAGGCGCAGCGCAGCGCGGGCGCTCGCGGCGGCCTCGTCGCCCTGGCCGCCGTAGGCACGGTCCTTGACGAGCTCGAGGTAGTCGTCGCAGAAGGTCCAGAAGAACGACTCGGTCACCTCGAGCGAGCGCGTGTAGTCCCAGCTCTCGAAGCCCTGCGTGGCCTTGTCGACGACGACGGCGAGCGCCGAGAGCATCGACAGGTCGAGGGGATTCGTGACCGCCGCGCGCAGGTCGCCGGAGACGTCACCGAAGCCGAGCGCGAACTTGCTCGCGTTGAGCACCTTGATCGCGAGGCGCCGGCCGACCTTCATCTGGCCGGTGTCGTAGGCGGCGTCGGTGCCGAGGCGACCGGACGCGGCCCAGTAGCGCACGGCGTCGGCGCCGTTGGCCTTGACGACGTCCTCGGGCGTCTCGGCGTTGCCCTTGCTCTTGCTCATCTTCTTGCGGTCGGGGTCGAGGATCCAGCCGCTGATCGCGGCGTGGCGCCACGGCGCGACCCCGTGCTCGAGGAAGGAGCGCGTCACCGTGGCGAAGAGCCACGTCCGGATGATGTCGTGCCCCTGCGGCCGCAGGTCGTAGGGGAAGATCGAGCCGAAGAGGGCCTCGTCGGAGCCGAGCCGGCTCGCGCCGTCGGCCGCGCCCTCGCGCACCGGCCAGCCGGCCGCGATCTGCGGGGTGAGCGACGAGGTCGCCCACGTGTCCATGATGTCGGGGTCGGCGACGAAGCCGCCCGGCACGCCGCGCTGGCCCTCCTCGTAGCCCTCCGGCACGTCGATCTGCGGGTCAACCGGCAGCGCCGACTCCGGGGCGACGATCGGGTGCGCGTGGTCGGTCTCGCCGTCGGCCGTGACGGGGTACCACACCGGGAAGGGCACGCCGAAGAAGCGCTGGCGCGAGATGAGCCAGTCACCGTTGAGGCCCTCGACCCAGTTCTTGTAGCGCGAGCGCATGAAGGCGGGGTGGAAGTCCACCTCGTCACCCATGCCGACGAGCTTGCCGCGCAGGGCCTCCTCACGGCCGCCGTTGCGGATGTACCACTGCCGCGACGTGACGATCTCGAGCGGCTTGTCGCCCTTCTCGTAGAAGTTCGCCTTGCGCTGGGTCTTCTGCGGCTCGCCGTCGAGGTCACCCGACTCGCGCAGCGCCGCGACGACGGCCTCGCGCGCGCTGAACGTCGTCTTGGTGGCGAGCGAGCCGGCATACAGCTCCTCGCCGGGGCCGCCGACGAGCCACTCGGGCGTCTCGGCCTGCAGGCGCCCGTTGCGGGTGATGAGCGAGCGGATCGGCAGCTGCAGCTCGCGCCACCACAAAACGTCGGTGAGGTCGCCGAAGGTGCAGCACATGGCGATGCCGGCGCCCTTGTCCATCTCGGCCGCGCGGTGCGCGAGCACCGGCACCTCGACGCCGAAGAGGGGCGAGGTGACGGTCGTGCCGAAGAGGCCCTGGTAGCGCTCGTCGTCGGGGTGCGCGATGAGCGCGACGACCGACGGGATGAGCTCGGGGCGCGTCGTCTCGATGTGCACGGGCGTGCCGTCGGGACGGTGGAAGGCGACGCGGTGGTAGGCGCCGGGGTAGTCGCGCGCCTCGAGCTCGGCCTGCGCCACGGCGGTCTGGAACGTCACGTCCCAGAGGCCCGGGGCCTCGCTCTGGTAGGCCTCGCCGCGCTCGAGGTTGCGCAGGAAGGCCTGCTGGGCGACGGCGCGCGAGCGCTCGTCGATGGTGCGGTAGCTGATGTCCCAGTCGAGGCTGAAGCCGAGGCGGCGGAAGAGCGACTCGAAGGTCACCTCGTCCTTGACCGTCAGCACGTCGCACAGCTCGATGAAGTTCTTGCGGCTGATCGGGCGCTGGTCGGCGGCCTTGATGGCCTTGCCCTTGGCGTCGACGCCCTCCTCGAACGGCGGCGTGAAGCCCTCCTCGTAGGGCAGGCTCGCGTCGCCGCGCACGCCGTAGTAGTTCTGCACCCGCCGCTCGGTCGGCAGGCCGTTGTCGTCCCAGCCGATGGGGTAGAAGACCTCGAGCCCCCGCATGCGCTTGTAGCGCGCCATGCAGTCGGTGTGCGTGTAGCTGAAGACGTGCCCGACGTGCAGGCTGCCGCTCGCGGTCGGCGGCGGCGTGTCGATGGCGAAGACCTGGTCGCGGGGGAGCGACAGGGCGCGCTCGCGGTCGAAGGCGTAGGTGCCCTCGTCGGCCCATACCTGCATCCACTTCTCCTCGAGGCCGTCGAGCGAGGGCCGCTCGGGGATCCGCGAGGTGGTGGCGTCAGGTGCGTCAGTCATGCGGGCAATCCTTCCATGGCCGTCGGGGTGCCCTCGACCGCCTTTCCCCGGCGCCCGCCGCCCGTGTGTCGTCGCGCTCAGAAGTCGCAGCCGGGCAGGTCGCAGCCGTCGCAACCGTCGCCGCACCCGGGGAGCCCGTCCCACGAGAAGAGCGAGTCGGCGGCGTCGGTGAATCCGTCGACGCCGTCGAGCAGGTCGCCGGCGTCCGTCATCCACGTGAGCTCGCCGAGGTCGCCGAGCGCGTCCCCGAGCGCGTCCCCGAGCGACAGGTCGGAGCCGTCGGGTCCCGAGCCGCCGAAGTCGTACCAGTCGAGGCCGTCGACGTAGTCGACCCAGTGGCTCTCCTTCGCGAGGTCGCGCAGCAGGTCGGCGAAGTGGGCCGTGAGACCGAACGCGACGGCATACGGCAGGTAGCCGGTGAGCAGGGCGCGCTTCTCCTCGAACCTCAGCCGGTCAGCCTCGGCCGTCGCGAGGTACTCGCGGAAGCCCAGCGCCTGGATGCGCACCGCGGTTCCCTCCGCGGTGCGTGGCGTGCGCGCGCCGCCCCAGCGGGCCAGCACGACGAGCGCGACGACGAGGCCGACGAGGACCGGTGTCAGCGACCAGTCGTGCGCGTCGAGGAACGCGGCCACGACGACGACGGCGGCGGCGAGCGTGAGCGGCACGAGCAGCGCGAGCCCCGCCGCGCGGGTGCGCCCGTTGCGCGCCCGGGGGTGGCGGGCGTACCAGCCGCGGTCGACGACCTCGCGGTAGAGCCCGATCTGGGCCTCGCGCATGGTGAGGGCGAAGGAGCCGCGCAGCTGCGAGAGCCGCACGTGGTCGCGGCCCTCGAAGAGCCGGTCGAGGAGCAGCCGCTCGAAGGAGGAGGGTGTCTCGTCCGGCGGGCTGGGGCTGCGGCGCAGCTCCCAGTCCCGCGGCCGCTCGTCCTCACGCTCGCGCACGTCGACGATGCGGAACCAGCCGCGCACGGCGAGGTCGAGCAGGGTCGCGCTGACGTCGTGCGGGTCGGCGACGCCGTCGACGACCGTGCCGACGACGCCCGGTCGCACGACGCCCGCGCGTGCCTCACCCGGTCGGGGCGCCCCCGGCGGTGCGAAGGCCGGGGCCACGGTGCCCGACCACTGGCCGCCGCGCACCCGGCGCCGCGGGGCGCGGGCGGGATCGGTCGGCAGCAGGCCCGGCGTCACGTCGACGAAGACCTCGTCGCGCCCGCGCCACCACTTGACGAGCACCACGAGGGCGGCGAGCGCGACCGGCACGAGGCCGAGCACCGAAGCCCCGACGAGGGTGTCGCGATCGACGAGGGCCGGCACGGCGGCCGTGGCGTCGGTCACTGCGGCGATGGTGCTCACGGTCGTCCCCCGTCGGTCGGCGCGCCCGTTCGGCGCATCGGCGTGCCGAAGCGTAGCGACGCAGGGCAGAGTGTCCCCCATGGAGCCCGTCTACTCGTCCGTCATCGGTTTCGCCCGCGGGGTGTTCGCGATGCAGGGGCTGAAGTTCACCATCCTCGGCGAGGACAACGTGCCGCGCAGCGGGGGAGCCGTCATGACGGTCAACCACACCGGCTACTTCGACTTCGCCTACGCGGGGCTCGCCGCGCAGGGCTCGGGCCGCCTCGTGCGCTTCATGGCCAAGGACGGCGTCTTCTCGCACCCCGTGAGCGGGCCGCTCATGCGCGGCATGCACCACATCCCCGTCGACCGCACCGCCGGCGCGAGCTCGTATGCCGCAGCCCTCGACGCGCTGCGCGGTGGCGAGATCGTCGGGGTGTTCCCCGAGGCGACGATCTCGCGCTCGTTCGAGCTCAAGGAGTTCAAGACCGGCGCCGCGCGGATGGCGGCGGAGGCGGGCGTGCCGATCCTGCCCGTCGTCATCTGGGGCAGCCAGCGGGTCTGGTCCAAGGGGCTGCCGCGTCGCCTCGGCCGCACGAACGTGCCGATCCTCATCACCGTGGGTGAACCCGTGCCCGCGCCGGCCGATGCCGACCCCGAGGAGGTGACGGCTCGCTACAAGGCCGTCATGGCCGACCTGCTCGACACCGCGCAGGCCGCCTACGAGCCGCTCACCGGCCCCGACCTCAAGTACCTGCCGGCCCGGCTCGGCGGCACCGCTCCGACCCTCGCCGAGGCGACCCGGCTCGACGAGGAGGAGGCCCGCGAGCGGCAGCGCCGCGCGGACGCCGAGCGGGGCTTCTCCGCCGACCTCTGACGGCGCCGGTAGCCTTCGGGCATGGCTCGTCAGGCACGTCAGCGCGTCCCCGAGGGTCCGGCACCGGACCCCGCGGTCCAGAAGCTCCGGATCCGCTACACGAAGCGGGGGCGGCTGCGGTTCACCTCGAGCCGTGACTTCCAGCGCGCGCTCGAGCGGGCCCTGCGGCGCGCCGACGTGCCGATGGCGTTCTCCGCCGGCTTCCACCCGCACCCGAAGATCAGCTACGCGAACGCGGCCGCCACGGGCACCGGCAGCGAGGCCGAGTACGTCGAGATCTCCGTGACCCAGCGCGTCGACCCCGAGTCGGTGCGGGTGGCGCTCGACGAGGCGCTGCCCCGGGGCATCGACGTCGTCGAGGTCGTCGAGGCCGCCCCCGGGGCGCTCGCCGACCGGCTCGAGGCGAGCGACTGGGTGCTCGAGTTCGCCGGGGTGCCGCTCGAGGTCCTGCGCGCGGCCGTCGAGGGCCTGCTGGCGCTCGAGCGCGCCGAGGTGACGCGGATGACGAAGTCGGGCCCGCGCACCTTCGACGTGCGCGGTGCGATCGTCATGGCGCGGGTGCTGGGGCCGGCCGACGCGCTCGCCGACACGGTCACGTCTCACGTGATCGAGGGTGACTGTGCGATACTGCGCATGGTCGTACGGCACACCACACCTGCTGTACGCCCCGACGACATTCTGACCGCGCTGCGTGAGACCGCCGACCTGCAGCCTCCGCGTCCGCCACTGGTGACGCGTCTGGCGCAGGGACCGCTCGACACCGCATCCGCGAGGGTGACCGACCCGCTGGAATGACCCACCAGGTCATGACGGCGAACCGGTTGCCGACCAGAGGTCGCCGGCAGCCGGTCACGGGGCCGCGCCCAGCGCGAACCGTTTCCGGGTGTAGCGAGACGACTTCCGTCCGTCGCACACGCGGCGCGACGACTGCAACCGCACTCGTGCGGTGCCGACGGCCCCGGCCGCGTGTGGGTCGCACCGCACCTGACGGGAGACTGCCTGATGGCACCCAACGACACCCCCTCCACCGGCGACGAGACCCTGTTCGCCCAGGCCCCCGAGGCCGAGGCACCCGCGGCACCCGCGCCCCGCAGGCGCGCCTCGCGGCGGGTCACGACCGCGGCCGCGACGCCTGAGCCCAGCGCTCCGGCGGAGCCCAGCGTTCCCGCTGCTTCCACCGAGCCCGCTGCACCCGCCGAGCCGGACGCCCCCGCCGCACCGGACGCCGAGAGCGCGCCGGTCAAGAAGGCCGTCCGCAAGCGCGCCACCCGCAAGAAGGCGACCGCGGCACCGGCCGAGGCGCCCGCGACCGACGCCGCCCCGGTCGAGGCACCCGCTGCGCCCGCCGACGCCAGCACCGAGGCCGGCACCGACGCCAGCGCCGACACCAGCACCGACGACGAGCCCGCGAAGGCCGCCAAGACGGCCGCCAAGGCCGCCCGGGCACCGCGCGCGACGAAGGCCGCGAAGGCGCCGCGCGCGGCCGGCACGACCAAGCGCGCCTCTCGCTCCAAGACGGCCGCCCGCGCGGCCGAGGCGCTCGAGGAGCTCGTCGCCGAGGTGCACGCCACCGGTGACGGCGCCGACGAGGCCACGCCCGCCGGCACCGACCCGGCCCTGATCGACCACACGGCCCTCGCCCTCGACGAGGCGGTCGCCTCCGCGGGCACCCCCGAGGCGGCCCGTCCCGACGCCCCCGACGCCCCCGACGCCCCCGACGCCCCCGACGCCCCCGACGCCCCCGATGCCACCGACGCCGAGGACGAGGAGGGCGACGAGACCGACGGCACCGACGAGGCCGCGGCCGAGGTCGTGCCGAGCTTCAGCGTGCTCTTCCAGGCACCCGACGCGAGCCAGGCCACCCCGACGCGCCGTCGGCGCGCCGCCTCGGCCGAGGGTCCGCCCCCGCCCGCTGCCGTGCCCGCCGACGACGAGGACGACCGCGACGACCTCGGGGTCGACGAGGACGTCGAGGACGCCGACACGGGCCGCGACGCGCGCACCGGAAGCGACGAGGAGACCGCCCCGCGCCGCTCGCGCCGGCGCCGTGGTGGCAAGGGCCGTCGCGGACGCGGCGACGACGAGACCCAGGACGACGCCGCCGAGGCGGCCGAGACCGCCGAGTCCACTGAGACCGGCGGACGGCGCCGCTCCCGCCGCGGCTCCGGCAGCTCGGGCGGCTCGAGCGCTGCAGGCGGCGACGAGCAGGGCGGGTCCTCGGACGCCGGACGGGACGCCCGCGGTGCGGGTGACGCCCGGGACGGCAAGGACGCCTCCGACGCGAACGAGCGCGACGACCACGACGAGTCGACCGACTCGGACGACGAGGGCGGCTCGAGCCGCCGACGCCGTCGGCGCCGTCGCGCCGGGTCGAGCAGCGACTCGGGCGAGGAGAGCCCCAACGTCTCGACGCGCGTGCGGCAGCCCCGCGCGCAGAGCGACGAGCCGGTGGCCGTGCGCGGCTCCACCCGCCTGGAGGCCAAGAAGCAGCGCCGCCGCGAGGGCCGCGAGGCCGGACGGCGCCGCACCATCATTACCGAGGCCGAGTTCCTCGCCCGCCGCGAGGCCGTCGACCGCGTCATGGTCGTGCGCAACAAGGACGGGCGCACCCAGATGGGGGTGCTCGAGGACGGCGTGCTCGTCGAGCACTACATCGACCAGGCGACCAACGTCTCGATGGCCGGCAACATCTACCTCGGTCGCGTGCAGAACGTCCTGCCCTCGATGGAGGCCGCCTTCGTCGACATCGGCAAGGGCCGCAACGCCGTGCTCTACGCCGGCGAGGTCAACTGGGACGCCGCCGGGCTCGAGTCGAACCAGCCCAAGCGCATCGAGAACGCGCTGAGCTCGGGCCAGACCGTGCTCGTGCAGGTGACGAAGGACCCGATCGGCCACAAGGGAGCGCGCCTCACCTCGCAGATCTCGCTGCCCGGCCGTTACCTCGTCTACGTGCCGAACAGCTCGATGACCGGCATCAGCCGCAAGCTGCCCGACACCGAGCGCGCGCGCCTCAAGAAGATCCTGCGCGACGTCGTGCCGGACTCGGCGGGCGTCATCGTGCGCACCGCCGCGGAGGGGGCGAGCGAGGAGGAGCTGCGCGCCGACGTCGAGCGCCTCACGCGGACGTGGGAGGAGATCCAGTCCCAGGCCGAGGCCTCGTCGACGCCCCGGGCCGGCAAGAGCAAGGGCAAGAAGAAGAACGGCGGCGCCGGCTCCGTGACGGGCGGGCAGGCCCCGCTGCTGCTGCACGGCGAGCCCGACCTCACCGTCCGCGTCATCCGCGACGTGTTCAACGAGGACTTCAAGCAGCTCGTCGTCGCCGGCGAGCAGGCCTGGGACGAGATCCACCCGTACATCTCGTCGGTGGCCCCCGACCTCGCCGACCGCGTCACCAAGTGGACCTCGGACGAGGACCTCTTCGTGCACCACCGCGTCGACGAGCAGCTGGCCAAGGCGATGGACCGCAAGGTCTGGCTGCCGAGCGGCGGCTCGCTCGTCATCGACCGCACCGAGGCGATGACGGTCGTCGACGTCAACACCGGCAAGTTCGTCGGGTCGGGTGGCAACCTCGAGGAGACGGTCACCAAGAACAACATCGAGGCGGCCGAGGAGATCGTTCGGCAGCTGCGGCTGCGCGACATCGGCGGCATCATCGTCATCGACTTCATCGACATGGTGCTCGAGAGCAACCGCGAGCTCGTCGTGCGCCGCCTGCTCGAGTGCCTCGGCCGCGACCGCACGAAGCACCAGGTCGCCGAGGTCACCTCGCTCGGCCTCGTGCAGATGACCCGCAAGCGCGTCGGGTCGGGCCTCATCGAGGTCTTCTCCGAGACGTGCGAGCACTGCAACGGGCGCGGCTTCATCATCCACACCGCGCCGGTCGACAAGGGCGCCCACGCCCACGAGCAGAACCAGCCCGAGGGCAACGCGCGGCGTCGGGGCCGGGGCCAGTCGGGCCCCGCGACCGGCAACGGCGGCAGCGGCAACGGCGGCAGCGGCAACGGCTCGGGCAACGGCTCGGGCAACGGCGGGGGAGCGGCGTCCTCGTCCACGCAGCAGGAGGCGCGCCACTCCGGTCCGACCGCCGCCCAGATCGCGGCGGCCGCCCACGCCGCCGCGCTCAAGAGCGCGTTAGGCCAGCCGGTCGGCGAGGCCGCCGCGGAGGCCGTGGCCGAGGTGCAGGCGCAGCAGGACGGCCGGCAGCACCCGCAGCAGGACGACGGTCGTCCGCACGCGTTCCCCGACGACGACGGCCCGTGGTCGGGCGCCGACGCGCCGGCCCCCGCGGACGACACCGGGGCGCACGCCCAGGCGACCGAGGGCGGCAGCCACGTCGAGCTCGAGTCCGACGTCGTCGACGCGGCCCCGGCCGAGGAGCACGAGCCCCAGCCGGCCGAGGCCCCTGCCGCAGCCGAGGCACCCGCGGCGGCCGAGGAACCCGTAGCCCCGGCACCGACGGCCGAGACGGCCCAGTCGACGGGCCCCGCCACGCGCGGACGGCGCCGTCGGGGTCGGGTCGTCGCCCCGGCCGGCCCCCCGCGCGGGAACGCCGAGGGCGGTGCCGGCGACGGCGCCTGACCTCGGTTTGGAGCTGGGAGCTCCCAGCCGGTAATCTTGACCCTTGGTGCGCCCACCGGGCCCGTGTTGACGGGCCGGTACCGAAAGCGGCGACACCGAACCCTGATGAGAGAGTGAGTTTCACTGTGTACGCGATTGTTCGCGCTGGCGGTCGCCAGGAGAAGGTGTCGGTGGGCGATGTCCTGCTCGTCGACAAGGTGACGGGTCAGCCCGGCGATGCCATCGAGCTCACGCCGCTGCTCCTCGTGGACGGCACCACCGTCACGTCCGACGCCGACAAGCTGTCCAAGGTGTCGGTCAAGGCCGAGGTCGTCAAGGCCGCCAAGGGCCCCAAGATCGTCATCATGAAGTACAAGAACAAGACCGGCTACCGCAAGCGTCAGGGCCACCGTCAGCCGCTGACCCAGGTCAAGATCACTGACATCACCGCGTGATCGACGCCTGACCGGCTCGGCACAGAACTCTCAAGGAGACAACTGACATGGCACACAAGAAGGGTGCGTCCTCGACCCGCAACGGTCGCGACTCGAACGCACAGTTCCTCGGCGTCAAGCGCTTCGGTGGCCAGAAGGTCAACGCGGGCGAGATCCTCGTCCGCCAGCGCGGCACGCACTTCCACCCGGGTGAGGGCGTCGGTCGCGGTGGCGACGACACGCTGTTCGCCCTCGTCGCGGGCGCCGTCAAGTTCGGCACCAAGCGCGGCCGCAAGACCGTCAACATCGAGCAGCCGGAGCCGGCTGCCGCTGAGTGATCGCCTCGATCACGCACTGAGTGTGTTCCGGAAGGGCGGGCCCGCGCGGCCCGCCCTTCCGGCTTTCCCGGTGAGAGGCGTCCGTCCGCCGACGGATGCCGTCCGCCCCCTTTGATCTGGAAGAGTGACCCCCATGGCAGTGACCTTCGTCGACCGCGTGGTGCTGCATCTCAGCGCCGGTGCGGGTGGCCACGGAGTGGCCTCCGTCAAGCGTGAGAAGTTCAAGCCGCTCGGCGGCCCCGACGGCGGCAACGGCGGCCGGGGCGGCTCGGTCATCCTCCGGGTCGACCCGCAGTCGACGACGCTGCTCGAGTACCACCGGCACCCGCACCGCAAGGCCGGCAACGGTGCCCCGGGCGCCGGCGACGAGCGCAACGGTGCCGACGGCGACGACCTCGTGCTGGCGGTGCCGGAGGGGACCGTCGTCAAGGACGGCAGCGGCGCCATCATCGTCGACCTCGTCGGCATGGGCACCGAGCACGTCATCGCGGCCGGCGGCCGCGGCGGCCTCGGCAACAAGGCCCTGGCGAGCTCGCGCCGCAAGGCCCCCGGCTTCGCCCTGCTGGGCGAGCCCGGCGAGGACGTCGAGGTCGTGCTCGAGCTCAAGTCGCTCGCCGACGTCGCCCTCATCGGCTTCCCGAGCGCCGGCAAGTCCTCGCTCGTCTCGGTGCTCTCGGCCGCCAAGCCGAAGATCGCCGACTACCCCTTCACGACGCTCGTGCCCAACCTCGGGGTCGTCACGGCCGGCTCGAGCCGGTTCACCGTCGCCGACGTGCCCGGGCTCATCCCGGGCGCCCACGAGGGCAAGGGCCTCGGGCTCGAGTTCCTGCGGCACGTCGAGCGCTGCTCGGTGCTCGTGCACGTCATCGACTGCGCCACCCTCGAGCCGGGCCGCGACCCGATGACCGACCTCGACGTCATCGAGAACGAGCTCTCCCTCTACGTGCCGGACTCCTCGCTCGGCGGGCGACCGCTCGCGGAGCGCACCCGCATCGTCGTGCTCAACAAGGCCGACGTGCCCGAGGCGCGCGAGCTGGCCGAGATGGTCAAGCCCGACCTCGAGGCGCGCGGCATCGAGGTCTTCATCGTCTCCGCCGTCGCCCACCAGGGGCTGCGCGAGCTGAGCTTCGCCATGGCCCGCCACGTCGACGCCGCCCGCGCCGAGATCGAGGCCGAGGCGGCCACGCCGAAGCGCGTCGTGCTGCGGCCGCGGTCGGTCGACGACAAGGGCTTCTCGGTCACCCGCGAGGAGGGCCCCGACGGCGTCTTCTTCCGCGTCACCGGCGACCGGCCGGTGCGCTGGGTGCGCCAGACCGACTTCAGCAACGACGAGGCCGTGGGCTACCTCGCCGACCGGCTCGGCCGGCTCGGGGTCGAGGAGGAGCTCTACAAGGTCGGCGCCGTGGCGGGCGACACCGTCGTCATCGGTGCCACCGACGACGCCGTCGTCTTCGACTGGGAGCCGACCCTGCAGGCCGGCGCCGAGCTGCTCGGCTCGCGCGGCACCGACCTGCGCCTCTCGGAGTCCTCGCGCCCGACGCGGGACGAGAAGCGCGAGGCCCAGCGCGACCGCTACGCGGCGCGCGCGGCCACGCAGGAGGAGCTCGAGGCGGAGCGCCGCGCCGGCCTCTGGCACGTGCCCGCCGACGACGACGCCTGACCGGGGACCCCCGCCCGACGCGCGGCGGGACCCCTCGACCGGACCCCTCGACGGGACGTCCTGACGGGGGGCACCCGGCGGGGCGGACCGCATACAGTGTCGCCATGAGCTCGTGGGGCGCGATGCTGCGCCGGGGACAGCTGGGGACGCAGGCCGACCGGGCCACGTACCGCACCCTCCACACGGCGCTGCTCGCCTCGCCCCCGCTGCGCATGGGGCTGACGCCGACCGCCGCCGAGCGCTCGCTCAAGCACCTGCGGGCGCTCCTCGGGGCGCCGGCGGTCGCGATGACCGACACGAGCGGGTTGCTCGCCTGGGACGGTGGGCGGTCGCACCACGCGGGCCAGCCGGCCGTCATCTCGGCCGGCACCCTCGCGCACGGGCGCACGACCGTCGTCGACGGCCCCGACGTCGCGTGCGACGAGGCGTCGTGCGTCGTGCGGCAGGCCATCGTCGCGCCGCTCGACGTCGACGAGAAGGTCGTCGGCACGCTGCAGGTCTTCACCGGCCAGGCCTCGGCCGGCCTCGTCCGCGCGACGAACGAGGTGGCCCGATGGGTCTCGGGCCAGCTCGAGCTCGCCGAGCTCGACGCCTCGCGCACCCGGCTCATGGTGGCCGAGGTGCGCGCCCTGCGCGCGCAGATCAGCCCGCACTTCATCTACAACTCGCTGACCGCCATCGCCTCGTTCACCCGCACCGACCCGGAGCGGGCGCGCGAGCTGCTCCTCGACCTCGCGGAGTTCACCCGCTACTCCTTCCGCCGGCACGGCGAGTTCACGACGCTCGCCGAGGAGCTGCGCTCCATCGAGGCCTACCTCGTCATCGAGAAGGCGCGCTTCGGCGACCGACTGACGGTGACCCTGCGGGTGGCCCCGGAGGTGCTGCCGGTCGTCGTGCCGTTCCTCTGCCTCCAGCCCCTCGTCGAGAACGCGGTGCGCCACGGCCTCGAGGGGCGCGCGGGCGACGGCGAGATCAGCATCCTCGCGCAGGACGCCGACCACGAGTGCGTCGTCACCATCGAGGACAACGGCGTGGGTGAGGACCCCGAGCGGGTGCGCCGCGTGCTCGCGGGCGACCCCGGCAGCGACTCGGTGGGGCTCGCGAACGTCGACGAGCGGCTGCGCGCGGCCTTCGGCGACGACCACGGCCTCGTCGTCGAGACCGCGCCCGGCGCCGGCACGAAGGTCGTCGTGCGGCTGCCCAAGTTCCGACCGGGGGTGCACGTGTGAGCGGGCAGCCCCACGGCGTCGAGCCGGGGGAGCCGGCCGCCCCGGCGCCGGCCCTGCGCGTGCTCGCCGTCGACGACGAGGCCCCCGCGCTCGACGAGCTGGTGTGGATGCTGGGGCGCCACGAGTGCGTCGGTCAGGTCGTGCCGGCGGGGTCGGGCGAGGCGGCGCTGCGGGTGCTGCACGAGGAGGCCGTCGACGCGATCTTCATGGACGTGCAGATGCCGGGCCTCAGCGGGCTCGACCTCGCGCGGGTGCTCTCGCGCTTCAGCGCCCAGCCGCCCGTCGTCTTCGTCACGGCGCACGAGGAGCACGCCGTCGACGCGTTCGAGCTCAACGTCGTCGACTACGTGCTCAAGCCGGTCCGCGACGAGCGGCTCGACCAGGCCGTGCGTCGCGTCGTGCGCCAGATCCACGGTCGGGAGTCCGCGGGCGAGGCCACCGGGCCGGCCGACGAGAGCATCGTCGTCGAGCTCGCCGGGGTGAGCCGACTCGTGGCCCGCTCGGACGTGCTCTTCGTCGAGGCCCAGGGTGACTACGCGCGGCTGCACACCGCCACCGAGAGCCACCTCGTGCGGGTGCCGCTCACGACCCTCGCCGACCAGTGGCGCGAGGCCGGCTTCGTGCGCATCCACCGGTCCTCGCTCGTCGCGCTCGGCCACATCACCGAGTGGCGCACCGAGGGCGCCCGCACGACCGTCGTCGTCGGCGGGCACGAGCTCGTCGTCAGCCGGCGGCACACCCGTGCCCTGCGCGACCTGCTCGTGCGCCGCGCCCAGCCGCTCGGACGGGCCGGGTCGTGAGCCAGGGCACCGACGACGGCCCGCGCGAGGGCACGCGCGACGGCACCCGTGAGGGCACGCGCGAGGGCGCCCGGGCGCGGGTGCGGGTGACGAGCCCGCGCGCGTCGGCCGCGAGCACCCGGCCCGTCTCGATCGCGTCGGAGATCGACGAGCAGACCCGCCTCGGCGAGGTCTACATCTCCTCGCTCATGCGCAGCCAGCTGCGCCTCGCCCTCGTCGTGCTCGTCGTGCTCGGCCTCACCCTGGGCCTGCTGCCGCTGCTGCTCCACCTCGTGCCCGAGATCGGCCGGCTCGACGTCGTCGGGGTCCCGCTGCCGTGGCTGCTGCTGACGGTCGTCGCCTTCTCGGAGATCATCGGTCTCGGCTGGTACTACGTGCGCCACGCGGAGCGCAACGAGGACGCGTTCAGCGACCTGCTCGACGGGCGCTGACCGGTGGTCGACAACGCCGCGAGCATCGTCGCCGTCCTGCTCGTCTCCGTCGCGTCGCTCGCGGTGGGTGCCTTCGGGCTGCGGCTGTCGCGCACCATGAGCGATTTCTACGTCGCCTCGCGCGGCGTGAGCCCCGTGCTCAACGCGTCCGCCATCAGCGGCGAGTACCTCTCTGCCGCTTCGTTCCTCGGCGTCGCGGGCCTCGTGCTCGCGCGCGGTGTCGACATGCTGTGGCTGCCGGTCGGGTGGACGGCGGGCTACCTGCTGCTCCTCGCCTTCGTCGCGGCGCCGCTGCGCCGGTCGGGCGCCTACACGCTGCCGGACTTCGCGCAGCTGCGCCTCGAGTCGGTGCTCGCGCGACGGCTGTCCAGCCTGCTCGTCGTCGCCATCGGGCTGCTCTACCTCATCCCGCAGTTCCAGGGCGCCGGGCTCACGCTGCGCACGCTGACGGGTGCGCCGTCCTGGGTCGGGCAGTTCGCCGTCGCGATCGTCGTCTGCCTCAACGTCCTGCCCGGCGGCATGCGCAGCGTGACGCTCGTGCAGGCCTTCCACTACTGGCTCAAGCTGCTCGCCCTGCTGACACCGCTCTTCTTCGTCCTCGGCGCCGCCGGCGCGCGCAGCGGCAACCCCGACGTCGGAGCCGTCGACGTCGCGGCGTGGGTCGAGCCGCTCCAGGGCGAGCACGCGCTCTACCTCACCTACTCGCTCGTGCTCGCCACCTTCCTCGGCACGATGGGGCTGCCCCACGTCGTCGTGCGCTTCTACACCAACCGCGACGGCCGGGCCTCGCGCCGCACGACCCTCGCCGTGCTCGTCCTGCTCTCGGGCTTCTACCTGCTGCCCGTCCTCTACGGGGTGCTCGGCCGCCTCTACGCGCCCGACCTCGTCGCGGCCGGGCGGGCCGACTCGGTCGTGCTGGAGCTGCCGAGCCGGCTCTTCGACGGGCCGCTCGCGGAGGGCCTGACGGCGCTGCTCGCGGCCGGCGCGTTCGCCGCCTTCCTCTCGACGTCGACCGGCCTCGTCGTCTCGGTGGCCGGGGTGCTGAGCCAGGACCTCGTGCGCACCGGCACGGGCCACCGGCAGGGCATCCGGGCCTTCCGGCTCTCGACCGTCATCGCCGTCACCGTCTCGGTCGCGCTCACGGTGGCCTCCGCAGGAGTGCCGGTCGCGCACGCGGTCGAGCTGACCTTCGCCGTGGCGGCCTCGACGTTCTGCCCGATGCTCGTGCTCGGCATCTGGTGGCGCGGGCTCACGGCGCCGGGGGCGATCGCCGGCCTCGTCGTCGGTGGCGGCCTCTCCATGGGCGCCGTCGTGTCGACGACGTTCGGCATCGCGACGCACGGCTGGGTCGGGGTCGTGCTGACCCAGCCGGCAGCCGTCAGCGTGCCGCTGGCGTTCGTCACGATGGTGCTCGCCTCGCTCGCGACCCGCTCGCGCACGCCCGAGCACGTCGGGCAGACGATGGTGCGGCTGCACGCCCCGGAGCACCTCAGCCTCAACCGCGGGTCGTTCCACCCCGAGCGCGCGTCCCGATCGACCGCTCGTCGCGCGCGACCGACCGCTCGTCGCAGCTGAGGCTGCGCACGGCGAGCCGTCGGCGCCACTCGGCGACGTCGGGTCGCGTCGGTCTGCCGCCCGTACGGCCGGGCTCCTACCTTTGCACTCACCGCAGTCACCGGAGACCAGCACGACCAACCGCCCCGGAGGTGGCCCAGTGAGCAAAGAAGCTCCAGAGCGCGTGGAGGACGACCTCAACGTCGCCATGCAGAACTCCGACGAGTTCGCCCAGCTGAGAAGCAAGTTCAGGCGATTCGTCTTCCCCCTCACCGCGCTCTTCCTTGCGTGGTACTTCCTCTACGTCCTGCTGTCCGTGTTCGCCAAGGACTTCATGGGCACGCGCGTCGTCGGCAACGTCACGTGGGGCCTGGTCCTCGGCCTGCTCCAGTTCGTGTCGACGTTCACCATCACGATGGTCTACGCCCGGTGGGCCGACCGCGTCTTCGACCCCGAGGCCGAGGCCCTGGCCCGCAAGATGGGAGCCACCTCGTGAGCGCCGCCGCCCTGCTCGCCGCTCCCGCGTTCGCGCCCGCGGCCACGACGGTCGGCAACCCGGCCATCAACATCGGCATCTTCGCCCTCTTCGTCGTCGTCACGCTGGCGATCGTCATCCGGGCCTCGCGCAACAACCGCAGCGCTGCCGAGTACTACGCCGGCGGGCGCGCGTTCACCGGCCGCCAGAACGGCATCGCCATCGCCGGCGACTACCTCTCGGCCGCCTCGTTCCTCGGCATCGCCGGGGCCATCGCCATCAACGGCTACGACGGGTTCCTCTACTCGATCGGCTTCCTCGTCGCGTGGCTCGTCGCCCTGCTCCTCGTCGCCGAGCTGCTCCGCAACGTCGGCAAGTACACGATGGCCGACGTCCTCAGCTTCCGGCTGCGCCAGCGCCCCGTGCGCATCGCCGCGGCCACCTCGACGCTCGTCGTCTCGTTCTTCTACCTGCTGGCCCAGATGGCCGGCGCCGGTGGTCTCGTCGCGCTGCTCCTCGGCATCGACGGGGCGCTGGGCCAGCGCCTGGTCATCGTCGTCGTCGGCGTCATCATGATCTTCTACGTCATCTACGGCGGCATGAAGGGCACGACGTGGGTGCAGATCATCAAGGCCGTGCTGCTCATCATCGGTGCCGGCATCATGACGCTCTGGGTGCTCGGCAAGTTCGGGCTCAACCTCTCGACGCTCCTCGGTGACGCCACGACCGCGTCGCAGTCCGCGGGGGGCAAGGACCTCATGCAGCCGGGGCTGCAGTACAAGAACCCCATCGACTTCATCTCGCTGTCGATGGCGCTCGTGCTGGGCACGGCCGGCCTGCCGCACGTGCTCATGCGCTTCTACACGGTGCCCACCTCGCGCGAGGCCCGGCGCTCGGTCGTCTGGGCCATCTGGCTCATCGGCATCTTCTACCTCTTCACCCTCGTGCTCGGCTTCGGTGCCGCCGACCTCGTCGGCTCGGCCGCCATCAAGGCCGCGCCGGGCGGCGTCAACTCGGCCGCACCGCTCCTGGCGTTCGAGCTCGGCGGCGAGATCCTCCTCGGCATCATCTCGGCGGTCGCCTTCGCGACGATCCTCGCGGTCGTCGCGGGGCTGACGATCACGGCGAGCGCCTCGCTCTCGCACGACATCTACAACACCGTCGTCAAGAAGGGCACGGCCACCCCGGAGGAGGAGGTCAAGGTCGCGCGGATCTCGGCCCTCGTCCTCGGTGCGGTCGCGATCATCGGCGGCATCTTCGCCCTCGGCCAGAACATCGCCTTCCTCGTGGCCCTCGCCTTCGCCGTCGCGGCGAGCGCGAACCTGCCGACGATCCTCTACTCGCTCTTCTGGAAGCGGTTCAACACCCGCGGGGCGCTGTGGAGCATCTACGGCGGCCTGGTCAGCGCCATCACGCTCATCGTCTTCAGCCCCGTCGTGTCGGGCAAGGCGATCGACCCGGTGACGAAGAAGAGCCCGTCGATGCTGCAGGAGGTCGACTTCCACTGGTTCCCGCTCGACAACCCGGGCATCGTCTCGATCCCGCTCGGCTTCCTGCTCGGCTGGCTCGGCACGGTCACGAGCAAGGAGTACAACGCGGCGAAGTACGCGGAGATGGAGGTGCGCTCGCTCACCGGCCACGGAGCCGAGGGCGCCAGCACGCACTGACCCCGTCCCGCGCGGACCAGGGGTCCGGACGGCCACGCCCCCTCGGGGCGTGGCCGTCCGGCCGTGTCAGAGCACGACGAGGTCGTCGCGGTGGATGACCTCGCGCTCGTACTCCGGCCCCAGGTCGCGGGCCAGCTCCTTCGTCGAGCGGCCGAGCAGGGCCGGCAGCTCGTTCGAGCTGTAGTTGACGAGGCCGCGGGCGACCGGCGTGCCGTCCGGCCCGCAGACGTCGACGGGGTCGCCGTCGTGGAAGGTGCCCTCGACGGCCGTGATGCCGGCGGGCAGCAGTGACTTCTTGCGCACGACGAGTGCGGTCACCGCCCCCTCGTCGACGACGAGCCGGCCGCGCGCGGTCGTGGCGTGCTCCAACCACAGCCGGCGCGAGCGGCCGCGCACGCCGATCGGCAGGAAGACGGTGCCGACGTCCTCACCGGCCAGCACCTGCACGACGCGGGCGGCGGCCGTCACGGTCGTCACCACCCCGGCGGCCGTGGCGATGCGCGCCGCCTCGATCTTCGTCGTCATGCCGCCGGTGCCGACCTTGGAGCCGCTGCCGCCGATCTCGACGCCGACGAGGTCGTGGGGGCCGCGCACGACCGGGATCCGGCTCGCGCCGGGCCGGCTCGGCGGCCCGTCGTAGAGCGCGTCGACGTCGGAGAGCAGCACGAGGGCGTCGGCGTCGATGAGGTGCGCGACGAGGGCAGCGAGCCGGTCGTTGTCGCCGAAGCGGATCTCGCTCGTCGCGACCGTGTCGTTCTCGTTGACGACGGGCAGCACCCCGAGGTCGAGGAGGCGCTCGAGCGTGCGGCGGGCGTTCGCGTAGTGGGTGCGCCGCGTCACGTCGTCGGCCGTGAGCAGCACCTGGCCGACGGTGATGTCGTGGGCGTCGAAGGCCCGCGTGTAGGCGGCGAGCAGCGCGCCCTGCCCAACGGATGCCGCGGCCTGCTGGGTCGCGAGGTCGCGGGGGCGCGTGGTGAGCCCGAGGGGGTGGATGCCGGCCGCGATCGCGCCGGAGCTGACGAGGACGATCTGCGCGCCACCGAGGTGCCGGCCCGCGAGGGCCTCGACGAGCGCCGTGAGCCGGGCCGGGTCGAGGCCGCCGTCCGGGCCCGTCAGCGAGCTCGAGCCGACCTTGACGACGAGGCGGCGGGCGTTGCGCAGGACCGAGTGGGGCGACACACCCCGAACCCTAGTGACGCGCGCGCGCCCTCGCAGGCCCGTCCAGGCCCGTCCAGCCCCGTCCAGCCCGTCCGGCCGTGTCGTTCCGCGCCGACGAACCGCCACGAGCCGGTGTGCCGGGGCCCGCCCGTGCGCGGAACGGCGCGGTTCCCGGGTCCGTGGCGGTCCGCCGGTCCCAGCAGCCGGGAACGCGTGCGGCGCGAGCGGCCCGACGACCTACGCTGGAGCCATGTCACAGACGATCGACCCCGCCGTCGTCGAGCACGTCACCGCCCTGGCCGAGCGGGCTCGCGTGGCCTCGCGCCGGCTCGCCCTCCTCTCGCGCGCCGAGAAGGACGCCGCCCTGCTGCAGCTGGCCGACGCCGTCGAGGCGGCCACGGCCGCCGTCGTCGCCGCCAACGCCGAGGACCTCGAGCGCGGCCGGGCGACGGGCATGGGCGAGAGCCTGCAGGACCGGCTGCGCCTCGACGAGGCGCGCGTCGCCGCGGTCGCCCAGGCCCTGCGCGACGTGGCCGCGCTGCCCGACCCGGTCGGCGAGATCGTGCGCGGCTCGACCCTCGCGAACGGCCTGCAGATCCGCCAGGTGCGCGTGCCGATGGGGGTCGTCGGGATGATCTACGAGGCCCGCCCCAACGTCACCGTCGACGCGGCCGGGCTCACCCTCAAGTCGGGCAACGCGGTGCTCCTGCGCGGCGGCTCGGCCGCGGCCAGCAGCAACCACGCGCTCGTCGAGGCGATGCGGGGTTCACTTGCAGCGCAAGGCCTCCCGGTCGACGCGATCACGCTGCTCGAGGAGGGCGGGCGCGACGCCGCCCGGGCCCTGATGACCGCGCGCGGTCACGTCGACCTCGTCATCCCGCGCGGGGGAGCCGACCTCATCGCGACGGTCGTGCGCGAGTCGACCGTGCCCGTCATCGAGACCGGCGTCGGGGTCTGCCACGTCTACGTCGACCGCGCTGCCGACCTCGACAAGGCCCGCGCGATCACCCTCAACGCGAAGACGCACCGGCCGAGCGTGTGCAACGCGGCCGAGTCGCTCCTCGTGCACCGCGACGTCGCGGCCGACTTCCTGCCCAAGACGCTCACCGACCTCGCGGGCGCGGGGGTGCGACTGCACGTGGCACCCGAGGTGACCGAGCACGCCGACGCGGCCGGGGCGGCATACGCCCTCGCGAGCGAGGCCGACTTCGGCACGGAGTGGCACGGGCTCGAGATGAGCGTCGCGGTGGTCGACGGCATCGACGAGGCCATGGAGCGCATCCGGCGCTTCGGCACCGGGCACACCGAGGCGATCGTGACGGAGGACCGCGCGGCGGCCCGGCGCTTCACGGCCGAGGTCGACGCGGCCGCCGTCATGGTCAACGCGAGCACCCGCTTCACCGACGGCGGGGAGTTCGGCTTCGGCGCCGAGATCGGCATCTCGACGCAGAAGCTGCACGCGCGCGGGCCGATGGCGCTGCCCGAGCTGACGACGACGAAGTGGATCGTCGAGGGCGACGGCCACACGCGCTGACCAGCCTCCCGCACCTGCGCGGGGGCGATGGCATGATGTGCCCTCATGGAAGGCACCGAGGTCCGCAAGCTCGCCGAGCTCGAGGACGACCACTGGTGGTACCGGGAGCGGCGCCACCTCCTGGCCAAGGCGATCACGGGTCTCGCGCCGGGACGCGCCATCGACATCGGTGCGGCAGGCGGCGGCAACACGCGCGTGCTGCGTGACCACGGCTGGCAGGCGGTGGCACTCGAGTACGGCGCCGACGGCGCCGAGGTGGCGCACGGGCGCGGCCTCGCGACCCTGCGCGGCGACGCGACGCGCCTCCCGCTCGCCGACGCGAGCCTCGACCTCGTCGTCGCCTTCGACCTGCTCGAGCACCTGCACGACGACGACGCCGCCGTCGCGGAAGTGCGGCGCGTGCTCAAGCCGACGGGCACCTACCTCGTCGCCGTGCCGGCCGACCCGAGGCTGTGGTCGAGCCACGACGAGGCGGTCGACCACGTGCGCCGCTACACCCGCGAGGGACTGCTCGACCTGCTCGACCGGGGCGGCTTCGCGGTGCGCGACGTGCGGTCGTGGAACGTGCTGCTCCGGCCCGTGGTCGCGATGCGTCGTCGCACGAGCTCGGGCTCGGACCTCGAGGACCTGCACCCCGTGGTCAACCTCGGCCTGCGCACCATCATCACGGCCGAGCGCTACCTGCCGGTCGGGTCGCTGCCCGGCGTCAGCCTGCTCGTGCGCGCTCAGCCGCGCAGCTGAGTCGGCTGCGGCTCGGGGGAGCGCGCCGGCTCCGCCGCCGGCGCTCCCGGCTCGGTCTGGATGGCGGCGCCGTTCGGCTGCGCCGGGAGCGGGGTGTCGGTCGGGCCGTGCGCGCCGCTGTCGGCCGTCATCGAGTCGTAGGCGATGAAGTAGGTCGGCCGGCCCTGCATGTGGCCGTACATCCGCCCGATGTACTCGCCGAGGATGCCGACGCAGACGAGCTGCACGGCGCCGACGCCCGCGACGATGGCGACCGTCGAGGTCCAGCCGGCGACGGTGTGGCCCTGCGAGCGGGAGATGAGCGTGTAGAGCACGAGCAGCACGGCGAGCACCGCGCCACCGAAGCCGGCGAACGTCGCGAGCCGCAGGGGCGCCGTGGAGAAGCCGGTCAGCGAGTCGAGCGAGAGCTTGACCATCTTCAGGAGCGGGTACTTCGAGTCGCCCGCGGCGCGCTCCTCGCGCTTGTACTCCACCGTGTCCGACGGGAAGTTGAGGGCCGGGACGATGAAGCGCAGCACCCGGTTGTGCTCGGGGAGGCTGTTGATCGCGTCGACGGTGGCGCGGGACATGAGGCGGTAGTCGCCGGCGTCGGCGTGCGCGGGGGTCTGCGACATCAGGCCGATGAGCTTGTAGAAGGCCTGCGCGGAGACCCGCTTGAACCACGTGTCGGTCGAGCGGTCGTTCCGCACGCCGTAGACGACGTCGACGCCGTCGTCCTTCGCGGCGGCGAGCATCCGGGGGATGATCTCGGGCGGGTCCTGCAGGTCGGCGTCGATGGTGACGACGTAGTCGCCGAGGGCGCTGACGAGCCCGGCCGAGATCGCGGCCTGGTGCCCGGCGTTGGCGCGCAGCCGCACGACGCGCAGGTTCGGCCACTCCCGGTGGTAGCGCTGGAGCAGGGCGGCGGTGAGGTCCTTGCTGCCGTCGTCGACGGCGACGACCTCGTAGCTGCCGCCCATCCCGTCGAGGAGGGGCCGCAGGCGCTCGACGAGGAGGGGCAGCACCTCCTCCTCGTTGTACATCGGGATGACCACGGACAACTCGGGAACCATGCGATCTAGGGTACGGCCGCCGATGGGCTGCGCCTGTCGCCGCGCTGTGCGGGCCCTGTACCGCGCGCGCCGCGGGTAGCGTGCCGGGCGTGAGCCCTGCCGCCGACCGTCCGTCCACCCCAGGTATGCCGGCCGGCGGGCTCGCGCCTGGCACCCCGGTCGCGGGGCGCTTCACGAAGTGGGGCGGGGGTCGCCACTGGGAGTGGGACGGCCGCTACCTCGGCGCCGACGAGCACGGTCACTGGTGGTTCGCCCCGGCCGGCACGCACTGCGCCCGGCCCGGCGTCGAGTTCGTCGAGCCCAGCGGGTGGGTCTCGCTCGCCCCGCACGAGGGGGCGTACGTCGCCGGCTTCTACCCGAGCCACCGGGACATCAGCGTCTACGTCGACATGTCGACCGAGCCGGTGTGGCGGCGGCGCGACGAGGCCGGCGGCCCGGAGTGGGAGGTGACGATGGTCGACCTCGACCTCGACGTCGTGCTGACCCGCGACGGTCACCTCTTCGTCGACGACGAGGACGAGTTCGCCCAGCACCGGGCGCAGCTCGGCTACCCGGCCGAGGTGGTCGCCCTCGCCGAGCGGTGGCGCGACCTCGTCCACGCGGCCGTGGCCGCCGGTGACGAGCCGTTCGGCACCGTGGGTCACGCCTGGCTGCGACGCGCTGCGGCGGGTGGGCCGCGCGGGCGCTAGGCTGGCGGCATGTCTGATCGTGTCCTCGCACTCGTCACCGAGGGGGAGGAAGCCGCCCGCGAGCTTCCCATGCCGGTGATCGCTTACTTCCTCATCACCTTCGCGCTCTTCGTCGTGGCGCTGGGCGTCACGTGGAGCTTCCGCAACACCGCCTACAAGGTGCAGGCACCGCGCCCCGGTGGCCGGGCCGCGCACGGCACGTCCAGCGGCACCGACGAGGCGCACCACTGAGCATGCGCCTCGGCGTCATGGGCGGGACGTTCGACCCGATCCACCACGGCCACCTCGTGGCCGCGAGCGAGGTCCAGTCCCGGTTCGACCTCGACGAGGTCGTCTTCGTGCCCACCGGCGAGCCCTGGCAGAAGGCCGACCGGCACGTCTCGCCCGCCGAGGACCGCTACCTCATGACCGTCATCGCGACGGCCAGCAACCCCCGCTTCACCGTCAGCCGGGTCGACATCGACCGCCCCGGGCCGACGTACACGATCGACACCCTGCGCGACATCCACGCCGAACGGCCCGACGACGAGCTCTTCTTCATCACGGGCGCCGACGCCCTGGCCGAGATCCTCTCGTGGAAGGACGCCGAGCTGCTCTTCGAGCTCGCGCACTTCGTCGGGGTGACCCGGCCCGGGCACGAGCTCTCCGACAAGGGCCTGCCCGAGCACCGCGTCACCCTGCAGGAGGTGCCGGCGATGGCGATCAGCTCGACCGACTGTCGCGCGCGCGTCGGGGACGGCCAGCCGGTCTGGTACCTCGTGCCGGACGGTGTCGTGCAGTACATCAACAAGTACCGGCTCTACGCCGACCCGCTGGGGGACCTCCCCCCGGTGCACCCGAGACCCCACGCGGCCGAGCCCGTGGGAGCAACCGGGGCGTACGCGCCCCAAGGAGATCCGTGACCGCAGCACACCATTCCCTCCAGCTCGCCAAGGCCGCCGGCCTCGCCGCGGAGGAGAAGCTCGCCGAGAAGGTGCTCGCCATCGACGTCAGCGACCAGATGCCGCTGACCGACGTCTTCGTCATCGCGTCGGCGCCGTCCGAGCGCCAGGTCGGCGCCATCGTCGACGAGGTGGAGGACCGCCTCCGCGAGCTCGGCAGCAAGCCGATCCGCCGCGAGGGCGAGCGCGAGGGACGCTGGGTCCTCATCGACTTCGGCGACATCATCGTGCACGTGCAGCACGAGGAGGAGCGTGAGTACTACGCCCTCGAGCGGCTCTGGAAGGACTGCCCCGAGGTCGACCTCGGCGGGGTCGAGGCCCTGCCGCGACCGGACGCCGAGTCCGACGAGACCGTCGAGGCCGACGAGGCGTGAGCTCCGGACCCGCCGCGGCCGGCTCGGCCACGCCTGCCGCCGCGGCCCCCGGGCCGCGGCGCATCGTCCTCGTGCGCCACGCGGAGACCGTCGACAACGCGGCCCGCGTGTGGCAGGGGCACAAGGACACCGAGCTCTCCGAGCGCGGCCGGGAGCAGGTGCGCGCCGCGGCGCCGCACCTCGCGGCCTACGCCCCCGCCCTCATCGCCTCGAGCGACCTGCAGCGGGCGGCGTCGACCGCGGACGCCATCGCGGAGCTGACCGGGGTCGAGGTGCGCCTCGACCCGCGGCTGCGCGAGGTGCACGTCGGGCAGTGGCAGGGCCTGCACGCGGACGAGGTGCGCGAGCGCTACCCGGACGTCGTCGCAGCCCTCGACCGGGGCGAGGACGCCCCGCGGGGCGTCACGGGGGAGACCCGCGCGCAGGTCGCCGACCGGGCCGGGACGGCCCTGCGCGAGCTCGCCCGCGAGCTGCTGCCCGGTGAGACCGCCGTCGTGGTCGCTCACGGCGTGTCGGCCCGCGTGGCCGCGAGCGCGCTCGTCGGACTCGACCAGGACGTGTCGGACGCCGTCTTCCGCGGCCTCGACAACTGCCACTGGATCGAGCTCGTCGAGTCGTCCAAGAGCTTCTCCGACGTCACCCGCTGGCGCATCGCCGGCTGGAACCTCGGGCCCTGGAACGTCTGACCCGAAAGGCCGCCCCCGATTTTGGCTCCGGGGCGCACACCCGCTATGGTTACGCAGTCGCTTCACGGAGCGGCATCCCGTACGGGGCTGTGGCGCAGCTGGTAGCGCACCTGCATGGCATGCAGGGGGTCAGGGGTTCGAGTCCCCTCAGCTCCACCAGACGAAGGGCCGGACGACACGTCCGGCCCTTCGCGCGTTCCCGGGTCGTCCTCGGCCTCGCTGCCGTCACCACGGTCCCCGGGGTCAGCACGCCCTGGCCGTCCACGTCGGTGACGGCGATGTCGCGCTCGGTGTGCGACCGCTCGGCGATGACGCGGCCGAACGGCGTGTAGCCGAGCACGACGACGACGTGCAGCGCCGTGACGGTCAGCGCGAGCAGCGGCAGCCCGGCGCCCGCCGCCGTGCCGATCGCCGTCGTCCCCAGACCGAGGCGGCGGTCGTCAGGCCGCGGATCGCGCCCCGTTGCGTGATGACGAGCTCGGCGCCGAGGAAGCCGAGGCCTGGCCGACGAACGTCTGGGTGCGCGGACCCGCGCTCTCGCCGCGCAGCTGCCGCTCGAAGCCGATGACCGTCGAGAGGGCGAAGGCGAGGGGCAGGTCGCCGATCTGGGTGAGGTCGTCGGCGGAGACGAGCGCGGTCGGCAGGGCGGCAGGCATCGCCCGATCGTGCCACCCAGGGCTGCCTCAGCGGGGCCGAGAGGTGACGACGAAGACCGAGTCGGTGCGCCAGTCGGCGACGGCCGCGCGGGTGGGCGTCGGGCCGAGGCGGCGCGTCGTCACGCCGCCCAGCACGCGGTCGAGGCTCGTCCGCGCGGCGGTTCCGCTGTCCCCTCCACCCACGCCGCCTCCACCCGCGCCGCCGCCGGCCCCCGCACCACGGGTGGGCCCGGCTGCCGGGCGGGGTGCCGGCGGCGCGCCGACGTCGAGCTCGTCCTGCTCGAGCGAGCGGGGGTCGAACTCGAGCGTGCTCGTGACGACCATGAGCTGGTCGCGCAACGAGACGGTGCCGGCCGCCCAGAGGGTGTCGTCGACCTGGCCGACGAGGTCGACCGCCGTCGACTCGCCGGGCCCGAGCGCGACGGCCCCGGCGGGGAACGCGTCGGTGAAGATGCCGTAGGTCTCGGTGAGGTCGAGCAGGGCGGCCCAGAGTGGCGTGGCCGTCGTGTTCGCGAGGTGCACGGTGAAGCGCGGGGGCTCGCTGCCGGCATACGTCAGCGTGAGGGTGCCGCCCGCACCGACGGCAGCGGCACCCGCCTCGACCTCGAGGTGGATCGCGTCGGCCGGGAGGTGGGTGCCGGGGTTGGTGAGGGCCGACAGGCGCAGCCACCGCGCCACCTGCTCGAGCGCGCGGATGGTGCGCTCCTCCCGTGCCGGACCCCCGACGACGGGCACGAGCGGTCGCGTGACGCCCGGCCGGGTGATGACGAAGCCGTCGGCAGTGGCCTCGACGACCAGGTCGGCGTCGTGGGTGCCGCCGCCCTCGACGAGGTCGACGAGACCCTCGTCGGCCTCGGACGCGGCCTCGCGCAGCGCCGTGGCGGACGCGTCCTCGCCGACGACGCCCACGAGGAGCGGGCGGAGCGGGATCGAGGTGACGACGGCCCGGTAGACGAACGACTCGTCGAGCTCGGGGGTGAGACGCACGAGGCTGCGGTCGGGCAGCACCTGCGTCACGGCGGCGGTCGCGAGGGGTGACCCCGACGTCTCGCCGGTGAGGGGGTAGACGGCGAGCTCGGTCCTCTCGTCGCCGACGGGGGCCGGCACGCCGTGCACGGCGCCCGAGTCGATGCACCAGCCGTCCGGCAGGTGGCTCAGGGTCAGCGGGCGGGGCGTCGTGGGCAGGGCGCCACCGAGGAAGGGGCGGTCGAGCTCGGTGGCGTCGGTCGTCTCGACCTGGGGGTGCTGCTCGGACACCCGCGCGGCGACGTCGGCCGTGACCATGCGCAGGACGTCGCGGTAGGACGGGCGGCCCCCGGCGCCGGTGAGGGCCGCCTCGAGCGCGGCCGAGAGGGCCCCACGCCGGCGTCCGCCGACGGTGACCTCCTTGGCCGTCTCGGACGAGCGGCAGGCTGCGAGCAGCACGTGCCGGCCGGCAGGGGTCCACCGGGCGACGGCCCGGGTCTGCGGGCCGGGCCCGGGCCCGACGAAGCTCGAGGCGGGGCGCCGGCGCGGGTCCGGCGGTGCGAGGCGCACGGTGTCGTCGGCGTCGCGGGTGCCGTCGCCCGAGTGGCAGCAGTCGAGGACGACGACGGTGTGGCACCCCGAGGCGGAGACGCCCGCGAGGAGGGTGGCGAGCTCCTTGTCGGCGAGGTCCCAGCTGCCGGGCGAGCGGCTGTCGACGCACACGAGGGTCTCGTCGCGGTGGTCCGGCTCGAGCGCCCACAGCTCGGGCGGGGTGTCCTGCTGCGAGCCGTGCCCGCTCCAGTAGAAGAGCGCCACGTCGTCGGCGCCCGCCCGGCCGAGGTGGTCGGTGAGGGCGGCGGTGACCGCGGCGCGGGTGGCCGCGGCATCCGTCAGCACGACGAGCTCGAGCGCCTCCGCGCCGACGCGCTCGCGCAGCACGCCGGCGAAGGCCGTGACGTCGTTGACGCAGCCGGAGAGGGCCGGGACGGGCGCCGGGTAGGCGTCGATGCCGACGAGGAGGGCGTGCAGGCGGGCGGCCACGCGGTCACCCCGCGTCGGTCAGCGCGACCGTCTGCCAGCGCGCCGGGGCGTTCTGGTTGGCGCCCGTGCGCTGCGGGTTGCTGCTCAGCATCGTGCGCAGCCGCCAGTCGGGACCGGCGCCGGTCGCGTCGCTCACGTTGACGTTGAGGCCGAGCACCTCGCCGCGCTGCGGCGCCACGCTGCGCCCGAGCTCGGCCCAGGGGAGGCGGGCCTCGAGCTCGTAGCCCGTGTCGCGGGCCCGGGCCACCACGGCGATGCCCGGGCGGGCGGACCCGGTCGCGAAGACGAGGCGACCCGCGCTGTTGCGTCCCACGACGTTGACGTCGGCGGCGGCACGCCGGTCGGAGTCGGCGCTCACGGCGAGGATGACGTGGACGTCGCGCCCGGCGCGCAGTGGGGCCGTGCGGGACAGGGCCCGCGGGTCCGGCCCGATCTCGAAGGAGACGGCATCGCCGTTCCACCACGCGGCGGGTGCGCCCTGCACGGGCGTGACGAGCGGGTCGTCGACGACGGCGTGCAGGTAGAACGCGTCGTGGTCCCACAGCGCCTGCCACGTCGCCGTCAGCCCCGCGCGGCGGCTCGCGGCGCCGAACACGGCGGCGTCGGCGTCGTGCTCGGTCACCGAGCGCCAGTCGTCGAAGGAGCCGTCGACGACGGGCGCAACAGGTGCGCAGCCGACGGAGAAGGTCGTCGCGCCGGGGTCGGTCGAGCTGCTGCCGCAGGCCGCCGCCACCAACGGGTCCGCCTTCTGCAGGAGCGAGGGCAGCACCCGCCACGCGACGTAGCTGCCGACCACGAGCACGACGAGCACCCCGAGCCGCAGCCACCGGCCGAGGTGCACCCCCCGCGGCTTCGGTGACGGGCCCTCCCGGGGGGCCGGGGGAGTAGGGGAAGAGGGCGGACCCTGGGGATCGGACCCGGTCGGCTCGGGCTCGGTCTGCGTGCCCGGCTCCGTGACCGTCTCCGTGACCACCTCCTGCCGGGCGGCCGTGGCGTCGGTCGGCGCGCCCGCGAGGGCCACCGGCCGGTCCGTCGCCGGTTCGGCCGGCCGTACGCGGTCGAGCAGCGCGGTGACGTCCTGGTAGTCGGGGTGCTCCGCCGCGACCTGCTCGAGCAGCGGCAGCGCCGTCTCCGTGGCGTTCGCCTCGAGCGCCACCCGCGCCGCGGCATACAGCGACTCGACGCGCGACTCGCCCCTCTCGCGCGGGTCGGCCGTGGCGACCGAGGCCCCCGTGAAGCTGAACGGCTGCTCCGTGCCGGAGCGCAGCAGCACCGCCGTGCCCCACTCGGACGCCTCGTCGGAGACGGCCATCGCCTTGCGCACCTCGCACATGGCGGCGTCGATGCCGAGGCCGCGCGTCAGGAAGTAGTAGAACTCGTGGCTGAAGACGAGCGCCGCGCGGTCGGAGATCTCGGTCTGCATCGCGACGACGGCCGGCAGCCCCTGGCGCACCAGCGCCTGGGCGACGCCGGAGAAGGCGTCGCTGCCCGACGTGCGGGCGCCCTCGCAGGCGTTGAGCACGGCGAGCTGCAGGAGGCGGGCGTCGTGCAGCAGGGTCCCGAGGCGGGCGCCCGAGACCCGGTGGGCGGTGCCGTCCGCGCGCTCGAGCACGAGCACGCCCTCCTGGGCCTGCGCGTCGAAACCGCCGTGCCCGATGAAGTGGAAGACGTGGAAGTCGTCGAGCAGCGCCCGCTGCAGGCCGCCCAGCGTCGCGTCCTCGAGCACGGTGAGCTCGACCCGGCCGCTCTCGACGAGGTCGCCGGTCGTCGCGCGGAGCAGCTGCTCCTCGCGGTCGACGGCCAGTGCCGGCATGTCGGAGGGGCTGGAGATCATGACGAGCACCCGCAGCGGCGCGTCGACGGTGACGACCGGAGGCCGCTCGAGGGCGTCGAGCAGGCGCACGACGGGCGTCTCCTGCGAGAGGGTGATGAAGCGTCCGAGCCCGGTGTCGTAGAGGTACTCCCACGGCACCGCGTCGAGGTCGGGCACCAGGTCGAGCCGCAGTCGCAGCCGCAGGTCGTGGTCCGAGGCCGACGCGGCCGCCAGGCTGTCGCGGAAGGCGCGCCCCACGTCGCCCGAGAGCAGCGCCTCGCCGAGCCGCCGGCCGTACTCCTTGACGTCGACGACCCGGGCCTCCGCCGGGGCCAGCCGCCTCGAGGAGACGCGTGGTGGGCCCACGGCGACGAGGAAGGCCGCGAGGTCGGTCGCCGCGAAAGGCAACGTGAAGGGTGCCGACGCCTCGCCGGCGGGCGAGGCGAGGACGCGGGCGGCATACCCCTGCCCCTCGGGGGTGACGGCGACGTCGAAGTCGAGATAGTCACGGCTCATGGCGGTCCTCTGTCCGTGAAGGAGCGAGCCTGCGACAGACAGTACGCCGAGCGGGCCGACCTGATACGACGTTTCGCGCCCGGGCCGGCGGGCCGGTATCCTCGGGGACGAGCGCGCCGAGCGCGTTCGCGGACGAGGGAGCCGTACCCGCCCAGCGACAAGACGGCCAGATCGGAATCGCCGTGCACTGGCTCGTCCTCATCGTCTCGGGCGCCCTGGAGGCCGTGTGGGCCACCGCCCTCGCCGCGTCGGACGGCTTCCGCCGCCCGCGGCCCACCGCGCTCTTCGCCGCCGCGCTCGTGCTGAGCATGGTCGGGCTCGCCTGGGCCATGACCGCGCTGCCGACCGGGACGGCGTATGCCGTGTGGGTCGGCATCGGGGCCGTCGGCACCGTGCTGCTGGCGGTCGCCCGCGGGCAGGAGCGGCTCGGCGCCGCGCGCGCCGTGCTGCTCGTCGTCCTCGTCGGCTGCGTGGCCGGCCTCAAGGCGGTGGCGTGATGCCGTGGCTCGTCCTGCTCGCCAGCGCCGTGCTCGAGGCGGTCTGGGCGTCGGCGCTCGCCGCCTCCGAGGGACTCTCGCGTCCCGGCCCGGCGGTCCTCTTCCTCGTCGCGGGCGCCCTCAGCATGGTCGGGCTCGCGCACGCGGTGCGGTCGATCCCCATCGGCACGGCGTATGCCGTGTGGACCGGTCTCGGGGCCGCGCTGACCGTGACGTGGGCGATGACGACGGGCGGTGAGGCGTTCTCGGTCGTCAAGGTGGCCCTGCTCGCCGGGATCGTCGGCGCCGTCATCGGGCTCAAGGTCGTCGGGCACCCCACGGACGAAGCGGGACGTTCCGGCGCGTTCTGACGCGCGTCGGGCGCCGTGGGCACGCACAATGAGCGCGTCGCTCGGGGCACCGGGTCCCGAGCCGAACGCAAGGAGCTCTTCGTGCGCAGGACCGCCCCCTGGTCGATCGCCCTCGTCGCCTCGCTGGCCCTCTCCACCGTGGGTGCGGCCGCCGCCACGGCCGCCCCGTCCCCGTCCGCGTCCGCGGCGCGCGCCTCGGCCACCGCCGGGGGCTCGGCCCTCACCGCGTCCGGCTACCGCTACGACCTCACGACGGGCACGACGTCCGACCCGCGCGCCGCGGCACGCGTCGCCATCCTGCGCGCGCACCTGCCGGCGGACTGGCGCGCCCGGGAGGCGGCCGCCCTCTCGCGCTTCGGCGTCGAGGCGTCGGCGCCCCGCGAGGCGCTCGGTCGGGCCGTCGACGGCTCGCAGTACCAGTGCGCGCCGACGAAGCTCGACGCGTTCGTCGACTCGGCGCTCGCCGGCATCGACCCGTCGAGCCTCTTCATCCTGTCGCTCGTCGGCGGCCTCGACTTCCCGACCTACGACGCGCTGCTGTTCGGCACGTCCGGCGACCCCGCCTACGCCCTGACCAAGGCGTCCAGGAACGAGCTGACGAGCTCGTTCCGGGCCGCCCAGAAGTTCTGGGACACCGACGGCTCGAACATCCAGCTGATGGCCATGCACGGTGACCTCATGCTCGACCGCGCGCGTCTGACCCGCCTCGTCGCGGTGCTGTACGGCGTCTCGCCCGCCGACGCCGCCGAGATCGCCGACCTCGTCGTCGACGTCGTCTCCTCCGACCCCGGGCTCGCCGGCGGCAGCAACCCGATCTTCACCCTCAACGCCTTCGCCTTCAGCGGTGCCGGCGAGACCGACCCGGTCATCTCCGCGCTGCCCGACAAGCTCGTCTTCGGCGACGGCATGCTCCAGGCGCTCGGCGCGATCGGGGTGGGCGACGTCGGCCCGCGCGCGGTGCTCGGCCACGAGTACGCCCACCACGTGCAGTACGACCGCTCGCTCTTCGACTCGCCGCTCACGGGCCCCGAGGCCACCCGGCGCACCGAGCTCATGGCCGACGCGTTCGGCACCTACTTCGTGACGCACAAGCGGGGGCTCGCGCTCAACACCCGACGCGTGCTCGAGGCGGAGCAGTCGTTCTACCAGGTCGGCGACTGCGCCTTCACCAACCCCGGCCACCACGGCACCCCGAACCAGCGCCTGCGGGCCTCGGCGTGGGGATCGGGTGTCGCCGCCGACGCCCAGAAGCAGGGCCACGTCCTGCCCTCGCTCACCCTCGACCGGCAGTTCGAGGCGGCCCTGCCCGGCTTCGTCGCCCCCGACGCCTGAGCCGCACGGCCCCCGCCGGACGCTGTCCGGCGGGGGCCGTGCCCGGCTAGGGTCGCGTCATGGGTTCGTGGTGGCTCGAGGCGGTCGGGTGGCTCGGATCGGCGGTCCTCGTGTGGTCGCTGCTCCAGACCCGCCTGCGCCGCCTGCGCGTCATCAACCTCGTCGGCTGCGTCGTGCTCATCGCCTACAACGCGCTCAACCACGTGTGGCCGATGGTGGGCCTCAACGTCGTGCTCGCCGGCATCAACCTCACCTACCTCGTGCGGATGTCGCGCGAGCAGCACGACGGCCACGTGTACGAGGTGCTCGAGGTGGCGGGCGACGACACCTACCTGCGCCACGTGCTGCGCGTCCACGAGGCCGACGTGCGGCGCTACAACCCGCACTTCGTGCACGACCCGTTCGCGGGCGACCCGTCCTACCTCGTCCTGCGTGGTGACGAGATGGTCGGCGTCGTGCTCGTGCGCGACGCCGGGCACGGCACGGCCCAGCTGCTGCTCGACTGGGTGACGCCGCGCCACCGCGACGTGACGCCGGGGGAGTTCGTCTTCGGACCGGACGGACCGTTCCGGCGCCGCGGCTTCCGGCGCGTGCTGCCGCCCCCCGACATGGTCGAGCCGTACTACGAGGCGCTGGGGTTCCGCCGCGACGGCGACGCCTTCGTCATCTGACGACCGTCCCCGCCCGCGTCCCCGCCCGCGCCCAGGTCTGCGTCCGCGTCCCCGCCCGCCTCGGGCTCGGCCCGCCCGGCGAGGGCCACGCACCCGGCCAGGGTCACCGCGAAGGCGACGGCGGCCACGACGCCGCGGCCGGGCACCACCCGGTCGCCGAGCAGCGCGAGGCCCACGCCGGCCGGAACGACCGTCTCGGTGGCGAAGGTGAGCGCGGCGACCGTGGTGACCCGGCCGCGGCCGAGGGCGAGGGCGTAGGCGACGGTCGCGAGCGCGGCGTGCGCCACGAGGGCCCAGGCGAGGCCGTCGGTGACGAGCCCCCAGGGCGGGGAGGGCACCTCGAGCAGCCGGGCGGCCACCCCGACGCCACCGAACCCGAGGCCGGCGGCCACGCTGAGCAGCACGGCGCCGCGCCACCGCACGCGGTCGCGCCAGCCGGCGACGACCAGGGCGCCCACGACGGCCGCGGCGACGAGCAGCCACGTCGTCGCGCCGCCGCCCGGCTCGGTCGGGGACCCGTCCTGCGCGGCGAGGGCGAGCCCCGCCAGGCCCGCGGCGACGGCCACGAGGCCGACGACCTCGGCGGCGCCCAGCCGGAGCCCGAGCAGGAGGACGGACAGCACGGCCGTCACGGCGACCGACGACGCGACCGCGGACTCGACGAGGAAGAGCGGCAGGGTGCGCAGCGCCGCCACGGACGCGAGGAAGCCGAGTCCGTCGAGACCGAGCCCGGCGGCATACGGCCACGCGGCCCGAGCCCGCACGCGGAGGTGGCTCCCGGCGGGGACGGCGGACGCGCGTCGCACGCCGACGGCCTGCGCGACGGTCGCGGCGCCGTAGGCGACGGCTGCGACGAGGGCACCGAGCAGACCGGGCGTCACGACCCCATGGTGCCGGGCGAGACTGGGAGGCGGCTGGGCCTCAGACCAGGCGCTGGCACTTGCTCATGAAGCGGTCCGGGTCGACGACCGCTCGGTGCACCTCGCCGCGCGCGATCTCGTCGCCCTCCGCGTCCTGCACCGCCACGTGGCAGACGAGGCGACGCCCGTCGTTGATCGGCTCCGCGCAGAGCACCGTCACCTCGGCACCGACGGGGCTGCCCTTGACGTGCTCGAGCCGGATCATCGTGCCGACCGTCGTGTGCTCGGCGTCGACGCTGCCCCGGCAGACCTGGAACGCGGCGTTCTCGCACCACGTGATGAGGCGGGGTGTCGCGAGGACGTCGAGGTCGCCGCTGCCGACACGGGCTGCCGTGTCGTCGGGGGTGACCGTGTGCTGGAACTTGCGCATGGGCATTGCTCGAGTCTGACAGAGAACTGGGGATGCGCCGAAACCACCCCGAGACGTCTCGACTGGTGGGTGCCGCCTGCCGCGTGTCGGTGCCGCCAACCTGGGCCCCGGCTGGGAACGTGGGGCGGTGACCACCCATCTGTGGGTCCTCGCCGTCGCCCTCGCGGTGACGGCGGTCTTCGACTGGCGCTCCGTGCTGCGCGGCGACGTCGTCGTCGAGCGCGTGACGAAGCCGCTCGTCGTGCTGCTGCTCATGGGCCTCGCGACGTCGCTCTACTGGGAGGGCCACGCGCTCGACTCGCCCCGCCTGCTGCCGGTGCTCGTCGCGCTCGGCCTCTCCCTCGTCGGTGACGTCGCGCTGCTGCACGCGACCGAGGCGCGCTTCCTCGTCGGGCTCGGCGCCTTCCTGCTCGCCCACGTCGCCTACGTCATCGCGATCGTCGAGACCGGCGGGCCGGACGGGTTCCCGTGGTGGCTGCTCGCGGCCGTGCCGGCGCTGCTGCTCCTGCACGCCCGCGTGGGGCGCGCGATCGTGCGCGGCGCGAGCCCCGACCGTGGCCCGGTGCTGCTCTACGAGCTCGCGCTCAGCGTGCTCGTCCTCGTCGCCGCCTGGCACGGCGACTGGCTCGTCCTGCTCGGTGCCGCCGTCTTCGCCGTCTCCGACGCGGTGCTCGGGCACGACCGCTTCGTGCGTGAGCGGCGGTGGGCGCCGCTCACGGTCATCGTCACCTACCACGTCGCCCAGACGCTCGTCGTCGTCGGCCTCTTCCGCTGACCGGACCCGACCGCGCCCGACCGCGCCCGACCCGCGGCCGTATGCCGTGGGGTGCCGGAGGCGGCTGCGCTAACCTTGGGCGCATGGCTGGCCTGCTGCTCCTTCCGTAGCCGCGTTGACGAACGCCGGGACTCCCGGCATCAACGCGGCCCCCCTCCTGTGCGAGGGGTTCTTTTTTGCCCCGACCGAGCAGCGACGAGAGAGACGACATGAGCGAGCAGACGAACGAGACCCCGTTCCGCTACACCGCGGCGATGGCGCAGCAGATCGAGATCGCCTGGCAGGACCGCTGGGAGGAGGAGGGCACCTTCGACGCCCCCAACCCGGCCGGCCCGTGGGCCGAGCCCGAGAAGGTCGCCGCGCGCGGCGAGAAGCTCGTCGTGCTCGACATGTTCCCCTACCCCTCCGGGGTCGGGCTGCACGTCGGCCACCCGCTCGGCTACATCGCGACCGACGTCTACAGCCGGTTCCACCGGATGCTCGGCAAGAACGTCCTGCACGCCCTCGGCTACGACGCGTTCGGCCTGCCGGCGGAGCAGTACGCCGTGCAGACCGGGCAGCACCCTCGGAAGACCACCGAGGAGAACATGACGAACATGAAGCGCCAGCTGCGCCGCCTCGGGCTGGGCTTCGACAACCGCCGCACCTTCGCAACGATCGACGACGACTACTACCGCTGGACGCAGTGGATCTTCCTGCAGATCTGGGACTCCTGGTACGACGCCGACGCCGTGCGCGAGGACGGCGGCCGCGGGCGGGCCCGTCCGATCAGCGAGCTCGTCGAGGAGCTGGAGTCGGGGGAGCGCACGCTGCCCGACGGTCGGGCCTGGTCGCAGCTGTCGGCGACGGAGCGGGCCAGGGCGCTCGAGGAGCACCGGCTCGCCTACACCTCCGAGGCGCCCGTCAACTGGTGCCCCGGCCTCGGCACCGTGCTCTCCAACGAGGAGGTCACGAACGACGGCCGTTCCGAGCGCGGCAACTACCCCGTCTTCCGGCGCAACCTCAGCCAGTGGAAGATGCGGATCACGGCGTACGCCGACCGGCTGGCCGACGACCTCGACGGCGTGGACTGGCCCGAGAAGGTCAAGCTCATGCAGCGCAACTGGATCGGCCGGTCCAAGGGTGCCCGCATCACCTTCCCCGTCGTGACGACCGACGGCGCCGAGAGCGGCATCGACGTCTTCACCACGCGCCCCGACACGATCTTCGGCGCCACCTTCATGGTCATCGCCCCGGAGCACCCCCTCGTGGACTCGCTGGTGCCGCAGGGCGGTTGGCCCGACGGCACGAAGGACGCCTGGACGGGTGCGGATGCGACCGCCGCGGGTTCGCCGAAGGAGGCCGTGACGGCATACCAGCTCGCGGCCTCGCGCAAGGGTGACGTGGAGCGCCAGACCGAGGGCAAGGACAAGACCGGTGTCTTCACCGGGTCGTGGGCCACGAATCCCGTGACGGAAGAGCGGGTTCCGGTCTTCGTCGCGGACTACGTGCTGATGGGCTACGGCACGGGCGCGATCATGGCCGTTCCCGGGCAGGACACGCGCGACTGGGAGTTCGCCGAGAAGTTCGACATCCCCATCGTGCGCACCGTGCAGCCCACCGAGGGCCACCCGGACGACGAGCCGTTCCTCGGAGACGGCGTCGCCGTCAACTCGGCCAACGAGCGCATCTCGCTCGACGGCCTGCACGTCGCCGAGGCCAAGGCACGCGTCATCGCCTTCCTCGAGGAGGCGGGTCTCGGCGAGGGCACCATCAGCTACCGCATCCGCGACTGGCTCTTCAGCCGCCAGCGCTACTGGGGCGAGCCCTTCCCCATCATGTTCGACGAGGACGGCGTGGCCCACGCCGTGCCCGCCGACGAGCTGCCGCTGACGCTGCCCGACGTGCCGGACTACAGCCCGAAGACGTTCGACCCGGACGACGCGCAGAGCAGCCCGGAGCCGCCGCTCAGCCGCGTGCCCGAGTGGGTCGAGGTCGAGAAGGACCTCGGCGACGGCCGGGGCCTGCGCCGGTTCCGCCGCGAGACGAACACCATGCCCAACTGGGCGGGGTCGTGCTGGTACTACCTGCGCTACCTCGACCCGGCCAACCACGAGTCGTTCGTCGACCCGGAGAACGAGGCCTACTGGCTGGGCCGGCACGACCGCCCCGTCGAGGGCGCCCCGGCCGGCACCCGCGACCCCGGCGGCGTCGACCTCTACGTCGGCGGCGTCGAGCACGCCGTGCTGCACCTGCTCTACGCGCGCTTCTGGCACAAGGTGCTCTTCGACCTCGGGCACGTGCGCAGCGAGGAGCCTTTCCGGAAGTACTTCTCGCAGGGCTACATCCAGGCCTACGCCTACACCGACAGCCGCGGGCAGTACGTCACCGCCTCCGAGGTCGAGGAGCACCCGGGTGCCCACGGCGCGGAGCCGACGTTCACCTGGCAGGGGCAGCCGGTCAACCGCGAGTACGGCAAGATCGGCAAGTCGCTGAAGAACTCGGTCAGCCCCGACGAGATGTACGACGCCTACGGCGCCGACACCTTCCGGGTCTACGAGATGTCGATGGGGCCCCTCGAGCTGAGCAAGCCGTGGGAGATCCGCGCCGTCGTCGGCAGCCAGCGGTTCCTCCAGCGCCTGTGGCGCAACGTCGTCGACGAGACGACGGGTGAGCTGCGGGTGGCCGACGTCGAGGTCGACCAGGCCCTGACGACGCAGCTGCACCAGACGATCGCCGGCGTCCGCGAGGACTTCGAGGGACTCCGGTTCAACACCGCGATCGCCAAGCTCATCGAGCTGAACAACGCGGTGACCAAGCTCGAGACCCCGCCGCGCGAGGTCGTCGAGGCCATGGTGCTGATGCTCGCCCCGGTCGCCCCGCACCTCGCGGAGGAGATGTGGCAGCGCCTCGGTCACGCGGGCGGGGTGGCGTACGCGCCGTTCCCCGTCAGCGACCCCACGAAGATCGTGCAGGAGCAGGTCACCTGCGTCATCCAGATCAAGGGCAAGGTGCGCGACCGCGTCGACGTGAGCCCCGACATCACCGAGGACGAGCTGCGCGAGCTGGCCCTCGGCCGTGACAAGGTGAAGGCGGCGACGGAGGGCGGCATCCGCACGGTCATCGTGCGGGCGCCCAAGCTCGTCAACGTCGTCCCGCTGTGACCACCTGACCGCCTGATCGCCCGACCCACCGCGACGGAGAGGAGCGGGACGTGACCACGAGGATTGTCACCGACTCGACGGCCTACCTGCCCCAGGAGCTCGTCGAGCGGCACGGCATCGAGGTCGTCCCGCTCCACGTCGTCGTCGGGGGCCGCGACCACGTCGAGGGGCAGGACATCTCGGCCGCGCAGGTCGCGGCCGCGCTGCGCGACTACACGATCGTCACGACGTCGCGCCCGACACCCCAGGTCTTCGCCGACACCTACCGGCGTCTCGCCGACGAGGGGGCCTCGTCCGTCGTCTCCATCCACCTGTCCTCGCAGATGTCGGGCACGGTCGAGGCCGCGCGCCTGGCGGCCGCCGAGGCGCCGGTGCCGGTGGAGGTCGTCGACAGCGCGACGATCGGCATGGCCATGGGCTTCGCCGTCCTCGACGCGGCCGGGGCGGCCGCCGGGGGAGCGGCGGCCGGCGCCGTCGTCGAGGCGGCGCACGCGCGGCTCGGCCCGTCGGGCGTGCTGTTCTACGTCGACACGCTCGAGCACCTGCGCCGCGGTGGTCGCATCGGCGCCGCGTCGGCGCTGCTCGGCTCGGCCCTCGCGATCAAGCCGATCCTCGCGGTGCGGGGCGGGCGCATCGTGCCGGTCGAGAAGGTGCGCACGTCCTCGCGGGCCGTCGCGCGCATCGAGGCCATGGTGCTCGAGCAGGTGCAGCGGGGCGGGCGGGTCGTCGACCTCGCCGTCCACCACCTTGACGCCCGGGCCCGGGCCGACCAGATCGCGGGGGAGCTGCGCACGATGGTGCCGGGGTCGCCGGACGTCACCGTCGTCGAGCTCGGGGCCGTGGTCGGGGCGCACGTCGGTCCGGGCACCGTCGCCATCGCGGTGTCACCGCGTCCCGGCGAGCCGCTGCCGCAGTCGGATCCGGACGAGACCGCCGACTCGTGAGCGTCGGCACGGTGCTCGCCTGGACGGGAGGCGTCGTCGCCGCCTTCCTCGTCGGTGCCCTCAACCCCGCGACGACGATCGCCCGCCTCCTCGGCAAGGACCTCGCGTCGTCCGGCTCGGGCAATCCCGGTGCGACGAACGCCGGGCGCGTGCTCGGCCGCAAGTGGGGCGTCGTCGTCGGGGTGCTCGACGTGCTCAAGGGGCTCGTGCCCACCCTCGTCGCCGGCCACCTCTTCGGGGCGCACGCGGCGTACGCCGTCGGGATCGCGGCCGTGCTCGGGCACATCTGGTCGCCCTTCCTCCGGGGGCGGGGCGGCAAGGGGGTCGCGACGACGCTCGGCGCGATCCTCGGCGTGCACCCGTGGGTGGCGCTCGTCGTCGTGGTGGTCTTCGCGGTGGCCGTGGCGCTGACGCGGTGGGTCGCGGCCGGCTCGATCTTCGGCGCGTTCGCCATGCTCGTCGTGGCGGTGCTCATCTGGACCGGGCACGCGCCCGGCGATGCGTGGACCGCCCTGTGGCTCATGGCGATCGGGCTGCTCGTCCTCGCCCGGCACCGCAACAACGTGCTCGGCTGGTGGCGCCAGCGACACCTCGACGAGAACGCCTGACGGCATCCCCGGCAGGCGGGCCGGGCGACCGGGGTCAGTGGTCTCGGGTCAGTGGTCCCGGGTCAGGGCTGCGACGGCCGCGCGGGTGCTCGCGGCCCGTGGCTCGCCGAGCCGCTCGCGGATGGCGAGCGCCGCCCGGAAGGCGAGCAGGGCGTCGTCGGCCCGGTCGGTGTCGACCAGGAAACGGCCGAGGTGGTGCAGCGTGTAGTGCTCGAGCACCGGGTCGCCGGTCTCCCGCGCGAGGGTGAGCGCCTCGACGAAGTGCGGCTCGGCGGCACCCGGTCGGCCGAGGTAGTGCTCTGCCGTGGCGAGCGCGAGCAGGCCCCAGCCGAGCACGTCGGTGCGGCCCGAGTCCCGGGCGAGACGCACGGCCGGGCCGGCGAGGGCGACGGCCTCGGCCTCGCGTCGCGCGACCGTGAGGGCCTCGGCGAGGTGGACCGTCGCGTCGAGCACGTCGGCCGCCCCGGCGTCCGCGGGGTCGGCGTCCACGGCCGACACGAGGGCGTCGCGCGCCTGCGCGAGCGCGGCCTCGTTCTCGTCACGGCTCCTCGTGAAGCGGCCGAAGTGCGGTCGCCCGACGACGAACTGCGCCTCGCTCATGGCTCGCACGCTACCCGCAGGGGCGCATTGGCCGGGCCGGACGGCATACGGGATCGACGGGTCAGAAGACGATCGTGCGGTGGCCGGAGAGGAAGACCCGCGACTCCGCGTGGTCGCGCACCGCGCGCGAGAGCACGCGGCGCTCGACGTCGCGGCCGATGGCGACGAGCCGGTCGGGCGACTCGGCGTGGGTGACGCGCACGACGTCCTGCTCGATGATCGGCCCCTCGTCGAGGTCGGCCGTGACGTAGTGCGCGGAGGCGCCGATGAGCTTGACGCCACGGTCGTGGGCCTGGTGGTAGGGCTTGGCGCCCTTGAAGCCCGGCAGGAAGGAGTGGTGGATGTTGATGGCACGCCCCTCGAGCGCACGGCAGAGGCCGTCGCTGAGGATCTGCATGTAGCGCGCGAGCACGACGAGCCCGACGTCCTCGGCCTCGACGAGGCGCAGCAGCTCGGCCTCGGCCTCGTCCTTGGTCTCCCGGGTGACGGGGATGACCGTGAAGGGCAGGCCGAAGTACTCGACGAGCCCACGGCAGTCCTCGTGGTTGCTGACGACCCCGACGATGTCGATGGGCAGGTCGCCGGACTTCCAGCGGTGGAGCAGGTCGAGCAGGCAGTGGTCGAACTTGCTGACGAGGATGACGGTGCGGCAGTGCTCGTCCTCGGGGCGCGCCGAGAGGTGGTGGTGGGCGATGGCCGGGCTCTCGCGCACCGCCTCGAGCACCTGCTCGACCTCGTCGGGCTCGGCGTCGAAGACCGTGCGCATGAAGAAGAGGTCGGTGTCCTCGTCGGAGTACTGCTGGTTCTCCACGATGTTCGCCTCCACGGCGAGCAGCGCCGCCGAGACGGCGGCGACGATCCCGGGGCGGTCGTCGCAGGTGAGGGTCATGATGTGCCTGGCCATTGGAGCAGTCTGGACCAGTCGCGGGTGACCGCCCGCATCGACGCGCGGGGCGTCTCAGGAGTCGGCTGTCCACACCCCCTCCCGACCGGGCGGCGTTGTCCCCAGCCCGGGTCGGGGTAGGCGCGCGGGTCCCGTCGGCTTCCTACCGTCGAGGTATGCCGCCCCGCGCCTCCCGACGACCTGCCGACCTCGAGCGCGTGGCCCGCGTGCTCGGCTCGGGGTCGGCCGGGTGGGTGCCCCGGGAGCCCGAGCTCCCGCCCGAGGGGGCCGGCAGTCGCACGTCCGCGACGACGGGACGGGCGCGGGCCGGGCCGGAGCGGGTCGGTGCCGTGCGGTTGGGGACTGTGCGGGTGGAACCCGTGCGGGCGGTCGCCGAGCGGCTCCGCGACGGGGTCGGGCTCGGGAGGGGGCGTGGCGTGCCGGGCGCGGAGGACGAGGTGGCCCGCCTCGACGCCGACCTGCGCCGGGCCCGCCGTCCCGGCCTGCTGACGCTGCCCGACGAGCTGCGGGGCGGCCGCCGGGGCGTCAGCAGCGCCGCCGTGGTCGCGCTGCTCGCGCTCGCGGTGGCCGTGGGCTGCCTCTTCGTGCTGCGCGTGCTGTGGGCCGAGCGCGCGGTCGAGGGCTCCGACGTCGCACCTGGTCCGGGGCGCAGCGTCCGCGTCGTGCAGCCGTCGGCGGCGGGAACGGCCGGCGCCGCGGGAACGGCAGGTGCGACGGGGACGGCAGGTGCGACGGGGACGGCAGGTGCGACGGGGGCCCGGCCGACCGGCATCACGGCGGGAGGCACGAGTGGTGCGTCGGGTGGCGGTGCGGGTGGCGGTGCGGGTGGCGGTGCGGGTGGCGGTGCGGCAGGTGCGGTGGTCGTGGTGCACGTCGTGGGTCAGGTGGCGCGCCCGGGCCTCGTCAGGCTGGCGGTGGGGGCCCGTGTCGCGGACGCGATCGCCGGGGCGGGCGGCACGCGTCCGGGTGCAGACGTCTCGGCCGTCAACCTTGCCCGTCCGGTCGTCGACGGCGAGCAGGTGCGGGTGCCGCGCGCCGGTGAGGTGCTCGCCTCGGGGCAGGGTCCGGTGCAGGGTCCGGTGCAGGTCCCGGCTCCTGCGTCGGGCGGCGGTTCGTCCGGGGCGCCGGTCAGCCTCAACGCGGCGGACGCCGCGGCGCTCGACGCACTGCCGGGCGTCGGGCCGGTACTCGCGCAACGCATCCTCGACTGGCGCACCGAGCACGGGCGCTTCACCTCGGTCGACGAGCTGGGGGAGGTGAGCGGCATCGGCGACAAGCTCATGGCGCAGCTGCGCGACCGCGTCACGCTGTGAGCCGCGGGCAGACCCACGAACCTGGTCGGCGCACCGGGGGGCCGTCACTCGTCGTGCTCACCGGTCGGTCGCCCGTGCGGCGGGTGCGTCCGAGGGAGCGCCGGCGTCTCGACGTGCGGCTGCTCGTGCCGGCGCTCGTCGCGTGGCCCGTCGTGGCTTTCTGGGGCCTCCTCGCCGACCTGCGATGGGTCGTGGTCGCGGCGGGTGCGTGCCTCGTCCTCGCCGCGGGTGCCGCGCGACGAGGGGCCCGCGGGCGCGAGGTCGCGGCCGTGCTCGCCGTGCTCGGGCTGGCGCTGGGCGCGGCCGCGGGCCATCGGGCGCTGCGCTCGGTGGGCCCGGTCGAGCAGCTGGCGGCCGAGCGCGCCGTCGTCGTCGTCGAGGGCGTCGTCGTGGCTGAGCCACGACCGGTCGGCGGCGAGGGTGGTGGTGGTGCTGCTGGCGGCAGTGACGGTGGGGGTGGGGCGGGTGCCGCGCCGGGGCTCGTCCTCGTCCGGGTCGAGGTCTCGCGCGTCGTCGGCCGTGGGCGCGCTGCGGACGTCAGCACGCCCGTGCTCGTGCTCTCGCGTGAGCCGACGTGGTCCCGGGTGCGCTGGCACGACGAGGTGACGGCCGTGTTGCGGCTCGGGCCGGCGGACCCCGGCGACGACGTCGTCGCCGTCGCCACGCCGCGCGGCCCCGTCCGTGTCGTCGTGCCGGCCGGCGGGGTGTTCGCCGCGGCCGAGGTGGTGCGCGGGCGGCTGCGCGAGGCCACGGACGGGCTCTGGCCCGACGCCCGTGGCCTCGTGCCGGCGCTCGTCGTGGGCGACGTGTCACGCACGCCACCGGAGCTCACGACGGCCATGCTCGCGACGGGGCTCACGCACCTGAGCGCGGTGTCCGGCAGCAACGTCACGCTCGTCCTCGCGTCGGTGGGCTGGCTCTGCTCGCTCGTCGGCGTGCGCCGACGGTGGCGGCCACCGGTCGGCGGCATCGCGCTCGCAGCCTTCGTGGTGGTCGCCCGCCCGGAGCCGAGCGTCGTCCGCGCTGCCGTCATGGGCCTCGTCGGGCTGCTCGCGCTGTCGACGTCCCGGCGGCGCGACGGCCCGCCGGCCCTCGCCGGCGCCGTCGTCGGGCTCCTCGTGTGGGACCCCTGGCTGTCCCGGTCGTTCGGCTTCGCCCTCTCCGCGGTCGCGACCCTCGGGCTGCTCGTCCTCGCACGTCCGTGGGGTGAGCGGCTGGCGCGGTGGCTGCCGGGGCCCGTGAAACCGCTGGGGCCGGTCCTGGCCGTGCCGGTCGTCGCGCAGGTGGTGTGCGCACCGCTCGTGGTGCCCCTGCAGGGCAACGTGTCGGTGGTGGCGGTGCTCGCCAACCTCCTGGCCGCGCCGTTCGTCGGGCCGACGACGGTGCTCGGGGTCGCCGTCGCCCTGCTCGGGGTGGGCTCGGTGCCGGTGGCGGCGGTGCTCGCCTGGCCGGCGGCGCTGCCGGCCCAGTGCATCGGGGCGGTGGCCCGGTGGAGCGCGAGCCTGCCCGCCGGGAGCGTCGCGTGGGGTGACTCCGCCGGCGCCGCCGTCCTGCTCGCCGGGATCACCGTCGCCGGCCTCGCCGTCGCCCCCTGGGCCTGGCACCGGTCACGGCAGCGACCGCCCGTCGCGCTGGCGGTCGTCGTGCTCGCGGCCGGTTCGGCGGTGCCGACGAGCGTGATCGCCTGGCCGCCCCGGGGCTGGGTGCTCGTCGTCTGCGACGTGGGGCAGGGCGACGGCCTCGTCGTCGACACCGGCGACGGGCACGCCGTCGTCGTGGACGCCGGCCCCGAGCCCGCCGCCATGCGCCGGTGCCTCGACCGCATCGGGGTGCGGACCGTCGACCTGCTCGTGCTGACGCACTACCACTCCGACCACGTCGGTGGGGTCTCGGCCGTGCTCGAGCTGCCGGTCACCGAGATCCGGGCCACCCCGGTGCGTGATCCTCCGGACGAGGCTGCCCGCGTGGCCCGGCTGGCCGGGACGGCGGGCGTGCCGGTCGCCGAGCTGCACGCCGGCGAGCACGTCTCCGTCGGTGCGGTCGAGGCCGACGTGTGGTGGCCGGCTCGGCGGATCGACGCGGGCTCGGTGCCGAACAACGCGTCCGTCGTGCTGACCGTCCACGTGCGGGGCCTCACGCTCCTGCTGGCCGGCGACATAGAACGAGAGGCGGCCGCCCAGGTCCTGCACGCCTCGCGCCTCGACCCCGTCAGATGGGGCCACGTCGACGTGCTCAAGGTCGCGCACCACGGGTCGGCCAACCGTGACGACCGCCTGCTCGACGAGGTCGACGGCCGGCTCGCGCTCGTCAGCGTCGGGACCGGGAACGACTACGGGCACCCCGCAGGTGCCACCCTGAAAGCCTTGCAGGACAGGGGGTTCGAGGTGCACCGGACCGACTGGGAGGGTGACCTCGCCGTCGTCGCCGACGATGGGGTGGCGCGGGTCGCGAGGCGTTGAGGCGGTGGCGCGGTGAGACGGGTGCGACCGACCGTGCCCGGAGGTCAGGCCGGGTTGACCGGGGCGGTGGGGTCGACCGGGTCGTCGTCAGGGCCCGCGGGTGCCCGCGGCACCCCGTCGTCCGCCCCGTCGCGGGACGCGTGGTCGTCGACCAGCTCGAAGTCGGCGAAGTCGAAGCCCGGCGAGACGAGGCAGCTGACGAGGGCGTCCGCGCCGCCGGGGACGGTGCGCTGCCAGTGCCCGGCGGGCACGACGAGCTGGGCCTGCTCGCCCGCGTCGAGGTCGAGACCCAGGGTGGCGGACTCCACCCCGGCCCCGCTGCCGGGGTGCGCGCCCGAACCACCGATCTCGAGCAGCACCGACCCCCGGTGCGCGAGCCACACCTCGTCGGACCTGACCCGGTGCCAGGCCGAGGCCTCGCCCGCGGGCAGCAGGAAGTGGATCAGGGTGGCGGTCGGCCGCACCCGCCCGTCGGGCAGCGAGACGCTCGCGGGGGAGGCCCACGTCTGGCGGAACCAGCCGCCCTCCGGGTGGGGCTGCAGGTCGAGGAGGTCGGCGAGGGGCGGGCGCATGACGCCCATCATCCCCGACCCGTTCCCGACCTGCAGCCGAGGTCGTCAGCCGCGCTTCACCGAGGGGTCGGCGGGCTTCGGCGGCCACGGGAAGAAGCCGCTCGTGCGCCGCACGTAGTCGGCGTAGTCCGGGCGGCGGTCGCCGATGTCCTTCTCCAGCAGCTTCTTCCCCGTTCCCCCGTAGAGGTTCCACACCATGACGGCGGGCGAGAGGAACGTCAGCACGCCCGGCCAGGCGCTCGCGGCCACGAGGAAGAGCCCGGTCCAGACGCTCGCGTCCCCGAAGTAGTTGGGGTGACGGGTGTAGCGCCACAGGCCGGTGTCGAGGACCGTCCCCTTGTTCGACGGGTCGTTGCGGAAGCGCGTCAGCTGCAGGTCGCCCACCGTCTCGAAGTAGAAGCCGACGGCCCACACGATGACGCCGATGCACAGCACCCAGACCAGTCCGCCCTCGACGAACATCGCGATCTGCACGGGCAGGGAGACGAACCACATGATGAGGCCCTGCGGCAGGTAGATGTGCAGGAGCGCGTACGCGTTCGGGTTGCCGTCGGCGCGCTTCAGCATGGCCTCGTAGCGGGGGTCCTCGCCCTTGCCGCGCGACCGGCTGAAGATGTGTCCGGCGAGGCGCAGCCCCCAGACGGCCGTGAGCACGAGGGCCACCCAGCGTCGCAGGACGTCACCGTGACCCTCGCTCGTGACGAAGGCCGTGAGCGCGATGGCGACGAACCCCAGCCCCCACGTGACGTCGATGACGGCCTGCTTGCCGACGCGCAGCGCGACGGCGAAGGTGACGCCCAGGACGACGACGACGGCGAGGGCGGTGAACGCCAGGGTGCGCCCGAAGGCCCCGCCGTCGAAGCCGGTGGCCCCGGCGGCGGGGACGACGGTCGCCCAGAGCGGCGACGCGGAGCTCACGCGGTCACCAGGCCCGCACGGGCGGCATACCGCTGCGGCCGTCGTCCGTCGGCTTCACGGCGAGGATCTGGTCGACGCCCATCCGGCCCTCCTCGAAGGCGAGCGCGCCACCGACGAGGTAGAGGCGCCACACGCGGCCGACCTCCTCGCCGACCATGTCGACGACCTTGTCCCAGTTGGCCTCGAAGGTGTCGTACCAGGCGTTGACGGTCCACACGTAGTGCTCGCGCATCGCGTGCACGTCGCGGACCTCGAGGCCCGCCTGCTCGATGAGGTCGACGGTCTCGCCGACGGGACGCATGTGCATGTCGGGGGCGATGAAGGCCTCGATGAAGGGGCCGCCGCCGGGGCGCGTGGTCCGCGACATCTGCTGGATGAGGGCACGGCCGCCGGGGCGCAGCAGACGGTGGATCTGGCCCGTGAAGGTCGGGTAGTTGCGCTGCCCCACGTGCTCGCCCATCTCGATCGAGGAGATCGTGTCGAACGGGCCGTCGGGCACCTCACGGTAGTCCTGGAGCCGGATCTCGACGCGGTCCTGCAGACCGCGCTCCCGGATCCGCTCGTCGATGAAGGCCTTCTGCTCGCTCGAGATGGTGACGCCGACGACCTGGGCGCCGAACTTCTCGGCGGCGTGCAGCGACAGCGAGCCCCAGCCGCATCCGATGTCGAGGTGGCGGCCGCCCGCCTCGATGCCGAGCTTGCGGCAGACGAGGTCGAGCTTGTCGCGCTGGGAGTCCTCGACGGTGTAGCCCGGCTCGGTGCTCGTCCAGTAGCCGCACGAGTAGGCCATGTGGGGGTCGAGGATGAGCGAGTAGAAGTCGTTCGAGAGGTTGTAGTGGTGCTCGATGGCGCTGCGGTCGCGGGTCTTGGTGTGCAGCCGGCCGCGCAGCCGCGCCTGCGACACCGGCGGCTCGGGCGGGAGGCCCACGACCCCGAGGTCGAAGGCCGTGCGGATGCCGTTCTTCGCCACGGCCGCGACGGTGCCGGCGGAGGGGCGGCCGCCCGCGAGCGTGCGGGCCGTCGACCAGACCCGTCGGAAGCCGTCGAGGAGGTCGCCCTCCACGTCGAGCTCACCCGTGACGTAGGCCTGGGCGAGGCCGAGCTCACCGGGGTGGCGCACGAGCCGGCGCAGGGCCGCGGGGTCGCGCAGGACCACGGTCGGTGCGTCGCTCGGCCCGGCGACGGTGCCGTCCCAGGCGCGCAGGCGAACGGGGAGGGTGCCGCCGAAGAGGGGCTCGACGACCGCGGCCAGGCGGGAGGCGACGCCCCCGGGCCGGGTGGACGCCGCGGAGGGGGCGGGAGCGTCGGGGCGGTCGTCGGTCATGGTCATCGGGTGGCCTCTCGTTGGGGGTCGACGCGAGCGGGTCGGTGGTGCTGCACGTGCTTCGGTGTGGTGCTTCGGAGCGGACGGTCGCACGGATGGGCGGTGCGACCGGGGCGCCCTTGCCTCAAGGAGATACCCCGACGGCCGCCTCGCGGCGCGCGTCGCCGGCGGCGACGAGGCCGCGCGGGCCGAGCTCTGCCGCGCCGACGCCCCCGAAGTACATGTGGGGGCCCGGGTAAGCGTGCGCCGCAAGGCCGCTCGCCGCGATGGCGGCTGCGATGTCGGGCGACGGCTCGTGCTCCACGCGCGGCGAGCCGTCGTCGAGGAAACGGACGTGCAGTCGCGCGGCGTCGATGGCGTGCTGGAGGTCGTCGCCGAGCAGCAGGCCGCGGCCGAGCACCTGCATGAGCGCCGTCGTGATCCGGTCGGCGCCGGGAGAGCCGACGGCGAGGGCCGCCCCGACGGCGCTGCGCGCGGTCGTCGGCGCCATGTTCGAAGCGAGACGCGTGCCGGGCTCGACGGCGTGCAGCCCGAGACGGTTGAGCTCCGGCTCGCCCAGGGCGTTGTTGAGCAGGATGCCGGTGCCGGGGATCACCATGCCGGCGCCGTAGCCGGCGGACATGGTCACGGCGCAGGCGGTACCGTGCTCGTCGACGGCCGAGACGTGGGCCGTCGACGCCGAGGTCGGCAGGCCGGCCAGGCCGTGGCGCTCCACGGCGAGCAGCAGGGCATGGCCGTCCGCGGCGAGGTCCCTCGACCGGTCGTGCACCGCGAGCCGGTAGGAGAGGACCCGGCGCTGGATGTCGATGACCTCCGGCCACGTCCAGTGCTCGTGCCGCGCGAGCTCGCCCAGCATCGCGGCGAGCATCGGCCCACCGACGGAGGGCGGGGGGTTGAGCGCCACGGTCCAGCTGCCGACGGAACGCATCGTCGGGGTGCGCACGACGGCCTCGTAGGCCTCGAGGTCGGCCCGGGTGACGAGGCCGCCGTGGGCGGCCATGTCGCCGGCGAGCACCTGCCCCACGGCGCCGGTCGTGAAGAGGTCGACCCCTTGGGTCGCGAGCAGCTCGAGGATGTCGGCGAGGTCGGGGTTGACGCTCGTCTCGCCCGGCTCCACCGGCCCGCCGTCGGCGCCGGTGATGAGGGCGTGCGCCTCCGGGTCGTCGCCGAAGAGGCTGTCGCGCACGAGGGCGAGGTAGAGCGCGGCCGCGGCGCCGGTGCGGTAGCCGTCGCGGCAGAAGTGGACCGACGGCTCGACGAGCCGGCGCCAGGGGAGCACGCCGAACCGTTCCCTCGCGAGTGAGAGCGCTTGCAGCGCACCGGAGTTCGCGACCGAGCCGTGCCCGGCGCCGATGGTGACGCCGCCCCCGTAGTCGGTGCGGACCTGGCGCACGCCTCGCCCGAACGCGGACGGGTCGAGCCCCCGGCCGGGCATCTCGACGTTGCCGTCGACGACGACCGGGTCACCGCCTGCCGGCCACACGTTGACGAAGGCGCCACCCATGAGGCTGACGATGCCGGGCTCGGTGCTCATCGACGCGAGGGCGGCTGCGAGGGCCGCGTCCACCGCGTTGCCGCCGTCGGCGGCGGCCTGCAGCCCGGCCTCGAGCGGCGCCGGGCCGGAGGCGGCGAGGGCGACCCTCGTCATGACGGTCGAGCGTCGGTCGCGGCTCGCCGCGCCCGCTCCCGGTCGGGCTCCGGCAGGTAGGAGCAGCGCTCGTCGTCACCCATGGCACCACCGTATGCCGGTGGGACCCCGGGCGCGCGGACGGCGCGTCCGAGCGCGACGGGCCGCGTCAGCCGCGCACCGGAGTGGGCTGCCTCAGCGGGCCGCGGCGGCGAGCGCGGCGCGGGGCGAGCGGGGGTCCGTGCCGGCGGCCTCGACGAGGGCGTCGAGCGCGGCGGCCACCGCGGGCACCCGCTGCAGGTCGGACGTGGTGACGGCCAGGATCTGGCGCCGTGAGGCGGGGGAGAGCGGGAGCGTGGCCACCTCGTCGTGCTTCGCCGCGTTGAGGATGAGGTCCGGCACGAGCGCCACCCCGAGCCCGGCGGTGACGAGGCCCAGCTGGGCGACGTAGTCCTCCGTCTCGAACGCGACGTTGGGGCGGAACCCGGCGTGGTCGGCCAGGGAGAGCAGGTGGCCACGACAGCGCGGGCAGCCGGCGATCCACTCCTCCGCCGAGAAGTCCGCGAGGCTGGCGGCGGCGTCACCGGCGTGGGGGTGGGCGCGGGGCACGACGAGGCGCACCTCGTCGTCCATGAGCCGGCGCGTCACGAGGAGCGACAGGTCCTCCTCGAGCTCGCCGAGGTCGGCCCCCTCGTAGGCGAAGGCGACGGCGACGTCGCAGTCGCCGCGACGGAGCGCCGCCAGCGACTCGGGCGGCTCGGCCTCGGTGAAGGTGACGGTGATGTCGGGGTGGCGGGCCTTGAGGATCGCGAGGGTGCGCGGCACGAGGGTGGCGGACGAGCTCGGGAACGCCTGCAGCCGCACGCGTCCCGCGCGCAGACCCGCGATCGCGGTGATCTCCTCCTCGGCCGCGTCGAGCGCCGCGAGCACCCCGACGGCGTGACGGGCGAGCACCTGACCGGCCTCGGTCAGACGGACCTGCCGGCCGTAGCGCTCGACGAGGACCGTGCCGGTGCGCTGCTCGAGGCGGCGCACCATCTGCGAGATGGCCGGCTGGGTGAACCCGAGCGCGTTCGCGGCGCTCGTGAAGCTCCCCTCGTCGGCGATGGCCTTCATGACCCTCAGTCCCGCAGCATCGATCATGGGGCAATCATAACGGGTTCTTATGCTTTCCGGCGGCGTGACGTCAGCCAGGCATGGGTTGCCGGGTCGTGCGTCGCGGCGACGTAGGCTGGTCGCGTGTCCCAGCCGACCGGTCTGTCCTCCTCGTCCCCGACGACCCGGCTGTCCACCTCACGCACCCTGCCACTCGTCACGCACGACCTCGGCACCTTCGAGGACCTCGTCGACCTCGTCAGCGGTGGTGGGGTCCTCGTGCTGAGCGGTGCGGGGCTCTCGACGGAGTCGGGCATCCCCGACTACCGCGGACCCGACGGCACCCGGCGCGTCGAGCCGATGACGTACGGCGAGTTCGCCGGCTCCGGCGAGGCCCGGCGGCGCTACTGGGCGCGCAGCTACATCGGCTGGCAGCGCTTCGACGCCGCGGAGCCGAACGAGGGGCACCGGGTCGTCGCCGACCTGCAGGAGGCCGGCTACCTCGGCCCGGTCATCACCCAGAACGTGGACGGGCTGCACCAGGCGTCCGGCGCCCGCGACGTCGTGGAGCTGCACGGCTCGCTCGACCGGGCGGTGTGCCTCACGTGCGGGGAGGTCACCTCACGACTTGGCCTGCACGAGCGGATGACGGAGGCCAACCCGGGCTTCATGGCGCGCTTCGCGGCCGCCGCCCACGCCGTCGGCTCGCAGTGGGGCGAGCAGGTGCGTCCGGACGGCGACATCGTCCTGGCCGATGAGCTCGTCGAGTCGTTCCACCCGCCGCGGTGCCTCGTCTGCGGCAACGACACGGTGAAGCCGGACGTCGTCTTCTTCGGCGAGTCCGTGCCCAAGCCCCTCGTGGAGCGCTGCTTCGGCCTCGTCGAGACGGCGGGGGCCCTGCTCGTGCTCGGCTCGTCGCTGTCGGTGATGAGCGGCTACCGGTTCGTGCGCCGGGCGCACGCCAAGGGCGTTCCCGTCGCCATCGTCACGCGCTCGGCCACGCGGGGTGACGCCGAGGCGACCCTGCGCCTGCACGCGCCGCTCGGGGCCACCCTGACCGGCCTGCGTTCCGCGCTCGGGGTCTGACGCCCTGGGCCTGGTGCCCGGGCTCTGGTGCCCAGCGCGCCTCCTAGATGCGCCGCAGGACGGCGGTCACCTTGCCGAGGATGGTGGCGTGGTCGCCGTCGATCGGCGAGAAGTCGGGGTTGTGCGGCATCAGCCACACGTGGCCGTCGGTGCGCTTGAAGGTCTTGACGGTCGCCTCGTTGTCGAGCATCGCGGCCACGACGTCGCCGTTCTCGGCGTGCTGCTGCTGGCGCACGACAACCCAGTCGCCGTCGCAGATGGCGGCCTCGACCATCGAGTCGCCCGTGACCTTGAGCAGGAAGAGGTCGCCCTCGCCGACGAGCTGCTTCGGCAGCGGGAAGACGTCCTCGACGACCTCCTCGGCCGTGATCGGCACGCCGGCGGCGATCTTGCCGAGCACCGGGACGTAGGAGGCCTCGGGTCGGGCGTCACCCGAGTCGGTCTCCGTGTCGTACTGGTCGCCGGCCGGGTCGGCCGTCCCGACGCCGCGCGAGCCTTGCGCAGCCGGCGTGGCGGTCGCGGCGCGGGCGGGCGAGGACGTGGCCCGGCCGCGGTAGCCCACCTGCTCGGCCGTCGCGTCGGGGGAGACGACCTCCAGGGCGCGCGGTCGGTTCGGGTCGCGGCGCAGGTAGCCCTTGGCCACGAGCGCGTTGAGCTGGTGGGAGACGCTCGACGGGCTCGCGAGGCCGACGGCGTCGCCGATCTCGCGCATGCTCGGCGGGTAGCCGCGCCGGTCGACGGAGTTGCGGATCACCTCGAGCACCTTCCGCTGGCGCACCGTCAGCCCGTCGCCGGTGTCGCGGTCGGGAAGCTCGGTCACGCCCATGGTGTCCCCTTCGTCGGCTCGTCAGACCGTTGCTGCGACCGGTCGTGACGACCGATGTCAGTGGTGGCTGGTGAGGTGTGTGGTGTGAGGGAAGCGTACGAGGTTCGAACACAGTTGCCAAACACCTGTTCGACGCGTGTCTCGACTTCTTCGAACATACGTGCTAGAAATCGTCCAGACGTTCCATCGAACACCTGTTCGGTGGATCCGGAGCTAGGGGAGGTCACCATGAGCGCCACCGTGCTGACGGCCGTTCGTCCGATCGCGACGCAGGAGCAGCAGGCCCCGTCGGGTCCGCAGGGGCGCCCGCGCCTCGTCTCCGTGCCGACCGGACGCGAAGCAGGTCGGACCGCGCGAGCCGCACGGATCGCACGGGACCCCCGGACCGCACCGGCGGGCCGTGACGCCCGCGTCCCGATGCGGCTCACGCGCTTCGGCCGTCTCGTCGTCTCCCTGCTCGTCGCCTCGGTCGTGGCCCTGCTCGCCGTGGGACTGGCCGGCCAGCTCGCGTCCGCCACCGGTGAGCCGCGCACGCTGACGGTCCAGCCGGGGCAGACCCTCTCCGGCATCGCCGCCCGCGAGCTGCCCGGTCTCAGCCGCGCCGACGGCGTGCTCGAGCTGCAGCTGGCCAACGGTCTCAGCACGAGCCAGATCCATGCCGGCCAGCAGCTGGTCGTCCCCGGATCCTGAGCCCGCTCCGATCCAGCAGACCTCTGCGCACACCGTGCGCAGACCCCCAACGGCCGCGTTGGCTCCACCTCCAGCGGCTGTCGGGACCGGCGCTTCGACCCCGCCGGCCCCGGCCGGACGCCGCACCCCTGCGTGGGGTGCGGCGTTCTGCTCCCTCCGGCGCCCTGTGGATGACGGGCCCGGTCCGGCGCCGCGAGGTCCTACCGTCGCCACCGGGGAAGGGAGCCACGACCGATGCACTACGAGGTGGACACCGCGGCGCTGCGCGAGGGCGCGCTGACGATCGGTGAGGTGCTGGCGCGGGTGCGGCGGCTCGGCATCGCCGACGACCTGGCCGCCGTCACCGCCGCGGTGCCTGCCGGGCGCACCACGGCAGGCGCGCAGGGGCTCGCGCTGGCGTGGCAGGCGCGGCTGGCCGGCATCACGTGGGAGCTGCGCGAGCTCGGGGCCGCGGTGAGTACCGCCGCCGACGGCTACGACGGCGTGGAGCAGCTGGCGCGGTCCGCCCTGTCGGGCCCGTCGGGCCCGTCGGGCCCCTCGGGCCGGTCGGGGTCCCGCCGGCGCGCATGACCGCCGCGACCCTTGCCGGCGGACCGGGCATCCGCGAGATCCGCGAGGCCCGGCCGGCGGTGCTGCTGGCGGTGGCCCGACGGCTGGAGGAGCGGCGAGCCACCGTGCTGAGGTGCACCGAGGTCCTGCTGTGGCGGCGCTCGGCCGTCACGCGGTGGTCGGGCCCTGCTGCCCGCGCCGCTCTCGCGCGGCACGCCTTCGTCGTCGACCAGCTCTCCCGGCTCGGCCGGAGCCTCGCCGCAACCGGCCACGCCCTGGGCCGGGCCGCACGCCGACTCGAGGCGGCGGCCGACCTCGTGCGCCGCGCGGATCGCCGCGCGGCCGCGGAGGGCGCCTGGGTCGACCCCGACGGTGTCGTGCTCCTGCCCGTGCGGGCGTCGCTCGGCGAGCCGCTCGTGGAGGCCCACCGGACCCGCCTCGACGCCCTCCTGCTCGCCGAGGTGCACGCGTGCCTCCACGAGGCGCAGCGCGCGGCCCGGGAGCTCGACGAGGAGCTCGCCCGCGCGCTGCTCGAGTCCGCGCGCGGCTCCGACCCGACGGCGGGCGCGTCGCCTGGCGCCCCGGCAGGCGCGGCGACCGTGCGCCCGTCACCACCTCCCTCGGGCGTCGCGGGTGGCGTGCCCGACCTCGTCTTCTCGACGGCCGCCTGGTGGCGCTCGCTCACCGCCGAGGAGCAGCGCTGGGTGCTGCGCGAGCGGCCGGAGTGGGTCGGCGCGCGCGACGGGGTCCCGGCCGGGGCCCGCCACGAGGCCAACCTCACGCTGCTCGTGCGCGCCGAGCGGACGGCATACGGGCGCGTGCAGGAGCTGGGCCACGACGGCGCCCCGTGGGACGCGGGGGAGCGGACGCGGGCGCAGGAACGCGTCGACGGGCTCCGGGCGATCCGCGAGGTCCTCGCCCGGCGCGACGGGGTGCAGCGGCAGTTGCTTCTCGTCGACACCGGCGCACCCGATCTGCGGGCGGTGGTGGCGATCGGCGACGTCGACCGCGCCGACCACGTGGCGACCTACGTCGGGGGCCTCTCGACGACCGTCGGCGGCGACCTGCGCCGCTACGACGAGACCTTCGTGCGGATGCGTTCGGAGGCGTTGCAGCTCGCCCGGGGCGGCGACGTCGCCATCGTGACGTGGATGGGCTACGACGCGCCCCAGCTGCGCGAGATCGTCACCTCGATCGACCGGAACGTCCTGAGCTCCAAGCTCGCTCGCGACAACGCGGCGGCACTGGCCGACTTCGTGACCGGTGTCGACGCGGCCCGCGACCGTCCGGCGCACACGAGCGTGTGGGCGCACTCCTACGGGGGCACGCTCGCGGGCTTCGCCGTGCTGCGCACGAGCGTCATCGATGACGTGGCTGTCCTCGGCGCACCGGGGATGCCGTTCGCCGACGTCGCGAAGGCCTCCCTGGCCCCCGGCTCGTTCAACGTCCTCGGGGCGATCGGCGACGACGTGTTCGCCTACGGGTGGGTCGTGCACGGCACGGCGCCCGCTGCCGTCGCGGGGGCCGTGCGCCTGTCGACGCTGGCCCTGAAGGCACCCGCGTCCGGCTGCAACCACTGGCTGCGGCCGCGCTCCGACTACGTCGACGTCGGTCGCACCTCGGTGGGCCACTCCGACTACCTGCGGTCCGGCACCGACAGCGCCCGCAACCTCGTCGCCCTCGCGGTCGGGCGCCGCGACCTCCGCGTGCTGCAGGGCGACGACGAGCGGGCGTGCACGACGACCGGGCCGAGCCTCGGCACGGACCCGCTGGCCTGGCCGCGCCTGCTGCCGTGACGACGTGAGGCGACGGCCGGCCTGCTCAGCAGGCGGGCAGGTCGAACCAGACCTCGGTGCCCGGTCCGTCGACCGAGTCGATCCCGATGCGACCGCCGTGGGCCTCGATGATGCGCTTGACCGTGGCGAGGCCGATGCCACTCCCGTCGACCGAGGTCTCGATGCGGTTGAAGAGGCCGAAGACCATCTCGCGCTCGCCGACGGGGATGCCGATCCCGTTGTCGCGCACCGAGATCCGCCAGGCTCCGCGACGTCGGCTGGCCGACACGGCGACGACCGGCGGCACGTCCGGCCGCGAGTACTTGACGGCGTTGGAGACGAGGTTGAGCAGCACCGAGTAGATCTGCTGGTCGTCGACGACCACGACGGGGAGGGGCCCGACCGAAACCGTGGCGGACCGGGCCGTGAGGCGCGGGGCGAGGTCCTCGAGCACCGCGCCGAGCACGGCGTCGAGGTCGGTCTCGGTCGTGAGCAGCTGGGCGCCGACCTGGGCGTGGGAGAGGATCTGCTCCATCAGCCCGGCCATGCGCGTGGCCGACCGGAAGGCCGTCGCGACGAGCCGCTGCGCCGTGGCGTCCTCAAGGACCGAGGGCTGCTGGCCGAGCATCTCGGTGCTCGCCATGATCGCGGTGAGCGGGCTGCGCAGGTCGTGGCTCACCTGCCCGGCGAAGACGGACAGGGCCTCGTTGGAGCGGTGCAGCTCGTCACGGGCACGGGTCAGGGCCGAGAGGGAGCCCTCGAGCTCGCGCGTGCGCAGCCGCAGCTCGAGCACGTCGACGACCCGCTCGGCCAGGGCGCCGAGGGCCGCCTCCTGCGAGGCGTCGAGCTCCCTCGGCGCGTGGTCGAAGACGCAGAGCCGGCCGATGATGACGCCGTCCGGCGTCCTCAGGGGGGCGGAGGCGTAGAAGCGCACCGTGCCGAGGATGCCGGTGACGAAAGGGTTCTCGCGGAAGCGGTCGTCGAGGCGAGCGTCCGGCACCACGACCCGGTCGGTGTGCTCGAGCACGGCGGCGCACATCGAGTCCTCGCGGGCACAGATCGATGCCGCGAAGCCGGTCGTGGCGATCTGCTGCTGCTCGGTCGAGGTGATGAGGTTGATGGCGGCGCGCGGCACGGTGCACACCTGCGCCGCGATGTCGACGAGGGCCTGCAGCTCGCGAGCCGGCGCGTGGTCGAGCACGTCGTAGCCCGCCAGGGCGTGGTCGCGGCGCTCGGCGGTGTCCAGAGCAGTCGTCGTCGATGTCCGGTTTGTCACGAAAGAACTGTGCCATGGACGACGCCGGGACGCATCGCGGTCCCGGTCGCGTCGTGCGTCGCGTCGTGGGTCGCGTCGCCGGGGCCGTCGGTGGCGGCGTTCCCCGGATGGTGGGGCGGGACCGACGGTGGACCCCCACATGATGGGTCTCGATGTTCACGGACATGTCGGGCGAATGGGTCGCGGAGGCGTTTGCGCAGGTCAGCGACGCGACGCGCCGACGGTGAAATCGCTGCTTGCGGCGGGGTCCGCTCGCGCCTACAGTTACCCCTACATCTAGTAGTTACACAGATGTAAGACATCCACATGTAGTCCCCAGCTGAACGGGGGTTACCCACAGGTCATCCCCAACCCGTCCCCACCTCCGTCCCCAGGCGGTCCCGGGGAGCGCGGTGCGGGGCGCTCCGACCTGTGCTCGAAGAGCCATGCCCCGGGAAGGAAGGTGACCACGCGTGCACTGCCCGTTCTGCCGCCACACCGACTCCCGGGTCATCGACTCGCGGACCACCGACGACGGCACCTCGATCCGGCGCCGTCGGCAGTGCCCGGAGTGCAACCGCCGCTTCACGACGCTCGAGACCTCGAGCCTCAACGTCATCAAGCGGTCGGGGGTGAGCGAGCCGTTCACCCGGGCCAAGGTGCTCTCCGGGGTGCGCAAGGCCTGCCAGGGCCGGCCCGTGACCGAGGACGACCTCGCGCTCCTCGCCCAGAAGGTGGAGGAGACGATCCGGTCCCAGGGCAGCGCGGAGATCGACGCGCACGAGGTCGGCATGGCCGTCCTCGAGCCGCTCCGGGAGCTCGACGAGGTCGCCTACCTCCGGTTCGCCAGCGTCTACCAGGGCTGGGAGTCGCTCGAGGACTTCGAGGGAGCCATCGCGCTCCTGCGGGCCGAGCGCGACGCGGTGGGCGAGGAGCCTCTCCGCCACGACGCACCGCGGTGAGCGTGGCGCACCGGGACGCGTGAGTCGACCGGCACCGTCCAGCAGGACCCGCACGACCAGACCAGCACGACCCAGCACCACCGAGCACCACGAGCACCGCTGAGCACGACCAGCACGACCCCGCACCGCCCCGGCCACGTCCGCTGTCGGTGCCACACGCAACACTCAGTCCAGCAGCAGATTCGGTCAGGGAGGCCGCGACACATGACGGAGATCGGTAACCGCAGCTCACGCGCGAAGGCGGGCGCGAAGGGCGTCCGGATCGAGCGCATCTACACCACGCCCGGTGTGCACCCGTACGACGAGGTGACGTGGGAGAAGCGCGACGTCGTCCAGCAGAACTGGAAGACCGGCGAGACGATCTTCGAGCAGCGCGGCGTCGAGTTCCCCGACTTCTGGTCGGTCAACGCCAGCACCATCGTCACGACGAAGTACTTCCGAGGCGCCGTCGGCACGCCGGCCCGCGAGGTCTCGCTCAAGCAGCTCATCGACCGGGTCGTGCTCACGTACGTCGCGGCCGGCAAGAGCAACGGCTACTTCGCCTCGGCCGAGGACGCCGAGATCTTCGAGCACGAGCTGTCGCACGCCCTGCTGCACCAGGTCTTCTCGTTCAACTCGCCGGTGTGGTTCAACGTCGGCACGAAGAGCCCGCAGCAGGTCTCCGCGTGCTTCATCCTCGCCGTCGACGACTCGATGGACTCGATCCTCAACTGGTACAAGGAGGAGGGCAAGATCTTCCAGGGCGGCTCCGGCGCCGGCCTCAACCTCTCCCGCCTCCGCTCCTCCAAGGAGCTGCTCTCCTCGGGTGGCACGGCCTCCGGTCCCGTCTCCTTCATGCGCGGCGCCGACGCCTCCGCCGGCACCATCAAGTCGGGCGGCGCCACGCGTCGTGCGGCGAAGATGGTCGTGCTCGACGTCGACCACCCCGACATCGAGGAGTTCGTCGAGACGAAGGCGCGCGAGGAGGACAAGATCCGCGCGCTGCGTGACGCCGGCTTCGACATGGACCTCGGCGGCAAGGACATCGTCTCGGTCCAGTACCAGAACGCCAACAACTCGGTCCGCGTCAACGACGAGTTCATGAAGGCCGTCGAGGACGGCACCGAGTTCGGGCTGCGCTCGCGCTCGGACGGCTCGGTCATCGACACCGTCGACGCGCGTGAGCTCTTCACGAAGATCGCCAAGGCCGCCTGGGAGTGCGCCGACCCGGGCATCCAGTACGACGACACCATCAACGCCTGGCACACGAACCCCGAGACGGGCCGCATCACCGCCTCGAACCCGTGCTCGGAGTACATGTCGCTCGACAACAGCTCGTGCAACCTCGCCTCGCTCAACCTGCTGAAGTTCCTCCGCGACGACGACACGTTCGACGCGGTCACCTTCCAGAAGGTCGTCGAGCTCGTCATCACGGCGATGGACATCTCGATCTGCTTCGCCGACTTCCCGACCGAGCCGATCGGCGAGACGACCCGCAACTACCGCCAGCTCGGCATCGGCTACGCCAACCTCGGCGCGCTCCTCATGGCGACGGGCCACGGCTACGACTCCGAGGGTGGCCGCAGCCTCGCCGCCTCGATCACCTCGCTCCTGACGGGTGCCGCGTACAAGCGCTCCGCCGAGATGGCGTCGGTCGTCGGTGCGTATGCCGGCTACGCCCGCAACGCGGACGCCCACAAGCGGGTCATGCGCAAGCACCAGGCCGCCAACGACACCATCAAGACGCTCGACGCGATGGACTCCGACGTCCACCAGCTCGCGACGAAGGCGTGGGCCGACGTCGTCAAGCTCGGTGAGAAGCACGGCTACCGCAACGCCCAGGCGTCGGTGCTCGCGCCCACCGGCACGATCGGCTTCATGATGGACTGCGACACGACCGGCATCGAGCCGGACTTCTCGCTCGTGAAGTTCAAGAAGCTCGTCGGCGGCGGCTCGATGCAGATCGTCAACCTGACGATCCCGCGCGCCCTGAAGAAGCTCGGCTACCAGCAGGAGTCGATCGAGGCCATCGTCGAGTACATCGCCGACAAGGGCCACGTCATCGACGCCCCCGGCCTCAAGCCGGAGCACTACGAGGTCTTCGACACCGCCATGGGTGCCCGCTCGATCTCGGCCATGGGCCACGTGCGCATGATGGCCGCGACGCAGCCGTTCCTCTCGGGCGCCATCTCCAAGACGGTCAACCTGCCCGAGACGGCCACGGTCGAGGAGATCCAGGACGTCTACATGCAGGGCTGGAAGCTCGGCATCAAGGCGCTCGCGATCTACCGCGACAACTGCAAGGTCGGCCAGCCGCTCTCCGACGGTGGCTCGACGGCCAAGAACAACAAGGCCGCCGCGGACGCCGCTGCCGCCGAGGTCAAGGTCGAGAAGGTCATCGAGTACCGTCCGGTCCGTCGCCGCCTGCCCAAGCGCCGCACCTCGCAGACGACGTCGTTCGCCGTCGGTGGGGCCGAGGGCTACCTCACGGCCGGCACCTACGACGACCAGCAGCTCGGTGAGATCTTCCTCAAGTTCGGCAAGCAGGGCTCGACCCTCGCCGGCGTGATGGACGCCTTCTCGATCGCCGTGTCGATCGGCCTGCAGTACGGCGTGCCGCTCGAGACCTTCGTCGAGAAGTTCACCAACCTGCGGTTCGAGCCGGCCGGCCTGACCGACGACCCCGACGTGCGCATGGCGCAGTCGATCATGGACTACGTCTTCCGCCGCCTGGCGCTCGACTACCTCGACTTCGACACCCGCTCGTTCATGGGGATCCACACCGCGGTGGAGCGGGCCCGTCAGGTCGAGACCGGGTCGTACGAGGCCACCGCGAGCGACGAGTCCGACGAGGAGCTCGAGGACGAGCTGGAGACCCTCCAGCAGTCGGCCCCGGTCGCCAAGCGCGCCGAGGCCAAGTCCGACGAGGCCAAGGAGCTCAAGGCCTCCGAGGTCAAGTCCGGTGCCGGCGCCGCGTCGGCCCGTGAGGCGGGCTCCGACGTGCACAGCTCGGCCGAGCTGCTCGAGAAGTTCGGCGGGATCACCGCCGACGCGCCGATCTGCATGACCTGCGGCACGAAGATGCGTCCCGCCGGCTCCTGCTACGTCTGCGAGGGCTGCGGCAGCACCAGCGGCTGCAGCTGACGCCGGTCGTCAGGCTTGACCGTCCTGGGGCGGCACCGATCCTCGGTGCCGCCCCAGGCGTCTACGCGGCCGGCGCGAGCACGCGGTGGACGACGGGGAGCCGTCGCAGCGCCCCGGCCAGGCGAGTGAGCGGCAGCCGCACGAGCAACCAGCCGACACCGGCGACCACCCCGCCGAGGGCGAGGCCCGCAACGACGTCGTGCGGGTAGTGCGCGCCGACGTAGACGCGGGTCACGGCCATCAGCACCGCGGCCGCAGCCGCGAGGGCGCCCAGGCGCCTCGACACGACGAGCAGGCCGACGGCGACGGCACCGGCCATCACGGAGTGGTCGGACGGGAAGGACCAGTCCGTCGTCCGGTCCACCAGCGTCAGGGCCGCGGGGTGGGCGGCATACGGCCGGGGCTCGGCGACGAGGGCAGCGACAGGCTGGTTGACCGCGATCGCGAGCGCCGTCCCGAGGCCCGCCCAGAGCGCCGCGGCCAGTTGCCGGTCGCTCGCACGTCGCCGACGCCAGACACCGAGCACCACCAGCGCCGCGAAGACCACGACGCCGTACGTGGCGTACGCCACGGCCGGCGCGTGGAGCGCCGTCGTCGTTCGAGCGAGGTCGTTGAAGCGCAGGAACAGGCTGTCGCTGAGGCCGAGCAGGCGGCTCACGGTCGTCCTTCGGGTCGGTCGCGCGGCAGGACGCCGCAACCCGCAGGATGACGTGAGGATCTGAGAGCGGTCTCAGAGCCCGGAGCGCGGAGCACAGGGCGCGGACCTCGGAGCACGGACCTCGGAGCACGGACCTCGGAGCTCAGGGGAGGAAGCGCCGGACGTCGTCGAGCGCGTCGGCCCGGAGCCGGAACCAGGCCCAGGTGCCGCGCCGCTCGCGGGTGAGGATCCCGGCCTCGACGAGCGTCCTGAGGTGGTGGCTGACGGTCGGTTGCGAGACCTGCACGCCGTCGGTCATGTCGCACACGCACGCCTCCTGGCGGGGCGAGGCGCCGATGATGCTGAGCAGCTGGAGCCGGACGGGGTCGGCGAGCGCCTTGAGCAGCGCCGCGCGCCGGTCGGCCTCGGCCCGCTCGAGCACGGGCACCGGTGCCGATCCGCACGCCGAGACGCTCGGGACGTCCTGCGGGGTCCTCGACAGCGTGGTCGTCAGCGTCGTGATGCCCATGGGTCCACCGTCCGTCGGCCTGTATCGATGAGGGTCCATGTTGACACACGTCGATGCAGCCGTCACCGTTGCCGCGTGACCCGAACCACCGCGCAGCGCCCGACCGCTCCCGACCCCGTCGCCGGGGGGCTCTCGACGCTCGACCGGTTCCTGCCCGTGTGGATCGGTCTGGCCATGGTGGCGGGCCTGCTCCTCGGACGCCTGGTGCCCGGCCTCGGCGACGCGCTGTCGCGCGTCGAGGTCGACGGGGTCTCGCTGCCCATCGCGCTCGGCCTGCTCGTCATGATGTACCCGGTGCTCGCCAAGGTGCGCTACGACCGGCTCGACTCGGTGACCGGGGACCGTCGTCTGCTCGTCGGCTCGCTCCTGCTCAACTGGGTCGTCGGTCCGGCGCTGATGTTCGCGCTGGCCTGGATCTTCCTGCCCGACCTGCCGGCCTACCGCACCGGCCTCATCGTCGTGGGCCTCGCGCGCTGCATCGCCATGGTCATCATCTGGAACGACCTCGCGTGCGGCGACCGCGAGGCGGCGGCCGTGCTCGTCGCGCTCAACTCGCTCTTCCAGGTCGTGGCGTTCGCCGGTCTCGGCTGGTTCTACCTCTCCGTCCTGCCGGGCTGGCTGGGTCTCGAGCAGACCGGCATCGACGCCTCGACGTGGGACATCGCGCGGTCGGTGCTCGTCTTCCTCGGCATCCCGCTCGTGGCGGGCTTCCTCTCGCGCCGCCTCGGAGAGCGTCGGCGCGGGCGCGACTGGTACGAGAAGACGTTCATCCCGAAGGTCGGGCCGTGGGCGCTCTACGGCCTGCTCTTCACGATCGTCGTGCTCTTCGCCCTCCAGGGCGACGCGATCACCTCCCGCCCGCTCGACGTGGCCCGCATCGCGGTGCCGCTGCTCGCCTACTTTGCCATCATGTGGGGTGGCGGCTTCGCGTTCGGCGCCGGCATCGGGCTCGGCTACGAGCGCACGACGACCCTCGCCTTCACCGCCGCCGGCAACAACTTCGAGCTCGCGATCGCGGTCGCCATCGCCACCTTCGGCGCCACCTCGGGCCAGGCGCTCGCGGGGGTCGTCGGCCCGCTCATCGAGGTGCCCGCCCTCGTCGCCCTCGTCTACGTCAGTCTCGCCCTCCGTCGTCGCTTCACCCACCCGGAAGGACCGATTCACCCGTGAGCACCGAGACCCGACCCGCCGACCGGCCGTCCGTCCTCTTCGTCTGCGTGCACAACGCCGGCCGGTCGCAGATGGCGGCGGCCTACCTCGCCCACCTCGCCGGCGACGCCGTCGAGGTGCGTTCCGCAGGGTCCGCGCCCGCAGAGCGGGTCAACCCCTCCGCGGTGGCCGCGATGGCCGAGGAGGGCATCGACATCACGGCCGAGACTCCCAAGGTGCTGACCACCGATGCCGTCAAGGAGTCCGACGTCGTCATCACCATGGGGTGCGGCGACACGTGCCCGATCTTCCCGGGCAAGCGCTACGAGGACTGGGAGCTCGCCGACCCGGCCGGTCGGGGCGTGGACGCCGTGCGACCCATCCGCGACGAGATCAGGCAGCGCGTCCTGCGACTGCTCGAGTCGCTCGACGTCACCCCCGCGCAGGCCTGAGCAGAGCGACGAGCGGGGCGACGAGCGGGGCGTCGTCGGTCAGCCGGCGACGAGCTCGAGCGCGCGTCCGAGCCGCTCGCGGGCGTCGGTCGCGACGTCGACGAGCCCCTCGTTGCGGGTCATCGTCACCATGGCGGCCGGGTCCATCGCCTCGACGAGGGTGTGGGCGGCGTCGAGGCTGCGCACGACGACGTTGCACGGCAGCAGCACCCCGATGGAGGGCTCGGCCTGCAGGGCCGCGAGCGCCAGGGGAGGCCGGCAGGCGCCGAGGATGACCTGGGGAGCGATGTCGGCGCCGAGCTTCGCCTCGAGGGTCGCCGCCAGGTCGATCTCCGTCAGCACCCCGAAGCCGACCTCGGAGAGGGCCTCTCGGGTCGCCGCCAGGGTCGTGGCGAAGTCCCGGGGGATCGTGGCCGTCAGCACGTAGCCCATCAGGCAGCCCCCGAGCAGTTCCGTGTCGCCATGACGACGCTCCTTCGATGCAGGGTCCTATGGACCTCGAGCATACCCAATGGGGTATGCCGTCGCAGCCCGACGACGTCCGCGCGCCGGTCGTGTTCGTGAACTTATACCCCAGGGGGTATAGTTCAGGTCATGACGACGAAGTGCCAGGAGGACGCATGACCACCCCCGCTGCCGGATCCGCGACCGTCATCGGGTTGGCGACCGTCGTCGCGATCGACACGCCCACCCTCGGCGACCGCAGCTACCTCGCCCACGACGGGCAGGTCGCGGTCGTCATCGACCCGCAGCGCGACATCGACCGCGTGCTCGGCCTCGCGGCGGACGCCGGCGTGCGGATCACCCACGTCTTCGAGACGCATCTGCACAACGACTACGTGACCGGCGGCCACGCGCTCGCCGTGGCGACCGGTGCGGCCTACCACGTCAACGCCGCCGACAGCGTCTCCTTCGAGCGGGTGCCGGTGTCCGACGGCGACGTCGTCGACGTGTCGCCGAGCCTGCGTGTGCGCGTCATCGCCACGCCCGGCCACACCTTCACGCACCTGTCCTACGCCCTCGAGTCGTCCGACCCGGCGACGGAACAGTTCGAGACCGTGGGCGTCTTCACCGGAGGTTCCCTCCTCTTCGGCGCGACCGGCCGCCCCGACCTGCTCGGCGCCGCGCACACCCACGACCTCGTGCACCACCAGTACGCGTCGGCGCACCGCCTCGCCCACGTCCTTCCGGACGACGCGCACGTGCTGCCCACGCACGGCTTCGGCAGCTTCTGCTCCGCGGGCTCGACGGGCGACACGACCGCCTCGACCATCGGCCGCGAGAAGCGCGCCAATTCGGCCCTGACGCAGGACGAGGAGCGCTGGGTGTCCGACACGCTGGCCGGGCTCGACGCCTACCCCGCCTACTACGCCCACATGGGCCCGGCCAACAGCACCGGGCCGCAGGCGCCGGACCTCACCCCGCCCGAGCAGGCCGACAAGGCCGTGCTCGCCGACCGGATCGACCGCGGTGAGTGGGTGGTCGACCTGCGCAACCGGACGGCATACGCCGCCGGGCACGTCACGGGCACGTTCAACCTCGGGGTCGACGGCCAGTTCGCGACCTACCTCGGCTGGCTCATCCCGTGGGGCACGCCGCTCACGCTGCTCGGCGACAGCGCCGAGCAGGTCGCGGAGGCGCAGCGCGAGCTCGTCCGCATCGGCATCGACCACCTCGAGGGTGCGGCCACCGGTCGCCCGGAGGGCTGGACCGACGGTCGGCTGGGCTCGTTCCCGCGCGCGACCTTCGCCGACCTCGCGCAGGTGCGCCACCACCGCCCGGTCGTCGTGCTCGACGTGCGTCGCGCGACGGAGTTCGACGACGGGCACGTCATCGACGCCGTCAACCTGCCGTTGCACGAGCTCCTGCAGCGGCTGACGGAGGTGCCGGCGGGGGAGGTCTGGGTGCACTGCGCCGGCGGCTACCGTGCGTCCATCGCCGCCTCGGTGCTCGCCGCCCATGGGCGCCACGTCGTGGCGGTCGACGACAGCTTCGCCGAACGGGCCGCGGCGTCCGGGCTGTCGCTCGCCGGCGCTGCCTGACCCACCGCACCACCCACCAGCCCACCCCCGACACCCGACACCCAACCGGGTCGCCGATCACCGGCGGCCTTGACCCTGAAGGAGATCCACCATGTGCCGACCCGCCACCTGCAAGACCTGCGGCAAGACGACCTGGGCCGGCTGCGGCCAGCACGTCGACCAGGTCATGCGCTCGGTGCCCACCGCGCAGCGCTGCGCCGGCCACGTCAAGGCCGAGACCGGCGGCGGGGGTTTCCTCGGCCGCCTGCTCGGGCGCTGACCCGACGGTCCACCCCGACCGACCCGACCTCCCCAGGAGACCCCACCCGTGCCCCTGCTGGCCGTGCCCCTCGGAGTGCTCGTCGGCCTCGCCCTCGGGGCCCTCGGCGGCGGTGGCTCGATCCTCACCGTCCCCGGCCTCGTCTACGTGCTCGGCCAGGACCCGCGCCACGCGACGACGAGCTCGCTCGTCATCGTCGGCACTACCGCCCTCATCGCCCTGGTCCCGCACGCGCGCGCGGGGCGGGTCCGATTCGCCCAGGGGCTGCTCTTCGGGGCGCTCGGCACCGCGGGGTCGTATGCCGGCACCGCCCTCTCGCGCAGCGTCCCACCCGCCGTGCTGCTGCTCGCGTTCGCGGCGCTCATGCTCCTCGTCGCGAGCCTCATGATCCGGCGTGCGCTGAGCTCCCGCGGCGCTGCGTCGTCGCTCGACGTGACCCTCGAGCCGATGCTGACGCTCCGCCCGCTCCGGTGTGCCTGCCCGCGCGTGGCCAAGGTCGTCGTGACCGCCACGGCCGTGGGCCTGCTCACCGGGTTCTTCGGCGTGGGTGGGGGATTCGCGCTCGTGCCGGCACTCGTGCTCGCCCTCGGGTTCCCGATGCCGACGGCCGTCGGCACCTCGTTGCTCGTCATCGCCGTCAACAGTGCGACGGCCCTGGCCGCCCGGGTCACGCACCCGGCGAGCGGGCTGGACTGGCCGCTCGTCGCCACGTTCACGGCGGCCGCCGTGGCCGCGAGCCTGGTCGGTGGTCGCGTCGCGTCGAGGGTGGACCCCCGACGGCTCACGCTCACCTTCGCCGGGTTGCTCGTGCTCGTCGCCCTCTACACCGCGGTCCGCAGCCTCGCCGGGCCGGGGGCGGTTTAGAAGGGTCCGGTATATCCGTTTTGCACATTTCCGTGGCATTCCGTGGGACAGTGGCCGACGGAGGCGGAGGAGCCACGCCGTATGCCGCCGACCCAGCTCGGCGGCATACGGCTGGAGTCCACGCAGCGACGTCTCAGGCGCTCCTGGCACGGTGCGGCGGTCATCGTGCCGGGCCCGCTCCGGGTGGAGGATGGCCGTGTCGGGGCACCGAGGCACGCGCAGGAGGACCGCCATGGCCACACCGAGTCCGGGATACTCCATCACCGTCCGGGTCGAGGTGCCCGCCGCCTCCAACTCCACCGCGGCGCTGACGACGGCCGTCGCGTCCGCGGGCGGCGCGCTCACGGCGCTCGACGTGGCCGAGAGCCGCACCGACCGGCTCGTCGTCGACGTCACGTGCGACACGACGGACGAGCGACACGCCGCCCTCATCACCGCGGCCATCGCGGCGATCCCGGGCGCCGACGTGCGCAAGGTGAGCGACCAGACCTTCCTGCTGCACCTCGGCGGCAAGCTCGAGGTCAACCCCAAGGTGCCGCTCAAGCACCGCGACGACCTCTCCCGGGCGTACACGCCGGGGGTCGCTCGCATCTGCCTGGCGATCGCCGAGCACCCGGACGACGCCCGGAGACTCACGATCAAGCGCAACACCGTGGCCGTCGTCACCGACGGCTCGGCGGTGCTGGGGCTCGGCAACATCGGTCCGCTCGCCGCGCTGCCGGTCATGGAGGGCAAGGCGGCGCTCTTCAAGCAGTTCGGGGGTGTGGATGCCTGGCCGGTGTGCCTCGACACGCAGGACCCCGACGCCATCGTCGAGATCGTGCGCGCGATGGCGCCGGTCTACGGCGGCATCAACCTCGAGGACATCTCCGCGCCGCGGTGCTTCGAGATCGAGGCCAGGTTGCGCGGGATGCTCGACATCCCGGTCTTCCACGACGACCAGCACGGGACGGCGATCGTCGTGCTGGCAGCGCTGACGAACGCGCTGCGGGTCGTCGGCAAGAGCCTCGACGACGTGCGCATCGTCGTCTCGGGCGTGGGCGCGGCGGGGCACGCCATCATCCGGCTGCTCCTCGCGCAGGGCGCCCGCGACATCGTCGGGTGCGGGCGCGAGGGCGCGGTGCACTCGGGCGCCAAGGGGATGGAACCCTTCCGGCAGTGGATCGCCGACCACACGAACCCCCGCCACGAGACGGGGTCGCTGCGTGAGGTGCTCGCCGGCGCCGACGTCTTCATCGGCGTCTCGGCGCCGGACCTGCTCACGGGTGACGACATCGCCACCATGGCGCCGGGCGCGGTCGTCTTCGCGATGGCCAACCCGGTGCCCGAGGTCGACCCGATCGCCGCGTCGGTGCACGCGGCCGTCGTGGCCACGGGGCGGTCGGACCACCCCAACCAGATCAACAACGTGCTCGTCTTCCCGGGGTTCTTCCGGGGGCTCCTCGATGCCGGGGTCACCGACGTCGCCGACGCGATGATGGTGGCGGCCGCGTCGGCCATCGCGGACTGCGTCGAGCCGGAGGAGCTCAACGCGAGCTACGTGGTGCCGAGCGTCTTCGACCCGCACGTCGCGCCGGCCGTCGCGGCCGCGGTCCGCGAGGCGGCGGCGACGGTCACGTCGGGACGGATGCCGTCCGACGGCGCGCGGTCGCCGGGCTGAGGGGCGGTCGCACCGCGACGTGCGAGGAGGTGGCGTGCGAGGAGGTCACGTGCCGACGTCGGGAGGGCACGGGTGCGAGCCTGCCGGCCCTTGTCAGGGACCGCGTCGACCCGCGTCACGACCCGTCGGCGGCGCGGCGAGCCCACCCCTGGCTACCAGGCACCGGTGCGTGGGCTGGCGACGGCCCCGGCATGAGCCCGGCATGAGCCCGGCATGAGCCCGGCAGCAGGCGGCAGGCGTCGCCGGCCGGGTGGCGGGTGAGTCGGCGTGGGGTGCCTTGCTCGCCGTCAGGCGGCGCGGGCGCCCTTGGTGCCGCCACGGATGACGGCGTGGGGCGGCACGACCTCGTCGGTGTCGACGCGCGCGCCGTCCCAGACGTGGGTGTCGGCGCCGATCTTGGTGCGGGCGCCGATGCGGGCGTCACGGCCGACGACGGCACGGGCTGCCACGTGTGCGGCGGTGCCCACCACGGCCCCCGCGTGCACGACCGCCTCGCGGTCGATCCACGCGCCGGCGCTGATGCGTGCTCCGGCCCCGACGACCGCGCCGCGGTCGACGTAGGCGGAGGGGCCGACGTGTGCCGATGCGTCGACGTGGGCGTGCGACTCCACGAAGCCGCCGCCGTTCTCGTGGCGGACGTAGCGCAACATGGTGCCGTTGTCCTCTTCGAACTCCTCGTACTTCCTGCGTCTCACGATCCACCTCCTGGTCTCTGGGGGACGAGCCGTCCGGCCCGTCACGTGCGTCCAACGTTCAAGCACCCTTGAAGATTCCGACGCATTTGCTTCAGTGGGTGTACCCGGACAACGAAACGGCCAACCGTCCAGTTCCAGCCCTCGAACAGGGGGCGCGATGCGCCTCGGGGCGCCTCTGGCGCACGCCGGCTGGCGGCATACGGTGGGAGGCATGAACTTCCGATACCTCGGCAACAGCGGGCTCAAGATCTCAGAGATCACCTACGGCAACTGGCTGACCCACGGGTCGCAGGTGGAGAACGACGTGGCGACCCAGTGCGTGCGCGCCGCCCTCGACGCCGGCATCAGCACCTTCGACACCGCCGACGTCTACGCCAACACCAAGGCCGAGAGCGTGCTCGGCGACGCCCTCAAGGGCGAGCGCCGCGAGAGCCTCGAGATCTTCACGAAGGTCTACTGGCCCACCGGGCCCGGCGGCAAGAACGACACCGGCCTGTCGCGCAAGCACATCATGGAGTCGATCAACGGCTCGCTCGAGCGGCTGCAGACCGACTACGTCGACCTCTACCAGGCGCACCGCTACGACACGGAGACGCCGCTCGAGGAGACGATGCAGGCGTTCGCGGACGTCGTGCGCCAGGGCAAGGCGCTCTACATCGGCGTCAGCGAGTGGACGGCCGACCAGATCCGCGAGGGCGTCACCCTCGCCAAGGAGCTCGGCTTCCAGCTCATCTCGAGCCAGCCGCAGTACTCCATGCTGTGGCGGGTCATCGAGGGCGAGGTCGTGCCGACGTGCGAGGAGCTCGGCGTCAGCCAGATCGTGTGGAGCCCCATCGCGCAGGGTGTGCTGACCGGGAAGTACCAGCCGGGTCAGCAGCCGCCCGAGGGCTCGCGCGCCGCCGACGAGAAGGGCGGCGCCGACATGATCAAGCGCTTCATGAACGACGACGTGCTGACGCGCGTGCAGAACCTCAAGCCGATCGCCGACGAGGCCGGCCTGACGATGGCGCAGCTGGCCGTCGCCTGGGTGCTGCAGAACCCGAACGTCGCGGCGGCGCTCGTCGGCGCCTCGCGACCCGAGCAGGTCGCCGAGAACGTCAAGGCTGCCGGTGTGACGCTCGAGCCCGAGCTCATGACGAAGATCGACGAGGTCCTCGGCGACATCGTCGAGAAGGACCCGGGCAAGACGAAGGAGACCGCGCCGCAGCAGCGCGTGGCCTGACCCCACAAAGGTCGTCACGTGCTCGACCGGGCGCCGAACGACGCTCGTGCCTGCAGCCCCGTCCCTCATCGCGAGGGGCGGGGCTCGCGCGTGCCGGGCGTCTGAGCGCCTGGGTGCGCCGCGGGTCTGCGCGAAGCCCCACGCGTCCGTTCGCAGCACGGTAGCGTCGCGGTTCTATTGTCCCATTCATCCGATACCGCATGGTTCGGACGGCAGGAGCCCGCCCGCATGACGCCGATGGTGCACGTCCACCGATCCAGAACCGCCCTCGTGGCCCTGACTGCCCTCGTCCTGGGGGTGAGTGCCCTCCCCACCGCCGCGCTGGCGTCGCCGCCGACCGCCGCGGTCGCGACGACCACGCCCCCGGAGCCGGTGGGCGCACCGGCGGGCATCGAGCCGATCGCTCCCTACGTGCCGCCGACCTCGTGCGACCCGGTCGTCAAGCCGGGGACGGCGAAGCTCGCCGAGCTGCTGGGGTCGACCTACGGGGTCGCGGTCAACACGAGCGAGCCGTGCGCTCCCGGGTGGAAGCCGGAGAGCTACCTCGCTGAGGGGCGCGCGGTCGAGCTGACCTTCCATCGCCACGACCCGGCGCAGGCCGCCCAGGTGCAGGCATTGTTCTCGTGGCTCAGCCAGCCCGACGCGCGAGGCAACGCGTCCGGCAATGCCCGTCGCCTCGGCGTCATGCGCATCTCGTGGGACGGCAAGGTCTGGGGCCAGTACCGTGCGGCTGACGGTTGGACGATCGGCCATCCCTCGTGCTCCGGCTGGGTCCAGACGGAGGACATGGACCACCTCTGCCATCGCGACCGCATCGAGCTGGATCTCTCGTGGGAGGGCGCCTGGGGCCGCACGTCCTACTGGACGCGGTCGGTGGCGAGCGTCGACCGCGGCCCGTGCCGGCTCCGGGGGTTCAACTGGGCCGCGCCGTACACGACGCCCAGCACGGCGTCCTGCGCGGTCCTTGCCATCCTCGAGGGGGCGCCGACCGACCCCGGGTTCGTCCGCGTCCTGGCGACCAACTCCGGGATGCAGCTGCGCGAAGGTGACACCGGATCCGTGGTGGCGGCAGTGCAGGCCGGCATCGGGGCGCCGGTGACCGGGCGCTTCGAGACGAGCACGACGACCGCCCTCACCGCTTGGCAACGTGCCCGGTCACTGCCACCGACGGGTGTCGTGGACATCCCGACCTGGCGCCGTCTGCTCGCGGTGCACCGGATCTTCCGTCCGGACGGATCGGGACCGGCGCACCGCGCCGGTCTCGGGGCCAGCGGCGTGACGGCCCTCATCATGCCGTTCTCCGAGGGCCACGTCCGAGTGGGTCTGCCGAACCGCAAGCATGGTCCGGCGGACATCTACTACCTCGGTGGCCGCTTCGGTTCGCTCCGAACGCTCGTGTCGCCAGGTGACCTCAACGACGACGGGACGAACGACCTGCTGTCGGTGTCGACGCAGGGCCGCGTGGTGTTGCATCCTCTGGGTGGCCTCGGTGGAGCCGGCGCGATCAGCCTCGGTCTCCCGGTCACCTCTGGATGGCAGATCTACGACCGGGTCTTCGGGGGCGGGGACTTCAGCGGCGACGGCCGGCCGGACGTCATCGCGCGCACGCCGGCGGGTGATCTCTTCCTCATCCGTGGCGACGGGGTCGGAGGGTTCCTCCCGGGGCGGACGCAGATTGGGCGGGGCTGGCGCTCCTTCGACATGCTCTTCTCGCCGGGAGACTTCACCGGTGACCGCAAGCCGGACATCGTCGGTCGCCGGACGGATGGCAGCGTCTACGTCTATGCCGGCAACGGGCGCGGCGCGCTATCCGGCTCCGGGGTGCTCATCGCGCGTGGCTGGACGGTCTTCGACCAGGTGCTGTCGGCGGGGGACACCGACAGGGACGGCGCCGCCGACCTCGTCGCGCACCGGTCGGACGGCAATCTCTACCTGTACCGCGGGACAGGTCGTGGCCGGCTCGTGCCGGGCAACGTGCTCATCGCCACCGGCTGGGAGTCGAACAAGACCGTCGGCATGTGGTGAAGGGGCTGGGGACAACTCGAACGGGTGGGCCTTCGGCAGGTCCACGATGGCGGGCATGAGCCTGCACGGACTGCCCGACATGTTCCGAGAGCTGCCCATGACGGACCGGCGGGTCGCCGCCGACGTCATGGATCTCCTGATGCGCGACACCGACCGGGCCACCGGCTGCGCAGCCGTCGTGGTGTGCGACGAGGAGCACCGTGGCCTGCAGCCCGTCCTGCTCCACGACGACCCGCCTCCCCGGTCGATCCCACTGCGCAGCAGCGGGGCCCGGAGCTCCGGCCATGCGCGGGAGCGGGCCCGCGACGCCGGTCGTGACCGCCACGAGGTGGCTCGGGACCCGAGCCGCCTCGTCGGGCTCGAGGACTTCGACCGCCTCCTCGACCTGTTGCTGCCGCTCGTGGTCGCGCGGTCCGGCTCGGTGCTGCTCGGTCGGGGCCGCCCCCGGGGGATGGTGGCCGACGACGTCGACCGGCTCTGGCACCAGCACGCGATCGACCGTTGTCGTGCCCTTGACGTGCCGTTGCTCGGCTTCTACGTCGCCACCGGTGACGGGATCTTCCGGCTGCCCGATCCGCTCACGGCCGTCTCCTGAGCGGCCGGGGGCCGGGGGGCGCCGCGGTCAGAAGGGAGGCTGGTCGCTGTCGCGGGTGCCGGCTGTGTGGCGCCGCTCCACCGCGTCATCCGGGTCGACGACCTGCGGGGGCAGCAGCGCGGCGTCGCGCACCGCCTCGAGCCAGTCGCGGGGGCTGGTCACGTAGGTGCGCCCCGCCTGAGTGCGCCATCGGACGGTGTCGCCGTCGCGGCCTACGTCCCAGTGCTCGTGCGTGTGCAGGTTGTGGTGGGCACGGTGCTTGCTGGTGAGGTTGCCGACGGCGGTCGGGCCGAGCGGCCACGGCACGTCGTGGTCCAGGTCGCAGCGCGCGGCCGGAACGGTGCATCCCGGACCTCGACAGGTGCCGTCGACGGCCTCGACGACGGCGCGCATGGCCGCCGTCGGGCGGTAGGACCCAGTGGAGAGGTCGAGCGCAGCCCCGGTGGCGTCGTCCACGAGCAGGCGCCGCCAAGCCGCATCGTCGGTGAGGGCGATCCGGCGGGCCAGGTCTGCCGACACCCATCCGTGCCCCGGCAGCTCGCCGGGGGCGGTCGTCAGTCCCAGCAGTGCGTCGACGGGCACGATGACCGTGACCCTCGCGGCCGGTCTCCGGCCGAGACGAGCGAACCAGGGCAGGGGTGCCTCCGCCGCGGGTTCATCTGGGACAGCGACTCGTTCCGGCCCACGCAGGTGCCGCGACGGCCCGTCGCCGACGCCTTCGCCCGGTACGCCGCCAGGTGCCACCCGCTCCGTGGTGCCGTCCGTAGTGGTTGCATCCGCGGTGCTCGCCGGCTCGGCTGGTTCGGCTGGTTCGGCGGGCTCGGCTGGCTGGGTTGGTTGGTCCGGCTCGGTCGGATTGGTCGGCGCAGGTGGCCTGCCGTTGGCGCCGCTGGCGCTGGCGCTCGGGACCGGCCGACAGGAAGCGCCGCAGTCTGCCGGGTGGGCAGGATGGAACGGGCTGCCCTCGCACGTGCCGGGCCAGCCAAACATCAGGGTGTCGGTGATGACGTCCGCCCGGATGGCGTCGAGGTCGCGCTGGTCGCCGGCAGCTCGCGCGGCGCGGGCGACGGCGTCGGCCCGTTCGAGCGCGGCGACGACCTTCTCGGCGTCGTTGATCACCGTCAGGGTGCCGAGCCCGTCCCGGTCGATCTGCGCGTGCGCGCCCCGGCGTCGGCGCGCCGCCCGCCGCCGCTCCGCAGCCTCCCGGTCGGCAGCCACGCACGCCCGGGTGAGGCGCTGCCTGAAGAGCGTCGGTAACGGTGGCGCGCCGTCCTTGAGGCGAAGCGTGGCCTCCACGATCGCCGGGCCGCACTCGGCCGGGAGCGACCGCAGCTCTGCCTGGATGGTGCAGGCCCGATAGAGGCTGACGCCTCCCTGGCGCAGTCGTGACCGCAGCTCGGCCGCCCCGGGGGTGCGGGCGGTGGCCAGGTCGAGCCGGGCGTGCACCTCCTGGCTGCCGAGCCCGGTCGCCGTGGACACCTCCATGACGGTCAGCTCGTCCGGGTCGATCCAGCCCTTCGGCTTCGGCCGGCCCAGGGAGGTCAGCCGCGCTGCCTCGGCGGCCTCGATGTCGGCCTGGAGCCGAGCCAGCGCCTCGAGGCCGACGGCGTCGAGGACGGCCTTGCACCTCTCGACGGCCTCGAGGACCCGCAGGTCTGCATCGGCCAGGGCCTCGGCGGCATCGACGTCGTCGCCGGGGACCGCGGGGGAGAGGTCGTCAGACACGGCCTCGAGCAGCTCGCCGACGAGGGTGGGCACCTCGTGCGACAGCAGTCGCGTGGCGACCTCCTTGCGCAGGGTTCGTTCGAGCAGGGGCAACGACCGCTGCCGCAGCGGCCGGCGCGCGTCGGCCCGTGCCCCGTAGAGCGTGGTGAGGTCCGCGAGGTCCACGATGGCGTCGCCCTGGCGCGAGGCGTCCTCGGAGGTGTGCCAGCCCTCCGACCGCACGGCGTCCGCGCTCATCCCCGTCTCCTTCCTGGACCTTTCCCTCACCACAATTAGAACAGGTGTTCGAACAGTCGGGAAGGCGTTGTCCACATGCCCTTGCCCCCCGGGGTCGCTGCGGAACGTGTCGGAGCCGTCACACCTCGCCGCCGGCCACTCCTCGAGGCGGGACGATGGAGGTGGCCGGAGCATGCGGCCCCGACCGAAGTGGAAGGGGAGTGCCATGAGTGCCGCCAGCAACGAGTCCATGAGCCACGGGATCGTCGTCGGCTACGACGGCTCGCCGGGCGCTCGCCTCGCCCTCGAGTGGGCCGCGGAGACCGCCAGACGGGATGACCGGCAGCTGACCCTGCTGCACTGCGTGGGGCTCACGATGACCCCGACCTTCCGGGCATACGACCCCGGCGTGCAGGCGAACGCCTACGACCAGATGTCGCGTGGCGTGCTCGCGGAGGCCGTCGAGATCGCCGGAAAGTGGTTGGACCGCAAGGACATCCATCCGCTCAGCGTCATCGGCAGCGCCGCCGCCGAGCTCGTCGGCGAGTCGGACCAGGCCGACCTCGTCGTCACCGGATCGCGCGGCCACGGCAGCATCTCGTCCGGCCTGCTCGGTTCGACGTCGTATGCCGTCACCGCCCACGCGCACTGCCCCGCGGTCGTCGTCCGGGGTGACTCGGTCGTCCACGCCGGTCCCTCGCACCCCGTCGTCGTCGCCTTCGACGACTCGAAGCACGCGCAGACAGCGCTCGACATCGCCATCCCCGTGGCGGCCGCCGCGGAGGCGACGTTGCGCATCGTCGCGGTCGACAACGTCGGTGGCCTGGAGGTGTGGCCCGAGACCGACTCGGTGCTCGGGCGCGAGGAGATGATCGACTCGATGCACCGCCACGTCGGCGACGCGCTCCGCGAGGTGGCCGACGCCACGATGGCCGCCCACCCCGGGCTCGATGTGCGCACCGACGTCCTGAACGGCGCGTCGGGACAGACGATCGCGGCGTACGCCGACGACGTGCGGGCCGGGCTCGTCGTCATGGGCTCTCGCGGGCACGGCGGCTTCACCGGCATGCTGCTCGGCTCGGTCAGCCACCGGGTCATCCACGACGCCTGTTGTCCGGTCATGGTCGTGCACTGACCCCCACGGACGTGGTGCGGGCAGCAGGCGTCGGGGGTCGTCAGCGCCGGGGCGGCACGACGACGACAGGACAGTGCGAGACGCCCACCAGACGCCCGCCCAGCCAACGGGCGCCCAGCTGGGTGGCGCTGCCCGCGTCGATGACGACGAGGTCGGCCGAGCGGCTCTCCTCGACGAGCACCGACCGTCGCTTGCCGGCCACGACGCGGGTCTCGACGAGGTGGTCGTGACCGAGCACCCGGGCGACGTCGTCGGCCAGGCGGCTCTCCTCGGCGTCCCGGCTGCGCTCGTCCGCGACGACGGACGGCAGCCGTCCGCCGGTCGCGGTCTCGGGCGCGTGCGGGCGCCACGCCCGGACGGCGACGACCCGTCCGCCGCGAGCGGCAGCCTCGTCGGCCGCCCAGCGCAGTGCGCCGGGGGAGCCGCTCGTCGGGCTGACCCCGACCACGATGGTGAACTCCCGGGCGGCCGCGGCGAGGTTCATGCCGTCGCCTCCGCGTCGTCGGTGACCTTGCTCAACGGGTCGGCCACGTCCTCGAGCGACTTGCGCTCGGCGTCGATGCCGATGGCGAGCGCGACGACGCCACCGATGATCATGATGACGGCACCGGCGACGTAGCCCCAGGTGAGCGGCATCCGGTCCTTGCCGTCTCCGATGAGCGCGCCGTAGAGCACCGGGGCGATCGCGCCGGCGCACTGGGCGACGACGAAGAAGTAGCTGATCGCCTGACCGCGCACCTCGATGGGGAAGATCTCGCTGACCGTGAGGTAGGCGGCGGACGCGCCTGCCGAGGCGAAGAAGAACGACACGCACCAGAAGATCGTGTGCGTCGTCGCGTTGAGCATCTCGGCGTGGAACGCCCACGCGGAGACGAGCAGCACGACGCCCGCGATCGTGTACGTGCTGAAGATCATCTTGCGGCGCCCGATGGTGTCGAAGAGGTGACCGAGCAGCAGCGGTCCGAGCAGGTTGCCGGCCGCGAACGGCAGGAAGTAGAGCGACGTGCCTGCCTTGTCGATGCCGTAGAAGTTCGTCAGCACCAGCGCGTAGGTGAAGAAGATGGCGTTGTAGAGGAACGACTGCGTCACCATCATCGTCAGGCCGAGCACCGTGCGGCGGCCGTAGCGCCGGATGAAGACGTCCCACAGCACCTTCGGCCCCATGCGCTCCTCGGGCTTGACGAGGATCGCCTTGCTCTCGTCGACCTCGGAGACCTCGCCGCCCTCGCGGCGCACGCGCTCCTCGATCTCGGCGACCGTGCGCTCGGCCTCCTCGGCGCGACCGTGCGTCAGCAGCCAGCGCGGGCTCTCCGGGATGTGCCGGCGCAGCCAGATGATCGACAGGCCCAGCACCGGCCCGATGAAGAACGCGATGCGCCAGCCGATGTTCTCGGCGACGTTGTCGGGGTTGAGCAGGTAGAGGTTCGCCAGGGCGCCGAAGAACGCTCCGCCCCAATAGGTTCCGTTGATCGCGATGTCGACGCGGCCGCGGTAGTGCGACGGGATCAGCTCGTCGATCGCGGAGTTGATCGCGGTGTACTCACCACCGATGCCCATGCCGGCGATGAACCGGAAGACCCAGAGGAACCACATGTTGGGCGAGAGGCCGGCGAGGCCCGAGCCGACGAGGTAGATGACCAGCGTCATGATGAAGAGCCGCTTGCGGCCCAACCGGTCGGTGAGCCGCCCGAAGGTCAGCGCGCCGACGACCTGGCCGACGAGGTAGACGGTGCCGGTCAACCCGACCTGCGCCGCCGACATGCCGAGCGCCTTCTGGAAGCCCGACTCCGACACGATCTGGATCTCGAGGCCGTCGAGGATCCACGACACCCCCAGTCCGAGGACGACCGACCAGTGGAACTTCGTCCACGGCAAGCGGTCCATCCGGGCGGGCACCAGACTTCGAATGGCCCCGTCCGTCCGTTGTGCGACAGCCTCGCTCATCCCATCTCCTTCGATTCGGTGTGGTGAACCGTCGGGTCAGGTCGTGCGGCGCCACGTCCTCACCGTCGGCCTCCGTACCCCGTCACCCCTGTCGGTGAACACGGGTCCCCGACCGCAGCCGATCCCGTATGCCGTTCGCGCGCGAGGGCGCCGCGGCCGGGGTACGTGACGGGTACCGACCCCGACGAGGAGGACCGCGATGCCCACGAAGAAGCGATCGAGCACGTCCGCGCAACGGAAGGGCTCGGCCGACATGCCGTCGACCCTCGAGCGGTCGCCGCGCAAGGCCCAGGAGACGTGGCTCGCGACGCACGACGCGGCCGTCGAGCAGTACGGCGAGGGAGAGCGCGCCCATCGCACCGCGTTCGCCTCGCTCAAGCACTCCTTCGAGAAGGTCGGCGACCACTGGGAGGAGAAGGCGGAGAAGGGCCCGAGCGACGCCCAGGCGGAACGCCGTGGCGCCGAGGCCCGGGCGCACCGTGACGACGGCGACTCTGCCGGTGGGGTCGACGCGAACGCCACGAAGCAGCATCTCTACGACATCGCGAAACGGCTTGATGTCAAAGGCCGCTCGCAGATGTCCAAGGACGAGCTGGTGGAGGCGATCCAGCGCGCGAACAACCGTGCCACTGCTGCCGCACGCGAGGCCGACGCCTAGGCCCGCGAGCCCGCCTCCCGGCATACCTCGTCGGGCGTGGCGGCCCTGTCTGAGTGGTCACACTGCCCCGCCGAGGGGGGTGCCCGGCGAGACGATGGAGGTGTCCGGAGCGAGTCCGGCGCGATCCACGGAAGAGGTGCTCACCATGAACGGCCAGGCACGAACCACCCACGGCATCGTCGTCGGGTACGACGGTTCGGCAGGATCCCAGCTCGCGGTCGAATGGGCCGCCGAGACGGCACGGCAGCAGGGGCGGCGCCTGACGCTGATGCACAGCGTCAACCTGGCCACCGTCCCCGCCTTTCCCGCCATGGACGTCTCGCAGCTCGAGCCGTCGCTCGAGAACGCCGCCAAGTCGCTCGTCGACGAAGGTGCCGAGCGCGCCGGCGCATCGCTGGACGCCTCGCAGATCGAGACGCAGTACTGGCTGGGCAGCCCGGCCGTGCAGCTCGTCGACGCGTCGCGCGACGCCGACCTCGTCGTCGTCGGGAGCCGGGGTCGCGGACGCATCCGCTCCGGGCTGCTCGGCTCGACGTCGTATGCCGTCGCCGCCCACGCGCACTGCCCCGTCGTCGTCGTGCGCGGACCCGAGGGCGAGGCTCCGGACGACGTGCCGGCGCCGCCGCGTCCCGGACGTGACCACGACGTCGTCGTCGGCATCGACGACTCCGATGCCGCGCTGCGCGCCGTCGGCGCCGCCGCCGAGGTCGCCGAGCGTGAGGGCGCCGTGCTGCACGTCGTCCGCGTCGCCCACCCGAGGTCGATGGAGGCGTGGACCTACGCCGAGACCGCCAAGGGCGGCACCGAGGAGACACACGCGTTGCGCGACCACGCCGAACAGTCGGTGACCCGCGCCGCGAGCCGCGTGCGTGCGCAGCACCCCAAGGTCGTCGTCACGACCGAGGTGCTCTACGGAGACGCGGGCCACGCGGTGGCCGAACTGAGTGCAGGCGCAGGCCTGCTCGTCGTCGGCTCGCGCGGGCACGGCGGATTCACCGGCATGCTGCTCGGTTCGGTGAGCCACCGCGTCATCCACGACGCGACCTGCCCGGTCATGGTCGTCCGCTGACGCGGCATCATGCGCTCTCCGGTCAGACCGGGTGCCTCCGACCCCGGTTCAGCTCCCGAGGGCTGAGCTGAACCGGCCGAGGGCGTCGTCCCAGCGGGCCTTGTCGCCGGCGCCGTCCTCGGCGATGCCCTCGCCCTCGTGGTAGAGGTCGACGCGGGTCTTCGAGCCGTCGGGTCTCAGCTGCAGGTCGACGATGCTGAGGGGGCCGTCCTCGTGCGGGTGCCACGACACACGGATCTGCTCCATCGGGTGGTAGCTGCGCACCACCCCGTGCGGACCGTCGGCGCTGTGCCACGACTCGCCCTTGTTGCCCAGGGTGACGCCGGGCCCGAGCAGGGCCTCCGTGCCGTGGGCGCTGATGAGGTGCTGCCACACCTTCTCGACGGGTGCCTCGACCGTGACGGTCGAGTGCACGCCCGCGGGAGACCCGTCGAGGTCGCTCTCCTCGGCGCTGTCGGGGTTCGACTCGGTTGACCTGCTCTGCGTGGAGCTCATGGGCACCTCCGGTTCGCGTGGGCGGGCCCCCTGATGGGCCGGACCCACCACAGACAGTCGACCAAAGACTGCGCCCGATGACAATGGTCCGGCGGGATCCGATCCGCACGGTCCCTCCGGGCCCTAGCCTCGGAAGATGATCGACCACTACGGCATCAACTGCTCCGACCTGCAGGCGAGCGCCCGCTTCTACGACGCCGTGCTCGGGGTGCTCGGCTACACCCGGCAGATGGACGTCGGAGTGGCCATCGGCTACGGGCCGGAGGGGCACCCCGAGTTCTGGATCAGCGCCTGGCAGGGGGAGGAGCCGAACCGCGAGATGCACTGCGCCTTCGCGGCGGCCAGCGTCGATGCGGTCCGGGCCTTCCACGCCACCGCCCTCGAGCACGGGGCCGAGTCGCTGCACGAGCCGCGGCTGTGGCCGGAGTACCACCCCGGCTACTACGGCGCCTTCGTCCGTGACCCCGACGGCAACAACGTCGAGGCCGTCTACCACCGGGCCGGGCCCGACGCCGACGGCTGAGGGGTCGTCGGCCCCTGCCCGTGCCCTCAGCGCAGCGGGTCGCCGCTGCTGACGTGGACGTGCAGGTGCTTGGAGTCCTGGTAGCGGCCGAGGTTCGTCAGCACGGCGGCCGCGCCGTGCTCGGCCTCGACCCCGCGCGCCACACGCTGCACGACGGCGAGCAGGTCGCGCACGTCTGACTCGTCGTCCGCGGTCACCGTCGTCAGCGACCCGAGGTGGCGCTTGGGCACGACGACGACGTGCACCGGCCAGAAGGGCCGCGTGTGGTGGAACGCGAGCACGGTCCCCGTCTCCTCGACGACGTCGAGTGCCTTCGGGTGAGGCAGTGCCACGTCGCAGTAGAAGTCGTCGCCCGAGTAGGGCGCCCCGGCCGTCATCCCTGGTAGCCGGCGCGCCGCAGGGCGTCGGCGATGGAGCCGGTGGCCGGGGCGTCGTCGCGACGCGGGCGGGAGCCCTGCCCCGAGCCGGGACCATGCCCGGAACCCTGCCCGGAGCCACGACCTTGTCCCGAACCCCCCGGACGACCCTGGCCTCCGCCGGGGCGCCCCTGGCGGCCGCGGGACTGGCCCGGTCGTGCGTCACCGGCGTCGCGTGCGCCGGTCGCGCCGGGGGTGGGCACCTCGTCGTCGAGGCGGAGCGTGAGGGAGATGCGCTTGCGCGGCACGTCGACGTCGAGCACCTTGACCGTGACGACGTCGCCCGGCTTGACCACCTCGCGCGGGTCGCGGACGAAGTTCCTCGAGAGCGCCGAGACGTGCGCGAGCCCGTCCTGGTGCACGCCGACGTCGATGAAGGCGCCGAAGGCGGCGACGTTGGTGACGACCCCCTCGAGCGTCATCCCCGGCTTGAGGTGCTTGATCTCCTCGACCCCCTCCTTGAAGGTGGCCGTCTTGAACGTGGGTCGCGGGTCGCGACCCGGCTTGTCGAGCTCGCTGATGATGTCGGTCACCGTCGGCAGGCCGAAGGTGTCGTCGACGAAGTCGGCAGGCCGGATCGTCTGCAGCGCAGCGGAGTTGCCGATCAACGACGTCAGCTTCTGCCCGGTCGACTCGAGCATCCGGCGCACGACCGGGTAGGCCTCGGGGTGCACGGCCGAGGCGTCGAGCGGGTCGTCGCCACCGGGGATCCGGAGGAAGCCGGCCGCCTGCTCGAAGGCCTTGGGTCCGAGCCGCGGCACGTCCTTGAGGGCGGAGCGGGAGCGGAACGGGCCGGCCGTGTCACGGTGGGTGACGATGCTCTCGGCGAGCCCGTGCGTGATGCCGGAGACGCGGGTGAGCAGCGGCGCGGACGCCGTGTTGACGTCGACCCCGACCGCGTTGACGCAGTCCTCGACGACGGCGTCGAGGGAGCGCGACAGGGCGACCTGCGAGAGGTCGTGCTGGTACTGCCCGACCCCGATCGACTTCGGGTCGATCTTGACGAGCTCGGCGAGCGGGTCCTGCAGGCGCCGGGCGATGGAGACGGCGCCACGCAGCGAGACGTCCATGTCGGGCAGCTCCTGCGACGCGAACGCCGAGGCGGAGTAGACCGAGGCGCCGGCCTCCGAGACGACGGCGGACGTCAGCCTGAGCTCCGGGTGGGCCTTGATGAGGTCTGCCGCGAGGCGGTCGGTCTCGCGGGACGCGGTGCCGTTGCCGATCGCGATCAGCTCCACCGAGTGCTCGGCGGCCAGCCGGGCGAGGGTCGCGAGGGAGCGGTCCCACTGGTTCTGCGGCACGTGCGGGTAGATGACCTCCGTGGCCACGACCCGCCCGGTGCCGTCGACGACCGCGACCTTGACGCCGGTGCGGAAGCCCGGGTCGAGGCCCATCGTCGCGCGCGCGCCGGCGGGCGCCGCGAGCAGCAGGTCGCGCAGGTTCGCGGCGAAGACGCGGACGGCCTCCTCCTCGGCGGCACGGCGCAGCTGCATCCGCGCGTCGATGCCGAGGTGGACGAGGATCTTGGTGCGCCAGGCCCAGCGCACCGTGTCGGCGAGCCACTGGTCCGCGGGCCGGCCCTGGTTCTCGACCCCGAAGCGGTGCGCGATGGCCCGCTCGTATGCCGTGGGGCCCGGCTGCTTCTCGGCGCTCGGGTCGTCGGGGGAGATCTCGAGCGCGAGCACTTCCTCCTTCTCGCCGCGGAAGAGCGCGAGGATGCGGTGCGACGGCAGCTTGGAGAGCGGCTCGTCGAACTCGAAGTAGTCGGAGAACTTGGCGCCCTCGTCCTCCTTGCCGGCGCGCACGCGCGAGGCGAGGTGTCCCTGCTTCCAGACGCGCTCGCGCAGGTCGCCGATGAGGTCGGCGTCCTCGGCAAAGCGCTCGACGAGGATGGCCCGCGCGCCGTCGAGTGCAGCGGCGGCGTCGGCGACCTCGCGGTCGGCGTCGACGAATCCGCTTGCTGCGCTGGCCGGCTCGGTCTCGGGCGAGGCGAGCAGCAGCTCGGCGAGCGGCTCGAGGCCAGCTTCCCGCGCGATCTGCGCCTTGGTGCGGCGCTTGGGCTTGAACGGCAGGTAGATGTCCTCGAGGCGGGCCTTGGTCTCGGCGGCGAGCACCTGTGCCCGGAGGGCGTCGTCGAGCTTGCCCTGCTCCTCGATGCTGGCAAGCACCGCGGTGCGCCGCTCCTCGAGCTCGCGCAGGTAGCCGAGGCGCTCCTCGAGCGTGCGCAGCTGGGTGTCGTCGAGACCGCCGGTGACCTCCTTGCGGTAGCGCGCGACGAACGGCACCGTGGAGCCGCCGTCGAGCAGCCCCACGGCGGCACTCACCTGGCCGTCGCGGACGCCGAGCTCCTCGGCGATGCGTCGTTCGATCGAGGGCCTGCTCGCCTGCATGGTCACGCGGTTGATCTCCTAGTCCGACGACACCCGGGGTCCTGCATTCTGCCCTGTGGGGGCTGTCGGAGGCGACCGGGGTGGGCACGGAGCCCACCGCGACGGCGGGTGGGGGGCGGGCGGCATACGGCCCCGGTGGCTCAGGAGTGGATGGGCCACCGGGGCGTGAGGTCGGTGGACCGGTGCCGCTCGAACCAGTGGAGCGCCCGCAGCACGCCCTCGTCGTCGAAGCGACGCCCCGCGATCTGCACGCCGATGGTGCGCCCGTCGGGGGTGAAGCCGGCGTTGGTGGTGCCGGCGGGCTGTCCCGACAGGTTGAAGGGCGCGGTGAAACCGATGTGCGACATCGCTGCGTCGCCGTCGCCCCAGGGCATCGGCCACTCCGCGGGGAAGGCGCTCATCGGCGCGACGGGTGAGAGGACGAGGTCGTAGGGGGCGGTGGCGGCGACGGTGGCCTGCTGGATGGCCATCGTGCTCGCGTAGTCGCGCATCACGGTGCGGCCGTCGACCGCGCACGCCGCCTCGACCCAACGGCGCACGAAGGGCAGCACGCGGGACCGCGCAGCGTCGTCCAGCGCGTCGAGGTCGACGAGGGAGCGGACCCGCCAGAACCGGTCGAGATCGGCCAGCCAGCCGGGCTGCATGAACGGCGCGAGGGGCTCGACCACGGCACCGGCCGAGGCAAAGACCTCCGCAGCGCGCTCGACGGCCTCGCGAACGGCCGGCTCGACGGGGGAGCCGCAGCCCGCGTCGAGGAGGAGTCCGACGCGTAGACTCGTCGGGTCGAGGTCGGTCACGGTGGCCGAGAGGCGTTGCGGCGCAAGGCTCGTCCAGTCGCGGGCGTCCGGGCGGCTGAGGACCGAGAGCAGGAGCGCGGCGTCGGCGGCCGAGCGCGTCAGGGGGCCGGCGGCGCGGCCGAGGTAGGGCATGTCGAGGGGCACCCGCCCTGCGCTCGGCTTGAGGGTCGTCAGGCCGAGCCAGGTGCCGGGGAGGCGGATCGATCCGCCGATGTCGGTGCCCACGTGCAGCGGGCCGTAGCCGGCCGCGGCGGCGGCGCCCGCGCCGGAGCTCGACCCGCCTGTCGTCAACGACGGGTCCCACGGGGAGCGCGTGATGCCGTGCAGGCTCGAGACGCCGGAGCTGAGCATGCCCCAGTCGGGCATGACGGTTGAGCCGAGCAGCACGGCGCCGGCCTCGTCGAGGCGTTCGACGGCGGGGCTGCTGCGCCGGGGAACGGTCGGTGTGACGCCCGCGTTGCCGGCAGGCATCGGTACGCCGGCGCGGCCGAGGTTCTCCTTGACGGTGACGGGCACGCCGTCGAGCGGGCCGCGCGGCCGGTGGTCACGCCAGCGCTGCTCGCTCGCGCGGGCTGCCTGACGCGCGGCGTCGAGGTCATGCACCCAGAACGCGTTGAGGGTGGGCTCGCGCGCCTCGACGACGGCCCGTACGTCGTCGAGCACCTCGACGGGCGACATCGTCCCGACCGCGTATGCCGTCAACAGCTCGGTCGCGCTCAGGGCCGCGGGGCGGGTGTCGCCGTGCGGCATGCGCTCTCCTTCGTCGATGGTGGGTCGCGAGCTCGCCAGCGGGTCGCGGGCGGCTGGGGACCCGGATCCACGCTAACCCGGAGGGCGCGTCGGCACGACTGTCACCGGTCGCGGGCATGCTCCTTGCATGCGCTTCGACGAGCTGCCCAGTGGCTGGGCCCAAAGACCCATCACCGACCCCGAGGTGTTCGAGGGAGTCGTCGACCTCATCGCGACCGAGCCATCCCGGGAGACCGGCGCGATCTACCTGCTGCTGTGCCACCCGAACGGCCGGCTGCTCCAGCCGGTCTGCCTACCGGCAGGTCGTGGAGGACCGGGGGCCCGGCCGGACGAGGAGGTGCGGCAGGTGCTGGCCGAGGCGGCTGGTCACGGGGTGCTCGATGTCGTCGTGGTCGTCGCCCGGGCCGGCGATCCCGGGGTCTCGGCGGGTGACGGACGGCTGCGGGCCGAGGTGGGGGCGGCCTGTCGGGCGGCCGGGTGCACGCTGCGCGGCATGGCGGTCGCGACGCCGCAGGGCGTGAGGGTGCTGCCGCTGCACGCCCCCTCGGCGGCAGCCTGAGCGGGGGGGAGGGGAGGCTGGGCGGCGGGAGGAGACGAATGATCGAGAGGGGCTGGACCGGCGGGGGAGGCCTGTCGGGAGTAGCGTCCAGGGGGCCGGCGGTGGTGCCACCGGGCGATGGGATGACGGGAGGCAGTGGTGACCGACGTGCATGGGGAACCGAGTGAGCCGGACGAGGCGTCCGGCGCCGAGGCGCCGGACGTGGAGTCCTCAGGGGAGGTGGCCCAGGCGTCGGAGTTCGGCGGTGAGGCCAGCGCCTCCACCGGGCCGGACGGCGTCGCGGAGCGGTGGGACCTTGACGCGCAGGACGAGGACGCCCTGCTGGGGCCCGAGGCCGACGACAAGGGCTAGCCGGCGTCGGGCGTGGATGCGATCAGTGGTTGACGAGCACGCTTCGGGCCTCCCGCACGGTCACGGTGGTGGTCGGGCCGGGCACCGTGACGGTGGAGGGGATCTCGTCCCAGCTGCGCCCGTCGAGGCTGAAGTCCGCACCGAACGTGGTGTCGACCCGGACCGAACGGGCTCCCGGCGACCGGTAGACGTGGGTGATGTCGCCGTCGGGGTAGACGCCGCCGCGCGACGACGTCGGTCCGAGGGTGGAGCCGTCGCCGAAGACGTAGGTGAAGCCGATGAGCTTCGGACGGATCTGCACCGGGATGCCGCGCAGGACCGAGCGGTCCACCTCACCCGGCTCGAAGCCTTGGGCGGCCCAGCGCACGGCGTAGAACGTCGGGAGGTTGACGAGAGTCGTGTTGCCGGCCGGCTGGCTCGTGACCCGTGGCTTGGCCCATGGCGTGCGCATGAACTGCGCCTTGAGGTCGGCCATCGTCAACGTCGGTCGCGCCCCCGGAGCCACTTCTGTGTGGCATGTGAGCCCGCTACTGCTCCAGGGCTCAACGACCCGAGGCCCAACCAGAGTCTGACGCCAGATCCTTGCCAGTGGTCCCACCGTGTCCGGCGGGCAAGATTTCAAGGCACGACTGCAAAGGACGTCCTCATTCGGAGTGCCAGGGACGGCTTCGTCGCAGTCAGCCAGTGTGCGGTACTCATAGACACGCGTGGGTTTCCCGCTGCCGATTATCGTGCCGCCGTGGTCGCCTGGAAACTTAGGAAGCGCTAGTACCTGCTCACGGCTCAGTAAGCCGACAGCCGCGTAGTACTGATTAGTCTCGCAACCCACGACGTCCTTGCCGCTACAAGCATTGGCGACGGTCGGTACGACCAGCGACGAAGCGATCACGGACAAGGTGGTCCCGAGCAAACGCGAAATTTTCATGCTGGACGGCCCAAATCTTGAACGACCCAGTGTTTATCGAAGCTCAAGACCGCTACGAAGGCACCAGAGCCTGCCTTCGTGGTGTCGACCTTTTTTCCTGTCTTGTCGACGACAGGAACCGAGAACTGTTCGAGCCGCACGAGCACTTGACGGGACTTGGAGTTGAAGACTGTGGCCGAAGAAAAGGTGACTCGCAGGGTGGTGCCCGCATGATGTTGCCCCGCGCGTTCCAGCTGTGCCGCAGACTCACTTAGCGATACGCATATCTGACACGACGGGGCGAATAGACCATCCAAGGAGCTTGGAGAACCTTGCTGGAAAGCGCGGCTCAACTGCTCGAAGTAGAAGCGGCCGAACGCGGCAGCGCCGCCTATTGAATTCTGGCGGGCTGCCGCCGGGATCCGAGCCATGACTGGGTCTGCGCTCGGCTTCGTGGCCGGAGTGGTGCTGGTCGACGGTGGGGCAGGCGTGCTCGTCGTGCCGGACGAGCCGGTCCCCGACGTCGTCGGCGGTGCGGTCGTCGAGGACGCAGGCGGGGTCGCGCCTCCGCCGGTGCAGCCCGTCAACGCGACCACCGCGACGAGCCCTAGCCCGACGGCAGTGCGAACCTGGCGGGCTCGGTGCGGAGTGACTGCGGTCATCGGCTTCCCCTGCGCTCATGACACAACGGCGACGTCACACGATCGTGCCGCAAAACGAGTCAGCGCCGCAGGCTTCGTCCACAACTTCCTGTGTCGCAACCGGTTTCGCCCGGTTTCGCCTGTCTCCCACATCACATGACATTGTCTGGAACCTGTCGAGAACCTACTACTACACTTTGTAGTACCGACAGAGATAGCTGCCGGAACACAAGTCGAGTTCTGGAGTTGAGTTCCATGGGCACCATTCCCCGCGACACGCACGCGCAAGGCACCGCGCAAGCCACCGCTCACGACCCCACCAAGGGTGTCGTCACCTTCCAGGAGGAGGTCGTCCGCTCTGCCGTCGCCCGGCGTCTGCTCGCCGGTCTGCGCATTGTGCTCGGCTTCACCTTCCTCTGGCCCTTCATCGACAAGATGTTCGGCCTGGGCTACATGACCCCGTCGGCCAGGGCATGGATCCACGGCGGCACGCCCGCCCAGGGCTTCATGAAGGGCGCTGAAGGCCCGTTCGCCAGCTTCTTCAAGAACATCGCCGGCCCGTGGGCCGACTGGCTCTTCATGGCAGGCCTGCTCGGCATCGGTGTCGCCCTCCTCGCCGGCGCCGGCCTCAAGCTCGCGGCGTGGTCGGCCGCGCTGCTCCTCGCGCTGATGTACCTCGCCGAGTTCCCCCTCGGCACGACCGGCGCGTACACGAACCCGCTCATCGACAGCCACTGGATCGAGGCATTCGGCATCGCGGTGGTGGCCGCGACCCTCTCCGGGGACACCTGGGGACTCGGCAAGTGGTGGGGCCGTCATGTCGGTAACGGCATCCTGCGGTGAGCCGGGGCGGTGACCGCGACCACCGTCACGGTCACCGGCACGGGCCCCCGGGCCCGAGCGCCGAGGCGGTCCTCCTCCGAGGACCGCCTCCCTCGTGTCCCCGCCCGACGGGCCTGTGCCGCCCGGCTCCGGACAGACGTATGCCGCCCGCCCCCGAGGGGACGGACGGCATACGGCGTGGGGCGCTGGCCGGTGGCTCAGCGCACCTTGAGGGCGACGACGCGCGACACGGAGGGCGCGTACGACGTCGAACCGTTGTACGTCGCCTTGACCGAGTGCGTGCCGCGGGCGAGGACGGGCGCCTTGAGCACCGCCCGGCCCGAGACGACGGTCGCCGTGCCGATCACCTTGGAGCCGTCACGGAAGGTGACGGTGCCCCGGGTGGCGGTGGGCGCGACCTTGGCGGTCAGCGTCGGACGACCGCCGTACCTGTAGTCGACGCTGCTCGAGCTGAGCGTGGTCGCGCTGGTCAGGCCCTTGACGGTGACCGTGACGGCGGGCGAGGTGCTGCCCAGCGTCGAGAGGTCCCCGCCGTACGTGGCCGTGAACGACGTGACCCCGCGCGGCAGGCTGCGCACCCCGAGGGACGCCTTGCCGGCCGTGACCGTCGCCGTGCCGAGCTTCTTGCCCGCGTGGAAGAACGTCACGGTGCCCGTGGCGTTCGAGGGGCTCACGGTGGCGGTGAGCGTCGTGCGGCCACCGTAGGTGAAGGTCGACGGGCTGGCCGTCAGCGTCGTCGTCGAGATCGCCTTGACCCGCACGACCTCGGCACGGCGCAGGTCCGTGTTGAGGTGGTGGATGAGCAGCAGGCCGAGGGGCTTGTCGCTCGCCATGGCCGCGTCGTCACGACGGACCATCAGCTTCTCGCCCGGCAGGTCGGTGTTCAGCTGGGTGCCGAAGTCACCGAAGGCCGAGAGGCCCGCCGAGGCGAGGCTCACCGTGAGGGGCGCCTTGTCCGAGCCGACGGCGTCGACCTGGCCGGACTGGGAGAACGACTGCACCCAGTAGCGCACCTTCGGCGAGGCGCCCGAGACGAGGCCGGCGTCCATGAGGGCACCGACCGAGACCGGGAGCGCGAGCGAGTCGCTGTTGAACGCGTTCGTGTCCAGCGACCCGTCGACGCCGTTGACGAGCTGGTCGTCGATCAGCTTGCCCACCTTGCCGGGGCGCAGGTCGAGCAGCTCCGACAGGAAGTAGTCGAAGTCGTCGGTGCCGGTGCTGGCGCGGGTGTTGTAGACGACCGCGTCTGCGGTGCCGTCGCCGTTCGTGTCGAGGAAGACGTCGAACTCCGTCGACGACGCGGGCGTGCGCCACGAGCCGTGCGTGCTGATGCCGAAGCTCAGCGTCGCGTCCTCGAGGCTGCCGGCGTCGGGGGCGTCCGAGGCCGCCCCGACGTAGCGCAGGTCGGCCCCACGGTCGTCGCGGGTCGACGTGCACCCGACGACGAGGGTCGACGAGCAGGAGGGCAGCCGCCCGCTCTGGGCCTGCAGCTGGAAGGTCGACACCGTCGAGGCGTAGGCCTCGTTGCCGGTGCCCTGGTCGAGACCCTGGCCGGCCAGCGTCAGCTGACCCGTCTTGACCGCGCCGCCGCTGACCCTCACCGTCGAGGACGACGACGACATCGAGGAGGCGGCCCGGGGAGCAGACCAGACGGGCACGCGCAGCGCGCCGCCCGAGGTGTTGTTCACCGGCGTGAGCACCATGCGGCCGCTCGCGTCGGCGCGGTAGTTGCGCTGCAGGCCGGCCTCGAGCGGGTCGGCGACGGTGGTCGGGTCCTGCACCGCGCGCAGGGCCGAGCGGGTGAACCGTGCGGTCACCGTGACGTCGGCCGAGGCACCGGGCGCGAGCGAGATCTGGCTCGGGCTGAAGGTGTAGGTCGCACCCGGCGTCGGGTGCGCGGCCTTGTAGGCGATCGTGTACGCGGCCGTGCCGACGGGGCGCTTGTTGACGACACGGACGGTCTTGCTCACGATCTGCGTCGCCGAGGTGACGGCGACCGGGCCGAACGAGACGCTGACGGCGCCGGGGTCGTTCGTGACGTACGCGAGGGTGGAGGTGTCCACCGCCGCGTCGGCGACGACCCGGCCCGCACCGACCCGCTCGGGGCCGAAGACGGCGCCCGTGTGGTTGGGGCCGACGTAGACGTCCTGGGTCGCGGTGTTCATGATCGCGGCCTTGACCTCCTCGACGCTCCACGAGCGGTGCGCGCCGCGTACGAGCGCGGCCTCTCCCGCGACGTGCGGCGACGCCATCGACGTGCCGCTCTCGGAGATCCCCTCGTTGCCCGTGCCGACGGCGACCGAGAAGGTCGTCACGCCGGGCGCGGCGACGTCGGGCTTGACGTTGCCGGAGACACCGATGCCGCGCGACGAGAAGTCGGCGAGCTGGTCGATGGCGGCGGCGTTGACGATCGACACGCTGTTGCGCAGCGCGTTGGTCATCGTCACCCGGACCGGCGTCGACGCGTCGAGCTGCGCCTTGATCGCGGTCGTGGCCTGGGCGATCGTGATCATCGCCGGGATGTCCTTGTCGCCCGTGACGCCGGCCGAGAAGGAGTTGGTGTCGCTGCCGTAGATGACGCCGATCGCGCCGGCTGCCTTGGCGAGCCCGGCGCGGGCGGCCGAGCCGCAGCGACGGTCGGCGCCCTCGGTCCACATCTGCAGGACGACCGTGCCGGCCACCTTCTGTGCGTCCGCCGTCGAGTACGGGGCGCAGCCGTCGGTGTTGTTCGTGTCGCTCGGGGCGGCGGCCCAGTTGCCCACCGCCGAGACCGGCACGTTCGTGACGCCCGGCTTGGTCGTCCAGTCGTAGGCGACCGACTTGAGCGCGGCGAAGACGTTGTCGCGCTTGCCGTCGACGGTGTTCGCCGGCTCGATGCCGGCGGGGGAGTCGACCTTCAGGCCGTCGACGACGTCGTTGCCGTCGTCGGACGCCGCGACCCCGAGCACGCGCGGGGCGTTGCCGGGCGAGCCACCGACCTCGTAGACGTCGCCGGAGTTGCCGATCGAGGCCACGACGACGGTGCCGAGCGCGGCGAGGTTGTTCGACGCGACGGAGTCGGGGTCCTCGGGCGAGCCGTAGGAGCTGCCGAGCGACATGTTGACGACGTCGAGGTGGTCGGAGACGTCACCGTCACCGTTCGGGTCGGCCGCCCAGTCGAGCGCCCGGCCGACGGCGTCGGTCGAGCCCTCGCAGCCGAACACCTTGAGGGCGTAGAGCGAGGCCTCGGGTGCGACGCCGGGGCCGATGTCGAGCTTCGACGGCGCGATGGGCGCGGTGTAGCCGCCGCGCCACGTCGTGCCGTCGGCGGCGACGCCGTAGCCCGCCGTCGTGCCCGCGACGTGGGAGCCGTGGCCGTCGCAGTCGATGGGGTTGGCATCCGGGCTGAGGACGGGGTTGTACGTGTCGGACGTCGGGTCGGCGTTGTAGTCGTCGCCGACGAAGTCGTAGCCGCCGACCACCTTGGCGGTCGGCGTGAAGGCGTTGGAGGCCGACGCCGCCTGGAAGGCCTGGACCGTGCCCGGGCCGCCGAAGTCGGCGTGGGTGTAGTCGATGCCGGTGTCGATGACGCCGACGCGAACTCCCTTGCCCGTGTTGCCCTTGGCGGCCCAGACCTTGGGAGCGCCGATGAGGGGCACCGAGGAGGAGTTCGTGAGGGACTTGGGCGTGAGGCGGTGGATCGCCTTGACGCCGGGGATCGCCGCGAGTGCCTTGAGCCGGCTCGCGTCGGTCTGGACCGCGATGCCGGAGTAGACCGCGTGCACCTTGTAGAGCGTGCGCGCCCGGGTCGCCGACGCGCCGAAGCGCGACTCGATGCTCGTCTGGGCCCGCTTGATCGCCTTCGTCTGGTCCTTGGCCGCCGTCGTGGCGGCCGACGTGCCCCTCGCCCGGGCCGACCCGAAGGTGCGGGCGGCGGGCGCGGCGTCGAGCTCGATCATGACCGAGACCGGGCCCTTGGCCGAGCGCAGCCCGGCGTCGACCTTGTCACCGGGCGTGCGTTGCGTGCCGGCCCCGAACGAGCCGGCGCCCCGGACGGAGTCGGGCACCGTGGCGTTGGAACGATGCCCCGTGGGGCTGGGGGTGGGACTGGGATTCGACGCCGCGGTCGCTGCCGGGGCCCCGAGCGTGGCGGCCACGAGTGCCGTGACGGCGCCCGCTCCCACCGATCCAACCAGGCTGCGACGTCCGCGCCGCGAGCCTCGAGAATTGTTCGACACACATCCTCCTTGCGCAGCGCCGATCGTGAGCCGGGTTGTCGCCCCCGGTTGATCACGTGAGGGCCCCTGCCCCCGAGACTGCTTGCCGCGCCTCGCGCAACATATCCGCGAACAGGGACAGCGACACCTCGAAACGTTCCTGAAATTCCGCTGGGAGCCGGGATCGGCGCCGAACGGGTCGCAGCGGAGGTCGCGGCGCCGTGCGCGGACCGTGCCGGGGGTGCTGTCACGCCGGGCCTCCGGGCCGCGCGTGGCCCCCCGGGCCCGCGTGTGGACGTCCGGGCCCTGTCGGTGGCGGACGGCATACTCGCTCGCATGCAGCGCATCGACGGTCACCTCGTCCTCAGCCCCACGGACCTGACCAAGCACGTCGCCTGCGCGCACATCACGACCCTCGACCTCGAGGCGCTCGAGGGCGGGCGGGCGGGCGTGCGCGCGAGCGGCACCGACGACTCGCTCAACCTCGTCTTCGCCAAGGGGCTCGAGCACGAGCACGCCTACCTCGAGCGCCTGCGGGCCGAGGGGCGTGTCGTCGAGGACGTGGCAGCCCTGGGCCTGCGCGGCGCCGCGGCCGAGGCGGCCACCGTCGACGCGATGCGCCGGGGCGTCGACGTCGTCTACCAGGCGACCTTCTTCGACGGGCACTGGGTCGGCCTCGCCGACTTCCTCGTGAGGGTCGACCTCCCGGACGGTGAGCGCAGCGACCTCGGCCCGTGGCGCTACGACATCGCCGACACCAAGCTGGCGCGCCGGCTCAAGGTTCCCGCGCTGCTGCAGATGGCGACGTATGCCGCCCGGCTCGAGACGTTGCAGGGCGTGCCCCCGCAGTGGCTGACCGTCGTCACCGGTGACACCGAGACCCACCCGTGGCGCCTCGTCGACGTGGCGCCCTACGCCCGGCGACGCCGGGAGGAGCTGCTCGACGCCATCGCCCGCCCGCGTCCCACCGAGTCGGCGCGCGTGCAGCACTGCGGCCAGTGCCGGTGGAAGGAGCGCTGCGCCCAGGAATGGCTCGAGCGGGACGACCTCATCCAGGTGGCCGGCATGCGCTCCGACCACCGCGCGGCGCTCGTCGAGCTCGGCATCCCCACCCTGCGCTCGCTCGCCGAGGCCGGCGAGGACGACCTCGCGCCCGCCCTGTCGACGGCCACCCGACGTCGCCTGCACCAGCAGGCCCGCCTGCAGCTGGCCGAACGCGAGAGCGGCCGCGCACAGTTCGAGCTGCTCGACCCCGAGCCGGCGCGCGGGCTGCAGATGCTGCCCGAGCCCGACGAGGGCGACGTCTACCTCGACTTCGAGGGTGACCCGTGGGCCGAGGGTGGGGCGGGCCGTGAGTACCTCGCAGGTATCTGGACGAGGCAGGGGGAGTTCGTCGAGTTCTGGGCGCACGACTTCGCCGCCGAGGGCCGGCTGACGACCGGGCTGCTCGACTGGCTCACCGACCGTTGGCGCCGGTTCCCCGGCATGCACGTCTACCACTACGCCCCCTACGAGACGACCGCGCTCAAGCGTCTCGTCGGCCAGCACGCGACCCGCGAGGCCGAGCTCGACCAGCTGCTGCGCCACGAGGTCTTCGTCGACCTCTACGCGGTCGTGCGGCAGGGCCTGCGCATCAGCAAGGGGTCGTACTCCATCAAGAAGCTCGAGGAGTTCTACTGGGGCCACACGCGATCCGCCGACGGCGGTGGTGTGGCCGACGGGCTCTCGTCCGTCGTCGAGTACGAGCGGTGGCTCGCCGGCCGCCAGGACGGGTCGGCCGAGCAGCGCATCCTCGACGAGATCCGCACCTACAACGAGGAGGACGTCCGGTCGACGCTGGCGTTGCACGAGTGGCTCGAGGCGCGCCGCTCCGACCTGGCGGCTGCCGGTCATGCGCTGACGCGCCCGGTGCCCGAGCCGTTGCGCGAGATCGGCGACGACGAGCGCGCCGAGATCGAGCTGACCGAGCGCCTCGTCGCCGCCGGTGACGATCTGCTCGCCGGACTGGTCGGCTGGCACCGCCGCGAGAAGCGGCCCGAGTGGTGGGACTTCTTCCGCTACAAGGAGCTCGAGACCGCCGAGCTCGTCGAGGACGGCACCGCGATCGGCGACCTCGGCGAGCCTGAGGAGATGCGCGTCGTCAAGCTCTCGAAGGTGTGGCGCTACCCCTTCCCGCCGCAGGACTGCAAGGTCTCGCTCGGCTCCTACGTGCCGGACGTCGACACCCACGCCACGGTCGGCAGGGTCGTCGACCTCGATCCCGTCGAGGGATGGGTGGAGCTGTCCATGAAGAAGTCGCTGCTCGCGCCCCGGCCGCGCGGCCTCGGCGGGCCGGGGCCCGTCATGGACCGCGTGCTGCGGGAGAGCATCGCGCGCACCGGCGAGCTGGCGCTGGCCGGTGGGGAGAACCTGGCCCTGCGACTCGTGCGCCGCAGGGTGCCGACGCCCGAGGTGCTCGCCGCCCGCCCGGGCGAGGAGCCCAAGGACGTCGTCGTCCGCGTCGGGCTGGGACTGCAGGGCGAGGTGCTCGCCGTGCAGGGCCCTCCCGGCACCGGCAAGACCTACGCCGGCTCGGCGCTCATCCGCGAGCTGCTCGACGCCGGCCTCCGCGTCGGCGTCACGGCGCAGTCGCACGCGGTCGTGCTCAACCTCCTCGAGGAGGTGGGCCGGCCGGCGTTGCACAAGGACGGCACGAACGCCGACCCCGACGCGCCGCCCGTGCGGCCGTCCCTCGTCGAGCACACGACGAGCAACGACGAGCTGGCCGCCCGCCTGGCCTCGGGTGAGGTGCGCCTCGCCGGTGGCACCGCCTGGCTGTGGTCGCGCGACGACATGGTCGACGCCGTCGACGTGCTCGTCGTCGACGAGGCCGGCCAGTTCTCGCTCGCCAACGCTGTCGCGGTCGCGCCCGCGGCCCGCTCGCTCGTGCTGCTCGGCGACCCGCAGCAGCTGACCCAGCCCACGAAGGCCGTGCACCCCTACGGCTCCGGCGTCTCGGCGCTCGACCACCTGCGCACCGGTGCCGACGGGGTGCACGACGTCATCCCGGCCGACCGCGGTGTCTTCCTCGACCAGACTCACCGGATGCACCCCAGCCTCACCGCGTTCGTCTCGGAGCTGGCCTACGAGGGTCGGCTGGCGTCAGCTCCCGGGCGCGAGCGCCTCGGCGTCGAGGCGCCCGGCGCGCTCGCGGGTGACGGGCTGCGCTGGGTGCCGGTCGTGCACGAGGAGCTGTGCGAGCAGTCGAGCCGGCAGGAGGCCGCCGTCGTCGCCGACCTCGTGGCCGACCTGCTGCGCGGCACGTGGACCACCGCCGACGGGGGGACCCGCCCGCTCGAGCTCTCGGACGTGCTCGTCGTCGCCCCCTACAACGCCCACGTCGCCACGCTCGCCCAGGCCCTGCCCGAGGGGGCCCGCGTCGGCACGGTCGACAAGTTCCAGGGGCAGCAGGGGGCCGTCGTGATCTACTCGCTGGCCAGCACGACCGCGGCGCTTGCGCCCCGGGGCGTCTCCTTCCTCTACGACGTGCACCGGCTCAACGTCGCGATCTCGAGGGCGAGGGCGCTCGCCGTCCTCGTCGGGAGCCCGCTGCTCACCGACGCCGAGGTGCACACGCCCGAGGAGCTGCGAGCCGTCAACGCCCTGTGCCGCTACGTCGACGAGGCCAAGGTCGTCTGAGGCCGGCCGTGACCGCCGCTGGCTGGTGGGGGATCGGCGTCAGTGGCGGCGCGGGAGGGTGGCGAGGTCGGCCTCGACGACCGCGCGGTCCTCGGCGTCGGCGACCGACCTCAGGGCCTCGCGCGCCTCGGCCTCGAGACGTTCCGCCGCGTCGAGGTCACCGCCCACGGCGGCGGCGCGGGCCGAGGCCTCCAGCGCGGCGGCGAGGTCCCAGTCGTCCACGTCACCCGCGCGGGCGATCGCGACGTAGCGCGCCGCGTGGTGGGCGGCCGTGTCGGCCTGGCCGAGGGTCGCGTGCACGCGCGAGCACAGCCAGTGACCGCGGCCGACGTTCGACGGGCGGACGCCGGGCGCCTGGCTCCAGTGGTAGGCGGAGGCGTGGGCCGTCGCCACCATGAGGTCGTCGTCGTCCGGGGTGCGTGCGGCTCGGTCGAGCAGCTCCCACGTCGCGTTGTAGAGGTCGACGCCGAGGCGCCGGTGGTCCAGCTCGCTCATGTCCCAGAACCTAGCGCGGGAGCAGTGGACCCGTCCGGCAGTCAGGCCCCGTGGGCGGCGACGTGCCAGAGGCGTCCCTCACCGAGTATGCCGGGCAGGGCCTCCCGGATCGAGCGCTCCGCGAGCTCGGGGGCGACACCGAGGTCGACGGCATACCGGAGCGCGACGGCAGGCGTGCGCTGGATGCCGTGACGGCAGTGGACGAGCACCCGCTTGCCCTCGGCGCGGAACTGGCGCAGCGCGGAGGAGGCGTCGTCGAGCACGAAGTCGAGGTGCGGGTTGGCGGCCTCCTGCTCCTCGTCGTTGATCCAGAACTCGATGTGGTCGCGAGCCGTCATCCCGGACGCCGGGATGTCCTCGAGCCCGAGGGCGCACAGCGACACGATCGCCTGGACGTCGAGCTCGTCGGCGCGGGCGAGGTCGGTGATGGTGCCGAGCACGATGTCGGGGTCGATGGGGTGCGGCACCCCGAGCGCCGGGATCGCCGGGTCGCCCATGGAGGCCACCGACGGCCACTCTCCGGGGCGGCGGCCGTTCACCGAGGTCGACACGGCGAGCTCGACGAGGTCGTGGGCCCGCAGGCCCGGCCAGCCGTGCACCATCCGACGCCACTGGGTGGGCACCGCCGACGCCCCGTAGCGTGCGCCGAGGAGCGAGCCGGCGATCGCGGCCACGGTGTCGGTGTCGTGACCGGCCCGCACGGCAGCCTGCAGCCCGCGCTGGAGGTGCATGGCGGACCCGTCGCCGCGGTCGGTCGTCGTGATGGCGGCCCACGCGTCCTGGAGCGCCGTCACGGTGTAGCCGTTGTCGCCGAAGCTGCCCGGCTCGGCGCCGGTCGCCGCCTCGATCCAGTCGCCCCACCGGCCGGCGTGCGCGGCGCTCACGAGGTCGAGGCCGGCGGCGAGGTCGAGGCGTCCCTCGGTCACGGCCACGCGAACGGCCTCCGACCACAGCACGGCCGAGTCGCCGGCGAGCGGGTCGGTGTGGGTGAGCTCCGCGATGGCCCGCGCGGCGCGCGCCGTCGCCGCCCGGTCGTCGAGCGCGGAGACACCGACGATCGAGGTGCGCATCAGGGCCCCGTTGCCCGCGGTGAGCCCGGTGCGGGCGTGCAGCGCCTCGCTCGCGCGCGTCAGCCGCTCGTGCGGGCGTCCCGAGAGGCCCTTCGCCTCGGTGAGCACGGCCTTGGTCTGGATGCCCACGTCGGTGGCCCCGCCGTCGAGCCACGCGGTGAAGGCCTCGGCGACGGCGTCGAGCCCGTCCGACGAGCTGAGGTCGATGCCGCGAGCGGCCACCTGGGCCACGCAGAGCGTCATCTGGGTGTCGTCGCTCCACTCGCCGGGCTCGTAGGGCCCGAGGCCGCCGCCCTTCATGACCGCCTCGCCCACCGGGGGAGCGGCCATCTCGTAGGGCACGCCCAGCGCGTCGCCGCACGCCTCACCGAGCAGCACTCCGGCGGCACGGTCGACGGCGAGGGGACGCATCGGCACGGGAACTCCTCGAGGCTGCGCGCGGGGCTGGGAGCAGGGCTGGGGACCCGGGTGGGTCGCGGCGCTGGTGGGCACCGGCACGAAACTACCGGCAGCGCCGACGTCGGGCCGCGACGGTCCGACCGGCGGCGACGCCGTACGCTTCTCGGGTGCTCCAACCCCTGACCGTCGTGCTCCTCGTGGCGTGCGGCCTGCTCGGCCTGCTGGCCGCCCACCACCTGCTGCGTCGGCGCCTCGTCGACGACCCGCTCATCATCGTCGGCGGTGTGCTCGAGCTGGGCCTGCTCGTCCAGCTCGTCGTCGGGCTGGCCCGCTCGTCGGCCATCGCCGACGGCGCGGAGCGGGCCACCTTCATCGCCTACCTCTTCACCGTGCTCGTCGTCGTGCCGGTGGCCGTCGTCATCGCGATCAAGGAGAAGACGCAGTGGGCCATGGCGGTCGTGCTCGGCGGCGCCCTCGTCGTGGCCATCCTCGTCGCCCGCCTCCAGCAGGTCTGGACCCTCAATGTCTGAGTCGACGCAGAGCCCCACGACCCCGCCCGCCCGACCGCACACCGGGCACGGCTTCGGCCGGCTCCTCGTGGCCGTCTACGGCCTGCTCGCCCTCGCGGCGACCGGTCGCTCGATCCTGCAGATCAGCGAGTACTTCGACCGGGCCCCCGCCTCCTACGTGCTCTCGGCGCTCGCCGCGGTCATCTACCTCGTCGCGACCGTCGGCCTCGCCCGCGGCGACCGCGCCTCGGTGCGGCTCGCGACGGGTGCGCTGGGGGTCGAGCTGCTCGGCGTGCTCGTCGTCGGCGCGATCTCGTATGCCGTCCCGTCCGCCTTCCCGGACAAGACGGTGTGGTCGCACTTCGGCTCGGGCTACGGCTACGTCCCGCTCCTGCTGCCGGTGCTCGGCCTCTGGTGGATCCGCCGGACCGCACGCGCGACCGCCGCTGCCGACGCCTGACGGCGGGGTCCCGGGCGCGAGCACCGGCACGAGCACCGGCACGGGCACCGACACGGGCGACGGCGCGCGGGTGGCGTCGGAGGAGTGAACCCCGCGCCGCTAGGGTGGCGCCCATGACCGAGCAGACCCCCGTCACGGCGCCGCTCTCGACGTCGGCCCCCGTCACCGGGCCTCCCACGTGGCCGCTCACCGTGCGCGAGATCACGCCCGACGAGGCCGTCGAGACGCTCCTCGAGGTCGGTGGCAGCTTCCTGCAGACGCCGGCCTGGGGCCGCGCCAAGCAGGGGTGGCGCCGCACCCACCTCGGCTGGTTCGACGCCACGGGCCGACGCGTCGGGGCCGGGCTCGTGCTCTCCCGCACGATCCCGCGCCTGTCCCGCTCGTACGCCTACCTGCCCGAGGGGCCCGGGCTGCCCTGGGACCTCGTGGCCGAGGACCCCACGCGCTGGCTCGACCCCCTCGTCGCGTGGGCCAAGGACGCGAAGGCGTTCGCGCTGCGGCTCGGCTACCCGGTCGTCTCGCGCGTGTGGGACCGGGAGCCCGTCAAGAAGCAGGTCACCGACAGCGGCCTGCTCAGCTTCACCAGCCTGCCGGCCGCCGTCGACAACCCGTCCGCCCGGCGGCTCGAGGCCTGGCTCGACCGCAACGGCTGGCTGCCGCTCGGGGCCGACGGCGTGGCCGTCGGCCAGCCGCGCCTGCTGTGCGTCGTCGACCTGCGGGGCCGCACGGACGCCGAGCTGCTCAAGGGCATGAACCAGCAGTGGCGACGCAACGTCAAGAAGGCCGAGAAGGCCGGCGTTCAGGTGCGGGCCGTCGGTCCCGAGGGACTCGACACCTTCCACGACCTCTACGTCGAGTCGGCCCGGCGCGACAACTTCCTGCCCCGGCCCAAGGCCTACTTCGACGTCATGGCGCGCTCCTTCGCCTCCGACGACGACGGCCCGGTGTCGGCGCGCTTCTACGAGGCCCACGTCGACGGCGACGTGCTCGCCTCGGCGCTGATGATCCGCTTCGGGCGCACCTTCTCCTACCTCTACGGCGGCTCGACCGAGCGCAACCGCGACGCCCGGGCGTCGAACGCCCTGCAGTGGCAGGCGATGCGCGACGCCGCGGCGGCCGGGTGCGAGGCGTACGACTTCCGCGGCTTCAACACCTCGCTCGGGGCCACCAGCCCGCTGACGGGTCTGCTCCTCTTCAAGCTCGGCGCGGGGGCCGACGTCGTCGAGATGGTGGGCGAGCGCGAGCTCGTGCTCAGCCGTTTCTGGCACCTCGCGTTCGAGAAGGCGATGGCCGCACGGATAGCGATCAACAAGCGCCGCAAGGCTGCCCGCGCATCGGACGACGCCAGGGACGTGTGACGCAGAACGGCCCGCGCACCGGACGACGCCGGGGACGTGTGACGCAGAACGGCCCGCGCCTCGTGGCGCGGGCCGTTCTGGTTCAGCGGCTCAGCGCACGACCGACCTCGTCGCGGCCGACGCCCTGGTCGTGGTGGCATACCCCGTCTTGCGGCCGGTGACCCGCACCGTGAACGTGCGGCCGGCGTCGGCACTCTTGAGGACGTAGCTGCGGGCCGTGGCGCCGCTCACCGCGACGCCCGAGCGGTACCACTGGTAGGAGAGGGTGACCGGCGAAGGCCCCCACGTGCCGGCGCTCGCGGTGAGCGTGCGCCCCACGCGGGCCGTCCCAGACACCAGGGGTACCGGGCTCGCCGTGAAGGCGCGGCCGGCGACGGCAGCCGTGCTCGCCGACGTGCGCGTCAGCGTGGCGAACGCGATGCGACGGCCGGTCACCGCGACGCGCACGGTCTTGCCGAGGTCGGCCGTGCCCAGCAGGTAGCTGGACGTCGTGGCGCCGCTCACGGCGACGCCCGAACGGAACCACTGGTAGGAGAGGGAGACCGGGGCCGGGCCCCACGTGCCGGCGGTCGCCGTGAGGCGGCTGCCGACCCGGAGCGTCCCCGTGACCTTCGGCGTCGGTGACGGCGTCAGGAGGCCGCTCGCGACCGTCGCCGTCTCCGCGGAGTAGCGGGTGACGGACGCGTAGCCGACCTTCGACCCGACGACCCGGACCTTGACCTTCTTGGAGAGGTCGCTCGCGGTGAGGGTGTAGGTCGCCGACCGCGCGCCGCTGATGGCGACGCCCGAGCGGTACCACTGGTAGGCGAGCGTGACCGGGGCCGGGGTCCACGTCCCGGGGGTCGCGGTCAGGCGCGAGCCCACCCTCGCGGTGCCGCCGATCAGCGGCGAGGGCGTGAGCGTGAGCGTGCCCACCGCGGTGAAGGGGCGCCAGGTGCTCGCACCGAGGTCGGCGCGGTTCGCGTCGACGGCGACGACGCGCCACTCCCACGACCCCATCGGCAGGGCTGCCGTCGGGGCCCAGGCCTGCGCGCTCGTCGTGACGTTCTCCGAGAGGGCGGTCGTGCCCGGGGCGCGACGCTCGAAGCGGTAGGTGACCCCACCCGGCACGGCGGTCCACGAGAAGTACGGGCTCGACTGGCTCATGGACGCGCCGAGGGCCGGGGAGGTCTGCGTCGGAACGGCGCCCGTGGAGAAGAAGCGGCCGGGCGTCGACCACTGTCCGGGACGGTTGTCCGCGTCGAGCCGCGCGACGCGCCACACGTAGGCCGAGCTGCTCGCGGGAAGCGGCAGGCCGTGCGCGTAGGCCACCTGCCGACCCGTCACGGAGGCGACCCGGTTGACGGGCGACCAGTTCGTGTCGTCGTTGCGGTAGACCTCGAGCACGTAGCTGCCGGCGAAGTCGGCCGGCGTCCAGACGAACGGCGACAGCCCTCCGGTCACGGCGTTGCCCACGGGGGAGCGCAGCACGGGGGCCGGGCTCAGCTTGCGGAACTCCCGCCCGGCCTGGCCGGGCTGGTCGCCGACCGACCACGTGAGCCCGTTGCCGGCCGCGTCGATGGCCTGCACCCGCCAGTAGAGCGGGCCCTCGGGGTAGGTGCGGTCAAACGCAGTGTAGGTGGCCTGGTCGACGACCTTGTCGTCGACGAGTGTGGCGAAGCTGCGCGTCTGCGAGACCTGGATGCGGTAGCTCATCGCCGTCTGCGTGCTGCGCTCACCGGTCGCGGCATACGTGCTCGCGGCGTTCGTCGTGAGGTAGTCCTGCCAGGAGAAGGTGATCTGGTTGGCGACGGCCGCCCCGGCCGCCGGCGACGTCAGGCTCACCGGGGGCGAGGTCTTGCTGAAGGCGTTCGTCGCTGCGGCGAGCGTCGACACCGGGTCGGGCGCACAGACGTTGTTCGCCTTGCAGGGCCGGATGTACCAGTAGTACGCCTGCCCGGCCTGGCTGTCCGGCAGCGCCATCGGCTTGTTGTAGACGTTGGGGGTCCACCGGCTGCCGGTGACCCTGGGGACCCGCGGCTCGGCGTAGACGAGGTTGGTCAGCTCGCGGTCCCGGGCGACGTAGACCATGTAGTAGGACGCCTCCGGCACCGAGTCCCAGTCGAGCACGGGCGTCGTCGGCACGTCCGTGCACAGGCTCGGGCTGGTGGCCGGAGCCGTGAGGGAGGCCGTGCAGGCCTTGCCGTCGTCGAGGCTCGTGCCGTCGATGGCCAACCGACGGCCGGTCACCGCAGTGAGCGGGCTGATGGTGAAGGAGCCCGTCGTCCTGCTCCGCGCGATAATGACGTTGCCGGCCGAGAACGCCTCGACCTGCCACTCGTAGACGTCGGGCGTCAGCATCGCGAGCGACGTGTCGGTCGCAGCCGGGTAGGCGTACTCCGTCGACAGGATCGGGGCGAAATCGTCCTGGAAGTAGAAGCCGCTGCCCTTGATGCCGATGTGCACGCGGTAGTACGCGGCGCCGGACACGGGCTGCCACGCGAGCCCGGGGAACCGCGTGGTCGCCGAGCCGTCGCCGATCGGCGTGAGCCCCTCGGCGCCGACGGGCGGCGCGGCCTCGACGAGCGCGAAGCGCCGCGGCGCGTAGCGGGGAGACTCACGGCCGTCGGCGGTGATCGACTGGACCGTCCAGCCGAAGGGGCCGTCGGCGGCGGTGAGCGCCTTGTCGGGGGTCCAGCTGAGCGCGTAGGTCCGGATGTCGGCGACGACCTTGCCCGTGGCGCTGGTGAGGATCACGCGGTACTTCTCGACGTCGCGAGCGGCCTGCCACCGCAGCGTCGGGACGCTGACGCTCGCCCCGTCGGCCGGGCTCGTCTGGGTCACGGCTCCCGTCGAGTAGATGAAGGTGCCCGTGGCGGAGTAGATGCCCTGCACGTCGGCCGGGCCGTCGATGGCGCGCACGCGCCAGTAGTAGACGCCGCCCTGGACCGGGGCACAGTTCTTGCGGTCGAGCAGGTGCACCGGCGTGTACGTCGTGCCGGCCATCTCGCAGGTCGTGAACGACAGGGGCGAGAAGTTCGGGTCTCGGCCGAGGTCGAGCTGGTAGCGCGCCGCGTGCTGCACGGGCGACCACTGGAAGTACAGGTCGTCGCCGGTCGTCGGGCTCAGCGTGCTCGGCGGGTGCTGCAGCGTCGGTCGGTCGAGCCAGCTGCGCTGGACGAGGCGCTTCTGCTCCACCTGCTGCCAGTCGAAGGTCTCGCCCTGGGCGTTGCGCGCGCGCACGCGCCAGTAGTACTGGTCGTTGAGGTACGTCGTGGGCGGGGAGTAGCGCGTGCCCTTGAGGTTGACCTTGTTGTCGAGCAGGGTGTTGAAGTCCTGGTCGGTGCTGACCTGCAGCTCGTAGGTCTTGGCGCCCGCGACGGGGTTCCAAGCCAGCACGACGTCCTCGACGGCGGCGCCGTCGGCCGGGTAGCTCGGTGTCACCTGGGAGAGCGGGCCGATCGAGTAGCCCCACACGACGGAGTGCGCGGTGTACCGGCCGTTGGCGAGCTGGGCGCGCACGCGCCAGTAGTAGCGGCCGTCGGCCTTGGCATCCGGCACCACGACGGAGGTCGTCTTCGTCGTGTAGGTCGAGGCCCCGACGAAGTCGGTGTCGACGTCGACGTCGACCAGGTAGCTCGTCGCGCCGGGCACGGCGGTCCACGACAGCAGCGGGGGGTCGGCGGGCTGGGCCAGCGACGAGCCGTCGGCCGGCCCCTTCGGCGTCGGCGGCAACGTCGAGCGGACCGCGAGCGCGGACGTGGCCCACGCGCCGATGCCCGAGGCGTCGACGGTGCGCACCCGCCAGAAGACGGTGCCGTCCGGCAGCATGACGGTCGGCACGAGGCGCGTGTTCGTCGTCGACCTCGCGAAGAGGATGCTGCTGAAGTCCGACGTGGCGGACAGCTCGACGTCGTAGCGCTTCGCCCCGACGGCGGCCTGCCAGCCGAGCACAGGGGTCGCCGAGCTCGCGGCGCCGCTGCTCGGCGTCAGCCCGCGCGTGGCCGCTGGCGCGGCGACCGCGGTCCCGGCCGACGGCGGCACCAGACCCACGACGATGACGGCCGCGAGCACGGCCCTGACCCACAACCCCACACGGCGACGTGACGTCGTCGACGGCATGCTTCCCCCTGTTGTCCCGGATGACTCCGGCGTCAGACTAGGGGCCGGCGCGAGCGTGGGTGCAGAAACGGTGAAATCGGCACAAAGCTCACGACAGGAGGTATGCCGGTCAGCGGCGCCGGAGGTCGTAGTACGGGCTGAGGTAGCACGTCGCATACCCCCGGCCCTGCTGCGAGGTGACGAGCACGCCGTCGACGAGCACCCGGCACACGACGGTGGGACGGTCCGCGGAGGTCGTGCCACCGGCACCGGCAGCGCGGACCCGCAGGCTGAAGTAGTCCTTGCTCGTGACCGCCGCCGGGACCGGGACGTCGAACGCGAGCGGCGCCGGTTGCTCGGCGAAGTCGTGCCGCTGGTGCGTGGCGTCCGAGAGGGAGACCTCGACGCGGGTGCCGCCCTCCGCCTGCGCCTCGAAGCGGATCGTCCCGGCGTTCGTGGGCACGGGAGTGACCGGCACCGTGGGGACGGTCACGAGCGGCGGCGCCGTCATCGCTCCCCGGGTCGGGACGGCGCCCGTGGGCGCCACCGGCGCGGTGGGTGCGGTCGACGCCGTCGGGCGCGTCACAGTGGGGACCTGCGGGGTGGGGAGGGTGCGGGTGACCGCGGGGCGACGGGGACCGACCCGGGCCGGCGACGTCAGCGGGTCGAGGTCGTCGGCGCCGTCGACCGCGGCCCAGAGGCCGAGGGGCACGAGCAGGCCGACGACGACGGCGACGACGTGCCACGCGCGCAGCCGGCCACCGAGCAGCCGGGCTGCCGGTCGCGGCAGGGTGATGGTCCGGGCCCTCCCCTGGGAAGCTCCCGCGGCCGGCCCGACGGGAGTCGAGGTGCCCTCCGGCATCCTCGGCACCTCCGGGTTGCCCGGGGCGCCGGGAGCGTGCTGCGCCGTGGCCGGCGCGTCGTCGGCCCGCTGCGGCACCCAGCTCGGCTCGGGTGCTGCCTCGAGCCCGAACGTCGCGTCGTACGCCGGTCCGTCCCCGGGCGTCGGCACGTCCTCCGGCGCGGGTGCGTCCCGTGGATCGCCCGCGGCGGGCCCGGCGGCCTCGGCCGGCTCGGCCGGCTCGGCGGCCTCGCCCGTCGTGTCGCGCGTCGGGTCGGGTTGCTGCGGTGGGTGCTCTGACACGGGTCCCCTCGTTCTCGGTGTCGACGGCCCAATCTAGTGGGGGGCCGGTGGCAGCCGGCGCGGGCTCACAGGGCGGGCGTGCACGTGGCCTCGGTGTCCGACGTGCTGACGGCCACGAGGGTCTCGCCCGCGTAGACCCGACACTGCACGGTGCCGTTCCCCGGAGGCAGCGCAGCCGTGATGCTCAGGTCACGGGGACGCGGGTCCAGGTGCACCTCGAACGCGGACGCGCCTGTGGTCTCCCGGCTGTCGGCGGCGAACCCGTCTGCCGAGGTGTCGACCTGCGCGTAGACCTCAGAGGCCGACCCCGATCGGAGGGCGGTCACGATCTCGACCTTCAGCGCCGTCGCCGACGCCGGAACCGGGGCGGCCTTGGGACGGCCGCGCAGGAGTGGAGCGACCGTGTCGGTCGAGTCCTCGACCCAGACGCCGGGCGCACCGACGGGCGCGCCGTCGCCGCCGAGACCGTCGTTGCCGGAACCGCTGTCGCCGAAGGTGGGGTCGCACTCGCCGACCCCCGGCAGCTCCCCGGTGACGGAGACGTCGCAGGTCTCGACGGGCCCGTCGCCGTTGTTGGCGATGCCGAGCAGGAGGGGCGGCACGAGCAGGACGGCGACCCATCCCGGCAGCCGCCGCCGGGGCCTGGGGACGGGCGTGGGTGGTGGCGGTGGCCCGGGCCGCGCGACCGACGTCCCGCGAGGTCGGGAGGGGGTGGTCCGGGGCGCCCACGCCTCGGCCGGCAGGGTCGCGGCGGCCGGGTGCGGGCGGCCGGGCGCCTCGTCGGGCTGGTCGTCGGGGAAGGAGACGTGCCGGTCGTGCTGGGGGTCCGGCAGGGCCGGACGAGCCGCGCCGGTCGACAGGGTGCGCGGGACGCGCGGGCTGGGCGGGCTGCCCTGCCTGCCCTGCCTGCCCGACGGGCCCGACCTCCTGGTCCGGACCGTCCTCGAGTCGTCGTCCGACACGGCGTGCTCCCCTCGACGCGTGGGACCACCGTAGGTCCTCTCCGACCCGCGCCGTCGAACCTCAGACCACCGGATCCGGCGTCGCGTTCCGGACCCACCCCGACCGGGCGGCGGATATCCGTTCGGAGCCGCCGGGTCGGCCCGCCTATCCTGTCCAGCATGCCCGACGAGTCCGCGAACGCCCCCGCGCGCTCGCGGTCCTCCCGCCGCCCCTCCCGGGGCCGCGGACGTCGCCGTCCCGGCCCGTCCGAGCAGCCCGCCGAGCAGCGGGCCGAGCAGCGAGCGCCGGGCACGGCAGCGGCCACCGGCCCCGGCGGCCGTGAGCGCGACGCCCGCGCTGCGGCGCGACGGGCCGCCCGTGCCGCGGCGATGCCGGAGATCACGTATCCGGAGCACCTGCCGGTCGTCGAGCGCCGTGACGACATCGCCGCCGCGATCCGCGACCACCAGGTCGTCGTCATCGCCGGCGAGACGGGCTCGGGCAAGACGACGCAGATCCCCAAGATCTGCCTCGAGCTGGGTCGCGGCGTCGACGGGGTCATCGGCCACACGCAGCCACGCCGCATCGCGGCCCGGGCCGTGGCCGAACGGCTCTCGGAGGAGCTCGCCGTCGAGCTCGGCACGACTGTCGGCTACCAGGTGCGCTTCACCGACCAGAGCAGCCGCGACACGCTCGTCAAGGTGATGACCGACGGCATCCTGCTCGCGGAGATGCAGCGCGACCGCGAGCTGCGCCGCTACGACACGATCATCATCGACGAGGCCCACGAGCGCAGCCTCAACATCGACTTCATCCTCGGCTACCTCAAGCAGCTGCTGCCGCGCCGGCCCGACCTCAAGGTCGTCATCACGTCGGCGACGATCGACCCGCAGCGCTTCGCCGAGCACTTCGCCGACTCGGCCACCGGCGAGCCGGCGCCGATCATCGAGGTGTCGGGTCGCACCTTCCCCGTCGAGATCCGCTACCGCCCGCTCGTCGACCCCGACCGCCCCGACGCGGAGGAGCGCGACATGGTGCAGGGGGTCTGCGAGGCGGTCGAGGAGCTGTGGACCGAGCGGCACTCCGGCACGAGCAGCGACATCCTCGTCTTCTTCTCGGGGGAGCGCGAGATCCGCGACGCGGCCGACGCGCTCAACGGGATGAAGCTGCCGGTCACCGAGGTCGTGCCGCTCTACGGCCGGCTGTCGGCGGCCGAGCAGCACCGCGTCTTCTCCTCGCACACCGGTCGGCGGATCGTGTTGGCCACCAACGTCGCCGAGACGTCGCTGACCGTGCCCGGCATCCGCTACGTCATCGACACCGGCACGGCGCGCATCAGCCGCTACAGCCAGCGCACCAAGGTGCAGCGCCTGCCGATCGAGCCGGTGAGCCAGGCCTCGGCGAACCAGCGCTCCGGCCGCTGCGGCCGCGTGGCCGACGGCATCGCGATCCGGCTCTACTCCGAGGACGACTTCGACAGCCGCCCCGAGTTCACCGACCCCGAGATCCTCCGGACCAACCTCGCCTCCGTCATCCTCCAGATGACGAGCCTCGGCCTCGGCGACATCGCGCGCTTCCCGTTCGTCGACCCGCCCGACAGCCGCCAGATCACCGACGGCGTCCGGCTGCTCGAGGAGCTGCAGGCCTTCGCGCCCGAGGACGCCGAGGGCGCGCCCGCCCGCGGGCGGCGACGTCCGGGACGCCGCCTCACGGCATACGGCCGCACCATCGCCACGCTGCCGATCGACCCGCGGCACGCGCGCATGGTCATCGAGGCCGACAAGCGCGGCGTGCTGCGCGAGGTGCTCGTCATCGTGTCGGCGCTCTCGATCCAGGATCCTCGCGAGCGGCCACAGGAGAAGCAGGAGCTCGCCAACGCCTCGCACAAGCGATTCGCCGATGAGACAAGCGATTTCGTCCCCTGGCTGAACCTCTGGGCCTACCTCAAGGAGCAGCAGCGGGAGCTGAGCAGCAGCGCCTTCCGGCGGCTCTGCAAGAACGAGTTCCTCCACTACCTGCGCATCCGCGAATGGCAGGACCTCCACAGCCAGGTGCGGCAGGCGGCCAAGCAGGCGGGCCTCGACGTGAGCCGTGGCACCGTGCAGGTCGGCGAGGGGGAGATCGACGCCGACGCGATCCACCAGTCGCTGCTCGCCGGGCTGCTCTCGCACGTCGGCGTGCGCGACGAGCAGAAGCGTGAGTATGCCGGCGCCCGCGGCACGCGCTTCGGCATCAGTCCCGGGTCGGCGCTGTTCCGCAAGCAGCCGCAGTTCGTCATGGCCGAGGAGCTCGTCGAGACGAGCCGGCTCTGGGCCCGCGTCAACGCGCGCATCGACCCCGTGTGGGCCGAGCAGCTCGGTGACCACCTCGTCAAACGGCAGTACTCCGAGCCGCGGTGGTCGGGCAAGCGGGGGTCGGCCGTCGCGACGGAGCGCGTCACCCTCTACGGCGTGCCGCTCGTCGTCGGTCGCGTCGTCGGGCTCGGCAAGGTCGACCCGGAGCTTGCCCGCGACCTCTTCGTGCGGCACGCGCTCGTCGAGGGGGACTGGCAGACGGAGCACGCCTTCCGCACGGAGAACGCCGCGCTCGTCGAGCGCCTCTCGGAGCTCGAGGCGCGCACCCGCCGGCGCGACATCGTCGTCGACGACAGCACCTTGATCGCGTTCTACGACAAGCGGATTCCGGCCGACGTCGTGTCAGGGCGGCACTTCGACTCGTGGTGGAAGAAGGCGCGCCGGCAGACGCCCGACCTGCTGACGTTCACCGAGGAGCTGCTCCTGCGCGAGAGCGCCGGCAGCATCGCCGACGAGGACCACCCGACGACGTGGACGCAGGGCGAGAACGTGCTCGACGTGACGTACCAGTTCGAGCCCGGCTCGGCCCAGGACGGCGTCACCGTGCACATCCCCGTCGAGCGCCTCAACCAGGTGACGCCCGACGGCTTCGACTGGCAGGTGCCGGGCTTCCGCGAGGAGCTCGTCACGGCCCTGATCCGCAGCCTCCCCAAGGGCATCCGGCGTCTGCTCGTCCCGGCTCCCGACCACGCGCGGGCGGTGCTGCCCGAGCTCGACCCGAGGTCGGGACCGCTCCTGCCGGAGCTCGCGACGGTGCTGCGCCGCCGCGCCGGGACGGCCGTCACCGCGGCCGACTTCGACGTCGAGCGCGTGCCGCCGCACCTCGCGATCACCTTCTCCGTCGACGGTCTGGACGGGCGCGCCGTCGCGGTGGGCAAGGACCTCGAGGCGGTGCGCGACGCCGCCACCCCGCAGCTGCGGCGGCAGGTGAGCCGCGCCGGATCGGGCATCGAGCGCCGCGGGCTCACGGCCTTTCCCGACGCAGGGGTGCCCGAGACGTTCGAGGGGGCCCAGGGCATCCACGGCTTCCCCGCCCTCGTCGACGCCGGCTCGTCGGTCGACCTCCGGGTGCTGCCGACGCGGTCCGAGGCCGACGCCGAGCACCGTCTCGGGGTGCGTCGCCTGCTCCTGCTCGGCATCACGCCGCCGTGGAAGCAGATCCTCGCGCGCCTCACGAACGCGCAGAAGCTCGCGCTCGGCCACAACCCGCACGGCAGCGTGCCGGCCCTGCTCGACGACTGCCTCGCCGCAGCCGTCGACGCCATCCGCGACGACGCGGTGACCGGCCGGGGCCCGGGTGCGGACCACGCCGTGCGCAGCCGTGAGGACTTCGAGTGGGCCCTGTCGGCGGTGCGCACGCACACGACGGCGCGGGTCGTGCAGGTCGTCGGGCTCGTCGAGCCGATCCTCGCCAAGCACCTCGACCTGACGAACCGGCTCGCCGAGCTCGACCGGTCGAGCAGCCCCGCCGTCCGGCCCCTGCTGGCCGACGTGCGCGCCCAGCTGCGCGAGCTCGTGCGCCCCGGTTTCGTCGCCGACACCGGCCTGAAGCGCCTGCCCGACCTCGACCGCTACCTGCGCGCCGTCGCGCACCGCCTCGAGAAGGCGCCGGCGAACCTCGCGCGCGACGCGCAGGCGCTCGAGCAGGTCGACCTCGTCGAGGGGCGCTACGCGGACCTGCTCGACACGCTGCGTCCCGCACAGCGCGGTTCGGCCGAGGTCGTCGACATCGGCTGGATGATCGAGGAGCTGCGGGTCTCGCTCTTCGCGCAGACGATCGGCACGGCGTACAGCGTGTCGCCGCAGCGCGTCCTCAAGGCGATCACGAAGGTCGGCACCTGAACCGATCGGCGTCCCCCCTCAGGGTCCCCGCAGGGATGCCCCCGGTGGGGAATCATGGGCAGGGACGGGGCGTTGCACCCTTCGACCCCGGCGAACGAAAGGCCAGACCCGTGCAGGACCCGACCGAGCTCTTCCAGTTCGAGAGCGACACCTCACCCAGCCAGCTCCAGGAGCTGCAGGCATCGGTGCTCGTCGTCGCCCTCGGCGGATTCATCGACGCCGGCCACACCCAGCGACTCATGGCCGACCACCTCCTCGCGACCCACGAGTCGCGCGTCATCGCCTCCTTCGACGTCGACCAGCTGCTCGACTACCGCGGCCGGCGCCCCGTCATGGTCTTCGACCGCGACCACTGGAGCAGCTACGACGACCCGAGCCTGCTGCTCCACCGCGTCGTCGACCAGGAGGGTGTGCCCTTCCTGCTCCTCGTCGGGCCCGAACCCGACTACCAGTGGAACCGGATGGTCGAGGCGACGACGACCCTCGTCAAGGCCTTCGGCGTCGACCTGACCGTCAGCGTGCACGGCATCCCGATGGCCGTGCCGCACACCCGCCCCCTCGGCGTCACGGCCCACGGCACGAACCCGAGCCTCGTCTCCGGCAACGAGCCGGCCTTCGGCACGGTGCAGGTGCCCGCGAGCTTCTCCTCGCTGCTCGAGCTGCGGCTCGGCGAGGCCGGCCGCGACGCCATCGGCTTCGCCGTGCACGTGCCGCACTACCTCGGTCAGAGCGAGTTCGCCGACGCCGCCGTGATCGGCCTCGAGCGGGTGCGCGCCGCCACCGGGCTCGACCTCGACCTGCGCGACCTCGCCGCGACGGCCGGTCTCAACCGCGCCGAGATCGCCCGCCAGATGGAGGAGTCCGACGAGATCACCGCCGTGGTGCGGGCTCTCGAGCAGCAGTACGACACCTTCCTCGAGGGCCGCAAGCAGCGCAGCCTGCTCGCCACCGACCTCTCGGACCTGCCGACCGCCGACGAGATCGGCGCTGAGTTCGAGGCCTTCCTCAAGGACGTCACCGACGACGACGAGCACTAACCGTCGAGAGGCCAGAGTTCGTGGCCTCGCCGACATCGAGAGGCCAGTGTGTGCGGGTGCGCCCCCGTGAACACTGGCCTCTCGACATGCCGGGACTCGCGAAAACTGGCCTCTCGACGGTTGAGGGGCCGAGGAGGTCAGGGCTTGGCCTCGCTCCAGCGGCGGATGACCGACGTGTCGGCCACGAAGCGCACCTCGGCCGTCCCCGCCCACGTGCGGGCGGCGGCCGTCAGGCTGTGCTCCACCGCCGCGGCTGCCTGGGCGGCGGCCTCCTCCGGCACGTGCACGAGCAGCTCGTCGTGCAGGCAGAGCACGATCTGGCCGCCGAGGGGGCGCACCGCGTGGCGCACCGTCGCGGCCCAGGCCTTGAACAGCTCGGCGGCCGACCCCTGGATGATCGCGTTGCGCGCGTAGCGACCCCGCGCGCCGTCGGCGCCGGTGGCCGAGAACTCGGCGCTGCCGGACGGCTCGGGCGCGCCGGGCTCGAGGGCCGCGGCCGGCACCCCGCCGAAACGGATGAGCCGCCCGCCCCAGGTGCGCACCGGGCGGCGGGCCACGCCGTCGGCGTACGCCCGGTCGAGCAGGCCCATGGCCACGGGGTAGGCCCGCTCGAGGTCCTTGAGGGCCTCGCCGGCCGCGCCGGACCGCTGGCCGTACATCGCGGCGAGCACCGCGACCTTGGCTCGCGGCCGGTCGGCCCCGAGCTTGGCCGCCACGGGTGCGTAGAGGTCGTCGGCGCGCGTGGCCTCCGTGAAGGCCCGGTCGCCGCTCACGACGGCGAGCACGCGCGGCTCGATCTGCCCGAGGTCGGCGCGCACGAAGACGTGCCCGGCGGCCGCGCAAACGGCGGGGCGCAGGGGAGTGGGGAGGTTGTGGAGGCCGTTCTGGGCGGTCATCCGGCCGGCCGCCCCGTCGCAGGCCGTCCAGGCGCCGCGCAGCCGGTCGTCGGGCCCGACGTGCTCGTCGAGCCACCGGTAGCCGTACGTCGTCGCGATGCGCTCGTCCTTGCGCCAGCCGAGGAGGGCGTCGACGAGCGGGTGGGTGTGCCGGTAGGGCTCGAGCACCCAGGCCCGGGTGTTCGGCACGTCGACGCCGACCGACTGCAGCAGCTCGCGCACCTGACCCGGGTTGCGCAGGTCGGTCCGCTCGCGCCCCGGGGCGTGCCGCAGCACGGCAGCGTCGCGCTCGCCGCGGATGCGGGCCGCGTCGGCCTCGTCGCTCGGGCGCGGGCCCGCCGACCCGCTGATGAGGTCCTCGGCGGCGGGCCGGTCGACCGGCAGCCCGTCGCGCTCGAGCTCGAGGCACAGCACCGCGGCGGCGGACTCCGACCAGACGGTGCGCTCGAGCCGGGCGACGTGCGCGCCACCGAGGCGGTCGAGCGCGGCGCCCTGCGCGTCGCGGCACTCGAGCGCGAGCACGGCCAGTCGGCGGAGGCGGTCGTCGTCGGTCGCCCAGGCGAGGGCGTCGGCGCGCAGGTGCCCCTCTGGGGTGAGCAGCGCCGCGTCGTCGCCGGCGGCGACGTCGAAGAGGTCGCCGTCGAAGCCGTGCAGGCGAGGGGTCCGGGGCGCCGGCACCGCCGCCTCGTCGAGGCCGCGGCACCCGGCGACGACGTGACCCGGCGTCGCCCACCAGCCGCCGTGCACGATGCGGTGGGCCTCGGCGAGGTCCCAGGTGCGTGAGACGGGCACCCGCGCCGCGACGACGTCGCGCAACGTCGAGGCCGCCGACCAGACGACCCAGCGCGGCTGGAGCCGCTCGCTCGTGTCGACGAGACGCCGCACGACGTCGGCGAGCGGCCACGCCTCGTCGACGTCGGCACCGACGGCATACGCCCCCGCGGGTCCGACCACGAGCGCGACGAACGGCGGCCCGGCGGTCTTGTCACTCAAGGGATCTCGCGATGCGTTCGATCGCGGTCCGGAGGATCTCGGGTGACGTGGCGAAGTTGAGCCGCGCGAAGCCGTTGCCGCCCGCGCCGAAGATCGGGCCGGCGGAGAGCGCCACGCCGGCGCGGCGGGTGAGCTCGCCGGCCGGGTCGGGCCCGAGCCCCAGCCCGCGGAGGTCGACCCATGCGAGGTAGGTCGCCTCGGGCACGACGAGCCGCGCGGCCGGCAGGTGAGCGGCCACGAGCTCGGCGAGCAGCGTGCGGTTCTCGTCGAGCTCGCCGACGAGGCGGTGGAGCCAGGCGCGCCCGTCGCGGAAGGCGGCGGTCTGGGCGATGACCCCGAGCTGGCTGGCCCCGAAGGTCACGAACTCGTGCAGCCGGCGCACGTCGTCGACGGCGTCGGCGCCCGGGACGATGATCGCGGCCTTGAGCCCCGCGAGGTTCCACGCCTTGGAGGCCGACGTGACCGCGACGCCCCGCTCGGTGCCGGGGACCGTCAGGTAGGGCGTGAACGTGCTCGTCGGCATGACGAGCGCGCCGTGGATCTCGTCGGCGACGACGCGCACGCCGTGCTCGTCGGCGAGCGCAGCCAGCGCCTGCAGCTCGGCCGGGGTGTGCACCGTGCCCGTCGGGTTGTGCGGGTTCGCGAGCAGGTATGCCGCCCGCACCCCTCCGTGCGTGACGCGGGCGAAGGTGTCGGCGAGGACGTCGAGGTCGAGGCGGAGGTCTGCGCCGAGCGGCGCCTCGACGACCGTCCGGTCGCTCGCCTCGATCACCTCGTAGAAGGCGTTGTAGACCGGCGGGCTCACGACGACGGGACCCCCGGCGTCGGTGAGGAGTCGCAGCAGGTGGGTGACGCCCGTGAGCACGTCGGCCACGCGTGTCGTCGCCGCGGCGTCGAACGTCCAGTCCCACTCGTCCGCGGCGAAGCCGGCGAAGGCGTCGGCATACTCCTGCGTCATCGCGTAGCCGGTGTCGCCCCGGGTCACGGCCGCCGTGACGGCCTCGACGACGGCGGGGCAGGGGGAGCAGTCCATCTCCGCGATCCACATCGGGATGACGCCGTCGCCGTGCACCCGCCACTTCACCGACGTGCGGTCGCGGTGCAGCTCGGCCAGCGGCACGTCGAGGATGCGTCCAGGGGGCTCGGTCGGGGGCATGGGGCGACCCTACGAGACGCGACCGACCGCGCGCCCGGGGCGGTGCGCGCGGCGGGTCACGCCCCGGCATACGGTGGCGTCCGACGGCCGCACGGGCCGGGTAGGTGCAGGGCGACGTCTTCGATCGAGCTTCTGGAGTGGACATGGCAGGCAAGGGCAGGAACGCGGACGTGACGACGCGGGGCGCAGGGCAGCCCGAGGGCGGGCTCAACGCCGCGGCGACCCGCTTCATCGAGCGCCTCATGGCCGTCGGCATCGACGGCCTGGGCCCGTTCGACTCGGCCCGCACCGTCGCAGCCGGCGCGCTCAAGCACGCCCGGGGCGACGACGAGCAGGCCCTGCGCGTGCTGGCACGCGACCACCGCCAGCTCGGAGCCGTCGGCGGCTTCGCGACCGGCCTCGGTGGGTTCTTCACCATGCCGGTCTCGCTGCCCGCGAACGTGATCGAGTTCTACCTGCTCGCCACGCGCCTCACCGCAGCGACCGCCGCGGTGCGCGGCTACGACGTCGACAAGCCCGAGGTGCGCTCCGCGGTGCTGCTCACGCTCGTCGGCGCCGACAGCGACGACCTGCTGAGGAAGGCCGGCCTCAAGACCCCCGGCGGCAAGCTCTCGTCGCTCGCGACCGACCGGCTGCCGGCTTCCGCGCTCATGGTCCTCAACAAGGCGGTCGCGTTCCGGCTCGTGGGGCGCGTCGGCCAGAGCGCCTTCTCGCGCCTCGGCCGCGCCGTGCCGGTCGTCGGTGGGGTCATCGGGGCCGGCGTCGACGTCTACATGCTGAGCCGCATCGGGCGGCAGGCCGCGAAGGAGTTCCCGCCCCTCGCGCCGAGCGAGCGCTGACCGGGTCGCCGTGAAGACCGCCTCGCGGCTCAAGCTCGCGGCGACCGTCGCGTCCGTCGTGCGCGCGTCCAGCCGGCCCGGCGCGCCCGCCCTCTCGGAACGGGTGCAGGCGGTGCCCCGGCTCGTGCGCGCCACCCGCAGCGGGGCGTATGCCGGCACCACCCTCCGGCGACTCGGGCTCGTCGCCGCTGCGGTGGCCTACGTCGCCTCACCCGTCGACCTCGTGCCCGAGGCCGTGCTGCCGGTCGTCGGCGCGGCCGACGACGCGGTGGTCGTGGCGTGGGCCGTGCGGGCCTTCGTCGAGGAGACCGACCGCTACCTCGCGTGGGAGCGCGGCCAGGGACTGTGGGCGGGCTCGCCCGGCGGCTCCGCTTCGCCGGCCGGCCCCGGCTCGCCCGACGTGGGCCGTGGCCCGTGGGCGCACGGCGGCGCCGGGCTTGCACGGCTTCCAGAGGGGATGCGCCGGGCTGCTACCGACTACGCCATGGAGACGGTGCGCAGGCGCCTCGAGCGCTGAATCCACACCCCCCGCGGGCCGGCCCCCGGTCGTCCACAGGTGGGGGACGGGGTCTGTCGCCGGGGCGACGACGTGGCGAGGCTCGTCGCATGCCCAAGATCTCCCTGGCCGGGCCGGCCGAGCTGCTGACCATCCTTCCCTACCACCTCGGGTTCCAGCCGATCCGGAGCGTCGTGGTCGCCTGCTTCCGCGGGGCCCGGCTCGGCCTCGTCGCCCGGCTCGACCTCGTCGGGCCGGAGCTGGCGCCCCTGGCGACGGCGCGGCTGCTGCCGACGCTCTTGGCCGAGGCTCCCACCGCGGTCGCGCTCGTGGCCTTCGAGGACGACCGCGACGAGGCGCTGCCGTTGCTCGGCGCCCTGGCCGACGGGCTGGACGCCCACGACGTGGGCCTGCGCGAGCGCCTCGTCGTCCGCGACGGACGGTGGTGGGACCTGCACTCCGCACGGTGCCCCGAGCAGGGGTGGCCGGTGCCCGAGCTCGTCGACGTGCCGGCCGTCGCGAGCTACGTCGCGCTGGGGCACGCCGTGCTCCCGGACCGCAGCGAGCTCGCCCGGCTCGTCGAGCCCCTCGCGCGCGACGCCCCGCGGCACGACCTCGCGCGCCGGGCCGTCGAGGACTGGCAGCGCCGCTACGCGAACGCGGGTGGGTGGTCGCGGCGCGGGAGGCCCGGGCGATCGGGGAGGCCCGGGCGGCCGAAGTCCGGCAGGCCGGGTGGCGCGCGGGGGAGCGGTCGGGGGCCCGAGCCGGTCCGGGCCGCCGGTGCGGTCCGGGAGGGAAGCCGGTTCGGGGTGCTGGACGACGACCTCACGCCCCTCGAGTTCCTCGTCGACGACGCGCTCGTGGCGTGGGGTGGCGTGCTGCGGGGCGACATCGTCGGCTACGGCATCGAGCACTGGCTGCCGGCGCTCGTGGGGCCCCTGCGCGACGCCTTCGTGCGCGACGCGGTCATCGCCTGGCTCTGCCCGGGCTCGAGCGTCTTCGGGCCACCGCCGGACGTGCTCGCGCCGGCCCTCGAGCTGTTCCTCGGACCGGGCCTGCGCCTGCGCGGGGCGGCGTCCCCGCAGGACCGGCTGCTCGGTGACGTCGTCGACCTCTCGGGTCCGGCGCGGCGCGCGGACGGCAGTGCCGGCGGTCCCGGAGTCGCCGGTGGCGCCGGTGTGGCCGACGAGCCCGGCGAGTCGGGGGGTGACGACGGGCGTGACGACGGGGGTGACGGCGACGACCTGGCTCACCTCGGCGAGCTGGACGACCTCGACGAGTGCAGCGATCTCGACGAGCTGGACGAGCTGGACGACCTGGACGACCTGGACGACGCCGCTGACCCCGACGCCGACGACCCCGACGCCGACGACCCCGACGACCTCGGCCTCCTCGACGACCTCGCCGGGGACGACTGGGAGGCGTGGGAGGAGGCGACGCTGCCCCACGTGGTGCAGGCGCGGCTCGAGCAGGTGTGCCGGCTCACGCCGGCCGTCCACGCGGCACCGCTGCTGTCCCTCGTCGGCGCGGTGGCGTGGTGGTGCGGCGACGGGGCCCGGGCCCGGGTCGCGGTCGACCGCGCGCTCGAGCTGGAGCCCGGCCACGTGCTGGCCGGTCTGCTGCGGGACGCGCTCGACCGCGGCCTGCGGCCGCACCGCTGCACGTGAGGCGCCCGCGGGACCCGGCGTCCACGACGTGGACCGGAGCCTCGGCCAACGGGCCTGGCTCCCGTAGGATCGTGGGCAGGTCATGAGTACCAGTGACAAGCCCCGGCTCGCTGGTCGGCAACCCTCCCTCGCGGTGGGGTGCCCCGGGTGAGGACCCGGCCGCACCCGTCCCCGGATGCGTGCAAGCGCGAGCGAGCAGGAGCAACCCCGATGACCGTCACCCACCGGCAGCACACGACCCGGCGCCCGACGCCGGCCGCACGCTCGGGCCGGGCGCCGGGCGACGGCGCAGCCCCGGCTCCCGCCGTGTCTTCCGTGCCGCTCGCGCCGCCGTCGCCCGTCGGCCACGGGCCCGGGGCGGCCCAGGACGGCGCCTGGCGCGTCGGCGACCCCGTCGGGCGGCGCCACTTCGTCGAGCTCGGCGAGGTCGAGCTCGAGCGCGGAGGCGTGCTGCCCGACGTGCGCATCGCCTACGAGACGTGGGGGCGGCTCAACGAGGCCGGCGACAACGTCATCCTCGTCGAGCACGCACTGACGGGTGACAGCCACGTGGTCGGTGAGGCCGGCGACGGCCACGCCTCGCCGGGCTGGTGGAACGCCCTCATCGGCGCGGGTCAGCCGGTCGACCCGGACGAGTGGTTCGTCGTCGCGGCGAACGTGCTCGGCGGGTGCCAGGGCAGCACGGGTCCCGCGAGCGAGGCCCCGGACGGCCGACCGTGGGGCAGCCGGTTCCCCTACGTCACCGTGCGCGACCAGGTCGCGGTCGAGCGCGCCCTGCTCGACCGCCTCGGCATCGCCCGGCTGGCCGCCGTGGTCGGCGGGTCGATGGGCGGCATGCGCGCCCTCGAGTGGGCGGTCACGCACCCCGACGACGTCGACCGGTGCGTCGTGCTCGCGTCGACGCCCTACGCCACGGCCGACCAGATCGCCTGGTGCCAGCCCCAGCTGCTCGCGATCCGGAGCGACCCCGACTTCGCCGGCGGCGACTACTACGACACCGACCGCCGCCCGGTCACCGGGCTCGGCCTCGCCCGCCGCATCGCGCACGTCACCTACCGCACCGAGCTCGAGCTCGACGACCGCTTCGGCCGCCGCCCGCAGCTCGGCGAGGACCCCCTGCGGGCGGGGGAGCGCGGTCGCTTCGCCGTCGAGTCCTACCTCGACCACCACGCGGGCAAGCTCTCGCGCCGCTTCGACGCCAACTCCTACGTCGTGCTCACCGAGGCGATGAACTCCCACGACGTCGGGCGTGACCGCGGCGGCCTCGAGGCGGCGCTCGCGCGCGTCGTCGCCGACTGCACGGTCGTCTCCGTCGACACCGACCGGCTCTACCCCCCGCGGCTCTCCGACCAGCTGCACGCAGCGCTGCCGCGTTCCACCCGCGCGCACATCACCTCGGCCTTCGGTCACGACGGCTTCCTCATCGAGGAGGAGCAGGTCGGGCGCATCCTGCGCGAGGCGCTCTCGCGCGGCTGAGGCCGTCCGGAGGCCGTCGCCGGGCGCCCCTCCCACGCCCGGGTTTTCGGGTACGGTTCGACCAGCTGGGTGTTTCCGTCCCAAGGAGGTCCGGGAAAGTGGCCATTGTCGTTGGTTATGTCGCCACCAAAGAAGGTCGTGCGGCGCTCAAGAGAGCAGCGGAGGAATGCGTCCTGCGCGGGAGCAAGCTCGTCGTGATCAGCTCCCACCGGGGCGGCAAGGACTTCGACGCCAACGAGGCCCACCGGTTCGAGACCGAGCTGACGCGCGTGCAGACGCTGCTGGAGGAGAAGGGCCTGGAGCACGAGGTGCGCCAGCTCGTCCGCGGCAACGACCCCGCCGAGGACCTCATCAGCGTGGCCGAGGAGGAGAAGGCCGACTTCATCGTCATCGGCCTGCGCCGCCGCAGCCCCGTCGGCAAGCTCATCCTCGGCTCGAACGCGCAGCGCATCCTGCTCGACGCGAGCTGCCCGGTGCTCGCCGTCAAGGGAGACTGATCCGGCGACGGTCCGGGCCGTGCCTCGCGGGCCCGGAGCGTACCCACTCGCACCCAACCGCACCGGGTCCGACGGGGAGGCGGCCGGGGGTCTGCGGTGCTGACGCGCCGCGCGCGTTTCGGCATCCGTTCGCTCGGAGGCCGTGCGGCGTTTTATAATGTCCGTGTACCGGATCGCACCAGGCGCACCGAGAGCTCGATTCAGGGATCGACTCCAACAGACCACGCTGCCGGCACCACCCCCCATTCTCGCTCGTTGTGATGTCGCATGCCCGGACTCGGGCGACCGTCCGACGAGACCCGCGACGAAAGGCGACTGCATCCGTGCCCAAGGCAACAACCGCTGGAACCCCCAAGACCCTGCCTAAGGTGTTCCAGCACGAGGCGATCATGCAGCTCCTCGTGAAGGGCAGCACCGACGGCAGCATCACCGGCACGGAGATCGCGCGGGCCCAGGCCGAGGCCGACCTCGACCTCAAGCAGATGAAGCCGGTCCTCACGACGCTCGAGGCGCACGACATCGAGATCGTCGTCGACGCTCCGCACTCGAGCACGAAGAAGACCCGCACAGGGACCAAGGGAGGCAGTGTGGCCACCGCACGCAAGACGACCGCCGCGGCGACGAAGGCCGCGTCGCGGACGACGACCGCAGCCACGAAGAGCGCCGCGAAGAAGGCCGCGCCCGCAGCTGCCGACGACGCTGCCGCGGAGAAGCCCGCCGCGCGGGCTGCCGTGAAGAAGGCGACGACGAACGCCGGTGTCGCCAAGGCCGCCGCGAAGCCGGCCACCAAGAAGGCCGCCGCCGCCAAGACGGCGGCGAAGAAGACGGCCAAGAGCGCCGCCGCGGCGGTCGACGGTGCCGACGGTGCCGACGGTGCCGACGAGCCCGGCGACGTCGAGCCCGAGGACGCCCCCGAGGGCGAGCTCGAGGAGGTCGTCGTCGAGCCGGTGGACGTCGACGAGGACGCCGAGGAGGGCGAGGCCCGCCCGGCCGCCGCGGGCAAGACCGAGGAGACGGAGGAGTCCGGCTTCGTCATCCGCGACGACGACGAGGACGACGCCCCGGCCCAGCAGGTCGTCACGGCCGGCGCGACCGCCGACCCCGTCAAGGACTACCTCAAGCAGATCGGCAAGGTCGCCCTCCTCAATGCCGAGCAGGAGGTCGAGCTCGCCAAGCGCATCGAGGCCGGCCTGTTCGCCGAGGAGAAGCTCAACTCGGGCGACAAGATCGAGATGAAGCTGAAGCGCGAGCTGTGGTGGATCGCCCAGGACGGCAAGAAGGCGAAGAACCACCTGCTCGAGGCCAACCTGCGTCTCGTCGTCTCGCTCGCCAAGCGCTACACGGGTCGCGGCATGCTCTTCCTCGACCTCATCCAGGAGGGCAACCTCGGCCTGATCCGTGCGGTCGAGAAGTTCGACTACACCAAGGGCTACAAGTTCTCGACCTACGCGACGTGGTGGATCCGCCAGGCCATCACGCGTGCCATGGCCGACCAGGCACGCACCATCCGCATCCCGGTGCACATGGTCGAGGTCATCAACAAGCTCGCCCGCGTGCAGCGCCAGATGCTCCAGGACCTGGGCCGCGAGCCCACCCCGGAGGAGCTCGCCAAGGAGCTCGACATGACGCCCGAGAAGGTCGTCGAGGTGCAGAAGTACGGCCGCGAGCCGATCTCGCTGCACACCCCGCTCGGCGAGGACGGCGACAGCGAGTTCGGTGACCTCATCGAGGACTCCGAGGCGGTCGTCCCGGCCGACGCCGTGAGCTTCACGCTCCTGCAGGAGCAGCTGCACTCGGTGCTCGACACGCTCTCCGAGCGGGAGGCCGGCGTCGTCTCGATGCGCTTCGGCCTGACCGACGGCCAGCCGAAGACCCTCGACGAGATCGGCAAGGTCTACGGGGTGACGCGCGAGCGCATCCGCCAGATCGAGAGCAAGACGATGAGCAAGCTGCGTCACCCGAGCCGTAGCCAGGTGCTGCGCGACTACCTCGACTGACGTCGCGCCCGCAGACGGATCGCCGCAGGTCAGGTGCCCACCGGGCGCCTGACCTGCGGCGTCTCCGCGCGAGGCGGTGCGGGCCGGCCCCGCTCGGGGCGCCTCAGGCGCTGCCGCTCCACGGCGCCGGGGTCAGCACCCAGACGATCTCCGCGCCCTGCGACGCGCTGGGGTTCTCCCACGTGTGCGGCTCGGTCCCGCGCAGGGTGAGTGCGTCACCGGCGGCGAGCCGCTCGCGCCGGTCGGCGAACACGACGTCGATGGTGCCCGTGAGGACGTAGGCGATCTCGATCTCGCAGTTGATCGTGTAGAGCTCCGGTCCGCCGGTGGCGCCGGGCTCGGCGCTCGTGTGGATGACCTGCACCCGAGGCTGGCCCCGAGGGGTCATCAGGCGTTCGCGGACGCCGGTGCCGCCGAGGTTGATGGCCGGGGCGGAGTCGCCGCGGACGAGCTCGACGTCGGGCGCGCTGAAGAGCGAGCCCGGGTTGATGCTGATCACCTCGCACAGCGTGACGAGCGAGGCGACGCTGAGCGAGGTCTCGTCCCGCTCGACCCGGCTGAGGAAGCCCTTGGTCAGGCCGGCCGCGGTCGCGAGCTGCTCGAGGGTGTAGCCGTGGGCCTTGCGGGCCGCGCGCAGGCGGGCGCCGAGCCGTGCGCCCTCGGTGCTCGGCGAGACGGGTAGCGGTCGCATCGCGCTCCTCTCGGGCTCGGTCGGGTGGGGATCGCGCCCCAGACTAGTTCTCCGCCGAGGGCTCGAGCTGCATCGCCACCGCGCGCACGGGGGCGCCGTCGGCCGCCTCGAGCGCGATCGGGAAGCACGACACCACCGGGTCGGGCCAGTCGACCGACGCGAGGTTGCGGAAGTTCTCGCCGATGACACCGCCGGCCCGCGCGACGAGGTGGTGCACCGGGAAGCCCTCCCCGGGGTGGTCGTCGTCCGGGGTCTCGTCGAGGTTGATGGCGTCGATGCAGAGGGCCCGCACCCCGGTGTCGAGGATGCGGCGCGCGGCGTCGGCGTCGAGGAAGGGGTGCTCGAAGTAGGCCGGGGTGCCGTAGTGGGCGGACCAGCCGGTGCGCAGCAGGACGATCGTCCCCGGCCGCAGGCGCGCCGCGACGGGCTCGACGTGCCGCTCCCACGAGATGCGCCCGCGCGGACCGAGGTCGGTGGCGTCGACGACCACCGCCGGACCGAAGAAGCGCTCGAGGGGCAGCTCGTCGATGCGCGGCGTGGCCCCGTCGAAGTGGTAGGGCGCGTCGACGTGGGTGCCGGTCTGCGAGCCCATCGTCACGGAGAGCAGGTTGAAACCGTCCCGCTCGATGGTCGAGTGCGGGTCGAGGCGGGGCTCGGGGTCCCCGGGGTAGACCACGGTGCCCGGCCCGACGGGGACCGACAGGTCGACGATGCGAGTGATCCTCATGGGCAACAACTATTGCATCTCATGCAACATCATCGCTAGCCTCGAGCCCGTTCACGGCGCACCGACGCGCCTCGGGAGAGGAAGACCTCATGAGCGACCTGCAGCACGACCCCGCACCCGGCGGCGCGTCGCCCGCCGTCCGCCCCCGCGCCACCGAGGTGGAGCAGCACGGCATCGACACCATCCCGGCCGAGCACCGCCACTCGCGCCCGCTCGACCTCTTCAGGATCCAGTTCGGCGGTGCCAACACCTTCGCCACGATCATCCTCGGCACCTTCCCGGTGCTGCTCGGGCTCTCGCTCTGGCAGGCCGTCGCGGCGACCGTCGTCGGCGTCGTCGTCGGGTCGTTGTTCCTCATGCCGATGGGCCTGTTCGGCCCGCTGACGGGGACGAACAACGCCGTGAGCTCCGGTGCGCACTTCGGGGTCCGCGGACGCGTCGTCGGCTCGTTCCTCTCGCTGCTGACCGCGATCGCGTTCTACTCCATCTCCGTGTGGGTCAGCGGGGACGCCGTCGTCGGGGCGCTCGTGCGCCTCACCGGGATCGGGGACTCGGACCTGCTGCGGGGCGTCGTCTACGCGGTCCTCGGTGGCATCGTCATCGTCGTCGTGGTCTACGGCTACGCCTTCATGCTGCTCGTCAACAAGGTCGTCGTCTTCGGCAACACCGCGCTCATCCTGCTCGGGGCGCTCGCCTACACCGGCCAGGTCGACCTCGGCTACGACCCCGGGCCGCAGGCGTACGCCCTCGGCTCCTTCTGGCCGACGTTCGTGCTCTCGGCGCTCATCGTCATGGGCAACCCGATCTCGTTCGGTGCGTTCCTCGGCGACTGGTCCCGCTACATCCCCCGGCGCACGTCGCCGGGCCGCCTCCTCGGCGCCACGTTCGCCGCGCAGCTCATGACGCTCGTGCCGTTCCTCTTCGGTGTGGTCACGGCCACGCTCGTGGCGGGCGACGCCGACTACGTCGTGGCGCTCATCAACCTCTCACCCGCCTGGTACGCCGCGCTGCTCATCGTCGTGGCCTTCCTCGGTGGCCTGTCGACGGGCATCACCTCGCTCTACGGCACCGGCCTCGACTTCTCGTCGGTCTTCCCGCGCCTGTCACGCGTGCAGGCCTCGCTCGTCATCGGCGCCCTCGCCTTCGTCTTCATCCTCGTCGGACGGCTGGCGTTCGACCTCATCGCGAGCGTCAACGCCTTCATCGGGGCGATCGTCATCTGCACGACCCCCTGGATGGTCATCATGACGATCGGCTACGTCGTCCGACGCGGCCACTACAGCGAGACGGACCTGCAGGTGTTCAACCAGGGTCGGCTCGGTGGTGCCTACTGGTTCGACGCCGGCGTGAACTGGCGGGGCATGGCGGCCTGGATCCCCGCTGCGGTCCTCGGCCTGCTCTTCGCCAACTACCCGCCGCTCATCCAGGGGCCGTTCCGCGACGTCGCCGGCGGGATCGACCTCAGCCTCGTCGTCGCCATCGGCGTGGCGGCCGTCGCCTACGTCGTGCTCCTCCACGTCTTCCCCGAGCCGCGCTACGTGTTCGGGCCCGACGGCCCGCGTGGCGTGCCCAGCTCGGACGTCCCGAGGCCGCCGGTCGAGGACGACCACCGGGCGTCGGGGCACCGTGCCGACAAGCGCACCACGGCGGTGCGGTCGTGAGCGACGAAGGAGCACCGCGCGTGCGGACCGATGCATCCGACCTGCCCCGGATCGCCACCGGCGGACGCGTGGGGCAGGTCGACGCGACCGTCGTCCCACGCTTCGCCGGTCCGGCGACCTTCGCGCGGCTGCCCCGCATCGACGAGGTCTCCGACGTCGACGTGGCGGTCGTCGGGGTGCCGTTCGACTCGGGCGTCTCGTACCGTCCCGGAGCCCGGTTCGGTCCGGCCCACGTGCGTGAGTCCTCGCGACTGCTCCGGCCCTACAACCCGGCAGCCGACGTCGAGCCGTTCGCGAGCCAGCAGGTCGTGGACGCCGGCGACATCCCCGTGAACTCCTTCGACATCGAGGCGGCGATCGCCCAGGTCGAGGCCGGCGCGCGGGACCTGCTCGAGCGTGCCGGTCGGCTCGTCACCATCGGCGGCGACCACACCATCGCCCTGCCCCTGCTGCGGGCGGTCGCCGCCAAGCACGGGCCGGTGGCGGTCGTCCACTTCGACGCGCACCTCGACACGTGGGACACCTACTTCGGCGCGGCATACACCCACGGCACCCCGTTCCGCCGGGCCTCGGAGGAGGGGCTCGTCGACCGCAGCGGCTGCCTGCACGTCGGCACGAGGGGACCGCTCTACTCGCGCCAGGACCTCGTCGACGACCGAGACCTCGGCTTCCAGGTCGTGCCGAGCGTCGAGATGGACGACCTCGGGGTGCGGGGCGTCGTCGAGCGGATCAGGGACCGCGTCGGCGACCGGCCGGTCTACCTCTCGGTCGACATCGACGTCCTCGACCCCGCGTTCGCGCCGGGCACCGGCACGCCGGAGGCCGGCGGGCTGACGAGCCGCGAGCTGCTCGCGGTGCTGCGCGGGTTCTCCGAGCTCAACCTCGTGGGGGCCGACCTCGTCGAGGTCGCACCGGTCTACGACCACGCCGAGGTGACCGGCATCGCGGCCTCGCACGTCGCCTACGAGATGCTGTCGGCGATGAGCCCCCGCACCGACCCGGCGCCGGAGGTGCACCCGTGAGCCTGGAGGGGGACGTGCTCGAGGCGGCGCGAGCGCTCGTGGCGGCCTTCGGACGGCACGACACGGAGGCGTACTTCGACGCCTTCGCCCCGGAGGCGACGTTCCTCTTCCACACCCACGGCACCCCCCTGCGTTCGCGGCTGGCGTACCGTGACCTGTGGACGTCCTGGGAGAGCGAGGGCTTCCATGTCATCTCGTGTCGTTCGTCCGACCAGCACGTGCAGGGTCTGGGCGACGACACGGCGGTCTTCACCCACCGGGTCGAGACCGCCGTCCGCGCGGGCGGGGTCGACGAGACGCTCGACGAGCGCGAGACGATCGTCTTCCGGCGCCGGCCCGACGGTCGCTGGGTGGCCGTGCACGAGCACCTCTCTCCCGCCCCGACCACCCCCTGACAGCAGAGGAGCCCAGATGAGCGAGTACGCAGTCGTCAACCCCGCCACCGGCGAGCGGGTCAAGGAGTACCCCACCTTCACCGACGAGCAGGTCGACGACGCCGTCGCCCGCGCCCACGCGACGTATCGCGAGTGGTCCCGGGGCGCGAGCACCGCCGAGCGCGCGGCCCTGCTGGGTCGCGTCGCGCAGCTGCACACCGAGCGGCGCGAGGCGCTCGCCGACATCATCGTGCGGGAGATGGGCAAGCCGCTCGAGGACGCGCTGGGCGAGGTGGACTTCAGCGCCGCCATCTACGGCTACTACGCCGAGAACGCCGAGCGCTTCCTCGCCGACGAGCCGGTGGACGTCCTCGAGGGCGAGGGCACCGCCGTCATCCAGCGGCGACCGGTCGGCGTCCTCCTCGGCATCATGCCGTGGAACTTCCCCTTCTACCAGGTGGCCCGCTTCGCCGGACCCAACCTGGCCGCGGGCAACACGATCGTGCTCAAGCACGCCCCGCAGTGCCCGGAGTCGGCTGCGGCGCAGGAGCAGATCTTCCTCGACGCCGGCTTCCCCGCCGGGGCGTACGTCAACGTCTACGCGACGAACGAGCAGGTGGCGGACGTCATCGCCGACCCGCGCGTGCAGGGCGTCTCGCTCACCGGGTCGGAGCGGGCCGGGGCGGCCGTCGCCGAGATCGCCGGGCGGCACCTCAAGAAGGTCGTGCTCGAGCTCGGCGGCTCGGACCCGTTCATCGTCCTCAGCACCGACGACCTCGACGCGACGGTCGACGCCGCCGTCGCGGCACGCCTCGACAACACCGGTCAGGCCTGCAACGCCGGCAAGCGCTTCATCGTCGACCGCCGGCTGCACGACGACTTCGTGGCGCGCTTCACCGAGAAGATCCTCCAGACGCCTCCGGCGCCGCTGTCGTCCGTCGCGGCGGCCGAGCGGCTCGAGGGCCAGGTGGCGCAGGCCGTCGCCGACGGGGCTTCCCTCGCGACGAGTGGGGAGCGGCAGGGCGCGTGGTACCCGCCCGGTGTCCTCACCGGCGTGCGCCCGGACCAGGAGACCTACCGCGAGGAGCTCTTCGGCCCGGTCGCGATGGTCTTCGAGGCCGCCGACGAGGCCGAGGCGGTGCGCATCGCCAACGACACCCCCTACGGCCTCGGCTCGTACGTGTTCACCACCGACCCCGACCAGGCGCGCCGGGTGGCGGACCAGATCGAGGCCGGCATGGTCTTCGTCAACGGTGTCGGCGCCGAGGGCGTCGAGCTGCCCTTCGGCGGGGTCAAGCGCTCCGGCTTCGGCCGCGAGCTCGGCCGCTTCGGCATCGAGGAGTTCGTCAACCGCAAGCTCGTGCGGACCGTGCGCTGAGCCCGGTCAGCGGCGGCGGCCGGGCCGGGGGATCCGGTCCGGCAGCCCGCGCCAGAAGCTGACGCCGGCCGCCGGCCAGAGGAACGAGCGCACCCGGGTCTGCCAGGCCCGGGTGCGCCCGACCTGGCGCCGGATCGAGCGGATGTCGTGGTGGAGGCGGATCGCCTCCTGCGGCGAGGTGCGCTCGGGCCGGTCGTACCGGGCCTTCTCCAGGGTCGCCGTCACCCGGCGCATGGCGGAGGCGTTCTCCTCGTCGAGGTGGCCGTCGCCGACGTAGCGGTCGCGCAGCTGGCGAAGCGTCACCCCGTCGGGGGCCTGCAGGCCGAGGTCGCCGAGGTGCGAGGTGAGGTCGAGCCACTCGGCCTCGATGAGGTCGCGCTGGCTCACGGCCGCCCGCCGTCGCCGCACCCGCAGCAGCCACGCGGTGATCGGCATGACGAAGACCGCGAGCAGGAGCACGAGCAGGGTGAGCGCGGTGACGACGTGGCGCACCGTGAAGACCGACCCCACGGAGTCGAGCAGCGTCGGCTGCTGCGGCACGGCCACGGCCGTGGGGGTCGCCGAGGTCGACGCGCTCGCCGAGGCGGTGCCACCCGTCTCGGTGTCGTCGACCGAGCGGCCACCACCGGTGGCCCCCGCGTCGGAGCCGAGCACGGCATACGGCGGCGGGGTGCCGGCGCGCACGCCGGGCGTCGGCTCGAAGCGGAGCCAGCCGTAACCCTGGAAGTAGAGCTCGGGCCACGCGTGCGCGTCGCTCGCCCGCACGACGTAGCGCTCGCCGTCGAGGTCGCCCGGGAGGAAGCCGATGGCCATCCGGGCCGGGATGCCCTGGGCGCGCGCCAGCATGATCATCGCGGTCGCGAACTGCACGCAGTAGCCGCGGCGGGTCTGGTAGAAGTTCTGGATCGGCTCGAGCAGGCGGCCCTCGGAGTCGCGGAGCGGCTCGCCGAGGTCGAGGGAGTACGTGTAGTCGCTGCCGCGCAGGTGGTCCTGGATCGCGATGGCCTTGTCGAGCGGGTTGTCCTCGCCCCGGGTGACCTCCGCGGACCAGCTGTCGATGAGCTCGCGCGAGCGGTCGGGGATGGAGAGGTCGTCGTCGGTGATGTCGGGGGAGTCGGGCGCGCCCGACTCGCGCAGCTCCGGCGGCGAGGGCGCCACGTCGGCGTACGTGATGCGGTAGTCGCTGACGGCCCGACCGACGCGCACGTCGCGGGTGACGGGGTCGATCGACCACGGCGTGCCCTCCATCGCCACCTTGACGACGGGGTAGGGCGCCGCGATCCGCGGGGCCGCGAGCGTGTTGTCCGACACCGTGATCTCGTACTCGCGCCGGCGCTCGGGCGGCGGCAGCGGGGCCGGGTCGCCCGACCCGCTTCCGGACCCGGCGACGAGCCACTGCCCGCGGGAGTAGTAGGACGTGGCGAGCACCCGGAGCGGCGAGCGGGTGAACGCCGTCGTCGTGTAGCTGAGCACGGGCGTCTGGTCCTGGTCGTTGAGGCTCCGGGAGAGGTCGAGGGTGTCGTTGAAGCCCACCGTGCCCTCCCCGCCACCGCCGGTCGTGCGGCCGAGGCCCTCGGTGAGGTAGCGCGGCGGGAAGTGCGGGATGACCGTGGGCACGAGGACCGCCACGACGACGCCGACCGCGCCGAGCTTGAGCGCCCCGGCGGTGAACGAACGCAGCGCGTCGCGGTCGTGCGCCGCCTCGTCGATCTCGCTGTCCTCGGACGCGCTGGCCGTGCCCCAGCGGCCGAACTGGGCCCGGGCCGTCGTGTGGAGCATGACGAGCCAGAGCGCGACGGGCACGAGGAAGTAGCGCAGCTCGAGCGCGGCGTAGCCGTTCGCCGCCGTGATGAGGTAGGCGGTCAGCAGGGGCAGGCCGGCCGCCGCCGGGCTGCGCCACGTGGCGGCCGTGGCGTCGACGCTGATCGCGACCAGCCCGACCGCGACGGTGAGGCAGAAGGCGATGCCCTCGTTGAGCGGCGCCGGCGCCGAGTAGCGCTGCACCGTCTCGAGGGCCTGCAGCCCGAGGGAGTTCGCCGCCTCGAGCGTCGACGGCGTGGGCACGAGGAGCACGAACGAGTCGCCGGTGAAGCGCACGAGCACGACGTATGCCGTGACGAGCACTTGGAGGAGCACGACGAGCAGGCGCGAGCGGGTGAGTCCACGCGCCACGAGCCCGAGCCCGGCCACGAGGGCGATGACGAGCACGGCCTCGCCGAGCCACGACGCGTCGGAGAAGAGGCTCGTGATCGGGTAGACCGCGGCCAGGGTGGCGAGCGCGGCGAGCAGGGTGATCCGCCAACGGCGCCGGGTCATCGGCTGCCTCCCACGGTCGCGGCGGTCAGCACGGCCCAGGCCCGGGCCACCTCGTCGTCGCGGTGCACGGCGACGGCCCGCCAGCCGGAGAGGCGCAGGGCGTCGACGTGCGGCTCGACCTCCTCGGCGTCGCTCGTGCCGAAGCTGCGGGCGTCGAGCACCAGCGCGAGACCGGTCGTGCCGGGCTGGCGCAGGCTGGCCACGCGCGAGGTGACGTCGCGGTCGTGCGGCCCGACGATGGTGACGAGGAAGCCGCCCGCGGCGGCGAGCGTCTGCCCGGCGCGGAGGATCTCGTCCTCGCCGGTGTCGTCGCGGGTGCCGGCGACGGCGAGCACGTCGAGGATCTCGTCGGGGGTCATCGTCTCGGCCGCCCGCGAGGTCTCGACCGTCTCGGCGCAGACGAGGTGCACGGCATACCCGGAGGAGCTGAGGTGCACGGCGATCGAGGCCGCGGCCGTGACCGCCCACTCGAAGGAGCTGCCGGCACCGGAACCGCCGTGCGCCGACGGGCGCGGGTCGAGCAGCACGACGGCGCGCCGCTGCGCGGGCCGGTCCTCCTGGCGCACCATGAGGTCGCCGGTGCGGGCGGTGGCGGGCCAGTGGATGCGCCGGAGGTCGTCGCCGTCGCGGTACTCCCGGATCGTGACGTCGTCCTCGCCGTGCAGCGCGATGAGGTGGGCCTGCTCGCCCTCGGAGCCGACCCCCGCGCTGGGCTGTCGGTTCGACGACAGCGGGTGAACGGCGGGGAGCACGACGAGGTCGGCGGTGCCCTCGAGCACCGCGTTGCGGTTCGCGAGGCCGAACGGGTCCTGCACCTGCACGCCGAGCGGTCCGAGGTGGTGGCGTCCGCGCAGGTGGGAGCGCACGGCGTAGTCGATCGCGCGCACGCGCCCCGGGGGGATGCGCCCGACGACGAACCGCGGACGGTCGCCGAGCACGTAGTCGAGCCGCTCCTCCGCGAGGAAGATCGGGGTGGTCGACGTCGAGACGTTCTCGAAGGAGAGCGTGACGTGGGCGTCCTGGCCCACGCTGATCCGCTCGGGGTGGGTGTGCCGCTCGATCCGCATCCGCGTCCTGCGCGTGCGCACGAGCACGGCGCTGATGACCGGGAGGGCCACGAGGAGCACGCCGACCCGCGTCAGGTCCGGGAAGCCGAAGATGATCCCGGCGAGCACGAGGGTGGTGCCGGAGCCGACGAAGGCCCGGCCCCGGGTGGTGAGGACGCTGCGCAGCGCGCGCACGACGGCCGTGCCTCAGCGGGCGGCGGACGGCACCGGCACCTGGCGGAGCAGGTCGGTGACGACGTCGGCGGTGGTGCGGCGGGCGAGCTGGGTCTCGCTCGAGGGCATGAGGCGGTGCGCGAGCACCGGTCCCGCGAGGGTCTGCACGTCGTCGGGGATCACGTGGTCGCGCCCCTCGAGGGCCGCGTGCGCGCGCGAGGCCCGCAGCAGGTGCAGGGCCGCGCGGGGCGACGCGCCGAGCCGCAGCGCGCTCGTCGAGCGGGTGCGCGTGACGAGGTCGACGATGTACTGCCGCACGGCCGGGCTCGAGTGCACCCGCGTGACGGCCTGCACGACGCGGTTGATGGTGTCGGCGTCCGTGACGGCGCCGAGGCCCTCGAGCGGCGAGACCGCGCCGTGCGTCGCGAGCAGGTCGAGCTCGGCCGCGGGGGAGGGGTAGCCCATCGAGATGCGCGCCATGAAGCGGTCGCGCTGCGCCTCGGGCAGCGGGTAGGTGCCCTCCATCTCGATGGGGTTCTGCGTGGCCATGACGATGAACGGCGCCTGGAGCGGGTAGGTCGTGCCGTCGACGGTGACCTGGTGCTCCTCCATCGACTCGAGCAGGGCCGACTGGGTCTTGGGCGAGGCGCGGTTGATCTCGTCGCCGACGACGACGTTGGCGAAGATCGCGCCGGGGCGGAACTCGAAGCGACGCGCGTCCTGGTTGAAGATGCCGACCCCCGTCACGTCGCTCGGCAGCAGGTCGGGGGTGAACTGGATGCGGCGCACGGTGGCGTCGATCGAGCGCGCGAGCGTCTTGGCGAGCATCGTCTTGCCGACGCCGGGGACGTCCTCGATGAGCAGGTGCCCACCGGCGAACAGGACGGTCACGGTCGTGCGCACGACGTCCGGCTTGCCCTCGATGACGCTCGTCATTGCCCCGACGAGGCGGTCCGCCACGCCGTGGATGAGATCGAGGTCGTCCGTGCCCGGTGCCGTCGTGGGCTCGAGACCGGTCTCCGTCGTCGTCACACTGTCCTCCGCAGGTCGTCCCCATGTCGTCGCGCAGCCTTGATCTGGGCGGGTCGCGCGACCCGTCAGGTGATCTTCTCCCAAAGAGCCGCCGTGCCGGTAGGCCCCCGACGGTCGTGACCGGATGGAGACCTCGGCGCCGCTGCCGATCGGGTCGCACCACTTTCCCCCACCGCAACGTCCGGGGAGCCGGATCGGTTCGCTGCGCGGGCCACGAACCCCGGGGCCCGTGCGTGGACCCGCCCCGCCGACGGATGCCGGGTGCCTCGTCCCCGGGCCGGAGGGCCGTAGGCCCTCCACTCCGCTCCACCCGTCCTGACCTGCGAAAACGATGAAAAAGTTCCGACAAAACGGGCGAAACAGCGTTGACGGTGGAGCAAAGTGGAGTACGGTGGTGCAACAAGGTAGGGAATGGCTGCACCCACGGGTCGACAAAGGGGAGGTGGCGGGCCATGTTTCTCGGCACGCACACGCCTCGGCTCGACGAGAAGGGGCGGCTCTTCCTGCCCGCCAAGTACCGCGAGCGCATGGCGGGCGGCCTCGTCGTCACCCGTGGCCAGGAGCGGAGCCTGTTCATCTACCCGATGGACGAGTTCGTCAAGGTCGCCGAGTCGATGCGCCAGGCACCGACGACGAGCCGGGCCGCGCGCGACTACATGCGCGTCTTCCTCTCCGGGGCCTCCGACGAGATCCCGGACAAGCAGGGCCGCTTCACCATCCCGGCGAACCTGCGCCAGTACGCCGGCCTCGACCGCGAGGTGACCGTCATCGGTGCCGGCTCGCGCCTCGAGGTCTGGGACAGCGCGGTCTGGAACGCCTATCTCGAGCAGACCGAGCAGAGCTTCGCCGACACGGCCGAGGAGGTCATCCCCGGCCTCTTCTGACCCACCTGGGCGCCGGCCTCCAGCCGCTCCGCTCCCGGAACGACTTCCCCCGTGCCGGGGGACGTGGCGGATGGGGACCAGCACCCAGGTGGACCAGCAGGACACGAACCACCAGCAGCACGAGCACCACCAGCAGTACGACCACCAGCAGAGCACGAGCGCGAAGGACGCACCATGACCGACCGGGGACCGGCGCAGGGGCGACACGTCCCCGTCATGCGCGACCGGATCCTCGAGCTGCTGACGCCGGCGCTGGAGAAGCCCGGTGCGGTCCACGTCGACGCGACGCTCGGCATGGGCGGGCACGCCGAGGGCGTGCTCGACCGCTTCCCCGGGTGCACGGTCGTCGGCATCGACCGCGACCGGGAGGCCCTCGCGCTCGCCGGCGAGCGGCTCGCCCGGTTCGGCGACCGGTTCCGCCCCGTGCACGCGGTCTACGACGAGATCCGCGACGTCGTGGCGGACCTGGGCCGCCCCGCCGTCGACGGCATCCTCTTCGACCTCGGGGTCAGCTCGCTGCAGCTCGACGAGGCCGACCGCGGCTTCGCCTACCGCGTCGACGCACCCCTCGACATGCGGATGGACCAGTCGACCGGGCAGACCGCGGCCGACGTGCTCAACACGTATGCCGCCGCCGACCTCACGCGCATCCTGCGGGAGTACGGCGAGGAGCGGTTCGCCCGCAAGATCGCGGCGGCCGTCGTGCGCGAGCGCGAGGTGGAGCCGTTCACCGACTCCGCCCGCCTCGTCGAGCTCCTGCGCCGGGCGATCCCGATGGCCTCGCAGCGCTCGGGCGGCCACCCGGCCAAGCGCACCTTCCAGGCGCTGCGCATCGAGGTCAACGACGAGCTCGCCGTGTGGCAGCGGGCCATCACCGAGGCGATCGACGTGCTCGCCGTGGGTGGTCGCCTCGCCGTCCTCTCGTACCACTCGCTCGAGGACCGCGCCGCCAAGCGCGCCTTCGCCGAGGGTGCGACCTCGAGCACCCCGCCCGGGCTGCCCGTCGAGCTGCCGGAGCACGCGGCATACCTGCGCCTCGTCACGCGCGGGGCCGAGGTGCCCCCCGACGACGAGGTGACCACGAACCCACGGGCCGCCTCGGCCCGGCTACGCGTCGCCGAACGCGTGCGCGACACGACCTCACACCCCGCCAGCAGGACCACGAAGGGACCCACCCGATGAGCCAGATGACTGCCACGGCAAGGCCGCTGCGCGCCCCTCGCCGGGTCCCGGCGCCGACGCCGCTGCGCGCCATCCCGACGAGCATCGCGCAGAGCGGCAACGGCGTGTTCGCCGCCACGTGCATCGCGCTGCTGACGGCCGGCCTCATCGCCCTCCTCCTGCTCAACACCGCGCTCGCCCAGGGCTCGCTCGCCGTGGGCGACCTCCAGCGCGAGTCGGTGCGCCTCAGCGACACCGCCGGCAACCTGCAGGAGCAGATCGACCGCGCCTCGGCGACCGGGGCGCTCGCCCGCAGCGCCACCGACCTCGGCATGGTGCGGATGAACGCGCGCGGCTACATCGACCTGTCCAAGGGCACGGTCACGGGCGACCCCGAGCCGGCCACGAAGGACAACGCGTTCCCGATCGTCACGAGCCCGGTGCCGCCGGCCGTGGCGGACGAGGCCAAGAAGGTGCTCTCCTCCGCCACGAAGGCCGCCGGGCAGGCCGCCACGCCGAAGGCGCCGGGTGCCACGGCCGGGGACGCCGCAGCGCCCACACTGGGCACGACGGGCGACGGTACGTCCCAGCAGACGACGAGGTGATTTCGTGACGCAGAACCGAGGCGCCGATCCAGGGCGGTCCGGTCGCGGCGCTGCGCCCACGAGAAGCCCCCGCCGCACGCCCGGAGGCGCTGCCACGGCGTCCGGCGTCCCCCAGCCCGGTGCGCCGAGGTCCGGTGCGCCGAGGTCCGGTGCGCCCCGGCAGGGCACGCCCAAGGCAGGCGGCACGGCGGCCCGTTCCTCCGGCGCGCCCCGCACCGGCGCGCCCCGCACCGGCGCGCCCCGCACCGGCGCGCCCCGCACCGGCACGCCCCGCACCGGTGGTCGCGGACCGGCCCCGGCCCGTGGTGCGGCCGCGCGCCCGTCCGTGCGCTCGTCGGCGCGCCCGTCGCGGCCCGCCCGCGCCACCGGACCCGGCGGTCCCCGCGGCCCGCGTGGTCCGTTCGGGCCCCGCGGCCCGCAGGGCCCGGCCCGGCCGCTGCGCCTGTCGCGCGCCAACCCGCGTCGCCGCGCGCGGGTCATCTTCGTCGCGATCCTCTTCGTCTTCACGATCTTCGCCGGCCAGCTGCTGCGCATCCAGGCGTTCGACGCCTCGGCCACGCAGGAGGCCGCCCTCAGCAAGCGAACGGTGCGCACGCAGACGCCGGCCATGCGCGGCCAGATCCTCGACATGAACGGGCAGGTGCTCGCCGACTCGGTCGAGCGCTTCACGATCGCCGCCGACCCGAAGATCATCCCGGAGTACACGGCCAAGGTCGACGGCGTGCGCCGCAAGGTGGGCGTGACGCGGGCCGCCGCCGACCTCGCGCCGCTGCTGGGCATGAGCAGCTCGGCGCTCACCAAGCTCTTCACGCGCTCCGGCACGCGCTACGTCGTGATCAAGAAGGAGGTCAACCCGGCCGTCTACCGCGAGATCCGGGCCCTCGGCGTGCCCGGCATCACGGGGGAGCGCACCGCGCGGCGGATCTACCCGACCTCGATGGCCCTCGGCCAGCTCGTCGGGTTCGTGCGCCCCGACGACCAGACCGGCGCGGGAGGCATCGAGCAGATGCTCGACAAGACGCTCGCCGGCACGCCCGGCGTCAGCGTCGCGCAGCGCGCCCGTGACGGCTACGTCATCCCGGGCTCCCAGCGCGAGGACAAGCCCGTCGTCAACGGCCGCGACGTCAAGCTGACCATCGACGCCGACCTGCAGTGGTACGCCCAGAACGCCCTCGCCAAGCAGGTCACCGCCGTCGGCGCCGAGTCGGGCACCGCCGTCGTCCTCGAGGTCGCCACCGGCAAGGTGCGAGCGGCCGCGAGCTACCCGACCTTCGACCCCAACGACCTCGCCGACGCGAAGTCCTCCGCCCTCGGCAACTACGCCTTCAACGACGCTTTCGAGCCCGGTTCGACGGGCAAGCTCATGACGATGGCCGCCGCGCTCGAGCAGGGTGTCATCACGCCCGACACGGGCGTCATCGTGCCGTCACGGCTGCCGCGGGCCGGCACGTCGTTCAAGGACAACGAGCCGCACGGCGTCGAGAACATGACGGCGACCGGCGTGCTCGCCAAGTCCTCGAACATGGGCACCATGCTCATCGGCGAGCGTGTGTCGCCGGCGATCATGGAGGCGTACTACCGCAAGTTCGGCATCGGCACGAAGACGCCCGTCGGCTTCCCCGGCGAGTCCGCGGGCCTGCTCGCGGGGGCCAAGGACTGGGTCTCGACCCGCCGATACACGATCCTCTTCGGGCAGGGGTACGCCGTCACGGCCATCCAGCAGGCCGGCGTCTTCCAGACGGTCGCCAACAAGGGCGTGCGGGTGCCGCCCTCGCTCATCGAGGGCACCGTCAACGAGAGCGGCACGCTCATCCCGACCGCCCCGACGACGCCGAGCCGCGTCATCAAGACCGACACGGCCGTCAAGCTCTCGCGGATGCTCGAGGAGGTGACGGGCGAGAACGGCACGGCCAGCGCCGCCCGCATCAAGGGCTACCGCGTGGCCGGCAAGACCGGCACCGCCGACCGCTACGACGAGAAGCTCGGCCGCTACAACGGCTTCACCGCCTCGTTCATCGGCTTCGCGCCGGCCGAGGCGCCGAAGTACGTCGTCGCCGTCTTCATCCAGAAGCCGAGCGCCGGCATGTTCGGTGGCGCGCTCGCCGGTCCCGTGTTCAACCAGGTCATGACCTACCTGCTCGAGCGCACGGGTGCGCCGCCCAGCACGAAGTCGACCCTGGACTACCACGTCTGGGCCGAGAAGCCCCTGTCGTCCGACGACCCCGCGGTGATCAGCAATGCGCGGGCGAAGCGGGATGGCCTGTAAGTTGGGATGACGTGTCACCTTCCCCCATTCGTCCCGCTCCGTCGGGCGTGCTCCTTCGCGACCTGACGACCCGGATCGGGGCCGGGACGCCCGTCGGCGGCCCCGACGTCGTCGTCACCGGCGTGACGCTCGACAGCCGCGCCGTGCTCCCCGGTGACCTGTATGCCGCCCTGCCCGGCTTCAACGCCCACGGCGCGCGCTTCGCCGACCAGGCGGTGGCGGCCGGGGCGGTGGCCGTGCTCACGGATGCGGACGGGCAGGCCCTGCTGGACGGCACCGGGCCGTCCGGACCGACCTCGCCCTCCGTGCCTTCCGGGGCGTCCGAGGTGCCCGTCGTCGTTGTGGACGACCCCCGCGCCGTGCTCGGCGCCGTCGCGGCCGAGGTCTACGGGCACCCCGCGGAGCACCTGACCACGGTCGGCATCACGGGCACGAACGGCAAGACGACGACCGCCTACCTCGTCGAGTCGGCCCTGCGCGCCCACGGCCGGCGCACCGGCCTCATCGGCACGGTCGAGACGCGAATCGGCGACGACACCGTCGAGTCGGAGCGCACGACGCCCGAGGCGACCGACCTGCACGCCCTGCTCGCCGTGATGCGCGAGCGCGGCGTCGACGCCTGCGTCATGGAGGTCTCGAGCCACGCGCTCGAGCTGCACCGCGTCGACGGGGTGGTCTACGACGTCGCGCTCTTCACCAACCTCAGCCAGGACCACCTCGACTTCCACGCCTCCATGGGCGACTACTTCGCCGCGAAGGCCTCGCTCTTCACCCCGGAGCGCTCGCGCGCGGCGGTCGTCTGCGTGGACGACGACTGGGGCCTGCGCCTGGCGGCCGAGGCCACCGTGCCGACGACGACGCTCGCGACCGGCCTCGCGGGAGGTGCTGCGGCGCCGACCGCCGACTGGGTCGTCGAGGACGCAGAGGACGCCGAGGCGGGCGCCTTCACGCTGCGCGAGCCCGCCACCGGCGCCGCCCTGACGCTCGTCTCGCACCTTCCCGGCCACTTCAACGTCGCCAACACGGCCCTCGCTGCCCTCGCCCTGCTGCGCTTCGGACTCGGCCCGCACGAGGTGGAGGCGGCCATGGCCGTGCCGCCGGCCGTGCCGGGTCGCATGGAGGTGGTGGCCCCGGGCGGGCCCGACGGACCGCGCTGCGTCGTCGACTTCGCGCACACCCCGGACGCCGTCGACGCCGCCCTCGCGGCGCTGCGCCCCTCGACGGCGGGCCGGCTCATCGCCGTGCTCGGCGCCGGCGGCGACCGCGACCGGGGCAAGCGGCCCGGCATGGGCGCGGCCGCCGCGCGGCGGGCCGACGTCGTCGTCGTGACGGACGACAACCCGCGCTCCGAGGACCCGGCCGCCATCCGCGCGGCCGTCGTCGCGGGTGCCCGCGAGGCCGTCGCGGCCGGGTCGGCCGTCGCCACCGAGATCATCGACGGGGGCGCGCGACCGAGCGCCATCGCCGAAGCCGTCGCCCTCGCCGTGCTCGGTGCGGGCGCTGGGAGCCCGGTCGACACCGTCGTGGTGCTCGGCAAGGGACACGAGAAGGGTCAGGAGATCCACGGAGTGAAGCATCCGTTCGACGACCGCGACGCCGTGCGCGCCGCCCTCGCAGCCGTCACCGGGGCCGGGGTGGCACCGTGATCGCCCTGACGCTGGCCCGGGTGGCCGAGCTGACCGGCGGGGAGGTGCACGGCGCCGACGCGCCCGAGGCGGTCGTCGTCGACGGCGTCGTCAGCACCGACTCGCGCGAGTGCGGGCCCGGCAGCCTCTACGTCGCCCGCGTCGGCGAGAGCGCCGACGGCCACGACTTCGCCGCCGCCGCGGCGGCCGCCGGTGCGGTGGCCGCCCTCACGTCGCGGGTCGTCGACGAGCTGCCGTGCGTCGTCGTCGACGACGTGCAGACCGCCTTCGGCCGGGTCGCGCGTGGCGTCGTCGACGAGGCGCCCGAGCTGCGCGTCGTCGGCATCACCGGCTCGTCGGGCAAGACGAGCGTCAAGGACCTCCTCGCCTCGGTGCTCTCCTCCGTGGCCGAGACGGTCGCCCCGGTCAACTCCCTCAACGGCGAGATCGGCGTGCCGCTCACCGTCTGCCGGGTCACGCCCACGACGCGCTTCCTCGTCGCGGAGATGGGGGCCCGCGGGATCGGCCACATCGACTACCTGACGCACATCGCCCCGCCCCAGGTCGCGATCGTGCTCAACGTCGGCACCGCGCACGTCGGCGAGTTCGGCTCCCGCGAGAACATCGCCCTCGCCAAGTCGGAGCTGCCGCGGGCAGTTCCGGCCGGGGGCCTGTCGATCCTCAACGCCGACGACCCCGTCGTGGCCGCGATGGCCGACGGCCTCGTCTCACGCGTGCAGCTCGTGGGCCTCGCGCCGGAGGCGGACGTGCGCGCCGAGGACGTGCGCCTCGACGCGCGTGGCCGGCCGGCATACACCCTCGTCTGCCCACAGGGGACGGCGCGGATCTCGTTGCGCCAGAGCGGGGCCCACCACGTCGGCAACTCGCTCGCCGTCGCGGCGGCCGCGCTGGAGCTCGGGCTCTCGCTCGACCAGGTCGTCGCCGGGCTCGGGGCCGCCGAGGCCGTGAGCCGCTGGCGGATGGAGATCACCGACCGTCCCGACGGCGTGGTCGTCGTCAACGACGCCTACAACGCCAACCCCGACTCGATGCGGGCCGCGCTCGACGCGGTGGCCGCGATGGAGGTCGCGGGGGAGCGCTGGGCCGTGCTCGGCGGCATGCTCGAGCTCGGGGCCGACAGCGACGCGGAGCACGCGGGCGTGGGGGCGTATGCCGTCCGCCTGGGCTTCGACCACGTCGTGGCCGTCGGCGAGGGCGCCCGCCCGCTCGCCGAGGCCGCCGCGGGCGCCGAGTGGGTGCCCGACACCGACGCGGCCCACGAGCTGCTCACGGCACGCCTGCACCGCGGTGACGTCGTGCTGCTCAAGTCGAGCCGCGACAGCGGGCTGCGCTGGCTCGGTGACCGGCTCGCCGACGCGTCCGGTGCGCCCGATGTGGCCGGTGCGCCCGATGCTCCGGATGCGGTCGGCGCCGACGGAGCGGTGGTGGCGCGGTGAAGGGCGTCCTGCTCGCGGCCTCGATCTCGCTGCTCATCTCGCTCTTCGGCACGCCGCTGTTCATCAAGTTCCTCGTCAAGCGCGGCTACGGCCAGTTCATCCGCGACGACGGCCCCACCTCGCACCACACGAAGCGCGGCACGCCGACGATGGGCGGCGCGGTCATCATCGCGGCGATGCTCGGGGCCTACTTCTTCTCCCACCTCTTCACGCTCAACCCGCCGACCGCGAGCGGGCTGCTCGTGCTCTTCCTGGCGGCCGGCCTCGGCTTCGTCGGCTTCCTCGACGACTTCATCAAGATCAGCAAGCAGCGCAGCCTCGGGCTGCGCTCGAAGCAGAAGCTGCTCGGCCAGGCGCTCGTCGGCATCGTCTTCGCGGGGCTCGCGCTGCAGTTCCCCAACGAGCAGTACCGCACGCCGGCCTCGCTGCTCGTCTCCTTCGTGCGCGACACGAACATCAGCCTGGCCCTCGGCGGCAGCACCGTCGTCGGCGTCATCCTCTTCGTCATCTTCGCCAACGTCATGATCGCCGGCGCCTCCAACGGGGTGAACCTCACCGACGGCCTCGACGGTCTGGCGACCGGTGTCTCGACGATGGTCTTCGGCGCCTACGTGCTCATCAGCATCTGGACGTACAACCAGAACTGCCAGACCAACCCGGGGATCAAGTGCTACGAGGTGCGCGACTCGCACGACCTCGCGCTCGTCGCGGCCGCCGGGATGGGGGCGTGCTTCGGCTTCCTCTGGTGGAACGCGACGCCCGCGAAGATCTTCATGGGCGACACCGGCTCGCTCGCCCTCGGCGGCGCCCTCGCCGGTCTCGCGATCACGACGCACACCGAGCTGCTGCTCGTCATCCTCGGTGGCATGTTCGTCCTCGAGACGCTCTCGGTCGTCGCGCAGGTCGCCTCGTTCAAGACCACCGGTAAACGGGTGCTGCGGATGGCACCGCTCCACCACCACTTCGAGATGGTGGGGTGGAACGAGGTGACCGTCGTGGTCCGCTTCTGGATCATCGCCGGGCTCTTCGTCGCCTTCGGACTCGGCGTGTTCTACGCCGAGTGGGTGGTGGGTTCGCAATGACCTGGGACCCCGCCTACGAGCCCCGCGAGGGGCTGACCCACCGCGACGCCGACTGGTCGGGCCTGTCGGTGCTCGTCGTCGGCCTCGGCGTCTCCGGCTTCGCCGCCGCCGACGCGCTCTCGGAGCGCGGTGCGCGCGTCGTCGCCGTGTCGCGCGACGCCACGCCGGCCATCACCGAGCGGGCCACGATCCTCGACATCCTCGGGGTCGACGTGCGTCTCGGTCCCGAGCACCTCGTCGAGCCGCCCGCGGGCACGCAGCTCGTCGTCACCTCGCCCGGCGTGCCCCCGCACGACCCGCTCATGCTCGCGGCGGCCACCGCCGGCATCCCGGTGTGGGGCGAGGTCGAGCTCGCGTGGCGCATGCGGGCCCGCGAGGGTGCGGCGCCGTGGCTCACGGTCACGGGCACGAACGGCAAGACGACGACCGTGCAGATGCTCGCGTCGATCCTGCAGCACGCCGGCCTGCGGGCCACCGCCGCCGGCAACATCGGCACCCCGCTGCTCGAGGCCGTGCTGCACCCGGAGACCTACGACGTGCTCGCCGTCGAGCTCTCGAGCTTCCAGCTGCACTGGCAGCGCTCGATCTCGGCCGTGGCGTCGGCGGTGCTCAACGTCGCGCCCGACCACATCGACTGGCACGGCAGCTACGCGGAGTACCTGCGCGCCAAGGGCAAGATCTACGAGAACACCCACCTCGCGTGCGTCTACAACGTCGGCGATCTCCAGACCGAGCAGCTCGTCATGGAGGCCGACGTCGTCGAGGGGTGCCGCGCGGTCGGCTTCACGACCGGCATCCCGGCGCCCTCGATGCTCGGCGTCGTCGAGGACGTGCTCTGCGACCGCGCCTTCATCGAGCAGCGGCAGCGGTCCGCCGCCGAGCTGTGCACCATCGCGGACCTGCGGGGCGACGCGCCCTCGGTGGCCCCGCACTACGTCGCGAACGCCCTCGCGGCCGCCGCCCTGGCACGCGCCTACGGCGTCGGCCCGATCGCCGTCCGCGACGGCCTGCGGGCCTTCCGCCCCGACCGGCACCGGGTGGCCGAGATCGCCACGGTGCGCGGCGTGCGCTTCGTCAACGACTCCAAGGCGACGAACCCGCACGCGGCGGCGGCCGCCATCCGCTCGTTCGACTCGGTCGTCTGGATCGCGGGCGGGCTGCTCAAGGGCGCCGACGTCGACGGGCTCGTCGAGGAGATGGCCTCGCGCCTGCGGGGCGTCGTGCTGCTCGGCGCCGACCGCGACCAGATCGCGCAGGCCCTTTCCCGACACGCCCCGGATGTCCCGGTCGTCGACCTCTCCGAGACCGACACTGGGGTCATGGACCGCGTCGTCCGGGAGGCGGCAGGCCTCGCCCAGCCGGGCGACGTCGTGCTCCTCGCGCCGGCGGCCGCGTCGATGGACATGTTCGAGGGCTACGGGGCCCGGGGCGACGCCTTCGAGGAGGCGGTCCGGCGGCACCAGGAGGCACACGGAGGCCTGGAGTGAGGGTTGGAGTGAGGCAGGAGTGAGGCAGGAGTGAGCACGACCACTGCTGGCGGGTCGGCGACCACCGCCACCGAGGGGCGGGCGCTGCCCGTCATCGGCAGGCTCGAGTCGCCGCTCACGACCTACTACCTCATCCTCGGCACGACCTGCACGCTCGTCGTCTTCGGGCTCGTCATGGTCTTCTCCGCCTCGAGCGTCGAGGCGCTCATCGCCGACGAGGCCTCCTACGCCGTGTTCGTGCGCCAGCTGGCCTTCGCCGTCGTCGGCGGGGCCGCGGCGCTCGTGGCGAGCCGGCTCGACGTGCGCTGGTGGAAGCGGCTCGCGTTCCCGACCATCGTCGTGTCGGTGCTGCTGCTCGCCGCCGTCATCCCGTTCGGCCGCAGCGTCAACGGCAACCGGAACTGGCTCGCCATCGGGCCGCTGCAGTTCCAGCCGGCGGAGTTCGCCAAGGTCGGCCTCGTGCTCGTCGGGGCGGTCATCTTCGCCAACAAGTCGGCCCACGTCGCCCACCTGCTGCACGTCGTGCTGCCCTACCTCGTGCCGATCAGCACCGTCGTGCTCGGTCTCATCCTCGCCGGCCACGACCTCGGCACCGCCATCGTCGTGCTCGTCATCGTGGCGGCCGTGCTGCTCGTCGCCGGTGCCCCCATGAAGATCTTCGCCATGGGCGGGGCGCTCGCCGCGGTCGGCGTGGCGCTCATGGTGACGGGCAGCAGCAACCGCACGAGCCGCATCTCGAACTGGCTCAACCCGGCGTGCAACGCCGACCCCGACGGCTGGTGCGGCCAGTCCGTGCACGGCCTCTACGCCCTCGCCGACGGCGGCTGGTGGGGCGTCGGCCTCGGCGCCTCGAAGGAGAAGTGGGAGTGGCTCTCCGAGGCCCACAACGACTTCATCTTCGCCATCATCGGCGAGGAGCTGGGCCTGCCCGGCACCCTCATGGTCCTGCTCCTCTTCGGCGTGCTCGCCTGGGCCTGCTTCCGCCTCGTCAGCCGCACCCAGGACCGCTTCGTCCGCATCGCGGGCGCCGGCATCATGGCGTGGCTGCTCGGCCAGGCCATCATCAACATCGGCGCGGTCATCGGGCTGTTCCCGGTCATCGGCGTGCCGCTCCCGCTCGTCTCCGCCGGCGGGTCCTCGCTCGTCACGACCCTCGTGGCCCTCGGCATCCTGCTGTCGTTCGCGCGCCACGAACCGGGCTGCAAGGCCCTGCTCGATGCGCGCCCGAGCATGATCCGTCGGTCGCTGGCCGTGCTGCCCTCCCGCGTCCGCTCCGCCCCGCACCCTCGCAGAAGCCGGTGATCGTCCTGTCCGCACCCACCTCCGTCCTGCTCGCCGGAGGAGGCAGTGCCGGCCACGTGTCGCCGCTCCTCTCCCTCGCCGACGCGCTGCGCCGTCGCCACCCCGACCTGCGGGTGACGGCCCTCGGCACGCAGGAGGGCCTCGAGGCGCGCCTCGTGCCCGCCCACGGCCTCGAGCTGCGCGTCGTCCCGAAGGTGCCGCTGCCGCGTCGCCCGAGCGCCGACCTGCTCCGCCTCCCGCGACGGCTCAAGGCGGCGGTCGACGCGGCCGGCGCCGCGATCGACGAGACGGGCGCGGACGTCGTCGTGGGCTTCGGCGGCTACGTCAGCACGCCGGCCTACCTCGCCGCCCGTCGACGCCGCGTGCCCGTCGTCATCCACGAGCAGAACGCCCGACCGGGCCTGGCCAACCGCCTCGGCGCCCGTTGGGCGCAGGCCGTCGCGACGACCTTCGCCAGCACCTCGCTGCGCGGCGCCCAGCGCGTCGGCATGCCGCTGCGGCGCGCCGTGGCCACCCTCGACCGCGCCGCGACGCGCCCCGAGGCGCTGACGCAGCTCGGTCTGCGCGACGGTCTGCCGACCGTGCTCGTGACCGGCGGCTCGCTCGGCGCCCAGCGGCTCAACGAGGCGTTCGCCGCCCGCGTGGCGCAGCTGAGCGGCGCCGGCATCCAGGTGCTGCACGTGACGGGCCTCGGCAAGGAGTTCGCCGACGAGGTGCCGCAGGGCGGCGCCCCCTACGTCGTCGTCCCGTACCTCGACCGCATGGAGCTCGCGTACGCCGCCGCCGACCTCGTCGTCGCCCGCGCCGGTGCCAACACGGTGTGCGAGCTGACGGCGGTCGGTCTGCCGGCCGTCTACGTCCCGCTGCCGATCGGCAACGGCGAGCAGCGGCTCAACGTGGCCGACGTCGTGGCCGCCGGGGGAGGGCTCGTCGTCGACGACGCCGCCCTGACGCCGGAGTGGGTCGACGCCGAGCTGGTGCGGCTCGCGACCGACGCGCCGAGGCTCGCCGCGATGGCCGCCGCCGCCCGGGCCCTCGGAGAGCCCGCGGCCGACGAGCTGCTCGCCGACCTCGTCGACGCGGCCGCCGCGCACGGGCGGGGACGCTCGTGACCGGGCACGACCGCACCCCGACCGTGGAGCACCCCTTCGCCGCGGCCCGCTTCGACTTCACGGCACCGGTGCCCGACGTCGCCGACCTCGGCCGGGTGCACTTCCTCGCCATCGGCGGCGCGGGCATGTCGGGCGTGGCCCGCATCATGCTCGCGCGTGGCATCCGCGTCACCGGTAGCGACGCCAAGGACGTGCCCGTCCTCAAGGCGCTCGAGAGCGAGGGGGCCGGCGTCTGGGTGGGCTTCCACGAGGGGCACCAGGAGCGCGCCGACGCCGTCGTCATGAGCAGCTCGATCCGTGACGACAACGTCGAGCTCGTCGCAGCCCGCAGGCGCGGCGTCCCGGTGCTGCACCGGGCGCAGGGGCTGGCCGCGCTGATGCAGGGCCGACGGCCCGTGGCCGTGGCCGGCGCGAACGGCAAGACGACGACGACCTCGATGCTCACCGTGGCGCTGCAGGGCTGTGGCCTCGACCCCTCGTTCGCGGTGGGCGGGGAGCTGGCCAAGCACGGCACGAACGCCCACGACGGCGCCGACGAGATCTTCGTCGTCGAGGCCGACGAGAGCGACGGCTCGTTCGTCGTCTACGCCCCCGAGGTCGCGATCGTGACGAACGTGCAGCCCGACCACCTCGACTTCTACTCGAGCTTCAAGGTTGTGGAGGCGGCGTACGACGCCTTCGTGCGCACGATCCGGCCGGACGGGCTGCTCGTCACGTGCGCCGACGACGCCGGCGCCGTCGGCCTCGCCGAGCGGGCGCGGGCCGCCGGTCGGACGGTCCTGACCTACGGCTTCGACCCCGGCGCCGACGTCGTGCTGAGCGACCACCAGCAGGACGGCGTCACCGCGTCGGTCGGGCTGGTGGACGGCGGGCGCACGCACCGGATGGTGCTGGGCGTGCCCGGTCGGCACAACGCCCTCAACGCGGCCGCCGCGTACGTGGCCGCCGTGCACGGGCTGGGCCAGGCCCCCGAGGGGGTGCTGGCCGGCCTCGCGTCCTTCACCGGCACGCGCCGGCGCTTCGAGCCCAAGGGGGAGGCCGGGGGCGTCGTCGTCGTCGACGACTACGCCCACAACGCGGGCAAGGTGGCGGCCGTCGTCGGCACGGCGAAGGACCTCGTCGGCGCCACCGGGCGGCTCGTCGTCGTCTTCCAGCCGCACCTCTACAGCCGCACCCGCGACTTCGCCACCGAGCTGGGCGCTGGGCTCTCGCCCGCCGACGTCGTGGTCGTCATGGACGTCTACGCCGCCCGCGAGGACCCCGAGCCCGGGGTCTCCGGGCGCCTCGTCGCCGACGCCGTGCTCGCCGCCCGACCCGAGGTCGACGTGCGCTACGTCCCCTCGTGGTCGGAGGTCGCCCCCGTCGTGGCCGGGCTCGCCCGCCCCGGCGACCTCGTCCTCACGGTCGGCGCCGGTGACGTGACCATGATCGGCCCCGAGGTCCTGCGCCTGCTCGGGGGTGGGGCCGCGTGACGATCGACCGCGGCACGACCCGGCGCCGCGTGGCCGGCACCGGGCTCGCCTCCTCGCGCGCGCGCTTCGAGCGCCGGGCGGCGGCGGTGCGCCGTCGCTCACGGCTGCTCGCCTGGGTGCTCGTCGGCGTCCTGCTGCTCGCCGGCCTGCTGGCCTGGCTGGGCTGGTTCAGCAGCGTGCTGACCGTCAGCGTCGTCGAGGTGCGTGGGGTGCCGGCGGCGTCGGTGGCCCAGGTGCGCTCGGTCGCCCAGGTGCCGCTCGGCGGTCCGCTGCTGCGGGTGGACACCGAGGAGGTGCTGGCCCGCCTCGTGGCCGACAAGGCGTGGCACTCGGTCACCGTGACCCGCAGCCTGCCCGACACCGTCGTCATCGAGCTGACGCCACGGGTGGCCGTCCTCGCGGTGCGAAACCCTCGAGGTCAGGTTGACGTCGTGGATCGGGACGGCTTCGCGTTCCGCACCGTCGCGGCCGCCCCGGCCGGCGTGCCCCTCGTCAGCTCGGGGGCCGGGCAGGTCACCGGTGCCGGGGTCGCGGCCGCGCTGTCGGCCCTCGGATCGCTCGAGCCGGCGTTGCGCGACGACGTCGCCGACGTGTCGGTGTCGACGGCCGACCAGGTCTCCTTCACCGTCAGGGCGAAGGGGGACAAGCGCAAGACCGTCGTCTGGGGCGGTGCGGGGGACGGTCCGCGCAAGGCCGACCTCGTCCGCCTGCTGCTGTCCGAGCCCGGCTCGACGATCGACGTCAGCGTGCCCACCTCGCCGGTCACCCGCTGACGCGTCACGGTGAGGTCCCGCGGCATGGGACAGTGGTGCGGGCGCGCGTGGCCGGTGGTGCAGGAGAGGCTGCTGGGGCGTGCTCCCGCGAAATCGCTCGACCGGGGTGGCGACACGCCGCGTCTTGGGTTGATCGCCCCTGCGCCACGTCATACCGTCGGGGCACCGGTTCGTGACCAAACTGTAACCTTTATGTGGACGTTTAAGGTTGAGGCTTTCGGTCGCGGCGCGAACCGCCCTCCCGGCCACCGGCCGGAACCCACCAGCCCGCTCGTCCCCGCCGAACCTCGGCAGCACCGGCACCACCAGTCAGGAAGGCCCACACTCGTGGCAGCAGCACCGCAGAACTACTTGGCCGTCATCAAGGTCGTCGGCATCGGCGGCGGCGGCGTGAATGCCATCAACCGCATGATCGAGGTCGGCCTCAAGGGCGTCGAGTTCATCGCCATCAACACCGACGCCCAGGCGCTGCTCATGAGCGACGCGGACGTCAAGCTCGACGTCGGCCGCGAGCTGACGCGCGGGCTCGGCGCGGGCGCCGACCCCGAGGTCGGCAAGAAGGCGGCGGAGGACCACGCCGAGGAGATCGAGGAGGTCCTCAAGGGGGCCGACATGGTCTTCGTCACGGCCGGCGAGGGCGGCGGCACCGGCACGGGCGGCGCGCCCGTCGTCGCGCGCATCGCCCGCCAGCTCGGCGCCCTGACCATCGGCGTCGTGACGCGGCCCTTCACCTTCGAGGGTCGGCGCCGCGCCAACCAGGCCGAGTCGGGCATCGGCAGCCTCCGCGAGGAGGTCGACACCCTGATCGTCATCCCGAACGACCGGCTGCTCTCGATCAGCGACCGCAACGTCTCGATGATGGACGCGTTCCGCTCGGCCGACCAGGTGCTCCTCTCGGGCGTGCAGGGCATCACCGACCTCATCACGACGCCCGGCCTCATCAACCTCGACTTCGCCGACGTCAAGTCGGTCATGCAGGGTGCCGGCTCGGCCCTGATGGGCATCGGCTCGGCCCGCGGCGAGGACCGCGCGGTGCAGGCCGCCGAGCTCGCCATCAGCAGCCCGCTGCTCGAAGCCTCGATCGACGGAGCGCACGGCGTGCTGCTCTCGGTGCAGGGCGGCTCGGACCTCGGCCTCTTCGAGATCAACGAGGCCGCGCGCCTCGTGCAGGAGGCCGCGCACCCCGAGGCGAACATCATCTTCGGTGCGGTCATCGACGACGCCCTCGGCGACGAGGTGCGCGTCACCGTCATCGCCGCCGGCTTCGACGGGGGCGGCCCGAGCCAGCGCCACGACGACCGCGGTCTCGGCACCGTCAGCGGCAGGGCGCAGCAGGCGCAGCAGGCGCAGCAGCGCCCGGCCGCTCCGGCCCAGCAGCAGGCCCCGCAGCAGGCCCAGCAGCAGTCGAACGGCCACGCCCAGCAGCAGGCCCCGGCCGGTCAGCAGGTGCCGCAGCAGCTGCCGACGCAGCAGCCGGCGCAGCAGCAGGCCCAGGCGGCCCAGCCGCAGCAGCAGGGCCAGCAGCCGCAGCAGCCCCCGGCCGCTCAACCGCCGCGCCAGGTGACCTTCGACGAGGGCGACGACCTCGACGTCCCCGACTTCCTCAAGTAGGAGACACGCACGCGCCGCCCCTGCCCACCCGGGCAGGGGCGGCGCGTGCGTCCGGGACCGTTCGCCGTAGATTGTGGGTCGTGTTCTACTGGCGCTCCACCTCCCCGGCGGGCCCGTCACCCGTCGAGCTCGGCTTCACCGGACGGTCCGCCGCCCTCGGTCGCGGGCCGTATGCCGGCCTCAACCTCGGCGGTCACGTCGGCGACGACGCCGGTGCCGTCGAGGGCAACCGCAAGGCGCTGGCGGGTGAGCTCGGCGTGACCCGCGAGCGACTGCTCTTCATGGACCAGGAGCACGGTGCGGAGGTCGTCGAGGTGACCGGCCCCTGGGCCGGGGAGCCGCCGGCGGCGGATGCGATCGTCACGCGCCGGCCGGGCCTGGCCCTCGCGGTGCTCGTGGCCGACTGCGTCCCGGTGCTGCTGCACGACCGCGACGCCGGCGTGGTCGGCGCGGTGCACGCGGGCCGGCCGGGCCTGCTGGCGGGCGTCGTGCCCGCCGCCGTCGCCGCGATGCGCGAGCTCGGGGCGCGGACCGTGTCCGCCACGGTCGGGCCGTCGGTGTGCGGCCGGTGCTACGAGGTGCCGGCCGCCATGAGCGCCGCAGCCGGCGCCGTCGCGCCCGCCGCGGCCGCCCGCTCCTGGACCGGCACGCCCGCCATCGACGTCGCGGCCGGTGTCGTCGAGCAGCTCGTGGCCGCCGGCGCCGGCATCGAGTGGGTGGCGGGCTGCACCCGCGAGAGCGACGACCTCTACTCCTACCGCCGCGACGGCCGCACGGGCCGCTTCGCCGGCGTCGTCGTGCGCCGGGAGGTGGCAGCGTGACCGGCCCCCGGAACGACCGTGCGGACGACCGTGCGGACGACCGTGCGGACGAGCGCGCGGACGAGCGCGGGGGAGACCGGGCGGAGCAGCTGCGGGCCGCGTTGTCGGCCGTGCGCGACCGCATCGCGCGGGGCTGCGAGCTGGCCGGTCGCGACCCCGGCGAGGTCACCCTCGTCGTCGTCACGAAGTACTTCCCGGCCGCCGACGTGCTGGCGCTCCACGAGCTCGGCGTGCGCGACTTCGGCGAGAACCGCGACCAGGAGGCGGGGGAGAAGTTCGCCGAGGTGCGCCGGGCGCTCGGCGGGACCGGGGCAGACGCGCTGACCCTCCACTTCATCGGCCAGCTGCAGACGAACAAGGCGTCCCACGTCGCTGCCTACGCCGACGTCGTGCAGTCGGTCGACCGGGTCAAGCTCGTGCGGGCCCTCGACAAGGGTGCGCACCAGGCCGACCGGCGCCTCGAGGTGCTGCTGCAGGTCAGCCTCGACGGCGACACCTCGCGCGGCGGGGTGACGGCCGAGCAGGTGGACGACCTCGCCGACGCCGTGGCCGGCGCGCGGCTGCTCACCCTCCGGGGCGTCATGGCCGTGGCACCGCTCGGCGCCGACCCCGACGCGGCCTTCGCGCGGCTGCGGGAGGTCGCCGACGGCATACGGGCTCGGCACCCCGGCGCGGGCTGGGTGTCGGCCGGCATGAGCGGCGACCTCGAGGCCGCGCTGCGCCACGGGGCGACACACCTGCGTGTCGGCACGGCAATCCTCGGCTCCCGCCCGTCCCTTCTGTAACGTCGCTCGCGAACACAATCAACACGTTTGGGAGTTGGCCATGGCAGGGGCACTGCGCAAGACGATGGTGTACCTCGGACTGAGCGAGGAGGACCAGCGTCATGACCGTTACGACGACTACGACGCCTACGACGAGTCCGAGCGCTTCGACGACGAGTCCGGGCACACCGCTGCCGTGACCCCGCTGCCCACCAAGCGGCCCGTCGCCGCCGTCGTGCGCGACATCGAGGTCGGCTCGCTCAACCGGATCACGACGATCCACCCGCGGACGTACAACGAGGCCAAGAACATCGGCGAGTGGTTCCGCGACCAGGTGCCGGTCATCATGAACCTCAGCGACATGGACGACGCCGACGCCAAGCGTCTCGTCGACTTCGCCGCAGGCCTCGTGTTCGGCCTGCACGGCACGATCGAGCGCGTCACCTCCAAGGTGTTCCTGCTCTCGCCGGCCCACGTGGAGATCTCCGCCGACGAGCCCGAGGCCCCGGCCGCGGCCGCCCGCGGCTTCTTCAACCAGAGCTGACCACCGAGGGCCCGGTCGCCGGGCTCCTCGACCGCACGCACGGCGCGGGGTCACGGTCGAGCCTCGATCGTGACCCCGGTTCCCGTTCGTGCCCGGCCATCAGGGACACTGACCGACATGGACGCGTTCTGGACGATCTACGGCGTGGTCGTCTTCACCTTCTTCATCGCCCTCATCGGTCGCTTCGTCATCGACTGGGTGCAGGTGCTGGCGCGCTCGTGGCACCCGACCGGTGTCGTGCTCGTGCTCGCCGAGGCGATCTACACGGTCACCGACCCCCCGCTGCGGGCCCTGCGCAAGGTCATCCCGTCGCCGAACCTCGGCGGGGTGCGTCTCGACCTCAGCTTCCTCGTGCTGATGCTGCTGACCTCGCTCGCGCTCAACGTGCCGAACTACTTCTGACCCGGGCCGTCTCCCGGTGACCTCTCGGGTCGAACCCGGGGGCCAGGGATGATAGGACCGGTGTCGAGGTGGTGCGCCTTTGTGGCGTGACCGCAACGCCCGATAGCGTTGGGCCCGACCCACTACGTCCGTATGAGGTGACACATGGCGCTTACGCCTGAACAGGTGCTCAACAAGCACTTCCAGACCACGCAGTTCCGTCGTGGCTACGAGGAGCGCGACGTCGACGACTTCCTCGACGAGATCGTGGCGGAGATGCGCTCGCTCATCGAGCAGCGCGACGACTACCTCAAGCAGCTCAACGACTGCCGTGCGAGCAAGAACCAGACGGCGGTGCGCGGCGAGGGCGCCACGGCCGCGATGCCGGCGGTCGGCCGGCCGGGCGACGACGCGAAGCTCGGCGGTCTCACGGCCAAGATCCAGGACGCCGAGCGTGCCCTCAAGGCCGCCGCCGACCGCGCCGCCAAGGCGAAGGCCGACGCCGAGAACGCCGAGCGTGCGGCCCAGGAGCGCATCGAGCGCGCCAAGGCCGACGCCGAGCGCGCCGAGGTGGCCGCGAAGTCCGCCGTCGACTCGCAGGCCCTCGACGACGCGCAGGCCAAGCTCAACGAGCTGAGCTCGAAGGTCGCCGACGCCGAGGCGCAGCTGCAGAAGGCGCAGCAGGAGGCGCAGGCCGCGCAGGAGGCCGCCGCCAAGGCGCAGGCCGACGCCGAGGCCGCGACGGCCGAGGCGGAGCGGGCCCGCGACGAGGCTGCGAAGCACCATGCCCTGGCCGAGCAGTCCGCCAAGGAGTCCGACCGCACGTCGTCCGACGAGCAGTCCGGGCAGCAGCCCGCACAGCAGGCCGCCGCGGCCGAGCAGCAGCCCGCTGCCGCGCCCGCGGGACAGATGGACGCCGCCGGCGTCATCGCGCTCGCGCAGCGGCTGCACGACGAGCACGTGGCCGCGGGCGAGGCCCGCCGCGACGAGCTCGTCGCCGAGGCCGAGGCCCGTCACCGCGAGCTCATCGACGCGGCACAGGCCCGTCACGACGAGCTGCTGAGCACCGGCCAGGCCCGCCACGACGAGGCGAGCGCGCAGGCCGAGCAGCTGTCGGCGGCCGCGGTCGCCGAGCGTGACCAGATGATCGCCGAGGCCAACGCCCAGCGCGACCAGATGATCGCCGAGGCCACCTCGCAGCGTGACCAGATGCTCGCCGAGGCGTCCGCCAAGCGCGACGAGATGCTGACCGAGGCCCGCGAGCGCGCGACCGGCATGGTCGCCGAGGCCCAGCAGAAGAAGGCCGCGGTGCTCGAGGACCTCGACAAGAGCAAGAGCCTGCTCGACCGGAAGATCGAGGAGCTGCGCGGCTTCGAGAAGAACTACCGCGCCAACCTCAAGTCCTACATCGAGGGCCAGCTGCACGACCTCGACACGAGCGTCCAGGACCCGGCGCACGCCGCTGCGGGCGAGGGTGACCAGGGCTGAGAGTCCGAGCACGACCACGGGACGGCCGTCCGGGAGAGATCCCCGGGCGGCCGTCGCGCGTGCTGGGGGAGGCGGTGGCGTGACACGTTCTCGTGACCTTCGTCCCGGTGTGCGTTTCGCGTTTGTGGAAGGGCGGCTCGGGGCTTATTGTCAGCCCCACTTGTCAGCGTCGACGGCTTGAGCGACGGAGGGTCCGATGGCGGCGAAGAAGACGGCTGCGGCCGCGACGAAGCGCTCCGGCGCGCGCTCGGCCGGGACGGCGACAGCGGCGGCCACGAGGACCGCGACCCGGACGACGGCCCAGGCCCCCGCGAAGAGCGCGGCGAAGAGTGCGGCGAAGTCTGCCACCAGGACGACGGCGAAGGCTGCGACGAAGGCCCCGGCGAAGACGACGGCGAAGGCTGCGACCAAGGCTGCGGCGAAGGCCCCGGCGAAGGCTGCGACGAAGACCGCGGCGAAGGCCCCGGCGAAGACCGCGACGAAAGCCGCGACGAAGGCCCCGAGGAAGGCCCCGACGAAGGCCCCGACGAAGGCCCCGACGAAGGCCCCGGCGAAGGCCGCAGCGAAGGCCGCGACGAAAGCCGCGACGAAGGCCCCAGCCAAGGCTGCGACGAAGACCGCGACGAAGACCGCGACGAAGACGCCGGCCAAGGCTGCCACCAAGGCCCCGGCAAGGACCGCGACCAAGGCTGCGGCGAAGACGACGGCGAAGACCGCCGCACAGACCACGACGGCACGACCCACGAAGAAGGCAGCAGTGACGACGAGCTCCACCGCAGGTCCGCGCAGCACGGCGAAGAAGTCGACCGCGCGCCCGACCGCCACGAAGACGAGCGCCCGCAAGATCGCGGAGCAGCTGAGGGTCAAGGACGACGAAAGCCCCTGGAACGAGGAGGAGATCCGCGAGGTGCGCGGGGTCCTGCTCGAGGAGATCGAGCAGCACCGCGTCGAGCTCAAGCTCGCCGAGGACGAGCTCGACGACCTCCTGCGCGCCTCCGGCGACGGGGCGGGTGACGACCAGGCCGACGCCGGCGCCAAGACGGCCGAGCGCGAGCACGAGATCTCCGTCGCCGCCAACGCCCGCGCGAGCCTGCGCCAGGCCGAGCACGCCCTCGAGCAGCTCGAGGCCGGCACCTACGGCATCTGTGAGAACTGCGGCAACCCGATCGGCAAACTTCGACTGCAGGCCCGTCCTCGTGCGACCCTGTGCATGACATGCCAAGCCAAGCAGGACCGCCACTGAAGCCCACTCACGCCGCGTCGACGCCCCCAGCGGGCGTCGACGGCGTGTCCACCACCGACACCCCCATCGACACCTCCCCTGACACCCCGATCGACGGCAGCGTGACCGAGAGCCCGAGCAGCGCCGACCGGAGCCGCACGACCCCGCAGCGGCGTCGGCGGCTCTTCGGGCTGCTCGCCGTCGTCGCGGTGCTCGCCTACCTGAGCGACCAGCTGACCAAGCAGGTCGCCCTCGACGTCCTCGCGGACGGCGCCCCCCGCCCCTTCATCGGGGACCTCATCCGGTTCAAGCTCATCGGCAACCCGGGCGCGGCCCTCTCGCTCGGCGCCGGCAACACGTGGGTCATGACCGGCATCGCGCTGGCCGTCCTCGTCGCCATCGTCGTCGTCGCGCGCCAGCTCGGGTCGACGGCCTGGGCCATCGCCCTCGGGCTGCTCCTCGGCGCCGCCGTCGGCAACCTCACCGACCGCTTCGTCCGGCCGCCGGGCGGCGGGCAGGGCCACGTCGTCGACTTCATCGACTACCAGGTCTTCATCGGCAACGTCGCCGACATCTGGATCGTCTCCGCGGCCGCACTCATCGTCCTGCTCTCGCTCCGCGGCGTCGGCGTCGACGGTCGCCGCGACGGGAAGGGGGCCGAGGATGCCTGACGTCCGCACCGTCCTCGTCCCCGACGGCCTCGAGGGCGAGCGCGTCGACGCCGGCGTGGCCCGCCTGTTCGGTGTCTCGCGCACCAAGGCCGCCGACCTCGCCGCCGACGGGCACGTCGTGCTCGACGGCAAGTCGGTCGGCAAGTCCGAGCGGCTCAACGCCGGCGCGATGCTCGAGGTGTCGCTGCCGCGCGCCGACGAGAGCCCGAGCCTCGCCGTCATCGCCCAGCCGGTCCCCGGCATGACGATCGTGCACGACGACGACGACATCGTCGTCGTCGACAAGCCCGTGGGCGTCGCCGCGCACCCGAGTGTCGGCTGGGTCGGCCCGGACGTCGTGTCGGGGCTCGCCGCCGCCGGCTACCGCATCTCCACCTCCGGCGCCCCGGAGCGCCAGGGCATCGTCAGCCGGCTCGACGTCGGCACGTCGGGCCTCATGGTCGTCGCGAAGAGCGAGTACGCGTACTCCCGCCTCAAGCAGGCCTTCCGCAGCCGCACCGTGGACAAGACGTACCACGCCCTCGTGCAGGGCCTGCCGGACCCGGTCGTCGGCACCGTCGACGCACCGATCGGCCGCCACCCCGGCCACGACTACAAGTTCGCGGTCATGAAGAGCGGCAAGCCGTCGGTCACGCACTACGAGGTCATCGAGGCGTTCCGCTACGCGAGCCTGCTCGACATCCACCTCGAGACCGGGCGCACCCACCAGATCCGGGTGCACTTCGCGGCCCTGCACCACCCGTGCTGCGGCGACATCACGTACGGCGCCGACCCCAAGCTCGCGGCCAGGCTCAAGCTGGACCGGCAGTGGCTGCACGCCGTCGGTCTGGGCTTCGAGCACCCGGGGTCGGGGGAGTACGTGCACTTCGAGAGCTCCTACCCGGAGGACCTCCAGCGGGCGCTCGACATCGTCGGGACCCTCTGACCCCACCGCGCAGGCCGACGACGGCCCCGGCCGCGGCGCCGGGGACCGTCGGGGCCCGCGACGGGACCGTCGGGGGACCGGGCCCCCCGACACCGGCCGCGACACGCGCGGAGGTGTCGCCGGCGAGGCTTAGACTCGTCCACGATGTCGACCTCCACCGCCCCGCGCAACGACCCGAACTTCGTGCACCTCCACGTGCACACGGAGTACTCCATGCTCGACGGCGCGGCGCGCATCGGCGACCTCTTCAGCGAGGCGGCGCGGATGGGGATGCCGGCGCTCGCGACCACCGACCACGGCTACGTCTTCGGTGCCTACGAGTTCTGGAAGAAGGCCCAGGGCACCGGGGTCAAGCCGATCATCGGCGTGGAGGCGTACATCACGCCCGGCACCCACCGCACCGACCGCACCAAGGTCAGCTGGGGCGACGGCGGCCGCGACGACGTGTCCGGCAGCGGCGCGTACACGCACATGACGATGCTCGCCGAGAACAACGAGGGGATGCACAACCTCTTCCGGATGAGCTCGATCGCCTCGCTCGACCAGGTGTACACGAAGTGGCCCCGCATCGACCGCGACCTGCTCGGCACCTACGGCAAGGGCCTCATCGTCACGACCGGCTGCCCGTCGAGCGAGATCCAGACCAAGCTGCGCTTCGGGATGTACGACGAGGCCCGCGAGGTGGCCGGCGAGCTGCGCGACATCTTCGGCAACGAGAACGTCTACGTCGAGCTGATGGACCACGGCCTCGACATCGAGCGGCGCACCCAGAAGGACCTCATCCGCCTCGCACGAGACCTCAAGCTGCCGCTCCTGGCGACGAACGACCTGCACTACACGCGCGCCGAGGACGCCAAGGCGCACGCGGCGCTGCTCTGCGTGCAGTCCGGCTCGACCCTGATGGACCCCAACCGGTTCAAGTTCGACGCCGACGACTTCTACCTCAAGTCCGCGCAGGAGATGCGCCACCTCTGGCGCGAGCTGCCGGAGGCGTGCGACAACACGCTGCTCGTCGCCGAGCGCTGTGAGGTCTCCTTCACCGAGGGGGAGGGCCGCTACATGCCGCGGTTCCCCTGCCCCGAGGGGGAGAACGAGACGTCGTGGTTCATCAAGGAGGTCGAGACCGGGCTCCAGCGGCGCTTCCCCGAGGGGGTGCCCGACTACGCCCGCAAGCAGGCGGCCTTCGAGGAGGACGTCATCGTCTCCAAGGGCTACCCGGGCTACTTCCTCGTCGTCGCCGACTTCATCAACTGGGCCAAGCGCAACGGCATCCGCGTCGGCCCGGGCCGTGGCTCGGGTGCCGGCTCGATGTGCGCCTACGCGATGGGCATCACCGACCTCGACCCGGTGCCGCACGGCCTCATCTTCGAGCGCTTCCTCAACCCCGAGCGCATGTCGATGCCCGACTTCGACGTCGACTTCGACGAGCGCCGCCGCGGCGAGGTGATCCGCTACGTCACGGAGAAGTACGGCGAGGAGCGCGTCGCCCAGATCGTCACCTACGGCACGATCAAGGCCAAGCAGGCCCTCAAGGACGCGAGCCGCGTGCTCGGCCACCCGTTCGCCATGGGTGAGAAGCTGACCAAGGCGATGCCGCCCGACGTCATGGGCAAGGGCATGCCGCTCGCCGACGTCTTCAAGCCCGAGTCGAAGCGCTACAACGAGGCGGTCGACTTCCGTGCGGTCCACGACGAGGACCCGCAGGCCCAGGAGGTCGTCGCGACCGCCCTCGGCCTCGAGGGCCTGAAGCGCCAGTGGGGCGTGCACGCGGCCGGCGTCATCATGAGCAGCGAGCCGCTCGTCGACGTCATCCCGATCATGCGCCGCCTGCAGGACGGCCAGATCATCACGCAGTTCGACTACCCGAGCTGCGAGTCGCTCGGCCTCGTCAAGATGGACTTCCTCGGGCTGCGCAACCTCACGATCCTCGACGACGCCATCGAGAACATCAAGCTCAACCGCGACGAGGACATCGACCTCGACGCCCTGTCGAAGGACATGAGCGACCCGGCCACGTACGCCCTGCTGGGGCGCGGCGACACCCTCGGCGTCTTCCAGCTCGACGGTGGCGGCATGCGGGCGCTGCTGCGGCTCATGCAGCCCGACAACTTCGAGGACATCTCGGCCGCCCTCGCGCTCTACCGCCCGGGCCCGATGGGCGTCAACGCGCACACCAACTTCGCGCTGCGCAAGAACGGCAAGCAGGAGCTCATCCCGCTCGACCCGCAGCTGAAGGGCAAGCTCCAGCAGGAGATGATCGACGCCCTCGACCCGATCCTCGGGATGACCTACGGCCTGGTCATCTACCAGGAGCAGGTCATGGAGATCGCCCAGAAGCTCGCCGGCTACACGCTCGGCAACGCCGACCTGCTGCGCCGCGCCATGGGCAAGAAGAAGAAGGAGGTGCTCGACGCCGAGTACGTCCCCTTCTCGGAGGGCATGAAGTCGCAGGGCTTCAACGAGGGCTCGATCGCCGCCCTCTGGGGCGTGCTCGTGCCGTTCTCGGACTACGCGTTCAACAAGGCGCACACCGCGGCATACGGCCTCGTGTCGTACTGGACGGCCTACCTCAAGGCCAACTACCCCGCCGAGTACATGGCGGCGCTGCTGACGAGCGTGCGCGACGACAAGGACAAGTCGGCGCTCTACCTCAACGAGTGCCGGCACATGGGCATCAAGGTGCTGCCGCCCGACGTCAACGAGTCGATCGCCAACTTCGCCGCCGTCGGCACCGACATCCGCTTCGGCCTCGCCGCCATCCGCAACGTCGGCCTGCCCGTGGTGCAGGCCATCATCAAGGCCCGCGAGGAGAAGGGCGCCTTCGCCTCGTTCAAGGACTTCCTCTCCAAGGTGCCGGCCGTCGTCTGCAACAAGCGGACCATCGAGTCGCTCATCAAGGGTGGGGCGTTCGACTCCCTCGGCGAGGCGCGCCGCGGCATGGTCGAGGTGCACGAGCGCTACATCGACGCCCTCATCGAGGTCAAGAAGCAGGAGGCGATCGGCCAGGACAGCCTCTTCGGCAGCTTCGGCGACGACGCCGACGGCGGCGACGGCCAGCAGGGCGCGGGCGCCTTCGACGGCCTGCCGCCCGTGCCGACGCTGGAGTGGGACAAGGCGAGCCTGCTCTCCTTCGAGCGCGAGATGCTCGGCCTCTACGTCAGCGACCACCCGCTCTTCGGCATCGAGCACATCCTCGCCACGCACGCCGACACCTCGATCGCCGCGCTGATGGGCGACGACCCGAAGCCGGACGGCACGCCCGTCACGGTCGCGGGACTCATCACGAGCCTGCAGCTCAAGCGGACGAAGAAGGGCGACCTCTGGGCCATCGCCACGGTGGAGGACCTCGACGGCGCCGTCGAGTGCCTGTTCTTCCCGTCGGCCTACATGTCGTACTCGACGATGCTCGCCCAGGACACCGTGTGCGCCGTCAAGGGCCGGGTCAGCGCGCGCGACGACTCGATCTCGATCTTCGCCCAGGAGCTGACGATCCCCGACATCAAGGAGGGTCCGCGCGGCCCGGTCGTGCTGACCATGCCGCTCGGGCGGGCGACCCCCGCCGTGGCCGAGAGCCTCAAGCGGGTGCTCGGGGAGCACCCGGGCGCGACGGAGGTGCAGGTCAAGCTGACCCAGCCGGGCCGCTCGGTGCTCATGTCGCTCGACGACTCGCTCCGGGTCAACGCGACGTCGGCGCTCTTCGGCGACCTCAAGGCCCTCCTCGGCCCCGCCTGCCTCAGCTGATGCTCCCGGCCGACCGTCGGCGCCTGCGCCGGGCGCGGATGGCCGCCCTCGGGCTGCACCCGCGGCTCGGGGTGCCGGACGCACCGGTGTCGGCCGGGGCCGTGGCCCGCGAGCTCGGCGCGCTGCAGGCGCAGGACTACGGCAGCGGCGCGTGGTCCCTCGGCGTGCGCTCGGGCCTCACCCTCGAGCAGGTGGAGCAGTCCGTGCGCGACCGCGAGGTCGTGCGCACCTGGCCGATGCGCGGCACGATCCACTGGGTGCCCGCGGAGGACGCCCGCTGGATGTGCGAGCTGCTCGCCGCGCCGCGCAGCACGACCCTCGCCACGCGCTTTGCCCAGCTCGGGCTCACCGAGGCCGACGTCGAGCTCTCCGGCATGCTCTTCGAGGAGCACCTGCGCACCCCGGTGAGCCGGCCCGACGTCGCCGCCCTGCTCGTCGAGCACGGCATCGACCCGACCGGCCAGCGCAACTACCACCTCATCGGCCACCACTGCATGAGCGGCCTCATCTGCCAGGGCCCGCTCATCGGCAAGCAGCCCAGCTTCGTCCTCATCGACTCGTGGGTTCCCTACTCGCGCAAGGTCTCCCGCGAGGAGGGCCTGGCCACGGTGGCCGAGCGTTACGTGCGCAGCCACGGCCCGGTCACCGAGAAGGACCTCGCCGGGTGGCTCCTCAAGCCGCTCGGGCTGACGCGTGAGGCGCTGGCGCTCGTCGGCGACCGGCTGGTGCGCGAGGAGCTCGACGGGCAGACGTGGCTGACGCACGCCGACGCCCGGGAGGTGCCCGACGGCCCCGGCGGCGTCCACCTGCTGCCGCAGTGGGACGAGCTCCTGCTCGGCTTCAAGTCCCGTGACGTCTCGCTGCCGCCGGAGCACTTCGCCGCGGTCGTGCCCGGTCGCAACATGGTCTTCAAGCCCACCCTCGTATTCGACGGCGAGGTGGCCGGCACGTGGCGACGCGTGTCCCGGCGCGACCGCGTGATCCTCGAGGTGGCGCCCTTCGCCGGGCTGTCGGCCCGACGGTGGCGTGAGGTCGAGGTCGCGGCGGCCGACCACGGCAGGTTCCTCGGCACCGACACCGAGGTCGTCCGTGTCGACAGCGCCGTGGGGACCCCCTGACGTGGCGCGCGGACCGATCCCGCCGTCACCGCTGCCGCCCCGCCACGGGGTCGACGCCCAGCGGTTCCGGATGCCGCAGGCCGGAGCGTGGGCGTCGCTGCGCGACCACCTCGTCGAGCGGCTGACGCCGGGACTCACCGCCGACGACGTCGACCGGATGCTCGAGGCGGGCGAGTTCGTCGACGCCGCAGGCTCGCCCGTGCCCGCCGACGCCCCGTTCGTGCCGCAGGCGGCGGTGTGGGCGCACCGCGACCTGCCCGACGAGGTCGCGCACCCGGAGGAGCCCGTCGTGCTGTACCGCGACGAGCGCATCGTCGTCGTCGACAAGCCGCACGACATGGCCTCCATGCCCCGGGGCCGGCACGTCGTGCAGAGCGCCCTCGCGCGCACCCGGGTGCTCACGGGCCTCGACCGGCTGGCACCCGCGCACCGGCTCGACCGGCCCACGGCCGGGGTGCTGATGTTCACGACCGAGCAGCGGTGGCGCGGGGCGTACCAGCGCGTCTTCGCCGAGGGGCTGGCGACCAAGGAGTACCTCGCCGTGGCCCCGGTGCGCGCGGGCCTCGAGCTGCCGCTCGTGCGGCGCACCCACCTCGTCAAGGAGCACGGCACCCACCAGGCCCACGAGGTCGAGGGCGCCGAGCCCAACGCCGAGACGCTCGTCGAGCTGCTCGCCACCGGACCGCAGCAGCTCGGGCTCTACCGGCTGACCCCGCGCACCGGTCGCACCCACCAGCTGCGCTGCCAGCTCGAGGGCCTCGGCGTGCCCATCGCCGACGACCCGCTCTACCCCGAGGAGCGCGACGTCCCGCTCGACGACTTCACCCGGCCGCTGCAGCTGCTCGCGGCCGTGCTGGCCTTCGACGACCCCGTCGACGGCACGCCGCGCCGGTTCGTCAGTCGACGCCGGCTCGCCCGGTGGACGGGCGCCTGGCCGGCCCTCTGAGGTGCGCCGGGCCGGGCGACTCGATGTCACCGCCCGTTCAGCCGGCGGTGGTCGTCTCGACGCGCGAGACGCCGCGGCCCCGTCTAGGGTGACCCGCAGACCGCGCTGAGGAGCTGGTCCCAGGGAGGAAATCCATGCGTCAATCTCGTCCTGCCGCACGTCGGGTCGCAGCGGTCACCACCGCAGCGCTCGCCGTCGGCCTCACCCCCGTCGCCCTGGCCGCCCCGGCCTCGGCGGCGACCCCGACCGAGCTGTTCATCAGCGAGTACGTCGAACCGGCCACGGGCAACAACAAGGCCATCGAGATCTACAACCCGACGTCGGCACCGGTGACGCTCACGGGCGCCTACAGCCTGTTCACGTCGGTCAACGGTGGCTCGTCGAGCTCGTCGATCGCCCTTCTGGGCACCGTGGCGCCGGGCGACGTCTTCGTCGTCGGCAACAACAACACCGCGAACGACCCCGCCATCCTGGCAGCCGACCAGCTGAGCGGCTCGCTCACCTTCAACGGCGACGACGCGATCGAGCTGCGCAAGGGTTCCGCCGTCGTCGACTCCATCGGTCAGGTCGGGGTCGACCCCGGCACGGAGTGGGGCACCTCGCCCGTCACGACGGCCAACCACACGCTGCGGCGCAAGGCGTCGATCACCGTCAGCGACCGGGTGAGCACCGACGCCTTCGACCCGGCCACCGAGTGGGACTCCTACCCGGCCGACACCTTCGACGGGCTCGGCAGCCACACGACCGACGGCGGTCCCGTCACCGACGCCGCCCCGGCGCTGGTGTCCTCGGTGCCCGCCGACGGCGCGACGACCGTGGTTCCTGACGCCAGCCCGACGGTGACCTTCTCCGAGCCCGTGGTGGCCGGCGCCGGCGCCTTCTCCCTGACCTGCTCGGTCTCCGGCACGAAGTCCCTGGCCGTGAGCGGCGGTCCGACGACCTTCACGCTCGACCCGTCGGCCGACTTCGCCCGCGGCGACTCGTGCGCCCTGACCGTCACGGCGTCCGCCGTGACCGACACGGACGACGTCGACCCGCCGGACTCGCCCGAGGCCGACACCACGATCCGCTTCACGGTGCCGAGCGTCGGTCCCTGCGAGACCACGACGACGCGGATCCCCGCGATCCAGGGCAGCGGCGACACGGCCGCCGTCACCGGCACGGTCACGACCCGCGGCGTCGTCGTCGGCGACTACGAGGGTGCCTCACCGGCGCTGCGCGGCTTCTACCTGCAGGACCCGACGGGTGACGGCGACCCGACCACCTCCGACGCGATCTTCGTCTTCGAGGGCAGCAACGCGGACGCCGTCGAGGTCGGCGACCTCGTCACGGTGACCGGCACCGCCGGTGAGAACCAGGGCCAGACCCAGGTCAGCGCCGGTTCGGTCACGGTGTGCGGCACCGGCACGGTCACCCCGACCGAGGTGCGCTTCCCCGTCGCGAGCAGCACCGGCCTCGAGCGCTACGAGGGCATGCTCGTCACCCTCCCGCAGCAGATGTCGGTGACCGAGCACTTCCAGCTCGGCCGCTTCGGCCAGGTCACGCTCGCGCAGGGCGGCCGCCTCGAGCAGCCGACCAACGTCGTCGCCCCCGGCGCCGAGGCGAAGGCCCTGCAGGCCGCGAACAACCTGCGCAAGGTCATCCTCGACGACACCACCCAGGCCCAGAACGTCGACCCGATCGTCTTCGGGCGCGGCGGTCGGCCCCTCACCGCGGAGAACACCCTCCGCGGCGGTGACACCGTCACCGGCCTCACGGGGGTGCTCACCTACACGTGGGCCGGCAACGCGGCGAGCGGCAACGCCTACCGCATCCGTCCCGTCACGCCTGCTGCCACGGTGGACTTCGAGCCGACCAACCCGCGCCCGTCGGGCCCCCCGGCCGTCGGTGGCACCACCCGCGTCGTCGGGATGAACCTGCTCAACTTCTTCACGACGCTCGACACGACCGGCAACAACTGCCGGGGCGGGCTCACCGGCGCGGTCATGGACTGTCGCGGGGCGAACACGGCCGCCGAGTTCGACCGGCAGTGGCGCAAGACCGTCGCCGCGGTCTCGGGCACCGGCGCCGACGTCGTGGCCTTCATGGAGATGGAGAACGACGGCTACGGCGCCGACAGCGCGGAGCAGTTCCTCGTCGACCGGCTCAACGACGCGGACGGGGCCGGCACGTGGGCGTTCGTCGACGCCGACGCGCGCACCGGCCAGAACGATGCCCTCGGCAACGACGCGATCAAGGTCGGGATGCTCTACAAGCCGGCCGCGGTCGAGCCCGTCGGCACGACCGCCGCGCTCAACACGACCGAGTTCGTCACCGGTGGCGACCCCGAGCCGCGCAACCGCCCGTCACTCGCACAGGCGTTCCGCGACACCACGACCGGCGGCACCTTCGTCGCCGTCGCGAACCACCTGAAGAGCAAGGGCAGCGCGTGCAGCGTGCCGGACGCCGGTGACGGCCAGGGCAACTGCACCGCGGTCCGCGTCCGGTCGGCGCAGCTGCTGGCCGGCTGGCTCGCGGGTGACCCGACGGGCACCGGCGACCCCGACGTCCTCATCCTCGGCGACATGAACTCCTACGCCAAGGAGGACCCGATCACGACGCTCGAGCAGGCCGGCTACGCCAACCTCATCGAGGCGCGCAACGGTCGCGAGGCGTACTCGTACGCCTTCGACGGGCAGTGGGGCTACCTCGACCACGCGCTCGGCTCGGCATCGATCGCCCGTCAGGTGACGGGGGTCGGTGACTGGCACGTCAACGCCGACGAGCCGTCGATCCTCGACTACAACACCGAGTTCAAGACGGCCGCACAGGTCTCGAGCCTCTACGCGCCCGACGAGTTCCGCATCTCCGACCACGACCCGGTCGTCGTCGGACTCGACCTGGCCAACGCGGCGCCGGTCGTCGGGGCGGTCACCGGCCCGGCCACCGCCACGTCGGTGGGTGCGCCCGTGACGGTCGGCTCGACGTTCTCGGACGCCGATCCGCTCGACACCCACACGGCGAGCATCGCCTGGGGCGACGGGGAGTCGAGCGCCGCCACGGTCGAGGGCCAGGCCGTCAGCGGCAGCCACGTCTACCGCGCGGCCGGCGTCTACACCGTCACCGTCACCGTCACCGACCAGTGGGGTCACGCGGACTCCGGCACGACGACCGTCGTCGTCTACGACCGGGCGGCCGGCGTCGCCGCCGGCGCGGGCACCGTGACGCTGTCGGCGGGCGCCTTCCCGGCCGACCCGGGCCGCACGGGCAGCGGCGCGTTCGTCCTCGCAGCCGGCTACGGCCGCACCGGGGCCACTCCCGCCGGCGTGCTCGCCTACACCGCGTCCGGGCCCCGCTTCGTCGTGGCGTCCGCGGCGTACGACTGGCTCGTCGTCTCGGGTGACACGGCGCGCACGAGCGGGCCCGTCACGGTCAACGGCCGGTCCGGCTACCGGGCCGCCGTCACCGTGACCGACCGCGGGCGCGTGGACACCTTCCGGATCGTCGTCACCGACGCGGCCGGGACGGTCGTGCACGACTCGGGCAGCCGGCCGGTCACCGGTGCCGTGACCGTGGGTCGCTGACACCGCGACCCTCGGCCACCTGACGGCCACCAGACGGCCACCCGAGCGACGGCCCGGAGCACCTGCTCCGGGCCGTCGTCGCGTCCCGACCTAGACTGCGCGGATGCAGCACCCGCACGCCGCCCGCCGTGACCCCGTCGTCCGCGTCCACCACGGCGACCGCTTCGAGGACCCGTACGCGTGGATGGCCGACCGCGACTCCGAGGAGCTGCGCTCGCTGCTCCTCGCCGAGAACGCCCACGCCACCGAGCGCACCGAGCACCTGCGCCCGCTCGCCGAGCAGGTCTTCGAGGAGTTCCGGTCGCGCATCGAGGAGACGGACCTCTCCGTGCCGGTGCGCCACGACCGCTGGTGGTACTACTCGCGCACCGTCGAGGGGGAGCAGTACGCCGTGGAGGCCCGGGTGCTCGTCGCCGAGCACCCGACCCGCCCCACCCTCGACGCCGGGCGCCCGCCGGCGGGGGAGCAGGTGCTGCTCGACCAGAACGCCGAGGGCCGCGACCACGAGTTCTTCGCCGTCGGTGCGAGCGAGGTGTCGCCCTCCGGCGACCTCATCGCGTATGCCGTCGACGTCGTCGGCGACGAACGCTACGACGTGCGCGTGCGCCGGATCGACGACGGCCTCGTGCTCGACGACGTCGTCCGGCAGACCGGCGGGTCGCTGGCGTGGTCGCTCGACGCGCGGCACCTCTTCTACACCCGCGTCGACGACGCCTGGCGCCCGCACCAGGTGTGGCGCCACGAGGTGGGCACGCCGGGCGAGGCCGACGTGCTCGTGCACGAGGAGACCGACGAGCGGTTCTTCGTCGGCGTCGGCAGCTCCCGCGACGACCGCCTCGTCATCATCGCCGTCGGCTCCAAGACGACGAGCGAGTTCCGCCTCCTCGACGCCGCCGACCCGCTCGGCACGCCGCGGGTCGTCGCACCGCGCCGACAGGGCGTCGAGTACGACATCGAGCCGTTCGGCGACCAGCTGCTCGTCACGCACAACGCGAACCGCGTCAACTTCGAGCTGGCGACGGCCCCGGTGACGAGCACCTCGGCCGACGACTGGGTGCCGCTCGACGTCACCACGGAGGACGAGTACGTCACGGGCGCCGAGGGATTCGACGACTTCATCGCCGTGTCGCTGCGGCGCGAGGGCGGCACCGGGGTGCGCGTCGTGCTGCGCGACCCGGAGGCCCCGAACGGACTGGGGGAGGCGCACGACATCGCCGTCGGTGAGCCGATCGGCACGCTACACGTCGGCGTCAACCCCGAGGCGGCGACGCCGACCCTCCAGGTCGTGCACGAGTCGCTCGTCACGCCGCGCACCGTCGAGGACTACGACGTGCGCGCCCGCACCTTCACGCTGCTCAAGCGCCAGCACGTCCGTGGCGGCGTCGACCTCGGGCGGTACCGCCAGCGTCGCGAGTGGGCCACCGCGCCCGACGGCACGCGCATCCCCGTCTCCGTCGTGCACCGTGACGACCACGTCGACGACGGCACGGCGCCCGGCCTGCTCAACGCCTACGGTGCCTACGGCATCTCGAGCGACCCGTGGTTCTCCGTGGTGCGCCTCTCGCTCCTCGACCGCGGCTGGGTGTTCGCCATCGCCCACGTGCGCGGCGGCTCGGAGATGGGCCGTTCGTGGTACGACGACGGCAAGCTCGAGTCGAAGCCCAACACGTTCACCGACTTCGTGGCCTGCGCCGACCACCTCGTCGAGGCTGGGATCGTCGCTCCCGATCGGCTTGCGGCAGAGGGCGGTTCAGCCGGAGGTCTGCTGATGGGCGCCGTGGTGAACCTCGCGCCGGAGCGGTTCCGCTTCGTGCACGCGCAGGTGCCCTTCGTCGACGCCCTGACGACCGTGCTCGACCCGAGCCTGCCGCTCACCGTCGTGGAGTGGGAGGAGTGGGGCAACCCGCTCGAGGACCCCACGGCCTACGCCCTGATGAAGTCGTACTCGCCCTACGAGAACGTCGTGCCGTCGCGCCACCCGAGCCTGCTCGTGACGGCCGGCCTCGACGACACGCGCGTCTACGTGACCGAGCCGGCCAAGTGGGTGGCTGCGCTGCGCCACGCCGACCTCGAGGTCGTCGACCCCGCCCAGATCCTCTTCCGCACCGAGCTCGCCGCCGGCCACGGCGGCCGCTCCGGCCGCTACGACCTGTGGCGCGAATGGGCCTGGGAGACGGCCGTGCTCATCGACCAGACGTCGTGAGCACAGCCGTCCCCGGTCGGTGTGGGACGCCTCAGGAGCCGTAGATCGCGGTGACCCACTCCGGGTGGTCGACGAACGGGTTCCGGTTGTGCTGCCAGGTGTCGAAGATGACCTGGTTGCGGCGCTTCTCGAAGGCGTCCGGCGGGTCCTGGAGGTTCCACTGCTTGAGCACCGAGATCTTGCCGATGGCCGGCGCCGAGCCGTTCCCGACCTGGTTGTTCGGCTCGAGGTCGGCGAAGCCGTCGCCGCCGTCCCAGCGCACGGCCATGTAGAAGATCATCCGGGCGACGTCACCCTTGACGGCGTCGCGCGGCTGGAAGGAGTCGGCGTCGCTGAGGCACCCGGTGCACTGGGCGACGGCCGAGCCGCCGTTGTCGAAGTCGAGGTTGCCGCGGGTGCTGTTGACCGTGACGTCCTCGGGGCGCAGGTGATGCACGTCGGTGCCGGGCCCGTTGACCGTGCCGAAGTCGCCGTGGCTCTTGGCCCACACGTGCTCGCGGTTCCACTGGTCGACGCCGCCGCCGTTGTCGGACTTGGCGATCGAGCGGCCGGAGTAGATCTCGACGACGTTGTTCGCGTTCGCCGGGTCCTGGTCGGTGTCCTTGAGCGCGGTCCACACCTGGTCGTAGGTCAGGGTCGTCACGCCGCTCGAGACGATCCGGTGCAGCTCGGTGTGCAGGGCCGTGCCCGTCTTGCCCATCGCCGACGCGTAGTACGTCGAGTCGTACGGGCCCGAGGTGCCGGTCGGTGCGGGGCTGGTCGTGCTGGTGGTGCTCGTCGTCGGGGGCGGGGTGCTCGTGGCCGTGCCGCTGAACGCGAAGGCCGACGTCGAGGTCATGCCCGGGTGCGAGAAGTACGCCGAGAGCGCGCCCGTGACGTCGATCTGACGGCCGAGGAGCGAGGGGTTGGTCTGCAGGCCCCACGCCGAGCGTGACGCAGCCGGGACCTGAACGTAGAGCATCCGGCTCGTGGAGGTCTCGGCGGCGGAGTCGGCGACGGCCAGGGCGTAGTCGCTGGGGAAGTTCGAGCGCACGACCGTCGAGGTCGCGGTGGGCTGACCCACGACGTAGCCGCGCACCGTGGCGCTCGCCCCCGTCTGCGCGGCCACGGCCTGGGCGACGGTCAGCGGGGTGGCGGCCGCCGAGGTCAGGGCGGCCGGGGCCGCTGCGGGCACCGGCAGCGTGGCGGCCGGTGCGCCCGCGGCCGCGGAGAGGGCGAGGCTCGGTGGGACGAGGGCGACGGCGATGCCGGTGACGACGGCGGCCAGGCGGCGCCGGGAGATGACGACGGGCACGGAGGGCTCCTGCGGGGTGGAGGGAGGGGGTTCGGGCCACCCGGGTGGGCGGCGTCACGAGCGTGGCCGAGCGAGACCCGCCACCGGGTCAGCCGCGGGTCAGCCCTTCGTCAGGGCAGGTCAGGATTCGGCAGGTGCGGTCCCGCCCGGCTCCGCACTCTGGGACCGGGTCGGAGCATGGCAGCGCGCCTCCTAGACTGGTGACCCATGATGTCCTCCCTCGACCTGCGCGGCCGCACGCTCGACGTGCGCTTCCTGCGCCGGGAACTGCCCCGAGCCGAGTTCGACGTCACGGCTGCCCTCGAGCAGGTGCGGCCGATCTGCGAGGACGTCGAACATCGCGGTGCCGCGGCGCTGCGCGACCTGGGGGAGCGCTTCGACGGCGTGCGACCCACCCACCTGCGGGTCCCGCGCGCCGTGCTGCGCTCGGCGCTCGAGCGCCTCGACCCCGACCTGCGCGCCGCCCTCGAGGAGTCGATCCGCCGGGCCCGCGTCGTGCACGCCGACCAGCGGCGCACCGACACGCGCACCGAGGTCGTGCCCGGTGGCGTCGTCACCGAGCGCTGGGTCGCGGTCGACCGCGTCGGTCTCTACGTCCCCGGCGGCCTCGCCGTCTACCCCAGCAGCGTCATCATGAACGTCGTTCCCGCCCAGCTCGCCGAGGTCGGCTCGCTCGCGGTCGCCTCGCCCCCGCAGCGCGAGAACACCGGCGAGTTCGCCGGCTACCCGAACCCGACGATCCTCGCGGCCTGCGAGCTGCTCGGCGTCGACGAGGTGTATGCCGTCGGCGGCGCCCAGGCCGTCGCGATGTTCGCGCACGGCTTCGTCGACGACGACGCCGCGCACGGCGTCGTCGATGGCGCGCGGGTCGTCTGCGACCCCGTCTCGCTCGTCACCGGCCCCGGCAACATCTGGGTCGTCGCGGCCAAGCGCCTCCTCAAGGGCCTCATCGGCATCGACGCCGAGGCCGGCCCGACCGAGATCGCGATCCTCGCCGACGGCACGGCCGACCCCGAGCACGTGGCGGCCGACCTCGTCAGCCAGGCCGAGCACGACCCGCTCGCCGCGTCGGTCCTCGTCACCGACAGCGAGGAGCTCGCCGAGCGCACGCGCGAGGCGCTCGCCCGACGGGTCGCGGCGACGAAGCACTCGGCCCGCGTCACCGAGGCGCTCGAGGGCACCCAGTCGCGCGTCGTGCTCGTCGACGACGTGGAGGCCGGTCTCGCGGTCGTCAACGCGTATGCCGCCGAGCACCTCGAGATCCAGACCTCCGACGCGGCCGCCGTGGCGGCGCGGGTGCGCAACGCGGGCGCGGTGTTCGTCGGTCCGCACGCACCGGTCAGCCTCGGCGACTACGCGGCGGGCTCGAACCACGTGCTGCCGACCGCCGGCTGCGCCAGCCACTCGAGCGGGCTGTCGGTGCAGTCGTTCCTCCGGGGCATCCACGTCGTGGAGTACGACGAGGCCGCCCTGCGCGAGATCGCCCGGCACGTCGTCACGCTCGCCCAGTCGGAGGACCTCCCGGCCCACGGCGAGGCCGTGACCGCGCGGTTCGGCGACGAGGTGCCGCAGTGACCGAGCCGGCGGGAGCCGCGGCCGAGGTGCAGCGGCTGCTGCGTCCCGACCTGCGCGGGCGCACGGCATACGGCGCCCCGCAGCTCGACGTCCCGGTGCGCCTCAACACGAACGAGAACAGCTACCCCGTGCCGCAGGTCGTCGTCGACGCGATCCTCGAGGCCCTCGCGGACGACGTCGCGTCGCTCAACCGCTACCCCGACCGCGACTTCGCCGACCTGCGCGCGGCCCTGACGGCATACGTCGTGCGCCACTCGGGCGTGCCGGTCACGCCCGAGCAGGTGTGGGCGGGCAACGGCTCGAACGAGGTGCTCTCGCACGTCGTGCAGGCGTTCGGCGGCCCAGGGCGCGTGGCGCTCGGCTTCACGCCGAGCTACTCGATGCACCCGATCATCAGCGAGACGCTGGGCGCGACGTGGGTCGACGGCCTGCGCGGGGCGGGGCGCCCCGGCGCCTTCGACCTCACGGCCGAGGCCGCAGCCGAGCAGGCCCGCACGCACCACCCGTCCGTCGTCTTCCTCTGCTCGCCGAACAACCCGACGGGCACCGCGCTGCCCTTCGAGGTCATCGCGGCGGTGCTCGAGGCCGCGCCCGACGCGATCGTCGTCGTCGACGAGGCGTATGCCGAGTTCGCCCGCGCGGGAACGCGATCCGCGCTGACGCTGGTCGCCGACAATCCTCGCCTCGTCGTGACGCGGACGATGAGCAAGGCGTTCGCGTTCGCAGGTGGGCGCCTGGGCTACCTCGTCGCCGCACCGGAGGTCGTCGACGCGCTGCGCCTCGTGCGGCTGCCCTACCACCTGAGCACGCCGACCCAGACGATCGCGCGCGTCGCCCTCGAGCACGCCGAGCTGATGCTCGGCACGGTCGAGGTCATCAAGGCCCAGCGCGACCGGATCGTCGAGCGGCTGGCGGCCCTCGGCGCCACACCGGTGGCGAGCGACAGCAACTTCGTGCTCTTCGGTGGGCTCGCGGACGAGAAGGCGACGTGGCAGGCGCTGCTCGACCGCGGCGTGCTCGTGCGCGACGTCGGCATCGCCCACCACCTGCGCGTCACCGCCGGCGACCCCGAGGAGACGACCGCCTTCCTCGAGGCCATGGCCGCGATCGCCCCCACCCACCTGGCCACCACCCACCAGCAGGAGACCGTCGCATGAGCCGCACCGCGAAGATCACCCGCGCGACGTCGGAGTCGTCCGTCGAGCTCTGGCTCGACCTCGACGGCAGCGGCGCCGCCGACGTCTCGACGGGCGTCCCGTTCTACGACCACATGCTCACCTCGCTCGCCAAGCACTCGCTCGTCGACCTCACGGTGCGGGCCACGGGCGACGTCGACGTCGACGTGCACCACACCGTCGAGGACACCGCGATCGTGCTCGGCCAGGCCCTGCGCGAGGCGCTCGGCGACAAGAGCGGCATCTCGCGCTTCGGCGACGCGACCGTGCCGCTCGACGAGGCCCTGTGCCACGCGGTCGTCGACGTGGCCGGCCGTCCCTACGTCGTGCACGAGGGGGAGCCGGAGGGGCAGCAGTACGCCCTCATCGGCGGCCACTTCACCGGCTCCATGACGCGCCACGTCCTCGAGTCCTTCGCCTACAACGCCGGGCTCTGCCTGCACGTGCGCGTGCTCGCGGGCCGCGACCCGCACCACATCGTCGAGGCCCAGTTCAAGGCCGTCGCGCGGGCGCTCCGCTCCGCGATCGCCCCGGACGCGCGGGTGGTCGGCATCCCCAGCGCCAAGGGGGCGCTCTGACGATGGTGGGCCCCCGGTGAGCGCCGACGTCGTCGTCCTCGACTACGGCAGCGGCAACGTCCGCTCCGCCGTGCGCGCCCTCGAGCGCGTGGGGGCGCAGGTCACCCTGACCGCCGACCCGCACCGCGCGCTCGAGTGCGACGGGCTCTTCGTGCCCGGCGTCGGCAACTTCCACGCCTGCATGGCCGGTCTCGCTGCCGCGCACGGCCCCCGCATCATCGGCCGTCGGATCAGCGGCGGGCGGGCCGTGCTCGGCGTGTGCGTCGGCATGCAGGTGCTCTTCGACGGCTCCGCCGAGCCCTCCGACGCGCCGCTCGAGGGGCTCGCCGAGTGGCCCGGCACCGTCGAGCGCCTCCCGGCCAGCGTCGTGCCGCACATGGGGTGGTCGGAGGTCGAGGTGCCGTCCGGCTCGACGCTCTTCGCCGGGGTCGAGCACGAGCGCTTCTACTTCGTGCACTCGTATGCCGTGCAGGACTGGACGCTCGAGGCGACCGGGGCCTTCGAGCGGGTCGCGCCCCGCGTCACGTGGGCGGATCACGGCGCCCGCTTCGTCGCCGCGGTCGAGAACGGCCCGCTCGCCGCCACGCAGTTCCACCCGGAGAAGTCCGGCGAGGCCGGGCTGCACCTGCTCCAGAACTGGGTCCGCAGCCTCTGACGCATCGCCCGGGGACGTGGGGCGTCAGCCACGTGCGTCGGCCGTGGGTCAGCCGACGCCCCAGAGGCGCGCCACGTGCGACGCGTCGGTGCCGCAGCAGCCACCGACGACCGTGAGGCCCGGCAGCCGGGACGCCACGCGGGTGTGCCCGTCGGCGATCCGGTCGAGGTCGCCGGCGTCGAGGTCGTCGGCCTGGTCGAGCTCGGCGTGGCTGCGCGTCGAGGCGTTGTAGCGCACGCCGAGCACCCGGCTGCGCCAGTCGGCGTCCTCGCCGGGCCCCGGCAGCCCCTCGAGCACGTGCTCGGGGTGGGCGCAGTTGACGAGGTAGTGGTCGGGCGCGGCCTGGGCGTCGACCTGCTCGACGGCGGCGGCCAGGCTCGTGCCGTCGGGGAGACGGCCGTCGACCTCGACGGTGAAGGAGACGGCCACGGGGATGCCGTGCTCGCGGGCCGCGCGCACCACGCCGACCGCCTCCCCGGGCGTCGTCAGCGTGTAGGCGGCGACGAGGTCGGCGCCGGCCTCGGCGAACGCCGCGACCTGGGCGTCGTGGTAGGCGGCCGCCTCGTCGGGCGAGGGCGCACCGGCGCTCGCGTAGCCGTCGCCACGGGGCCCGACCATGCCGCTCACGACGACATCGGGCAGCCCCAGCTCGGCGGCGTACCGGCTCGAGAGGGAGCGCAGCAGGCCGACGGCGTCGGCGTTCGCCCGCCTCAGGTCGTCGGCCGAGTGGCCGAGGCGGGCGCCCCAGTCGGGGTTGGCCCGCCACGTCGGGGCCTCGAGGAGCAGGCCGGCCCCCGCCCGGTCGGCGATCCGCGCGTACGCGTCGTAGTAGGCCGTGAGCAGCGCGCGACCGGTGGCGTCGGCGAGCAGGGGGTAGGCGGCGAACTCGGGCAGGTCGACGCCGTGGTTGAAGATGAGGTCGGTCTCGAGGCCTCCGTCGGTCACCATGGGGCGACCGGACTGCTGGGGCAGGGGGTTCACGTCGGGCTCCCGTCGGCGAGTCGGGTCGGACTCCTACCGGTGTAGCAGACCCGCCCGCGCGATACGTCTGATCGGCGGATCCGCGCGACACGGCATACTCGGGTGGCGTCACCGTCCACCCCAAGAGGAGCCCGTTCGTCATGACCGACCAGCCGCGCCTGGAGCTGTTGCCCGCCGTCGACATCGCGGGGGGCCGCGCCGTCCAGCTCGTCCAGGGCGTCGCCGGGAGCGGCGGCGAGTTCGGGGACCCGTGGGAGGCGGCGCTGCGGTGGCAGGAGCAGGGCGCGGAGTGGATCCACCTCGTCGACCTCGACGCCGCCTTCGGGCGCGGCAGCAACCGCGAGCTCATCTCCTCCATCGTCGGGCGCCTCGACCTGCAGGTCGAGCTCTCCGGCGGCATCCGCGACACCGACTCGCTCGAGGCGGCGCTCGCCACCGGCTGCCGGCGCGTCAACATCGGCACCGCGGCCCTCGAGGACCCCGAGTGGACCGCCTCGATCATCGCGGCGCACGGCGACCGCGTCGCCATCGGCCTCGACGTGCGCGGCACGACCCTCGCCGCCCGCGGCTGGACCCGCGAGGGCGGCGACCTGTGGGAGACGCTCGCGCGCCTCGACGCCGAGGGCTGCGCGCGCTACGTCGTCACCGACGTCAACAAGGACGGCATGCTCCAGGGCGCCAACGTCGAGCTCCTCCGCGACGTGTGCGCCCGCACCGACCGCCCGGTCGTGGCGAGCGGCGGGGTGTCGAACCTCGAGGACATCGCGACGATCCGGGGGCTCGTCGGCGAGGGCGTCGAGGGCGCCATCGTCGGCTCGGCCCTCTACCGCGGCGCGTTCACCCTGCCCGAGGCGCTCGACGTCGCCGGCCGTCCGACCTCGTGAGCGGGGCCTCGCACCGCCCGGGCGACCACGACCACGGGCACCACGACGACCACGGTCGCCCTGCGGACTCGGCGGGGCAGGCCTGGGAGGGCAAGTCGATCCCGTCGCACGGCTTCTCGGGCGACACGGGTGAGGCCGACCCGGCCCTGCTCGCCGCCCTCGCGTCGGCCGGCGCGACACCGGGGCCGGACGCCGAGACGCACCTGCTCGCCGCCGTCGCCCGGGCCCGCTGGCTCGTACCCGTCGTCGCGGTGGCGGCCGAGGTCGACGACTCCGGCGCGCACGCCGTCGACACCCGCAGCGACATGGCGGCCGTGACGCTGACCGGGCCGGACGGCTCACGGGCCCTGCCGGTCTTCACCTCGCTCGCCGCGCTCGCCGACTGGGACCCCGGCGCCCGGCCCGTGCCGGTGCGCGCGGCCGCCGCGGCGCAGGCCGCGATCAGCGAGGAGTGCCAGGTGCTCGTCGTCGACGTGGCCTCGCCGCACGCCGCCGTGCTGCGGCCGAGCATGCTGTGGGCGCTCGCGCAGGAGCGGGACTGGACGCCGAGCCACCTCGACGCACACGTCGCTGCGGCCGTGGAGACCGCCGTCCGGTCCGAGCCGGACGTCACGGGCCACCGGCTCGAGGCGGGGGAGCCCGCCGGAGCCGGCGTGCTGCGGGTCGTGCTGGGCCTGCGCCCCGGTCTCGACGCCGACCACGTGGGCGCGCTCGCCACCCGGATCGGCGAGCGCATCGCGACCGACGGGGAGACCCGTGCGAGGATCGATGCCCTGACGTTCGCGCTGGAAGCGGCGCGCTGAGCACACCCGCGGAGGTGGCGCACGTGGACCCCACACCCCAGGCGACCCGGGAGCGCGACCCCGAGCCCCCCACGGGTCCGTCCGGGCCGGGCACGGGCGGGCCAGAAGGCGGCCCCCCCGTCGCCGCCGACTCCGCTGCCGCCCCCGGCAGCGCGCGGGCGGGCCGGCGGGGCGGCGGTGGCCCGCTCGGCTTCATCGGTGACCCGACCCTCGACGCCCAGCGCCGGAGCGACCTGCGCCGGATGCGGCTCGTCGCGACGGGCCTGCTCGTGCTCGCGGCCATCGTCTACGTCCTGACGCGCGGCCACGACGACGGTCTGCTCGGTTTCGTCAACGCCGGGGCCGAGGCCTCGATGGTGGGTGCCTGCGCCGACTGGTTCGCCGTGACCGCGCTCTTCCGCCACCCGCTCGGGCTGCCGATCCCGCACACCGCCCTCATCCCGCGCAAGAAGGAGATGATCGGCAAGAGCCTCGAGGAGTTCGTCGGCGAGAACTTCATGCGCGAGGACATCATCCGCGAGCGGGTGCTCGACGCCGAGCCGACCCGGCGGGCCGCCGAGTGGGCGCTCGCCCCCGGCCACGCCAAGCGGCTCGTCGACGAGGTCGCCACCGTCACCGTGCACGCCCTGCACCGCATCCCCGACGACGACGTGCGCGCGGTCATCGAGCAGGCGGTGCTGCCCCGACTCTCGCAGGAGCCGGTCAGCTCGCTGCTCGGCGGCCTGCTCGACCAGGTCGTGCGCGACGAGGCGCACGTGGGCCTCGTCGACCTCGCCCTCGACGAGGTGCGCGGCTGGCTCGTCGACAACGAGGACCTCTTCGAGTCGCTCATCACCCAGCGGGCGCCGTCCTGGGTGCCGACCGCGGTCAACGACCTCGTCGCACGCAAGATCCACGTCGAGGCGCTCAAGTGGCTGGCCGACATCCGCGGCGACTCGCGCCACGACGTGCGCGTCGCCCTCGACAAGCTGCTCATCGACCTCGCCGACGACCTCCAGCACGACCCCGTCACGCAGGCCAAGGCGGAGCGGCTCAAGGAGCGGGTGCTCGCGCACCCGCAGGTCGCCGACACGGCCATGTCGCTGTGGGTCTCGCTGCGCGCGGTCGTCGTCGCCGCCCTCGAGGACGAGTCCGGCCCGGTGCGCGCCCGCGCCGTCAAGGAGGTGACGGCGCTCGCCGACCGGCTGCTCGCCGACGCCGAGCTGCGCGACCGGATCGACGCCCGCATCTGCGACGCGACGGTCTACGCCGTCGACCGCTACGGCACCGAGCTGACCCGGATCATCGGCGACACCGTCGACCGCTGGGACGGCAAGGAGACCGCCGAGCGCGTCGAGCTGCAGGTCGGCCGCGACCTCCAGTTCATCCGGATCAACGGCACCCTGGTCGGCGGCCTCATCGGCATGCTCATCCACGCCGTCTCGGTCGTGCTGCCCACCTGAGCGGCGGTCGGGTCAGGAACGGGCGTCGAGCCGCTCGGTGACGGTGCGGAGCGTGTCGTGCAGCGCGAGCATCTCCGAGCGCGAGAGGCCGCTGCGCGCGGCGATCTGCAGCGGCAGGTCGCGCAGGGCCTCGATGCGGTCGCGCCCGGCCGTCGTGGCCGAGACGAGCACGCGCCGCTCGTCCTCGGGGTCGCGGGCCCGTCCGACGAGGCCGGCGGCCTCCATCCGCTTGAGCAGGGGCGAGAGGGTGCCGGAGTCGAGACGCATCAGCTCGCCGAGACGGCTGACGGTGAGCGGACCGTGCTCGGCGACGGCCATGAGCGCGATGTACTGCGGGTAGGACAGGCCGTGCTCGGCCAGCAGCTCGCGGTAGACGCCGTCGAACGCGCGCACGGTCGTGTGCATCGCGTAGCAGATCTGCTGCTCGAGGCTGAGCGGGCTCGGGGCGGCTGCGGGATTGGACGGGCTCATGACTCAAGCGTACTATCAAATTGCGCACAACATAATTGGTCGCAATGAAGATCGCTCGCAAGGAACCTGAGGAGAACCACATGAGCAGCGCCACCCAGACCGCCTCGTACGTCGCGTCGGCCACCGCCTCGGGCCGCGAGGGCCGCGCCGTCACCTCCGACGGCCGCCTCGACGTGACCCTGGCCCCGCCGCGCGAGCTCGGTGGGAGCGGCGAGGGCACGAACCCCGAGCAGCTCTTCGCCGCCGGCTACGCCGCGTGCTTCGCGAGCGCCCTCGGCGTGGTCGCGCGCCAGCGCCGGGTCGCGGACTTCGACGTGGCGGTGACCGCGGACGTCAGCCTCTCCGGCTCGTCGACGACGGGCTTCGGCCTGGCCGTCGTCCTCCACGTCGAGCTGCCCGAGGGCATCGACGCCCAGCTCGGTCGTGAGCTCGTCGACACCGCGCACCAGGTGTGCCCCTACTCGAACGCGACGCGCGGCAACATCCCGGTCGAGATCCACGTCGACTGAGTGCCCGCGCGCACCGTCGCGCCCTCCATCGCTCATCCCACCGACCACCCCCACACCGACGAGCGCCCGTCCCTGCGTGGCCCGTCACCGAAGGAGACCCCATGACCGCCGCCCGTGAAGTCCAGCTCAAGAGCCGCCCCGTCGGCTGGCCCACCCACGACGACTTCGAGCTCGTCGAGACCGCTCCCGTCCCCCTCGAGGAGGGCCAGGTGCGCGTGCGCAACGAGGTCATGTCGGTCGACCCCTACATGCGCGGCCGCATGAGCGACGCCAAGTCCTACGCCGAGCCGTATGCGCTGGGCGAGGCCATGCACGGCGGCGCGGTCGGTGTCGTGACCGAGTCGCGCTCGGACGCCGTGGCCGTGGGCGACCACGTGCTCCACGGTCTCGGCTGGCGCGAGGAGGCCGTCGTCGACGGTTCCGCCGTGCGGGTCGTCGACACCGCGGTCGCCCCGGCCTCCGCCTACCTCGGCGTGCTCGGCATGACCGGCCTGACCGCCTACGCCGGACTGACGCGCGTCGCGGGGCTGAAGAAGGGCGACGTCGTCTTCGTCTCCGGCGCCGCGGGGGCCGTCGGCAGCGTCGTCGGCCAGGTCGCCAAGGCGCTCGGCGCGAGCCGTGTCATCGGCAGCGCGGGCTCGGACGAGAAGGTCCGCCACCTGCTCGACGACCTCGGCTTCGACGCCGCGTTCAACTACAAGGAGGGTCGCGTCTCCGACCTGCTGCGCGAGGCGGCCCCGGACGGCATCGACGTCTACTTCGACAACGTCGGCGGTGACCACCTCGAGGCGGCCATCGGCTCGCTGCGCCAGGGCGGTCGCATCGCGATCTGCGGCGCCATCTCGGTCTACAACAACACCGAGGCGGCCCCGGGCCCGCGCAACCTCGCCCGCCTCATCCAGACCCGGGGCACGATCACCGGCTTCCTCGTGGGCGACCACTGGGACCTCTCCGGCGAGTACGCCGAGCGGGCGGCCGGCTGGATCGCCGACGGCTCCCTCGCCTCGCGCGAGACGTTCGTCGACGGCATCGACCACGCGGTCGACGCCTTCCTCGGCGTCCTCCGCGGCGAGAACGTCGGCAAGATGCTCGTGCGCCTCTGACGACGAGACCGCGCCCGCCCTGCGGGTGCGCACCGAGAAGGCCTGCGCCACGGACGACCTCCGCGGCGCAGGCCTTCGTCGTCGGTGGGGCAGGACTCCGACCGGGGGCGTCGGCCGGGGCCGCGAGAGGGTTGCGCCGTTTCCCCCTGCAGCACGCCCGGGGGTGGCTAGTCTTCGCGCAGGAACAGGGGCCTGGGTCAGGGGTGACGTGGTGCGGCTGAGCGACCGGTCGAGCGGGGTGGCGCCGAGCGCGCGCCCGGCGTCGAGCGACCGGCTCCCCGCCCCTGCGCGTCCGCTGCAGGCCGAGCTCCTCGCGACGCGACGACCACCCCGGGCCGATTCCATGCCCGACGAGGCATCTTGCGGCAGTGGCGAACTCGCCATCCGTGGTGCAGGCCTTCGGCGTCCCCTCGTGCTCGGGACGACAGTGCCCGGGACCCTACGATGAAGGGAAACAGGGAATGAAGCGAAGGTTGTTGGGAGGGGCCGCGGTCGCGGCCGGGCTGGTGCTGGCACTCAGCCCCGCGGCGCACGCCGCGCCGGCGGCGACACCGCAGGCCACGTCGCCGGTCAAGGCGTCCGCGACGCGAGGTGGTGCCGCGATCTCGCTCGAGGTCGGTGCGTCGACGATCGCCAAGGCCCGTCTCGGGGCGAAGCAGGCCCGGGCCGGGGCCCGCGAGAAGGCCGACCTCAAGGCCCTGCGCCAGGAGCTCGCCCGCCGCGCCGCGGGCAACGGCCAGACCTACCTCGACGGCGACACGGAGTCGTTCGTGCTGTCCGACGGGGTGTCGATGGCCGTGCCGAAGGGGCTCGACGTCTCGTCGGTCTCCGTCCGCACGGAGGGGGGCAAGGTCGTGGCCGACGTCGTGTCGGAGGACACGTCGACGACGGCCTCCGCCCGCCAGGGCCAGGGCATGGCGAGCTGGACGACGCTGACGTCCGGCACCTACGTCATCAAGATCAGCGGCGCCGGCTTCATGGAGTCGAAGTGGCTCAAGCGCAAGCTGACCGGTGGTGACGGGTCGAGCAAGTACGACTACGTCGCCATGCGCCGCACCGGGCTCGGCCAGCCCTACGAGATCGGGGGCCTCAACTACTCCGTGACCGGCCTCTACATCTCGGTGCACTCCACGGACGCCACCCGGGCCAACGCGGTCGACCGCATCGACCAGGCTCCCCAGCAGGACTTCACGGGCAACTGCAAGGGCAGCTACAACATCGGCGTCAGCGCCTACGGCGTCTCGGCCGGCGGCACCTTCGCCGACTGCGACAAGAACGACATCTCGTTCAGCACGACCGACCCCGGCTACTACCGCAACTACATGACCCAGGGCGCCGTGTTCAACGGCGGCAACCGCGCCGTCGGCTTCCAGATCGCGGTCAAGATCAAGCAGGGCACGTCGCTCAACTTCACGAGCTACCAGCGGCTCGAGATGGCCCGCTACGTCTACCCGGCCAAGAAGTGCAGCACCTGGGACTCCGGCAAGACCTGCTCGTGACCCGAGGCACCACCTGAGAGGCACCACCCGTGGCACGTCACCCCTCGAACCGCCTCGCCGTGGCGGCTGCAGCGCTGCTGCTAGCCCTCACGGCGGCCTGCTCGTCGTCGGGTGACGCCCGACCACCGGGTCCCGGCGCAGCGACGCCGGGCCCGGTGGCCGCGGACGCCACCGTGCCACCGCCCCAGGCCGGTCCGCCGGACTGGGGCGGTGAGCTCTGCTCGCAGACGGCCGTCACGTGCGCCGAGCACGCCGGCCTGCCGACGGTGCTCGTCGCGCGGCCGGGCAGCCGGCTCGACGACGTCGTGCTCGTCGACCTCGGTGGCCCCGGCACCTCCGTCGAGCAGACGCTCGAGCGCCTCGCGGACCTCGACCTCTTCGCCGGCCACGACGTGCTCGTCGTGGGGGAGGCGTGGGAGGTCACCCCGCCGTCGGACGCGTGCCTCTCGGCCGAGGCCGCGCGCATCGCCTCGTGGGCGGCGATCACCGCACCCGGTTCGAGTGCCGGTGCGTCGTGCGACCCCAGCCGCTGGCGGTTCGTCCCGGCGGACTACCGGGCCGCCGTGGCGGACGCCCTCGCGCCCGTCCACGGCCGGGTCACCTCCGGCGTCGGCGTCTCCTTCGGCGCCGTGCGCGTCGCGGCGGCGCTGCCCGTCGACGTACCCCTGCTGCTGCTCAGCCCCGCACCCGTGGCCGGCAGCAGCGTCGCCGTCGACGCGGCGCGTGCCGACGCGGTGCTGCAGCGGGCCCGCACGCTCTGCGCGGGTCGGCCGTCCTGCAGCGGTGTCCTCGACCGGCTCGGCGCCGGCCACCCGCTCGAGGCCCGTGACTACGAGGCGGCCCTCGCCCTGGTCGGCTCGGCTCCCGACCCGGCCCTGCTGCGCGAGACCGTCGCCGCCCTCGGCGGGCGCACCGGCAGCGCCGAAACCCTGACCCGACAGGCGTATGCCGCCACGTTCCGCTACGGCGACGGCGCCGTGCTGCCCAACCTGCTCTCCTACCGGGCCGGCACGTGCGGGTGGTACTCGGGCTCGGGTGCGACGAGCCCGACGAGCGGGACGGGTGTGACGGGCGGCACCGGCCTCGCCGCCGTGCTCGACGCCGTGCTCTCCTGCGGCGTCGGTCCGACGACGCCCCCCGCGATCGACCTCGGCGGTCGGCGCGGCTGCGTCGTCACCGCCCGCGACGACGTGGTGACCCCGCCCGCCCTGACGCGTCCGTGGACCTCGGGCGACAGCGCCCTCATCCTGCGAGCCGGGGGGATGAGCGCCCACGGCGCCGTCGACGGCACGGCCGCGAGCCTGCTCTCGCGGGTGCCGGCCTCGCTGTCGGCCTGCTGACGTCAGGGCGCCGCCCGGCCCAGGAGGTCCTTGGCCTTGTCGGCCGGCAGGAGGTCGTGGCGGGCCGGCTCCCGCACGAAGGAGCCGGTGCCGTGCGAGACCGATCGCAGGTCGATGGGGTAGCGCGAGAGCTCGGCCTGCGGCACCTCGGCGTGCACGACGGTCCACCCGCCCTCGGTGAGAACGCCGTCGTTCATCGTGTCGGCGGGCTCGGTGCCGAGCACCTGCCCTCGCCGGCCGCGCAGGTCGGACATGACGGCACCGAGGTACTCGTCGGCGATCGTGATGTCGACGCGGTCGATCGGCTCGAGCAGGGCCATGGTCGAGGCGTTCGCGGCCTCCTTGAGGGCGAGGGCGGCCGCGGTCTGGAACGCGACGTCGGACGAGTCGACCGAGTGCGCCTTGCCGTCGGTCAGGGTGACGCGCACGTCGACGACCGGGTGGCCGGTGAGCAGGCCCTTCTCGAGCTGGTGCCGGGCGCCCTTCTCGACGGAGGGGATGAACTGCCGCGGCACGGCCCCGCCGACGACCTTGTCGACGAACTCGAACCCCGCGCCCCGGGGGAGCGGCTCGATCTCGAGGGAGCACACGGCATACTGCCCGTGCCCGCCCGACTGCTTGACGTGGCGGCCCTGGACGGAGCACCGGCGCACGAACGTCTCGCGCAGGGCGGTGCGGTAGGGCTCTGCCGTCACGGTGACGCCGTAGCGGTCGGCGAGCTGCTCGATGAGGTCGTCGACGTGGGCCTGCCCCATCGTCCACAGCACGACCTGCTCGGTCTCGCTCGAGTGCTCCATGCGCATCGTGACGTCCTCGGCGACGAGGCGGGCCAGGGCACCCGCGAGCTTGTCCTCGTCGGACTTCGTCGCGGCGCGGATCGCGACGGGCAGCTGCGGCTCGGGCAGCAGCCACGGGGCGACGACGGCGGGGCGGTCGCAGGAGGAGAGCGTGTCGGACGTCTCGGCGCGGGTCAGCTTCGACACGAGCGCGATGTCCCCGGCGATGGCCGTGCCGCGCGGGCGGTGCCCGTCGAGGAAGGGCGAGGCGAGCGGTCCGACGCGCTCGTCGTCGTCGTGGGACGGGTGGCCGGCGACCTCGTGGCCGACGAAGTCGCCGAGGTGGCCGGAGACGTGCACCGGCTCGTCGACGCGCAGCGTGCCCGAGAAGACGCGGACGAGCGACAGGCGCCCGATGTAGGGGTCGGTGGTCGTGCGGACCACCTCGGCGACGAGCGGCTGGGACGGGTCGCACGCGACGCCAGTGACGGCGCCGCCCGCGGGCGTCGTCACGGCCGGCAGCGGGTGGCGGGTCGGGTCGGGGAAGGCCTGCTCGACGAGCCGCAGCAGTTCGTCGACGCCCGCCCCGGTCGTCGGCGACACGGGCACGACGGGGAAGAAGGTGCCCTGCGCGATGGCGGTGCGCAGGTCGGCGAGGAGCGACTCGGTGTCGATGGTCTCGCCCTCGAGGTAGCGGTCGAGCAGGGTCACGTCCTCGGACTCCTCGATGACCGACTCGATGAGGGCGGCCCGCGCGTCCTCGTGCTCGGCGGACGTCTCGCCCGTCAGCAGCCCGACGACATCGCGGACGGCGCCGTCCGCGATGACCGGCCAGTGCGTGGCCCGCACGTCACCGAAGGTGCGGCGGCAGGTGTCGACGGTCGTGGCGAAGTCGGCGCGCGGCTGGTCGAGGTGGGTCACGACCACGGCACGCGGCATGCCGACGGCGGCGCACTCGCGCCAGAGCAGGCTGACCGGGCGGTCGACGTCGTCGGCGCCGGAGACGACGAAGACGGCGGCGTCGGCGGCCCGCAGCCCGGCCCGCAGGTCGCCGACGAAGTCGGGGTAGCCGGGGGTGTCGAGCAGGTTGACGGTGAGGCCGCCCGACTCGAACGAGGCGACGGTGAGCCGGGTCGTGCGCACGTGGTCGGTGCCGCCCGCCCGCTGGCCCGGCACCCGGGCGGCGACGAGCGCCTCGAAGAGGGCGGTCTTGCCGGCCCCGCCGGGTCCGACCAGCACGACGTTGCGGATGTCCTGCGGCGAGGCGGGGTTGGGGGCCGCAGGAAGGTCTGATCTGCCGGGCGTCTTTGCCATGGCAACACCTTTCTCCTGTCCTCCGGTGGTCCACAAGCCCCCGCCGCGTGCCGTCCGTCCACGGCCGGACGCCGGGTGCCGGCCGCCCGGGGTGCGCGCTGTCGGTGCGGGGTGACAGGCTGCCGCCATGGACCTCGGGGCGTACCGGCCGGTGCTGGCCAACCGCGACACGCGCTCGGCCCTGCTGCTCGGCTTCCTCATCCGCGTCCCGATGTGGGCAGGTGGGGTGATCCTCACCCTGCACGTCGTCACGACGCTGGGGCGCAGCTACGGCGAGGCCGGCCTCGTCACGGCCGCGTCCACGCTCGCCGTCGCCGTCTCGGGTCCCTGGCGCGGCCGCCTGCTCGACCGCATCGGGCTGCGCCGCACGGTCGGGCCCTCGCTCGTCGTGCAGGTGGTCTGCTGGTCGGTCGCGCCGTGGGTGGGCTACGCCCCGCTCGTCGCGGTGGCGGCGCTCGCCGGCCTCTTCGTCGTGCCGACCTTCTCCATCCTGCGCCAGGTCATCATCCGGTCCGTCCCGCCCGAGCAGCGGCGCACGGCGCTCTCGCTCGACTCGTCGGCGACCGAGCTGTCGTTCATGGCCGGTCCCGCGATCGGCGTCTGGCTCGCCACGCCGTGGCACACCGGCTGGGCCCTGCTCGTCTGCGAGCTGGCCTCCGTCGCCGCGGGCTTCGTGCTGTGGCTCGTCAACCCGCCGCTGACCGCCGGGACGGGTGCCGAGGCCGGCGCGACCGACGGCGAGGAGCCGGCCGGCGACCCGGACCGGTCGGCCGACCGCACCGGCGCCGGGGCGGGTGCGCGGGCGCCCCGCGCGTTCCGGGGGTTCATCACCGTCCCGGTCGCGGCGGTCTACCTCGCCGCCGCCTGCTCCACCCTCGTGCTGAGCGGCACCGACGTGTCGATCGTCGCGGCCCTGCGCTCGTTCGGCGACACCGGTGCGATCGGGTGGGTGCTCGCGCTGTGGGGCGCCGGTTCGCTCGTCGGGGGCCTCCTCTACGGGGCGTGGCACCGCTCCTTCTCCGTCTTCTGGCTGCTCGCGGGCCTCGCCGCCACGACCGTGCCGGTGGCGCTCGCCGTCGGGGTGCCGAGCTTCGCCGTGCTCGTGACGATCTCGGGCCTGCTGTGCGCTCCGACGATCACGGCGACCGTCGAGCAGCTGAGCCGCCAGGTGCCCGAGCGGTTCCGCGGCGAGATGATGGGGTGGCACGGCTCGGCCATGACGGCCGGCTCGGCCATCGGGGCGCCGGTCGCGGGCTTCGCCATCGACCACGGAGGCTGGTCCCGGGGCTTCGTCGTCGTCGGCGGCCTCGGGCTGCTCGTCGCCCTCGGTGGGATGCTCGCCTCGGCCACGTCGCGGCGCGCCGGACGCCGGGCGTCGGTCCCCGCTGCCGTGGGCGCGGCCGGAGCGGTGGGCGCGGCCGGAGCGGTGGGTGCGGTGGGTGAGGTGGGTGCGGATTCGGAGTCGGGGCTCCCGGCTGCTAGCATGGACCACTGACCAGCCGTCACCACGCGCCCCGCCTCGGCGGACGCCGGTGACGACGTGCAAGAGAAGCTCGCTTCCACCCGCGTCGACCTCACGGTCGCCGGGTCAAGGTCTGCTCGACCGGATGCCCTCGCGGCAGCGGTTCGAGCCGTGTGACGCGACGGCGACCGTCCGGCATACGCGACCCTTGGGCTCCTCGTGCACACACGGGGAGCCCTTTTCTCGTTGTGGTCGCAGCAGGACAGGCAGGCACCACCCGTCTGGTCACCCCATTTCTCGAACTTAGGAGCACCACATCAGCGAGCCTCGCATCAACGAGCGCATCCGGGTCCCGGAGGTGCGTCTGGTTGGCCCCAACGGCGAGCAGGTCGGCATCGTCCGCGTCGAGGACGCGCTGCGTCTGGCCGAGGAGGCGAACCTCGACCTCGTCGAGGTGGCCCCCATGGCCAAGCCGCCGGTCGCCAAGCTCATGGACTTCGGCAAGTTCAAGTACGAAGCCGCCATGAAGGCACGGGAAGCGCGCAAGAACCAGGTCAACACGGTCATCAAGGAGATCAAGCTCCGTCCGAAGATCGACCCGCACGACTACGGCACCAAGAAGGGCCACGTCGAGCGGTTCCTCAAGGCCGGTGACAAGGTCAAGGTGACGATCATGTTCCGCGGGCGTGAGCAGAGCCGTCCCGAGCTGGGGCGCCGACTGCTCGAGCGCCTCGCCGAGGACATCGCCGAGCTCGGCTTCGTCGAGTCGGCCCCGAAGCAGGACGGCCGCAACATGATCATGGTGATCGGCCCGACCAAGAAGAAGGCCGAGGCCAAGGCCGAGCAGCGTCGCTCGCGCGAGCAGCACGCCGCTGACACGGCCACCGGCACGGCCGCCGTGGCGCAGGACGCGCCGCCGCAGACCGAAGAGGCCACCGCCGCCGCCGAGTGATCGGCGAGCGGTCGACCGGCCGGAGGCGTGAGCCGCCGGCGACAGACCACGTGCGTCCACTGACGCACGCAACACGAAGGAGATCGGCGACCATGCCGAAGATGAAGACGCACAGCGGTGCGAAGAAGCGTTTCCGCCTCACGGGCACCGGCAAGGTCATGCGTGAGCAGGCCGGCGGCCGCCACCTGCTCGAGCACAAGTCGAGCAAGAAGATGCGTTCCATCGCGAACGACGTCGAGCTCGCCAAGCCGGACGCCAAGAAGGCCAAGAAGCTCCTCGGCAAGTGAGCCGGGACCCCCACCCATCAGCACTTCGCTGAGCGACCGGGTCCCCGGTAGGCCAGCAGCAGCAAGCACTGCGACAAGCAGAGAAGGAGAATTCACGTGGCACGCGTGAAGCGGGCGGTCAACGCCCAGAAGAAGCGTCGGGTCGTTCTCGAGCGCGCCAGCGGCTACCGCGGGCAGCGTTCGCGCCTCTACCGCAAGGCCAAGGAGCAGGTCACCCACTCGCTCGGCTACGCCTACCGCGACCGTCGCGCGAAGAAGGGCGACTTCCGTCGCCTGTGGATCCAGCGCATCAACGCCGCGGCCCGCGCGAACGGCATGACCTACAACCGGTTCATGCAGGGCCTCAAGGCCGCCGGTGTCGAGGTCGACCGCAAGATCCTCGCGGACCTCGCCGTCAACGACGCTCCGGCCTTCGCCACGCTCGTCGAGCTCTCCCGCGCCAACGTCCCTGCCCAGGCAGCGGCGAAGGTCGCCGGCGACGCCGCCTGAGCGACGTCGACCGACGCACAGCGCATCTCGAGCGCCGGGACACCCCGTTGCTGACCAACACCCGATCTGATCGGGTCAAGGCGGTGCGGGCGCTGTCCCGGCGCTCGGTGCGTTCCCGCACCGGCGAGTTCCTCGCGGAGGGGCCGCAGGCGGTGCGCGAGGCCGTCGCGTTCCGGCCCGAGCTCGTGCGGGACGTCTACGTCACGCCGGAGGCCGCCGAGCGTCACCCGGCCATCGTCGAGGCCGCCCGCGGGGCGGCCGTCCACGTGCACGACGTGAGCCCCGAGGTGCTCGCCGCGATGTGCGACACCGAGTCGCCCCAGGGTGTCGCGGCCGTGTGCCGCACCCTGGACCTGCCGCTGGAGGCCGTGCTCGCCGGACTGCCGGCGGACCCCCTCGTCTGCGTGCTGACGAACGTGCGCGACCCCGGCAACGCGGGCACCGTCATCCGCGGGGCCGACGCGGCGGGCGCCGACGCGGTCGTCGTCAGCGACGCGAGCGTCGACGTGTACAACGCCAAGGTCGTCCGCTCGACGGTCGGCTCGCTGTGGCACCTGCCGATCACCGTCGGTGCGCCGGTCCCCGAGGTCCTCGACGCCCTGCGCGAGCGCGGCATCCGGCTGCTCGCCGCCGACGGCGCCGGCACGACCCTGCTGCACGAGGCCGACCTCACGGGCGGGCACGCCTGGATCATGGGCAACGAGGCGTGGGGACTGCCCGCCGAGGTCCGCGACGCGTGCGACGACGTCGTGCGGGTGCCGATCTACGGCCACGCCGAGTCGCTCAACCTCGCGATGGCCGCGACCGTCTGCCTCTACGCCTCCGCCGAGGCGCGCCGGACCGACCGGACCAACCGGGCCGACTGAGCGCGCGGCGCCCGGTGGGGCGTGGTTATCCTCAGGCATGACCTCCGTCGACGCGACCGGCGCAGCCGCGACCGGACTCGGGGAGCTGCTGCCCGACGGTCTCGTCGAGGTCGACGGCGAACGGCGGATCCGCTTCGTCAACCCCGAGGCGCTGCGCATCCTCGAGTGCGAGGAGGCCGACGTCGTCGACCGCCCGCTCGACGACGGTCTGCCCCTCACCGACAAGTACGGCCGGGACTGGTGGGCGCACACCGACCCGTGGAGCGGCCTGACGAGCCGCACCGGCCACCGCGAGAAGCTGCTCGTCGCGCCGAAGGGCCACGACGTGCTCGTGACGGCACGCTACGTCCGCGAGGTGCCCGGCGGGCCCGTCGCGCGCGTGCTCCTCGGCCTGCGTGACGCCGAGGCGCGCCAACGTGCCGAGCGCGACCAGGCCACCGTGCTCTCGACCGTGGCCCACGAGCTGCGCGCGCCGCTGACGTCCGTCACGGGCTTCACGAGCAGCCTGCTGCGCCGCTGGGACCGCTTCACCGACGAGCAGAAGCGGCTCATGATCGAGACGATCGAGGCCGACGCGACCCGCCTGACCCGGCTCATCACCGAGCTGCTCGACATCTCCCGGCTCGACTCCCACAGCCTCAACCTCCGGCTCGGGCCCGTCGACCTGCACGCCCTGCTGACGACCCACGTCGTGCGCTACGAGCTCGGCCGCTCGAGCGGCACCGTGCAGCTGCGCCTGGGCGAGGCTGCCACGGCCCGCGGCCTGCCCGAGATGTGGGCCGACTCCGACCGGCTCGAGCAGATCTTCTTCAACCTCATCGAGAACGGGCTGCTCCACGGGGCCGGAGCCGTGACCGTCACCCTCGACCGTGACGACGCGGACGGGGGTGGGGCCGACGAAGCGGTCGTCGTCGAGGTCGACGACGAGGGGGAGGGCATCCCCGTGGCCGACCGCGAGAAGATCTTCGGCCGGTTCTGGCACGGGCCCTCCAACGCGAGCACCGGCCTCGGCCTCTACGTCGTGCGCGGCCTCGTCGAGGCGCACGGCGGCTCGGTGCACGTCACCGACGCCACGAGCGGCGGGGCCCGGTTCGTCGTCCGCCTGCCCGCCGGCCTGCCCGCCGTCATGGGCGGGAGCTGAGCCGGGGCCGGGTGATCCCCGCCCGGTCCTCCGCGGGCTGGTCCTCGCGTGACCGACGGTCGGCGGACGGTCGGCGGACGGACGGTCGGCGGACGGACGGTCGGCCGACGGGCCGATGCGGCCGCGCCCCTAGACTGGACCCGCGCACCCGCCCGCCCCTCGCAGGCGGGTCGTCACCGTCAGACCCGTCCCACCCGTGAACCCGAGCGAGAGCAGCGAACGCACGCCGATGTCCGGACCCAACACGAACTACGACCCGGTCGAGGTCTCGGCCCTCGACCCGGCGAACGTCGACGCCGCCGTGCAGGAGGCCCTGACCGCGATCGCGGCCGCCGCCTCGCTCGACGAGCTCAAGGCCACGCGCATCGCGCACGCCGGCGAGAAGAGCCCGCTGGCCCTCGCCAACCGCGAGATCGGCGCGCTGCCGCCGAGCGCCAAGGCGGAGGCCGGCAAGCGCGTCGGCCAGGCCCGCGGCCGCGTGTCCGCTGCGCTCGCCGCCCGCCAGACCGAGCTCGAGGCCGAGCGCGACGAGCGGATCCTCGTCGAGGAGCGGGTCGACGTCACGATGCCCGCGGCCCGTCGTGCACCGGGCGCCCGACACCCGATCGAGCTCGTGTCCCAGCGCCTCGCCGACGCCTTCGTCGGCATGGGCTGGGAGGTCGCCGAGGGCCCGGAGCTCGAGAGCGAGTGGCTCAACTTCGACGCGCTCAACCTCGGTCCCGACCACCCCGCGCGCCAGATGCAGGACACCTTCTTCCTCGACCCCGTCGACTCCGGGCTCGTGCTGCGCACGCAGACCTCCCCGGTGCAGATCCGCACCATGCTCGAGAAGGAGCCGCCGATCTACGTCGTGGCCCCGGGCAAGGTGTTCCGCACCGACGACCTCGACGCGACCCACACGCCGGTCTTCCACCAGGTCGAGTGCCTCGCCATCGACAAGGGCCTGACGATGGCCCACCTGCGCGGCGCGCTCGACGCGTTCGTGCGGATCATGTTCGGCGAGGAGACCCGCACCCGGGTGCGGGCCTCGTACTTCCCCTTCACCGAGCCGTCGATGGAGACCGACTTCGTCTGCTTCGTCTGCCACGGCGAGTCCGCGCCGGGGGAGTGCCGCACCTGCGGCGGCTCCGGCTGGATCGAGCTCGGTGGCTCCGGCATGGTCAACCGCAAGGTGCTGCGCGCGTGCGGCATCGACCCCGACGTCTACTCCGGCTTCGCCTTCGGGCTCGGCATCGAAAGGGCGCTCATGCTGCGTCACGGCGTGCAGGGCATGCACGAGATGGTCGAGGGCGACGTGCGCTTCTCGCAGCAGTTCGGGATGGAGGTCTGACATGCGGATGCCACTGCGTTGGCTCGCCGACTACACCGACCTCGCCCCTGGCACCACCGGTGCCGACGTCGCGGCGTCGCTCGTCTCCGTCGGCATCGAGGAGGAGGACCTCCACGGTGGTGACATCAGCGGTCCCCTCGTCGTCGGTCGCGTGCTCGAGTTCGACGAGCAGGTCCAGAAGAACGGCAAGCCGATCCGCTACTGCGTCGTCGACGTCGGCCGGAACGGACAGATGCTGACCGAGGGCAAGCACCAGGAGATCGTCTGCGGCGCCACCAACTTCGCGGTCGGCGACCTCGTCGTCGTCGTGCTACCCGGAGCGACGCTGCCGGGGGACTTCCACATCAGTGCGCGCAAGACCTACGGCCGGGTGTCCAACGGCATGATCTGCGCCGAGGACGAGATCGGCCTCGGCAGCGACCACGAGGGCATCATCGTGCTCTCCCGCCTGCTCGGTGCGGAGGCGGCCGCCGCCCTGACGCCGGGTGACGACGCCATCGCGCTGCTCGGCCTCGGCGAGGAGACGATCGAGGCCAACGTCACGCCCGACCGCGGCTACTGCTTCTCGGTCCGCGGGCTCGCGCGCGAGTACTGGCACGCGCAGGGCAGCCCGGCCGACGGGTTCCGTGACCCGGCCCTGCTCGCCGTGCCGGCCGCGAACGACGCCGGCTTCCCGGTGCGCCTGACCGACGAACGCCCCATCGACGGCGCCGACGGCTGCGACCGCTACGTCGCCCGCGTCGTGCGCGGCATCGACCCGACCCGACCGAGCCCCGGCTGGATGCAGCAACGTCTCACGCAGATGGGCATGCGCCCGATCTCGCTCGCCGTCGACGTGACGAACTACGTCATGCTCGCCGTCGGCCAGCCGCTCCACGCCTTCGACGTCGACAAGCTCTCCGGCCCGGTCGTGGTGCGCCGGGCCCGCCCGGGCGAGTCGCTGACGACGCTCGACGACGTCAAGCGCGTGCTCTCACCCGACGACCTGCTCATCACCGACGGTGGGGAGCACGTGCTCGCCCTCGCCGGGGTCATGGGCGGCGCCTCCTCCGAGGTCGACGACACCACGACGGACGTGCTCGTCGAGGCCGCGCACTTCGACCCGACCTCCGTCGCGCGCACGTCGCGACGGCACAAGCTCGTCACCGAGGCCTCCAAGCGCTTCGAGCGCGGCGTCGACCCGCAGCTGGCCCCGGCGGCGGCGCAGCTGGCCGTCGACCTGCTCGTCGAGCACGGCGGTGGCACCGTCGACCCGGGCGTCACCGACGTCGACCGCACGAGCCCGCGCGAGGCGTACCTGCTCGACGTCACCGAGCCGGGGCGCATCGTGGGCGTCGACTACCCGCGCGACCGGGTCGTCGAGATCCTCCGCGTTCTCGGGTGCGCGGTCGAGGAGTCGGGCGCCGGAACGGACGCGACGCACGTCCTCGTGACGCCTCCCTCGTGGCGCCCCGACCTCGTCGACGGCCCGGACTACGCCGAGGAGGTGGCCCGCATCGACGGCTACCACCGCATCCCCTCGGTCACGCCCACGCCCGTCGGGGGCCAGGGCCTGACGCACGGCCAGAAGACGCGCCGGGTCGTCGCCGACGCCCTCGCCGGGGCCGGCCTGACCGAGGTGCTCACCTACCCGTTCGTCGCGGAGGGGCTGGCCGACGACCTCATGCTGCCGGCCGACGACGACCGGCGTCACGCGGTGCGCGTGGCCAACCCGCTCAACGAGGAGCGGCCGCTGCTGCGCACGACGGTCCTCGCGAGCCTCGTGGACGCCCTGCGCCGCAACGTCTCCCGCGGTCACAAGGACGTCGCGCTCTTCGAGCTCGGCCTCGTGTTCCGTTCCGGTGGCGAGCTGGGCCGCGCGCCCATCCCGAGCGTCCTCGAGCGCCCGTCCGCCGAGACCCTCGAGCAGCTGTATGCCGCCGTGCCCGCCCAGCCGCGCCGGGCCGCCCTCCTCGCGACCGGTCTCGCCGAGCGCGCGGGCTGGTGGGGCCCGGGCCGGGCGGCGGACTGGAGCGACGCCGTGGCCGCCGTGCAGGCGGTCGCGACGGCGCTGGCGGTCGAGCTGGTCGTCGCCAACGACCCCGGGCACGCGCCGTGGCACCCCGGGCGCTGCGCGCGACTCACCCTCGCCGACGGCACGCTCGTCGGTCACGCCGGTGAGCTGCACCCGAAGGTGCTCGCGGCGCTCGACCTGCCGGCGCGCACCGTGGCGGCGGAGTTCGACGTCGACGTCCTCATCGCAGCGAGCGCGGAACCCGTTCAGGCGCAGCCGTTCTCGTCGTTCCCGCCGGCCATGACCGACATCGCGCTCCTCGTGGGCTCGGACGTCGCGGCGGCCGACGTGGCCACGGCGCTCCGTTCCGGGGCGGGGGAGTCGCTCGAGTCGGTGGTCCTGTTCGACGTCTACGAGGGGGAGCGCGTCGAGGCGGGCCACCGCTCGCTGGCCTACCGGCTCACCTTCCGGGCGGCCGACCGCACGCTGACGACCGACGAGGTCAACGGCTTCCGCGACGCCGCCGTCGCGGCGGCCGCGGCGGTCACGGGAGCCGTCCAGCGCTGACCGTCATGCACGAATATGCATGAACGTGTATAGTCATGCATCGTGATCAGGGCAGCAGTGGCGGGGGCGAGCGGCTACGCCGGAGGAGAGATCCTCCGGCTGCTGCTCGCCCACCCGCAGATCGAGGTCGGGACCGTCACGGCGAGCAGCACGGTGGGTGAGCGCCTGGGGAGCATCCACCCCCACCTCGCGCCGCTCGCCGACCGCGTCATCGCCGAAACGACGCCCGAGACGCTGGGCGGCCACGAGCTCGTCTTCCTCGCGCTGCCGCACGGCCACTCGGCCGCGCTCGCCGCGCAGCTGCCCGACTCCGTCGTCGTCGTCGACTGCGGCGCCGACTTCCGGCTCGAGTCCGCGCAGGCGTGGACGACCTTCTACGACACGCCGTATGCCGGGTCGTGGCCCTACGGGATGCCCGAGCTGCCCACCGGGGCCGGCTCCCGCCAGCGCGACCGGCTCGCCGGCGCCACCCGCATCGCCGTCCCGGGCTGCTACCCGACGGCCGTCTCGCTCGCGCTCGCCCCGGGCTTCGCGGCCGGCTTGCTGGAGCCCGACGACGTCGTCGTCGTGGCGGCGTCCGGCACGTCCGGCGCCGGCAAGTCGCTGAAGCCCCACCTGCTCGGCGCCGAGGTGATGGGCTCGATGTCGCCCTACGGCGTCGGCGGTGGCCACCGGCACACGCCCGAGATCGAGCAGAACCTCTCGCGCGCCGCGGGGGAGACCGTGCAGGTCTCCTTCACCCCGACCCTCGCCCCGATGCCCCGCGGCATCCTCGCGACGTGCACCGCGCGGCTGCGCCCGGGCACCGACGCGACGCGCGTGCGCGCGGCGTGGGAGGCGGCATACGGCGACGAGGCCTTCGTGCACGTGCTGCCCGAGGGCAGCTGGCCCGCGACCGGGGCGGTGACCGGCAGCAACCACGTGCAGCTGCAGGTCGCCGTCGACGCCCGGCTGGGGCGGGTCGTCGTCGTGGCCGCCGTCGACAACCTCACCAAGGGCACCGCCGGCGCCGCCGTGCAGTGCGCCAACCTCGCCCTCGGTCTCGACGAGACCCTCGGCCTGCCCGTCGCAGGAGTCGCACCGTGAGTGACCACGCCACCACCCCTCCCACCACCTCTCCGACCACCCCTCCGACCACCCCTGCGGGCGTCCGGCTCCCCGCGGGCTTCCGCGCGGCCGGCGTCACCGCCGGCCTCAAGGCGAGCGGCACGCCCGACCTCGCGCTCGTCGTCAACGACGGGCCGGACCACCACGCGGCGGCCGTCTTCACGACGAACCGCGTCGAGGCGGCTCCCGTGACGTGGTCGCGCCAGGTCGTCGTCGACGGTCGCGTCGACGCCGTCGTGCTCAACTCGGGTGGGGCGAACGCCTGTACCGGCGCGCAGGGCTTCCTCGACACGCACCGCACGGCCGAGCACGTCGCCGAGGTGGTCGGCGTCTCGGCCGGCGACGTCGTCGTCTGCTCGACCGGCCTCATCGGCGAGCTGCTCCCCATGGACACCCTCCTCGCCGGCGTCGACGCCGCCGCCGCGGCCCTCTCGAGCGACGGGCACGAGGCCGCCGCCGTGGCCATCAAGACGACCGACACGGTGCACAAGGTCGCCGACCACCACGGCGACGGCTGGTCGGTGGCGGGCATGGCCAAGGGCGCCGGCATGCTCGCCCCGGCCCTCGCGACGATGCTCGTCGTCGTGACGACCGACGCCGTCGTCGACCGGGCCGACCTAGACGCCGCCCTCCGCGCGGCGACGGCGGTCTCCTTCGACCGCATCGACTCCGACGCCTGCATGTCGACGAACGACACCGTCGTCGCCCTCGCCTCGGGCGCGTCCGGCGTCCCCGTCGACCGGGCCACCCTGACGACGGCCCTGACCGCCGTGTGCACCGACCTCGCCCGCCAGCTCATCGGCGACGCCGAGGGCGCGGCGCACGACATCGCCATCGAGGTGGTCGGCGCCGCCTCCGTCGACGACGCGCTCGAGGTGGCTCGGGCCGTCGCCCGCAACAACCTCTTCAAGTGCGCCGTCTTCGGCAACGACCCCAACTGGGGCCGGGTGCTCGCGGCGGTCGGCACGACGCGGGCGGCCTTCGACCCCACGACGCTCGACGTCGCGATGAACGGGGTGCAGGTGTGCCGCTCGGGAGGCGTCGGCGAGGACCGCTCGCTCGTCGACCTCGCGCCCCGCGAGGTGCACGTGCGCGTCGACCTCCACGCCGGCGGCGAGAGCGCCACCGTCTGGACCAACGACCTGACCCACGACTACGTCCACGAGAACTCGGCCTACAGCACATGACGCAGCCCGCCCAGCCCACGCAGCCCACCCCGTCGACCGGCGCGACCGGCGCGACCGGCGCGACCGGCGCGACCGGCGCGACCGGCGCGACCGGCGCGACCGCGCCGGCCCCTGTCCCGTCCTTCGCGTCGCGACCGGGCAGCGGCGAGCCGCCCGTCAACGTGCGGGGACTCATCGACGCCGCGGCCATCCGCGTCGCCGCCGGCAAGGCGTCGACCCTCGTCGAGGCGCTGCCGTGGCTCGAGCGCTTCCGCGGCGCCCTCGTCGTCGTCAAGTACGGCGGCAACGCCATGGTCGACGACGAGCTCAAGGCCGCCTTCGCCGAGGACGTCGCCTTCCTCCGGTATGCCGGCCTGCGCCCCGTCGTCGTGCACGGCGGCGGGCCCCAGATCAAGTCGATGCTCAAGCGCGTCGGGCTCGAGAGCGAGTTCAAGGGGGGCCTGCGGGTCACGACGCCCGAGGTCATGGACGTCGTGCGGATGGTGCTGACCGGGCAGGTCGGGCGCGAGCTCGTCGGCCTGCTCAACCAGCACGGGCCCATCGCCGTCGGGCTCTCCGGCGAGGACGCCGCCCTGCTCGGTGCGCGCCGCCGCGGTGCCGTCGTCGAGGGCGAGGAGGTCGACCTCGGGCTGGTCGGCGACGTCGAGAGCGTCAACCCCTCGGCGATCCTCGACATCCTCGACGCCGGCCGCGTGCCGGTCGTCAGCACCGTCGCCCCCGACCTCGACGTCGAGGGCCAGGTGCTCAACGTCAACGCCGACACGGCCGCCGCGGCGATCGCCGTCGCCCTCGGCGCCGAGAAGCTCGTCGTGCTCACCGACGTCGAGGGCATCTACGCCGACTGGCCCGACCGGGGGTCACTGCTCTCGACGATCACCGTGAGCGCGGCCCGGGAGCTGCTGACGCGCGTCGACCACGGCATGGTGCCCAAGCTCGAGGCGTGCATCCGCGCCGTCGACGGCGGCGTGCCGCAGACCCACGTCGTCGACGGGCGCAAGCCGCACTCGATCCTGCTGGAGATCTTCACGGACGAGGGGATCGGCACCATGGTGCTGCCCGACATCACCGGCTCGGAGCCCACACCGGTGCCGGGCGCGGCGCCCGCCACCACCGAGGAGCCCTCGTGACGACGGGTGACGCGCTGCTGCGCCGCTACGCCGGCGCCATGGTCCAGGTCTTCGGCTCGCCGCAGCTCGTGCTCGCCTCGGGCGAGGGCTGCTGGGTCACCGACGTCGACGGCAAGCGCTACCTCGACCTGCTCGCCGGCATCGCCGTCAACGCCCTCGGTCACGCGCACCCGGCCCTCGTGCAGGCCGTCGCGAAGCAGGCCGAGTCGGCCATCCACATCTCGAACTTCTTCACGTCCGAGCCGGCCATCGCGCTCGCCGAGCGGCTGCTCGAGGTCGCCGGCGCCCCGGCGGGCTCGGGGGTCTTCTTCGCCAACTCCGGCACCGAGGCCACCGAGGCGGCCGTCAAGCTGACCCGGCGCACCGGCCGCAGCCGCATCGTCGCCCTCGAGGGCTCCTTCCACGGCCGCTCGACGGGTGCGCTCGCGCTGACCCACAAGCCCGCCTACCGCGAGCCGTTCGAGCCGCTCATCCCCGGCGTCGTCTTCGTGCCGCCGAACGACGCCGACGCGCTGCGCGCGGCGGTCGACGACACGACGGCCGCCCTCTTCCTCGAGCCGATCCAGGGCGAGGCCGGCGTGCGCGAGCTGTCGGCCGACTACCTCCGACTCGCGCGCGAGCTGACGAGCGCCCACGGCGCCCTCCTCGTCGTCGACGAGATCCAGACCGGCATCGGCCGCACGGGCGACTGGTTCGCCCACCAGGCCTCCGGGATCGTGCCCGACGCGATGACCTTGGCGAAGGGCCTCGGCGGCGGGGTGCCCGTGGGGGCGCTCGTCACCTTCGGCGGCGCCGTGACGGGCCTGCTCGCGGCCGGCCAGCACGGCACGACGTTCGGCGGCAATCCGCTCGCCTGCGCGGCCGGTCTCGCCGTGCTCGACACGATCGAGCACGACCACCTGCTCGCCCACGCCGTCGAGGTCGGCGCGCTGCTCGACGACGTGCGCGTCGACGGGGTGGCGGGCACGCGCGGACGGGGACTCATGCGCGCCATCGAGCTCGACGGCGTGCCGTCCGCCGCCGTCATGGTCGCCGCCCGCGACGCCGGCTTCGTCGTCAACGCCGTCACCCCGACGGCCCTGCGGCTCACCCCGCCCCTCGTGCTGAGCGCGGCGGAGCTGCATGGCTTCCTCGACGCGCTCCCCGGGATCATCGAGACCGCCCGCCGCGCGGCGGACGGGGAGCCGTCGTGAGCCGCACCCAGCGCCAGCGCCGCATCGTCGAGTTGCTCGGCGCGCACGAGGTGCACAGCCAGGGCGAGCTCTCCGACCTCCTCGGCGCCGAGGGCACCGAGGTCACCCAGGCCACCCTGTCGCGCGACCTCGTCGAGCTCGGGGCCGTCAAGGTGCGGCGCGGGCGCGCGCTCGTGTACGCCGTGCCCGGCGAGGGCGGCGAGGTGGCGGCCGTCGGGTCGATCGGCGACTCGGCGTCGGCGCGGCTGCGCCGCACCTGCGAGGAGCTGCTCGTCTCGGCGACGCCCGCGGTCAACCTCGTCGTGCTCCGCACGCCGCCCGGCGCGGCCAACTACCTCGCCTCGGCCATCGACCACATGCGCGACCCCGGCGTCGTCGGCACCATCGCCGGCGACGACACGATCCTGCTCGTCACCGGCAGCACCGAGGCCGCCACCGCCGTGGCCGAGCGGCTCCAGGCGCTCGCCGGCGCGCGAGACTGAACCACCCACCCTGTGCAGCACGAGGAGACCACCCCATGACCGAACCCACGTCGACCGGCGGCACCGACACCACCGAGGGTGCCGCGACGGCGCAGGCCTCCGGAGCCGCTCGGGTCAGCCTGTGGGGCGGCCGCTTCGCGGGCGGTCCCGACCAGGCCCTCGCGGCCCTGTCGAAGAGCACGCACTTCGACTGGCGCCTCGCGCCGCACGACATCGCGGGCTCCCGCGCGCACGCCCGCGTGCTGCACGCCGCCGGCCTGCTGTCGCAGGAGCACCTCGAGGGGATGCTCGAGGGCCTCGACCGCCTCGAGGCCGACGTCGTCTCGGGCGCGTTCGGACCCGCCGACGACGACGAGGACGTGCACACGGCGCTCGAGCGCGGCCTCATCGAGCGCGTCGGCACCGACCTGGGCGGGCGGCTCCGGGCCGGTCGGTCGCGCAACGACCAGGTGGCCACCCTCTTCCGGATGTACCTGCGCGAGCACGCCCGCGTCGTCGGTGGCCTGCTCCTCGACGTCGTGGACGCCCTCGTGGCCCAGGCGGATCGGCACCTCGGTGTCGCCATGCCCGGCCGCACGCACCTGCAGCACGCCCAGCCGGTGCTGCTCTCGCACCACCTGCTCGCGCACGCCTGGGCCCTGCTGCGCGACGTCGACCGCCTGCGGGACTGGGACGCGCGCACCGACGCGTCTCCCTACGGCTCGGGCGCCCTTGCGGGCTCGTCGCTCGGCCTGGACCCCGAGGCCGTGGCGCGCGACCTGGGCTTCGCACGGGCCGTGGAGAACTCGATCGACGGCACCGCGTCGCGGGACTTCGTCGCGGAGTTCTCGTTCGTCTGCGCCATGGCCGCCGTCGACATCTCGCGCATCGCGGAGGAGGTGGTGCTGTGGGCGACCAAGGAGTTCTCGTTCGTCACGCTGCACGACGCCTACTCCACCGGGTCGAGCATCATGCCGCAGAAGAAGAACCCCGACGTGGCCGAGCTGGCCCGCGGAAAGGCCGGCCGTCTGGTCGGTGACCTCGCGGGCCTGCTGACGACGCTCAAGGCGCTGCCGCTCGCCTACAACCGCGACCTGCAGGAGGACAAGGAGCCGGTGTTCGACGCCGTCGACACCCTCGAGGTGCTCCTCCCGGCGTTCTCGGGCATGGTCGACACGCTGACCTTCAAGACCGAGCGGCTCGAGTCGCTCGCGCCGCAGGGTTTCGCGCTCGCCACCGACATCGCGGAATGGCTGGTGCGCCAAGGGGTTCCGTTCCGGGTGGCGCACGAGGTGGCAGGCGCCTGCGTGCGCGAGTGCGAGCCGCGCGGCATCGAGCTGTGGGACCTCACCGACGAGGACTTCGCGCGGATCAGCGAGCACCTGACGCCCGACGTGCGCTCGGTCCTGTCGGTCCCGGGCTCGCTCGCGTCGCGCGACGCCGTCGGCGGCACCGCTCCGGTGCGCGTCGCCGAGCAGCTCGACGCCGCCCGCGCCCGTCTCGGCGCGGCCCGGGAGTGGACGGCGGCCGGCGTCTGAGGCGGCGGTTAGCGTGTCGTCGGTGACCACCGACGACACGCGCCTGCCCCGCGAGTTCTTCGCACGCCCGTCCGTGGAGGTGGCTCCCGCGTTGCTCGGCCGGCACCTCTCCTTCGGTGGGGTCACGCTGCGACTGACCGAGCTCGAGGCGTATGCCGGTGAGGTCGACCCCGGGTCGCACGCCTTCCGTGGCGAGACGCCGCGCACCCGGCCGATGTTCGGCCCGCCCGGCTTCACCTACGTCTACTTCACCTACGGCCACCACTGGTGCGTCAACCTCGTCGTCGGCGAGGTGGGCTCGGCCTCCGCGGTGCTCGTGCGCGCCGGTGAGGTGCTCGCGGGTCACGACCTCGTCCGGGCCCGCCGCGGCCCGGTGCGTGAGCGGGACTGGGCGCGTGGACCGGGCCGGCTCGGACAGGCGCTCGCGATGACGAAGGAGCACACGGGTCGCGACTTCTGCCGCCCGCCGGTGGGGGAGCCGATCGACCTCGTCGTGTCCGAGGGCGAGCCCGTCGCGGGCGAGCTCATCCGGACGGGCCCTCGCGTCGGGGTCAGCGGTCCGGGCGGCGACGGCGACGCCTTCCCGTGGCGCTACTGGGTCGACGGCGACACCCACGTGTCGGACTACCGACCCGGCGTGGTGCGGAAGCGGCGGTCGTGACCCCGCTCGGTCGCCCGTTCTTCGCCCGACCGGTGCTCGAGGTCGCCCAGGACCTCCTCGGTGCCCGGGTGCAGGTCGGCGACGTCCGGGTGCGCGTCACCGAGACGGAGGCGTATGCCGGCCTCACCGACCCTGCCTCGCGGGTGCTGAGCCGGCCCAGCCGCCACAACGCCCCGGTCTTCGGCCCGGCCGGGCACGCCTTCGTCTACTTCACCTACGGCCACCACTGGATGCTCTGCGTCGTGACGGGGGAGGAGGACGTGCCGGAGGTCGTGCTGCTCCGCGCCGGGGAGGTCGAGCTGGGGCACGCCACGGTGGCCGCCCGCCGGGCCGGCGTACGTGAGCGTGACTGGTGCCGTGGGCCGGGACGGTTGACGCGGGCACTGGGCGTCACGGGCGAGCTGTCGGGCGCCGACCTCTGCGCACCCGGTGCGCCGGTGCGGCTCGGCGGAGCGGAGGCGGCGGTGCGCGGGCCGGTCCGCACCGGTCCGCGCGTCGGGGTGCGCGGTCCGGGCGGGGACGGCGCGGCCTACCCCTGGCGGTTCTGGCTCGAGGGGGAGCCCACGGTGTCGGCCTACCGTCCGGCGGCACCGCGTCGGTAGGGGAGCGCCGGGAGGGGAGCACCGCTCGGCGGCTGTCGGGCCGACGGGCGCCGCCGACCGCCCGGCATGCGGGACCGCGCGGTACCCGGTGGCCCGCGCGAGCCGGCATACGGCAGGCTGGGCCTCGCCGGGCAGGGAGCCCGGACGACAGAGAGGACACCGATACCCGTGACGGACATCTTCGACGAGCTGCAGTGGCGCGGCCTGGTGGCGCAGACCACCGACGAGGCGGCGCTGCGCGAGGCACTCGCCGACGGGCCGCTCACGCTGTATTGCGGCTTCGACCCCAGCGCGCCCTCGCTGCACTTCGGCAACTTCGTGCAGCTCTCGGTGATGCGGCGCATGCAGGCGGCCGGCCACCGGGTCATCTGCCTCGTCGGGGGCTCGACCGGGCTCATCGGCGACCCGAAGCCCGACTCGGAGCGGGTGCTGCAGGACAAGGACACGATCGCGGCCGCGGTCGCGCGCATCCAGCAGCTCGTGGGTCCGCTGCTCGACTTCGGGGGCGACAACCCGGCGACGCTCGTCAACAACCTCGACTGGACGGCGCCGATGAGCGCGATCGACTTCCTGCGTGACGTCGGACGCCACTTCCGGGTCAACCAGATGATCCGCAAGGAGGCGGTCGCCCGCCGGCTCGAGAGCGACCAGGGCATCTCGTACACCGAGTTCAGCTACCAGATGCTCCAGGCGCTGGACTACCTCGAGCTGCACCGCAGCCGGGGGTGCACCCTCCAGATCGGCGGGAGCGACCAGTGGGGCAACATCACCGCCGGCGTCGACCTCGTGCACCGCGTGGAGGGTCGGTCGGTGCACGCGCTCGCGACCCCGCTGCTCGTCGACTCGACCGGGCGCAAGTTTGGCAAGTCCGAGGGCAACGCCGTGTGGCTGAGCGCCGACATGACGAGCCCGTACGCCTTCTACCAGTACTTCCTCAACGTCGAGGACGCCTCGGTGGTCCAGATGCTCAAGGCCCTCTCGGACCGCTCCCGCGAGGAGATCGTCGAGCTCGAGCGACAGGTGGCGGAGGAGCCGTTCCGACGGGCCGCCCAGAAGGCGCTCGCCGCCGACGTGACGACGCTCGTCCACGGGGCCGACGCGACGCGGGCGGTGCAGGAGGCGTCGGAGGCGCTCTTCGGCAAGGGAGACCTCGCCGCGCTCGACGCCGGCACCCTGCGTGACGCCACGTCGGCGCTGCCGGGGGCCGACGTCGCCGTGGGGTCGACCTTCGTCGACGCCCTCGTCGCCGGGGGACTGGTGGACTCGCGCAACGCCGCTCGGCGCGCGATCGGCGAGGGCGGGGCGTCGCTCAACAACATCAAGGTGACCGACCCCGAGCTCGTGCTCGCGGAGAGCGACTTCCTGCACGGGGAGGTCGCCCTGCTCAAGCGTGGCCGACGCAACCTCGCGGCTGCCCGACGAGTCTGACACGCGACCGTGAGGGGCGGATCCCGTTGCAGGCCAACGGGATTCGCCCCTTCGTGCTGTCTGGCGCGGCTCACGGCCGCACGGATTTGGCGTCATCCGGGAGCCCATGTAATGTTCTCTTCGTCAGCCCGACAGGGCGGAACGGACGCCACCGCGATCGAGTTTCTCGTGAGCGAAG
>NZ_JBEPDF010000005.1:0-14738 GCF_040300125.1 Terrabacter sp. NPDC000476
CTGCGAGACGTCGTGGTCGGCGTGGGCCGATGACGAGAACTCTGCCGGGACGAGTGCAAGACCAAACCGGGCAAACACCAAGCAATCCCACAAGAAACGTGCAAGCCGACGCAGCCGCTAGTCGGGCCGGCCCCGCCCGTCCAGCACCCGGAGCGAGTGCACGCCCGTGCGGTCGGTGATGGCCTCCATGAGGGCCGTCACGACGGCCGGTGAGCCGTCGAGCTGGACGACGGCCCGCACGGTCGTCTCGTCGCCGTCCTGCCGGAAGGTCTTCGCGTCGAGGAGCGTCGCCGGCACGCCGTGCTCGGCGGCGAGCCCCAGTGCCACCGGCAGGGTGCCGCGCCCGGCGGTGTAGCGCATCAACAGGGTGGTGTTGGGCGGGTCCTTCTGCACGCGCCGGCCCAACCGCCCGAGCGCGGTGACCGTGAGCAGGTGGAAGACGGTGCCGAGCAGGGCCAGCACAGGCATCCCCGCGCCGCAGGCCATGCCGACGGCCGCCGTCAGCCAGATGGAGGCAGCCGTCGTCAGGCCCGACACGCTCCCGCGGCGCACGAAGATGACCCCGGCACCGAGGAAGCCGATGCCGGAGACGATCTGGGCCGCGATCCGCGACGGGTCGACCAGAGCGGTCGCGCCGGCCGCGCCGGCGAAGCCGTGCGCCGAGACCAGGGTGAAGACCGCGGAGCCGACGCCGACCAGGGTGTGCGTGCGCAGGCCGGCGCTCTTGAGCCGCCGGTTGCGCTCGAGCCCGATCGTCGCCGACAGCGCGAACGCCATCGTGAGCAGGACCAGCTCGGCCCAGGTGGTGGTGCTGAACCAGGAGATCCCAGTCACGGGGAGCCTTTCGGCCTCGCGCGCCTCAGCTCGTCGGCCGGCGCTCGGTGGAGCCGCGCGGCACGAGGGTCGGCGCGAACGATCGTTTGAGCGGGGTGGGGTCCGCGGACCCCACGATGCGCTCCAGGAGGAGGTCGACGGCGGCGGCCCCGACCTCCTCGGCGGGCAGCCGCACGGTGCTGAGCGGTGGTGCCACGAACTCCGAGAAGGGGTAGTCGCCGAAGCCGACCACGAGGACGTCGTCCGGCACGCGCAGGCCTCGCTCGGCCAGCGCCCGGTAGAGCCCGAGAGCGTAGAAGTCGTTGCCCACGACGACGGCGTCGGGGCGGTCCGGGCGGTCGAGGATGGCCTGTGCGACGGCATACGCCTCGTCGGGGTGCCACGGCAGGGCCATCTGCTCGTCACGGCGCGTCGGCACCCGCACGACGGACCGCTCGTCGCAGGGCAGCCCGGCGCTCGCCATCGCCTCGGTGAAGCCGGCCACGCGCTCGCGGACCGTCGTGATGGGGAGGTCCTCCTCCATGAGCACGACCGACCGGGCTCCCCGGGCGATGACGTGCTCAGTCGCCTGGCGGGCGCCGAGGCGGTTGTCGGTGCCCACGAAGTCGCGCTCGACCCCCGGCAGGTCGCGGTTGAGGAAGACGACGGGCACCCCCATCCGGTGCAGCTGGCCCCAGGGGTTGGTCTCGCCCTGCACCGGCACGACGATCGCGCCGTCGACCCCCGACCGGAGCAGGGAGTCGACGGCACGGGCCTCGTACTCCTCGGACTCGTCGGAGACGACGAGGAGGAGCGAGTAGCCCTTCGCCCGCCCCCGCAGCTCGATCGCGTGGATCAGCTGCGCGTAGAACGGGTTCGACGGGTTGGTGATGACGAGACCGAGCATCATGACCGAGCCGAGGACGAGCGAGCGGGCGTGCAGGTTGGGCACGTAACCGATCCGCTCGGCCTCGGCCCGCACCAGCGCGCGGGTGTACTCGCTGACGCTGTCCTTGCCCGCGAGCGCACGAGAGACCGTGTTGACCGACAGGTCGAGCGAGTCGGCGATGTCACGCAACGTGCGACGGCGGACCGGCGGCATGATGGCTCCTCTCGGTCGTCAGCTCTTCAGGGCGAGGTAGATCCGGACCTTGGCCTCCGGCTCGTCGCCCGACACGGAGCCGGCCAGCCGCAGCCAGTGGCCGAACTCGCGCACCGGGAACGAGAGGACCTCGCCGGTGACGGCGTGCTCGACCCCGTCATAGTCGCACCACGTGAGCCCGTCCGGTGAGACCTGCGCCCGCACGGAGACGGACGTGTCGGCGCCGCTGACGTCGACCAGCTGCACGAACCACCGCCCCTCCCCCGCCCAGGCGGTCTCGAAGGGCTCGGTCTGGAAGTCGCCCGAGAACGTGGTGTTCTTCTCGAGCACTGCTGTCTGGGACTGTCGCACGTCTGGCTCCTACCAGTCGACGGAGATGAGGACGGAGTCGAGGAACAGGAAGTTCCTCGTCGCGGAGTGGGTCCGCACCGAGAAGTAGAAGTTGAGGAGGTTCTCGAGCGACTCGTAGCGCTCCTCGTAGGGCGGCACCGGCACGTGGCTCATGTCCATGACGCGGTCGTTGACCTGCAGCTCGACGTTGCGCCGCTTCTCGGTGTCGACGACCCAGCGCAGGTAGTGCCAGTTGACCTTCGTCGGCACCTCGTTGAAGCACATCTCCTGGGGCTCGCCGAAGGGCTGCCAGTCCTCGGGGTTGGGCGCCGTGAAGTCGGCGGCGTACTCGAGCTTGACCTTGCCCTCGAAGTGCTCTCGGGGCGTGGGCTCGGGGACCGTCGGGTAGACCCACTGACGGCGCATCTGGTGCTCGAGGTCGGTGTTGAGGTAGCGCGCGACCGTGTGGTAGCGCAGGCCCCCGTCGCCGCACAGGTCGGTCGCGACCGTGAACGCGCCGAACTGGGCCTCGGACGGGTGCAGGTTGCCGTCCCACTGGATGTCGCCGAAGGAGTTCTCGTCCGTGCCGCCACCGAGCGTCGCCTCCGCCTTGTAGGTGAAGTACGTCTCGAGCTGGAGCAGGCCCCGGCCGCTCATCGTCAGCCGGCGGATCGCGGTGGCGGTGTGGCCGGGGTACGGCCGGGTCGCCAGCTTGAGCGCGTACGTCCCGCTCATGGCGCCGTGCGTGCCGGTGTCGAAGAACGTGCAGTTCGACAGCTGCGGGGGCCGGAAGTCGCGCATGTGGTCATCGACCGTGTCGAGGTCGCCCCGACCGTCGTAGTTGCCGATCAGCTCGGTCCACCCGTGGGTGCCCGAGTCGAACTCGTCGAAGGCGAGGATGCGCCGCAGGGGCGAGAACTTGGAGAGGCGGGGGTCAGCGGCGATCAGTCCGGATCGCACGGCGCCGCCGAGGTCGTCGGTGCTGGCTGTCACGAAAGCTCCTTGGGTGCGGTCCACCACCCCGGCCACTGTCGCGTGACCGTCCTGGGAAGGGTGGACGCCGGGAACATTAGCGTTAACTCTCGAAAATGGTCAATAGGTCGACCCCTCATCATTTCCGCGATGCCCAAAACGCGCATCGGTGCAGTTCAGAGGCCAATCCTGGGCAGGGTGTTGACCTTTCCAGAGGCGCGAGGGTAGCGTCCATTAACGATCCAGTGAACGTTAATGGCGCTGATGTCGGACCCGTCCTTCCGGGACCGCCGGCGCCCCTCCAGAGCAAGGGAGCTCGCCTCATGCCCGCGACGTCTTCGCACCCGAGCACGGACCGCGCCACCCCCGCCCCATGACCTCGTTCCTCGCGCGCTGCGTGGCGTTCTCGGCCTTCGTCCTCTGGGGCGCGGTCTCGATCGTCTTCCTCGTCCTGCGCCTCGTGCCGGGCGACCCCGCCTCCCTCATCCTCGGCCCGGACGCCACCGCGGCGGAGGTGCTGGCGCTGCAGCAGCAGATGGGTCTCGACGAGCCCCTCGCGGCCCAGTACCTGCGCTACCTCGGCGACGTCGTCCACCTCGACTTCGGCGACTCCTACCGGCTCGGCCAGGACGCCATGGGGCTGGTGCTCGAGCGGCTGCCGGCCACGGTCGAGCTCGCGACGACGGCGATGGTGCTCTCGCTCGTGGTCGGGCTCCCGCTCGGCGTGCTCGCCGCGCTCAAGGTCAACCGGCCCGCCGACCGCGTCGTGTCGGTCTTCTCGCTGCTGGCCCAGTCCACCCCGTCGTTCTGGCTCGGCATCGTGCTCATCCTGGTGTTCGCCCGCGGGCTCAACGTGCTGCCGTCGGGCGGCACCGGGTCGCCGGCCCACATGGTGCTCCCGGCCGTCACCCTGGCCCTGCCCTTCCTCGCCATCCTCGTGAGGATGACCCGCAGCGGCCTGCTCGAGGTCATCCACGAGGGCTACGTGCAGACCGCCCGATCGCGGGGCTTCACCGAGCGCGTCGTCGTCGCACGCCACGCGATCCGCAACGCGCTCATCCCCATCGTCACCATCGTCGGCCTGCAGTTCGGGCAGCTCCTCGGCGGCACCGTCATCGTCGAGACGGTCTTCGCCTGGCCCGGCGTCGGGCGCCTGCTCATCGACTCGATCTCCTACCGCGACTACGGCGTCGTGCAGGCCTCGATCCTGCTCATCGCCGCCGGCTTCGTCCTCATCAACCTCGTCGTCGACGTCCTCTACGGCGTCCTCGACCCTCGCGTGCGACTGGCGGACTGACCATGACCGACTTCCACTCCCGGGCCACCCTCCCGTCGGGCGAGCCCGCCCCGGACCCCGTCGAGGCTGCGCCGACGGCTTCCGCACTGTCCGCCGCAGCCCCCGGACGAGCCTCCCGCCGGGGGGCCGCGCGGCGCGGCATCGGCCACACCCGCATCGTCGTGTGCCTCGTCGTCGTCGCGGTCTACGCCCTCGCTGCCGCGATCGGGCCGGTGCTGCTCGAGTTCGACTCCGTGGCGACTCGCACGGCCGACCGGCTCAAGCCACCCGGCAGCACCCTGAGCGACGGCTCGTTCGCCCTCTTCGGCACCGACCAGGTGGGCCAGGACATCCTCGCGCAGATGATGCAGGGCGCGCGCGTCTCGATGATGGTGGGGCTCGCCACGCTCGTCCTCGCAGGACTCATCGGCGTGACGATCGGCGTGCTCACCGGCTACTTCGGCGGTTGGCTCGACGCGGTGCTCATGCGCCTCGCCGACGTGCAGCTGACGTTCCCCTCCATCCTGCTCGCCATCCTCATCGCCGCCCTGCTCGGCCCGAGCGTCGTCAACGTCGTCATCGTGCTCGCGATCTCCAACTGGGTGACCTTCGCCCGGGTGACGCGCAGCCAGGTGCTCAGCACCCGGCACCGCGAGTACGTCGACGCCACCCGGACGCTGGGTGCCGGGACGTGGCACACGCTCGTGCGCTGCATCCTGCCGGCCTGCCTCGCACCCATCCTCGTCGTCGCGACGGTGGAGCTCGGCCACGTCATCCTCGCGGAGGCCTCCCTCAGCTTCCTCGGCCTCGGCACCCCCACGAGCACGCCCAGCTGGGGCGTGACCATCTCCAACGGGCGCAACTACCTCTCCGACGCGTGGTGGATCTCCACCATCCCGGGCATCGCCCTCGCCGGCCTCGTGCTGACCTTCGGCGTGCTCGGCGACGCCCTGCGCGACCGCTACGACCCCCGACTCAGGAGCCTGTGATGAGCGCGCGCCCCACCCTCGAGGAGACCGCGGCCCCCGGGTCCCGACCGGTCGGCCCGGACGCCGCGGCACCGCTGCTGCGGGTGCAGGACCTGCACGTGGAGTTCCGCACCCGGGCGGGAGTCGTCGAGCCGATCCGGGGCCTGTCGTTCGACCTCGCACCCGGCGAGACCCTGGCCGTGCTCGGCGAGTCGGGCAGCGGCAAGAGCGTCACGGCCCAGGCCGTCATGGGCCTGCTGCCCCGGCCGGCGGGCCGCATCAGCTCCGGCCGGGTGCTCTTCGACGGCGAGGACCTCGCGGCGCTGCCGGCGAGCGCCGTCCGCGACCTGCGCGGCACCGAGATGGCGATGGTGTTCCAGGACCCGCTCAGCTCGCTCAACCCCGTCTACCGGATCGGGACCCAGATCGGCGAGGCGCTGCGCCGCCGCCGGGGCGCCTCCCGACGCGCGGCGCGCCAGCAGGCCGTCGAGCTCATGCGGCTCGTCGGCATCCCGGACGCGTCGAAGCGGGCCGACGACTACCCGCACCAGTTCTCCGGCGGCATGCGCCAGCGCGCCATGATCGCGATGGCGCTCGCCCTCGAGCCGCGGCTGCTCGTCGCGGACGAGCCGACCACGGCCCTCGACGTCACGGTGCAGGCCCAGATCATGCGGCTGCTCGCCGACCTCCAGTCCGAGCGCGACATGGCCCTCGTGCTCATCACCCACGACCTCGGGGTGGTCGCCGACGTCGCCGACCGCGTCCTCGTGATGTATGCCGGTCGCGCCGTCGAGACCGGCGGCATCCGCGACGTGTACGACGCGCCGGCCCACCCCTACACCGAGGGACTGATGGCCTCGATCCCGACCCTCGGCGGGTCGCGCGAGCGGCTGACCCCCATCCCCGGCTCGCCGCCATCGCTCCTCGCCGTGCCGTCCGGCTGCGCGTTCCGGGCCCGCTGCCCGTATGCCGTCGACGCGTGCGCCGAGCGCCTGCCGTCCCTGCGCGTGCCCGAGGGCTGCGCCCCGTCCCACCAGGCGGCCTGCCTGCGCACCGAGGAGGTGCTGCCCCGATGACCACCACTGCCGAACCGATCCTCTCGGTGCGCGACCTGCACACGTCGTTCCCGATCCGCTCGTCGCTGCTGCGTCGCCAGGTCGGTGCCATCCGAGCCGTCGACGGGGTGTCGTTCGACGTCCCTGCAGGCAGCACGCTGGGTCTCGTCGGCGAGTCCGGATCCGGCAAGTCGACGGTGGCCCGCACCGTCGTCGGCCTCGAGCGCGCCGCGTCGGGACAGGTCCTCTTCCAGGGCGAGGACCTCGTGACGGCCGACGGGCCGACGTGGCGCCGGCTCCGGCGCGAGATCCAGATGGTGTTCCAGGACCCGTACGCCTCGCTCAACCCGCGACGCACCGTCGGGCAGATCGTCAGCGAGGCCTGGGAGATCCACCCCGAGGTCGTGCCGCGCGGGAGCTGGCGCTCCGAGGTGGGCGGGCTGCTCGAGCGGGTGGGCCTCGACCCCGACCACGCCGAGCGCTACCCGCACCAGTTCTCGGGTGGCCAGCGCCAGCGCATCGGCATCGCGCGGGCCCTCGCGCTCAAGCCCAAGCTCGTCATCTGCGACGAGGCGGTCTCGGCCCTCGACGTCTCGGTCCAGGCGCAGGTGCTCAACCTGCTGGCGGACCTGCAGCACGACTTCGGGCTCACGTACCTCTTCATCGCCCACGACCTCTCGGTCGTGCGGCACATCAGCGACCAGGTCGCCGTGATGTACGTCGGCCGCGTGGTCGAGACCGGGCCGACCGACGAGATCTTCGCGACGCCGACCCATCCCTACACGCAGGCCCTGCTCTCCGCCGTGCCGGTGCCACGCCCCTGGGCCGAGCCCGACCGGCCGGAGGGGATCCTGCTGCAGGGCGACGTCCCCTCGCCGGCGAACCCCCCGTCCGGATGCCGGTTCCGCACCCGCTGCTGGAAGGCGCAGGACCGGTGCGCCACCGAGCCGCCCGCCCTCGTGACCCGCCTCGACCTCCACCCCGCGGCGTGCCACTTCCCGGAGCGTCCCGCGCCGCTCGCGACCTCGGGCAGGTCGGGCTCATGACCGTCACCGCGCGCATCGTGCTGGCCCGCCACGGGGAGTCCCGGTGGAACGTCGACGACCGGTACCAGGGGCACGCGGACTCGGGCCTGACACCGGCCGGGCACGCGCAGGCCGAGGCGCTCGCCCCGCGCCTGGCCGAGCTCGTCGGCGCCGCGCCGGTGCGCCTCGTCTCGAGCGACCTCGAGCGGGCGCGCCACACGGCGGCCCCCTTCGCCGCCGCGACCGGACTCGAGGTGGCCGTCGACGCCCGCCTGCGCGAGGTCGCCACCGGCTCCTGGACCGGGCAGACCTTCGCCGAGGTCGCCGCGCGCGAGCCGGACGTCGTGGCTGCGGCCGCCCGCGGGGAGGACGTGCGCCGCGGCGGCGGCGAGACCTTCACCGAGGTGCGCGAGCGGGTGTGGGCGGCCATCGCCGAGATTGCCGCCGAGATCGCCGCCGAGATCGCCGCCGACCCCACCGCAGGGCTCGGTGCCGACCGGACCGACCGGGACCGGAGCGGCCCGCCCACCGCCGTGCTCTTCACCCACGGCGGCGCGGTCCGCGTCGCGGCGGCCGCCGCCTGCGGAGTGCCGGCACCGGGCCACGCCGCGTTCACCCCGCCGGTCAACTGCTCGCTCACGATCGTCGACGTCGTCGACGGCCGCGCCCGCCTGACGGCATACGGACTCCCCGGCGTGCGCGACGCCCACGCCGCGCGAGCGGAGTGAGCCGTGGCCGTGACCTCCCCGCCCCACACCACCCACGACCTCCCCGCCCGACACCGCCCGTGAGGGCACCGACGACACCCGCAGAGGACGACCGACGATGACCCCCGAGGGGCCGACCTTTCTCGCCAGCACCTACAACCTGTGGGGCGACGCGCACGCCGAGGCGCGCACCCCCGCGCTGCGCGCCTTCCTCCGGCTGCGCCAGCCCGACCTGCTCGCGACGCAGGAGCTGCGCCCCTGGTCGCGCGACGTCGTCGACGACGCACTGCCGGGCTGCGAGCGCGTGCACGACGACTTCGGCGGCTGGGCGCGGCAGAGCAACCTCTGGTGGCGCACGTCCCGCTTCGCCGCCTCGGAGCACGGCGCCGACGACGTCGGCATCCTCGACACCGACGCCCGGCTGTTCTGGGTGCGCCTGCGGGAGGTGACGACCGGTGCGCCGCTCGTCTTCGCGACGGCCCACCTCACCTGGCCGGGGCACCGCGACGAGCAGGCCGACCTGCGCAACCGCCGCGCCGTCCAGGCGCGCCGCATCGTCGAGCGCCTCGCCGAGCTCTGCGACGACGACACCGCCTGCCTCTTCACCTGCGACATCAACGACATCGGGCCCGCCAACTGGGCCTTCGGCAACGGCGGCTTCCGTGACTCGTTCACCGCGCTCGGGCAGCACTCGCCCGTGACGCACCCCGTCGTCCCGATGCCCTTCACCGACCAGGTCGGCACGCGCCTGTCCCCGCTCGCGTCGCCCCAGAAGGCCATCGACTGGCTCTTCCACCGCGGTCCGCTCCTCTGCCGCAGCAGCGAGGTGGGCGACTACTTCCACGCGGGCAGCGCACCGAGCGACCACCGCCCGGTGCTCGCCACCTACACCCTGCCGTCCGCGCCCGACCGCCCGCGCAGCTGAACCGCCGCCCGCCGCCGCCCGCCAGCCGCCACCACGTGCCGGCCGGCGGCGGGCGACCCACGACGACGCTGGAGCCCTCCAGCGCGCCCCACCCCGGTCACCGACCGGATCGACCTCTCAAGGAGAGTGGCATGACCACCACCCGCACTCGGCGACGGACCGTCGCCGTCGCGATCGCCGTCGCGCTCGGCCTGTCGGCCTGCTCCACCACCTCCGGTCCAGGGGGCGGCGGAACGGGCGAGCAGACCCTGAGGTACGCCCCCGGACTCTTCCCCGTCTCGCTCGACGTCCAGCAGTACCCGGCCGAGGAGGCGGTGCAGACCGCCGCCCAGCAGGTGCTCGAGCCGCTCGTCGAGCTCAAGGACGGCGTCCCGGCGCCGCTGCTGGCCGAGAAGTGGACCAACCCCGACGATCGCACGTGGGTCTTCACGCTCCGTGAGGGCGTCACGTTCAGCGACGGCAGCCCGCTCGAGGCGGCCGACGTCGTCGCCTCGGTCCAGCGCCTCATCGACCTCGAGGGACCGCTCAAGCCGGTGCTGGAGTCGGTGACCTCCATCGAGGCGACGGACGCCCGGACGGTGACGATCCGCACCAGCTCCCCGCTCGGCACGCTCGCGAGCACGATGTCGCTCGTCTTCGTCGGCCCGGCCGAGCGGGTCGGGCAGGACGACTTCTGGAAGAAGCCGATCGGCACGGGTCCCTTCAAGGTCGAGTCGTTCGCCCCGGACGACAAGGTCGTCATGACCCGCAACGACGCGTACTGGGGCACCAAGCCCGCCCTGTCGCGGCTCGAGTTCGTCAACTACCCGGAGGTCTCGGCACGCCTCACCGCCCTCGAGACCGGCGAGGTCGACGTCACGAACTCCATCCCGCCGGACCAGGTCGCGGCGGTCTCGGACAAGGACGGCCTGACCTACGAGACGAAGGACGGGTTCACCTACTACTTCATCTGGTTCAACCAGAACCGTGACCAGTTCAAGGACGCCAAGGTGCGCCAGGCGATGTGGCACGCGGTCAACGTCGAGGAGACCGTGGCCGACCTCTACGGCGACGGCGCGACCGTGGCGAAGTCCCCGGTCACGCAGTCCGTGTTCGGGTCGACGCCGCTGCAGCCGTATGCCTACGACCCGGCCAGGGCCAAGGCGCTGCTGGCGGAGGCCGGCTTCCCCAACGGCTTCTCGACGTCCATCCAGTGGCCCCGCGAGGGTGGGCCGAACATCAAGGCGCTCGCGCAGGCGATGGTCTCGGACTGGGCCAAGGTCGGCATCACGGTCAAGCCCCTCGAGAAGGAGCGGGCGCAGTGGCTCAAGGACTTCGGCGCGCTCTCGTGGGACCTCAACCTGCAGACGAACACGACCGGCACCGGCGACGCCGACTTCACCCTGGCTCGCCTCTACACCTGCGCCGCCAAGCGGATGGGCTACTGCAACCCCGAGCTCGACAAGACGCTCATGGCGGCGCGTGCCTCCCTCGACCAGTCGGAGCGCAAGAAGCTCTACGCCGAGGCGGACGCCATCCTGTGGAAGGACGCCCCCGGCATCTTCCCTGCGGACCTGAAGAACAACGCCGCCGTCCGCGACTCGGTCAAGGGCTTCGAGCTGCCGCCGAACGGGCGCCCGACGTTCAAGACCGTCTCGGTCGCGACCGGCGACTGACGAGCGCACCCCCGGCGGCGCCGGCGCCCTCCCCGGGCGCCGGCACCGCCCCTCGCGGAGGAGGAGGACCCGTGGCCGCACTGCTCATGGGGATCGACATCGGCACGTCGAGCACGAAGGGCGTGCTCGTGACCGACGACGGCACCGTCGTCGCGCGGGCCACCCGCGCGCACGGGGTGGCGACACCACGTCCGGGCCACGCCGAGATGGATGCGGACGTGACGTGGTGGGGTGAGGTGGCCTCCGTGTCGCGCGAGCTGCTCGCCGGTCGAGCGGCCTCCGACGTGGCCGGCGTCTGCGTCAGCGGTCTCGGGCCGTGCCTCGTGGTGTGCGACGCCGCCGACCGCCCGGTCCGTCCGGCGATCCTCTACGGCATCGACGCCCGCGCCACCACGGAGATCACCGAGCTGACCGACCGCTACGGGGCGGAGGCCATCCTGCGCACCTGCGGCAAGGCGCTGAGCTCGCAGGCGGTCGGCCCCAAGCTGAGCTGGATCCGTCGGCACGAGCCGGACGGCTGGGCGCGCGGCCGTCGCTGGTTCGGCAGCAGCTCGTTCGTCGTCCGCCGCCTCACCGGGGAGTACGTCCTCGACCACCACACGGCCAGCCAGTGCGACCCGCTGTACGACGTTCGCGCCCTCGACTGGGCCTCCGACTGGGCGGCCGAGATCACCGAGCACCTCGAGCTGCCCCGCCTCGTCTGGCCGCAAGAGGTGGTCGGGCGCGTCACGGCCGCCGCGGCGGAGGCGACCGGCCTCCCCGAGGGCACGCCGGTGAGCGCCGGCACCGTCGACGCCTGGGCCGAGGCGCACTCGGCCGGCGTGCGCGCACCGGGCGACCTCATGCTCATGTACGGCACCACGATGTTCTTCGTCCAGGTGCTCGAGGGCCTGCGGACGCACCCCCTGCTCTGGACGACCGCCGGCGTGGACCCCGGTCGGCGCACCATGGCGGCAGGGATGTCGACCTCGGGCTCGCTCACCCAGTGGGTCCGTGACCTCACCGGCGCACCGGACTACGAGACGCTGGTCGAGGAGGCGCGCGCGGTCGCGCCCGGGTCGGACGGTCTCGTCGTGCTCCCCTACTTCGCCGGCGAGCGGACCCCCGTCTTCGACCCGCAGGCCCGCGGGGTCGTCGCCGGGCTGACGCTGCAGCACGGCCGCGGCCACCTCTTCCGGGCTGCGTACGAGGGCATCGCCTACGGCATCCGGCAGATCGTCGCCCTGCTCGACGAGGGCGCCGGCCCGGTCTCGCGCCTCGTCGCCGTGGGCGGCGGCACGACCGGAGGCCTCTGGACCCAGGTCGTCAGCGACGTCACGGGTCGACCGCAGGACGTGCCCGAGCAGACGATCGGCGCGAGCTACGGCGACGCGCTCCTGGCGGCCGTGGGCGTCGGGCTCGCCGACCCCACCACCGACTGGTCCGTCGTCTCCCACGTCGTCGAGCCGGACCCTCGCGCGCACGCGGTCCACGACGAGATCTTCGAGGCCTACGACTCGCTCTACGCCTCGACCCGCGCCGCGGTGCACACGCTGGCCGCCGTGCAGGACGCGACCTTCTCCACCCCCGCCGACCTCTCACCCAGGAGCCCCGCATGACCACCGAGAACACCGTCCCCGAGGACACCGCCCCAGAGAACACCGCCCCGGAGAACACCGTCCCCGAGGACGCCACCCCTGAGAACCCTCCCCTTGCCGAGACGGACGGGACGACCGTTCCCGAGACGATGGAGGCCGTCGTCTGCCATGGGCCCCGGGACTACCGCCTCGAGCGCATTCCCGTGCCCCGCCCCGGGCCGGGCGAGGTGCTCGTCCGGGTCGAGGCGGTCGGCATCTGCGCCAGCGACCTCAAGTGCTACCACGGGGCCGCGAAGTTCTGGGGCGACGACTCCCGGCCGGCGTGGGCCGAGACCGGGGTCGTGCCCGGGCACGAGTTCGTCGGGACCGTCGTCGCGCTCGACGACGCCGCCCGTGGACGGCGCGGCCTGGACGTCGGTGACCGGGTGGTCGCCGAGCAGATCGTCCCGTGCTGGGAGTGCCGCTACTGCGAGACCGGGAACTACCACATGTGCGCCCCGCACGACATCTTCGGCTTCAAGCGCAAGGTGCCGGGTGGCATGGCCGAGTACCTCGTGCTGCCGACGGAGGCCCTGGTGCACCGGGTCGCCGCGACGGTCCCACCCGCCCACGCGGCGTTCGCGGAGCCGCTGTCGTGCGCCCTGCACGCCGTCGAGCGGGCCGGCATCGGCTTCGACGACGTCGTGGTCGTGGCCGGCTGCGGACCGATCGGCCTCGGCATGGTGGCGGGAGCGGCCGCCAAGTCGCCCGCCCGGGTCGTCGCCCTCGACCTCGACGACCGCAAGCTCGACCTCGCCCTGCGCACCGGGGCGACCGACGTCGTCAACATCGGGCGCGACGACGCCGTCGAGCTCGTCCGGGGAATCACGGGCGGGTACGGCGCCGACGTCTACCTCGAGGGCACGGGTCACCCGTCCGCCGTGCTGCAGGGCCTGCAGCTGCTGCGCAAGCTCGGCCGGTTCGTCGAGTACTCGGTGTTCAAGGACGACGTGACGGTCGACTGGAGCATCATCAGCGACGACAAGGAGCTCGACGTGCTCGGCGCCCACCTGGGACCGGGCTGCTGGCCGGCCGCCATCCGGATGATCGAGGAGAAGCGGCTGCCGCTCGACGAGATCTGCACCCACCAGCTCCCGCTCGCCGACTTCCAGCGCGGTCTCGACCTCGTCGCCTCCGGCACCGAGTCGGTCAAGGTCTCGCTCATCCCGGGCGCGGCACGCGCCGAAGGGTCGCCGGTGGTCGGGGTCTGACGGGACGCCGTGCCCCGCTCGACTCGGCTAGGCGCGGTGGCGGCCGGTGTAGCCCGTGGCGACGCCGCGCTCGTCCTCCTCGGTGCCGGAGGCGCTCCAGATGCTGCGCAGCGTCAGCAGGACGAAGCCGCCGAGGGCGCCCCAGAGCACCCACCCCTGACCGAGGCCGCTGCGGACGGCGCGGATGGCGTTCCCCACGTGGGGCACCACCGTCGCCACCTCCCAGACGGTGTCCTGGTCGAGGGTCGCGACCCAGGGGTCGACGTCGGAGTTGGCGTCGCCCTTGGTGACGACGGCGCGCCGGCCGGCGGCGTCGGTGGTGACGCGCACGATGCGGTGCGTCTCGACGCGGTGGTCCTCGACGGGGATCTCGTAGGTGATGACGTCGCCCACCTGCACGTCCGCAGCCGCTCGCGGCACGGTCACCACGACGTCACCCGGGTTGATGCCGGGTGACATCGAGCCGGTGAGCATCGTGGCGGTGCGGTAGCCGAGGACGTGCGGGCCGACGGCCAGCAGGAGGAAGACGGCTGCCGCGACGACGGCCAGCCCGGTGGCCGCCACCTGAGCCGCGCGACGCAGCGCGCCCACACCCGCCGCCGCACCGACGCCGAGGTCGGCGTCGACGTCGGCCTCGAGCGCCGCGCCCGGGTGCGCGCTCGCTCCGAGCACGGCCTCGAGGCGCGGGGCGAAGGTGGTGGCGGTCATGGGCGGTGCGTCCTTCGGTTCGGGTCGGCGTCAGGTGTGCGTCGGTGGGGTGGGTCAGCGGTTGGTGGCGGCGCGCTGGGTGCCGGTGAAGTCGAGGCCGATGACGCTGGACTGGCCCTGGAAGGAGTTGTCGGCGGCGTCGGGGAAGGTGAGCTTGACGCGCAGGTTGTCGCTCCGGCCGCTGGTGGTCGAGGCGAGGTTGGTCAGGGCGAGGTTGGCGCCGATGACGGGGCGGGTGGCCAGCACGGTCCTGGTCGTGCCGGAGCAGGTGTAGGTGAACGCCGGGGAGGTGCCGGCCTCGGTCCAGGTGGTGGAGCAGGACTCGACGATCAGCTGCAGGCCGTTGGTGGTGTCGGTGTCGAGCTTGCTCGAGGG
>NZ_JBEPDF010000006.1:0-11676 GCF_040300125.1 Terrabacter sp. NPDC000476
CTCGACCACCAGCGGCCGGAGCGACAACCTGCGCGTCAAGCTCACCTTCCCCGACGCCGCCGACAACTCCTTCCAGGGCCAGTCCAGCGTCATCGCCCTCGACTTCACCGGCACCCAGCGCGCCGCCACCAACCGCTGACCCACCCCACCGACGCCCGACAGACGCCCTGCCGACGCCGACCTGACGTCGGCAGGCGTCCCCGCGGAACCGAGGAGCACCGATGCGCACCGCCACCGCCATGACCCCGCTGCCCGACCAGCCGGTCGCGCGCCGTGAGGTCGTGGGCGCTCGGGCGCGGCGCAACCCGGCAGCCCGGGTGCTGCGGTTCGGCTGGCTGCTCGTCACCCGCCTGCTGCTCGTCGTGGCCGGCCTGTCGTTCCTCGTCGTCGCGCTGGGTCCGCACCTGCTCGGCTACCGCACCGCCACGATGCTCACCGGCTCGATGTCACCCGGCATCAATCCGGGCGACGTCATCGTCAGCACCCCGAAGCCGGCCACGGACGTCGAGGTCGGCGACGTCATCAGCTACTACATCCCGGTCGAGGACCACCGCGTCGAGACGCACCGCATCGTGCGCGTCACCAAGGACGCCGCCGGCCGGCTCGCCATCGTCACCAAGGGTGACGCCAACGCCAAGGCAGACCCCTGGGTCGCCACCCTCGAGGGCGACACCGTGTGGCAGACGCGGGCCGTCGTCCCGCACGCCGGCACGGTGACCCGGGCCCTGCGCCAGCCCTTCGTGCAGACCTACGTCTTCTGGGGTGCGCTCTCGCTGCTGCTCGTCGTGGCCCTGCGCCGCATCTGGTCGCCCGTCCCGGTGCTCGACGACGAGGCGCTCGACGAGCTCGTCGAGGAGCTGGGCAGCGTGCACGCCGCCCATGCCTTCGCCCGCACGTACACCGAGCTCATCGGGGCTCGGGTCGAGCGCATCGAGCACGCGGTGCTGCGCGAGGACGTCGAGGGCGCGGTCGAGGCGGGCCTGAGCCTCGAGGTGACGTCGGCCACCGTCGGCGCCGCACGGGTCGCCGCCAGGACGCACGCCGTGACCGAGGCCATGGAGTCGGGCCGCCCGCGTCGCGCCCGCCGGGCCCTGCGGTCGCTGCTGCGCGCGACGGCGCCCACCGCGAAGGCGCTGCGGCACGCTGCGTCCGACGCGTCCGACGCGTCCGACGCGTCCGACGCGTCCGACGCGTCCGACGCGTCCGCGGGGCCCGCCGACGCGGTGCGGGCCGGGGACGGCCGCACCGTCGCTGCCTCGCAGCGACGGGTGGGGGTGTGACCATGCGCTTCACCCGACGCGTCCTTGCGGCCGTGGTGCTCGTCCTCGTCGCCTACGGGGCGCCGTCGGCGGCATGGGCGGCATTCGGTGCCAAGGCATCCGGCAGCCTGCGCGTCTCCACGCTCACGCTCAAGGCGAGCGCCGACGCCTACGGCACCTTCACCTGCCCGTCGAACGCGAACAACGCCCCGCTGCCGCGCGGTGGCGTCAGCCTGACCGGGTGGGAGCCCGTCGCGGGAGCCGACTCCTACACGCTGGTCCTCGACCCCCCGCCCAACGCGAGCAACGTCGTGCGCACGGTCACCAGCCCGTCGCGGCTGACGATGACGCCGACGACGACCCCGAAGTCGGGGACGTGGAAACTGTCGATCGTCGCGAACGCGGGCACGTGGACCGGCGCGGAGTGGTCGCAGACCTTCACCTGCTGACGGCGGCAGAAAACCGCCCAGTTTGAGTGATTTGTCCATCGCCAGCGCGTCTGCTGGGGCATGCTCGGTCGAGCCGTTCCCGACGATGGAGGATCTCGTGGCGGACGCCACCGCAGCGCCCGTGCGCTCCGCTGCACGCGCTCCGGTGACTCGCCCCGGCACCTGGACGGTGCCGCGGCAGACGGGTGGGTGGCAGACCAATGCCGGGTGGGTCGTCGTGCTCGTCCTGCTCGTCCTGGTCGTCGCGCGCCTGCCGATGGTGGGCCTGCCGCTCGAGACCCAGGACGAGGCGATCATCCTCGTCTACGCCCAGCAGCTGCTCGACGGTCGCCTGCCGCACCGCGACGTCTACACCGTCTACGGACCGGGCGTCTACGGTCTGACCGCGGGCGCGTTCCTCCTGCTCGGTCCGACGCTGGTCGCGGAGCGCCTCGTCGGACTGCTGCTCCAGGCGATCCTCGTCGGTGGGGTCCTGGGCCTGGTGCTCGACCGGGGGCGACGCGCGGCGGTCGTGGCGGGGTCGCGTGCGTCGTCGTGCTGACCCCGCTCGGTCTCGTCGCCTACGCCTGGGTGGCCGGGCTGGCCTGCATCGTCTGGGGTCTCGTCCTCCTGCGGCGCGACGCGGTGCTCGCGGCGGGAGCCGTGCTCGGCCTCGCGGCGCTGTTCCGGCCCAAGATGATCCTGCCCGCCTACGCGGCCGCGGCGCCCCTGGCAATCAGCTGGGTACGGCATCGCCGACTGCTCGTCGGTGCCGCCTTCGGGCTAGCCCCGTCGGTGCTCTACTACGGCGGTGTCGGCTGGCAGGCCGTGGACAACGTCGTCCTGCAGCGCGGGCTCGTCGACGCGCGACTCGCGCCGAGCTCGGCGACCGTCGCGCTCCTCGCCCTGTCCGGCGGCGTCGTCCTGGTGCTGCTCGTGGCCGCGGTGCGAGCACGTCGCGCCGACCGGTGGTCATTCGTCGTGCTCGCGCTCGTGACCGTGCCGCAGCTGCTCCAACGCACGGACCTCGACCACCTCGCGTTCGTCCTCGCCGTTCCCCTGCCGTTGGCGCTCGTGGCGATCGAGGACCTCGTGGACGGATCCCGCGTGCTCGTGACCACCGCCCGGAGCACGCTCTTCGGGTGCCTCGTCGTGCTCGTGGCCCAGGCTCCTGCGCTCCATCCGCGCGGGCCGGCGACGACCTACACCGTGGGCGACCGAAGCGTGGTCCTGATGGCCTCGGACGCCCGCCTCGTCGACGATGCACGGAGGGCAGCCCTCGCCGCCGCGGCCCCTGGTTCGGCGGTGTTCGTCGGCGCGGAGGAGATGGCCAGGCCCTCGATCACGCCGGTCCTGCTCTACCTGCTCCTGCCCGAGCTCCGCACCGACGGCTACTACCTCGAGATGCCGGTCGGCGTGACGCCCGAGGTGGGGCGGGCGCTGGCCCGCGACGTCGCCGGGGCGGACGTGCTCCTGCTCGCCCGCTTCCCGACAGCCGCGTCGCAGGCGTTCGCGCCGTTCGTCCCGCGGGGGCCCGATGACGCCGACGTTGTCGTCCGCACCGGCTTCTGCAGGCAGGGGCGCGCCGGCCTCGTCGACGTCCTGACGCCGTGTCGGTCCGGTCCGGATGCCCCATCACCTGCGGCCACGACCTCCCGAGGTCGGTGACGAGGGCCTCCGCTCAGGCCGTGGCGCCGACCGGGGCGTCGACGCGCGCGGCGAGGTCGCGGAGCAGGCCGTCGAGCTCGACGCGGCGCTCGTCGGTGATCTCGATCAGACCCTCGGGGCTGACGTCCTGGGTGAAGACGAGGCCGGTGGACCCGACGACGTCGGCCTTGACGTGGCCGAGCACCTTGGCGAGGTCGGCCGTCGCGTCGGTGGCGCCCGTCCAGCCGTAGCCGACGAGCGCGACGGGCTTGGCGTCCCACTCCGCGAAGAGGTAGTCGATGGCGTTCTTGATCGGCGCGGGGAAGCTCCGGTTGTACTGCGGCGTCACGACGACGATGGCGTCGGAGCCGAAGACCTGCGACGCCCACTCCTTGGTGTGCGGCTTGGCGTAGTTGCCGTTGCGCGGCATGTCCTCCTCGTCGAAGAACGGCAGTGACGACAGGTCGAGCAGCTCGACCTCCCACTCCTCGGTGGAGGCCTGGTCGGCCACCCACTGGGCGACCTTGGGCCCGATGCGGCCGGGGCGGGTGCTGGAGACGACGATCCGAAGTTGCTTCACGATTCAACCAACTATCACGAGTCGACGGTCATTCCCCGCCCTGTCGTGCTCGTGCTGTGGCCGGTGTCACACGGCTCGGTCCCTGCTCCTCTCGCCTGGTGGGACGCGGCCGGATGCGGTGTGCGCCCTCGGGCGGAGGGGGCCCACCGCATCCGGCCCGGGTGTCAGGCGCGCGGGTCCAGGACCTCGCTGTCGGAGGGTGAGCGGTCGAACGAGCCGAGGTAGTGGCCCTGCACGAGCCAGGAGTCGTCGAGGTCTCCCAGCTCGACCCGGACGTCACCGCCGACGGCCTGGCCCTGCCGCACGACCCCCTTCTCCGGCGCCTCCTCGGGCCACACCGTGACGAGCACTGTTCCGTCGCAACCACTTCCGTCGTCGACGGCCTCGATGCGGCCGAATGCGAGACCGCCGTCCCTGCCGAAGCGCACCCAGCGGGTCGCGCGGGCGGAGCGCACGAGCACGTGCGCGCCCCCGGTGACGACGCCCTCGCAGGTCTCGTGGTCGTCGGCGATGCCCGTCAGGCGAACGCTGTTGGGCTCCTTGTAGATCCGGTCGCGGCGCTCGCGCGTCCGCGTGCCCCAGGTGGGGTCGCCGATCAGCGACTCCGTGAGGAACATGACGTCGCGTTCCTCGCCGGCCTGCAGGTGCACCCACGCGTGCTCCACGTAGGTGCGGGCGAACTCGCTCGTCTGGCGCACCTGCACGCGACAGTCGGCCGCCTGGGGCAGCGGGTTGGTGACCTTGACGAAGCCGATCTCGCGGCTCGAGGGCGACGCGCTCACCGAGATGAGCTGCGTGTGGTTGGACTGCGCCTCGTTGTTGTCGCGCGTGATCTCGCGGATCGTCGGGTCGACCGGGTCGTGGTACTCGGCGATCCGGGCGACGACGCAGTAGTGCGGGTGGACGTGCAGGAACGGCACGGCCGACAGCGGCGGCGGCACCCACGCGACGCTCGAGGTGAACTCGACGGTCGCGCCCGTGGGCACGTCGTGGGTGTCGCTGCCCAACGCCGTCTCGGCGCCCCCGCCGAGGGTGAAGTCCTTGACGAAGAAGTCGACCCGCACGTTGCGCGCGTTGAGCAGTCCCGGGTTGCGCACCGTGGCGACGATCCGGTTGTCGTGGCCCTCCCAGGGGATGTCGGCGAACCGGCCGTCGGCGAGGTTGCGGGCGTTGGTCACGCGCAGGTCCGGGCTCTTCCAGTTCGTGCTCGGCGCCCACGGCCTGATCTGCGGGTCGGGCTTGGAGTCGCCGTACTGGATGCGGATCCGGGCCGAGTCGGCGTCGGTGCTCACCACCGACATGCGGAAGTCGTTGGGGTAGCCGGGATCCGAGGTGTCCTGCTCCCGGTAGTCGTCACCCGCCTGGAACTCGCCCGCATCGTGGTCCGCGTCGTCCTTGATGCGCAGGATGTTGCGCCGGTCGGCGGGCTCGGAGCCGGAGCGGCAGTCGACCCCGACCACGGTGCGGTCGGCGGGCACGTCCTGGTCGCTCGTCGTGGAGGGCAGCTCGCGGCGGTACTCGAAGTAGTAGTTGAGTCCGTCGGCGATGCGGATCTCGGCCGCCGAGAAGCGGCCCGCCGGCGGGGGGCCGAGGTCCGATGCGTGCAGCACGATCTCCTCGTCGACGGGTCCGAGCGTCGCGAAGCTGAGGTTGCGCACGTGCGGGGCGTCGACCCAGCCGAGCTGCATCTTCTCCACCACCGTCGTCTGCGGAAACTGCTCCTCCCACGACATGAGCGACCAGCTCGCCCCGGCGGACGTCGACCGGGCGAGGTCTCGGTCCTTGGCCCACTGGGGGTGGCTCGATCGGGCGTACTCGTCGGGAAGCCCGAGGTTGTGCCCGAGCTCGTGCGAGGCGGTCTCGCCGCGCACCCGTCCGCTGGAGTCCCGGGCCTCCCAGTCGTCCGGCATGGCGAACATCTGGATCGTCCGGTTGATCGGCACCGTCACCTCGATGGAGCCGAACGCCACCGGGACCGTGAAGGTCTGGCGGGCGACCTCGAACGAGAGCTGGTAGCCGCCCGGGCGCGTCGCGCTCGGCCACACGAAGCGCCCGGGGCTCGCGCCCGCCGCAGGCACGGAGCGCACGACGAGGATGATGGAGTCGACGCTCAGCAGGTCGAGCACGGGCGGGTCGCCGGCGGCGGCGGCCGCCTCGTTCCGGGTGCGCAGGTCGGCGATCGCGGCTCGCGCGAACGCCTCCCAGCCGTCGGTCTTGCCGGTGGTGGCGTTGACGGAGGTCGCGTACGAACCCCACCCGTTCGCCAGGCGGAGGGGGCCGACGACGCCCGCGTCCGCGAGGTCGAGGCGACCCTCCGACACGTCGCGCCAGTACGCGCGGGTCGACTCGACGACGCCGCCACGCAGGACGCCGTCGAAGACCTCGTCGCGCCACTCGGTGCGCAACGTGCCCTGGTCGGTCGTCGACAGCGCTGCGGTGTCGGTCGTCTCGAGGATGACGACGCCCACGTTCTTCGTCCCGAGGGCCGGGGTGACACCGAGGTTCTGCGGCTGGAAGGGGTCGCCACCGCCCCAGGCCGGGTCGGGGGAGTCGACCCCGACCGCACCGACGTGGCTGACGGGCGGGCCGTCGACGCCGTCCCAGACGTCGGTGATCTCGAAGGGCTCGGCGGCGAGCTCGTCGCCCGTCGTCGCGTCGTGCGCCACGAGCTTGTAGGAGCCGACCACGGCGCTCGCCGCGAGCACGACGGAGGGCCGGTGCGCGAAGGTCGCGTCCCGTGACTGCGACACGAGCCCGCCCTCGGGCGGCTCGACGCGGAAGACGAGGTCGTCGAGGCCGAGTCCGCCCGTCAGCGCGACGCCGACCCGCGCCCAGCCGGAGAGGTAGAGCGGCTCCGCCGGCACCTCGAGCTGCACGCCCGGCGCCGGGGGCAGGTCGACGAGCGTGAGCGCGTCGCCGATGCCGGCGACGAGGGCTCCCCCTCCGCCGGGGCCGGTGCTGGTCGACAGGTCGATCGACCAGACGCGGGGCAGGCCGTCCTCGAGCACCGTCGGCGGGTCGGCCGGCCGGCGCACGTCGACGAGCAGGATCCGCCCCAAGGCGTCGGCGACGCCGAGCTGCCCGCCGGCGACGGCGGTCCACGCGACGTCGCGCGCCGAGCCGAGGCCCCCGATGACGTCGCCCGCGCGCCCCGTGCCGAGTTCGTATGCCGTGAGCTCGGCTTCCGCGCCGCCGCGCAGCACCCAGGCGGCGGGGTCACCCATCCGGCGGGCGATCGCGGCCACCTTGCCGAGCCCGGTGGCGACGACCTGCACGGGGCCGGTGCCGGTCCCGCTGACGGGGACGCGGCAGAGGGCGCCGCCCCTCCGGGTCGTGACGACGAGCAGGGACGCCGTCGCGACGTCGACGACCAGGGCCCGGGCGCCCCTGAGCGAGAGCAGGTTCCGCGTCACCGGTGTCGGCCCGAACGTCACCTTCCACACGCCCGAGGCCGCGCAGGCCGCGAGGACGCCGTTGCCGGCGGGGTGCGCGGCCAGGCCGCTGACGACGGCGCCGACCGAGGTCGACCCGACCACCGTTCCGGCGCCGTCGTACCGGGTGAGCAGGCCCGGTCCCGAGGCGACGACGAACGTCCCGTCGGGCAGGCCGCAGACCGCGGTCCCTCCGGCGATGCCGGTCGCGAGCTTGGTCACGGTCATGGTGCACCCACTTCGATCAGGGCCGCTCCCGCTGCTCGGGGGTGGCTCGTGTCGAAGAGGTCCGAGCGACCGCCGGTGATACCGCTACGGGTCCGAGCGGGTCTCGTGCCGCCGCCCCCACCACGCAGAGGCCGCAGCCCGGCCGTGCTGCCCCGAGCGCTCGTAGACGGACCCCAGGTGCTTGCGCACGGTCCGTTCGCTGATGCCGAGCCGGCGTGCGATGCGGTGGTTCGTCCACCCGGCCGCCGCGAGGGTGAGCACCTCGGCCTCGCGGGCTGTCGGCCGGTAGTCCTCCTCGGGTGAGGGCGGCGGCGCGGGCCGCGCCAGCAGCGGTGGGCCGTGCGGCGTCGCGCGCAGGTGCTCCCCACACAGCAGCGCGGTCGTCGCGTCGAGGGCGGACCGGAAGGCCAGCGCGGCCACGAGGGGACGCTGCAGCTGCTCGAGGAGCCGCACGTCGTCGTCGTCGAAGTCCCGTCGCGACCGGTGCAACCCGAGGAAGATGAGCTCGTCCGGGGAGCCGTGCAGCAGGGCCGCCATCGGGTAGCGGCCGTCGGCGTGCCCGTGCATGCGCTCGTAGACCTCGGTGCACCAGAAGTCGGGCAGGTGCACGAGGTCGCTCACCCGGGTCGCGTGCGCCGCCGAGAGGGTGAGCAACCCCGGGTGACGGGCGGCCACCTCGACCGCCCGCCGGCCCACCTCCTCGGGAGGCGGGGGAGTGCCGCTGACCGACACCGACACCTCGACGCGGCCGGACCCGTCAGCCGCCCGGGCGATGCGGGTGAGACCGATCCCGGCATCGGCTCGGAGCACGTCGACGACGGCGGGCAGGAGCGGCTCGAGGGGTTCGGCGCGGGAGGCCGCGACGGCGAGGTCGCGGGCGACCGACGCCGCTGCCTCCGACCGCCGTGCTGCCACGACCACTCCTTCACCGGCGGGCGGAGCGCCCGCCGTCCCCTGCCGACGGATGGGTCGGTGCGGCTGCGTCAAGGTGGCGCAAGAGGCACTCGACCGTCGTGCGTTGCCCTCCCAGAATGGCACGGACGGCAGCGGGTCGTGGGCCGTCCCGCCGGCCGGCGGTGGTCCGTCGGCAGGCGGATGGGTCACGGGACGGCGGAGGATCGGACATGCACCGTAGGACGGGACGACTCGTGGCCGCGGCCCTGCTCATCGCCTCGGGGGGTGGTGCGGCACCGGCGCTGGCGGCGGGTGACGGCGGGGGCGCCCCGGCGTCGGGACCGCACCCCGGCGGCGAGTCGGGGCGGGGGTCGCTGACGACCCACGAGTCGGGGTGCGTCGAGGTGGCGGTTCCACGGGCCGTCACGGTGGCCGGCGCCCGCGCGCTCGTGCCCGCCCGCTACGTCCCGTCGGTCACGACGGTGCCGCTCGAGGCGTCGCGCTTCCAGATGTGGGACTACGTCTGCGACGAGATCTCGGTCGACCGGCGCCACGGTGGTCACGGCGGACACGGCGAGGACGACGGCGACCGGCGGGGTGACGACGACCGCCGCGACCGGCGTACCCAGGTCTCGATCGGTGCGGTGGCCCTCGCCTCGCGGGACGGCGCGGCCGTCGACGGCGCCTTCTACCTCACGTCCGTCGCGACGGACGACCCCGGGCTCGCCGCCCGGTGGCGTGGCCTCGGGCTGCCCGCCCGCTACGTGCCGGCGCTCGCGGCGACGGTGACGGCGCCCGGCGGGTCACCGGTCACCGCGTCCTTCTCCGTGCCGGGGCCGGACGAGCACACCGTCTCGTCCGTGGCGGAGACGGTCCCCACGGAGGTGCCGGCGTCGGGCGGACCGGTGCTCTACCACCAGGGCCCCTACGGCGAGACGGTCCTGCGCTACGGCAACGAGAGCCTCGGCTCCGTGCCGGCCGCCGTCACCGCCGACTACCGGGCGCACCGGACGGTGGCCCCGATCGTCGTGCTGCCCCGACTCGTGCAGATCCTCGGCGTCACGTTCCCGGAGGGCCTGACGACGGGGAGCTGGACGACGAGCGTGACCCGGAGCCGCTGACGCCCGGACGTCGGCCTCACCTGCCGCCTCGACGCGCGCCGGACCGCCGGGCGTCGACGTCAGTCGCGCGGTCGCTTGTCGCGGGGCCCCCGTGAGGGTCCGCCCGCACCACGATTGCGGTCCTCGCTCAGCTCGATGAGCTGACCGGAGATGCGGGTCGTCCGCAGCTTGTCCCACGTGCCCGGTGGCAGGGTCGCGGGGAGCTCGACGAGCGAGTGGTCGGTCCGGATGTCGATGTGGCCGAAGTCCGACCGGCCGAGGCCGCCCTCGTTGGCGAGCGCGCCGACGATCTGGCGCGGCTCGACCCGGTGGCGGCGCCCGACGGCGATCCGGTAGGTGGCCATGGGACCGGACGCGCCCCGGCGCGGGCCGCGGTCGCCGCGGTCGTTGCGGTCACCACGACCAGTGCGCGAGCCGTGGTCGTCGCGTCGGGATTCGCGGCGGTCGCGCGGGCCACGGTCGTCGAACGTCCTTGCGGGGCGGGCCGGTTCAGGATCGAGCAGCATCGGCTCGTCACCCTGGAGCACGACCGCCAGGGCCGCCGCGACGTCGGCCTCGGGCACGTTGTGCTCGCCGACGTAGTGCGCGATGACGTCGCGGAAGAAGTCGACCTTGTCGGTGGAGAGGGCCTCGGTGATGGCGTCGTCGAAGCGTGTCAGGCGGGTGGCGTTGATGTCCTCGACGCTCGGCATGCTCATCGGCACGAGCGACTGCCGCGTCGCCTTCTCGATGGCCTTGAGCAGGTGGCGTTCGCGGGGCGTGACGAACGAGATCGCGTCGCCGCTGCGACCGGCTCGGCCGGTGCGCCCGATGCGGTGGACGTAGGACTCGGTGTCGGTGGGGATGTCGTAGTTGACGACGTGGCTGATGCGGTCGACGTCGAGGCCCCGGGCGGCCACGTCGGTCGCGACGAGGATGTCGAGCTTGCCGGACTTCAGCTGGTCGACCGTGCGCTCGCGCTGGTTCTGGGCGATGTCGCCGTTGATCGCCATGGCCGAGAAACCCCGGGCGCGCAGCTTCTCCGCCAGCGTCTCCGTCTCGTTCTTCGTGCGGACGAAGACGATCATGCCCTCGAAGTTCTCGACCTCGAGGATGCGGGTGAGGGCGTCGACCTTCTGCGGGTAGCTGACGGTGAGGTAGCGCTGCGTGATGTTCGGGGCCGTCGAGGTCGTCGACTTCACGGTGATCTCGACGGGGTCGTGGAGGTACTTCTTCGAGATCCGGCGGATCTGGGAGGGCATCGTCGCCGAGAAGAGGGCGACGTGCTTGTCGTCCGGGGTGTCCGCCAGGATCGTCTCGACGTCCTCGGCGAAGCCCATCTTGAGCATCTCGTCGGCCTCGTCGAGCACGAGGAAGCGCAGCTCGCTGAGGTCGAGGGTGCCCTTCTCGAGGTGGTCCATGATGCGGCCCGGGGTGCCGACGACGATGTGCACGCCGCGACGCAGGGCGCTCAGCTGCACGCCGTACGCCTGCCCGCCGTAGACGGGGAGCACGTGCACGCCCTTGAGGTGGGCGGCATACCGCTCGAACGCCTCGCAGACCTGCAGGGCGAGCTCACGGGTGGGTGCGAGCACGAGCGCCTGCGGCTTCTTCTGCCGCAGGTCGAGCCGGCTGAGGATCGGCAGCGCGAAGGCCGCCGTCTTGCCAGTGCCGGTCTGGGCGAGGCCGACGACGTGACGACCGTCGAGCAGGGCGGGGATCGTCGCGGCCTGGATCGGGGACGGGTGCTCGTAGCCGACGTCTCGCAGGGCCTTGAGCACCTTGTCGTCGAGGCCGAGGTCGGCGAAGCTCGTGCGGTCGGGTGCCGGGTCGTCGCTGCCCGGGGCGGCGGGGGTGGTGTCGCTGGCGCTGCTGTCGTTGCTCACCCTGAAGACGCTAGTGCCTCGGGCGCCGGGGTGGACACGCCCCGGACCCGGGGCCGCGCGGGATCAGGTGGCGCGCTGCTGCCCGGCCGCGCGCTCGAGAGCGTCGACGCGCGCCTCGACCACGGCGAGGGGGGGGCGCGCCCCGCAGAAGCCCCCCGCGCCGCGCGGCGGGCCGCGGGACGCCGCCCGCCCGCCCCCCGGCCGCGGGCGGGAGACCCCCGAC
>NZ_JBEPDF010000007.1:0-11479 GCF_040300125.1 Terrabacter sp. NPDC000476
AACGCCCGGCTCCATTCCGAACCCGGAAGCTAAGCCCTTCAGCGCCGATGGTACTGCACTGGTGACGGTGTGGGAGAGTAGGACGCAGCCGGACACAATTTGTCAGAGCGCCTCAGACGGAACTTCATTGATCCGACTGGGGCGCTCTGCATTGGTGTCCCCTGATCAGATTCACAGAGGTGGCGCCGACCCTGGTCGGCGCGGAAGGATGACGAACATGAGCGACGACGACCGCAGGCACGACCGAGGCGAGCGACGCGACCGTCAGGACGGTCCGCGTGGTCCGCGCCACGGGGGAGGTGCCGGCCGTGGGTCCGGTGCGCCGCGTTCGTCGGGTCCGCGACGGGACGACCGGGGCGGTTACCGTTCCGATGACCGTGCGCCGCGCCGTGACGACCGCGGCGGCTACCGCTCCGACGACCGTCGCCCCTCGGGCAACCGCGATGACCGCGGTGGCTACCGTTCCGACGATCGCCGATCCTCGGGCAGCCGGGACGACCGTGGCGGTTACCGCTCCGATGACCGTCGCCCCTCGGGCAATCGTGACGACCGTGGCGGTTACCGTTCCGACGACCGTCGCCCCTCGGGCAACCGCGATGACCGTGGTGGCTACCGTTCCGACGACCGTCGCCCCTCGGGCAACCGCGATGACCGTGGTGGCTACCGTTCCGACGACCGTCGCCCCTCGGGCAACCGCGGCGACCGTGGTGGCTACCGTTCCGACGACCGTCGCCCCTCGGGCAACCGGGACGACCGCGGACCCCGTCGCTTCGACGACCGTGGTGACCGCGGCCCGCGTCGGGACGACCGCCCCCGTGGTGGCGCCGGCCGGCCGCGCGAGGACGACCAGCGTGGTGGGCCCCGGCTCACCCCGAAGTCGCCGCGCCGGCCGGAGCCCGCGATCCGCGAGGGAGTGACGGGTCACGAGGTCGACCGGGGCGTCAAGAACCAGCTGCGCACCTTGAGCAAGGAGAACGCCGAAGGTGTGGCCCAGCACCTCGTCATGGTCGCCGAGCTGCTCGACGTCGAGCCCGAGGCCGCCCTGGCGCACGCGGAGACCGCCGTCCGTCGTGCCGGTCGCGTGCCGGCGGCCCGTGAGGCCCTCGGCCTCGTCGCCTACCGGCTCGGTGACTGGGCACGCGCGCTGGGGGAGTTCCGCACCGTGCGACGCTTGTCGGGCTCGCACCACCTGCTGCCGCTCATGGTCGACTGCGAGCGCGCCCTCGGCCGCCACGACAAGGCCCTCGAGCTGGCGCAGTCGGACGAGGCGGCCAACCTCGCCATCGACGACCGGGTCGAGCTCGCGATCGTCGTGTCGGGCATCCGCCGCGACATGGGCCAGGTCGACGCGGCCGCCGCCGGTCTCAGCGACATGGTCAAGCGCATCAACCCGAACCGGCCGTCCGCGGCCCGGCTCTTTTACGCCTACGCCGACGCCCGGCTCGCGGCCGGTGACACCGGCGCAGCCCGTGAGTGGTTCGCCCGGGCCGCCGACGCCGACCACGAGCTGACGACCGACGCGGCCGAGCGCCTCGAGGAGCTCGACGGTGTGGACGTCACCGACCTACTCGGTGACGAGGAGCTCGACGGCGCCGTCGACACCACCGTCGACGGCGACGCCGACGACGAGCGCTGAGACGCCTGCGATGCTGACGGCATACGACGGGGTCGTGTGCGACCTCGACGGTGTCGTCTACCGCGGTGACGACGCCGTGCCGGGTGCGCCGGAAGCCTTGCAGCGCATGGTCGCCCACGGCACACGCGTCGTCTACGCGACGAACAACGCCTCGCGGGTGCCGGCTGAGGTCGCCGCGCACCTCGCGTCGCTCGGGGCGCCGGCCGAGCCCGCCGACGTCGTCACGAGCGCCGAGGCCGGCGCCGAACGCGTCGCGGCGCTCGTGCCGGCCGGGTCGACGGTGCTGGCGCTCGGGGGCGCGGGCGTGGCCGAGGCGCTGACCCGTGGCGGCCTGCACCCCGTCGCGCCGCACGACGCCGCCGACGTGGCGGTCGACGTCGCGGCCGTGCTGCAGGGCCTCGGCCGAGACCTGACCGTGCGCGACTTCGAGACCGCGGCCCGGCTGCTCACCTCGGACCTGCCGTGGGTGGCCACGAACGACGACGCGACGCTGCCGCTCCCGTGGGGTCAGTCGCCCGGCAACGGCGCCTACGTCGACCTGCTCGCGACAGCCGCCGGCCGCCGCCCCGACGTCGTCGGCAAGCCGCACCCCCCGCTCTACCGCCTGGCCCTCCGTCGCCTCTCGACGGCCCAGGAGCGCACGCTGGCCGTGGGTGACCGGCTCGACACCGACATCGCGGGCGCGCTGGCGACCGGGATCGACTCCGCGTGGGTGCTGACGGGTGTCGACCGACCGAGCGACCTGCTCGCGCGCCGCCTTCGCCCCACCTACGTGGTCGCCTCCCTCGCGCAGCTGTTCGAGCCGTATGCGGTCGCGACGGCCGAGGCGGGCGGCTGGCGGTGCGGCGACGCGCGCGTCCGCCTCAACGACGGTGACCTCGTCGTCGACGAGGTGGGGGCGTCGCCCGTCGAGGCCGTTCGCGCCGGCATCGCCGCCTTCGACGGCGTGCAGGAGGCCGTGCAGGAGGCCGGGGCGCACGGTCGCACCGGTTCGGCGCCGGACGGGCGGCGGGTGGGGGCGGTCCTCGACGAGCTGCTCGCCGCACCGGGCCGCTGACCGCGGGGCCGACCCGGTAGCGTGACCGCAGGATCCACGAACCGGCACGGAGGCACGGCATGCTCGGCGACAACGACGCCCGACGCGACGACGGCAGCACCGGGAGCACCGGGGACGCCGAGGCGCCCCTCGCGGTGGTCGAGGAGCTCGACCCGATGGACGACGTCAGCGACGAGACGGACGACCTGGACGACCTGGACGACACGGACGACACGGACGGCGCCGACGGCCAGGACGGCGGCGAGGCCGACGACGAGGCCGACGACGAGGCCGACGACGAAGCCGACGACGATGCCGACGCCCCCGCCGAGGGCTCTGTTGCCGAGGCCGAGTCCCCGTGGGCACCGGTCGACACGACGCCGGCCCCGGAGCCGCCGGTGACGGGCGACGAGGCGGTCAACGACGCCACGATGCGGCTCGCCGAGGCGCAGTCCGGCACCTTCGCCGAGCGCATCGAGGCAGGTGAGCACGCCCACCGCAGCCTGCAGGGCCGCCTCGGCGGCCTCGGTGGGGCGTGACCACGCGCCGACTCGACGTCGAGCTCGTCGCCCGCGGCCTCGCCCGGTCGCGCACGCAGGCTCGCGACCTCGTGCTGGCCGGCACGGTGCTCGTCGGGGGCCGTCCCGCCGGCAAGCCGTCCCAGCCGGTCACCGCCGACGACGACGTCTCCCTCACGCGTGAGCCCGACCGGTGGGTCGGGCGCGCGGCGCTCAAGCTGCTGCACGCCCTCGACCGCTGGCCGATCCCCGTCGAGGGCCGCCGCTGCCTCGACGTCGGGGCCAGCACCGGCGGCTTCACCCAGGTGCTGCTCGAACGGGGTGCCGCGCACGTGACGGCGCTCGACGTCGGACACGACCAGCTGGTCGCCTCGATCGCCCGGGACGAGCGGGTGCGCGACCTGCCCGGCACGAACGTGCGCGACGTCGACGCGCAAGCGCTCGGTGGGCGCTTCGACCTCGTCGTCTCCGACCTCAGCTTCATCTCGCTCGCCATCGCCCTGCCGGCCATGCGCCCGCTCGTCACCGACGACGGCGACCTCGTCGTGCTCGTCAAGCCGCAGTTCGAGGTCGGGCGCGAGCGGCTCAGCCGCAGTGGCGTCGTCACGTCGCGGCACGAGCACGCCCGGGTGCTGCGCGACGTCCTCACGGTGGCGCGCGGCGAGGGGCTGCACCTGCACGGCGCGACGGCCAGCCCGATCACCGGGGGCGACGGCAACCGGGAGTTCCTCTTCTGGCTCGCGCCCCGTCCGGTCCCCGGCGCGGAACCGACGGCCGCGGATGACATGCTGGAGGCCATCGACCTGGAGGGAGAGACGTGACGCGCCGGATCCTGCTCGTGGCCCACCCCCGACGCCCCGAGGCCCTCTCGGTGGCCAAGGGCGTCGTCGAGCGGCTCACCCACCTCGGCATCGACGTCTCGCTGCAGGCCGACGAGGCCGAGGCGCTCGACCTCACGGACAGCTCACGCGTGCACATCGCCTCGGCGGAGGAGCAGGTGGCCGACGGCTGCGACCTCGTGGTCGTCCTCGGCGGCGACGGCACCATCCTGCGCGGCGCGGAGTTCGCCCGGAGCGTCGACGTGCCGCTGCTCGGCGTCAACCTCGGCCACGTCGGCTTCCTCGCCGAGGCCGAGCGCGACGACCTCGACGCGACCGTCGAGCACATCGCCAACGACGCCTACGCCGTCGAGGAGCGCATGACGCTGCAGGTCGACGCCAAGCTGCACGGTGAGCTCATCGCGAGCAGCTGGGCCCTCAACGAGGTCAGCGTCGAGAAGGCGTCGCGCGAGCGCATGCTCGAGGTGACCGTCGAGGTCGACGGGCGACCGTTGTCGAGCTGGGGCTGCGACGGCGTCATCGTGTCGACGCCGACGGGTTCGACGGCATACGCCTTCTCCGCGGGAGGGCCGATCATCTGGCCCCAGGTGGAGGCCATGCTCCTCGTGCCGAGCGCCGCGCACGCGCTCTTCGCGCGGCCCCTCGTGCTCGGGCCCGACTCCAACCTCGCCGTCGAGATCAAGGCCGCGACCGAGGGCAGCGGCGTCATGTGGTGCGACGGGCGCCGGCACGTCGACCTCCCGCCCGGCGCGCGCATCGAGGTGCGCAAGGGCGTCCGCCCGCTGCGACTGGCCCGGCTGACGACCGCGCCGTTCACCGACCGGCTCGTCGCGAAGTTCAACCTCTCCGTCGAGGGCTGGCGGGGCAACGGGCCGGCGGGCACCGTCTCCTGAGGCGGCGGTCCTCCGTACGGCGTCGTCGCCGCTGTGGGAGCTCGGACATAGGGTGGTGCCCGTGTTCAGCCAGATGAGGATCCGCGGCGTCGGGGTCATCGACGACGCCGTGCTCGAGCTGAGCCCCGGGCTCAACGTCCTGACGGGTGAGACCGGCGCGGGCAAGACGATGGTCGTCTCGGGACTGGGCCTGCTGCTCGGCGAGCGGGCCGACACGGGTCTCGTGCGCACCGGCACCGACAGCGCCCTCGTCGAGGGCGTCGTCCAGCTGCCCGACGGGCACCCGGCCCTCGCGCGGGCCGAGGAGGCGGGGGCCGACCACGACGCCGGCGAGCTCGTCATCGCCCGCACCATCGCCGCGGCCGGGCGCTCTCGCGCGCACGTCGGTGGCCGCACGGCCCCCGTGGCGGTGCTGGCCGAGCTCGGACGACTCCTCGTGGCCGTGCACGGCCAGTCCGACCAGTGGCGCCTCAAGCAGGGCGACGCGCACCGTGAGGTCCTCGACGACTTCGCCGGTCCCGAGCTGGCGGCGCTGCGCGACCGGGTGGCGCAGCTGCACGACGAGTGGCGGGCCACGGCCCGGGAGCACGCGCGGCTCGTCTCCGAGGCCCGCGAGCGGGCCCGGGAGATCGACTCGCTGACGGCGGCCCTCGAGGAGATCGAGGCGGTCGACCCCCAACCGGGGGAGGACGTCGCCCTGCGCGCCGAGGACGACCGGCTCGCCCACGCCGACACGCTGCGACTCGCCGCGTCGCAGGCGCTCGCCGGGCTGAGCGGCGACGAGTTCGGCCCGGACGCCGGGCCCACGGTGCGCGACCTGCTCGGCGCCGCGCGCGCCTCGCTGGCGCCGGCCACCGACCACGACGAGGCCCTCGCCGCGCTCGACGCGCGCCTGCACGAGGTCAGCACCCTCGTCACCGACCTCTCGGCCGACCTCACGGCCTACCTCGACGACGTCGACCTCGACCCGGGGCGGCTCGAGTTCGTCCAGGAGCGGCGGGCGGCCCTCGGGGCCCTGACCCGCAAGTACGGCGAGAGCGTCGACGAGGTGCTCGCCTGGTCGGGCCGCGCCGCGGCCCGCCTCGACGAGCTCGTCACCGCCGACGACCGGGTGGAGCGGCTCGGTGCCCGGGTCGGCGAGCTGGAGGAGGCCGCCGTCGCGGCCGCCGTCACGCTGTCGGAGGCACGCCGCGTCGCCGGTGACGAGTTCGGCACCCGCGTGTCCGAGGAGCTCTCGCACCTGGCCATGGGCTCGGCCGTCGTGCAGGTCGACCTGCGACGGCGCACCGATCCCGACGGGGTGGCCCTGGCCGACGGCGAGCGGGTGCGCCTCGCCCGGCACGGCATCGACGACGTCGAGATCCTGCTGGCGGCGAACGCCGGGGCGGCGCCCCGCAGCGTGGCGCGCGCGGCGTCCGGTGGTGAGCTCTCGCGCGTCATGCTCGCGCTCGAGGTGGTCGGCTCGAGCAGCCACTCCGCCGCGAGCGCCAGCGGTCCGCCGACGTTCGTCTTCGACGAGGTCGACGCCGGCGTCGGCGGGCGCGCGGCGCTCGACGTCGGCGCGCGGCTGGCCGCGCTCGCCGAGCACGCGCAGGTCATCGTCGTCACGCACCTCGCCCAGGTGGCCGCCTTCGCCGACCGGCACCTCGTCGTGCACAAGTCCGACGACGGGCGCATCACCTCGAGCAGCGTCTCCGTCGTCGACGGTCCCACCCGGCTGCGCGAGCTCTCCCGGATGATGGGTGGCGACCCCGACTCCGAGGCGGGTCTCGCGCACGCGGGCGACCTGCTCGAGCAGACCGCCACGGCCCGGGCCCGCTCCGGCGCGCGCGCCCGGTCCTGACCCCGGCGCGCGACCGCTCCCGACCGCCCGGCACGCGCCCGATGCCGGCCGTCCGGCCCGCGTGGCCGGTGCGGCCGGTCGGGGCCGCGCGTGGCACGATTGAGGCCATCATGGCCCTCTCCATCCGTCGTCGCGCCGCCCAACCCGGCCCCAGTGGCCCGGGGGTCGTGGGCCCCGCGCGCGTCGACCGGCGCACGAAGAACCTGACGAAGCGCCTCCACGCGGGCGACGTCGCCGTCATCGACCACGCCGACCTCGACAAGGTCAGCGCCGACGCGCTCGTCACCGCCCGGCCCGCCGCCGTCGTCAACGCGAGCGCCTCGACGACCGGCCGCTACCCGAACCTCGGGCCGCAGATCCTCGTCGACGCCGGCATCCCCGTGCTCGACGCCGCCGGTGCGGCCGTGCTGACGATCGAGGACGGCCGGCCGGTGCGCCTCGACGGCGCGCGGCTGTGGTGCGGCGACGAGCTCGTCGCGACGGGCACGGTGCTCGACGCCGAGCTGGTCGCGCAGCAGATGCACGAGGCGCGAGCCGGACTGGCCGTGCAGATCGAGGCGTTCGCGACCAACACGATGGAGTACATCCGCAAGGAGCGCGACCTGCTCCTCGACGGGATCGGCATCCCGCCCATCACGACCGAGCTCGACGGCCGGCACGCCCTCATCGTCGTGCGCGGCTACCACTACCGCGAGGACCTCGACACCCTCCGGCCCTACATCCGCGAGTACCGGCCCGTGCTCATCGGCGTCGACGGGGGCGCCGACGCCATCATCGAGGCCGGGCACCGGCCCGACCTCATCGTCGGCGACATGGACTCGGTGTCGGACGCGGCGCTCTCGTGCGGCGCCGAGATCGTCGTGCACGCCTACCGCGACGGGCGGGCTCCGGGGCTGGCCCGGGTCGAGGCGCTCGGGCTGGCGCCCGTCGTGTTCCCCGCGGCGGGCACGAGCGAGGACGTCGCCATGCTGCTCGCCGACGACGCCGGCGCCGAGCTCATCGTCGCGGTCGGCACCCACGTGACGCTCGTCGAGTTCCTCGACAAGGGGCGCGACGGCCAGGCGTCCACCTTCCTCACCCGCCTCCGGGTGGGTGGCAAGCTCGTCGACGCCAAGGGTGTCAGCCGGCTCTACCGGGCGCGCATTCCGGGCCGCCTGCTCGCGACGATGCTGCTCGTCGGGCTGCTCGCCTTCGTCGCGGCGCTCGCGTCCACGCCCGCGGGACAGGTGTGGCTGCAGGTGCTCGCCGCGCGCTGGGACGACCTCTGGACCGCCGTCGTGGGGATCTTCTCGTGATCGACTTCCGCTACCACCTCGTCTCGATCATCTCGGTGTTCCTCGCGCTCGCCGTGGGCATCGTGCTCGGTGCGGGGCCGCTGCAGGCCAACCTCGGCGACCAGCTCGGCGACCAGGTGGCCGCCCTGCGCACCGAGAAGCAGGCGCTCAACGACAAGCTGACGACGAGCGAGAAGACCGTCGACGCGACCGCCGAGTACGCCGAGGCCGTGCAGCAGCGCGTCGTGGGCGGTCGCCTCGCCTCGCACCGCGTCGTCGTCGTCGTGCTGCCGTCGGCCGACGGCACGATGGTGACCAACCTCGAGGAGGTCGTGCGCCAGAGCGGCGCAGCCCTGACCAGCACGGTGACCGTGAGCCCCGACTGGTTCGACGCGAGCCAGGCGTCGGACCGCGCGGAGGCCGCCCGGTCGGCGGCGACCGCGCTGGGGCTCTCCACGAGCGCGACCGGCGACGACCTGCTCGTCGAGGTCGTGACGGCGCTCACCGTGTCGACGACGGCCTCCGGCACCTCGACCCAGCGCACCGCCGCCGTCAAGGCGCTGGCCGATGCCGGGCTGATCGACAGCTCGGCCGCCGAGCTGACCGTCGCCGACCTCGCCGTCGTCGTCTCGGGCGACTACGCCGGCACCGAGGCGGCCGTGGGGGCCCGCTCCGACACGGTGCGCGCGCTCGTCACGGCCCTCGCCGGGGCGTCGCGCGGTGCGGTCGTCGCCGGGGGCGAGACCCTGGCCGCTGCCGGCCAGCCGGTCACCTCCAACGCCGTGCAGGCGGTGCGGGAGAAGTCCGAGAGCGCCGCGCTCGTCGCGACCGTCGACCACGCGCGCGCCGGTGCCGGTCCCGCGACCGTCGTGCTCGCCCTCGAGGGCGTGCTCGACGAGCGCGTCGCGCACTACGGCATCTCGGCCGGGGCGACCGCCACGGTGCCCCGGGTGCTGCCGTGACGCGGAGCCACCACCGGTCGCCGGCCGGCTCCGGCGTGCCCGCCCCTGTGCCCGGCCATGTGCCTGCCTCCCGGCCGGCCGTCGTCGCGGTCGCCGCGGCCGTCGCCGGGGCCGTCGCCTCCGCGGCGACCCTGCGCCTGGCGCGGCGCCTGCCCGAGACCGCGCGAGCCCCCTGGGGGCGCACGAACCACGCCGGCCGGCCCGTGACCCTGCTCGAGGGCCCCGCCGTCGTCGCCGGCGCCGTGACCGGGGCCGCCGTGGCCGGAGCCATGGGTGGTGCGGTGCCCGGGGCGCGGGGCGGGGGCGTGCCGACCACCGTCGTCGCGCTCGCGGCGGGCGCGCTCGGCGCGCTCGACGACCTGGCGGGCGGCGTCGCCGACAAGGGTCTCAAGGGCCACCTCGGCGCGCTGGCCCGGGGCGAGGTGACGACCGGGGCGCTCAAGGTCGTCGGGCTGGGCCTGACCGGCCTCGCCGGCGCCGCGCTCGTCGACGCGCGCACCACCCGCACGGTGCGAACCGCATCCACCGCCCGAACGGCACCCATCGCCCGAACGACACCCGGTGCCCGCACGACCGGGCCGCGTTCGCTCGCGGCGACCCTCGTCGGCGGCGCGGTCGTCGCGGGCGCCGCCAACGCGATCAACCTCTTCGACCTGCGTCCCGGTCGCGCGCTCAAGGTCACCGTGGCCGCGGCCCTGCCGCTCGTCAGCGCGACGCCCGCGGCGGCCGTGGTCGGGTCGTCGCTCGGCGTGGTGCGCGACGACCTCGTGGCCTCGGCGATGCTCGGCGACACCGGCGCCAACGCCGCCGGTGCGCTGCTCGGGCTGGCGCTGGTCGAGCGCACCGGCCTCGCGGGTCGGGCCGTGGCGCTGACGGGGCTCGTCGCCCTCACGCTGGCCTCCGAGCGGGTCAGCTTCACCCGGGTCATCGAGTCGCACCCGACGCTGCGCCGCCTCGACGAGTGGGGCCGGGAGCGCCGATGACCGGGCCCGCCGTCGGTGCCGGGGGCGGGCCGCGCCGCGGGCTCCTGGCCGCAGCCGGCACCATCGCCGTCATCACCCTCGTCGCGCGCGTCGTCGGTTTCGGGCGCTGGTTCGTCTTCTCGCACGCCGTCGGGGCCACCTGCGTGGGCAGCACCTACCAGTCGGTCAACGCCGTGCCCAACGTGCTCTTCGAGATCGCCGCCGGTGGCGTGCTCGCCGCCGTCGCGGTGCCGCTCGTCGCCGCAGCCCTCGCGCGCGGCGACCGGGAGGAGGCCGACCACACCGCCTCGGCCCTGCTGACGTGGGTGCTGATCGTGCTCGTGCCCGTGGCCGTCGTCGTGGCCCTCGCCGCCACGCCCATCGGCGGCGCCCTGCTCGGCGCGGCCCGCGACTGCGCCGGCGCCGTCGGGCTCGGCGCCGACCTGCTGCGGGTCTTCGCCCTGCAGATCCCGCTCTACGGCGTCGGCATCGTGCTCGGGGGTGTGCTCCAGGCGCACCACCGCTTCGTGGCCGCGGCGCTCGTGCCCCTCCTCTCGAGCCTCGTCGTCATCGCCACCTACCTCGCCTACGGCGCGCTCGTGCCCGACCCCACGGCGGCCGTCGCGCAGCTGCCGGCGTCGGCGACGACGGTCCTCGGCGTCGGCACGACGCTCGGCGTCGTCGCCCTCGCGCTGCCCCTGCTGGGCCCGGTGCGGCGGGCGGGGGTGCGCCTGCGCCTCACGACGTCGTTCCCGCACGGGGTGGCGACCCGGGTGCGGCGCCTGGCCGTGGCGGGGCTGCTCGCCGTCGCGGGCCAGCAGCTGGCCACGCTCGTCGTCATCCGCCTCGCGAACGACCGGGGCGGGCCGGGCACGCTCAACGTGCACACCTACGTGCAGGCCGTCTCGCTGCTGCCGTATGCCGTCCTGGCCGTCCCGCTCGCCACCGCCGCCTTCCCGACGCTGGCCGGCAGCGCCGCGACCGACCGGGTGGGCACCCTCGCGGTGCTGGGCCGCGCGTGGCTCGCGACCCTCCTCGCCGGGATCGCCGCGGCGGCGCTGCTCGTCGCGGTCGCCCGGCCCGTGGGCGGCTTCTTCGCCCTGCTCGACGCCGGGCGCGGCGCCGGCACGGGAGCCGCCGCCCTCTCCGCCATCCCGGACGCGCTCGCGCTCGTCGCGCCCGGCATCCTGGCCCTGTCGATCATCGGCGTGCTGAGCCGGGCCTCCTACGTGCGCGGGCGGGCCCGGGCCGCCGGCGCCGTGGTCGCCCTGGCGTGGCTCGGCACCACCGTGCTCCCGATCCTCGTCCTCTCGGGCGACGCCGGCCCGGCGACCACGGTGCGCTGGCTCGCGGCGGGCACGAGCCTCGGGCTCGTGGTGGGCGCCGTCGCGCTGGCCGTGCTGGTGCGGCGCGGGTGGGGGAGCCGCTCCCTCGCCGTGCCGCCCCGCCCGCTCGTCGCGGGGGCTGGCTCGGGCGCGTCGCGCACGCCGTCACGGCCGTGCGCCGGCGCCTGCCC
>NZ_JBEPDF010000008.1:0-5408 GCF_040300125.1 Terrabacter sp. NPDC000476
CCTGTCGCCGTCAGCGCAGGCATCGCTGGAGGGCTACCTGGCCGGCGCGGAGCCGGAACCACAGGAGGTGTTCGGGCCGGACGTCCACGACGTCGGTGGCGAGGACGAGCGGTGGGCGCGGTGGCAGCAGCTGGTACGCGACTTCCGGGCCAGCGGAACGTGGCCGCTGCAGGACTGGTGGGATCCAGCGCCGCTGCCGGCCGGGGTGGATCTGCCCGCGCTGCTCGAGGCGCCTGCGGTGCCGTGGGTCGTGCGGGGAGCCGAGGTGTGGACCTGGCAGCAGCAGGGGCAGGAGCGGGAGTGGGTGCGTGAGCAGCCGCAGCCGCCGTTGAGTCGCGGCTTCCTGGTGGGTAGTGCGTGTGAGCGACGCGAATACCACGACGAGGAGGTGGTGGCGGTCAGTGAGCGGCAATGGATGTGCTGCGACTGCGGTCACCTGATCGAGTCCCGGTGAGGGCTGCCGGACAAGATCGTCAGTGTCGATGCGAGGGAGCGGTTGGCGGGATGACCGTGCGCCCGCGCGCACCGCGGCATGACCGGACGCGCCCGCAGGACGCCATGACCGGACGCACGCTGCCGCCGCTGAGACGATCACGCGGTCATGATGGTGCTGTGACCACACCCAGCACGTCGGCTCTCCCCATTCGGCTCCGTGCCCTCATCGAAGAGGACGCCGAGGGCAACCCCTACCTGCGGATCATGCGGTACGCGGCGGTGGCCAGCTTGGTGGCCGGGCTGCTGCTGCTGGTGTCCGGGGTGAGCACCGGCGACCTCGCGTTGCTCGTGCTGGCCGCCGTGGCCCTGCTGTGGACGGGGGTCATCCAGGTGGGATGGTGGGTGATCTGCGCGTTGACCTGGGAACGGGCGCAGGACTGACCAGCGGTCCGGCCGTGGCCTGCGGTGGTGCGCGTGCCCGACGGTCCTGAGGGCGAGGGTGCCCTGCTGCGTGTGCGTGCTCGGGTCCGGCACGAGGCAGACCGCTCCTACGCCGTGCTTGTCGAGGGGCCCGACGGTGAGGTGCTGGTCGGGATCACCCGGGAAACCGGGCAGGTGTACACGCTGGCGCGTGAGGGCGCGGCCCGGCTCTTCGATGTGCCGGTCGAGCGCATCGCCGGTGAGTACCTGGACGTGGTGATTCCCAGACCGCCCTACGGCAGCGATGGGCAGTGGGTGCGGGTGGTCTCAGCTGGGGAGTCCACCAACCCCGATGACCTTGTGGACGTGGGGACCGCCGGGCAGGGGTACTGGTTCGGTCCTGAAGGGGCGTGGCTGGTGGTGCTGCCCGGATCGGGGGCGGGGATCTACCCCAGCGAGTATCTGGACTTCGAGCCGAGGGTGAGCGATGAGGAGGTCGCCGCGTTGGAACGTCACCTGCGATCGGGGAAGGCGCCTGAGTAGGTGCGTCAGTCCTGCTGATGCCTTGGTGATCTTGCTGACATCGGCAAGACCGCGAGGTCATCGAGCGCGGAAAGGCCCATGACCGCTCGCGATGCGGCCTGCGTCATGACCCGGTGGTCACGACTTGAGGTCTCACAAGCTCGCCTCATCAATCGCTCGTCGTTGCGTCAACGCCGACTCAGCGGCCGAGCGAGTCCGATAGCGCTCTCTGGCCACTCGGCGGTCCCTCTCGTCGAAGACGTGGAGGGTGTAGCCGCGGCCGCAGGCCCGATAGCTCAGCCACACGAGCAGGTTGATGGCCCACAGCACGGAGAGGAGGAGTAGCGCGTAGGCGCTTCCATCGCCGTCCTGCCACTCCACCACGCCGCTGGGCTGGACCTCGTACCTCACAGCACCTCCTCTGCCTTCTCTCTCCCCGATGTGGGGACGACTCGATCCTGCCTGCGCCACAGACCTCGTATCGGCGATCTGTGTACGCGGCTTGCATTCGCTCATCGGCTACTTGTTGACTTCCCCCACGGCGACGGCCCGGCCAGGCTGTGTCGAGGTGCCCGGCGCGACGCTCTCTTATCGGCTGCCCACCAGCTTCACCGGTGTGGCTCTCACATGGCGTGCGAAGCGGCGGGCACCGCCCGGCGGGGTGAGGCTCAAGAGGGGTCTGGTCATGCTCGAAGTAGCGCTGCCCACCACCGTCAGCACCACCGGGGACGACTGACCGGCCGTCCCCGACCACGACGGGGAGTCCAGCGTGAAGCAGACGAAACCCACATCGAGTCGGACAGCGAAGCCAGCAGCAAGGGCAGCGGCAGGAGCGGCCCCGGTGGTGATCGGGATGGACCCGCATAAGCGCTCAGCGACCATTGAGGTCCTCAACCGCAGCGAGGACGTCCTGGGCGAGGGGCGCTTCGCCACCGACACCGCCGGCTACCGATCCATGCTCGCCGCCGGGCGGAAGTTCCCCTCGAGGGTTTGGGCGGTTGAGGGCGCTAACGGCATCGGCAAGCACCTAGCCCAGCGCCTCATCGCCGACGGTGAGGACGTCGTCGACGTCCCCGCAAAGTTGTCGGCGCGGGCGCGGGTGTTTTCCACCGGTCAGGGCCGCAAGACCGACGCCACCGACGCTCACTCCATCGCTCTAGTGGCGTTGCGAACACCGGGGCTTCGGGCGGTTGAGGTCGACGGTGAGCACGTCGCACTACGGCTGCTGGCCGACCGCCGTGATGAGCTGGGGGTCCGGCGGACCGAGACGGTAAACCGGATCCACAAGCTGCTGCTGGAGCTCATGCCGGGCGGGGCGAAGAAGTTCCTGTCTGCAGCGCAGGCCAAAGCGCTGGTCGCGACGGTCCGCCCGCGGGACGTGGTGGGCAAGACGCGGCGTCGGATCGTGGTCGCGCTGGTCGACGAGCTCACAACGACGGACAAGCTGATCAAGGCCGCGAACAAGGAACTCACCGAGCTGATCCTCGCGTCGGGATCGCGGTTGATGGACCTGCAGGGCATCGGCCCCTCGACGGCGGCGCGGCTGCTGGGTGATGTCGGGGACATCGCCCGGTTCCCGTCCAAGGGGCACTTCGCGTCCTGGAACGGGACCGCCCCGATCGATGCCTCCAGCGGTGATAGTGACCACCAGCGGCTGTCCCGGGCCGGGAACCGGCGCATGAACCGGGTCCTGCACACGATGGCCATCGTCCAGCTGCGCCACGACACCGAAGGCCGGCGTTACTTCGATCGGAAGAAGGCGGCGGGGAAGTCGTCGATGGAGGCGTTGCGGGCGTTGAAGCGGCGTCTGTCGGACGTGGTCTATCGCCAGATGGTCGCCGACGACGACGTTCGCCGGTTCGGGCTAGAGCCCCCGCAGGGGCCCGTGGCAGATCCGGCTGCGAGGGCTCTGGCCGAGGAGGTGGAGCTGGTCGTCGACCTTGCTGATGTCCTGAACGACGACACTGTCGAGGAGGCGGTCGACGCCGAGCTGGTGACGGGTCCGGGAGGACACGTGGGGGCGTCTACTGGCTCCAGCGCGGCCGGCTCGGACCCCGATGCCGGCTCTTCGGAGAAGTCACTTCCCGGACCCGCCCGACCATCTTCGACCCGTCCTCGCCGACCCCGCAAGACCCCGCCCTTGACATAGAGGGGAGCCATGTCAGGACGTCCGAGGCCGGTCAAGTCCCCAGAGGTGGTGTTTGACGTTCGCCGCGTGATGCTGCGTGCGGTCAGGCCGTCAAGGCCTGCATGGTGAGGTCGGAGTTCACCTCCGGCGTGGTCTCGGCGGTGTCCTGGCCGCCGAGCATCGGGGTCAGCCGGCAGCGGGCCAGCAGGTCCAGGCCGAGGTAGCGGCGCCCTTCGGTCCACTCATCGTCCTGCTCAGCCAGGACGGCGCCGACCAGGCGGATGAGGGAGTCACGGTCGGGGAAGATGCCGACCACGTCGGTGCGGCGGCGGATCTCCCGGTTCAACCGCTCCTGCGGGTTGTTCGACCACACTTGCCGCCACACCTCTTTCGGGAACGTCGTGAACGCCAGCACGTCGGTGCGGGCGCCGTCCAGGTGTGCGGCGACCTTGGGCAGTTTGGCCTCGACCGCGTCCAGCAGCCGGTCGAACTGGGCATGGACGGAGTCGGCATCGGGTTGGTCGTAGACGCTGTGCAGCAACGTCTTCACCCAAGGCCAGGACGTCTTCGGCGTGACGGCCATCAGGTTGGCGGCGTAGTGGGTCCTGCACCTCTGCCAGGACGCGCCGGGCAGCGTGGCGCCCACTGCAGCGACCAGCCCGGCATGCGCATCCGAGGTCACCAGTCGGACGCCGGTCAGGCCGCGGGCGGTCAGATTGCGGAAAAACCCCAGCCAACCAGCGCCGTCCTCAGCCGAGGAGGTCTGCAATCCCAGGATCTCCCGGTGCCCGTCGGCGTTGACCCCGACGGCCAGCATGGCGTGCACGCCTGCGACCCGGCCGTCCTCGCGGACCTTCATCACCAGCGCGTCGGCGGCGACGAACGTGTACGGACCGGCGTCCAGTCGGCGGGTGCGGAAGGCTTCGACTTGGGCGTCCAGATCTTTCGCCATCTCGCTGACCTGCGACTTCGACAACCGGGTGATGCCGAGCGTCTCGACGAGCTTTTCCATCCGGCGGGTCGAGACACCCAGCAGGTAGGCCGTCGCGGCCACCGTGGTCAACGCCCGCTCAGCGCGGCGGCGGCGCTCCAGCAGCCAGTCCGGGAAGTAGGAGCCCGAGCGCAGCTTGGGGATGGCGACGTCGATCGTGCCCATCCGGGTGTCGAAGTCGCGGTGGCGGTAGCCGTTGCGGGTGTTGACTCGGTCGGGGCTGCTGGCGCCGTACTCGGCGCCGCAGACGGCGTCGGCCTCGGCCGACATCAGGGTGTCGATGAACGAGCGCAGCATGGTGCGCATCAGGTCCGGGCTCGCCTGGGTCAGGTGTTCGTCCAGGAAGCGGGCAGGGTCCATCATGGGGTTGGCGGTCATCGCGGTGTCCTCTTCGATCTTGAGCGGGAACTCAGTTCGAAGCATCACGCGGTGGCCGCTTTCTACGTCTCAGGCGCGCTGATCACGGTACCGTCGCACACCACTCTGGTGGACTCCACTAGGGGCGGGCGGGTCTGGATGGGGGTACGGGCGAACGGCTGGCAGTGGTCTACATCGATCTGGACGGCTTCAAGGCGTTCAATGACAGCTACGGGCACAGCACCGGGGACCGGGTACTGCAGGTTGTCGCGGACCGGCTGCGAGGGTCGTGCCGTCCGCAGGACCTGCCGGCGCGGCTGGGTGGTGATGAGTTCGCCATCATCGTTCATCTGCCTGCCGATGTGCCTGCCGCTCGTGCGGCTGAGGGGTTGGCGCAGCGTGTGCTGGCGTGTCTGGGGGGCACCATCACCGTGGGGCAGTTGGTGCTGCCCGGGCGGGCCAGCATCGGCGTCGCGGTCGCTGATGATCGGCTGCTCGAGGCTGCAGGCCGCGGTGGGGTTTGCAGCGCAGGCGACGGCGCGCCCACAGCGGCAG
>NZ_JBEPDF010000009.1:0-3957 GCF_040300125.1 Terrabacter sp. NPDC000476
GCACGGCCAGGCCCGCACCGGCGGCCGCCGTCCCCACCAGCGCCCCGGCCGGCACGCCGACCACCGCCAGGACGACGAGCAGGCCGACCCCGGAGGAGAACCAGACGGTGAGCACCACCACCAGCACCAGGCCCAGCACCGCACCCGCCGCGGCGTGGCGGACCAGCAGCCGCCCACCCCGAGCCGCCCCGGTGACCCACCAGGACAGCACCGCCCCCACGTACGTGGTGACCACCACGACCAGGGCCCACCAGCCGCTGTCGCGGTCGGTCCCGTCCTCCCCGGTGAACAGCAGCCCGAAGACCAGGGCGAGCAGCGCCACCACCCCGGCCCCGGCCAGGCGGCGCCAGACCCGCGCCGCCCCGGTCCCGAAGGCATCCCGGCCGGGAGCAGCCGAACGCTCGGAACCGTCGGGGTGATCGGTGAACCGGGTCGCGGTCATGGCTCCAGTGTTCCGCTCCCCACTCTCCGCGGGGCGATCTTCGTGTCGTACCGGGTGTTCCTTCCACCACATGATGTGCAGGCGCGTATCTTCCGCGCTCACCCGTGTCCAAGGCACGACACCGTCCGCGACGACGTCGCGGTCATCCCGCGGTGCGCGCGGGCGCACGGTCATCCCGCGATCCGAGCGCTCCCGGCTGCCGATGATCTTGCGGTCATCAGCGTAAGGAGTTCTGCGTCAAGCCCTGGGTGGGTGCCTCGCTCGTCGTCGGTGCCCTGCATAGCGGTGACGGGGCTTGCGCCCAGCAGCGTGTAATCGGGTTGAAGCGACGACGGGCGGGGCTGCTCAAGATGACCGGCGAGGTCCAGGATCGGCCTCAATGTCGAGAAGAGCTCGCCCCACCAGCAGGTGACGCACAAGATCAGACGCTGACGCCTGGCAGTGCTCGAAATGGTCCCTGATGTGGATCTTCGGGGTCAGCTGCTCATGCTGCGACCTTCTGAACCCGACCCCGGGTCCCGTGGGTGGCGACGTCGGCGTCCCAGGGCCGGCCAGTGACGATGACGGCGTGTAGCTGACGCAGAAGTGCTGCCGCGATCGCGGCCTGGGCTTGCGTGGGCTTGAGTCGGTTGTGCTCTCGCTGCGTCAGGTGCTGGTAGCGGGCGGCGTGGACGGGGTTGTGCTGAAGCGTTCCCCAGATCCCGCGCCAGGCCGCCAATCGCAGCCCGGGCCGGCCTTGCCCGGTCACCTTCGTTCGTCCCACGAACGTGCCCGAACTGCGTTCTCGTGGCGCCAGGCCTGCGTGCTTGACCAACGCCCGCGCGGACGTGAAGCGGCGCGGGTCGCCGGTCTGGGCCAGGATTGCCGCCGCCCCAATCGAGCCCAGGCCCGGGACCGAGCTGGCCAGATCCTTGACGCCAAGGTCTTCGAGCACCGCGGTCATGCGCTCTTCGACGTCGACGCGTCGGCGGCGGGCGTGGAAGAAGTCATCCAAGACGAACCCGACCCGCTCCAACGCGCCCCGTCGATGCGCCAGAACACCCGCTTCATCGTCCAGGGCAGCGAACAGGTTGCGGGCGATGCGCAGCGTCGGCTTCTCTGCACCCCAACGGATCACCTCCTTCGTGACGAGCTTCTCCAACCGGGCCAGGCCCAGGCGCCTGGTCTTGGTGAAGTCCCCGCCGTCGCGCTCGAGGATGACCTGCATGGTCGCCATCCAGGTTCGGGACCGGAACGGGTAGTTCGCCGCCGTCAGTGCCGTCGGCCACACGCATTCCAGCAGGTCGCGGATCTGCTGGACCTGGGCGGTGAGCTCGGTCAGCAGGCGTTCGCGGCGGGCGCCGAGGTGACGCAGCCGACCCCACGTCTCATCGACGACCTCGGGGACGTAGCAGCGCAGCTGCGCGGTCAGGCGGGCGATGATGACGGCGTCCTTCTCGTCGGTCTTGTCGCTGGTGAGGTCTTCCCCGCGCCGGGCCCAGGACGAGATCAGCGGTTGGACGCAGACGAACGCCATGCCCCGTTCGGCGGCGAGCTGGCCCAGGATCCGCCAGCGGTGACCGGTCGGTTCACATGCCACCGTCACGCCCGCGAAGCCGGCCTTGGCCGCCTTGCCCGCGGCCCAGTCCAAGGCGGCACCAAGGTCCCAGGCGCGGACGCGGAAGGTCTTGCGAGCCAGGACGCGGGAGTCGTGATCGCAGACGACGACCATCTGCTTGGCGTCGGCGAGGTCGATACCGACGATGGCGCTGGTCACCGGGACGAGCTCGCGCAGCCGCCCGAGGCGGGTGTTGCGGCTCTTGTCACCACGTGAGATCTGGCTAGCCTTGTTCACGACGTCCTCCTTCTGCGCTGGGACACCAAGCCCGAGTAGCGCACCAGGGGGACGTCTTTGCGATCAAGACCCCGAAGGTCTCAGCCCGACCCGATGCAGCCTGCAGAACGAATCACTATGCCGCTGTCGTGGTCGTTAGGGCTCATCGCCTGAAGGGTTAAAGAGGTCGCAGCTCACCAAGAGGCGGACCGCCGCCAGCGGCGTCAGGCCGGTCAGAACTTCCACGTCGTACCCGCCGTCAACGCCTCCGTCGGCGCCGCTCCATACCGCCCACGTCATCCGGGTCCTGCTCCACCACAGGTGTTGCACACCCACCAGTTGGCCGTGGACGTCGATGACCGTGAAGTCTCCAGAGGCCGGGTCACGTCGTGTCCGGGGCGTGGCCACCGGCGGTGGCCAGGGGTGCCCGTGGCCGTAGCGCACCCCCAGACACGTCGCCCCTGTCTCCAACGCCTGCTCCACCGGCAGGTCGAGCACCGACTCGTGCGGGACGTAGGCGACCGAGACCGTCGCAGACTCACCTGCAGCCAGCTCATGTACTGGACGCACTTCGTCGGGGTGGGGGCCGAAGACTTCCAGCTGACCACGCTCACGCAGCGCAGACAGCGTCGGCACGGTGAGCCCGAGGCGCTGGCTCAGCGGGTCAGAACCCGGCCACTGACTCTGCTGCCGCAACGGCCGGCGGCTGGGTCTGCGGTGGTGGCGCGTGACGCGGACCGGCTCCAGCGAAGCCAGAAGTGCCTCAATCGCTGCAGCCAAGGGCCACCCGGTAATCGTCCCCAGGTCTGCGCCAGATGCGGTGTCCTCGCTCACGCGCCCACTGTGGGAGCAGGGACACCAGAAGTCACGGGCACGACGTCACGGGCACGACGTCACGGGCACGACGTCACGGGCATGGCGCCCTCCGGGCGACGTTGCGGTCATCCCGCGGTGCGCGCTGCCGCTGGTCGCCCTCGGCTCGCAGTCGTAACGAGGGCAAGCGTTCACTCCGACACGATGGTGATGTGAGCCAGAAGAAGCCATGGTGGAACATCACCCGCACGCGCAACCAGTCGTTGCTCCTGGGCCTGCTGTGGATCGTGGTGGGATCGCTCCAGCTGAGCAACCTCTTCACCGCTGATCGCGCGAGCTGGTGGCGCTGGGCTGCCGCTGCTCTGCTGATCGTCATGGCCAGCTACTACCTTGCCGCTTGGTGGACACGCTGGCGACGAGAGGCAACGGACCCGCGCGACTGACGCACGGTCATCCCATGGTGCGCGTGACGCCGCGATGCTGCCGCTCAGCGCGCTCAACACTGTCCGGTGAGCACCAGCAGCTCCTGGTCGTCGTCGCTGACCCAACGGCCGCCGGTCCAGACGACCTCGCCACTCGGCTGCGGGGCCTGACTGGTCACCGCCGCCCGCACGGCCTGCCACTGCTGCACCGCATCGGAGCCGTCGAAGTAGTCCAGCTGCTGGCCCCCGTACCAGTACAGGACCAGCGGGACGCCCGCTGCGATGAGGACGTCCGCGTCTCGACGCTTGATGCGGCTGGAGCCGCGGGTGAACCGCTGACCGGCCGGGGTGGTCAGCTGCCCAGACTCCACGGCGTCCCACTGCTGGTCGGCCAGGCTCGCTCGCACCGACTCAGCATGGCGGACGACCGCACGGTCATCCCGCGGTGCGCGGGCGCACGGTCATCC
>NZ_JBEPDF010000010.1:0-3951 GCF_040300125.1 Terrabacter sp. NPDC000476
GCGGCACGGTGACGGGGTGACGGGGTGACGGGGTGACGGGGTGACGGGGTGACGGGGTGACGGGGTGACGGGGTGACGGGGTGACGGGGTGACGGGGTGACGGGGTTGTGGGGTACGAGTCCTCACCGATACTGACGTCGAGGCCGCCGCGCCGGAACTACTCGTCGCGGCGGCCCGGACTGCAGTCCTCGCCCTGGCCACCGGTGACCTCGCCGCGCCCCCGCGCCCCCGCGCCCCCGCGCCCCAGCGCACCAGCAGCGACCTCAGCGCCATCGGAGACCTGGCCTACGTCTACACCAGCGGTGGCCTGCGCCACGGACCCAGCGGGTTCCGCGCCTACCGGGCCGGTGCCGTTCCCGGGGACCAGCTGGTCGCGGTCTGGGACGCACCGGCACCCTCGTCGGTCTCGTCGTCGGAGAGCAGCTCGGCGCCCGCCGCACCGGCGCGCTGGCCGCCGTCGCTGCTGATGCCCTGGCCCTGCCCGAGGCCGGCGACGTCGCCGTCATCGGCTCGGGGTTGCAAGCCTGGGCGCAGCTGTGGGCCCTGAGCGCTGTGCGGCGCCTGCGCAGTGTCCGCGTCTTCAGCCCCTCCGGCGAGCACCGGGACCTCTTCGCCCAGCGAGCCCGGCGGGAGCTGGGTCTGGCCGAGCGGGCGGTACGCGCCGTGGACACGCCGTCGGCAGCGGTCCAGGGCGCAGACGTGGTGCTCTTGGCCACCCGGTCCACGACCCCGGTCCTGGACGCCGACGACATCGCTCCCGGAGCGCACGTGAGCACCGTCGGCCCCAAGGCCCGAGGTGCCCAGGAGGTCCCTCCTCGACTGCTGGACCGCGCCTCGCTGATCTCGTGCGATTCACCGCAGCAGGCCGCTGCCTACGACCGCCCCTTCGTCGTCGAACCGGCTGCCCTCACCTCCTTGGTCCACGTCCTGACCGGCAGGGCACCCGGACGGACCCGCGCCGACGAGATCACGGTGCACTGCTCGGTCGGCATGGCCGGTTCGGAGGTCGTGGTGGCCCACCGCCTCCTCGAACTGTCAGCCCGGCCCCTCACCGGATGAACGCATGTCCGGCAAGGCCTCAAGCTCTCAGCAGCGCAGCCACGGCGGCCTGGCGGGGACATCCGATCGTGATCTCAACGTCTCTGCCCGCCCGACTGCTTGCGGTCTGAGTCACGTCGCAGACGACCTCGTCTCATCCGTCTCCGGCTGTGTTCACCGCGCCAGACGGTTGAGGTGAGAGGCCTGCTCAAGGAGCTTGGCGCCGAGTTCTTTGCTGGTGACATCGGGCTGGTCGCAGGACAAGGCGGCGATATGCGCGACGTTGGTCAACCACTGGGCCAGTAGGGCTCGATCGTCCTCTTTGGGAACGGCGAGCTTTGGAACGGTGTCCTGCCCGGTCCGTCCTTGTCCGAGCGGGCATACCTCGAGCAGCCGCAAGGAGGACCGAGGGGGTTGATGTTCTCACCGCTTGGATCAGACGGGCTAGCTGTACTGAGCATGGACGTTGGTGACACGCCGAGGACCATCAGGTCCGTGACGTGAGGAAGACCTCCGAGTGAGGTGTGGAGCTGTCGAGGAACCGCACCACCACCCGGAGGTCTCCGTGCCCCACCGTAACGCCGCCCTGACTCCTGCCGGGAGACTGAAGCTGGCCCGGCTCATCGTCGATGACCGCTGGCCCATCCGGCGCGCTGCTGACCGCTTCCAGGTCTCCTGGCCCACCGCGGCACGCTGGGCTGACCGACTGCTCGAGCTGCGTGCCAGCGACGGCCGCGAGGAGGACGGCTTGGTCGATCGGTCCTCCCGCCCGCACCGCAGCCCGACCCGAACCCGGCGGGCAGTGGTGAAGAAGGTCGTGCATCTGCGCACCACCCGAGGCTGGGGACCGGCCCGCATCGGACCCAAGCTCGGGTTGCCCGTCTCCACCGTCGCCGCCGTCATCCGTCGCGAAGGACTGCCGCGGCTTTGCGACGTCGACCTGGCGGACCGTCAACGCATCCGCCGAGAGGTCCGACGCTACGAGCACGCTGTCGCAGGCGATCTGGTGCACATCGATGTGAAGAAGCTCGGCGTCATCCCCGACGGCGGCGGCTGGCGCTTCCACGGCCGCGGCAGTGAGCAGGCCAAGGCCGCACGACCTCACAGCCTTGGCTACGGCTACCTGCACACCGTCCTGGATGACCACTCTCGCCTGGCCTTCACCGAGATCCTCAGCGATGAGAAGGGCTCCACCACCGCCGCGTTCTGGGCCCGGGCACACGCCTGGTTCGCCGGCTGCGGCATCAGCATCGCGCGCTGCTTGAGCGACAACGGAGCCAACTACCGCTCCCGCGACTTCGCCGCCGCCCTGGCCACGACCGGCACCGCCCACAAGCGGACCCGGCCCTACCGCCCGCAGACCAACGGCAAAGTGGAGCGGTTCCACCGCACGTTGGCGACCGAATGGGCCTACGCCCGCCCCTACTCCTCGGAAGCCGCCCGTCGCCGGGATTTGCCAGCCTGGCTTCACATCTACAACCATCACCGGCACCACACCGCCCTCGGCGGGCTACCGCCCGCCTCGCGCGTCACTAACCTCAGTGGTCAGTACAGCTAGCGGTGAGTGCAGCGGCGGTCCTGCTGGAGGAAACGGCCTGCTCAGCCCCGGGATTCACCGCCCCTGGGACCCTCGTCCAGACGGGAGTGCGGATGCTGTTTCGGTTGCGAGCGTTGCGCCGGCGGCCTCAGCCGACCCATCCGAGCTGGTTCAAGCCAGGAGCAACGACCAGCATCTACCCGCAGGGCTCGGCGATCTGGGGCCTCGCGAGGATTGACCCCCAGGTCAGCAGCGGAATGGGTACCTGCCAGGTGTCTCTCAAGACGATGGATGACACGCCCCTGATAGCGCCGATTGCGCATGTCAGGGGTGTAGCGTCGCATCATCGCCTATTCGGAGACGATCGATGCCCCGCTACGTCACCATCACCGAACCCCCCATCGGGGGAACGCGTGCGCAAGCTCTGCTGGGCGTCAACCCAGCTCAGCTGAACCGTCTGCGCGAAGCGGGGCTGCTCGGTGAGCAGGAGGCCCTGCAGGCGATGCAGACCGCGGGCGGTCACTGGCGCTACGACGAGGCCAGCGTCCGCGAGCTTGCCGCCCGCTCGTGGGTGGATCTGCCCAGCCCCTCCCCCGACCTCGCCGTGCACCTCGCTCCTCTCACCCCGGATCCCCTGCGCCGCGGTGAGCGCCGGTACCAGGGGTGGCACGCTTCCGCTCACACCAGTGGACTGAGCCCTGCTGAACGGGAGGACGCCTGGGCGGGTTGGTGGATCTGCAGGCCCGAGCAGTACCTCGGGGCCGCCCTGGTCGGCGACGTCTGCGGCTTCGTCGTCGAAGTGGCCGCCATCCGCGGATTCCGCCTCGGAGACGACGGGCGGGTGCGCTTCGAGCTGGGCCGGGCGACGAAGCAGATGCTAGCCCGCTACGCCGGGCGGCGCTTTCGCGCAGCGCAAGGAGCAGCAGTGCAGCCCCTGGGCCCGACGACGACAGCGACCACCGTCGGGGCCAGAACCAGGACGGCGAGGACGAGGTCGACAACGACATTCACCCCTTCGACGCCACGACCGACAGGAGACCCCCGATGAGGCCCGCTCCCTGGAAGGTTCGCCCCGTCCCGACGGTGTGGCTGGACTACGTCACCGGTGTCGGCGTCACCGACAGCGGCGCCCGCGTCACCCCGAAGATCGCCGGGCGGCGCAAGCGGCCCGTCCTGGTCGACCTGCTCGACACCGCCCACAACCTCTCCGCCGAACGCATCATGCTGACCGGGAAGGTCCCGCAGCAGGGTCTGGGCGAGCAGCACTGGCTCATCGCCGAAACCCCCGGCTGGAGCGCCGGGGGCCACTGGCTGTCCAGCCCGCCCACCGGCCGCTTCACCCACGACATCACCGGCCGCAAGCTCGAGGTGCGCCT
>NZ_JBEPDF010000011.1:0-3214 GCF_040300125.1 Terrabacter sp. NPDC000476
CATTCGTGCAGGTCGGAACTTACCCGACAAGGAATTTCGCTACCTTAGGATGGTTATAGTTACCACCGCCGTTTACTGGCGCTTAAGTTCTCAGCGTCCCCACTTACGTGGGTAACCGGTCCCCTTAACGTTCCAGCACCGGGCAGGCGTCAGTCCGTATACATCGTCTTGCGACTTCGCACGGACCTGTGTTTTTAGTAAACAGTCGCTTCCCCCTGGTCTCTGCGGCCCTCAAACGCTAGCCCGCAAGGAGCTTCACGCCTCAGGCCCCCCTTCTCCCGAAGTTACGGGGGCATTTTGCCGAGTTCCTTAACCACGATTCACTCGCACGCCTCGGTATTCTCTACCTGACCACCTGAGTCGGTTTAGGGTACGGGCGGCTCGAACCTCGCGCCGAGGCTTTTCTAGGCAGCATGGGATCACCCTACTTCCCCCCAACGGGGTCACCATCAGGTCTCAGGCTCAGCATCAAAGCAAGTGCTGCGGATTTGCCAACAGCACGCCCTACACCCTTGGACGTGGACAACCATCGCCACGCGGAAGCTACCCTCCTGCGTCACCCCTGTTAACACGCTTGACTACTACCGGATCGGGTCACACGCTCCACCAACCCACACCCGAAGGCATGGGCGGCTTTGGGTGCTCAGCATCCCCGGCCTCGCCATGGACGGTTCTACACCGGTACGGGAATATCAACCCGTTGTCCATCGACTACGCCTGTCGGCCTCGCCTTAGGTCCCGACTTACCCAGGGCGGATGAACCTGGCCCTGGAACCCTTGGTCAATCGGCGGACGGGGTTCTCACCCGTCATTCGCTACTCATGCCTGCATTCTCACTCGCGTGCAGTCCACCACACCATCACCAGGCGGCTTCACCCCACACACGACGCTCCCCTACCCATCCACACACCTGCAGAACAAGTCAGACGACCTGACGGCCGGCAACCTGCCCTGGGGTTGACATGTGAATGCCACAGCTTCGGCGGTGTACTTGAGCCCCGCTACATTGTCGGCGCGGAATCACTTGACCAGTGAGCTATTACGCACTCTTTCAAGGGTGGCTGCTTCTAAGCCAACCTCCTGGTTGTCTGCGCAACTCCACATCCTTTCCCACTTAGCACACGCTTAGGGGCCTTAGCTGATGATCTGGGCTGTTTCCCTCTCGACTACGAAGCTTATCCCCCGCAGTCTCACTGCCACGCTCTCACTTACCGGCATTCGGAGTTTGGCTGACGTCAGTAACCCGGTGGGGCCCATCGGCCATCCAGTAGCTCTACCTCCAGCAAGAAACACGCGACGCTGCACCTAAATGCATTTCGGGGAGAACCAGCTATCACGGAGTTTGATTGGCCTTTCACCCCTACCCACAGCTCATCCCCCAGGTTTTCAACCCTGGTGGGTTCGGTCCTCCACGCGGTCTTACCCACGCTTCAACCTGGCCATGGGTAGATCACTCCGCTTCGGGTCTAGAGCACGCGACTACAAACGCCCTCTTCGGACTCGCTTTCGCTACGGCTACCCCCCACGGGTTAACCTCGCCACGCACCACTAACTCGCAGGCTCATTCTTCAAAAGGCACGCCGTCACCAGGCACAAGACCCAGCTCCGACGGATTGTAGGCACACGGTTTCAGGTACTATTTCACTCCCCTCCCGGGGTGCTTTTCACCATTCCCTCACGGTACTTGTCCGCTATCGGTCATCAGGAAGTATTTAGGCTTACCAGGTGGTCCTGGCAGATTCACACGAGATTCCACGAGCCCCGTGCTACTCGGGACATGCTCCCAAGGAGGCCGCAATGTTTCACCTACGGGGGTCTCACCCACTACGCCGGACCATCCCAGGCCCTTCGGCTACACCACGACTTTCTCACTCCCCGAACCAGTGGTAGCCGGCTCCGAAACACTCCCACAACCCCCACACCGCAACCCCTACCAGGTATCACACGATGCAGGTTTAGCCTCATCCGCTTTCGCTCGCCACTACTCACGGAATCACATGTTGTTTTCTCTTCCTGTGGGTACTGAGATGTTTCACTTCCCCACGTTCCCTCCACACACCCTATACATTCAGGTGCGGGTGACCGCCCATGACGACGGCCGGGTTCCCCCATTCGGACACCCTCGGATCAACGTTCGGTTGCCAACTCCCCGAGGCTTAACGCAGGCTCCCACGTCCTTCATCGGCTCCTGATGCCAAGGCATCCACCATGCGCCCTTACACACTTGCCCACCACACACCACCCACCACCACACACCCCGAAAGGCTGCAACGGCTTGAATGTGAGTGCACAACGCGTGCAACAAACATAAACGAACCACAAAGACACACCACACCACCTCGGTTTAACCCTCAATGACGCGGTGCTAGAGGATCTACTCGACGAACACCACTACAAAGATGTTCGCGTCCACTGTGCAGTTCTCAACAGACAACCCGACACCCCACCCACAACAACCCACACCAGACCCCGACCACCAGCACCAAGCCAGTCATCAAGCGGTATGTGGATCAGGTGAAGCCCAGACCTAGAGGTTCAGACCTCCACCACGCGGACTCACATCCACGCAGCGAAGAGCCCGGTCCCTCAGGACCCAACAGTGCGCCAGACACCATCACTGGACAGTTCAGCTGTTCCACCCGGTCATCCGAAGACGAACCGAGGTACTGAGCACGACCATCGAGGTCACGGTGCCATGTTGATGTTCCACCCTCGAGCACCAGCCGCCGAACGATCGCCGGCAGAAACTGGCCCACCCACACCCCACCACCAGCAGACGAAGCTGCTGAGGTCGCTGGGTGTGGTTGATGCTCCTTAGAAAGGAGGTGATCCAGCCGCACCTTCCGGTACGGCTACCTTGTTACGACTTCGTCCCAATCGCCAGTCCCACCTTCGACAGCTCCCCCCCATACGGGTTGGGCCACCGGCTTCGGGTGTTACCGACTTTCATGACGTGACGGGCGGTGTGTACAAGGCCCGGGAACGTATTCACCGCAGCGTTGCTGATCTGCGATTACTAGCGACTCCGACTTCACGGGGTCGAGTTGCAGACCCCGATCCGAACTGAGACCAGCTTTTTGGGATTCGCTCCACCTCACGGTATCGCAGCCCTCTGTACTGGCCATTGTAGCATGCGTGAAGCCCAAGACATAAGGGGCATGATGATTTGACGTCATCCCCACCTTCCTCCGAGTTGACCCCGGCAGTCTCCCAT
>NZ_JBEPDF010000012.1:0-3212 GCF_040300125.1 Terrabacter sp. NPDC000476
CTCCTCCCGTCCGGCGGCTACGTCGCGCAGCCGCTTGGCGTACTTCTTGTGCACGGCCTGGCGGGTCACGCCCAGGTCCGCGGCGATGTCCGACCAGGACGCGCCCTGGCTCAGGGCCTGCTCGACCTGGCGCAGTTCCAGCGTCTCCAGCAGCCGGCGCAGTGCGGCCACGGCGCGCAGGCCGCGGGAGGTGTCGCTGGTGTCGGCGGCGGTGCCGGCCAGCTGGGTCGCATCCACGGCGTCAACCTAGGTTGCGGGGCGGGTCGCGTCAACCGGAGTTGCGCACGGGTGTTGCGTTGGTTCCGGCGCAAACACCTCGCTCGGTCATCGACATTATGTGGGTGATCGTGTCAAGAGGGCTCAGGATGCGGACTCGTCGAGGTCGCCGAGAAGCCGCGCGAAGAGCTGCTGCCGTCCCTGTTGATCATGCTCGGCGGCGTGATCGTGCTGAGCCTGCAGCGTCGGCCGGAAGGCGATGCTGGTCTGGAAGAAGGTGCAGGTCTCGCAGACCGACTCGAAGGTGCAGTCCAGGGCCGGGGGTCGGGTGCAGAAGCCGTTGCCGAGCATTCGCTGGTGCATCTCGCGGTGCAGGCGGGCCATCTCCGGGCCGGCTGCTGAGGCGGGCAACGCGGTGCTGTCGTCCTGGGCGTAGAGGGCTTCGACCTTCTCGGTGACGGCGAAGTACTCATCGGCGACGGTGCGGTTGGCGATCTTGGCGTAGCGCAGGGTCATGTCCATCGAGTGGTGTCCGAGCATGGCGGCGATGGCTTCCAGGCTCATGCCGCGGTTGATGGCTTGGGTGGCCAGGGTGTGGCGCATCTGGTGGGGGTGGACGTGGCCGATGCCGGCGGCTGCGGCGGCGTTGTTCAGGCAGCGGGTGACGCCGTGGCGGTCCATCGGTTTGCCGTTCTCCCGTGGCAGCAGCAGTGGGTTGGTCGGGTCGACGAAGCGGTCGCGGTAGTCGGTGATCAGGTCCACCAGTTGCGGGTGCAGGGGGATGTAACGGTCGTCGAGGAGTTTGCCGACGGGAACGTGTAGCCAGTGCCCGGCGCCGATCTGGCGGACGGCGTCGCGGCGCAGCCTGGTGAGCTCACTGACGCGTAGGCCGGTGCGGATGAGGACCTCGCAGACCACCCGGCCCAACTGCCGCTTCAGCCCTTGCGCGGCGCGCAGGAACTTCGCGGCGTCGGCGTCGTCGAGCGCTTTCGGAAGCGGTTGCTCCTGGCGGGGCAGGTCGCCGAAGAGGATGGGGACGGTGGGTGGAGAGTCAGGCCAGCCCCAGTCGTGGATGCGGATGAAGAAGGTCCGTAGGTGGCCGATGCGGTGGGCTCGGGTGTTGGCGGTGATGGGCCCGCCGTCTTTGCCGATGCGGGCGGCGATCCAGGGTTTGTAGCCTTCGACGTGGGTGCGCCGGACCTGGGCGATGGTGGTGACCTCGGGATGTTCTTCGATGAGGAACTGCGCGAAACAGCGCAACCCCTGGTCGGCTCCGCGGATGGTTTCTGGGCGCAGTGTGGTGGCGACCTGGGTCAGGTAGGCGCGCATCGTTGCGGATAGTTGCGGTGCAGCAGCGTCGATCTCATCCCAGGTGAGGAAGGCGATGGGGAGGCTCATCAGAGGCTCCGCAACGTCGGGGTGAGCGAACGTGTGGGTGCTGGCGCGGGGTGGTCAGCGAAGGCTTGGGCGTCGATCGATTCGGCGGCGCGGCGATACTGACCGGCCAGCCAGTCGTCGCCCAGGTGAAGGTAGATGCGGGTGGACTCGATGGAGGCATGCCCGGCCTGGGCCTGGATCGCTTCCAGGGCCATGCCCGCTTCGCGCAGGCGGGTCAGGCAGGTGTGACGCAGTTGGTGGCAGGTGGCGTGCTGCAGCCCGGCGCGCCGCCGTGCTCCGTCGAGGACCTCATCGAGGCCGGAAGCTGACAATGGGTGCCCGCGGCGGGGACCTTTCAGGACGCAGAAGACATGACCGTGGCCGAGGCGGTCGGCCTCAGTGGGTCGCTCCAAGGTGAGGTAGTCGCCCAGCAGCGCGAAGAAGCGTTTGGAGATCGGGACTTGACGTTGGTGTCCGCCTTTGCCCTCGGCGATGAACACCCGCCGTTGCCCGACGTGCAGGTCCTCCATCCGCAGGCGCAAGACTTCGCAGCGGCGCAAGCCGCCGAGCAGCATCGCGGCGACCATGGCGCGGTCGCGGTGGGTGCGCAGGGCGGCGGTGAGGGCGTCGGCTTCGTCGGGGTTCAGGATGGTCGGCAGCGTCCGTGGGGAACGGACCAGTGGGGTTCCGGCTCCGCGGCTGCTGCAGGGCCGGTCGCGTTCGCGCCGTGTTGGCAGACCGCGGGGGACGGGGTTGGCGGGAACGTCGCCGCGGGCGAGGAGGAAGGCGTAGAGGCCGTAGATGCTGGACAGGCGCCGACGCACGGTTCGAGCGCTGACCGCTCCCGGAGCGTCGTCGCCGATGGCGACCACAGGACTGCCGGCAGCAGCTGCTCCGGCACGTTGGGCGGTGATGAACCCGAGCACGTCGGCGGCGGTCACCTCCTCCGGCGCCTTGGCGATGAGGGTGAAGAAGACCTTCAGGTCGTAGCCGGCGGCCAGCACGCTGTTGGGTCGACAGCGGGCGGTGAGGAAGTCGAGGTAGGCGTCCAGCCACGGCTCTCCGAGGTGCACGGCGGGCAGCCCGAAGGGCGTTAGTCCTTGAGTCAGACGAAGATCCAGAGCGGTCATGAGGGTGCCTCCACGTTGAGGACTCGAGCCCATCTGGGCTCAGACCGGAGAGTGGCCCCCGATCACCCACATATCAAGCATGAGCGCAAGATCAACGGGAGTCAGGAGCGCTCGGATAGCGGGATGACCGTGATGTCGTCACGTCGATGGCGCTGCGGTGGCCTGGGCGCTGAGGGTGATCCGGACGCGGTGGGCATCGCGCAGCATTTCGACGTCTTCGTGGGGTTGACCCTGCACGGTCAGGCCCCGGCGTCGAGCTCGGGCGTGCAAGGTCTCTCGAGCGGCGGCCAAGACCGCTGAGGGGTCAGCAACCCACTCGGCGTCCTTCACCACGGTGGTCACGACGAGGTGTTCTATGGGTTCTCCAGCGCTCAGACAGTCGACGCCGACCGTGAGCGGATCTTGCGGAGAAGAACGACAAGGCTGCGGCAGGACCCGGGGTCGGGGTCTTGGCTGAACCGTGCCAGCCGATCTTCATGATCACACTTG
>NZ_JBEPDF010000013.1:0-3174 GCF_040300125.1 Terrabacter sp. NPDC000476
CATTCGTGCAGGTCGGAACTTACCCGACAAGGAATTTCGCTACCTTAGGATGGTTATAGTTACCACCGCCGTTTACTGGCGCTTAAGTTCTCAGCTTCGCACTTGCGTACTAACCGGTCCCCTTAACGTTCCAGCACCGGGCAGGCGTCAGTCCGTATACATCGTCTTGCGACTTGGCACGGACCTGTGTTTTTAGTAAACAGTCGCTTCTCCCTGGTCTCTGCGGCCGATCACGCTTTCGACAGCAAGTGTCGTCACGATCAGGGCCCCCCTTCTCCCGAAGTTACGGGGGTATTTTGCCGAATTCCTTAACCACGATTCACTCGATCGCCTTGGTATTCTCTACCTAACCACCTGAGTCGGTTTGGGGTACGGGCGGCTCGGACCTCGCTAGAAGTTTTTCTCGGCAGCATAGGATCACCCTCTTCCCGCATTCGCGGTCACTATCAGGTCTCAGGCTTCATGCGATCCGGATTTGCCTGGATCGCGCCCTACACCCTTGGACGTGGACAACCATCGCCACGCGGAGGCTACCTTCCTGCGTCACTCCATCGCTTGACTACTACCTGATCGGGTCGTGCGCTCCACACACCCGGTAACCCCGAAGGGTTGGTGGGCGTGCTTCAGGCACTTAGCATCACAAGGTTCATCAGGGGCGGTCCTTCGCCGGTTCCGGAATATCAACCGGATGTCCATCGACTACGCCTGTCGGCCTCGCCTTAGGTCCCGACTTACCCAGGGCAGATTAGCTTGACCCTGGAACCCTTGGTTATTCGGCGGACGGGTTTCTCGCCCGTCATTCGCTACTCATGCCTGCATTCTCACTCGTGTGGCCTCCACGGCTGGTTCACACCGCCGCTTCCCTGGCCACACGACGCTCCCCTACCCATCAACACGCCTGGACACCAGTCCCGCAGGAGTTGGTGCCGAGCAAAATGTCAATGCCACAGCTTCGGTGGTGTGCTTGAGCCCCGCTACATTGTCGGCGCGGAATCACTTGACCAGTGAGCTATTACGCACTCTTTAAAGGGTGGCTGCTTCTAAGCCAACCTCCTGGTTGTCACAGCAACTCCACATCCTTTCCCACTTAGCACACGCTTAGGGACCTTAGCTGGTGATCTGGGCTGTTTCCCTCTCGACTACGGAGCTTATCCCCCGCAGTCTCACTGCCACGCTCTCACTTACCGGCATTCGGAGTTTGGCTAACGTCAGTAACCTGGTGAGGCCCATCAGCTATCCAGTAGCTCTACCTCCGGCAAGAAACACGTGACGCTGCACCTAAATGCATTTCGGGGAGAACCAGCTATCACGGAGTTTGATTGGCCTTTCACCCCTACCCACAGCTCATCCCCTCAGTTTTCAACCTAAGTGGGTTCGGTCCTCCACGCAGTCTTACCTGCGCTTCAACCTGGCCATGGGTAGATCACTCCGCTTCGGGTCTAGACCCAGCGACTCAAACGCCCTATTCGGACTCGCTTTCGCTACGGCTTCCCCACACGGGTTAACCTCGCCACTGAGCACTAACTCGCAGGCTCATTCTTCAAAAGGCACGCTGTCACCCCACACGCCCAACGGCGGGAGGCTCCAACGGATTGTAGGCACACGGTTTCAGGATCTATTTCACTCCCCTCCCGGGGTACTTTTCACCTTTCCCTCACGGTACTTGTCCGCTATCGGTCACCAGGGAATATTTAGGCTTAGCAGGTGGTCCTGCCAGATTCACACGGGATTTCTCGGGCCCCGTGCTACTTGGGATCCCCACCGGGAGTCCACACCATTTCGTCTACGGGGGTCGCACCCTCTATGCCGAGCCATTCAATGCTCTTCGACTATGACGCAGATTTCTCACTCCCTACAAAGGTGTCAGCCCCTGTTGGTGGGTCCCACGACCCCGAACGTGCAACGCCTGACAGCTATCACACACGCCCGGTTTAGCCTCATCCGCTTTCGCTCGCCACTACTCACGGAATCACTGTTGTTTTCTCTTCCTGTGGGTACTGAGATGTTTCACTTCCCCACGTTCCCTCCACACACCCTATATATTCAGATGCGGGTGACTGGACTTGCCTCCAGCCGGGTTTCCCCATTCGGAAATCCTCGGATCACAGTCTGGTTATCGACTACCCGAGGCTTATCGCAGATTCCTACGTCCTTCTTCGGTTCCTGGTGCCAAGGCATCCACCGTGTGCCCTTAAAAACTTGAACACTACAAAGATGCTCGCGTCCACTGTGAAGTTCTCAAAATACAACCGGCACCCCACACCCGAAACGAGGAACTCGCTCCATCGGTGGGGCCCACGACCAGAAGAAACCAGCCAGCACACACCCCCTCAGGGGTGCGTGTCGTCCGATCCTTCAGGACCCAACAACGTGTCAAGCGCCCACCCCCACCAGCAGCTGCGTTCCACTCCCTCCCACCTTGCGGCAGTCAAACGGGTTGTACTTGCAGCCGACCAGTGCAGATCGGCGCCAAAATCGATGTTCCACCCTTGAGCACCTGCCGTCCCACGTGCGGGGACAGACCAGGCTCTGGATCGCTTGACGCGACCAGTGCTCCTTAGAAAGGAGGTGATCCAGCCGCACCTTCCGGTACGGCTACCTTGTTACGACTTAGTCCCAATCGCCAGTCCCACCTTCGACGGCTCCCCCCACAAGGGTTGGGCCACCGGCTTCGGGTGTTACCGACTTTCGTGACTTGACGGGCGGTGTGTACAAGGCCCGGGAACGTATTCACCGCAGCGTTGCTGATCTGCGATTACTAGCGACTCCGACTTCATGGGGTCGAGTTGCAGACCCCAATCCGAACTGAGACCGGTTTTTTGGGATTCGCTCCACCTCGCGGTATCGCAGCCCTTTGTACCGGCCATTGTAGCATGCGTGAAGCCCAAGACATAAGGGGCATGATGATTTGACGTCATCCCCACCTTCCTCCGAGTTGACCCCGGCAGTCTCCCATGAGTCCCCAACCACCGAAGTGTTGCTGGCAACATGGAACGAGGGTTGCGCTCGTTGCGGGACTTAACCCAACATCTCACGACACGAGCTGACGACAACCATGCACCACCTGTACACCGACCCGAAGGCGCACCCATCTCTGGATGATTCCGGTGTATGTCAAGCCTTGGTAAGGTTCTTCGCGTTGCATCGAATTAATCCGCATGCTCCGCCGCTTGT
>NZ_JBEPDF010000014.1:0-2383 GCF_040300125.1 Terrabacter sp. NPDC000476
GCCACGGCACGGACGTCGACTGGAAGGTGGTGACCTCGTGGCACTCGCGACGTGGTGGACGCGGCACGTCGACGGACGAGTTCGGCGACGTCGGGTCAGAGCGAGCCGGCCGGCGACTCGGTCCGTGCAGGTGCCGGGACTTCGGCTCTGCGGCCGACCCGCCGGAGGGGTCGACGTCCCCGCGCTGGCGGCGTCGACACTCGATGCACCGGCCGACGTCGGAGTCTCGACGGGAGACGCCATGCGCCGCAGGGGTTTGACGGGCGTCTCCTGGGTGAACGTGGCCATCGTCCAGTGAGCCGATAATCTTCATTATGACAAAGCGTCGCTTCCGCTCGCTTGCTCTCCTCCGCCGCACCTGAACTTTCCCCGTCTCAGCGACCTAGTCCGGCGCGGGCAACTTCATCCAACGCCGCGGCGACATCGACAACCAGTTGAAGGTCCTGCTGGACGCCCTGTCCATCCCATCCACAGCGCCGATTGAGCCTGCCTCCGACCTCCCTGAGGACGTCATGCACGTGCTACTAGAAGGGAGCTTGACCCGCTTCTCCGGACACCGACCTGAGGCGATGATGTCGCCCAGAAAGGAGTCCTTCGATGCCCCGACCCCACCCGCCGGAGTTCCGTCAGCGCGCCGTGGAGCTGGCTCAGCTGCGTGAGCAGCCGATCGGCAAGATCGCCGCTGACCTCGGCATCAGCGAGTCCTGCCTGCGCCGCTGGGTCCGGCTGGCTGAAGGCAGCAGCGGCCGTACCAGTGGCCGCGCCGGTCAGGACACCACCGCCGTACTCGACGCCGGTGAACGCGCCGAGCTGATCGAGCTGCGCCGCAAGACCCGGGTGCAGGCGATGGAGATCGACATTCTCAAGCGGGCCAGTGCCTACTTCGCCCGGGACGTGCTGCCGGACCCAAAATGACCTACCCGCTGGTCCGTGACCTTGCCGACGATGAGACCTCCCCGGTCCCCGTCGCGGTGACCTGCCGGGTACTGGGTGTGTCCCGCTCGGGCTACTACGAGTGGCTGGGGCGACCACCGTCGGCCCGCGCGGCTGCCGACGCGGCGTTGACGCAGACCATCGTCGAGGTCCACGCCTCCTCGCGGGCGACCTACGGTGCGCCGCGGGTGCACGCCGAGCTGCGTTTGGGACTGGGCATCACCTGCGGACGCAAACGCATCGCCCGGCTGATGAAAGCCGCTGGCCTGGTCGGGGTCTGCCACCGCCGCAAACGCTCCAGCGCCAAGCCGCTGCCGGCGCCGCACGAGGACCTGGTGCGCCGCCGCTTCGTCGCGCAGGAGCCGAACCGTCTGTGGGTCTCGGACATCACCGAGCACCCCACGGCCGAGGGCAAGGTCTACTGCGCCGCCGTGGTCGACGTGTTCAGTCGGATGGTGGTGGGCTGGTCCATCGCCGATCACATCCGCGCCGAGCTCGTCGTCGATGCCCTGGAGATGGCCTGTTGGCGACGTCGTCCGCAGCCGGGAACCATCGTCCACGCCGATAGGGGCAGTCAGTACACCTCCTGGGTTTTCGGGCACCGTCTGCGGACGGCTGGTCTGCTGGGCTCGATGGGGCGGGTCGCCTCCAGCGTCGACAACGGGCTGATGGAGAGTTTCTGGTCCACGATGCAGCGCGAGTTGCTGGACCGCCGCGCCTGGTCCACCCGGGCGGAGCTGGGCTCGGCGATGTTCGAGTGGATCGAGGCCTTCTACAACCCGCGTCGGCGTCACTCCGGCATCGGCTACCTCAGCCCCGTCCAGTACGAAACCCTTCACACCGCAGCCACCGCTGCGGCATGATCAAGTCACCCACCTGTCCGGAAAACCGGGTCAAGCTCCGGATGAGACAAGCAGGCCACCGGCCGTCTCAGGCGAGTTGTCCGACCGCAGGTCAGAGGTGTGCGGCTGTGACAGATCGCATGAGAACGGACACGTGCGTGCGCTGCTGGCATTGACGTGTGGCCCCCGGCGCCCTGCGGCCGCGTGTGCGTCTTAGCTGTCGGGTGGGCATCGTCGGAAGCTGCCGCCGTGTCGCCACCGGGCAACAGGCCCGGCCATCAAGAACCGTGCATCCTCGAGCTGTGCCCTTAATCGCGCGCTGCACCGCCACCCTCACCGGTGACGAGCTCGTCCTGACCATGCGCAACGGCTCCGAGCACAGCCGCATCCCAGTCGACGACACCATGGACCCCACCGAGGCCATGGAACGCATGCACGACGGGACCATGCCCGTACGCCTGCTCTGGTCTGTTGACCGTACTAGCGGACATTTGATCAGCCGCGCCTGCTGAAGGGCGCTGCCAACACATTCACGTAGAGGGCATGCGGGAGCGTTGCCGTGCCGGTCGACGATCATTAGCCTCGGTCTTCGCGTCGCCGTAGACGAC
>NZ_JBEPDF010000015.1:0-1930 GCF_040300125.1 Terrabacter sp. NPDC000476
CCCCAGGCCGGGCCCTCCCACCCCAACCCGGGTGGACCGCTGCTGTGAAGGCCGCCGCCGGGTGGTCCTGGGTGCGGCATCCACGCGTCCAGATCTCCGCCATTCAGTTCTGACACCTCAAGGCCAGGGGGCACCTGTTCGATGGAGCACCCGACGGCGCCGACCACGGCGCCGCGGATGAACGGAGTGGGTCCGGTGCTGGGGCGTGTGCGTGACCTGCGGGTGTCGTCGAAGTTGTTCGCCGGGTTCGGTGCGGTGACGGTCCTGCTGATCGTCATCAGCGTTCTCGGGGTGCTGCGGCTGGGACAGGCGCAGACGAAGATGGACTACCTGTCGACCTCCGGGGTGGCCTCGGTCGCCGGCATCGACAAGGTCCAGACCGCCTACCTGCAAGTCCGCAAGGACCTCAGCGACATCGCCGTGGCCGTCGACCCGACCAGCACCCAGCAGGCGGCCGAGCAGTACACCCAGGACCAGAGCGCGCTGGATGCCGCCTGGACGGCCTACCTGGGCACCGACCCGGCCAGCAGCCGCACCGACCAGGCCACCTTCACCCAGTCCCTGGCCCAGTGGCGCACCGCCGCCCAGGCGCTGCTGCCGCTGGCCAGCCAGGACGACCTGACCGCCTTCATCGCCCAGCGCGCCGCGACGACCACGCAGGTCGGCAAGGACATCAACACCGCGCTGGCCGCCATGATCGCCGCTGAAGCCAAGGCCGCCAAGGACATCGCCGCCAACGGCCGCGCCGCCTACCGGCAGGCCGTGACCGTCCTGATCGGCTGCGCCGTCCTGGCCGTGCTGCTGGCGGTCGCGATCTCGGTGGCCATCGCCCGCTCCATCGCCCGCCCCCTGAACCAGGTCGTGACCGTGGTGGAGGGCCTGGCGCAGGGCCGGCTGGACCAGCGGGTGGACTACGTCAGCAAGGACGAGGTCGGCCGTCTGGCCACCGCGACCAACACCTCCCTGCAGTCCCTGGGTGCGGTGATGCGCGAAGTCACCGACAACGCGACCACGTTGGCCGCCTCCAGTGAGGAGCTGACCGCGGTCGCCACCCAGTTGTCCTCGGGGGCGGAGGAGTCCGCGGCGCAGTCCCAGGTCGTCTCAGCTGCCACCGAGCAGATCAGCGCGAACATCGGCACCGTCGCCGCGGCGGGGGAGGAGATGACCTCGGCCATCCGCGAGATCGCCACCTCCACCGCGCAGGCCTCCCAGACCGCGGCCACCGCCGTGGCCGCCGCCGGGGACGCCGGCGCCACCATCGAACGCCTCGGCGCCTCCAGCCGCGAGATCGGTGACGTCGTCAAGCTCATCACCTCCATCGCCGAGCAGACCAACCTGCTGGCGCTGAACGCGACGATCGAGGCCGCCCGGGCCGGGGAGATGGGCAAGGGCTTCGCCGTCGTGGCCGGGGAGGTCAAGGAACTCGCGCAGCAGACCGCCCGGGCGACGGAGGAGATCGTGGCGAAGGTCAGCGCGACGCAGGCCGACGTCACCGCCGCGACCGACGTGATCTCGCAGATCGGCGAGGTCATCGCCCGCATCGACGGCCTGCAGGGCACGATCGCGGCGGCGGTGGAGGAGCAGTCGGCGACGACGAGTGAGATGGTCCGCAACGTCACCGAGGTGTCCACGGGCAGCCAGGAGATCACGGCGAACATCTCGGGCATCGCCGCGGCGGCGGCGCAGACGACGAGCAGCGCCACTCACACCGCCACCACCGCGGCGGAGGTGTCGCGCAGCGCCGCTCAGCTGCAGTCCCTGGTGAGCCGGTTCACCCTCTGACCGCCGTCAGGCGCAGCGCACCAGAGCAGAGCAGATGAGAACAGTCATGGTGGATGAGGGAGAAGACTCAGGATGCTGACACCCGCACCCTCGAACGGCCCCGGTGAGCTGGCTCGCCTGATCGCCTCCGTGCGCTCGGCATCGCCGG
>NZ_JBEPDF010000016.1:0-1519 GCF_040300125.1 Terrabacter sp. NPDC000476
CGCCGACGGCGTGGCCGAAGCGGTCGTTGACGTCCTTGAAGCCGTCGAGGTCGATGAGCATCAACGTGGTGGTGCGCTCGTCGCTGAAGCGGTCTGCGCGCTGATCGGCGGGCAGCTCGCCAAGTCCCTGCTCTCGAGCCTTCCCCGGGAACTGTGCCGGGCTCCTTCCCGGGCCCTTCTCCAGGCCTTTTTCTAGGCCTTTGTCCGGGGTCTTGTCTCGGGACTGGTCCAGGGCTTCGGTGAGAGCGCGGTCCAGGGCGCGTCGGTTGGCCAGTCCGGTCAGGTCGTCGGTGAGAGCTTCGTGTCGGGTGATGACCAGGTGAGCCAGCAGCCGGATCAGCTGCAGACCGCGGACGGTGACCCCTAGCTGTACTGACCACTGAGGTTAGTGACGCGCGAGGCGGGCGGGTCAAGTCCCCGGGAGTGGTGTGCGACGTTCGCTGCGTGATGCTCCGTGCAGTCAGGCCGTCAGAGCCTGCATCGTGAGGTCGGAGTTCACCTCCGCAGTGGTCTCGGGGTTGGCGTCCTGCCCGCCAGGCATGGCGATCAGCCGGCAACGGTCCAGCAGGTCCAGGCCGAGGTAGCGACGGCCTTCGGTCCACTCATCGTCCTGCTCAGCCAGGACGGCGCCGACCAGGCGGATCAAGGAGTCACGGTCGGGGAAGATCCCCACTACGTCGGTGCGGCGGCGGATCTCCCGGTTCAACCGCTCCTGCGGATTGTTCGACCACACTTGCCGCCACACCTCCTTGGGGAAGCTGGTGAAAGCCAGGACCTCGGCGCGGGCGCCGTCCAGGTGCGCCGCGACCTTGGGCAGTTTGGTCTCCACCGCGTCCAGCAGTCGGTCGAACTGGGCGTGCACTGAATCGGCGTCAGGCTGGTCGTAGACGCTGTGCAGCAACGTCTTCACCCAAGGCCAGGATGTCTTCGGCGTCACCGCCATCAGGTTCGCGGCGTAGTGCGTCCTGCACCTCTGCCACGACGCTCCCGGCAGGGTCGCGCCGATCGCGGCGACCAGGCCGGCGTGTGCATCGGACGTCACCAGCCGGACCCCGGTCAGGCCGCGGGCGGTCAAATCGCGGAAGAACCCCAACCAACCGGCGCCGTCCTCGGCACTGGAGGTCTGCAGGCCCAGGATTTCCCGGTGCCCATCGGCGTTGACCCCGACCGCCAGCATCGCGTGCACGTTCGCGACCCGGCCGTCCTCACGGACCTTCATCACCAGCGCGTCAGCGGCCACGAACGTGTACGGACCGGCGTCCAGCCGGCGGGTCCGGAACGCTTCGACCTGCGCGTCCAGGTCCTTGGCCATCTCGCTGACCTGCGACTTCGACAGCCGCGTGATGCCCAGGGTCTCGACGAGCTTTTCCATCCGGCGGGTCGAGACCCCGAGCAGATAGGCGGTCGCCACCACCGTCGTCAAGGCCCGCTCAGCGCGGCGGCGGCGCTCCAGCAGCCAGTCCGGGAAGTAGGAGCCCGAGCGCAGCTTGGGGATGGCGACGTCGATCGTGCCCATCCG
>NZ_JBEPDF010000017.1:0-1310 GCF_040300125.1 Terrabacter sp. NPDC000476
GTCGCGATCGGCACGGGCGGCGGCGCCTTGGGGTCCTGCGGGTCGTCGGGGTTCGGGGCCACCTTGGGCGGGGCCCCGATGACCCGGACGCCGATCTTGAAGCTCTCGTTGCTCCCCTTGGCCTTGACGACGACGGACCCGGTGGCCCCACCCGGGGCCGACTCCTCGGCGCGTAGGACGACCTGGCGGCCGCCCGTGCCCTGCTGGGTGAGCGACACCTGGTCGATGCCCGGGTCCCACGAGGCCTCGTAGACGGCCTTGGCGGGGTCCATCCCGCTCGGGAGCCAGGCGTGGCAGAGGCGCGGGATGTCGATCTGCCGCGGGTCGCCGCCGGCGAGGATCGAGACGGCGAAGGACGGGCACCGCAGCACCGGCACGTCGGGCCCGATCTGCACCTGCAGCGTGACGTAGGTCGTCTGGGCGCTCTTGTCGCCCGGGCCCGTCGCGTTGGTGACCTCGAGCATGAGGGCGGCCGGGCCGACGTAGCCGTTCGTCGAGGTGAGCCGGATCGCCGTTGCCGAGGTCGCCTCCTGCTGGAGGTCGGCCGACGGAGCGGTCGAGACGGTGTCGGGCGAGGTGAGGGAGACCGTGCCGCCGCGCGGGTCGGTGACGTAGTCGCCGAGCCGCACGTCGACGGAGGAGTCGGCGGCCATCGTGATCGTCTTGCCCTGCACGACGTAGGGCAGGCCGTTGTCGCCGGCGGGCACGTAGATGAGGGCCATCGCGGTCGCGCCGTCGGCGTCCTCGATGAGGTAGGGCACGACGCGGGCGGTCGGGCGCAGCGTGATGCGGACCTTGCCGCGCTCGATGACCGCGCCGTCGCCGACGACCTTGGTGATCGTCAGGCTGGAGCGCTCCCCGTCGAGGTCGCGGTCGTTGGCCAGCGCGTCGACGAGGATGCTCGTCTCGCCGCCCTTGGCGATCCCGGTGTCGTCGACGGCGACGGGCGGGTTGTTGAAGTCCTTCTGCCCCCGCACCGTCAGGGTCGAGCGCGACGGGTCGAAGAGGCCGTCCGTGATGCCGTAGGTCAGCACCTTGGCCGGCCCTTCGGGAGGCACGACGGCCTTGATCGAGTCGTCCTTCTGCTTCGTGAAGTCCTTGGCGAACCCGTCGCCGTTGAGCTTGGCGAAGTCCTCGAACTCGACGGAGTCGCCGGCGGCGATGAGGTCGTTGGCGAGCAGGTCGACGCGCACGGTGCGCCCCGGCGCGGCCCGGACGTCGTCCTCGACGGCGACCGGGGGCTGCGGGTCGCCCGGCTGGACGACCCCGACGCGGACGAAGCCCTCGCTCGTGCCGCCGAAGCGGTCGCG
>NZ_JBEPDF010000018.1:0-1188 GCF_040300125.1 Terrabacter sp. NPDC000476
GTCGGCGGCCAGCCACGGCGGTCCCGCCCCCACGCTCGCTCCGCTGCGCGCGGGGACCCGCGGTCCCGTCCGAGGCGTGTCCGACGACGAGCCTTCGGCGACGGACGGGAGGGGCGTCGGCGGCCGAGAGACGGCCGTCAGAGGCCCCCGACCAAGATCGCGGCCAGATGTGGCACATAGGACAAGGGCGCGCCCGCGCGTGTCGGAGGCGGGCACCTGGCACGATCAGCAGCACAGGAGCACGACCCCCCGCATGGGGGCGAGGCCGGGCAGTCTGGGGAAGCGACTGCTCGGCCTCTTCCATGTCCGTCCCCCGACATGCCCCCTCCCACCTGCCGGTGGTCTTGAGGTCTCCGAACCGCAGCCGATCCACCAGACCAGAGCACCCGACCCAGCCCCGGGCTGGGACCGAGGCGGACACCGGAACGGTGTCGGCCACTGGCGTGCCCCTCTGCCAGGCGTCACCGAAGGTGACCACGCCAGTCCAGGACAACAGCGGCGGAGCCGCTGCGCGGCGCGGATTTCTGGCAGCACTCGCCCACCCACGGGCGGAAAACGCTCGCGCAGAGTGACGGCTGATGCCTCCTCATGACCGCCAGACCCTCGGGCACTACTTCGTGACGCGGTGCCCTACGCCGTCGTGCGCGCGACTACGGCGGAACGACCAGGCGGGCGGCCTTCGGCCGACGACCTTCAAGCCGCGGACGAGCGGGTGCCGCTGCCGCGATCAGCGACGACCGGCTGCCGGTCCAGAGCTGGCCCTGACGAGGGGGGGTCCTCCGTGCAGCTCGGGGCCGTGTCTCCCACGCCGACGACGGTGGGTGCTCGAGTCCGGCCCTACGGGCCTCAGAGCGCTGGCTCTCGCCAGACACCGGGGACCAAGACACCCGACGCGGCCGGCCACCCGCAGGGCGGGCCCGGTCGTACTCTGGCTGTGCAGCCATCTCGCGCTCCGCATCACCGGACGTGGGTTGGTCGAGGGCCTCGGAGGTGCGAACTCCGGGGCTCTCGTGCTGTCTGGACCCCTGCCTACAGGCCCCACGACGTCGTCAGGACGAGCTGGCGACCGACACGCGGACGACGACGAGCTCCAGGCCGTCGACGAGGGGCGTCGGCGGCCAGCCACGGCGGTCCCGCCCCCACGCTCGCTCCGCTGCGCGCGGGGACCCGCGGTCCCGTCCGAGGCGT
>NZ_JBEPDF010000019.1:0-1153 GCF_040300125.1 Terrabacter sp. NPDC000476
AGAGGTAAGCGGTACCGGCGGTCCCTGGTAATCACCTGCCGGGACCACGACATCCCCCCACCCCGCCGTGCGGGTCAGGCGGCGGCGCGGTCGGGTGGGTCGTCACGCTGCAGGGTCGCGGCGAGTTCCCGGGCTCGGGCGAGGAGGCCGGGGTGGTCGTTGCGGGTCCACGGTCCGGGGTCGGCGAGCCGTCCGAGGTGGCGGTGCAGGTGCCGGGTTTCCGGGAGTCCGTCCTCGCCGAACCTGGCTTCGAGTCGTCCGGCGTGCAGGGCGCGGTGGTGCCGGCCACAGAGCAGGACGAGGTTCTCGATGCTGGTGGGTCCTCCGTCAGCCCAGTGGATGACGTGGTGGAAGTGGCAGGCCCACGCCGGGGCGCCGCAGCCCGGCGCGGTGCACCCGCGGTCGCGTTCGGCGACCAGGAGGCGTTGGGCGGGTGTGGCGTGCCGGTCGAGGGTGTGCAGGGAGCGGGGCCGGCCGAGGCGGTCCAGGACCGCGACGGACAGGTCGGCGTCGCAGGTGGCGGCGCGGAGCGTGGCGTCGGTGACGGGGCCGTGCCCGTCCACGCTGGCCGTTCCCACCTCCACCGTGCCGGTGTCGTCGAGGGTGGCGCGCAGCACGACGGTGGCCTTGTGGGCGACGACCGGGTCAGGTTGCTGGCGGGGTGGTGCGCGCCGGTGGTGACCAGGTCGACGAGGCCGTCGTGGCGGCGTTGCATGGTGGAGCGTGTGTCGGGTTCTGCACCGTCGGCACCGTTCGCAGGTTCGGGGCGGGAGGCGGCTTCGACGGCGGAGCGGACGACGACGGCAGCGGCTTCGTCGAGGTCGACGGTCATCCGCAGCATCCCGTTCCGGCGGGTGAAGGTGAGGGTGCGGCGGCTGGCGGAGTCCGGTTCGAGGTCGCGGACGTGCCGGTCGACGCGTTCGGGGTCCAGACGGATGAGGAGTTCCTCGAGGACCTGGGTGGCGGTGGCCAGGGGTTGGGTGCCGGTGACGGTGGCGAAGTGTCCGTCGATGAGGTCGGCGCGGCGTTGCGTGGTCCACACGCGTTCGCCGGTCTCGGTGTCCACCTCCATGTCGACGGTGCCGCGGCGCAGGGGGGTGGGGATGGATCGCAGGGCGGTGACGGCGGTGTGGACGTGGGCGAGGGTGGCGTT
>NZ_JBEPDF010000020.1:0-1099 GCF_040300125.1 Terrabacter sp. NPDC000476
CGGCACGTCTCGTCGCGGGCGACGATGAACCGCCGCAGCGCGGCCGAGGGGCGGTAGACGTCGGCGGCGACGTCGATCACGTCACGGGTGCCGGGGGCGGTGACGACCTTGCGCCAGGTGGCGTCGGGGTCGGCGGCCAGTTCCCGGGCGGTCTCGATGGACACCGGGCCGAGACCGTCGACCCACGCGGCGTCGTCAGGCAACGTGCTGTCGGCGCCGAACAGGGTGGTCGCGTCGACGCGCAGCAGGACGTGGACGCTGGTGGCGGGCCGGTGGGTGCGGCCGGTGGTGGCGGGGTGCTCGGCGTCGGCGGGCTGCTGGTGGTCGGTGTCGGAGGTGGCGGGGGTGAAGCGGGTGAGTCCGTCGCGCAGGACGTCGACGAGGGCGTCGTTGACGCGGGTGGCGTGGTCGCGGTCGTCGTGCAGGCCGTGGGCCCTGGTGTGGTCGGTGGTGGCGTCGGCGCAGGCGGTGGCGAAGGTCATCAGCCGCCGGCCCAGGCCGAGGGGGAGGTCGAGGGACAGGTGGGCGGTGGCGCCGTCCTGGCAGTCGGTCAGGACCGCTTCGCGGCCGGGGTGGCGGGTGTGCCGGACGACGCGTTCGTGGTGGGGGGGGTCATCCGTTCCAGCAGTCGGAAGCAGCGTCCGTGCAGGGCGGAGCCGACCTTGCCCTCACGGGCCCAGGTCAGGGCGGTGGTGTGGAACGTGTCGAGCGCCTGGGTGAGGGCCTCACCCTCCAGCAGCGCCGGTCCCTCGACGATCTCGCCCTCACTGATCTCCCCGTCGGTATCTGCGGTGAGGGTGGCGGTGCGGGCGGCGAGGTGGCGGGACTGGGCCAGGATGGTGCGGGCCTGGCGGGCGGTGACCTGTCCGGCGGCGACGGCTTGCCAGACGGGGCGTTCGGCGGTGCCGGCGGCGTGGGCGGTCCAGACGTGGGTGAGGGCGGTTTCGATGGGGACACCGCAGCTGCGGGAGTGGTGCAGGGCGACGACTTCGACCGCGGACTGCAGCGGGTTCCAGGGAGCGAAGGTGTGTCCGCGCAGGCGCAGGGTGACCTGTTCGCGTCGTTCGATGAGGTCGCCGGCCTGGTCGGGGTGGGGGTG
>NZ_JBEPDF010000021.1:0-1072 GCF_040300125.1 Terrabacter sp. NPDC000476
CGAGGGGCCACCGGCCGACGGTGCCTCCGGGGCCGGCGCTTTCGTGGACGCGGCCATCCGGTCGGGCGGGACGCCGAACGACCTCGTGCAGTACCAGGGCGACCTCGACGTCGTCCTCGGCGCGGTCGGTGCGCACGCCGCTGTGCTCCTGCCACGCCCCACGGTGGAGGGCCTCAACCGGCTCGTGCAGGCCGGGGGTCTCATGGGACGCAAGACGACGTCGTTCCGCCCCAAGCCCTTGGCCGGAACCGTGCTGCGCCTGCGCTGACGCAGCCCACCGTCGGGTCGCACTGTGCGATGCGCCCACAACGCAGAAGAGGGGAGCAGCACCGCCACAGCGGTGCCACTCCCCTCAACCACGTACCCACTGCAAAGAGTGAGTGGCCGGCGGTGACCTACTCTCCCACCCAGTCTCCCGAGCAGTACCATCGGCGCTGGTGGGCTTAGCTTCCGGGTTCGGAATGAGACCGGGCGTTTCCCCACCGCTATGACCACCGGACCACAAAGGCCAGGATCGACTGAAACCCCCCAAGGAGCTTCGGGTTCTCTCCCGAGAACCACACAATGGACGCGAAACACTTACAGCAGTGTCATCGTTCAATCAGTAGATCAAGTTCGTTCATGCTCGTGCACTCATCATGCCCACACCGCTCACCGCCACCCGTTACAGGTCTTGGTGGTAGCTGGTGCGTAGTAGACAAGTGATCGGCCTATTAGTACCGGTCAGCTCCACAACTCTCTCGTCGTTGCTTCCACACCCGGCCTATCAACCCCGTCATCTCCAGGGAGCCTCCCACCCCAAAGGGGCACGGAAACCTCATCTCGAAGCAGGCTTCCCGCTTAGATGCCTTCAGCGGTTATCCCTTCCGAACGTAGCCAACCAGCCATGCCCTTGGCAGAACAACTGGCACACCAGAGGTTCGTCCGTCCCGGTCCTCTCGTACTAGGGACAGCCCTTCTCAAGTTTCCAACGCGCGCAGCGGATAGGGACCGAACTGTCTCACGACGTTCTAAACCCAGCTCGCGTACCGCTTTAATGGGCGAACAGCCCAACCCTTGGGACCTACTCCAG